>CAVWVG010000002.1:0-166694 GCA_963758355.1 uncultured Alphaproteobacteria bacterium | reverse complement strand
ATGGTGGCGCTGAAGGTCGGCTCGTATGCGTTTCCGCGTGAACAGGCGGCGATGATGTCGGGGATCGCTTCTGGAGCGTTTGCCCTGGAGAATGCCATACTATCGCCCTGGTTCGGACGATTGGTCAATCAGCGGCGGTCTTCCGCTTTGTTCTGGGTCATTGCGGTGTTTCCCGTTAATTGGAGTGGTCGCGTGGTCGTTCCTCAGCCGCCGCGAGGAGTTGGAGGACTATTAAGATAATGTTGAAAGCGACCAAGGGAAAAATACTCCCCACCACTATCATGGGTTCTTCTTCCGCGTCCAAGCTGGTACACCGAAACTGTAGGGACGCGTTCCTTCGTGGACGCGATGTCGAGACAATTCCGCCGAGCATACGTTGGACCTTCCTCTCCTGCTATTTGAAAGATCAGGAAGTCGCCGGTATGACATGGTCACCGACGGCGACTGCCGATTCGATCAGGATGTCGGTGGCCAGACATGGACCAGTTATCCGCCGCGGCATATGGCCGGCTTCGAAGCCACGCATCGCACTTGCTCGCGCCGGCGCCGGCGGTATCGGTTTTCCGCGGGGACATATCCTCACGATTATCTTGAAGCGCGGGTGATGCCGAAGATCGTGGGGCCGGTGAACCCGGGGAAATGCAATGCGCGGAAATATGGAAGGCTGCGCAGCGGCTGACGCCGCGGCCGGTGAAATTCGGCACTGTGGCGCCGGAACTGGTGGCATACGCGGTACAGGCCGAGACTACAAGGATCTTCCGTCGCGCATCATGGCATTCAGTGACGCCTTCAACAAGGAACTCCACGACCTGGCCGATGCCGGCTGCTCAGGTAATTCAGATCGAAGATCCTCAACTCCACTAGCTGGCTGCGCGGCCGGTCCCGAACAAAGACATCACGCTCGACTTCATGCTGAAGGTTTTCAACAACACGGTGAAGGGCCTGCGCGACAAAACCGAAGTCTGGTGCCGCACCTGTCGGCGAAATCCCTCAGCAGCGCATGTTTGCACAGGTACATCGTACAGGCCGGCACTCGAAATGCTGAATCAAGTCGATGCGGATCTGATCCAGTTCGAAATGAAAAGCTCGAACGCGCTGGATCTCGAAGCGGTCTGCAAGCAGATTACCGAGAAGAAGATCGCGATCAGCGTGATCAATCACCACACCTGCGGGTCGAAACCCGGAAGAAGTCACCGACTTTTCGGCAGGCGCTGAAACGGTAGCGCCGGAACGGCTGGCCGTCTCTACGGACTGTGGAATGGGCCGCGAAGGCATGAGCCGGCGCCACGCCTCTACAAGTCCGTTGCTCTTGTTCGGGGAACCAATGTCGTCAGAAAGGAAATCGGGCGCCTCGCAGGCGGAATGTCTGGCGGCCAATCCGAAATATTCCTTTATCCGAATGAAGTAGTACCGCGCTGATCTTCAGTCCGGCCGGCGCGTCAGCGTTTCGCGCTCGGCGGATGTATGGCGGACGAAGGTCAGCGACACCGAATTCCGACTGAAATCGCCGGCCCCGGTTTGCACGTCAACGTTCACGCCATCATCGTCAGCGCCGACAGCGACAAAGTCTTCCAGAAGGGCGCCGGGAAGGCCGGTGATCGGTCGCGATGCATTTCTTTTCGGCGCTCTTCAAAATCGTCATCATCAATCTGGTTTTGAGCGGTGACAATGCCGTCGTGATCGGAATGGCGGCGCACCGGCTTCCGCCGCGGCAGAGGAAGTTCGCAATTCTATGCGGGGGTGCCGCCGCGATCGTGCTGCGCATCACGCTCACGGCGATAGCCGCGTTTTTGTTGCGCGTTTCCGGGCTGCAGATTGCCGGCGGGATACTTCTGATCTGGATCGGTTTACAGAGCTATTAAAAACGGAGGGTCACAAAGGAATGAAGTCGAGGCCAGCATGCGTGACGCCGTTATCACCATACTTGTCGCGGATTTCGTGATGAGTACGGACAACGTGCTCGGCGTGGCGGCGGCCAGCGGCAAGGATCTACGGCTGCTGATTTTCGGCCTCGTGCTGAGCATGGCCATTCTTATGGAAATGGGCAAGGCTGGTCGCCAATCTCATCAACCGCTTCTGGTGGCTTTCCTATACTTGGCGCCGGGGTGATTGCGTGGACGGGCGCCACGATGATTTTCGAGGATGTCGTTTCTGACGCAGCGTGTGGAGTCGATAAATCGCGGTGTAGTCTCGGCATCCGCGCTCGTCACGCTCATACATCGTGATCGCGCATCGAGTCCATCGCGGCGGTTCCTCGGCATGACATGCCGCCATTTGGGGATTGCAGCAGCTGCCAGATCTCCAGCATCTTTCCTATCCGCAGCAGCTTGTTTCAAAAGAGGCCGCGCTACTGAAAGACGTTCCGAGGGCAGTGCGCAACAGCGCCGGCGTTTTCGCGTCTCCGCTGTTCGTTCCGACAGGCTCCAGAACTGTCGAGCCATGACGTCCGGCAGAAGGTCGCATTCGTCTTCGGTTCCGCCGCCGGCGGCCGCGGACTCGTCATGGGGCACTACGAAGTCGGTTCGCATCGGATCGTTCCGGTCGAGGAGTGCCCGGTGCACAGCGAACGGGGCAACCGTATCGCGTTTTCGCGCTTCGCGACCGCTTGGCGCGCGCCGGAATCAGTGCCGCCGGGCCGTCTCTGCGGCGTTCTGCGTCATCTGATCGTTCGGACCACGAAAGACGATCGCGAAGCCGTCGCCTTGCTGGTGGTAACGCGAAACGACAAGTCGCTTCGACGTCCGGTGCGCGCTTTGCTGGACTGGGGACGGGCGCGACGGGTTCTTCATCGATATCAACGACATTGCGGGACCGTCCGTACTTCAGTTGCCGGACCTCCGGATCGCCGGGCGGAGCCATGTGCGCGAGACCGTGGGCGGTCTGGCTTATCTCGTCTCTCCACCGGCATTCTTGCAGACCAATACTGAGGCGGCGGCGGTACTGCAGAAATGTGTAGCCGAAGGGGCAGCCGGCGCGCGCCGCGTGCTCAATGTGTATTGCGGCAGCGGCCTTTTTTCGCTTCCGCTGGCGGCGGCGGGCGCGCGGGTGACCGGCATCGACGAAAACCGGCACGCGATCCGGGATGCGGAAGCGAATGTCCGCCTGAACCGGCTTCCCGGAGGGGCGCCATCCGCTTCATCGCCGCGCGCGTCGAAGCAGGCTGGCAGGAGGCGGTGGGAAGCCTGGGATGCGGTGGTGACTCAATCCTCCGCGGCGGGGCCGCCCGGTCCGGTTCTGTCGGCGGTCTTCCACCGATCTTGCTCCACAACGCGCCGTATACGTTTCGTGCAATCCGGACATGCTTGCGGCAGAATTGCCGGTCATTCTGGCTGCGGGATACCGCGCGGAGCGAATCGAAGCCGTCGACATGTTTCCGCACACCGGGCACATCGAGACGGTTGTCCGGCTTGTCCGGGCCTGAGGATCTAGGGCAGAGAATTGCGGGACGAAAACTGGTGCCGTTCGGGGTTTTTCCTCCGTCCCTTCCGTCTGTAGTGATTACCCTCCACTGAATGCTGTGATAGCCGTGCCGAGCAATACGTGCGTTGTTGTAGCGTCTGCTGGAGCCGTTACGTATTGCTCGAAGGCGGTCTCGACGGCTTGCTCGCCGGTGTGGCGCAGCACGAATTGGCTGCCCTGCGGTGCGCTGATCGGCTCAGAATCCTGGCGGTATTTGAGTCCCGACAGATAGATCGGCGGCTTGCGCGTATAGGCCGGCGGATTGATCCAGGCATCGGTACGGGCGAGTACTTCAGCCGGATCGTGGCGCACGACGAAGGCATCGGCGAAACGTCCGCCGGCCGGCCCGAAACTGTAGCCGAAGGCCAGAAACGCAATAATGGCGATGGCGGCGCGCAGCGCCCAGGGATCGATGCGGTCAAGCTTCGGCCTCGGCGTGCCGGCGGCAAGGCCGTCGATCCCGGCCGCCATGCGGGCGTTGTGTTCGCGCCACAGCGCGGCGGCAAAGCCTTGCCCGTCGTCCATTGCCAGGCGGTCTTCCTGCGCCGTCAGCGGCCGGTGCGCCAGGTGAGAGACGCGTTCGATGCGTCGCGTTACTTCCTGGTGGGATGGCAATCGCAGGGAGCGCAACCGCCATAGTGCCGCGGCGGCAAGGAGGGCGAAAACGGCAAGGCCAGCGAGACGGATCGGCGCGGCAACGAGCGCCCACAGGCCGAACCAGGAAACCGAGGCAAAGACACCGGCTAGCATCGCCAGTGGCACTGCCATCGGCCATAGCTGCTCCCACAACAGGGACAAAGCGGCCGCCAGGCGGATCGCGCCACCCGGCCGCGCCGCGGGCCGCGGCGATGGTTCACGTTCTGACTGGTTCACCGAAGCAGTTTAGCATCAATTGCGCCAATTTGGCGATTGCCTCGCGTCATCGCCGAAAATTGAACGTGCAACTTCCGGTTCAGCCTTGGCTATCCAGCCAGTCGGGAAGCGAATCCATGGCGATGATGGCATCGATTTCCATCCGCGGGCGCACGAGGTGGAAGCGTTCGCCATTCACCATGACCTCCGGCACCAGCGCGCGGGTATTGTAGGTTCCGGCCTGGACGGCGCCATAGGCGCCGGCCGTGGCGATGGCGTACAGATCGCCGGCAGCAAGCGGCGCCATCGCGCGGTCGCGGGCGATGAAATCGCCGGTCTCGCACACGGGACCGACCAGATCGGCGACGATCCGGGCAGCGCCCTTCTCCGGCTCGAGCACCGGCCGGATCTCATGCCATGCGTCGTAGAGCGTCGGCCGGATGAGATCGTTCATGGCGGTGTCGCCAATGACGAAGGTCTTGTGGCCGGTCTCCTTCACGTAGATGACGCGACCGACAAGGATTCCGGCGTTGCCTGCGATGAGGCGGCCGGGCTCGAACATCACCTTGCAGCCGAGCTTGCGGACATGGCGGTGGACGATCGCGGCGTATTCGCCGGGATCGGGCGGTGGCGCGTTGTCAAAGCGATAGGGAATGCCGAGGCCGCCGCCGAGATCGACGTGCTCGATCGTCTGGTCGCGGGCGCGCAATTCGCGCACCAGCGCGTCGAGGCGGCGAAAAGCGTGGTCGAACGGCGCCAGATCGGTGATCTGGCTGCCAATATGCATGTCGATGCCGGTGATGCACAGCCCGGGCAGGGTTGCGGCGCGGTCATAGGCCTCGATCGCCTCGCCCCACGGAATGCCGAACTTGTCTTCCTTTTTGCCGGTCGAGATCTTGGCGTGGGTCATCGCGTCGACATCGGGATTGATGCGCAGCGCCACCGGCGCTGTCTTGCCGGCAGTTACGGCGCGAGCTGACAGGGCCTCGAGTTCCGGCAGCGATTCGACATTGAAACACAGGATGTCGGCGGCAAGTCCGGCATCGAGTTCGTCAACGGTTTTGCCGACGCCGGAAAACAGGATGCGGTTTGCCGGCACGCCGGCCTTGAGCGCCCGGCGCAATTCACCGAGCGAAACGACATCGGCGCCGGCGCCAAGTTGGGCGAGCGTCGCGATTACTGCCTGGTTGGAATTGGCCTTCAGCGCATAGCAGATCAGCGAGGGCAAATCGGCAAAGGCCTCGGCGAAAACCCGGTAATGGCGCGTCAGCGTCGCCGTCGAATAGCAGTAGAACGGGGTGCCGACGGCGGCGGCGATGGCCGGAACCGCCACGTCCTCGGCATGCAGCATTCCCTTGCGGTAGTCGAAATGGTTCATGCAACAGGTCCCCCAGCGGACCGACAGGCGTTGCTCAATCGATCAAAGGATCGAGAATAAAACGCTTCGGCGGCGGCGCCAGCGACGGGTCCTTGGCGATTTCGGCCTTGCTCGGCACTGCCGCGGACGGCGGCGCCTCGGGCGGACCGCGGCGACCGCAACCGGACGCCGACATTGCGGCCAGCAATGCCAAGGCCAGCAGCGCAGGGGCAGGCCGGCCGATACGCCGATTGACTGGACTCATCACAGGCTCCACGCCGCATTCTACGTTCACTGGCAAAGCAAACTATGCGGTTCGATTGGGGCGGTTATTCGCCAAGCCTGCGGCAATTGTCAAACCGGCCCGCGGCGAAATCATTTGCCGTTGCGGCCATTGCTAACGATGGAGGCGCCAGCGAGGCGCCTGCGCCAGGCCTTGATCTGGGCGCGGACATTGGCCGGCGCGGTGCCGCCATAGCTCTTGCGGCTCGCTGCCGATTTGGCCGGCGACAACACCGAAAATACCCGCCGGTCGAAATCCGGGTTGAGCGCCCTGAAGATCCTTCAACGACAAATCCTCCAGGCGGCATTGCCGGCTCTCGGCCAGCGCCACGGCGCGGCCGGCGACATGGTGCGCCTGGCGGAACGGCAGGCCGGTTTCGCGCACCAGCCAGTCGGCGAGGTCGGTGGCGATGGCAAAGCCGGCTCCGGCTGCTTCGGCCATCGCCTGCTCATTGACGGTCAGATCGCCGATCATGCCGGTCATGGCGGCAAGGCACAGCGACAGGCTTTCGACCGCGTCGAAGACCGGCTCCTTGTCTTCCTGCATGTCCTTGGAATAGGCGAGCGGCAGTCCCTTCATCACCGTCAGCAGGGCGATGAGAGAGCCGCCGATGCGCCCGGTCTTGGCGCGCACCAGTTCGGCGGCGTCGGGATTGCGCTTCTGCGGCATGATCGAGGAGCCGGTCGACCATTGATCGGAAAGCCGCACGAAGCCGAATTGCGGCGTCGACCAGATGACGATCTCCTCGGCGAGGCGCGACAGGTGGCCGGCGCAGATCGCCGCCGCAGCGAGGAACTCGAGCGCGAAATCGCGGTCGGAGACCGAATCGATGGAGTTGCGCGTCGGCTCGCGAAAGCCGAGCTCCCTGGCCGTCATCTTGCGGTCGATCGGGAAACGAAGTGCCGGCGAGCGCGGCGGCGCCGAGCGGGCATTCGTCCATGCGCCGCGCCGCGTCGCCAAAGCGGCCGCGGTCGCGCCCGAACATCTCGACATAGGCCATCAGGTGATGGCCGAAGGTGACCGGCTGCGCCGCCTGCAGATGGGTAAAGCCGGGCATCAGGCTGGCCGCATGCGCCTCGGCCTTGTCAAGCGAGCGCCACGATCAGGCCAAGGAGTGCGGCCTCGGCGGCAATCGTCTGCTTCTTGACGAAGAGGCGGAAATCGGTCGCGACCTGGTCGTTGCGCGAACGGGCGGTGTGAAGCCGCCCGGCCGGTTCTCCGATCAGTTCGCCGAGCCGCGCCTCGATATTCAGGTGGATGTCTTCAAGGGCGACAGAAAAGGCGAAGCGGCCGGATTCGATCTCTGACGCAATCGTGTCTAGACCTTGAAGGATCGCCTTGGCATCAGCCTGCGAAATCATGCCGCGCGCGGCGAGCATGCGGGCATGCGCCTTCGAACCGGCGATATCCTCGGCATAGAGCTTGCGATCGAAGCCGATCGAGGCGTTGATCGCCTGCATGATTTCGCCCGGGCTCGGCCGAAAATCGGCCGCCCCACATCCGGTTGGCGGCGGGCGCCGGGAGCTTGGACGATGCTGCGGGGGTCGATTTGCCGCTCGGCCCTGGTTTTGATTTGGGCTTGGATTTGGCGCTGCGCGCGGCCATATCGGGCTCCAGGAGAATGCCGGTGGACAGAAAATCGCGACGTTTGACGGCGGCAGTCGTTGCCGGCATCGCGGCCATTATAATGGCTGGGGCGGTATACGGGATCGGCGGCGGCTCTGGCAATGCGGGCGGCGGGTGCCCGGATTCGTCCGTCCGTGCAGCGAGGCTCTCTGGACTGAACGCGGGCGATATGGCGGCGCTGCAGATCGTTGCCAAAGCCAAGGCCGCAGGCCCGCTTTCCTTCGAGGACCGCGACGGGAAGACCAGGACGCTCGCCGATTGGCAGGGCAAGACGCTGCTGGTCAATCTATGGGCGACATGGTGCGCTCCGTGCCGAGCTGAAATGGCGGCACTCGATCGGCTGCAGCGTGACCTCGGCAGCGACGATTTCCAGGTGCTGGCGATCAGCGTCGATCTCGGCGACGCCGACAAGCCGCTGAAGTTCTTCGCCGACAACGGCATCCGCGACCTGGCGTTCCTGCATGACGGCAGCCTTGTCGTGTTCAACGAACTGAAAAAGAAAGGCTATGCCTTCGGCATGCCGACGACGCTGCTGGTCGATCGCGACGGTTGCGTCCTCGCCAACATGAGTGGTCCGGCCGAATGGGCCGGAGCCGATGCGCGCGCCCTGATATCGGCGGCGGTCGGCGGATAACGCCAATCGCGTTACCGTGTCGGCACCGGCGTGTCGCCGCGATAGTCGTAGAAGCCGCGGCCGGCCTTGCGGCCGAGCCAGCCGGCCTCGACATATTTGACCAGCAGCGGGCATGGCCGGTACTTCGAATCGGCCAGGCCGTCGTGCAGCACCTGCATGATCGACAGGCAGGTATCGAGGCCGATGAAATCGGCAAGCTGCAGCGGCCCCATCGGATGGTTGGCGCCGAGCCGCATGGCGGTGTCGATCGCATCGACCGAGCCGACGCCCTCATAGAGCGTGTAGATCGCCTCGTTGATCATCGGCAGCAGGATGCGGTTGACCATGAAGGCGGGAAAATCCTCCGAGACGGCGACCGTCTTGTCGAGACTGGCGACGAATGCCTTGGCCGTCTCGAAGGTCGAGTCCTCGGTGGCGATGCCGCGCACCAGTTCGACCAGTTTCATCACCGGCACCGGGTTCATGAAGTGGATGCCGATGAAGCGCTCCGGCCGGTCGGTCGAGGAGGCAAGGCGCGTGATCGAGATCGACGAGGTGTTGGTCGCCAGAATCGCTTCCGGGTTAAGGCCGACGCACAAGTTCGGCGAAGATCTTGCGCTTGATCGCCTCGTTTTCGGTCGCCGCCTCGATGACGATGTCGCAGCTGGCGAGATCGCGAACTGCATCGGCCGGCGCGAGCCTGGCGACGGCGGCGTCGCGCTGCTTTTCGGTGATTTTCTCCGAAGCGAGCTGGCGCGCGAGATTGCCGCTGATGGTCGCCAGCCCGGAGCGGATTTTTTCCGGTGCCAGGTCGTTGAGCAGCACCTGGTAGCCGGCGAGCGCACAGACATGGGCGATGCCGGCGCCCATCTGGCCGGCGCCGATGATCCCGACCTTTTCGATTTTGCCTGCCGTCGCTTTTCCCGAGTCTAGCCGAGCGCCTTTTGCAGTTCCGGCAGCGCTTGGAACAGATCGGCGACCAGGCCGTAATCGGCGACCTGGAAGATCGGTGCCTCGTCATCCTTGTTGATGGCGACGATGACCTTGGAATCCTTCATGCCGGCCAGATGCTGGATGGCGCCGGAGATGCCGCAGGCGATGTAGAGATCGGGAGCGACGACCTTGCCGGTCTGGCCGACCTGCCAGTCGTTCGGCGCATAGCCGGCATCGACCGCGGCGCGCGAGGCGCCGACCGCGGCTCCGAGCTTGTCGGCGACCGGCAGCATCACTTCCATGAACTTTTCCTTCGATCCGAGCGCCCGGCCGCCGGAAATGATGATGCGCGCCGAGGTCAGTTCCGGCCGGTCGGTCTTCTGCAAGGCGGCTCGAAAGGAATTTCGACAGTCCGGGATCGCCGGCCGCGGCGACCGTCTCGATCGGTGCCGAACCGCCTTCGCCGACCGCCTGGAAACCGGCGGTGCGGACGGTGATGACCCGCTTGGCGTCGATCGATTGCACCGTCTGGATGGCGTTGCCGGCATAGATCGGCCGCTCGAAGGTGTCGGCGCTTTTGACCGCGGTGACTTCGGAAATCTGCATTACGTCGAGGAGTGCGGCGACGCGCGGCATGATATTCTTGCCCGAAGTCGTCGCCGGCGCGACGATCGTGTCGTAGTCGCCGGCGAGCTTGACGATCAGGTTCGGCCACCGGCTCGGCCAGCAAGTGCTCGTATTCGGCCGAATCGGCGAGCCGCACCTTGGCGACGCCGGACAGTTTGGCAGCCTGTTCGGCCACCGCGCGGCAGCCCTTGCCGGCGACCAGAATATGCATATCGTCGCCGATCTTTGCGGCGGCGGCGAGTGCCTTGGCGGTCTGGTCGGACAGCGTCTTGTTGTCGTGCTCGGCGAGCAGAAGAATGGCCATCGGTTGATCCCTACAATACGCCGGCTTCGTTTTTCAGCTTGTCGACCAGTTCGGCGACCGAAGCGACCTTGACGCCGGCCTTGCGGCCGGACGGTTCGACGGTCTTCACCACTTTCAGTCGCGGTGCGGTATCGACGCCGTAATCGGCCGGCGATTTTTCGTCGAGCTGCTTCTTCTTGGCCTTCATGATGTTCGGCAGCGAGGCGTAACGCGGCTCGTTGAGGCGCAAGTCGGTGGTGATGACCAGCGGCACTTTTGTCTCGATCGTTTGCAGGCCGCCGTCGACTTCGCGGGTGACTTTGGCCTTGTCGCCGTCGATCTCGATTTTCGAGGCGAATGTCGCCTGCGGCCAGCCGAGCAAGGGCCGCGAGCATCTGGCCAGTCTGGTTGGCGTCGTCGTCGATCGCCTGCTTGCCGAGAATGGCTAGACCGGGCTTTTCGGCGTCGATGACGCCTTTCAAGAGTTTAGCGACCGCGAGCGGCTCGACGATGCCGTCGACCTTGACGAGGATGCCGCGGTCGGCGCCCATGGCCAGCGCAGTGCGAATGGTTTCCTGCGGCTTGGGCCGGGCCGATCGAAACCGCGATCACTTCGGTAGCCTTGCCGGCCTCCTTCAGGCGCAATGCCGCCTCGACCGCGATCTCGTCGAATGGGTTCATGCTCATCTTGACGTTGGCGAGATCGACGCCCGAGCCGTCGCTCTTGACGCAAATCTTGACGTTGAAGTCGACCACCCGCTTGACCGGGACGACAATTTTCATGAGGCAACCTCTCCCCGCCGCTCCGCCGGCGTCATTTCGGCCAATTCGACTGGCCGCGTCAGCTATTTAGCTCCTGCGCCGTGCCCAGCGGTGGATTCATCAAATGCGCCAACGCCTGTCAAATCGGCCTGCAACGCGGCGTGGGCGCAACAACTATGGCGTATGAGCGGCACGGTCAATTGTTTTTGTGCGGCGCAGCAAGGCGCCAATGCCGCAGATCAGCCGGGATCGCGGCGCCCCCAGAGCACGCGCGGTGGGCGGTTGGCGCTATCTGGCATCGGTTGCAGCACCGGGTCGCCCCCTGCCGATGTCGCGGCGGTTTCGGGCGGTTCGGGAGTCGACGGCGCAATGGTTGCTCCTGGGGCTGCCGCCGGCACAGCCTCTTCCGCATTGCGGTCGAACAGCACTACGTCGCGACGCTTCAGAAACGGGATCAGGATAGCGCCGGTCACGATGCCGCCGGCATGGGCGGCCCACGAAACCTCGTCGTCGGCCAAGGCGAGAAAACTTCCGAACTGGAACAGGATCCAGGCGCCGAGGACCCAATAGGCGCGCAACCGCAACGGAATGCGGCCGAAAGCCAGAACCCAGAGCTTTACCCGCGGATGCAGGATCAGGTAGGCGGCAACGACGCCGGATGCGGCGCCCGAGGCGCCGATCAGCGGCTGCTCGGAGTCCGGGGCGGTCAGCATGTGGACATAGGCGCCGGCTGCCGCGCACAAGGCGAAGAACAGCACGAAGCGAAGATGACCGGTGGCGTCCTCAACATTGTCGGCGAACACCCACAGGAAACAGCATGTTGCCGGCCAGATGCCAGAAATCGCCGTGCAGGAAGGCATAGGTGACATAGTGCGTCCAGTCCGGCAGCCAATGCAGGCTGCCGGCAGTGTTTCCGTGCCATTGGCGACAGCGGGCACATAAGCCGAAACTGTAGAAGGTCGGCGCGAGCGAACAGATCGTCGGCGATCGACGCGGCGGTGACGATGAGAAAGACGACGCAGTTGGCGCGATGATCGCCAGGCCGTCACGTATTGACAGCGGATATGGCGCAGCCGGTTGGCGTCATGCAGCGGGATGAACATCTCGCCGGCCTCACCCGCCGCGGCAACCGGGTATTCACGGTCGCCCGCGGTTCTTGCCGGGCACCCATAACACATCGTCCGTCGCCGTTGTCATTGGCAATTCGCGCGGTGACGAACAGGAAATCCGACAGTCGGTTGAGATAGCGGATCGCTCCATGTTTACGGCTTCGCGTGCCGGCCAGTTCGACCACCAGGCGCTCGGCGCGGCGGGTGACGGTACGGGCCAGATGCATGTAAGCGGCGAGCGGCGATCCGCCGGGCAGGACGAACGAGCGCAGCGGCGCAAGCGCGCTTTGAGTTTGTCGATCTGCGCTTCGAGGCGGGCGACCTGCGAGCGTCGATGCGCAACGGTCTGCGGATTTGGCGCCTTGCGCCGCTTCGGGCGTCGCCAGATCGGCACCGAGTCGAACATGTCGTTCTGGATGGCGGCGAGCATGGCGTCGATTGCCGGCAAGCCGGCAAGATGCAGGCGGGCACAAGCCGATGGCGCTGTTGGCCTCGTCGACCGTGCCGATAGGCAGTCGACGCGCAAATCGTGTTTCGGCACGACGTTCGCCGTTGCCGAGGCCAGTGGTGCCGTCATCGCCGGTGCGGGTATAGATTCGGTTCAAAACGACCATGACGTCAGCCCCTGCCGGCGACATAGAGGGCCGTCATGACGACGATGACAGCGATGAACTGGAACAGGATGCGCAATCGCATCAGGTTTTGCGAGCGATTGGAGCTGCCGCCGCGCATCAGGTTCCACAGGCCCAGCGCCAGCACGATGACGACGGCGGCCAAGAGTATCGGAATCGGACATGATAGGCGGCCATCGGGCGGCTCATCGAAGGGCGCGGCACCGATGTTGCTCGGGCTGTTTCTTGCGGCTGATTGCGTCCTGTTTTCTGGGCTTTTTGGATGCCGGGGTCAATCGTCGTCGGCCAGCAGCCGGTCGAGCAAACGTTGCGGCATGACCGAACGAACCCAGCTTATGAAATGCGAGGGGATGGTCACCGGGTATTGCGCTCGCGGTGTCGGCGCATTGAGCGCGTGCTGAGCTTTTCGAATACCGCCTGCGGCGTGCGCCGGAAACGGTTGCGGCCACCGCCGGCGGCAAGACGCTGGAGTTGCTTGCGATAATTCGCCGCGTGGCGCGACCCGTCGATGTCGATGTTGGCGCGGAAATGGGCAAGCGCGTTCTCGGTGAATTTTGACGCAATCGGACCGGGCTCGATCAGGCAAACGTGGATGCCGGAACCCTGCAATTCCATGCCTCAAAGTCAGGAACAATCCCTCGATGGCGAATTTGGAAGCGGTATAGGCGCCGCGCCAGCGATAAGGGACGAGGCCAAGGATGGAGGAACAGGCGACGATGCGACCGCCGCCATTGGGCGCGCATCACCGGCACCGCCAGCCGCGTCAGTTCATGCCAACCGAAAAAATTCGCCTCGAACTGGGCGCGCAGCACCGGCGACGACAAGTCCTCGACTGCACCCGGCTGGCCGTAGGCGCCGTTGTGGAACAGCGCGTCGAGCTGCCGCCGCATCGGCCAGCACCTCCTCACACGCTTCGCGAATCGAATCCGGCTCGGCATAATCCAGGCGCAGGGCGGAATCAGGCCGAGGTTGCCCAGTTCGCGCAGGTCCTGGCAGTTCTTGCCGTTGCAAAACCTGCCAGCCCTGTTCCTTCAATTTGAGCGCGCAATGGCGGCCTATGCCCGGAAGAACAGCCGGTAATCAGAATCGTTCTGGACATCGCCGATTTCCGTTACCTATTTGGTAGCGCCGACGAGCAGACGCGCCGCGCCGTCGCATCGGTTACAATCGCAGTCGCAAATCATGAGGATCGGCGTCATGCAACCGCCATACAGCACGTTGCGCCGCACCGCCCATGGGCTGAAGGCGGCTTGGGACCATTTCAACAGCGACGACGGCTGGGCCATCGCCAGCCATGTTACGCTTCCGGCATTTTCGCCCTGTTTCCGTTCCTGATCTTCTGCGCGGCAGTGGCGGCATATCTGGATCTCGGTGATTTTCCAGAAACCGCCGTGCATCTGGTGTTCGACGCCTGGCCGGCCGGCATAGCGCAACCGATCGCCGCCGAAATCCTCAAAGTCCTGACGGTGCAGCGTGGCGATGTCCTGACCTTCGGCGCAGCTGCGGCGCTATTTTTTGCGTCGAGCGGCGTCGAGGCGCTGCGCCTCGGTCTCAATCGCGCTTATCAGGCTCGCGAGCAGCGGAATTTCCTGGTTCGTCGGCTGCAGAGTCTGGCGTTCGTGGCTGTGGCCGCCAGTTGCCATTGCCGCCATCGGATTACTGATCGTCGTGATGCCGCTCGCTGGAGAGCTGGCGCGAAAATTTTTTCTGCCGGGATTGGTCGAGGCCATCCAGGCGTTCAGCTATTGGCGCCACGCGCTTTCGGCAACGATTTTGGTCGGTGCGCTTGCGGCGAGCCATAAATGGTTGCCCGGGGGCCGACGCTCATTTGGCGAAATCCTTCCCGGGATTTCCTTGACGCTCGCCTGTTGGCTGGTGGCGGCGCAGTTTTTTGCCGTCTATTTGCGTGGATTTGCCGACTATGTCAGCACCTATGCCGGTCTCGCCGGCATTGTCGTCGCATTGGTGTTCCTCTATCTGATGTCGGCAATCTTCCTGTTCGGGGCCGAATTCAACGGCGCGCTGTTACGTTTGCCCGATGCCTCGCCCGCTGACGGGCAAAACGATAGCAATTGAACGATTTCAGCAATTTTTGGCCAACCCGGCACTGCTATTAGTCTCGCCGGGGGTTCGAAACTGGCGCTGGGCCGATCCTTGCAGCCAGGCACGCGTTCGCAAGACGGACCCGATGCCGTGCGCAAGCGCTATCGCCCTTGGCGCGAGATGGCCGATGGAGGCCCTCGATGCTCTGGGAACTTTCCACCAATCAGTGGTTGCTGTCGCTATTGTTTATCGTAACGCTGGCGTTCATGTGCGGTTATATCGCCGACCGGATCATGGGCTATGCCGGCTTCGGCGTCGTCGGCAACTGGCTGTTGCTGGCGGTCGGCAGTTTTGCCGGTCTCTACATCTACAACCTTGCCGGCTACCGGTTCGAATGGCATCCGCAATGGGCGTTCGCCGCCGCGATCGCGGGAGCAACGACAATGCTGATGAGCATTGCCGTCTTCAAGTCGCTGACCCGCACCTGAGCTGGTGATCCCGGCAGGAACTCGAACCTGCGACCTACGGATTAGGAATCCGCCGCTCTTTCCTGCTGAGCTACGGGACCACGCGTCCTCAATAGCAAAGCTGCCGGCTAGAACAAAGCCGCGGTCATTCATGGCGGCCGTGAGTGAGGCTTGCCGGCGTCAGGCGTCGCCGGTCGACGCGGGTTGCCAGTTGCCGCGCCTTTGGCTAGGCACGGCGGCTAGGCAAAGCACGAGCCCCGCCGCCCGCTTTTCTGAACCTCCCGAGGATTGTCCATGCGCGTTGCCATGATCGGTACCGGATATGTCGGCCTGGTTTCCGGCGCCTGTTTTGCCGATTTCGGCCACGAGGTTACTTGCATCGACAAGGACCCCAACAAGATCGCAGCGCTGAAGCAGAACCGCATGCCGATCTACGAGCCTGGGCTCGACAGCCTGGTCGAAACCAACGTCCGCGAAGGGCGACTGTATTTCGCCACGGATGGAAAAAGCGCTATCGCCGCCGCCGATATCGTCTTTATCGCCGTCGGCACCCCGGCACGGCGCGGCGACGGTCATGCCGACCTTTCCTACGTCTATGCGGCAGCCGAGGAAATTGCCGGCCAGCTCAGCGGCTATACCGTGATCGTCAACAAGTCGACGGTGCCGGTCGGTACCGGGGATGAGGTCGAGGCGATCGTTCGCAAGGCCAATCCGTCTGCCGATTTCGATGTCGCCTCAAATCCGGAATTCCTGCGCGAAGGCGCGGCGATTTCGGATTTCAAGCGCCCCGACCGCATCGTCGTCGGCGCGGCAAGCCAGCGCGCGGTGGCGGCGCTGCGCGAACTTTACCGGCCGCTCTATCTCAACGAGACGCCGATCGTGGTGACCGAGCGGCGCACGGCGGAGCTGACGAAATACGCGGCCAACGCGTTTCTTGCGGCAAAAATCGGCTTCATCAACGAGATTGCCGATCTTTGCGAAGCAGTCGACGCCGATGTCCAGCAGGTCGCCCGCGGCATCGGCCTCGACAACCGCATCGGCGCCAAATTCCTCCATGCCGGACCGGGCTATGGCGGCTCGTGCTTCCCCAAGGATACCGTGGCGCTATCGCGTACGGCCCAGGAGGCCGGCCAGGCGCTGACCATCGTCGATGCCGTCGTCGCCGCCAACGATCGGCGCAAGCAGGCGATGGTGGAGAAGATCGTCGCGGCTGCCGGCGGCAGTGTCGAAGGCAAGACGGTTTCTATTCTCGGCCTGACCTTCAAGCCCAACACCGACGACATGCGCGAGGCGCCGAGTCTGGTCGTCGTCCCCGGGCTGCAGGCGCGCGGCGCCAAAATCCGGGCCTTCGATCCGCAGGGCATGGGAGAAGCGGCAAAACTGTTCGCCAACGTCGCCTTTTGCGACAACGCCTATCATTGCCTGGAAGGAGCCGACATGGCGGCAATCCTGACCGAATGGGACCAGTTCCGCGCGCTCGATCTGAAACGGGTTGCGGCCATGCTCGGAGACCGTCTGCTGGTCGACCTGCGCAACATCTACCCGCTCGAGGAAGTTCGCGCCAAGAACCTGCGTTATCACTCGGTCGGGCGTCGTCCGCACCTTGAAGACTAAAGGGCAGGACCGAACAGGGCGTCCGCAAGTTTTCCTTAATTGGCGTTCACAAAGCTGGTAGAAAAACGCGTCGCGGCTGCTTTCAGGTTCTGCAGCCCAAATGGGAAGTGGTCAAGGGAAGGGCTGGTGCAGGCGCCTTCAAGCCAACCTCTGGACAATTCCGCAAACGCGTGGCGTCGGCCGGCCGCGCGGTTGATGGTGGCTGCGCTCGCCGGACTGGCGCTACAGGGCTGCGTCATGGCCGGCCTGGAGAGCGCCAAGAACGAGGAAGCCAAGCTTACTTCGAGCTTCGTTCGTCCGGAAGATCCGCAGGAGGAAATCGGCGCGCGCGAGCATCCACTGGTACTCGCAAAATATGGAGGTGAATATCGCGACAGCGAAGCGGAGAAGGCGCTGGCCCTGATCATCGGCCGGTTGATTGCGGTGTCCGACGACCCGACGCACGTCTTCAAGGTGACGATCCTCAACACTCCGAAGATCAATGCCTTCGCGCTGCCCGGAGGCTTCGTCTATGTCACGCGCGGGCTGCTGGCGCTGGCCAACGATTCGTCCGAGATTGCTGCAGTGATTGCTCACGAGATGGCGCATGTTTCGGCCAATCACGCGATCCTGCGCCAGGAAAAGACCAGTTCGGCCGAACTCGGCGAAAAGATCGTCACCGAGGTGCTTGGCGATTCGGTCGCCGCGCGCGTGGCGTTGGCGGCAAACCAGCTGCAGCTTGCCAATTTCTCGCGTGAACAGGAATTGCAGGCCGATGCTATCGGCATTCGCATGATCGGCCGCGCTGGCTTCGACCCGTTTGCCGCCGCGCGCTTCCTGGAAACGATGCAGGCCTATCAGGCGCTGCGCTCGGGCCACAGCGAGAGCGACGAATTCGCCTTCCTGTCGAGCCACCCGGCGACGCCGCAGCGCATTGAACTGGCGCGCCGTCACGCACGTTTCTTCGGCGCTCCGGGATACGGCGAGACCGGGCGCGACCGCTACCTCGACGGCATCGACGGCATGCTGTACGGCGATTCGGCCGACGAAGGCTTTGTGCGCGGCCGCGTGTTCGCCCATTCCGGACTCGGCGTCCGCTTCGAGGTTCCGCCGGACAGCCGCATCGACAATCAGCCCAAGGCGATCATGATCACCGGGCCGGGCGATGCTGCCACGCGCTTCGACGCCGTGGTGCTGGCACGCTACACCGGCCTGGCAAGCTATCTGCGCAGCGGCTGGATCAACGGTCTGAAAAGCGATTCGGTTGCGGTCGCAACCAATCCCGATGGGCTCGAAACGGCGACCGCCGACGCCGAAACCGATGGCTGGCGGTTTCGCATCGCGGTGATCCGCAACGGTGCGCAAGCGTACCGGTTCATCACCGCGGCGCCGATCACGACGCCCGGGATCGAAACGATTTCGCAAGCCATCACCGCGACGTTCCGGCGCATGAGCGATGCCGAGAAGACAGAGCTAGCGCCGTTGCGCGTACGTGTCGTCATCGCCAACGGTGGCGATACACTCGAATCGCTGGTTGCGCGCATGAAGGGAACCGACGAGCCGCTGCGCCTGTTCCTGATCCTCAACGGAATGAAACCCGGCGATAATCCGGAACCGGGCATGCGCCTGAAAATCATCGCCGATAGTTGAGACGGCACCCGGCAGGCGGTGGCGACCAGTGGCTTCAGCTGCGTCCGGCCATGGCCGGGTCGCTTTCGATGAGGGCGCTGCGCAGTTTCTCCATGGCACGAACCTCGAGTTGGCGCACGCGCTCCTTGGAGATGCCGAGTTCCTCGCCCAATTGCTCAAGCGTCGCACCTTCGTCCTCGAGCCGGCGGCGCGTGACGATGCGCTGCTCGCGCTGGCTGAGCGCCGACATCGCCGAGGCCAACCAGCGCCGGCGACGGCCGCCGTCGATCGTCGCTTCGGCATTTTCGTCAGGCAGCGGCCCGTCGTCGACGAGGAATTCGACCCGCTCGGCGCCGTCGTCGCTATCGTCGCTGACCGACAGGTTGAGCGACAAGTCTGGTGCCGACAGCCGCGCGTCCATGGACGCCACGTCGGCCGGCTTGACGCCGAAGGCGTTGGCAAGTTCGCGGTGGAGTTCCTGTGTCGTGATATTGTGGCGGCCGGCGGAGATGCGGGCCCGCAACCGGCGCAGGCTGAAAAACAGCGATTTTTGCGCTGAACTGGTTCCACCGCGCACGATCGACCAGTTGCGCAGCACGAAGTCCTGGATCGCGGCACGGATCCACCATGTGGCGTAGGTCGAAAAGCGCACGCCACGGTCGGGATCGAAGCGCGCCGCCGCCTCAAGCAGTCCGACATGGCCTTCCTGGACGAGATCGTTCATCGCCAGGCCATAGCGGCGGAACTTCGCTGCCATGGCGAGAACGAGACGGATGTGGGCCGTCGTCAACTGATGCAGCGCCTGCTGGTCGCGGCGCTCCGCCCAGCGATGCGCCAAATCCTGTTCCTGCTCGAGTTCGAGATAGGGCGCGGCCGCTGCGGCGCGCAACAGCGCCCGGTTCGGTTCCGCGAGCGAAATGGTTTCGCTTCTAGTTGCCATAGTCCATGCCCCTGATATTGCTTGAATTAGATGGCTACGCGTGCGCTGCGGCGCAAGCAACTTTCCCTGACGGACCGTTCAGGAAAACTGCTGATTTGACCGAGGGTTCCGGCCGCGTGCAGGCTATCCCGTAAAGCTCTGAAATAATGGACGAAAAACCGCCGATCCGAGCCTGACTGATTTTTAGGCAGGCGCGAACACGAGAAAATGAACGAGCCCGGCCCGGGATTGTCCCCCGGGCCGGTCGTTACGTTGAATTCGAGTGGGCGGCTTCGATCAGGCCGCTTGTTCGCGTTCGCCGTCTTCGGGCTTGGTGCCGCGGCGCGGCGCCTTGGCGAGGTGCTTCTCGATCAGCACCACCAATTCAGTCGACGAAATGCGATTGACCGCCGAAATTTCGCGAGCCATGCGGTCGAGCGCTGCCTCGTAGAGCTGGCGCTCGCTATAGGACTGTTCGGGCTGATTGTCGGCCCTGTGCAGGTCGCGAACGACTTCCGAGATCGAGATCAGGTCGCCGGAATTGATCTTGGCCTCGTATTCCTGGGCGCGCCGGCTCCACATCGTGCGCTTGATGCGGGCGCGTCCGGTCACCGTTTTCAGCGCATGGCCGATAGTATCGGTGGCGGCAAGCTTGCGCATGCCGGCCGAAGCGATCTTGGTGATCGGCACCCGCAGGATCAGCTTGTCCTGCTCGAACGAGATGACGAACAGTTCGAGCTTGTGGCCGGCGACGACCTGTTCCTCGATTGCCTTGATCTGGCCGACGCCATGAGCCGGGTAAACGACATATTCCCCGGTGCGGAACCCCTGCCGCTGGACGGTTTTTTTTGCGGTCGTGGCCATGAATTTCGATACTCCCTGTTTGCCGGAACGTCCGGCATTGGCTTTTTGCCACCAAACTCGGCCGGGACGCGCGCAAACCCCGCAAAGTCGGTTCCGCAATGGGACGGAATCGCCTTTGCCGGCGGGTTTATCGGCAATGAATTTCCTAGCTGTTCCAGCGCGAGAAGGTGCGGTTTCCCGGCCGGCAGGTGTGCGTTAGACCCTTATATAATGGATTTTACCACAAAAATCAATTTCCTCCCGCAGGCGCGAAGGCAAGCGCGGCGAAATCCTAACAATTGGTTAACTGGTTTGCCGACGATTCAGCTTCAGGTACCCTCGCCGGGCGCCGGCGAGAAATACTTTTCGAATTTGCCGTCGATGCCCTCGAATTCCTTGGCATCGGCCGGCGCGTCCTTCTTGGTGCGGATATTGGGCCATTTTTCGGCATAGTCGGCGTTGAGTTTCAGCCATTTTTCCAGGCCGGGTTCGGTATCCGGTTTGATCGCCTCGACCGGGCATTCCGGCTCGCAAACGCCGCAATCGATGCATTCGTCGGGATGAATGACGAGCATGTTCTCGCCTTCATAGAAGCAGTCGACCGGGCACACCTCGACGCAGTCGGTATATTTGCATTTGATGCACAGGTCGTTGACGATGTAGGTCATGCGTGCCGCAATCAGGTTATTTCAATTGGATTATTTAGGCGATTTCGCCCCGTCGGTAACCGGTTTGCCGGTCGCCTTCAAGAATGATCCGACCCGCCGCGCCGCCAATGGCGCGACAATTTTTCGCGCGCCTGCCATCAGTGGCAATTTCGGTTCCCCTACGGAAAGAGGGGACGCTCTGCGCTTTCGCCGTCGCCGGAAATTTCAATATAGAGCCCGGCCGCTTCACTTGCAGGGCCGCGGCGCTCGCCAATTGCGGTAACCCGCCAGACGACAACGCCGCGGGGGAGCACCAGCGTCACGACATTGCCGATGCGCATGCGCCGGATCGCGGGTCTTGCGTCCGTCGATGCGTGCCTTGCCGGCAGCGACCAGTTTCTGGGCAAGCGTCCGCGTCTTCGTGGCACGGGCATGCCACAGCCACTTGTCGAGGCGAATTGCTGCCGCGACCTCAGGTTTCGTCACGGGAAGGAGCCGGCGCTTCGAGCCGGGCCTTCAGGGCAGCGAGCTTGGCGAATGGCGAATCCGGGTCGAATGGTCGCGAATCGCGTTTTTGCGGCAGCGCATTGGGAGTGAATCCGGACCTGCCGGTCCCCTGATCGCGGCGCTGATGCTTGTGCTTGTCAGGTCTGCCCGGACCTGGCTTGTGGCGGCTGGCCTTGACGGCGGATTGTCCGTCGGGTTGCTGCCCGTGACCGTCCGGCATTCCGGTCGGGCGGTGAGCATGGCGTTGGCGCGGATGTCGCGCCACGGCCGATTGGGCATCGGCCGCAACGGATGCGTCGGCGGGTGCGTCGCGCCGCTCCGGCTGGCGGCGGCGATCCCGGGAATTTTCGGGGCGACGCCCTGCCGGTGGCCCCCTCCGCGCAGGACGCCAGAGCATGACGAATTTCGCCGGTTCCTCCTCCGCCATCGGCTCCAATACCGGCTGTGGCTCTGGCTCAGATGCTTGCGCCGGCTCTGCGCTGACGGCCTGCGGAGCGGCGCCTTGCGGAGCGATATCGGCGTCGGCCGGCGCTATCTGCGCCATGGCGCCGTCATCCGTGGAGGAGGGCGACGATTGCGCCGCCTCGGCGGTGCCCACCTGTTCCGGCCCGTCAGAAACCGCCTCCTCCTGGGGCGCCGGCGCCGTTCCCACGAGGTCGACGGCGGCTTCGGCCGCAACAGGTTGCGCTTCAGCCGGAGGCACAGGCAGCATCGCAGCGACTTCCTCAGCCGGCTTCCTTTCGCCGCGGTAGCCAAGCCCGGCAAGAACGATTTCCATGCCATCATGGGTGGCACCGAGGATCGACAGCATTGCCGGAGTTACGACGAAGCAGGTGCCGTTGACGGCGCCCGGTGGCGGCGGAACTTGCGAAGCCGGTTTCCAGGCGAGCGCCGGCCGGATCAGGTCGGCGAGCCGCTCGAGAATGTCGATGCGGACCACCCTGCTCGCGAGCACACGATAGCCGCACAGTCGATAGACCGCCTCATCGATTGCCGGGTCACGATCGAAAGAGGTGCGACCGGCGGCGAGCTGGGCCGGCACCTCGGCGAGACCGTTGACGCTGTCGTTGCTGGCGGCCAGCGACCACAGCAGGCCGATGAGCGAAGTCGGCGCCGGCTTCAGCAAAGCCGGCATGAAGATATGGTAGGCGCCGAAGCGCACGCCATGGCGGCGCAGGCCGGCGCGCATCTCCTGGTCGAGGGCCTGGACGTCGTTCGCAACCTCGCGGCGATCGAGGATGCCGAAATTCTCGACCAGGCGGAAAGCAAGGCCGCGCGCCATTCCCGAAAGCGTCTCGTCGCCGGAAAGATCGACCAGCGGCCTCAAAACGGTCGAGACATGATGCGCCAGCCAGCGCTCGAGCCGGGCCGCGACAGAATCGCGGTGGACGCCGGTCAGGTATTCGTCGGCGAGCAGGATCAGGCGCGGGCGCAGCGGGCTTTCGCCGGCGACCACCTTGGCGACCGGCTCGCCGAGCCAGCGCAACGTCGCGTCCGAAGCGACGGCGAAATCGCCGTTTCCGGCGGCAGCAAGCCGTTCGGCGCGGCGCGCAATTTCGGCGGCCAGCACCTTGGAGGCGGCGGCCAACGCCGTTTTCGCGTCGGGGCCGGAGGCAGCCGAATCGGGGCTGAAGCGGAAGCCGGTCAACCGACCGACGCTGTGGCCCTCTAGCACGATCTCGCCGGAGGGTCGGATCTCGGCTTCCAGCATGGCGTTTTCCCTGAGCCGCCGCATCAGGAGGCTTGTCCTGCGGTCAATGAACCGCTTCGTCAAGGCCTCGTGGAGGGCATCCGACAGGCGGTCCTCGATGTCGCGGGTCTTTTCCTGCCAGGCGGTCGCGTCGCCGATCCAGTCCTGGCGATGCGAAAGATAGGTCCAGGTCCTCACATGGGCGATGCGCGCCGACAATGCATCGATGTCGCCGTCGAAATGTTCGGTCATTTTGACCTGTCGCGCGAACCAGTCGGCATCGATAAGGCCGTTGCGGGTGAGATCGAGAAAGACCGAGCGAAGCAGTTCGGCGTGCTCGCCGGGCGATATGCGCCGGTAGTCAGGAATCTGGCAGACCTCCCACAGCAGGCGGACGCGTTTTTCGCCGCTGGCAAGACGACCGACGTCCTCGTCGCGCGACAGGTTTTCGAGCGCGACGAGATCGGGGGCCGGAAACGATTTCATCAGCAGGCGGCTGACCGAAGCCGACTCGAGGCTGTCGCGCAAAGTTTGCGGCGTGGCATAATCGAGATCGCGATTGCGCCACACCAGCACCTTCAGCGGGTCGAAGGCATGCGTCTCCAGGCGTTCGACCATTTCGTCGGAGAACGGCTGCAGTTGGCCGGTCACCCCGAAGGTGCCGTTGCGGATGTGGCGGCCGGCGCGGCCGGCAATCTGGCCGATCTCGCCGGCCGATAGCTGGCGATGG
Organism: uncultured Alphaproteobacteria bacterium; assembly: GCA_963758355.1. Taxonomy (GTDB): domain Bacteria; phylum Pseudomonadota; class Alphaproteobacteria; order Rhizobiales; family Rhizobiaceae; genus BOKV01. The sequence continues at coordinate 143,090 of CAVWVG010000002.1, read as the reverse complement.
CTGAAGCCGTCGAATTTGCGGTCCTGGGCGAAGGCGACATGGTCGAGATCGAGATTGAGCCCCATGCCGATCGCGTCGGTGGCAACGAGGAAGTCGACGTCGCCCGACTGATAGAGCGCGACCTGGGCGTTGCGGGTGCGCGGGCTCAGCGAACCGAGCACGACGGCGGCGCCGCCGCGCTGGCGGCGGATCAGTTCGGCGATCGCATAGACCTCCTCGGCCGAAAAGGCGACGATGGCGCTGCGCTGTGGAAGCCTCGTGATTTTCTTTTGTCCGGCCCAGGTCAGCATCGACATGCGCGGGCGGGTGACGACGTGAATGCCGGGCAGCAGTTCCTGCAAGGCGCGCTGGACGGTGGCAGCGCCGAGCAGCATCGTCTCGGCACGGCCGCGCAGATTGAGGATGCGGTCGGTGAAGACATGGCCGCGCTCGAGATCGGCGGCAAGCTGGACCTCGTCGATGGCGACGAAGGCGGCGTTGGTGCGGTCGGGCATCGCCTCGACGGTCGCCACCGTATAGCGGGCGCCATTGCCGCAATTGATCTTCTCCTCGCCGGTGACGAGTTCGACATTGGCGGCGCCGGCACGGGCGGCGACGCGCTCGTAGACCTCGCGGGCGAGCAGGCGCAGCGGCAATCCGATCAGGCCGCTTTCGTGGCCGACCATGCGCTCGATGGCGAGATGGGTCTTGCCGGTATTGGTCGGGCCGAGCACGGCGATGACGCCGCGCCCGCTCGCCTGCGGCGGGTGGATCGGTGCGTTCATGGGCGCGGCCGATCTCGATTGGCTTGCGGTTTCACAAGGGCAACCGGCGGAACCGACACGAGAGCGCAATAACCCGGCGAAAACTCAGGAAGCCGGTCCGAAATAGGTTGGAACCGCAACAACGGTACCGACCCAAGTCGGCACCTCGACGCGTATCGGGGTGTACAGATTGGTCTTCTCCATCGGCGCCAGCCAAATTTCCATGCCAGAGTTCTTGCGCATGTATTCGACGTTTTTCTGGTTTCGCTTGTGGCCGGCAATCGGGACATAACGCAAGCGGCAGACATAAGCATATCCCACATAACCGTCGGTCGAAACCGTTTTGGTTGCCTTGTAGTCGAGGGCGATGTCGAAGCGGGTGTCGCCGTCATAGACCGGCAGCGTGCGGTCGCAAACGGCATGTGGATCGCTGGCCCTGGCCGGATCGACCGGAATGATTATGCTGCTCGCCGGATCGAGTACTGCCTTCAGTTGTTCGGGAGTTACCTGAATCCATTTCGGCCCGGTCTTGTTCTTCTTCTTGGGATCGACGATGTCGACCTTGGAAACCGCGCCGTCGGCGAATTCCATGTGCAGCGTCGCCTTGCGGTTCTTTTCCTCGTAGACGACATCGTGGCGCAAGGCCTGGATATGGGTTCCGTCGATGACCCCTTGGCTGTCGGCAACCCCTTTGCCGGAAGCCACCAGTTCGGCGATGCCGACGGTCTTGCCGGAGGTGCCGACCTCATAGCGCTGAGCGTTATAGCGGACGTCGAAGGTCGCCTGGCCAACCGGCAGCGCCCCGAAACGCACCGAAAACGAGGTGCGGTGGTGTTGCAGAACATCGGTCTCGGCGGCAAGCGGCGCAGCAGCGCCGGCAGCAGCAAGCGCGACGGCAAAGATCGGGCGGCAATGGCGAAACGAAATCATGGTGGTTACCCCAGTAAGCGAATTTGCCGGGCAAACCCGGCGCCAACAAGACCAGCAACGGCTTTTTTCGGTTTTGCCGCTGAACCGGGCATGAACGGGTGCGCTGAACGGGTGAGCTGTCAGTAGCTTTTCAAGTTGTCCGGTTTTTGTAGCACATCAGTTGTCCGCTTTGGGTTGACGGCGAATCCGGGCGAAAGCGGAATGACACCCGGGCCGTTGGCCGGTTCATGGAGCCGGCGGTGGGCCGCCGGCCCCGTGTCGAGACGCAGTCAAGGCTGGCCGCCGCGCGGTCGCCGGCACCGGCCGCGACGCCTCCAGGCCACGCCTTGACGGCGTCGAGCACGGGTGCAGCATGGGCGAGATCGGCTCGCCGATCTCGCGGCCCTGTGCATCGTAGCGGCCGATGCGGCGCGGTCCGTGGAAGACGGCGAGGCTGCCGTCGGGATATTGCCGAACCTTCACGCATGCCTTGACGAAGTGATGCCGGATCGGGCTTTGCGGCAGTTGCAGCCGCAGCCGCCCGAAGACGACGGTGTTGTCACGGCTCACCACGCGCTCCTCCTCCACGCACAGGATGTCGGTGAGCTGGGCAGGATCGGCCGCCACGAAGGCGCTCTCGGCAATCTCGGGGGGACTGGCGAAGCGGGCGTTGTGGGCCGGCAGGTAAACCTCGGCAATAAAGCGGTTGGCGGCCCCGATGTCGCCGATCCCGGCCAGCCTCAGTTCCTTCGGCAGCCGCTCCTGCAACGTGCCGAACATCCGTTCCGAGCGGCCGCGCGCCTCCGGCGAATAGGCCGGGATATGTTCGATGCCGAGCCGATCGAGCGCCCGGCCGACCTGGGTGAGGTGCTTCTTGTCCACCGCTTCGCCCGCCTTCGGCGTGAAGAAGTAGTGGCTGCCGCGATCGGTATAGAGGCTCGCCGGCAAGCCAACGGCCGAGAACGTCTCCAGCAGCGCTCGCAATGTCGAGGCCGTGCCTTCCTCCTCGACCAGAAACGCCGAATGGATCGTGCTCGTGGCATCGTCCATCGTCACGATCAGGTCGAGCTTCGGCTGGCCCGACAGCCAGTCGTGCCGGCTGCCATCCTGGTGCAGCATCATGCCTTCGCACGGTTTCCTCGGCCGCTTGCGCCGGTGCGCCCCGCGCCGTCTCGCCCGCTCCACCAGGCCGGCAGCGTGCAGCTGCGTCTTCGTCCAGGTGTAACCCCAGGCGAAACCGTGGCCGCCCACCAGGTGCTCGTGAAAATGCTTCACGTTCCAGCCCAGGTAGTCGTCCCGGTAAAGCTCCAGCATCCGGTCCCGATCGCGCTCTGGCGCCCGCCGCGGCGACGCCTTGCCAAGCCGGCGGTCGACAAGACCGCCAACCCCTTTTTCCTCGTAGCGGTCCCGGTAGCGCCGGAACTGGCGCTCCGACATCCCCAGCAACTCCCCAGCCTCCAACATCGACAACTCGCCGCCTTCCCAGCGGCTCAACACGTCCCGGAACTTCTGCATCCGGCGCTCCTGTAGCCACGCTGCCCGTCTCATCCCCAGCCTCCGTTCGCTGGAAATGAAACCGGACAACTCGTGTGCTACCTAATCCGGACAACTCGTGTGCTTACGACACGCTGAACGGGTGAGCTTGACGCCGAAATGGCGCCCGCCTATAGACGGCACGATTTTTCTGCCGGTTTGATTGCGATGCCGTGCGGATGCCTGTTCAGGCCGCCGAACCGTCGCCTTTCGCTTGCCGGCCCCGCATGGGAATCGAGCCAAGGGAATTGAGCTATGTCCAGGCGCTGCGAACTGACGGGCAAGACGGTGCTTTACGGCAACACCGTCAGCCATGCCAACAACCGGACCCGCCGCCGCTTCTTGCCCAATCTCGTCAACGTGACGCTGATGAGCGAAGCGCTGAACCAGCGGGTGCGGCTCAGGATTTCGACCAACGCTTTGCGCTCGGTGGAACATCGCGGCGGCCTCGATCTGTTTCTGGCGGCGGCCAAGGAAGCGGAATTGTCGATGAAGGCGCGCTTGCTCAAGCGCCAGATCGCCAAGAAACAGGCCGAAACGGCGGCCTGATCCGCTGGCAAAATTGCCATACGCTGGTTCCATCACCCAGGATAAAAAAATGATCCCCTTGCAGGTGCAGCCGCGTCAATGGGCGCCGTTTGCCGCGGCCATGGCGGCGATCGTGGCGATCTCGAATTTCGCCGTGCAATATCCGTTCTCGTTTTTCGGCCTTGGCGAAGTCCTCACATGGGGCGCGTTCACCTACCCGATCTCGTTCCTCGTCAACGATCTTGCCAATCGCCGCTTCGGTCCGGCGGTTGCCCGCCGCGTCGTTTATGTCGGCTTCGTCTTTGCCATCGTCCTGTCGGCCTTCCTGGCGACGCCGCGCATTGCCCTTGCCTCGGGCGCGGCCTTCCTGTTCGCGCAACTGCTCGACACCTCGGTGTTCGATCGGTTGCGTCGGCGCCAGTGGTGGCAGGCGCCATTGTTGTCGACGCTGATCGGCTCGGTCCTCGACACCATCCTGTTCTTCGGGCTGGCGTTCTCGGCGCAGTTCGCATTTCTCGATGCCTGGACCGGAATGCCGGACGGTTCGCTGGCGATGCCGGTTTCCTTTGGCGGCGGCACGATTGCGTTGTGGCAATCGCTGGCGGTCGGCGATTTCTTCGTCAAGATCGCCAACGGGCTGGTCATGCTCGTGCCCTATGGCGCGCTGATGCGTGCTCTGCCGCTCGCGGCCGCCCGCTGAAGCGCTCTATTCAACCAGCCGGAACTCCAGCAGCACCGTGCGCTGCAGCGCCGAGAAATTGTCGTCGGAAGCAAGCGTGACATAGGTCGTGCCGGTTTCGTCGGTCGAAACGGCAAGCGCCTCCATGTTGTCGATCTGGTCGCTGGCATCGGCGTCGATCAGCACGGGCCCATCAACCAACGCCCCGGGCCGCAGCCCTTGCCCGGAAATGCGGCGGATGCGCATGCGCGGGCCGCGGCTGAAGGAAAAATCGCGTTCGAGGATCAGCAGATCGCCGCCGGGAAGAAAATCGGCATCGGTGATGGCAAAACCGTCGCGGCGAAGGATCGAGAATTCCTCGATGCGCTTGCCGCGCAGAATGAAGCCGCGAAGATTGCCGTTGGCGTCGGTGGCGTCCTCGGCGATGGCCAGCAGCGCGCCGGGCGCAATCGCGTCAACTGGCGGCACGACGGCGAGCGCCTCGATGCCCTTGTTGGCCGACAGCGACAGTCGTTTCAGGTTGGCGATGAAAGCAACCGGCCGGCCGGCCGGCACGCCTGACTTCAGTGCCACGCGCTCGATGCGGTGGTTGCGTTCGAATGACAGGAACGCGTCGTTGCCGGCAATCGCAAGACCTTCGCAGTCGCCGTCACGTTTGGAAATGTTGCCGTTCTTGCCAGCGGCGGCCAGCGGTCCGGACACGACCCCGTCGATTGCGGTCGGCACTCCGGTGTCGTTGCGCGCAATTTTTCCGGCAAACCAATGGCCAGTGTCGGAAACCGCAACGAAGCGCTGGCGGCCGGGAAGCAGGCGCAGTCCGGAAATGCCGCCGAAATCGGCGTCGGTAGAACGCAGTTCCAGGCCGCCGACAAATTCCAGCGCGCCGAACCGGGTTGACTGCACGCCGATGGCAAAGTCGCGGATCGGCGTTGCCGATATGTCGATGGCATCGGCGGCAACCGCCGTCGGCATGAAGATAGCCGCGGCGAATGCCGCCGCTCGCCAAAATCGCCGGTTTGGCCGAACCGTCAATTTTGGGGCCATTCAGGTGGCGGCGCTGGCGCGCGCCCTGCGCGGCTGGCGGCGAGCGGGCACCGGCGGTCCGCCGCGCTCCTCGAACAGGGCGGCAAGCTGCTCGGTCATGGCGCCGGCCAGTTCCTCTGCATCGACGATCGTAACGGCGCGCTTGTAATAGCGCGTGACATCGTGGCCGATTCCGATGGCCAGCAACTCGATCGGGGAATGCGCCTCGATATCCTCGATGACATGGCGCAGATGGCGCTCCAGGTAGTTGCCTGGGTTGACCGAAAGCGTCGAATCGTCGACCGGCGCGCCGTCGGAAATCATCATCAGGATGCGGCGCTGCTCGGGCCGGCCGATCAGGCGCGAATGCGCCCAGATCAGGGCTTCGCCGTCGATATTCTCCTTCAACAGGCCTTCGCGCATCATCAGGCCGAGATTGCGCCGCGAGCGGCGCCACGGCGCGTCGGCTGACTTGTAGACGATGTGGCGCAGATCGTTGAGCCGGCCCGGCGCGCCTGGCTTGTTGGCGCGCAGCCACTTCTCGCGCGCCTGGCCGCCCTTCCACGCCTTGGTGGTGAAGCCCAGAATCTCGACCTTGACGCCGCAACGTTCGAGCGTGCGCGCGAGGATGTCGGCGCAGGTCGCCGCCACGGTAATCGGCCGGCCGCGCATCGAGCCGGAATTGTCGAGCAGCAGCGAAACGACGGTGTCACGGAATTTTGCTTCCTTCTCCTGCTTGAAGGTCAGCGCCGAAAACGACCCCTTCATTTCGTCGATGACGACGCGCGACAGGCGCGAGGAATCGAGATAGCCCTCTTCGAGGTCAAAGTCCCAGCTGCGGTTCTGCTGGGCCATCAGGCGCCGTTGCAGGCGGTTGGCGAGGCGGCCGACGACGCCGGCAAGATGAGCGAGTTGCTTGTCGAGATAGGCGCGCAGCCGTTCGAGTTCGGCCTCTTCGCAGAGATCCTCGGCATCGACGGTCTCGTCGAATTCGACCGTGTAGATGCGGTAGTCGCTGGTTGGCGGCAGGTTGGAAAACGGCAGGTCGGGGCGGATCGCTTCGCCCGGCGTCTCGGCGTCCTCGGCATCGGCATCGGCAAACTCGTCGGTTTCAGCTTCGGCCGATTCGGATTCGCCCTCGCGCTCCTCGTCGGAGGCCGCCTGATCGTCGCGCTCGCCGCCCTCTTCGCCGGCCGAATCGTCGCCGTCGACGTCACCTTCCTCGCCCTGGTCGCGCGACTGGTCGTTGTCGTCCTTGTCGTCGCCGGAATCGTCGTCGCCAAGTTCGTCGCCCATGTCGAGGGCAGCGATCAGGTCGCGCGTCGCCTTGGCGAATTTTGCCTGGTCGACAAGGTCGCCGTCGAGCGCGGCGATGGCCTTGGCGGCCTTCTCCTCGACGAAGCCTCGCCACAAATCGACAAACTGGCGGGCCGAGCGCGGCGGCTCGGCGCCGGTCAGGCGCTCGCGCACCAGCAGTGCCACGGCGTCTTCGAGCGGAACGTCGCCACGGTCGAGCGCGCCGGTGAAGCTCGCCTTGGCGTAACGGTCTTCGAGCATCGACGACAGGTTGGCGGCGACACCGGCCATGGCACGGGCGCCGATCGCTTCGACACGTGCCTGTTCGACCGCATCGAACACGGCGCGGGCGTTCTCGCCGACCGGCAAATGGCGGGCATGGACGGCGTTGTCGTGGCAGGCCCGGCGCAGCGCCATCGAATCGCCGGTGCCGCGGGTCACCGCCAGTTGCTCGAGGGTCAGACGCTTGCCGGGGTCGGGCAAGCGGATCTGGTTGCCGATGTCTGCCGGCTTGTCGTTCGAGAACACCACTTCCAGGCCCGGTTGGCGAGCGATCGCCCGCACGCATTGGCCAATGGCGCGGCGCAGCGGCTCGAAGTCGGCCGGCTTGGGGTTGCGCGTGCTGGAGTTGGATCCGGAGGCGGTCATGGCAAAAGGGCAGGGTTCAGGCGACCACCAGGTTGGCGGTCGACTCGCGCAGTTCCTCGCCGAAAGCGCGCTGGTAGAATTCGGCGACCGTCGGCCGCTCCAACTCGTCGCACTTGTTGAGGAATGTCACCTGGAAGGCGAAGGCGAGGTCGCCGAAGATTTCGGTGTTCTCGGCCCAGGTGATGACGGTGCGCGGGCTCATGACGGTCGAGATGTCGCCGTTCATGAAGGAATTGCGGGTCATGTCGGCGACGCGCACCATCTTGGAAACGGTCTCGCGCCTTTCCTTGGTGTCGAAGGCCTTGACCTTGGCGAGCACGATATCGGTTTCCTTATCGTGCGCCAGATAGTTCAAGGTGACGACCAGTGACCAGCGATCCATCTGCGCTTGGTTGATCTGCTGGGTGCCGTGATAAAGCCCGGTGGTGTCGCCGAGGCCAACGGTGTTGGCGGTGGCAAACAAGCGGAATGCCGGATGCGGGCGAATGACGCGGCTCTGGTCGAGCAGCGTCAGGCGACCGGACGATTCAAGCACGCGCTGGATGACGAACATGACGTCGGGCCGGCCGGCATCGTATTCGTCAAACACGAGGGCGACGTTGTTCTGATAGGCCCAGGGCAGGATGCCATCGCGGAATTCGGTTACCTGCATGCCATCGCGCACGACAATCGCGTCCTTGCCGACCAGATCGATGCGGCTGACATGGCTGTCGAGGTTGATCCGCACGCACGGCCAGTTGAGGCGGGCGGCGACCTGCTCGATATGGGTCGACTTGCCGGTGCCGTGATAGCCCGAGACGAGGACGCGGCGGTTGTAGGCGAAGCCGGCCAGGATCGCCAGGGTGGTGTTGCGGTCGAACAGGTAGTCGGGGTCGAAATCGGGCACGTATTCGCTGGAATGCGAATACGCCGGCACCTTGAAATCGCTATCAAACCCGAACACTTCCTTGACTGCGACCTTGGTGTCCGGCAGTCCCTCAGTCATCGATAGTCTCCAGTATTCGAAAAGACGCTAGGGCAATCCACCCCGAAAAACACTGCCACTCTTCGGGATCGCGCTCTATCGCCGCCCCGTCAGCAGAAGCCAGCCTGTCTGAGATGCTTGTAGGCCTGAATGATCCGCCGCAACCGGTCCTCGGTGCTGCGATCGCCCCCATTTGCATCGGGATGATGGCGTTTGACAAGCTCTTTGTAGCGCCCCTTGATCTCGGCTGAACTGGCCGAATAGGGCAGCCCGAGATCCTCGAAAGCCTTCTTGTCGAGGGTCCGCGGCCGTCGTGGCTGGGAAGCCCTGGAGCCGTCGACACCTGAAATCCGTGCGCGGATGCGCGCCGATGCCGCAGCCCGCGGATCGTTGCCGCCGAGCGGCGGCTGGCCGCCCCACGGATTGACACCAAGTGTCCAGGTCGGGCGATGGCCGGTAATGGCATCCTTGTGGAAGCCGGCAATCAATTCGTCGTCGAGGCCGGAAAAATAGTTGTAGCTCTTGTTGTATTCGCGCACGTGGTCGTAACAGAATCGGAAATACTCGCCTTCGTGGTCGCGGCCCATCGGCGCTCGATGGGTCGCCATTTCGCTGCAACCTTTCCACTGGCATTTGCCTTCGCTCGGCGCCGGCCGCGCGGCGCGTCGGCGCGAAATGCGGATGCCATCGAAATATTTCGAGTTGAGCTGCCATCGGCCGATTATGGGCATCGAGATCGATCGCCGACAAGGTTTGACATTGCAACGCCGAGTGCGCACAAAGGGCGTTTGGCCTGACGAATCCCTCATGACGAAACCGGGCGCGATGACGACCGCACCTACAGGCACAACGACAGGTTTTGCCGCCAGCCTGGAGCGCAAGCTCACCGCGGCCTTCTCTCCGCAGAGCCTGGAGATCGTCAACGAAAGCCACCTGCATGCCGGCCACCACGAATCGTTCGACGGCAGTGGCGAGACGCATTTGCGCATCCGCATCAGCGCCGATGCCTTTGCAAGCTTGAGCCGGGTCGCGCGCCATCGGGCGATCAATGCGCTGGCGGCCGAGGAATTCGCCAACGGTCTTCATGCGCTGGCGATCGAGGCTGTGGCGCCAAACGAGCGCCGGATAGAAAGCGACTCAAGCCGGAAGATTGCGGATTCGCAATTTGGTGATGCGGTTCTTTTCGCGCTGCATGACGACGAAGCGCTTGGCGTAGAAGGAGAATGCCTGTTTCTCCTCCGGGATCATCTGCGCCGCCTGGATGACCAACCCGGCCACCGTCGTCGCTTCGTCGTCGGGCAGTTCCCAGTCAAGCGCACGGTTGAGATCGCGTACCGTCACCGACCCGTCGACGATGACCGAGCCGTCGGCCTGGGTCTGAACGCCGGAAACTTCGATGTCGTGCTCGTCGGTGATGTCGCCGACAATTTCCTCGAGAATGTCCTCGAGCGTCACCAGGCCCATGACCTCGCCGTATTCGTCGACGACAAGCGCCATATGGGCCTTGCGCCGCAGAAACGCGTTGAGCTGGTCCTTCAGCGGCGTCGATTCGGGAACGAACCAGGGCTTGCCGGCAATTTTGGTAGCATCGAACTTCGCCACATCCTCATGCGTGCCGAGGAAGCGCAGGACATCTCGGGCATGCAGGATGCCGACGATGTTGTCGGGTCGGCCCTTCCATAGCGGGATGCGGGTATGCTGGCCGGCCAGCACCTGGCGCACGATCTCGGCCGGCGGATCGTCGGCGTTGATCGACACCATCTTGGTGCGGTGGATCATGACGTCGGAGATTTCCAGTTCGTGCAGATCGAGAATGGCACCGAGACGATAGCGGTCGTCGCGGACCACCGAACCGTCGCGGTGCAGGATTTCGACGGCGCCGCGAATTTCCTCGTGCGCGCTCAGCAAGGAGCGGCCGCTTTCGATACGCACGCCAGCGAGGCGCAGCATCCAGCGCGCGCAGGCCGAAGTCGCGGCGGCAAACGGCGACAACATCGCCACGGCAAAGCTCACCGAACGGGCGACGCGCAAGGCAACACTGTCGGCGGCTGTGATCGCCAGGTATTTCGGCGTCACCTCGGCAAAGACGACGACGACGACCGTCATGACCAGGGTCGCCAGCGCCACGCCCTTGTCGCCGAACCAGCGCAAAAACATGCTGGTGGCGATGGCCGAGGCCAGAATGTTGACGAGGTTGTTGCCGATCAACAGCGCGCCGATCAGCCGGTCGCGGCGCTTGATCAGGCGGTTGACGATGGAGGCACGCTGGTCGCCGGATTTTTCGAGCGCGTGCATGCGCGCCCGCGAAGCCGCCGTCAGCGCGGTCTCGGAGCCGGAAAAAAAAGCGGAGGCGAGCAGCAGCGGCAGGATCGCCGAAAACAGTAACCAGTCGCCGGGCGTCATCGGGCGGCAAAATCTCCAAGAAATTCAAGGACGGCCGGGCGCGGCACGTCACGGGCAATATAGGCTTGGCCGACGCCCTTGGTAAGGATGAACGTCAACGCGCCGCGTTCGACCTTCTTGTCCTGGGCGATGAACCGCATCAGCGTGTCGGCGTCGAGGCGGGCGCCGGGAATTGTGCGAAATCCGCGTCGGCAGGCCGGCCGCGGTCAAATGCGCCGCCACCCTCGCCGCATCGGCCGCGGGGCAAACCCCGAGGCGAGCGGAAAACTCGTGCGCCAGGCAAATTCCAATCGCCACCGCTTCGCCGTGGACGAGACGTGTGGTGTCATATCCGACGGCGCCTTCCAGCGCGTGGGCGAAAGTGTGGCCAAGGTTGAGTAGGGCGCGGCGGCCGGCCTCGCGCTCGTCGGCGGCGACGATTTCAGCCTTCGCCCGGCAACTGACCGCGATTGCCTGGGCCAGAGCCGGGCCGAAGGCGAATATCTCCTCGCGCTTTTCCTCCAGCCAGGAAAAGAATTCCGGCCGGTCGATCAGGCCGTATTTTGCCACTTCGGCATAGCCGGCGGAAAATTCGCGTCGCGGCAGGCTCGCCAATACCGCCGGGTCGGCCAGAACCAGCACGGGCTGGTGGAAGGAGCCGATCAAGTTCTTGCCCTGCGGCGCGTTGATGGCGGTCTTGCCGCCGACGGAGGAATTGACCTGGGCGAGCAGCGTCGTCGGGATCTGGACGAAATCGATGCCTCGGCGCACGCATGCGGCGGCAAAGCCGGCAAGATCGCCGACGACGCCGCCGCCGAAGGCGATCACGAGGTCGCCGCGTTCAAGGCGAGCGTCGAGCAGGAAGGAGCAAACCTGCTGGAAGCCGGCGAAGGACTTGGCGCTCTCGCCAGGCGCCATCGCCAGTTCGCTGAAGTCGATGCCGGCGCGGCAAGCGAAGCGCGCAACGTCTCGCCATGGGCGGCCATGACATTGGTGTCGCTGACGATGGCGCAGCGCGCCTTCGGGCGCAGCCGCGAAATCGCAGCGCCAGCGTCCGCCAGCAATCCGGCGTCGATGCGGATATCGTAGCTGCGCTCGGCAAGATTGACATTGACGGTCTGCGGGACTCCGGCATATCGGCGGTCCGTTTCAATTGCCGGCGGCTGACGGCGCTGCGATGATCGGCGAGCCAGGCGGAAAGCGCTGTCAGCACGGCATCGCCGGTCTGGCGCTTGGAAATCCGCGAGGAAGGAATGTGCAGATTGGCGAGGCGATAGATCGGTTCGCGGCGGGCCAGCAAATCGACCAGGGTCGCGCGCGGGTCGGCGGTCTGCAGCAGCGGCCTGGTGGTCGGGCGGCGCGTGACGCGTGCCAGCAGCAGATCGGCATCAGCCACCAGCCAGCAGGAAATGCCTCGCCGCTTGATGAGGTTGCGGGTCTCCTCCGACAAGATAGCGCCGCCTCCAAGCGAAAGCACGCAAGACCCTTCGCCAAGCAGGCGGGCGATGACGCGACGCTCGCCCGCCCTGAAATATTCTTCGCCGAAGCGCTCGAAGATTTCGGCGATCGACAGACCGGCGGCGGTGACGATTTCCTGGTCTGAATCGAAAAACGGCAATTGCAGATCTTCGGCAACCAGGCGGCCGACAGCGGATTTGCCCGAGCCCATCATGCCAACGAACACGATGTTGCGGCCGCCGAGCCGGTCCTTGATCTGCGAGATCATTTGGGTTCTGCGGCGCACCATGTCGCTTCCGCCATCGTTTCGGCTGCCTTGCAAACCATGCAACCGCCGCCGTCAAGCCCCCTCAACAAGGTGGCGAATATGGCGGTTATGCTTGCAATAGCGGTACGGTTGCCGATAAAGGATCGAGCCCGCATCCCGACGCAATGCTTGCGCAACGCCGTTGTCCGCGGGATCGCGAAATTACATCGAACGGAAGCCGCGATGCCAAGCCTGCTGCGTTTCCTTGCCGTATTGGCGATCCTGGCCGGGACCGTCTATGGCAGCATGATCGCGCTGGTCAATTATGTCGAGCCGCGGCCGCGCGAAATGACGGTAAAGATTCCACCGACCAAGCTGCAATTGCCGAATTGACCGGCGCCGGCTTGCAATGGCCCCGATCCCCTCACCAATCCCCAGGTCGAAGCGTTCCTGGAAATGCTGAGCGCCGAGCGCGGCGCCGCGCCAACACCTGCAAGCCTATGGTCGCGATCTGGATAAGCATGTCGGATTTCTGGCACAAGCAGGCCGCTCGCCAGCCGATGCCGGTGCCACCGATATCCGCGACTATCTGGGGACATTGGCCGCAAAATCGCCGGCAACCCAGGCGCGCCAGCTCTCCGCCATGCGCCAGTTCTACCGGTTCCTCTATTCGGAGGGTCTGCGCGGCGACGATCCGACCGCCACGATTGCGGCGCCGAAGCAGCGCCGGCCGCTGCCAAAGACGATGTCGGTTGCAGAGGTCGACCGCCTGATCGGCAGGCCGAGCGCGAGGCGCAAGCGGCCGCGAGCCCGGCGCGCCAGCGCCGCGCCGCGCGCATGCTGGCGTTGCTGGAACTGGCTTTATGCCACCGGAATGCGGGTCAGCGAGCTGGTTTCGCTGCCGTTCTCGGCGGCCACAAGCCGGCAATTCCTGCTCGTTCGCGGCAAGGGAAATCGCGAACGCATCGTGCCCTTTTCGCAAAAGGCCCGCGAAGCGCTGGCTATCCATGTCGAATTGCTAAAAGCCGCCGCGGCGGAGGCGAAATTCCTGTTCCCGGCCGATTCCGGCAGTGGTCACCTGACGCGCCAGGCCTTCGGCCGCGATCTGAAGGCGCTGGCGGCGCGCGCCGGGCTTGCGAGCGGCCCCATCTCGCCGCATGTGCTGCGCCATGCCTTTGCCAGCCATTTGCTCGCCAATGGCGCCGATCTGCGCGTCGTCCAGCAGTTGCTTGGCCATGCCGATATCACGACGACGCAGATTTACACGCACGTGCTCGACGAGCGACTGCGCCAGATGGTGGAGGAAAACCACCCGCTCGCGGCAGCCTCCGGCTCAACGCCAGCAAACCGCCGCAAACGGCCGAAAAACTTGACTTTGGGGACCGCGAGCCTAAGGGTGCGGCGCAACAAACCGCCGGGGTTCCAGGCCCTGCCGGCAAACGGAATCGCCTGGCGTAGCTGTTGGCGGATGCGCAGTTATCTGGAATTCGAAAAACCGCTGGCCGATATCGACGGCCGCATCCATGCCCTGCGCAACGAAGCAGGCGGCGATTCCAGCGAAGAGACGCTGGCGGAAATCCGCAAGCTTGAGGCCCGCGCCGACGAAACGCTGAAAGAACTCTATTCGAAGCTTTCGCCCTGGCACAAGACGCAGATTGCCCGCCACCCCGACCGGCCGCATTTCAAGGACTATGTCGACGCCCTTGTCACCGATTTCGTGGCGCTGGCGGGCGACCGATATTTCGCCGAGGACGAGGCCATCATTGCCGGCCTCGGCCGCTTCGACGGCCATTCGGTGGCGCTGATCGGGCACGAAAAGGGCGCCGACACGCAATCGCGCCTGAAGCATAATTTCGGCATGGCGAAGCCGGAAGGCTACCGCAAGGCAGTGCGGATCATGGAGCTTGCCGAGCGGTTTTCGATCCCCGTGATCTCGCTGGTCGACACCGCCGGGGCCTATCCTGGCGTCGGCGCCGAGGAGCGCGGCCAGGCCGAGGCGATCGCGCGATCGATCGAGACGTGCCTGCGCCTCGGCGTCCCGATCGTTTCGGTCATCACCGGGCGAGGGCGGGTCGGGCGGCGCCATCGCGATTGCGGCGGCCAATCGCGTCTACATGCTGGAACATTCGATCTACAGTGTCGCCTCGCCGGAGGCGGCGGCCTCGATCGTCTGGCGCGATTCGACGCGGGCGCGCGACGTGGCGGCGGCGATGAAGATTACCGCCCAGGACCTGGAACAGCTCGGCGTCATCGACGGGATCATCGGCGAGCCGGTCGGCGGCGCCCATCGCGGGCCGCAGGCGGTGATGGAGGCGACGGCGGCGACATTGCGCGCGGCGCTCGGCGAGCTGGTTGCGCTCGAGCCGGCGGCATTGCGCAAGCAGCGACGCGAAAAATTCCTCGCCATGGGCCGCAATCTCGGCTGAGATGCCGCAAAATCACCGACAAAATTCTCCAATGCTTGACAATCGCGTGAGGAAGCGCCGGATTCGGCTCGTAACCGGTTGTCAACCTCGCAAGCCTAATTCAATTTTGGGGACTGTTGGCGGTACGGGACGATGAAGCTCAGGAAACCAGCGATTGCGGTTCTGCTGGCGGGTGCGAGCGCGCTCATGTCCGGCTGCCAGGAGCATGGTGGCCTCAATGGGTTTTTCCCCAAGGCCGACCGGCCGATTTCGGCGGAAATCGCCAAGAAGATGAAAGCCAAGGGCATGGTTGCCAGCGCCCCGATCATGGCGCGCATCTACAAGGAGGACAATGTCCTGGAAATCTGGAAGGAGACTGGCATCGGCCGCTACGACCTGCTGGAAACCTTCGAGATCTGCAAATGGTCGGGAAAGCTCGGACCGAAGATCGTCGAAGGCGACCGTCAGGCACCGGAAGGCTTCTACACCGTCAACGCCTACCAGATGAACCCGCTGTCGGACTATTATCTGTCATTCAATATCGGCTACCCCAACGCCTTTGACCGCGCGCTGGGGCGCACCGGCACCAATCTGATGGTGCACGGCGCCTGTTCCTCGGCCGGCTGCTATTCGATGACCGACGAACGCATCGCCGATATCTATGCGCTGGCGCGCGAGGCGTTCAAAGGCGGACAGAAAAGCTTCCAGATCCAGGCCTTCCCGTTCCGCATGACGCCGGAAAACATGGCCAGCTATCGCGACGATCCGAATATCGAGTTCTGGCGCATGCTGAAGGAGGGCAGCGACCATTTCGAGATCACGCATGTGCCGCCGAAGGTCAATGTCTGCGACAAGCACTACGTGTTCAACCAGATCGCCGAGGACGAAAAGGATTTCAAGTGCCGACAAGGCCTGCCCGGAAACGACCGATGCCGCAAAGCCTGACGACTGGCCTATGCCGAAAAGCAGACGAAGGACGAAAAGGTCTACGAAGAGGCGATCCGCAAGCTCGCCTTTCAGGACCTGTTCAAGGCGAAATATTCGGTCGCGCGAGCCGAGACGGCGGCGGCCAACGAGCATCGGGGAGGCAATCGAGGCCTCAAGCAGCGGCCAGCAGGCGGGCCTCGATGGCGAGGCCGTCACGCGCAAGGCCGGCGCAATCCCGATACCGCAGCCGGCGCCGCGGGTAACCGCCGGGGCGGCCCCGAAAAAGAGCGGCTTCTTTGCCTGGCTGTTTCAGGCAAAATCCTGATCTGAATCCTGAATCTGCTCGCGCGGCCTCAGACGAAAGCTCCGTGGCAGTGCTTGAACTTCTTGCCGGAGCCGCACGGGCAGGCTTCGTTGCGGCCGACCTTGCCCCAGCTCTGCGGATTTTTCGGATCGCGCTGCGGCTTGGCAGTGCCGGACGCTGCAAGGAGACCGTTGCCGCCCGGGGCGGGCCCCAGCGAACCGCCGGGTAACCCGTTCGGCGGCGCCAGCTCCGGCGCGGCCGGATGGCTTTCCTGCATCGCCACCGGTTCGGGTTCCTGCTGCTGGACGATCTCGACGCGCGACATCTGCGCCGTTACCGCCTCGCGCAAATTTCCGAGCATGGTCTGGAACAGCTCGAAGCTCTCCGATTTGTATTCGTTGAGCGGATCGCGCTGGGCGTAGCCGCGAAAACCGATGACCGAACGCAGGTGATCGAGATTGACCAGATGCTCGCGCCACAGATGATCGAGCGTCTGCAGCATCACCGACTTGCCGACATACTGCATCAGTTGTGGTCCGAAGCGCTGGGCGCGCGCCGCCATCGCCTTGTCGGCGGCCTCGTTGATGCGCTCGCGGATATCGTCCTCGGCGATGCCTTCTTCGGCGGCCCACGATTCGACCGGCAGTTCGAGATTGAGGAACGTCGCAACTCGCTTCGCGCAGTCCCTTGGCGTTCCATTGCTCGGCATAGGCCGAAGCCGGGATGTGGCGGGTGACCAGTTCGTCGATGACCTCGCGGCGCATGTCGGCGATGACTTCCTCGACATCCTCGCCCTTCATCAGGTCGATGCGCTGCTCGAAGATCACCTTGCGCTGATCGTTCATGACGTCGTCGAACTTCAGCAGGTTCTTGCGGATGTCGAAGTTGCGCGCCTCGACCTTCTTCTGCGCCTTCTCCAAAGCCTTGTTGATCCACGGATGGATGATGGCCTCGTCCTCCTTGAGGCCGAGGCGCTGCAGCATGCCGTCCATGCGGTCGGAGCCGAAGATGCGCATCAGGTCGTCCTGGATCGACAGGAAGAATTTCGAATGGCCGGGGTCGCCCTGGCGGCCGGAGCGGCCGCGCAGCTGGTTGTCGATGCGCCGGCTTTCGTGGCGCTCGGTGCCGATGACGTAAAGGCCGCCGGCATCGATCGCCTTGCTTCTTCAGCTTCGGCGACTTCGGCGCGGATCGCCTTTCCTTCGTCTGCGCGTTCCTCGCCCTGCGGGCAGGTCGGCCAGTTCGGTCGGCAATGCGCATGTCGGGATTGCCGCCGAGCTGGATGTCGGTGCCGCGGCCGGCCATGTTGGTGGCGATGGTGATCGCCGCCGGCACGCCGGCTTGGGCGACGATCGCGGCCTCCTGCTCGTGATAGCGGGCGTTCAGCACCTGGAAATCCGTGACGCCCGTCTTGCGCAGCCGTTCGGCCAGCAATTCGGATTTTTCGATCGAGGTGGTGCCGACCAGCACCGGCTGGCCGCGCTCGCGGCAATCGCGGATCAGCGCGACGATGGCGCGGTATTTTTCCTCGACCGTGCGGTAGACCTCGTCGTCCTCGTCGCGCGTCGACCGGCAGGTTGGTCGGCACGTCGACGACGTCGAGCTTGTAGATGTCCATGAACTCGGCGGCTTCCGTCATCGCCGTGCCGGTCATGCCGGCGAGCTTGGCATAGAGGCGGAAATAATTCTGGAAGGTGATCGAGGCCAGCGTCTGGTTCTCGGGCTGGATCGCGACGCCCTCCTTGGCCTCGAGCGCCTGGTGCAGCCCTTCCGAATAGCGTCGGCCCGGCATCATGCGGCCGGTGAATTCGTCGATGATGACGATTTCGCCGTTGCGCACGATATAGTCCTTGTCGCGGGCAAACATCTTGTGCGCCTTCAGCGCATTGTTGATGTGGTGGACGATGGCGACGTTTTCGACGTCGTAGAGGGATTCGCCCTTGAGCAGCCCGGCGGCGCGCAGGCGCTGCTCGAGCTTCTCGTTGCCGGATTCGGTGAAGGTGACCGTGCGCTGCTTTTCGTCGAGGTCGTAATCTTCCTTGGCGATCGCCGGAATGAATTTGTCGATCGTGACGTACAGTTCGGACTTGTCGTCGAGCGGACCGGAAATGATCAGCGGCGTGCGCGCTTCGTCGACGAGGATCGAAGTTGACTTCGTCGACGATGGCATAGTTGTGGCCGCGCTGGACCATCTGGGCGAGTTCGAACTTCATGTTGTCGCGCAGATAGTCGAAGCCGAACTCGTTGTTGGTGCCGTAGGTGATGTCGCAGCCGTAGGCGGCGCGGCGTTCGTTGTCGTCGAGGCCGTGGACGATGACGCCGACGCTCATGCCGAGGAACGAGTAGATCTTGCCCATCCAGTCGGCGTCGCGGCGGGCGAGATAGTCGTTGACGGTGACGACGTGAACGCCCTTGCCGGCGAGGGCGTTGAGATAGACGGCCAGCGTCGCGACCAGGGTCTTGCCTTCGCCGGTACGCATCTCGGCGATGGCGCCGCGGTGCAGGATCATGCCGCCGACCAGCTGCACGTCGAAATGCCGCATGGCCGAGGGTGCGCTTGGACGCTTCGCGCACGGTGGCAAAGGCCGGCACCAGCAGGTCGTCGAGCTTCTTGCCGGCGGCAAGTTCGGCGCGGAACTGTCGGTGCGCGCCTTCAATTCGGCGTCCGTCAGTTTTTCCAGTTCCGCCTCGAGCGCATTGATCGCGTCGACCTTGGGCTGCAGCGTGCGGATCAGCCTGTCGTTGGCCGAGCCGAATACTTTTCGGGCTATTCCGGAAACGATACCCATTCAAGCCTCTGAAATCTCGCTTTGCGGGCGAACCCGGTCCGCCGGGACCGCGATTGCCGCCGCAAAAGGCCGGCGGAGAATGAAAAAATCGCGCGCGATCATTCTGGACGGCGGATTTCGGGACAGATAAGAGGGGGATACCTGCTTGTCAACGACAGCCGGCCTCCCGCCCGGGTCACGAATACGTGGCGGATCGAGGCTCTTGTCAGTTGCCCGGTTTGCCTGTTCGCACCACGTTGCTACTTCCGGAAAGGAACCCTGATGACGCTGCCGTCAATCCGTTCGAGGCCCGGTTTGGCGCCGGCCAAGCGCGCCGCAATTTTCGCCGCCGTCCTGTTTGTTGCGCCGGCATTTTCCGCCTTTGGCGAGGATGCCCCGGTCGCCCGCATCGGCGATATCACGATCAGCGACCAGGATATCGACTTTGCGACGACGGATCTGGCCGGCCAGTTCGCCCAGGTGCCGGAGGACCAGCGTCGCGCCGCCGTGCTCAATGCCCTCATCGACATCAAGCTGATGGCAAAGGAGGCCGAGAAGGCCGGCGTCGACAAGACCGCCGAATTCGCCGCGCGCCTGCAATTCCTGCGCGACCGGGCGCTGCATAATGCCTGGTTCCAGAGCAGGCGCTCGACAAGACCAGCGAAGAGGAGGTCAAGGCACGGTACGACAAGGAGATTTCGCCAGATCCCCGAGCGCAAGGAAGTCCATGCACGCCATATCCTGCTCAAGACCAAGGAGGAGGCCGAGGCGGTGATCAAAGAGCTCGATGCCGGCAAGGATTTCGGCGAAATCGCCAAGGAAAAGACCAAAGATCCGGGCGGCACCGACAATGGCGGCGATCTCGGCTTCTTCGGCCAGGGACAGATGGTGCCGGAGTTCGAAACGGCGGCTTTCGCGCTCGCCAATGGCGAATATACCAAGGTGCCGGTGCAGACCCAGTTCGGATGGCATGTCATCCGGCGCGAGGAGGATCGGGTAACCCCGCCGCCAGCCTATGACGACGTCAAGGACCAAGTCCGCCAGATCGTGCTTCGTGAGAAATATCTCGCTCTGATCCAGGCGGCGCGCAAGGCCAGGCGAACATCGAAATTCTCGATCCCAAATTGAAGGAACAGATCGACGCCGCCGAAAAGCAGCGGCCAGTAGCCCGCCTGGCGCGCGATTTTGCCGCAACTTTCGACCATGAACGACCATGGCTTCGCCCGACCGTTTCGCCGCTGGCGCCCAGGCAGATTGCCGATCCGCTTCCGATCAAGGAGTGCGGCTCGGAAGCGTCGCCGCCGGCATCCGCTACAAGGGCCGCAACGACCTGACCGCCATCCTGTTCGACCACGCGGCACAAATTGCCGGTGTCTTCACCCGGTCGAAGTGTCCGTCGGCGCCGGTCGACTGGTGCCGCCGCAACCTTGCCGGCGGGACGGCGCGTTGCGTCATCGTCAATTCCGGCAATGCCAACGCGTTTACGGGAAAAAGAGGTGCCGAAAGCGTTCGCCTAACGGCGCAGGCGGCCAAGGACGCCTTCGGTTGCCGCAAGCGCGAAGTTTTCATCGCCTCGACCGGCGTGATCGGCGAACCGCTCGACGCGTCGGGCTTCTTCCGCATCTCAAGACGCTTGCCGCGTCTGCCATCGAGACCGGCTGGCTCGAAGCGGCGCGGGCAATCATGACGACCGATACCTACCCGAAACTGGCGTCGCGCCGTTTCGAGGTCGAAGGCGGGACATTCGCCATTACAGGCATGGCCAAAGGCGCCGGCATGCTCGCCCCCGACATGGCGACGATGCTGTCCTTCGTGGTCACCGATTTTCCGGCGACATCCGCGGTTCTGCAGAAGCTGCTGTCGAAATCGGTCAACGGTAATTTCAATGCGATCACCGTCGACAGCGATACTTCGACCAGCGACACGCTGCTGCTGTTCAGCGCGCCGCAAGGCCGAAAGCTCGTCGCGCAGGCAGGTGACCGCCGCATCAAGCCGTTCGCCAAGGCCCTCGACGAAGTCCTGCACGAACTCGCCATGATGGTGGTGCGCGATGGGGAAGGCGCGACCAAACACGTCCAAATCGACGTCAAGGGGGCAAAAACCGCAAAATCGGCCAAGCGGGTCGCTCTTTCGGTAGCCAATTCGCCGCTGGTCAAGACGGCGATCGCCGGGCAGGACGCCAACTGGGGCCGCATCGTCATGGCGATCGGCAAGGCCGGCGAGCCGGCCGACCGCGACCGCATCTCGATCTGGTTTGGCGATATCCGCGTCGCCCGGCGCGGCTATCGCGATCCGGACTACGACGAGGCCGCAGTCAGCGCGTTGATGAAGAACGATTTCGTCGCGATCACCATCGATCTCGACATCGGCAACGGCGCGGCGCGGGTGTGGACCTGCGATCTTACCAAGCAATATGTCGACATCAATGCGGACTATCGCAGTTGAGCGCCAGCCGATGAAGCTGATGCTGGTCGCCGCTTGCGCCCTGATAGACGCCGACAACCGCGTGTTGATCGCACAACGCCCGCCCGACAAGGCGATGGCCGGACTGTGGGAATTCCCGGGTGGCAAGGTCGAGGCGGGTGAAACGCCCGAGGATTGCCTGCTGCGCGAACTTTGCGAGGAATTGGGCGTGACGACCTGGCGCAGCTGCCTGGCGCCACTGACTTTCGCCAGCCACGCCTATGGCGATTTCCACCTGCTGATGCCGCTCTATGTGTGCCGCAAATGGGAGGGGTCAGCCGTGGCGCGCGAGCACATCGCGCTGAAGTGGGTGACGGCAAAGAAACTGCGCGATTACCCGATGCCGCCGGCCGATATTCCTCTCGTCGCAGCGTTAATCGATCTTTTATGAATTGCGCCGCAATTTTAGCGATTGTTCGCCACAACGGAGGCAGCCATGCGCCGATCGTCTCGCGCCGGATCGTTTTCGCCGGTTCCTGCTGGAGCGTTCCGGTATCGTCGACACCCAGACGGCACTGCTAATTGCCGGCGTCTCCCTGGCCGTGGCGGTGCTTGCGGCGCCAGTCCTGCAGGGCGCTGTCGATAGCTACGCGCAATACCGGACGCTTGGCATCGACCGCGTCCTGACCGGATCGGTCGGCGACAATCGGCGCCTGACCATTCGAAACAGCGTATTGACGCAAACGCCGGTCGTCCTATGCGACACAAAATCGCGGCAATCCTGCGTAAATCGGTAAGATTTGGTTGGTCATTGCGGTTAACTCGCACTTAGCGCCGCAGCGCTAGGTTGGTTGCGTTCGGCGCCGCGGAACGGGCCGGGTCGCAGGGTTGGCCAATGGTTGCGCGTTTTTTCAAGGATAAATCCGGGTCGACTGCGATCGAGTACGGTTTGATCGTGGCGCTGGTCGCTGTCATCAGCGTCGGGGCGATGGCCTCGGTCGGCAGCACCTCGACCGTTCAGCTCAACACAATTGCTTCAAAAATGAAGTAGGCCGGCAGTTAGCGCGCCTGCGTCATTTCCCGGTTTTGCCGAGCACCTCGGCCAGTCGATGGCTGGCGCTGCCCGGGCGCAACGGTTTTTGCTGGCCGGCATGCGGCGCCCAGCCACTCAGATGGATCAGGTTGACAGTAAAGCGCAGCTTGCTGTCGGCATCGCCGAAGCGGTCGCGATAACGTTGTTCGAGTTCGGCGAAAGCGGCGCGCGGAAACGGCGCGCGGCCGTCGCGCAGGCAATTGCTCCCCGCCATCGCCCGCAGATCGCCGATCAATGCCGCGAGGTTGGCATAGCGCAGTGTCAACCGTTCGATATCGACGACCGGCAAGGCAAAGCCGGCCTGCTGTAGCCATGAGCCGGCAAGCTGCAGCGAGGCGAATGGTTCGACACGCAAGGCGGCGCCATCGCGGTGCGCGAGTTCGGCTGCCATCATCGTTTCGCCCAGTTCGGCGAGCGTGCCTTCGCCCGGCAGCACCGCCATGAACAGTCCGTCCGGGCGCAGCGTCGCGCGGGCAGCGGTCATAATGGCGACCGGATCGGGGCTGCGATGCAGGCCGAACAGTGACACGACGAGGTCGTGGCGGTCGGGGGCAAACAGCTCGCTCGGCGGCGCGCCGGCAAGCCAGTCGGTAATGCCATAGCTTTCGATCTGCATTTGCGGCCGCTCGCGACCGAGCCGCTCGGTGATCTGCGATCCGGTCGAAAACAGGTCGAGGGTCGAGGCGAATTGGCGATTGGTTGCCGACAGTCGAAAGGCGACTTCGTCGGCGGCAAGATCTGCGAGGAAACCGGCATCTGCCCGCGCCATGGCGCGGGCGCGGGCGACGGCCGCGATCATCCTGGCGCGGTCGTAGCGAGCGCCGGCATTCATCTGCATGTCTCGTGACAAGCGCCCACGAATCGATCCACGCATCCATTCCTGATCGGCCGTGGCGTCGGCTCCGCCGCGCCTTGCCGGGCATCCGCCCAAGGGTATACTCGCAATCGATGGCGTAACGGAACCGCAATGGCTGCCGCATTTCTGACGTCAAAAATCGGCCAGGGCGTCGCGGCGATCTGCGATTTCCTGGTGCCGGCGACCTGCATGGAATGCGGCCGCATGGTCGCAAGTGATGGCGGGCTGTGCGCGGCCTGCTGGTCCAAGGCGCGTTTCCTGTCGCGGCCGTATTGCGAAATTCTCGGCACACCCTTTGCCTACGATCCGGGCGAGGGAGCGCTCAGCCCCGCGGCGATTGCCGAGCCGCCGCCATTCGACCGCCACCGCTCGGTCATGGCCTATGGCGCGGCGGCGCGCCGGCTGGTCGGGGGCCTGAAGTTCTCCGACCGTACCGATCTGGCGCCATGGATGGCGCGGCTGATGGCGGCTTTCGGGCGCCAGTTGATCAAGGACTGCGAACTGATCGTCCCGGTGCCGCTGCATCCGCGCCGGCTCTGGCAACGGCGGTTCAACCAGTCGGCCGAACTCGCCCGCCATCTCGGTTGGTTTAGCGGGACCGCCTGCGAAATGCAGGCACTGCACCGCGTCAAACCGACGCGGCGGCAGGTCGGCCTCGGCCACGACGAAAGGGCGCGCAACGTCCAGGGCGCGTTTCGCGTACCGGCCGGCGAACGGGCGAAAATCGAAAGCCGACGGATATTGCTGGTCGACGATGTATATACCACCGGGGCGACGGCGAAGGCCTGCACGCGGGCGCTGCGGCGGGCCGGCGCGAGCGGCGTCGATGTACTGACCTTTGCAATGGCCGGGCTCGACGATATATGAGCAGATAGCGAGTTGGCCGTCGCGACGGTCGCTCGAACCCGTTTGACGAGCCCCGCAAAGATGGTCGACGTCGAAATCTACACGCGCAAATTCTGCGGCTATTGTTCGGCCGCCCGCGACCTGCTGAGTCGCAAGGGCATCGCCTTTCGCGAATACGACGCTAGCAGCGACATGCAGTTGCGCGGCGAGATGGTGCAGCGTTCGCATGGCGGGCGCACTTTTCCGCAAATTTTCATTGCCGGAAACCATATTGGCGGCTGCGATGAATTGTACGATCTCGATGACGCCGGCAAGCTCGATGCGCTGCTTGGCGGAGTACCGGCGCAATGAAGCTGCGCGTTGCATGCCTGCAGATGCGCTCCGGCGTCGACGAGGCGACCAATGCCGTGCGTTTCGAGGCGATGGTGCGCGAGGCCGCCAGCCATGGCGCCACCTATGTGCAAAGCCCGGAAGTGACCGGCATGGTGCAGCGCGACCGCGCAAAATTCGCGGCTTCGCTTCGGCCCGATAAGGAAAACCTCATCCTTGCCAAAGCGGCGCAGCTCGCTCGCGAGTTCGCGATCCATTTGCATGTCGGCTCGACGGCGGTCGCCGCCGGCGACGGAATGGCGTTCAACCGCGCGGCACTCTTTTCTCCCGATGGCAGCCGCGTCGCGATTTACGACAAGATCCACATGTTCGATGTCGATCTCGCCAATGGCGAAAGCTGGCGCGAATCGGCGACCATGAAAGCCGGCGAGACTGCGGTGGTTGCCGATATCGGCTTTGCCCGCGTCGGCCTCGGCATCTGCTACGATTTGCGCTTCGCCGCCTTGTTCCGCCGCCAGGCCAAGGCGGCGGCAACGATCCTGACGGCGCCTGCCTGCTTCACGCGCCAGACCGGACAGGCGCATTGGCATGTGCTGGTGCGGGCGCGCGCCATCGAAAATGGAGCGTTCGTCATCGCCGCCGCCCAGGGCGGCCGCCACGAGGATGGCCGCGAAAGCTACGGCCATTCCATCGTCGTCGATCCGTGGGGCGCAATCGTCGCCGAGCTCGATCACGACGAGCCGGGCGTGCTGGTCTGCGAGATCGATCTCGCCGCCGTCGAAACTGCCAGGAACCGTGTCCCGTCGTTACGAAATGAAAGGGATTTCGGGCTCATTATCGTCGAATTGGCCGGTTTGGCCGGGAATTCGGGCGCCAAAAGGAATGTTGCATGATCCGCTATGCGTTGCAGTGCGCCCACGGCCATGCGTTCGACGGCTGGTTTGCCTCTTCGCAGGGATATGACGAACAGGCGCGGCGAAATCTGGTCGAGTGCCCGCATTGCGGCGACCGGCGGATCGAGAAAGCATTGATGACGCCGGCGGTATCGACCTCGCGCCAACGAGGTGCCGTCGAAACGCGACACCGCATCCGAACCGGCTCCGGCCGCTGTCGCGCCGGCGCCGCAGCAATTGGCGGCGTTACCGGCGGAAAAGCGCGAGTTGATCGAGCAGATGCGCGCCATCAAGCAGCGCTTGACCGAGGGCGCTGAAGATGTCGGCACGCGTTTTCCCGAGGAAGCGCGTCGGATTCATTACGGCGAAGGCAAGCAACGCGGCATCTACGGCAAGGCGAGCCTGGAGGAAGCCGGCGAACTGGCCGAGGAGGGCATCGAATTCCTGCCCCTGCCCGATTTGCCCGACGACCGCAACTAAAGAGTGTCGGTGCGCCGATTTAAGCGTGTCCGTCGCCGCCGGGCCGGCTGGCGAGCACCATGTAATTGACGTCGGTGTCGGTCGACAGTTTCCAGCGATCCTCGAGCGGATGGTAGAATACGCCGACACGCTCGATTACGGTCAGGCCGGAGCGGGCGAGCGGAAGCTCAATCTCTTCGGGCCGAACGAGCTTGTCGTAGGAGTGGGTGCCGACCGGCAGCCAGCGCAGGATGCGCTCGGCGGCGACGATGGCGAGTGCCCACGCCTTCGCTGTGCGGTTGATGGTCGCCACCAGCAACATTCCGCCGGGCCGCACCATCCGCGCCAGGGCATCTAGAAACAGGCCGATATCGGCGACATGTTCGATGATCTCCATGGCGAGCACGATATCAAACGACTCGCCGGCCTCGGCGAGCGCCTCGGCGGTGGTGGCGCGGTAATCGATATCGACGCCCGATTGACGGGCGTGCAGGCTGGCGACTGAAATGTTCGTTGTCGAGGCGTCAGCGCCAACGGCGCTCGCGCCCATGCGAGCCAGGGGCTCGCTCACCAAGCCGCCGCCGCAGCCGATGTCGAGGACACGCAACCCGGCAAGCGCCGTCGGGGCTTCGAATTGGCGATCGAAATGCTGACACGCCTTGCGCTTGATGTATTCGATGCGGACCGGATTGAACTTGTGCAGCGGCCGGAATTTTCCCGCCGGGTTCCACCAATCGGCGGCGAGCGCCGAAAATCGCTCGACCTCGGCGGGATCGATCGTGCTGGTCCCGGATTTGCTGGCTCTGCCACCAGTGGCTTTCGCGGCCGGCATTTTCAGACCTTGAAATCCGGATCGACATGCTCGCGGATCAGCGTGCGCAATTCGTCGACCGACAGGAAGTGCTTGTTGGCGCCGCTGTGATAATAGAAGTTCTCCGGCACCGATTCGCCTTTGACCTTGTTACGCAAGTCGTCGGTGGCGAATCCAGAAAGCGCCGGCAGGATTGCGAAGAATTCGCCGATGTCGATTGTGTTGGCGCTATCTGCCGGAATGATCATCTCTTCATGCACCTTTTCGCCGGGCCGGGCGCCGACAAATTCGCGCTCGCATGCGGGCGCAATCGCCTCGGCAAGGTCGATCAGACGATAGCTCGGTATTTTCGGAACGATAATTTCGCCGCCGAAGGTGTTGGAGATTGCCCACAGGACCATGTCGATTGCCCGGTCGAGGGTAATCGAAAAGCGTGTCATGGTCGGATCGGTGATAACCAGTTTCCCGGTCTGGCGCATTCTCAGGAACAGGGGCACCACCGAACCGCGGCTGCCAAGCACGTTGCCATAGCGCACCACGGAGAAGCGCAGGGAGCGTCGGCCGATCATGTTGTTGGCGGCAATGAAAAGCTTGTCGGAACATAGTTTGGTGGCGCCATACAGATTGGCCGGCGCTGCCGCCTTGTCGGTCGATAGCGCGATGGCGACGCTGACGCCGCAATCGAAACAGGCATCGATCATATTCTGCGCGCCGATGATATTGGTCTTGATGAACTCGAAGGGATTGTATTCAGCCGCCGGCACCTGTTTCAGCGCTGCGGCATGGACGACAACATCGACGCCCTCGAGCGCCCGCTGAACACGCGCCGGTTCGCGCACGTCGCCGAGCAGAAAGCGCAGCATCGGGTACTGCCTGGCAGGATAGCGCTGTTGCATGTCGAATTGCTTGGATTCGTCGCGCGAAAACACCGCCAGCCGGCGCATGTCGGGATAGTCGCGAAGCACCCGGTGGACGAACGCCTGACCGAACGATCCGGTGCCGCCGGTTACCAGTACCGATTTGCCATTCAGCATATGAAATTCCTGTTGTCCGCCAGCCTATCCCGGCAGTTGCCACAGATCGTTTCGTCCCTGAAGGAGAATCTGCGAACCGGACCATTTCTTGTCTTGCCGCAAATCCGCACGAGGCGGCAATGCTCTAACAAGCCCGCTCCGCTATTGAAAGGGCAAGCCTTAGCGCGGCAACAGCGAATCGGTGCGGTCGGTCAGACGATAGGCGGCGAGGCCGGCGGCTTCCTTGATAAACAAAGCGAATTTGGCGAACTGGGCGAGCGAGTTTTCCGCCAGGTACGGAACAGCGAGCCGGTTGGCGCGATAATCGGTCGGCGAAGCGATTGCGTTTATGCCGACGTGGCGAAAGCAGCCGAGCGCTCGCGGCATGTGAAAGGCCGATGTCACCAGCAGCCAAGGCCGGTCGCGGTCGGCCGCCAGCATTGCCGCGACATAGGCGGCGTTTTCGGCGGTATTGCGCGACTTAGTCTCGAGTTCGATGCGGTCGGGGTCCTGGCCGAGCGCAGCAAGGATTTCCCCGGCGCCTTCGGCTTCCGGTCTGCCGCTCCTGACGAGACTTGCCCGGCCGCCGGTATAGATCAGCCTCGCATCCGGCATTGTGCGGCGCAGTTGCAGGGCGTGTATCAGGCGGATGCCGCCTTCACCGAAGCGCGTCGGCTGCTCCGGCGGTCCATTGGTGTCGATCCCGCCGCCGAGCACGATGATGCCGGCGACATCGGCGGGAATGGCGGCTGGCGCGATGCGCATCTCGAGGCGGTCGAGTAACAGGTCGGACAGTTGCGTGTGGCCGATGGCGACATAGGCGATGGCAGCAAGCCATAACATGCCTTTCGTCAGGCGATGGCGGCCCAGTCGCCAGGCGACAGCACCGGCCAGCACGACGGCAAACAGCAGATTGAGCGGCAGCAGTACAACGCCGGCGATCTTGGAAAGCACAAAAAACATCGGCTTTAGCGTCGCGATCTGGGGCGTTCAGCCGTGAAGATCGGTCGATTCGCCGGCAATATTGGCGAAGGGCTCGGACGCCTCGCCGTTTGCGACCTGCTCGTCGTGGCGCAGCGCCCAGTGCACGGTCGGAAAGGCAAGTTCGCTCCACGGGATGTCGGCGAATGCGAACAGGCGCGTTTCCAGACTTTCGATTCCCGGCGAAAAGGAATTGTCAGCCAGGACCGCGCGGTAGATCAATTGGACTTGCGACAGGCGTGGCACCGTATAGACGGCGAGAAGGCCGCGAAATTGCAGTTCGGCGTTGGCCTCCTCGCGCGCCTCGCGCCGGGCGCCGTCCTGCGGCGTCTCGTGCATTTCGAGATATCCGGCCGGAATGTCCAGAAGCCGCGGCGCGGCTCGATGGCGCGCCGGCACATCAGGATTTGATCGCGATGGCGCACGACCGAACCGACGACGATGCGCGGGTTCTGGTAATTGACGAAGCCGCAATGGGCGCAAACTGAGCGTTCGGCGACATCGCCCGGCGGAATCATGCGCAAGAAATCGGGGCTCAGCGCAAAAGTCACTTGCCGGTCCTGGCGACTGTCCGGGCGATTGCCTGTTCGATTGCCGGCATCAACTGGTCGCGCAGCGAAGGTTCGCTGATAGGCCCGACATGCTTGAACACGATCGTGCCTTTGCCATCGACGACAAAGGTTTCCGGCACTCCGTAGACGCCCCAGTCGATTGTCGATTTGCCCCGTTCGTCGGCGCCGACGCGGGCGAAAGGGTTGCCGAGCTGGCCGAGGAAGCGCGCGGCGTTGAGCGTGACGTCCTTGTAATTGATGCCGACGAGTTCGAGGCGAGGGTCTTGAGCCAGTTGCATCAGCAGCGGATGTTCGAGGCGGCAGGGAACGCACCAGCTCGCCCAGACATTAACGACATAGACCCGGCCGTCGCGCAAATTGGCGGCTGCGAGCCCCGGCACCGGTGCGCCATCGGTACGCAGCAAGCCGTCGACTGGCGGCAGCGCGAATTCGGGAATCGACTTGTCGATCAACGCCGAAGGAATGTCGCTGCTGGCGCCGCCGCGCCAGAGCTGAATGGCAAAGACCGCGATCAGGCCGACAAAGAGCGCCAGCGGCAGGACTGCCAATCCCAAGCGGCCCATGCGCAAGGTCGAGCGCGAAGTGGATACTTGCGGGTTTTCGCTCACGCCTTGCCCCGCCCCCTGCCCCGTCGCAGGGCGCCGGCCGCCTCCAAGTCGTCGATACGACGCAAGCGCCGGCGGTAGCCTAGAATTGTATGCGCGATCATCACGAAGACGGTGAGCGCAGTGATGGCATAGGCGGCGAGAATATAGGCGGCGTAGGGTCCCGCCATCGGATCAGCCCCCAGATTTTGCATTGGCCGCGCCGCGCGCGCTTGCCAGCGCCAGCGAACGGATGCGGCGGTCGAGAATCTCGTTGCGCATGCCCATCAGGTGCAGCGTCAGGAACAGCATCGTATAGGCCAGCGCCATCACCAGAAGCGGATAGAGGAACGCGGCGTCCATGGCCGGGCGGGCAAAGCGCGCGATCGAGGCCGGCTGGTGAAGGGTGTTCCACCAGTCGACGGAAAACTTGACGATCGGAATGTTGATGAAACCGACCAGGGTGACAATGGCCAAGGGTCGCGCCGCGGCGGCCGGATCCTCGATGGCGCGGGCGAGCGCGATGATGCCGAGATAGATCAGGAACAACACCAGCACCGAAGTCAGACGCGCATCCCACACCCACCAGGTGCCCCACATCGGCTTGCCCCACAGCGAGCCGGTTACGAGTGCCAACAGCGTGAACGCGGCGCCAACCGGTGCGCCAGCGCGCAGCGATACATCGGCAAGCGGATGGCGCCAGACGAGGTAGCCGACCGCCGACAGGCTGATCACGGTGTAGCACATCGTCGCCAGCCAGGCGGCCGGCACGTGAATGAACATGATGAGGACGGCGGCGCCCTGCTGGTAGTCCTCCGGCGCGTTAAAAGCCATCCACAGCCCGACCGCAAACAGCGCCACGGTGGCAACCGCCAATCCGGCGATGACCGGGCCGATATAGGCCAGGAAGCGGTTGGGATTGGCGATATCCAAAAGCGAAAAACTGCGCGTTGCGGTGCTCTCCATCGGGTCCATGTAGTCCGGCGGCAGGGCAAAAACAATCTTGCCCGGCGGCCGCTCCCTGTCAGTCGACGGCGTGGCGCAAGGCCAGGGCTGCGGCGACCGGGCCGAGCACCGAAAAGAACAGCGTCATTGCGCACAGGATCAGGAACGGCGACATAAATGGCGCCGGATCCTCGATCGCGCCCTGAGTTGCGGCGATGCCGAAGATGAGCACCGGAATCGCCAATGGCAGGACCAGGATGGCAATGAGCAGGCCGCCGCGCGGCAACGCCACCGTGACGGCGGCGCCGACTGCGCCGATCAGCGTGATCGCCGGCGTGCCGAACAAAAGCGTTGCCGCCAGCGCCAGCATCGCGTCGCCGGAAATATTGAGCAGCAAGCCGAGCACCGGGCTGGCGACGACCAGCGGCAATCCGGTGGTCAGCCAGTGCGCCAGGCACTTGACGAGCACGATCACAGGTAACGGGTGGCCGCTCAGGATCAGCACGTCGAGCGAGCCGTCGTCGCGGTCGGCCTGGAACAAGCGGTCGAGGCCGAGCAGGCTGGCAAGCAGCGCGCCGATCCACAACAGCGCCGGGCCGATGCGCGAGAGCAGGTTGAGATCGGGGCCTAGGGCAAAGGGGGCGGCGACGACGACAGCGAGAAAGAACAGTAGGCCGGTGAGAGCGCCGCCGCCGGCGCGCAAAGCCAGGCGCAGTTCGCGGATGAGCAGCGCGCTCACGCCGCAGCCCCGCCATATCGGCTGAGGTCGAGGCGTTGTGGGCGTGCGAGCGCCAGCGGCCGGTGTGTTGCGACGACCGCCGATCCGCCGCCCTTGAGATGCCGCTTGAGGATTTCGCCGAAGCTCTTCTCGGATGTGGCATCGAGCGCTGCCGTCGGTTCATCGACCAGCCACACCGGGCGGTGGGTGATGAGCAGGCGGGCAATGGCGACGCGCCGCTTCTGGCCGGCCGACAGATAGCCCGCTGGCAGCTCGCCAAGACCGGTGAGCCCGACCTGCGCCAGCGCGGATTCGACCGTCGCCGCCGGCGTGCCGAGAAATTCTCGCCAGAAGGCTAGGTTTTCGGCGACCGTCAGCGCGGATTTCAGCGCGTTGGCATGGGCGAGATAGTGGTAGGCCGCCGATCCGGAATCGTCGCCGTCACCCTCGAAGCGAATGTCGCCGGCCGCAGGCTTGAGGAAACCGGCGATCGCCTTCAGCAGCGTTGACTTGCCGCAGCCGTTCGGTCCGGTGACGATCAGCGCCTCGCCGCCGGACAAAGCAAACGACAGACCGGCAAAAATCGTTCGCTCGCCGCGGGCAACGGACAGATTTTCGGCGACCAGGCGCATGCCGGCTTGGTAGCCGGAATGACATGATCGCGAAAGTGGCGAATGCCTGGCACCGCGGAAGCGGTCGCCTCAATACGCCAGCTTCGGATACCAGTTCGAACCGCGCCCCTCTGGCGTCAAGTCGAGGACGTTCCACAGCGGCCAGGTCGCATCGGCGTGGCGCGGGTGGTTCGGCCAGGCTGGGTCGTCATAGCCGAATAGTTCCGACGCCCAGAAGTGGTGAACGCCGTCACGCCGCTTGACCCATACATGCATCATTGGCATCTGCGCGCCGGACTGATTTTCGCCGCCGTAGTCGTGGTTGTAGGTATTGTCGCCGCTCGAAAGGAATTTGAGGTTCTTCCAGCCGCGGACTTTAGCGAAATCGGCAATCTCGCGGGGAGTGGCCTTGGCGACGGCCGCAAGATTGATGCGCTGGCCGAGATGGACCGCCTCGGCGTCGAGACTGTCGAGCAGGCTCGTGCACATCGGGCATGGGCTTTGCCGGGCGCGAACATGAAATTGTAGAGGAATAGCGATTTGCCCGGCATGGAAAACAGCTCCGACAATCTTACCGGCTTGCCTTCGGGAACGCTGGCGAAGACGTAATCCTCCTTGACAATGCCGCCTTGCGGCAGTTCGCGGCGCATCGCGGCTACCGCCTCGGCTTGGGCGCGGAGTTTTGCCTCGGCCTTCAGCAATTTGTTGCGGGCCTTGCGATAGTCGGCATTTTCATTGGGCCACATTAGCGTTCTCCTCGATTAATTAACGGTTATGTTAATCAATTGCCGGCGGATTGTCCATGCCTGCTCGCAGCACGCCGTCGATGCGATTCGACAGCGGATTCGGCTTCGGTTTTGCGGCGCATCATCTTTTGTCCGTCGCAGTTCCATATTATGAGTTGGCCTTCGCCGGTCCGGCTGCCGCCGCAATTTCGATCGTGAAATCCGACAGCGCCGCCGCCGATCTGCCGGTCACGCGCGACCGGCCTGAAATCATTTTGCGGACGTTCTCGCGTCCGCCAATTCGTGAACGGAACCCGCAAATGCCGATATCCCTCGACAGCTTCAAATGCCGCAAGAGCCTGACCGTGAATGGCAGGAAATACGAGTATTATTCCCTGACCGCCGCCGAAAAGAACGGCCTGAAGGGCATTTCGAAGTTGCCCTATTCGCTGAAGATTCTGCTCGAAAACCTGTTGCGCAACGAGGATGGCCGCTCGGTAACCGCCGCAGACATCCGTGCCGCCGCCCAATGGGGCAAGGATCGCGGCAAAGCCGGCAAGGAGATCGCGTTTTCGCCGGCGCGCGTGCTGATGCAGGATTTCACCGGTGTTCCCGCCGTTGTCGATCTGGCGGCGATGCGCGATGCCACCCGCACGCTCGGCGGCGACCCGCAGAAGATCAACCCGCTGGTGCCGGTCGATCTCGTCATCGATCATTCCGTTATCGTCGACGAATTCGGCACGCCGAGAGCCTTCAAGCACAATGTCGAACATGAATACCAGCGCAACGGCGAGCGCTACCGGTTCTTGAAATGGGGTCAGCAGGCTTTCGACAATTTCCGCGTGGTGCCGCCGGGCACCGGCATCTGCCACCAGGTCAATCTCGAATATCTCGGCCAAACCGTGTGGACGAAAAAGGAGAAGGTCAAGCGCGCCGGCAAGACCAGGACCGTCGAACTTGCCTATCCCGACACGCTGGTCGGCACCGATTCCCATACGACCATGATCAATGGCTTGGCCGTGCTCGGCTGGGGCGTCGGCGGCATCGAGGCGGAGGCGGCCATGCTCGGCCAGCCGCAATCGATGCTGCTGCCCGAGGTCATCGGCTTCAAGCTGACCGGCAGATTGCGGGAGGGTGTCACCGCCACCGACCTGGTGCTCACCGTCACGCAGATGCTGCGCAAGAAGGGCGTCGTTGCAAAGTTCGTTGAATTCTTCGGCGACGGCCTCGAATTCGATGACGCTCGCCGATCGCGCGACGATCGCCAACATGTCGCCGGAATACGGCGCCACTTGCGGGTTCTTCCCAGTCGACAACGAGACGCTGCGCTACCTGACCGTCACCGGCCGCAAGAAAGCGCGGGTCGAACTGGTCGAAAAATATGCCAAGTCGCAGGGCCTGTTCCGCACGAAGAACGCACCCGATCCGGAATTCACCGACACGCTCGAACTCGATCTCGGCGAGGTCGCGCCGTCGATGGCCG
Source organism: uncultured Alphaproteobacteria bacterium (assembly GCA_963758355.1). GTDB lineage: Bacteria > Pseudomonadota > Alphaproteobacteria > Rhizobiales > Rhizobiaceae > BOKV01. The sequence goes on along the minus strand of CAVWVG010000002.1, from coordinate 108,953 downwards.
GGCCGAAGCGGCCCGAGGGACGCATCGCACTGGAGGCCGTCGCCAGCGGTTTTGCCAATGCGCTCGCCGGCGAATACAAAAAGACTGTCGACACAGCCCGGCGCTATCCCGTCCCGGGGCACGATTTCGACCTCGGACACGGCGACGTCGTCATCGCGGCGATCACTTCGTGCACCAATACCTCCAACCCGAGCGTGTTGATCGGCGCCGGGCTATTGGCGCGCAATGCCCTCAAGCGCGGCCTGAAGAGCAAGCCATGGGTCAAGACATCGCTCGCACCCGGCTCGCAGGTCGTCGCCGACTATCTGAAAAATTCCGGATTGCAGAAGGACCTTGACAAGCTCGGCTTCAACCTCGTCGGCTTCGGCTGCACCACCTGCATCGGCAATTCCGGCCCATTGTCGGAAGAGATTTCGCGGACAATCAACGACAAGGGTTTGATCGCGGCAGCGGTACTGTCGGGAAATCGCAATTTCGAGGGCCGGGTTTCTCCCGACGCGCAGGCCAATTATCTCGCGTCGCCGCCACTGGTTGTCGCTCACGCGCTCGCGGGCACGGTCACCCGCGATTTGACGCGCGAACCGCTCGGCGACGACAAAAACGGCAAGCCGGTCTATCTGCGCGATATCTGGCCGACGTCGAAAGAGATCCAGGAATTCATCATCAAATATGTGACCGCCAAAATCTTCCGTGAGAAATATGCCGACGTGTTCAAGGGCGACGCCAACTGGCGCAAGGTCAAGGTGCCGAGCGGCCAGACCTATGCCTGGGACGATCAATCGACCTATGTGCAGAACCCGCCCTATTTTGCCGGCATGAGCGCCAAGGCGGGAAGTGTTGCCGACGTCCGCAACGCCCGCATCCTCGGCCTGTTCGGCGACAAGATCACCACCGACCACATCTCGCCGGCCGGATCGATCAAGGCGGCGTCGCCGGCCGGACAATATCTGACCGAGCATGGCGTGACGGTCGCCGACTTCAACCAGTACGGTACGCGGCGCGGCAACCACGAAGTGATGATGCGCGGCACCTTCGCCAACATCCGCATCCGCAACCACATGCTCGGTCCGAACGGCAAGGAAGGCGGCTACACCATCCATTACCCGTCGAAGGAGGAGATGACGATCTTCGACGCGGCGATGCGCTACAAGCAGGAAGGCGTGCCGCTCGTCATCTTTGCCGGCGGCGAATACGGCAATGGTTCGTCGCGCGACTGGGCGGCGAAAGGCACCAACCTGCTCGGCGTGCGCGCGGTGATCGCCCCGTCGTTCGAGCGCATCCACCGATCCAACTTGGTAGGCATGGGCGTCGTGCCGTTCACGCTCGGCGACGGTGTCACCTGGCAGTCGCTCGGTCTGACCGGCGACGAGACGGTGACCATCGAGGGTATCGATTCTGTCAAACCGCGCCAGGTGCTGGAGGCGGCGATCACCTACGCCAACGGCAGCGTGCGCAAGGTGCCCGTCACCTGCCGCATCGATACCGCCGAGGAGATCGGCTACATGCACAATGGCGGCATCCTGCAATACGTGCTGCGCAATCTGAACCAGAAGGCTGCGTGATCGCATCCCAGCGCGGCGACTGCCGCGCCAGCGCCGCGTTTGTCGCCATCTCCGCCCGACACGACCGACAACACGGCGATGTGACGTAAATTTCAACGCGAAGTGAATCGCTTCGACGGACGATTGTGCCGTATGGTCCCTGCCTGGAAGCGACAGCGCCGGGGTTTGAAACATGTTGACAGCAAGAGCATCCGCGATCGCCGCGCTCGCCATAGCGGGGGCGACGGCGATGATTGCAGCGGTGGCGACAACTCCCGCACGCGCCGCCGAGGTCCGCAAGCTCGTCGGTGTCGTTGAACTGTTCACCAGCCAGGGCTGTTCCTCGTGTCCGCCGGCCGACAAAATCCTGACCGAACTGGCCGACAAGGGCGATGTCCTGGCGCTTGGCTGGCACGTCGACTACTGGGACTATCTCGGGTGGAAGGACACGTTCGGCAGCCATGCCAGCACCGAGCGCCAGCGCGGTTATGCCCGCAGCCTCCACTCCAGCCAAGTCTACACGCCGCAGGCGGTTATCAACGGTCGCGCCGATGCCGTCGGCTCCGATCGCGATGCGATCCTCGCAGCGGTGCGCAATCTTGCCGGCGGCGGGCAAGGCCTGGTGGTACCGATCGAGACGCACACCGACGGGGGCTATTTGAAGGTGCGCATTGCGGCCAGCGCGCAGTCGGGCGACGCGACGTTGTGGATGGTCTATTTCAACGACAACGCCCTCGTTGATGTCGCGCGCGGCGAAAATGCTGGGCGCCAGATTCTCTATTCCAACATCGTGCGTGCCGTTGAAATGATCGGCATGGTCAAGGACCAGGACCTGCAGACCGAGTTTCGCATCAGCGATCTTTCCGGTCGCGGCCACGATTCGTGCGCGCTGATTTTGCAGAAGAGCGGGCCGAACGGCGCCCCGGGCCCAATCATCGGGGCAACGCTGATCCGCGATCTTTCGAGCTAATCGAGGTCGCCGGCAGGCGCAAAAAAAGCCGGCCTTGCGGCCGGCCGAATCTTTTGGGGTCTGAACCACACAAAATCAGATTGGTCCGGTTTGCCACGCCTGGGGGCTGGGGGGCTGAAATGTACCAGGCGCGACAAAACCGGACCGTCTGAGGCAACAGTGTGTATGTGCCATTCGACTTTGAAACGCGGATGGCGGAAATGCGGCCGAACTAAGAAAAGCGACGCGGGCAAGGATTTTGGCCTTCCGGTCAAAATGCGGTACGGCGCCAAAACGCTTGCCAAAGCCTGCAATCGACCGCATCATCGTGCCATCGGCTAATTAACACAGAGGTCCGGCACGATGGCGGAAGCGTCAGGGGAGGGGCAACCGGCACGGTGGGCCGGGCAGGCGGCCAATGTCGTCGACCTGCACCCGGCCAGCCAAAGCGCCAAATCGGGCGTCAATCCAGCACCCGTAACGTTCAACCGGCGCGAGCTCGACCTGATCCTGCATCTCTACGGCAACAAGGTAGCGTGCGGCGAGTGGCGCGACTACGCTATCGATATGCTGCGCGACCGCGCCGTTTTCTCGGTCTTCCGCCGCGCCAGCGAGGTGCCGCTCTACTGCATCGAAAAGGACCCGCGGTTGTCGCGCCGGCAGGGTGCCTACAGTGTCACAAATGCTTCCGGCCAGGTGCTGAAGCGCGGCCGCGAACTGGCTTCGGTCCTGCGCCTGTTCGATGCGCGACCAAGCCTGGTGTGGTGAAAAGCCGATTTAATCTTCCGGCTGATCGCTCGCGCCGGTGCCCAACGCGCGCTGCATGAAAAGCGTATCGAGCCACCTTCCGAACTTGTAGCCGCTCGCCTCGATGCGCCCGACGGTGCGGAACCCCGCTTTTCGATGTAGCGCGATCGAGGCCGGCGCTGCGCCGCCGATTACCGCGACCATCTGCCGAAGGCCTTGCGTCTCGCAGCGCTCGATCAGTTCGCCAAGCAGGTGGGTGCCGATGCCGCGGCCGCGCCACCTTTCGTCAATGTAGATCGAATCCTCGACCAGGTAGCGATAGGCCGGCCGCGGGCGGAACGCCGAGGCATAGGCATAGCCGGCGATTTTACCGTCGATCTGGGCGACCAGATATGAATAGCGGCCGGCGATGACGGCGGCGTATCGGCGCCGCATCTCGTCCAGCTGTGGCGGCTCGAGCTCGTAGGAGGCGACCCCGGTGCGCACGCTTTCGCCGTAGATCGCGGCAATGGCTTCAAGATCGGCCGGCGCCGCATCACGGATGCTGACGGCGGCGAGCGCCATGTCGGGTGAAGGCGAAACGGAATTCGGCATCCCCGATTTCTGGCAGGCGGTATGAAAAAAGAAAAGGGCGGGGAAAATGAAAAGGGCGGCCAAGCGGCCGCCCTTCGAATTTACATGTCCGCGCGGAGTTAGTTGCGGTTTCCGAGGAACTGCAGCAGGAACATGAACATATTGAGGAAGTCGAGATAGAGCGACAGGGCGCCCATGATGGCGGTGCGGCCCATCATGGTCTCGTCGGCGGCGACGACGTCGTACATGTTCTTGATCTTCTGCGTGTCCCAGGCGGTCAGGCCGCCGAAGATAAATACGCCGATGATCGATATCGCCCATTGCAGCGCGCTCGAATGCAGGAAGACGTTCACCAGCATCGCGATGATCAGGCCGAAAACGCCCATGACCAGGAATGCACCGAACGGCGACAGATCTCGCTTGGTGGTGTAGCCGTAAAGGCTCAATGCGCCAAAGGCGCCGGCGGTGATGAAGAAGGTCTGGGTGATCGAGGTCGCGGTATAGACCAGGAAGATCGTCGACAGCGAAATGCCGACCATCGCCGCGTAGATCCAAAAGGTCAGCTGGGCGGCGGCGACGCTCATGCGGCTGATGCGGAACGACAGGTAGATCACCATCGCCAGCGGGGCGAGGATGACAACCCAGCGCAACGGGCTGGTGTACAGCGCACTGCCAAGCGGCGTCAGCTGCCCGCCACTGACGGCGAGGCTGAAGGTGCCGTAGGCGGCGATGCCGGTCAGCGCCAGTGCAATCGCCATATAGTTGTAGACCCGCAGCATATAGGCGCGCAGGCCCTCGTCGATGTCGGTTCGGACACCGCCCGCCGACGTGGCATAGCGGGTCGGTGAATTGCGAAAATCAGCCATGGGTATCTCCCTCGAAAACTCGCGCGGACGTTTCCTGCCGCATATTCCCGCCCAATATGGGTTTATTTGACGCTGCGAACAAGGGAAATCCCCTGTCGCGCAGCCCGCCGCGGCACGATTCCCGGCAAAATGACCCGAATTTCATAATTCGCGCAATACCGGCGCCGCCTTGGCGCCGAGCATCCGCCAGGTACCGGCGAGCCCGAGGCCGAGCGTGACGGCCAGCGACAGGACGATCGCCCCGATGCCGACCGCCGCGTCGAAATGAAATTGCAGGGCCATGATTTTCACGACGACGAACCATGCGGCGATGCCGCCGGCAGCGAACGCGAAAATGCCGGTAACCGCCCCGAGCAGGGCGAATTCGGCGGCAAACGCGCCGAGCAGGAACGGCCTTGTGGCGCCGAGCGTCTTCATCACCACGGCATCGTGATTGCGGGTGCGGTTGCCTGCGGCAATGGCGCCCGCCAGCACCAGGGCCGAGGAGACGAGAGCGACGGCGGAGGCGGTGCGGATGGCGACCGCCAGCTTGCCGATCAATTCGTTAACCGTTTCGAGCGCCTCGCGCACGCTAACCGCAGCGATCGAAGGAAACCGGGCGGTAATTTCGCGCAGGATGCGGCCATCTTCGCTGCCGCCCGTCGATTTGTCGCCGCTGAAGGTTGCCAGAAAGCTGTGCGGCGCGCCTGCCAGTGCGTTCGGCGAAAACACCATGACGAAATTGATGCCGAGCGATTCCCATTCGACATTGCGCAGATTGGAGATCCGGGCGGTGATCGGCCGGCCAAGCACGTTGACGGTAAGCCGGTCGCCGATCGCCAGATGCAATTCGCCGGCCTCCTCGGCCGAGAACGACACCAGCGGTTCGCCGGAATAATCCGCCGGCCACCACTGCCCGGCGGCCAGTGTCGCGTTGGCCGGCAGTTCGGCCGAATAGGTGACGCCGCGGTCGCCGCGCAGCACCCAGGCGCCGCCGCCGTCGGCCGGATAATCCTCGGCCTTGATCCCCTTCAGTTCGGCGATGCGGCCACGCAGCATCGGCACGCCGACAATGGTGCCGCCGGGGGCGATTTGCTCGAGCGCGGCGCGGAAATCCTCATATTGCGATTTCGGGATATCGAGGAAGAAGAAATCCGGCGCCTGGCGCGGCAGATTGTCGGCGATCTGGCGGCGCAGGCTGACATCGATCATCGACAGCGCCACGATCAGGCTGACGCCGAGACCGAGCGACAGCATCGTTGCCGGGGCGAGCGAACCGGGCCGGTGCAGATTGGCGACCGCCAGGCGCAATGCGGTGCGACGCGATTTGGGGACTAGAGCGGCGAGGCGCTGAACGGCGGTCGCGGTCAGGCGCAAAGCGACGAAAGCTCACGGCGATGGCGGCCAGAAACACTGCCGCGATGAATCGGTTGTCGGCGCCCAGTATCGCCAGCGCCGCCATGGCGGCGAGCGAAATGCCAATCGCCAAAAAAATTCGCCGGCCCCGGCCAGGCGGAAGTCGAAAGCGAACTGGCGCGAAACAGCGTCGAGGCCGGTGTCGCCCGGGTCGCCGCCAGCGGCCATGCGGCGAACGCGAAAGTGGTAAGCAGGCCGAACGTGGCGCCTGTCGCCAGTGCCGCCGGTTGCAGCAGCAGGCCCGTATCGACAGGCAGGAGCCCGCGCAAGGCCGAGGCGGCAATTACCGGCAGAATCGCGCCGAGACCAAGGCCGATGGCGATGCCGGCAAGCGCCAGGATCAGGATCTGCGCCAGGTAGACGCGGAAGATGAAATCGGCTGAGGCGCCGAGCGACTTCAACGTCGCAATCACTGGCCGCTTGCCTTCGATAAAGGCGCGAACTGCGTTGGCAACGCCGACGCCGCCGACGATCAGCGCGGCCAGTCCGACCAGCGTCAGAAACTGCGAGAACCGCTCGATGCTGCGCGACAGGGCCGGCGCAGCGCGTTCGCGAGTGCGCACCCGCCAGCCCTCGGCGGAAAACTCGGCGCGAGCGGCGTCGGCGAATGCTTTCAGCGCTGCGTCGCCGCTGTCGCGCAGGCGAACGGCCCACATCGTAGTGAAAAGCGAGCCGGGCTGCAACAGGCCGGCGCGCGCCAGTGCGGCATGCGTAAGCAATACCCTCGGGCCGAATATCATGCCGTCCGCCAACCGGTCGGGTTCGTTTGTTATCGTGCCAGCAATGCGATAGCTCGCCTCGCCGATCCGCACGTTATCGCCAACCTTCTGCTCCAAGCGGTCGAGCAGCATCGGGTCGACCCAGATTTCGTCGTTGCCAGCCGTCGCCATGTCGATGGCACCGCCCGGCCCACTCAGTTCGCCGAAGAGCGGATATTTTGGTTCGACCGCCTTGACCTCGACCAGCACCTGCCCGGCGCCGTCGCTACGGCGCGCCATCGCGCGCATGGTCGTGATCTCGGTCGCCTCACCGTGGGATTTCAGGAATTCAATCTGCGGCGCCGGCATTTGTTGTTGGATCAGGACGATAGCTGCGTCGCCACCGAGGATCGATCGGCCTTCGGCGGCGATGCCGCCGGCAATCGCACCGGCCAGCGAGCGCACGCCGGCTATGGCGCCGACGCCGATGGCGATGCAGGCAAGGAATACGTAGAAGCCGGTCAGGCCGCCGCGCAATTCGCGCAAGGCAAATCGTACGGCCAGCGCCAGGCTTTCGTCGCCGCTGCGGCGAAGGTGTGCGGCGTGAATGTTCATTGCGCCGCGGCTGCGACCGGCGCTTCGATGGTGCCGGAACGCATGCGCACGACGCGCGAGCAGCGATTGGCGAGGCTTGCGTCGTGGGTGACCAGCAGCAGCGTCGTGGCGCGCTGGCGCCGGGTGGCGAAGATCAGGTCGGCAATCTGGGCCCCGGTCTCGCCGTCGAGATTTCCGGTCGGTTCGTCGGCGACGAGGATCGCCGGTCCCGGCGCAAGCGCCCGGGCAATGGCGACGCGCTGCTGTTCGCCACCGGACAATTGGCCGGGATAGTGATGCAGGCGATTGCCGAGGCCGACGGCGACGAGCTCATCGCGAGCCTTGTCGAAGGCATCGTCGGTCGCGCCCGCCAGTTCAAGCGGTACGGCGACGTTTTCGAGTGCCGTCATGTTGGCGATCAGGTGGAAGGACTGGAAGACGATGCCGACATTGCGGCCGCGAAAGCGGGCGAGCGCATCCTCGCCAAGGCCGTCGATCTGCTGGCCGGCGACGCGGATGCGGCCGTGGTCGGGCGCTTCGAGGCCGGCGATGACCATCAGCAGCGTCGATTTGCCCGACCCGGATGGCCCGAGGATGGCGACCGATTCGCCGCGCGCGACAGCAAAGTCGACGCCGCTCAGCACCTGGACGCGCGAGGCGCCCTGACCGAGGGCAAGATCGACGCCCTGCAATTCGATGATGGGCAATTCGACGATCGGCGGCTCCACGCGAACTCCCGCTGTTGCTCACATCCCGCCGACGGTTTCGCCATTGCCGCGGCGTCCCCGGCGACCTACCTCAGAAAAACCACATGCAAATCGCACAAGGCGTTTCGGCATCGGTATATGGCAGCACAAGGTGGCGAATCCAGTGATTTGGCCGGCGACGTGGCATGAACGATTGGTAATGCGGCGGGCGCGATGGTGGCCGGTTTTCGCCGTGCTCGTTGTGGCGAGCGCGCTGATTACTCAAGTGGCACATGCCGGCGAGCCGGTGCTGGTGGTGATCGGCGACAGCCTCGTCGCCGGCTACGGCCTTGCTCCGGGCGAGGCCTTTCCGGAAAAACTGGCAGCTACGCTCGCCGCGCGCGGCCAGAATGTGCGTGTCGTCAATGCGGGAGTATCGGGCGATACCAGCGCCGGCGGGCTGGAGCGGCTCGATTGGGCGGTGCCGGCGGAGGCGACCGCGGCCATCGTCGAACTCGGAGCCAACGATGCCTTGCGCGGTCTCGATCCGGCCGCAACTCGCGGTAATCTCGACACGATCATTGCCCGGCTGAAGCAGCGCGGCATTGCCGTGCTGATCGCCGGCATGCTGGCGCCACCCAATCTCGGTCACGCCTATGGCGAGGCGTTTGGGGCGATATATCCGGAACTGGCGAAGAAATATTCGGTGGCGCTGTATCCGTTTTTTCTCGACGGCGTCGCCGCGAGACCGGAACTCAACCAGCCCGACGGCATGCATCCGACCGCCAGGGGCGTCGACGTGATCGTTGCCGGCATTCTGCCGCAGGTCGAGGCGTTGCTCGACGGATCGGCGAGTAAAACTGCAGGCTTGCCGACGGCTAATTGTCGTGATTCGTTGTCGGCGTTGATTCGATGGAGGTGCCTCGATGCCCCGCCTTTTTACCGCCATCGAAATCCCGAGCGAAATCGGAATCGACCTAGTCGATGTTGCGCGGCGGCCTGCCCGGCGCGCGCTGGATCGACCGCGAAAATTACCACATCACGCTGCGCTTCATCGGCGATGTCGACTTGCGCACTGCCCATGCCATCGACGAGGCAATGGAGCAGGTGCGCCGGCCGCAAGTGCGATTGCGGCTCCTCGGCCTCGATGCCTTCGGCGGCGGCAAGCCACATTCGATCTTTGCCGGCGTTGAAGCCGGATCCCGGCCTCGGCGAATTGCAGGGCGACATTGAGCGGCGCATGCAGCGCCTAGGCCTGAAGGCCGACCCCCGGCGCTTCGTGCCGCATGTCACGTTGGCGCGATTGCGTGGCGCCCGCGACCATGACGTAGCCAATTACCTGTCGCTGCGCGGCCACTACGCTTCCGTGCCGTTCGTTGCCGCACGCTTCGTGCTGCTGTCGTCGCGCGATTCGGTCGGCGGCGGTCCATATGTGCTGGAAACTTCCTATCCGCTGCAGGCGCGCGCCGGCGTCAGCGTCGCGGAGGATCACGCCAGGCCGCAGGCGATGCCATGAGAGGCGGTGAGCGAAAAGCTGCACAAGCTGCAAGGCGAAATGCGGGCAGCGGCATTGGCGCAAGTGCCGCAATGGCAGGAAGTTGATGGCCGCGATGCGATCCAGCGCAATTTCAAATTCAAGGATTTCAACGCCGCCTTCGGCTTCATGAGCCGGGTGGCGCTGCGCGCCGAAAAAGCTGACCACCATCCCGAGTGGAGCAATGTCTATAACCGCGTCGAGGTGACGCTGACGACCCATTCGGCCGGCGGCGTCACCGAAAAGGATATTGCGCTGGCGAAATTTATCGATCGGGCGGCCAACGCTTCCGACGCATCCTGACGATAGCGGCGACGGCCGATTGCATCTTGCATTGCATGACAAGCCTTCCCATTTCGGATTTGGGGCCATTTCGATCTATGTGGCCGGCGGAGGGCCGCATGGAAAAAGTGCTGGAAGGCGAGATTCTCAAGGAAGACGGCGACGCGTCGTCGCAGGAGCGGCGCGAACAGCGCGTACGCTCGAAATTCTGGGCGACGCTGCGCAAGGCGGCGGCGCAAATTCCGCTGCTTGAGGAGCCGGTTGCCGCCTATTATTGCGCGCTCGACCCACGCACGCCGGCTCGCACCCGCGCCATCCTCTTGGCGGCGCTTGCCTATTTCGTCCTGCCCGCCGATCTCATTCCGGATTTCCTCGTCGGGTTCGGCTTCAGCGATGATGTCGGCGTGCTGGCGATGGCGATTGCCGCGGTAGGCGGGCAGATGACACCGGCGCATCGCGAGGCGGCGAGAGCGGCGCTGAAGAAACTCGATGCCTGAAATGCGGGCCTGGAACTCCAAGGCACCAGGCATTGCCAAATTGCTGCCGATTTTTGCGCATAATCGGCGTCGGGTGCGGTTGGCGCCGCGATTGTTCAAATTGTTCACGTTTTGGTAAGCAGGCATCCGTCATGCTGAGGCTGCCGGGCCGGTTCGACCGGCTCCAAACCCGATGGAGGGCGGTGCTGGCCGGCACAAGCGGCTTGGGCCGGCGGTCGCCATCCCGCAGCCCGCCGTCTTGCAGCCCGATCGGGCGCGAGCGAACAAGGGGATTGGCAAAGATGAAGCAACAAATTGCGCGAATGGCGATCCTGGCGGCGGCGACAATCGCTGCGACGCCGGCCTATGCGCAGGCGCCGAATCGCATCAGCCAGAACAAGGCCTGGGGCTCCTACAACTACAAAGGCTCCGACGGAACGATGTGCTACATTTTGTCAATTCCGACGGACAAGGCAGCCGGCCGATCGCGACCATGGCGACGTGTTCTTCACGCTCACCAACCATCCCGGCCAGGACGGCACGCTCGAGCCGCAATTCATGGTCGGCTACGCGTTCAAAGACGATTCGAAAGTCACCCTCGACATCGACGGCAAGCAGTTCTCCATGTTCACCAAGGGTTCCAATGCCTGGATGGAGAATCCGGCCGAGGAGCCGACGGTGGTCGATGCCATGCAGAAGGGCCATTCGATGCAATTGTCGGCCGAATCGCGGCGCGGCACCAAGACCAGCTACGTCTATTCGCTCTCCGGCGTCTCGGCCTCGCTGAAGGACATCCAGAACTGCAAATAGGCGGCTCGCGGCGACGCATCGTTGCCGCCATCGATCGCCGACATTGATCGCCGACATTGATCGTTGGTGATTTCGCCGGCCTGGCATGATAGATGGCCGGTAAGATGGCCCTGCATCGAGTTGAACCTTGTCGAGCCGAAACAGCCGGTCGTTGCCCAACCGCTGGCAGAAACGCGCCCGTCGTTGATCGGCGTAACGCGCGGGCGTCTGCCCGGGCTTCTTGTCGAACATGGCGTAGCTGAACGCCAGGCGCGCATGCGCGCTTCGCAGCTTTGGCATTGGCTCTATGTGCGCGGCGCCAGCGATTTTGCCGCGATGCGCAATATTGCCGCCGAGCAGCGCCGGACGTGGGCGGCACAATTCAATCTGGCGCGGCCGCAAATCATCGACCGAACAGGTCTCTGGCGACGGCACCCGCAAATGGCTATTGCGTTTTCCGCCGCGCGGGGCGGGCCGGCCGGTCGAAGCCGAAACCGTCTATATCCCCGAGGAAGGCCGCGGCACGCTGTGCGTATCGAGCCAAGTCGGCTGCACGCTCACCTGCTCGTTCTGCCATACCGGCACGCAGAAGCTGGTGCGCAACCTGACGGCGGAGGAAATCCTCGGCCAGATCCTGGTGGCGCGCGACCGTCTCGGCGACTTTCCCGGCGCCGATGTGCCAACAGGCGCGTTCGTGCCGGCCGAGGGGCGCAAGGTCTCCAATATCGTCATGATGGGGATGGGCGAACCTCTCTACAATTTCGAGGCGGTCAAGGACGCGCTGCTGATCGCCGCCGACGGCGATGGCCTTGCCCTGTCGAAGCGCCGCATCACGCTGTCGACCTCCGGGGTCGTGCCGCTGATCCCGCGCGCCGGTGCCGAGATCGGCTGCATGCTGGCAATTTCGCTGCATGCGATCACCGACGAATTGCGCGACCAGCTGGTGCCGATCAACAAGAAATATCCGCTGGCCGAATTGCTCGCCGCCTGCCGCGGCTATCCCGGCCTGTCGAATGCCCGGCGCATCACCTTCGAATATGTCATGCTGAAAGGCATCAACGATTCACTGGCCGAGGCGCGCCAGCTTGTGCGTCTGCTCAAGGGCATCCCGGCCAAGATTAACCTGATCCCGTTCAATCCGTGGCCGGGATCGGGCTACGAATGTTCGGACTGGGAAACGATCGAGCGTTTCGCCGACCTCGTCAACGCCGCCGGCTATGCCTCGCCGATCCGCACGCCGCGCGGTCGCGATATCCTCGCCGCCTGCGGGCAGTTGAAGTCGCAATCGGAGCGGTTGCGCAAGACCGACAGGCTGGCGCTCGAGGCGATGATGATCGCCGGGCATGGGGAATAGCGGCAAGGGGAATAGCGGTTGGCCTTGCTCGGCCATTTCATTGTCCGCCTGGTGCAGATACTGTTCGCGATTGCGTTCGGCGCGTTCGCCGCGGCGCTGTTCCTGTCGATCGGATATGTGCGCGAATTCGCCGGCCCGGCATTTGCCGACGCTGCCGGCGAACAAGCCAATACCGTGCTGATTACGGTGCTTGCCTTGTTCAGCGGTCCGTTCGTATTCGCCGGCGTGCTCGGCCCGGCGCTGGTTGCGGTCGCAACGTCCGAAATCCTGCACTGGCGCGGATTGATCGCCAATCTGGTGCTTGGCGGGTTGGTCGCGCTTTACGCCGGTTGGCGCCACTACGGTGGCGAATTCGATCCCTCGCGCGGGGCGCTGGCGGTATTGCTTTCGGCGGGATTTGTGGCTGGCCTTGCCTATTGGCTCATCGCTGGACGTTCGGCAGGGCGCTGGCTCGATCGGCGGCGCAAACAGTAGCCTCCAGTTGTCGGGCGCACGACGCCATGCAGGTTCGTTCGTCACGTCGGCGGCATTTTCTCGAATTTCGGCAGAGCCGGATCGAGATGATCCCAAGCGTTTGCGGCGGCGTGCCACGTAACGAATTGCGGCTTGTACCGGCCCGGATCATCGAGGCTGCCGGCACGCACGGCCAGGATGTCGGGCATGGCGGGAAACGCAATGAAGATCGGTGACCCGCAGGTCGCGCAGAAGGCACAGCTCTTGACCGTTCCGCCGTCGCCAACCACTTCCCAGGTCTTCGGTTCTCCCTCGATCTTTCGGGCCCCACCGGAGAAAGTCAGGTACGATCCGTGGCCGGCGCCGGATTGCTGCTGGCATTGGCGGCACTGGCAGTCGACCATCACCACCGGTTCGGCCGAGATTTCATAGCGGATCGCGCCGCAGGCGCAGCCGCCCGTATAGGGCTTGCTCATGTTTCCTGCCTTACAATGCTGTTGGAACGGGGACGTGTCAGTTCTTCTTGCCGGCGGCGCCGCCGATGTTTTTGACGACCTTCTTCCAGCCTTCGCCCATGCTCGTGAAGGCGGTCTCGTTTGCGGGGATAACGAACCCCGAATGGACCAGTCGAAGACGTGTCCCGTTTCCGATCCGCGTCAGTGTCCATGTAACGACCGTGTCCAAGCGAGAGCCGTACCCGGCATTGCTCTCGTGTCCGCCCTTCCAGGCATAGGCGAGGCGTTCGTTGGGCATCACCTCGAGCACCTGGCAATGGATGGTACCGTCCCAGGCTCCGGCCGGTTTGGTCTGAAACGTGAAGCGTGTGCCTTTCACCGGCTCGAAGCTCGTCGGCGCCATCATCCAGCGACCTATTAGTTCGCCAGTTGTCAGCGTCTTCCAGATCGTCTCCGGCGTGTGCGGCAGGACCTCTTCAACGACGATTTCGCGCGTCTCGGCCTTCAATGCGATGTCATTCATCGATCGATCTCTTTCAGGAGGTTGCGAAGATTGGCGAACCGCTCGCGCCAGAAGACACCGTAGTGGCTCATCCAGTCGAAAAGCGGAGCAAGACCCTGCGGCTCGGCGCGATAAAACACTTTGCGGCCCGAAGGACGCTCGGCGACCAAGCCGGCCTGCTTCAATGCCTTGAGATGCTGCGAGATAGCGCCCTGGGTCACGCCGCTGCCGCGCGTCAAATCGACTACCGTTATCTCGTCGGCGCCGACCACCCGCTCGAACAGAGCTCGCCGGGTTGGATCAGCCAAGGCGCGCATCACGGCGTTCATGTCCGGGACGTCATGCATCACTAATAATTAGTATGCACTAATCAATTAGTCAATGCTAATGAAAAAATTATATCGGCTGGCGTACCGACCGCGTGGCCTAGGGCCGCTGCGTCAGCAGGATTTTCGCCGCGAAGGCCGAAAACACGCCGGCAAACAGCCAATCGATGATGCGGGTTACTCGTTTGCTTGATTTCAGCAGGCGCGCAAAGCCATCGGCGGCCAATACCATCGGCACCGTGATCGGCAGCGACAGCGGAATAAACGACAGGCCGAGGAAGAACAATTTGCCCGGCGCATGCGGGTCGCTGACGGAAACGAATTGCGGCAGGAAGGTCATGAAGAACAGGATGATCTTGGGATTGAGCAGGTTGATGCCAACGCCCGTCGCCCAGTTCTGAAACAGGCTGCGCGGCTTGCCCCGTGTGGTGTTGGGAGAAAACGCCGAACCGTTGAAGATCGCCTGGAAGGCGAGCCACACGAGATAGCCGGCGCCGACCACCTTGAGCGCCAGAAATGCGTTCGGCGAAGCAACGATCAGCGCCGACAAGCCGAGCGCCACCAGCGTCGTATGGACGACGATGCCGCACATCGCGCCGCCCATGCATGCAAGACCCGCAGCCCGGCCTTCGGCCAAGGCGCGGCCGACGAACAGAGTCATGTCCGGTCCTGGCGTCAGTGCGATGATGAAGGTTGCGATGGCAAACTGGGCGAAAATCGCCGCCGTCGGCACGAAATTCCATGGTCAATTGCTCCGAATTCACCGTTTGTTCCGTGGCCGACAAGCGAAAAACTTCGCGGTTACGGGCTGTTAGGCGAAAGACGGCTTGCCGGGACCGTGCGATCCCATAAGATCGACGGGCGTTGACAAGGCGGGGGATCAAAAAATTCCGCCATGGGAGGAGACCATATGAAAAAGAAATCGATTTCCCGTAGGAAATTCCTGAAGACCGGCACCGTTGCGGCGGGAGCTGCCGCAACCGTCGCAGTTTCCGCGCCTGCCGTTGTCGGCCAGGCGGCGATCACCCTGAAGATGCAGCACTCGTGGCCAGCCTCCGACATTTTCCAGGACATGGCCAAGCAATATGTCGAGCGGGTCGAGGCAATGTCCGGCGGCCGGTTGAAAATCGATCTGCTGCCGGCGGGCGCCGTCGTCGGCGCCTTCCAGGTCCAGGACGCCTGCCATGACGGCGTCATCGACTGCGCCCATACCGTGCCGGTCTACTGGTACGGCAAGAACAAGGCAGCGTCGCTGTTCGGCACCGGCCCGGTGTTCGGCGCCGACGCCAACCAGATGATCGCCTGGCTCTATCACGGCGGCGGCTATGAACTCTACCGCGAACTGACCCAGGATATCCTCGGCCTCAATGTCGTCGGCTTCCTGTCGTTCGGCATGCCGGCCCAGCCGTTCGGCTGGTTCAAGAAGGAAATCAACTCGGCCGACGACGTCAAGGGCCTGAAGTACCGCACCGTCGGTCTTGCCGCCGACCTGTTCCAGGCGATGGGCGTCTGTGTCGCACAGTTGCCGGGCGGCGAAATCGTGCCGGCGATGGAGCGCGGCGTCATCGACGCCTTCGAGTTCAACAACCCGACCTCCGACATGCGTTTCGGCTCGGCCGACGTCGCCAAGCACTACTATCTGGCGTCCTACCATCAGGCCAGCGAAAGCTTCGAATACATCTTCAACAAGGACAAGTTCGAAAGCCTCGCGCCCGACCTGCAGGCGATCCTGAAATACGGCGTCGAATCGGCGCATCTGGCGAACTTCTCGCTCGCCATGCAGCAGTATTCGACCGACCTGCAAACGCTGAAAAACGATAAAGGCGTCAACGTGCACCGCACCGCCGAATTCGATCCTGGCGGCGCAGCTCGAAGCCTGGGACAAGATCCTGCCGACGCTGCTCGCAGGACCCGTATTTCAAGAAGGTGATCGACAGCCAGAAGGCCTGGGTCGAGCGTGTCGTCTACTACGACGATCAATAACTCTCCGGACTACAAGCTCGCCTATCAGCATTATTTCCCCGGCAAGCTGTGAGGCCGACCGAGCCGAGCAACTCGTCAGGCGGAGCGGCAAGCCGCGGTGCCGCTCCGGTCGCCGCCGGTGTCTGGCGACGGTGCGCTTGTGCTCACCTACATCCGGTTCGCCGACAAATTGTCGGCGTGGTTTGGCAAGGTTTTCGCCTGGTGCGTCCTGGTGATGACCTTCGGCGTCAGCTACGAGGTGTTCGTGCGCTACGTCATGCGCGCGCCGACGCCGTGGGCGTTCGACGTCAGCTACATGATGTATGGCACCATGTTCATGATGGCCGGCGCCTATACGCTGTCGCGTGACGGCCATGTGCGCGGCGACTTTCTCTACCGGCTGTGGCGGCCGGCGACCCAGGCCAAGGTCGAAATCGTCCTGTATTTCCTGTTCTTCTTTCCCGGCATCCTGGCGTTGATCTTTGCCGGATGGCGGTTCATCAGCCGGTCGTGGCGCTATCACGAAGTCAGTGTCGATGAGCCCGGCAAATATCCCGATCTACCAGTTCAAGACGGTGATCGTCGTGGCCGGCATCCTGCTGCTGATCCAAGGCATCGCCCAGGTATTCCGGTGCTGGATCGCCATCCGTACCAACGAGTGGCCGCGGCCGGAGGAAGACGTCGAGGAACTCGAGGCCCGCCTCTTGCGCGAAGGGCTGCACGCGCTCGACGTCGACAATGGCAATGACGGCAACGGCAGCGGCGAAAAGGCCATCTCATGACCGATCCGCAAATCGCGCTGCTGATGCTGGCGCTGTTCATCGTCATCATCATGCTCGGATTTCCGATCGCCTTCACGCTGATGGCGATGGGCATCGGCTTCGGCTACTACGCCTATTACGACGCGGCGCGGATGCACCACATCTTCGACAACCGCATCTTCGACCTGTTCGTCAACCAGACTTATTCGGTGATTTCGAACGACGTGCTGACGGCGGTGCCGTTGTTCCTGTTCATGGGCTACATCGTTGAGCGCGCCAACATCGTCAACCGCTTGTTCGACACGCTGTCGATCGTGTCGCGACGCTTACCCGGATCGATGGCGGTTGCGGCGCTGATCACTTGCGCGCTCTTTGCCACCGCCACCGGCATCGTCGGGGCGGTGGTCACGCTGATGGGTCTGCTGGCGCTGCCAGCGATGCTGCGACAGAACTACGACACCAAATTCGCCAGCGGCGTCATCTGCGCCGGCGGCACGCTCGGCATCCTCATTCCGCCCTCGATCATGCTGATCGTCTACGCGGCCGCGTCCGGCGTTTCGATCGTGCGGCTTTATGCCGGCGCGCTGCTGCCGGGCTTCCTGCTCGCCGGCTGCTATCTCGTCTATATCATCGCGCGGGCGTCGTTGCAGCCGCATCTGGCGCCGAAGCCGAGGGAGCCGGAGGTGGCGATCCCGCTGCTGCACATTCTCTGGATGGTACTGACTTCGCTGCTGCCACTGGCGCTGCTGATCCTGTGCGTGCTCGGTGCAATCCTGTTCGGCCTGGCGACGCCGTCGGAGGCGGCAGCCATCGGCGCGCTCGGCGGTCTCACCCTGGCGCTCGCCTATCGCGGCCTGACCTGGCGGCGACTGCAGGAATCGGTCTACCTGACGGTACGCACCACCGCGATGGTCTGCTTCCTGTTCGTCGGTTCGTGGACTTTCTCGTCGGTGTTTTCCTATCTCGGCGGCGAGGGCGTGGTGAAGGAATTCGTCACCGGGCTCAACCTGAGCCCGCTGCAATTCCTGATCATGGCGCAGATCATCATCTTCCTGCTCGGCTGGCCGCTGGAATGGTCGGAGATCATCATCATTTTCGTGCCGATTTTCCTGCCGCTGCTGGCGCATTTTCAGGTCGACCCGCTGTTCTTCGGCATCCTGATTGCGCTCAACCTGCAAACCTCGTTCCTGACGCCACCTATGGCGATGTCGGCCTACTATCTCAAGGGAATCGCGCCACCGTCGGTCCAGCTCACGCATATCTTTTCCGGTTCCCTGCCTTACGTATTCATGGTGTTCCTGACCATGGCGCTGGTTTATGTATTTCCCGATCTCGTCTATCGGCTGCCGTTGCTGATCTATGGACGATGACATGACATCGAAGCACGGGCTGACAACCGGGAGATCGATCTGTGATTGATCGCATTTGCGCGTTACTTGCCGCTTCGATGTTCGCCGGTTTCTTTGCGATCCTGCTGTATCGTGTGCCGCGCCTCGATCTGGGCCTTGTCGTGCTGGTCGTTGCCGCGCTGCTCGGCTACGACATCTGGCGGCAATTGTTCGCCAAGCGGCGGCGACACTAGCCAGCGCGCGCCCTCCCTTTGCAGCCGGCCGTTCTTTGACTACAAGGCCGCGACCGGCCGCGGGCCGGCATTCTCGGTCCACCAGCGCAATCGAAGTTTTCCATGACAAAGCAATCCGGCATCCGCAAGGTCGTGCTCGCTTATTCAGGCGGTCTCGACACCTCGATCATCCTGAAGTGGCTGCAAACCGAATATGGCGCCGAGGTGGTGACCTTTACCGCCGACCTCGGCCAGGGCGACAGCGATCTCGAGCCGGCACGGCGCAAGGCCGAGATGCTGGGCGCAAAGGAGATCCATGTCGAGGATGTGCGTGAGGAATTCGTTCGTGACTTCGTCTTCCCGATGTTCCGCGCCAACGCGCTTTACGAGGGCCAATACCTGCTGGGGACCTCGATCGCCCGGCCGCTGATCTCCAAGCACCTCGTCGAGATCGCACGCGAGACCGGCGCCGACGCGGTCGCCCATGGTGCGACCGGCAAGGGCAACGATCAGGTGCGCTTCGAGCTTTCGGCCTATGCACTCAATCCCGACATCAAAGTCATTGCGCCGTGGCGTGACTGGAAATTCAAGTCGCGTACCGATCTCATCGACTTCGCCGAAAAGCACCAGATCCCGATCGCCAAGGACAAGCGCGGCGAGGCGCCGTTCTCGGTCGATGCCAACCTGCTGCACTCCTCCTCGGAGGGCAAGGTCCTGGAAGACCCCTGGGCCGAGCCGCCGGAATACGTGCACCAGCGCACCATCTCGCCGATGGACGCGCCCGACAGGGTCACCGAGATCGTACTGACGTTCCGTAACGGCGACCCGGTGGCGCTGAACGGCAGTGCCCTGTCGCCGGCCTCGCTGCTGGCGGCGCTGAACGATCTCGGCCGCGACAACGGCATCGGTCGGCTCGACATGGTCGAGAACCGCTTCGTCGGCATGAAGAACCGCGGCGTCTACGAGACCCCGGGCGGCACGATTCTGCTCTGCGCGCATCGCGCCATCGAATCGATCACGCTCGACCGCGGCGCGGCGCACCTGAAGGACGAGCTGATGCCGCGCTACGCCGAACTGATCTACAACGGCTTCTGGTTCTCGCCTGAACGCGAAATGCTGCAGGCAATGATCGACAAGAGCCAGGAAGACGTCGAGGGCGACGTGCGCTTGAAGCTCTATAAGGGCAACGTGATCGTAACGGGCCGCCGCTCGGACAGGTCGCTCTATCGCAACGACCTCGTCACCTTCGAGGACGATCGCGGCGCCTACGACCAGCGCGACGCCACCGGGTTTATCCGCTTGAACGCGTTGCGTCTGCGCACGCTGGCGGCAAGGCGGCGTAAGACTTGATATCGCCTCGCCGCACCAGAACGGAGGAAACGATGGCTGGAAGGCGCAAAGGCAGGCTCGCGGAGCGTCTCGAACTCGAATATCCGATCGTCCAGGCGCCGATGGCGGGTGCGCAGGATGCTGCGCTGGCGATTGCGGTCTCTGGCGCCGGCGGCCTCGGCTCGCTTCCGTGCGCGATGCTTGCGCCCGATACGATCCGCCAGGAGACGCGGCGGATCCGCTCGGCCACCAACCGCGCCTTCGCGCTCAATTTCTTCTGCCATGCCGACCCGGAATTCGACGCTGCCACCGACGAGGGCTGGAAAGCCGCGCTGTCGCCGTATTACCGCGAAATGGGATTGAGTGAAGATGTCCCGTCCGTCCCGGCGCGGCTGCCTTTCGGCGAGCAACAGTGCGCACTGGTCGAGGAGCTGTCGCCGCCGGTCGTCAGTTTCCATTTCGGCCTGCCGCGGCCGGAACTGCTGGCGCGCGTCAAAAAGACCGGCGCCGTGATCCTGAGTTCGGCAACGACGGTCGGCGAAGCCAAATGGCTCCAGCAGCATGGCGTCGATTTCGTCATCGCGCAGGGCGCGGAGGCTGGCGGCCATCGCGGCATGTTTCTTGCCACCGATCCGGCCGCGCAGATCGGAACAATGGCGCTGGTGCCGCAGGTGGTTGATGCGATCAAGGTTCCGGTCATCGCCGCTGGCGCAATTGCCGACGGCAGGGGCGTGGCCGCCGCCCTGTGTCTCGGCGCCGATGCCGCGCAGATCGGCACCGCATTTCTGCAGACGCCGGAAGCAAAGATTTCGAACCTGCATCGGCAGGCGCTGCGCGAGGCGCCGGCGGAAGACCGGGTGCTGACCAATGTGTTCACGGGCCGGCCGGCGCGCGGCATCCGCAATCGCATCATCGACGAGCAGGGGCCGATCAGCGCGAACGCCCCGGCGTTTCCGCTTGCCGCCAATCGCATCATGCCATTGCGGGCCACGGCAGAAAAGCGCGGGTCGGGCGATTTCAGTCCGTTGTGGTCGGGCCAAGCCGGGGCGATCGGCACCGACCTCCCGGCTGGCGAACTGGTGCGCCGGATCGCGGCCGATGCCGCGGAAATTCTTCAGCAGTTGGCAATGCAGGGCGGCTAGCGCCGGCCAGATTGGCGTCTCAATCGATGCCGATCCGTCGGCGAATTTCATCGACCGTTGCGCCGGCGGCGCGCAGATGCGCCAGCGCCGTGCTCTTCCTGCTTTTCGACAATTTGGCACCGTCTTCGTCGAGGATCAGGCGGTGGTGCAAATAGGATGGCGCCGGCAATCCGAGCAATTCCTGCAACAGCCGGTGGACGGAAGTAGCGGCGTATAGATCGAGGCCACGCACGACATGGCTGACGCCCTGGTCGGCGTCGTCGAGGACGCAGGCGAGATGATAGCTGGTGGCGAGCGATTTGCGTCCGAGCACGACATCGCCCCAGGCGGCGGGATCGGCGGCAACGTCGCGGGTGGCGCTTTGGCTTTCGTCGGCAGCTTCGCGCCAGGAAAGCGGCCCGCCGATGTGGCGCAGGGCCGCCGCTACGTCCAGTCGCAAGGCATAGTCGGCCGAACCCGATTTCAATTCGCGGCGCGCCGTCGGTGACAATTCGCGTTCGCGTCCGGGATAGATCGGGACGCCTTCCGGATCGATCTGCACGGGCGTTCCGGTCGCCTCGATGCGGCGCGCCAGCGCCTTGATCTCGCCGCGGCTCATCGTTGAAGGGTAGACGAGCCCCATATCCTCGAGGCGCTCAAGGGCGGCGCGATAGCGCGCGAGATGTTCCGACTGGCGGCGCGGTGTGCCGTCGAAACGAAAGCCGATCCAGGCGAGGTCTTCGAGCATGCGCGCTTCGAGTTCGGGCGAGCAGCGTTCGGTATCGATGTCCTCGATGCGCAGCAGCAAACTACCGCCCGTGTCAGTTGCCAGCTTGCGATTGAGCAGGGCAGAATAGGCGTGCCCCAGGTGCAGCAGGCCATTGGGGCTGGGCGCGAATCGGAACACCGGCAGGGCCATGGCGAAACTGGTAGCGCAAAAATTGGCAAACGGTCATCGGTTGCGGCAGATCCGGGCACGGGCCGATATCGAGGCCGGCATGGCGCATCTGCTCGCCAGCGACGAGCGCCTGCATGCGATCGCGCAGATTGCCGGGCAGGTGCCGCTGCGCCGCGCCAAGCCGGATCTAGCCGGGCTGGTCGGCATAATCATTTCCCAGCAGGTTTCGGTCGCCAGCGCCGATGCCATCGAGGCGCGGCTTCTGGCGCTGCTCGATCCGCTGACCGCCGAGAGCCTGCGTGCCTGCGACGACGATCTGCTGCGCCGGGCCGGCCTGTCGCGACCGAAGCAGCGCACGATGCGCTATGTCGCGGAGGCGATCTGTTCCGGAAGTCTCGATCTCGCCCACGTCGCGCGCAAGCCGGTTGAGACGGCAATGGCCGAACTGACCGCGATCAAGGGTATCGGCCCTTGGACGGCGGAAATCTACTTGCTGTTTTGCGCGGGCCATCCCGACATCTTTCCGGCAGGCGATCTGGCGCTGCAGGAAGCCGTCCGCCTCGGCCTGGCGATGCGCAAGCGTCCGGACGAGAAGCAATTGCGCCGGATTGCCGAGCGCTGGCTGCCGTGGCGCGGCGTAGCGGCGCGGCTGTTCTGGACCTACTACCGGATGCAGCGCAACGGCAGGCAGGCTTCGCCGGTCTGAAACGGGGCGCCTGCGACAACGAATCCGGCTTCACAAGGGCGTCACAGTTACATTACATTGTCGAGCGAGATCGTTGCGCCGGCGAAACGGCGCAAAAAACCATGCGGAGATAGTCCTTGGGGATAGCCACGTCACCAGAAGCGCATCCGGCACTGGTGCTCAACGCCGATTTTCGGCCGCTGAGCTACTATCCGCTGTCGCTGTGGGGCTGGCAGGACGCAATCAAGGCGGTATTCCTCGATCGCGTCAATATCGTCGCCGAGTACGACCTGGCGGTGCATAGTCCGTCTTTCGCCATGCGGCTGCCGTCCGTGGTGTCGCTGAAGAATTTCGTCCGGCCGAACCGCCACCCGGCGTTCACCCGATTCAACGTCTTCCTGCGCGACCGTTTCGAGTGCCAGTATTGCGGCGACGACGAGGAACTGACCTTCGATCACGTCGTGCCGCGCTCGCGCGGCGGCCACACCACCTGGGAAAACGTCTGCACGGCATGCGCCGCCTGTAATTTGAAGAAGGGCAACAAGCTGCCGCGCGATGTCGGCATGTGGCCGACGCATCGGCCCTATATGCCGACGGTCGAGGACTTGCACCGCAACGGGCGCAAGTTCCCGCCCAACTATCTGCACCAGAGCTGGATGGACTTTCTCTACTGGGATACCGAGCTGGAGCCGTAAGCCGGCTTGCGTTGAGCCCATCTTCAAAACGGCCACCACCAGGGCCGGTCGATGCAGCCGACATAGCCTCCCGATCTGGCGGCGCGCCTTTCGATAACGCGTGCCAGCCGGTGCATTTCCTGGCTCGGCCGGGCCGGATTGCGCGCCAGCGGATTGGGTAGCGCTGCGGCGAGCAGGGCCGCCTGCTGCGGGTTCAGGTCGGCAGCCGATATGTTGAAGTAGTGGCGCGCGGCGGCTTCGGCCCCGAAGATGCCGTCGCCCCATTCGGCGATATTCAGGTAGATTTCGAGGATTCGCCGCTTCGGCAGCAACAGGTCGAGGTGGATCGCCAGCGGGATTTCGACAATCTTGCGCACCAGCACGCGGCCGTTGGTCAGGAACAGGTTGCGCGCCGTCTGCATCGTGAGCGTGCTCGCCCCGCGCGTCGGCCGCCCGGCGATGGCATCGGCGGCGACATTTTTCATTTCGGTCAGGTCAATTCCGAAATGTGAGCAGAAGCGGCCGTCCTCCGACATCATCACCGAATGGGCGAGCACCGGTGCGATGTCGCGCAACGCCATCCAGCGGCGGTCGACGGGCTCGCCGGAAAGATAGCGCGCCAGCATCAGGGTCGATACCGGATGGACGGCGGGAGGCAAGTAGGCAAGCATCAGCACAGCGGGAACCGAACAGATGACGATGGCGGCGACGGCGAGGCGGCGCCAGAATATCCGAGCGTGCTCGCTCCGTATCAATGGCGCGACCAGCGATCCGGCCGCTCGCTGCGGGATTTCCGTTCCGTCGGATTTTGGCCCGTCGGATTTTGGCCACTCGGAATTTGGCAACTTGGTCCGTTTCGAATTGTGGCGGGCTGCAGGGGCGCCCTACCATATCGGCGTCCGCAAGCGAAATGCGCGCCTTGACGGCGAAACGCCGCGATGACATCGAACCGCGATGGCACAAGCGGTGAAGCATGGCGGCGACGCCTTCAGACGGAGGCTCAACGACCGCGCGCAGGCGGTCACCGAACTGCTCGACGGCCTGCTCGCCGAAGCGCCGGAGCTGGGAGAAATCATGCGTCCGCAACGGCTGGTGGCGGCGATGCGCCACGCCGTGCTCGGTGGCGGCAAGCGCTGGCGGCCGTTCTTGCTGGTCGAAACGGCAGCGATGCTCGGGACGCACGGCGACGGCCCGCTCCATGCCGCGGCCGCGCTCGAATGCATCCACTGCTATTCGCTGGTCCACGACGACTTGCCGGCGATGGACGACGACGATCTGCGCCGCGGGCGGCCGACCGTCCACCGTGCCTTCGACGAAGCGACGGCAATTCTTGCCGGCGACAGTCTGTTGACGTTGGCCTTCGATGTCGCGTCGCGGACCGGTCGTCCACGATTCGCCGGACGGTGCGCGCCGATTTCGTTGCCTTGTTGGCACGAGCGGCAGGGTTGGCGGCATGGCCGGCGGGCAGATGCTCGATCTCGCCAGCCGAAGGCGGCGATGTCGATGCCGGCTTCGATCGAACGGATGCAGGCGATGAAAACTGGCGCGCTGATCGAGGCCGCCTGCCGCGGCGGCGCCCTCATCGGCGGCGCGACAGCCGCCGAAATCGCCGCCCTGGCGCGTTACGGGGCGGCCATCGGTCGCGCCTTTCAGATCGCCGACGACCTGCTCGACGCGACCGCCAGCGACGGCTCAAATCGGCAAGAAGACGGGCAAGGACGGCAGCCGCGGTAAGGCGACGCTGGTCGCCCTGTTCGGCATCGAAACTGCCCGGGCGATGGCCGATCGGTGCGCGGAGGACGCGATTGCCGAGCTGGCGCCGTTCGGCAATCGCGCCGCCTGGCTCGTCGCCGCGGCGAGGTTTGCGGTCAGCCGGCCATCCTGAGACGTTCGGCCATTTGTCGAGTGCGGTTGTGCCCGGGTGGCGCACGGCTTTCGCTATCGCACGGCTTTTTCAGAACGATTTTTCTCCGCCATCGGCAAATTTGCCAAACGATGCCCACCGGAACCGGCCCCTTGCACCTATTTTTAGAAACAGTTTCTCAGGCAGGGCGCGATTTCCGCAGGAGCCGATCATGAAGGTTATCACAGCAAACCGCCTGAGCGACGGTGTCGTCGTCTATCTGGCGTCGGGCAGCTGGAAAACCGGCATTGACGGCGCTTCGGTGCTGGCCGCCGCGGATGCCATCGAAGCAGGCCTGGCGGTAGCGGCGCGGGCGGTGGCAAATCGCGAGATCGTCGATGTCAGCGCCATCGATGTCGAACTCGGCGAAACCAGGACGCCGCGGCCGTTGCGCCTGCGCGAGCGCATCCGCGCCTTCGGGCCGACAATCGCATTCGGCGAATTGGCGCTTGGCGCCCTTGGCTCGTTGAGCGCCCAGGCTGCGTTGTCAGCCGCCTGAGTGAATGGCGCTTCGGCGATGCGTGGTGAACCACGATGTACCGCTACGATGCCTTCGACAAGGAATTCGTTGCCGCCCGCGTCACCCAGTTTCGCGATCAGGTGGCGCGCCGGCTTTCCGGCGAACTGAGCGAGGACGAGTTCAAGCCGCTCAGGCTGATGAACGGCGTCTACCTGCAACTCCACGCCTATATGCTGCGCGTCGCCATCCCCTATGGCACGCTCAATTCGGCGCAGATGCGCAAGCTTGCGCATGTGGCGCGTGTCTATGATCGCGGCTACGGGCATTTCACCACGCGCCAGAACATCCAGTTCAACTGGCCGAAGCTGATCGACATTCCCGATATTTTGGCGGAATTGGCCGGCGTCGACATGCACGCCATCCAGACTTCGGGCAATTGCATCCGCAATGTCACCACTGACCATTTCGCCGGCGTCTCCGCCGACGAGATCGACGATCCGCGAGTTTACGCCGAAATCTTGCGGCAATGGTCGACGGTGCATCCGGAATTCATCTTCCTGCCGCGCAAGTTCAAGATCGCGATCACCGGTGCGGCGCACGACCGCGCCGCGATCCGCGTTCATGACATCGGCCTGGAACTGAAGCGCAACGAAAACGGCGAGAAAGGCTTTGCCGTTCATGTCGGCGGCGGCCAGGGGCGCACCCCGATGATCGCCAAGCCGATCCGCGACTTCCTGCCGGAAGAAGACCTGATCGCCTATACCGAGGCGATCCTGCGCACCTACAACCTGCACGGCCGGCGCGACAACAAGTACAAGGCGCGCATCAAGATTCTTGTGCACGAAACAGGCATCGAGGAAATCCGCCGCGACGTCGAGGCCGAATTCGAGCGCATCCGCGACAGTGCGCTGCGATTACCGGCCGAGGACATTGCCGCGATCCGCAGCCATTTCGCTCCGCCTGCCTATGCCGTGGTGCCTGAGGCCGGCGACGTGCTGGCGCGCGAGCGCTCCGCCAATGCCGCCTTCGACGCCTGGGTTGCAACAAATGTCGCCGCCCACAAGGCGCCGGGTCATGCGATCGTCACGGTATCCCTCAAGGCCATCGGTGCGCCGCCGGGAGACGCAACCGCCCGCCAGATCGACGTCATTGCCGATGTTGGCGCGCGCTATTCTCACGATGAATTGCGCATCAGCCATGAGCAGAACGTCATCCTGCCGCATGTGCGCCAGGATCAATTGCACCTGGTCTACCGGCAATTGGCCGAAGCCGGCCTCGCCGAAGCCAATGCGGGGCTGGTCACCGACATCATCGCCTGCCCGGGGCTCGACTATTGCGCGCTCGCCAATGCGCGGGCGATTCCGGTGGCGCAGAATATCTCGAAATTCTTCGCCGATGCCGGGCGCCAGCGCGAAATCGGCGAACTGAAGATCAAGATCTCCGGCTGCATCAACGCCTGCGGCCACCATCATGTCGGCCAGATCGGCATTCTCGGCGTCGACCGCAAGGGCGAGGAATACTACCAGATCACGCTCGGCGGCTCGGCTGACGAGAACACCTCGGTCGGCGAGATTGTCGGCCCGGGATTTTCCGAGCCAGAAATCGTCGGCGCCGTCGGCAAGATCGTCGACACTTATCTCGGCCTGCGCCAATCAAGGGACGAGACGTTCCTGGCCGCCTATCGCCGCCTCGGCGCGGCGCCGTTCAAGGAAGCGCTCTATGGCTGACCTCGCGCTCGCGCCCGGCTTCGATATCGCTGCGCTCAACCGGAAATTTTCCGGTTCGGGCACGCGGGCGATGCTTGCCGCCGTGCTCGAGCGGCATCGCGACCGGCGCATTGGCCTGGTCTCGAGCTTCGGCGCCGGGTCCGCGGTGCTGTTGCATCTGGCAGCGGGCATCGACCGCGACTTGCCGGTGCTGTTCGTCGATACCGGCAAGTTGTTCGGCGCGACGCTCGAATACCGCGACCGGCTGGTCGAAAAACTCGGCCTGACCGATGTTCGCGTCGTCGGGCCTGAACCCACCGCCTTGAAGAAAATCGATCCGGCAGGGGCACTGTGGATCCGCGACAAGGGAGCATGCTGCGACGTACGCAAGGTTGCGCCATTCGCCGATGCGATCGGCGAATACGACATCTGGATTTCGGGACGCAAGCGCTACCAGGGCGCCGAGCGCTCGACGCTGGAGCTGTTCGAAGCCGACGGGCCGCGCCTGAAGATCAACCCGCTGGCGTTCTGGACGCAGGGCGATCTGGAAGTCTACCGCGCCGCCTTCGACCTGCCGCAGCATCCGCTGGTGGCGCAAGGCTACCGCTCAATCGGCTGCCAGCCGTGCACGACGCCGGTCGGTGCGGGCGAGGACGAGCGTGCCGGGCGCTGGCGCGATTCGGCCAAGACCGAGTGCGGCATCCACGACACCTTCCAGGACGGCGCCGGCATCTGACGTCCCGGCATTGAAACCAATGACCGAGGAAACCAAAGCCCGAATCTGGACCCGCCAGGGATTTGTCGAGGACCGCTTTGCAGCGGCCTCCGGCGCGGTGTTCTTCACTCCGGAGGAAGCGACGGGCAAGATCGGCTCGGGTGGCGCCAACGTGTTGCTGCTTGAAGCCGGCGACGAGGTCGGCGGTGTCCGGTCGCGGCTTGCCGAGATCGACGCGATCTTCATCCGCTTTGCGGTATTCAGCGACGGCCGCGGCTTCTCGATGGCGCGACGCCTGCGCGACCGCCACGACTTCAAGGGCGAGATCCGCGCCACCGGTCACGTCATCCTCGACCAGATTCCGCTGGCGCTGCGTGTCGGTTTTTCCAGCGTCGCGGTGACGCACGCGCCGACGCTGGCGCGGCTTGAAAAAGGCGAAGTGCCGGAACTGCCGCTTTATCTGCAACCGGCCGACGGCGCGGAAGCGAATGCAGGCGGACGGGCGTGGGCGCGGAAGCGGGTGGATGCGCCGGCCGAATAGCTCCGAACGATTTGGAAGATCCGACTCTATTGTACCGTCACAGCCTCGTCTCGCACTGCCAGCCTCCTCCGCATATGACCGACGATCGCCTCGCTCACGACGCGAATGCGCTCCAGCCGCGCCTGGTCTTCGTGGACGATCAGCCAGAAGGCGCGGGTGAACGAGACTTTGTCCGGTAGGACGCGGATGAGCTGGGGATACTGCGCCGCCATGAAGTCGTGGAGAATGCACAGTCCGCCGTCGGCCAATGTCGCCGACAATTGCACGTGCACGCTGGTCGAGGTCAGGTGCGGGCGGATGTCGGGGCCGACCAGCGGGATGTAGTCGAGTTCCTTGTCGTAGATATATTCGGGCACATAGGCGATGCCGCGTACCTTCTTCAGATCGTCGACGGTGACGATGCCGGGGTGGCGGGCGAGATAGGCGCGGGTCGCGTACAGGTGCAGCTTGTAGTCGGCGATGCGGCGCACCTTCAGCCGGCCAGATTCGGGCGGCGAAACGGCAATGGCGATATCGGCCTCGCGCTTGGTCAGCGAAAAGACGCGCGGCAGGGCAACGATCTGCAATTCGAGATTGGGGTGGTTGCGGCACAGTTCGGTTGCGGCCTCGGCAAGAATGAAGGCGGCGACGCCCTCCGGCGCGCCGACTCGCACGATGCCCTCGATCTGGCCGGCCTTGCCGCCGATATCGGCGGTAGCGGCAATCGCCGAAGTCTCCATCGCTTCGGCGAAATCGATGAGCCGCTGGCCGGCATCGGTAAGGCTGCAGCCCTGCGGCGAGCGGTCGAGAAGGTTGACGCCGAGGCGGGTTTCGAGCGCCTTGATGCGGCGCCCGACCGTGGCGTGGTCGACGCCGAGTTGGCGGCCGGCGCTCGACAATTTGCCGGCCCGCGCCGCCGCCAGCAAGTAGCGGAAATCGTCCCAGTTCATCAAACCGCCTTGCTTTCCTGCGCTTTGGATGGGCAGCGCGCGAGATCTGACACATTGTGCAATTCTGCACAATGGTTCTGGTATTTCGTTCGTTGTCTAGCGAAATTTGCCAAGCTATAGGCAAATGAAATCGCGAGGAACCGGCGTTTGCCGGCGCGGAGGAGCGGATCATGAGCACCATCATGAACACCTACGGACATTTCGTCGGCGGCAAGGCGGTGGAAGGAACCAGCGACCGTTTCGCCGATATCTGGCTGCCGATGACCGGCGATTTGCAGGGCCGGGTGGCGCTGGCCTCCAAGGATGAAGTTGATGCCGCGGTCGCCAATGCGCGCGAAGCGCAGCCGGCGTGGGCGGCGACCAATCCGCAGCGCCGCGCCCGCGTGCTGATGAAGTTCCTCGAACTGGCGCAGCGCGACTACGACGCAATGGCCGAGCTATTGGCCAGGGAACACGGCAAGACGATTGCCGATGCCAAGGGCGATATCCAGCGCGGCCTGGAAGTCGTCGAATTCTGCATCGGCGCGCCGCACCTGATAAAGGGCGAATATACCGAGGGCGCCGGCCCGGGCATCGACATCTATTCGATGCGCCAGCCGCTCGGTGTCGTCGCCGGCATCACGCCGTTCAATTTCCCGGCGATGATCCCGCTATGGAAGATCGCGCCGGCGATCGCCTGCGGCAACGCCTTCATCCTCAAGCCGTCGGAGCGCGATCCCGGCGTGCCGATGCGGATTGCCGAACTGTTCCTCGAAGCCGGCCTGCCCGCCGGCATCCTCAACGTCGTCAATGGCGACAAGATCGCGGTCGATGCCATCCTTGACAATCCTCACGTCAAGGCGATCGGCTTCGTCGGCTCGACCCCGATCGCGCAGTACATCTTCACCAAGGGCTGCGCCAATTCCAAGCGCGTGCAGTGCTTCGGCGGCGCCAAGAACCACATGATCGTCATGCCCGACGCCGACATGGACCAGGCCGTCGATGCGCTGATCGGCGCCGGCTACGGCTCGGCCGGCGAGCGCTGCATGGCGATCTCGGTCGCCGTGCCGGTCGGCAAGGAAGCCGCCGACAGGCTGGTCGAAAAACTGATGCCGCGGGTCGAGAGCCTGAAGGTCGGGCCGTCGACCGATTCTCGCGCCGATTTCGGCCCGCTGGTCACCAAGGCGCATCTGGAACGGGTCAAGGGCTATGTCGATCTCGGCGTGCGCGAAGGCGCCAAATTGCTGGTCGACGGCCGCGAATTCTCCATGCAGGGCTACGAGAAGGGCTTCTACATGGGCGGCTGCCTGTTCGACGAGGTGACGCCGCAGATGTCGATCTACCGCGAGGAAATCTTCGGCCCGGTGCTGTCGGTGGTGCGCGCCAAGAATTACGAGGAGGCGCTGCGCCTGCCGAGCGAGCACGAATACGGCAACGGCGTTGCGATCTTCACCCGCGACGGCGATGCCGCGCGCGATTTCGCCGCCCGGGTCAATGTCGGCATGGTCGGCGTCAACGTGCCGATCCCAGTGCCGATCGCCTATTACACCTTCGGCGGCTGGAAGGCCTCCAATTTCGGCGACCTCAACCAGCACGGCGCTGACGCGTTCCGCTTCTACACCAAGACCAAGACGGTGACCTCGCGCTGGCCGTCCGGCATCAAGGACGGGGCGGATTTCGTCATCCCGACGATGAACTGAGCAGCAACGGGCGAAACGCTTCAGGAGGAAGCATGGATTTCTCGCTGAGCGGAGAGCAGCGCGCGATCTACGATCTCGCCCGGGCCTTTGCCGAGGACAATCTCGCGCCGAAGGCGGTCGAGTGGGACGCCGACCGGGCACTTTCCCGAAGACGTGGTGCGTTCGACCCGCAGCCTCGGGCTTTGCCGGCATCTATGTGCGCGAGGATGTCGGCGGTTCCGGCCTCGGCCGGCTCGAGGCGGCGCTGGTCTTCGAGGCGCTGGCGCACGGCTGCCCGTCGATCGGTTCGTTCCTGTCGATCCACAACATGGTCGCCTGGATGATCGATTCGTTCGGCAGCGAGGAGCAGCGCCGAACGTTTCTGCCGAAACTGTGCTCGATGGAGCAGATCGCCTCCTATTGCCTGACCGAACCGGGCTCCGGCTCGGACGCGGCGGCGCTGCGGACGCGGGCCGAGCGCGACGGCAACCAGTGGAAACTCAACGGCGCCAAGGCGTTCATCTCCGGCGGCGGCCGCTCCGACGTCTATCTGGTGATGGCGCGGACCGGCGGCGAGGGGCCGTCGGGCATCTCGGCCTTCCTCGTCGACAACGGCACGCCGGGCCTGTCGTTCGGCGCCAATGAGCGCAAGATGGGCTGGAAGGCGCAGCCGACCTCGACCGTGCAGTTCGACGATTGCAAGGTGCCGGCCGACCGGCTGATCGGCGAGGAGGGCAAGGGCTTCAAATACGCCATGGCCGGGCTCGATGGCGGCCGGCTCAACATCGCCGCCGGCGCGCTCGGCGGCGGCGCAGGCGGCGCTCGAAAAGGCGCTCGCCTACGTCAAGCGAGCGCCAGGCCTTCGGCAAAGCCATTGCCGAGTTCCAGGCGCTGCAGTTCAAGCTCGCCGACATGGAGACGGAATTGCAGGCGGCGCGCATTTTCCTGCGCCAGGCCGCGTGGAAGCTCGACAACAAGGCCCCCGATGCGACGAAGCATTGCGCCATGGCCAAGCGCTTCGTCACCGACGCCGCCTTCGATGTCGCCAACGAGGCGCTGCAACTGCATGGCGGCTATGGCTATCTCGCCGATTTCGGCATCGAGAAGATCGTCCGCGACCTGCGCGTCCACCAGATCCTCGAAGGCACCAACGAGATCATGCGCGTGATCATCGCGCGCCACCTGTTGGCTGAAGCGTGATGGCACTTCCCGACGACATCTCCATTCGCAAAGAGGGCAAAGCTGGGCGGATCACCTTGACCCGGCCGCAAGCGCTCAACGCGATGACCTACGAGATGGCGCTTGCGATCGAGCGCGCGCTCGGCGAATGGCGCGACGACGCCAAAATTGCGCTGATCGTGGTCGATGCCGAAGGCGACAAGGCGTTCTGCGCCGGCGGCGATCTCGAGGGGCTCTATCGCGCCGGCAAGGCGGGCGACTATTCCTATGGCCGCAAGTTCTGGAGCGACGAATACCGCCTCAACGCCATGATCGCCGAATACCGCAAACCCTATGTCGCGCTGATGCAGGGTTTTGTCATGGGCGGCGGCGTCGGCATCGGCTGCCACGGCTCGCACCGCATCGTCTGCGAGACGACGCGGGTGGCGATGCCGGAATGCGCCATCGGCCTCATCCCCGATGTCGGCGGCTCGTATCTGCTGGCGCATGCTCCGGGCCATCTCGGCGAATACCTGGCGATGACCGGCGCGCGCATGGATGCCGCCGACGCAATCTATTGCGGCTTCGCCGACCGGTTCGTCGTGCGCGAGCGCTGGCCGGAACTGGTCGTAGCGCTATGCGCGACCGGCGATGTCTCCGACAATCGAAACTTTTGCTTCCGATTCCGGCCGCTCGGCGCTGGCCGGCACGGCGAAGCGAGATCGAAAGGCTGTTTGCCGGCGAGCGCGCGCTCGATTGCCTCAAAGCCTGTGAAGCGGCAGACATCTGAACTTGCGCGCGAGGCGGTTGCTGCCATCCGTCGCGGCTGCCCATTGTCGGTCGCCTGCGCCTTCGAACTGGTGCGCCAGAACCGCAAGGCGAAAGCGGTGCGCGAGGCGCTTGCCAACGAATATCGGTTCACCTGGCGCTCGATGAGCGACGGCGAGTTCCTCGAAGGCATTCGCGCCCAGATCATCGACAAGGACCGCAAGCCGAACTGGCGCATCGGCCGGCTCGAGGACGTGACGCGGAAGCAGATCGAGGCGATGCTGGCGCCGGTCGAGGAAATGGTGGCTTGAGCGCAAAGAGTTAAGGGAGGGCAGGGATGGCGAATATCGGTTTCATCGGCCTCGGCAATATGGGGCTGCCGATGGCGACCAACCTGGTCAAGGCCGGCCACAAGGTGACCGGCTTCGACACGGTGCCGGCGGCCGTCGAAAAGGCGAATGCTGCCGGCATTGCCGTCACGAGTTCGGCCGCGGAAGCCGCCAAAGGCCGCGACTTCGTCATCACCATGCTGCCGAGCGGGCCAATCGTGCTTTCGGTCTTCGCCGAGATCGTGCCGGCGGCGGCAAAAGGCTCGCTGATCATCGACTCCTCGACCATCGATGTCGCCAGTGCCCGCAAGGCGCATGAAATGGCTGCGAAAGCCGGCCTGGCCTGCCTCGATGCGCCGGTCTCCGGCGGCGTCGGCGGGGCGACGGCGGCGACGCTGACCTTCATGGTCGGCGGATCGAAGGAGGCCTTCGATAAGGCCAAGCCCGTGCTCGAACTGATGGGCAAGCGCCTTGTCCATTGCGGCGACGGCGGCGACGGCCAGGCGGCGAAAATCTGCAACAACATGCTGCTCGGCATTTCGATGATCGGCGCCTGCGAGGCATTCGCGCTCGCCGACAAGCTCGGGTTGTCGAAGCAGGCGCTGTTCGATGTGGTCTCGACCTCGTCGGGTTCGTGCTGGTCGGTCAACACCTATTGCCCGGTGCCGGGCGTCGGGCCGAAATCGCCGGCCGACAACGACTACAAGCCCGGATTTGCCGCAGCACTGATGCTCAAGGACCTTGTCACTTTCACAGCAGGCGGCAGGCGAAACCGGCGCGGCGACGCCGATGGGACGGCGGGCGACCGAGCTCTATAAGAAATTTTGCGATCTCGGCTTTGCCGGCGAGGACTTTTCCGGCGTGATCCGCCATCTTTCGCAACTGGAGCATTAGGCGAATGAGCGACGTCGTATTGACCGAGAAACGCGGCCGGGTCGGGATCATCACCGTCAACCGGCCGGAGGCGCTCAACGCCGTCAACGCGGCGGTGCGCGAAGGCCTGGCAGACGCGGCAGCGAAGTTCGATGCCGATGCCGACATCGGCTGCGTCGTCCTCACCGGCGCGGGTGACAAGGCGTTCATCGCCGGCGCCGACATCAGGGAGATGGCCGACAAGAGCTATCTCGACATGTACCTTTCGGACGCGATTTCGGTGCTCGACAGGTTTGCCGCCGCGCGCATCCCGATGATTGCCGCGGTCAACGGCTTCGCGCTCGGCGGCGGCTGCGAGATCGCGATGATGTGCGACATCGTCATAGCTTCGGAAAAGGCGAAGTTCGGCCAGCCGGAGATCAAGCTCGGTGTCATTCCGGGTTGGGGCGGGACGCAACGGCTGGTGCGCGCCGTCGGCAAGGCCAAGGCGATGGACCTGATCCTGACCGGGCGGATGATGGACGCGGCCGAAGCCGAACGCTGCGGGCTGGTCGCGCGCGTGGTGGCGCACGACAAACTGATGGCCGAAGCGATGGCTGCGGCCCAAACCATCGCATCCTATTCGCGGCCGTCGGTAATGGTCGCCAAGGAGGCGGCGAACCGCGCGTTCGAGACGTCGCTTGCCGAGGGGGTGCGCTTCGAGCGGCGCATCTTCTATTCGTTGTTTGCAACCGAAGACCAAAGCGAGGGCATGCGCGCCTTCATGGAAAAGCGGCCGGCGAAGTTCGAGCACAAGTGAGGCATTCGACATGAGTGAAACGATCGTCATTGCGGGTGCGGCACGAACGGCGATGGCCGGGTTCCAGGGCGAATTCGCCGGTCTCACTGCCTCCGAACTCGGCGGCGCGGCGATTGCGGCGGCGCTGCGGGATGGCGGCATTGCTGCCGACGCCATCGACGAAGTGTTGATGGGCAATGTGCTCGGCGCCGGCCAGGGCCAGGCGCCGGCGCGCCAGGCGGCGTTCGCGGGGGGCCTCGACAGGTCGGTGCCGGCAACGACACTCAACAAGATGTGCGGCTCGGGCATGAAGGCGGCGATGATCGCCTTCGATCAGCTCAGTTCGGGCAACGGCGCGGCGATCGTCGCCGGCGGCATGGAGTTGATGACCAACGCGCCGTACCTGCTGGCGAAAATGCGTGGCGGCGCACGGCTCGGCCACGCCGAGGCCAAGGACCACATGTTCCTCGACGGCCTCGAAGATGCTTACGACAAGGGAAGATTGATGGGCACCTTCGCCGAGGATTGCGCCGAGAAATTCCAGTTCACGCGGCAGGCGCAGGACGAATACGCACTGCGCTCGCTCGACAATGCGCTTGCCGCGCAGAAGGAAGGCCGGTTCGCTCGGGAGATCGCGCCGGTCAAGGTTACGGGCAGGGCCGGCGACGCGATAATCGATTCCGACGAGCAGCCGCGCAAGGCAAGACCGGAGAAAATCCCGCAATTGAAGCCCGCCTTTCGCAAGGACGGCACGGTGACAGCAGCTAATTCTTCTTCGATCTCGGACGGTGCCGCGGCGCTGGTGCTGACAACGCAGCAGAATGCCGACAAACTGGGCTGGCCGGTGCGTGCACGCATCCTCGGGCATGCCAGCCACGCCCAGGAGCCGGGCTGGTTCACGACGGCGCCGGTGCCAGCGATTCAGAAGCTGCTGGAAAGGATCGGCTGGAAGCCTTCGGACATCGACCTGTTCGAGATCAACGAAGCCTTCGCCGTGGTGCCGATGGCCGCCGAGAAGCTATTGGCCATTCCGCGCGAAAAGCTCAACATCCATGGCGGCGCCTGCGCGCTTGGCCATCCGATCGGCGCTTCCGGCGCGCGCATCGTGGTAACCTTGCTCAATGCGCTAGAATCGCATGATCTCAAGCGGGGCGTCGCGGCGATCTGTATAGGTGGCGGCGAGGGCACAGCGATGGCGATCGAGCGGGTTTGAAGCACGCATCGGGCTGGGGAGAGCCATGCACGAAATTCTCGAGGAACTGGAGCGACGGCGGGCGCAGGCGCGGGCGGGCGGCGGGGCAAAGCGCATCGACGCCCAGCACGCCAAGGGCAAGCTGACGGCGCGCGAGCGCGTCGAACTGCTGCTCGATCCGGGCTCGTTCGAAGAGTGCGACATGTTCGTCACCCACCGCGCCACGGATTTCGGCATGGCCGAGACGAAGCTCGCCGGCGACGGCGTGGTCACCGGCTGGGGCACGATCAACGGCCGCATGGTCTATGTCTTCAGCCAGGATTTCACCGTCTTCGGCGGCTCGCTGTCGGAAACGCATGCGAAGAAGATCTGCAAGATCATGGATATGGCGATGCGGAACGGCGCGCCGGTGATCGGGCTCAACGATTCCGGCGGCGCGCGCATCCAGGAGGGCGTCGCCTCGCTCGGCGGCTATGCCGACGTGTTCCAGCGCAACATGCTCGCCTCGGGCGTGGTGCCGCAGATATCGGTGATCATGGGCCCGTGCGCCGGCGGCGCCGTCTATTCGCCGGCGATGACCGACTTCATCTTCATGGTGCGCGACACCTCCTACATGTTCGTCACCGGCCCCGACGTGGTGAAGACCGTGACCAACGAGATCGTCACGGCCGAGGAACTGGGCGGCGCGCGCACGCACACGACGAAATCCTCGGTCGCCGACGGCGCCTTCGACAACGATGTCGAGGCGCTGGCGGAGGTGCGCCGGCTTTTCGATTTCCTGCCGCTCAACAATCGCGACAAGCCGCCGCAGCGGCCGTTCTTCGATTCGGTCGATCGCGAGGAGCCGGCGCTCGACACGCTGATCCCCGACAATCCGAACAAGCCCTACGACATGAAGGAGCTGATCGTCCGCATCGCCGACGAAGGCGATTTCTTCGAGCTGCAGGGCGATTTCGCGAGGAACATCGTCACCGGCTTCATCCGCATCGAGGGCTCGACCGTCGGCGTCGTCGCCAACCAGCCGATGGTGCTGGCCGGCTGCCTCGACATCAATTCGTCGCGCAAGGCGGCGCGCTTCGTGCGCTTCTGCGACTGCTTCAACATCCCGATCCTGACGCTGGTCGACGTGCCCGGCTTCCTGCCGGGCACCGGCGCAGGAATTCGGCGGCGTCATCAAGCACGGCGCGAAGCTGCTGTTCGCCTATGGCGAGGCGACGGTGCCGAAGGTGACGGTGATCACCCGCAAGGCCTATGGCGGCGCCTATGACGTCATGGCGTCGAAGCACCTGCGCGGCGACGTCAACTATGCCTGGCCGACGGCCGAGATCGCGGTGATGGGCGCCAAGGGCGCGGTCGAAATCCTCTACCGCGCCGAACTCGGCGACAAGGAGAAGATCGCCAAGCGCACCCGCGACTACGAGAAGCGCTTCGCCAATCCGTTCGTCGCCGCCGAGATGGGCTTCATCGACGAGGTCATCGCCCCGCGAATTCGACGCGAAGCGCATCGCGCGGGCGTTCGCGTCGCTGCGCAACAAGAATTTGAAGAACCCGTGGAAGAAGCACGACAACATTCCGCTGTGAGCGCTGATATGGACAACGCGGACCAAGCGCGCCGCAACTGCGCGGAGATCATTGGTCGATGTTGCGCTTCCTGGCCGTTGAATGCGGCAATCGGCATGGGCAGTCGGCCTCGCGATCTTCGCGGCGTTGCTGTGGCTCGACACCGGCGGCATCGCTAGCCGGATTGCGCGTGCGGAAAATCCAATTCTGCCGTTGTTGCTGATCGCGGTTCCCTTCTGCCTGACCTTCGGCGGTGCGGCGACAGCGACGCGCGATCATGCTGCTGCCCTATCGCCGCAAGTTCACGGACGATCCGGAAGCGTGATGTTCAAGAAAATCCTCATCGCCAATCGCGGCGAGATCGCCTGCCGGGTCATCAAGACCGCGCGCAAGATGGGCATCGCCACGGTCGCGGTCTATTCCGACGCCGACCGCGACGCGCTGCATGTGAAGATGGCCGACGAGGCGGTGCATATCGGGCCGCCGCCGGCGGCGCAGTCCTATCTCGTCATCGACAAGATCCTCGACGCCGTGCGCGGTCGGGCGCCGAGGCGGTGCATCCGGGCTACGGCTTCCTGTCGGAAAGGGCGGAGTTCGCCGAGGCGCTGGAAAAGGCCGGCATCGCCTTCATCGGCCCGCCGGTCGGCGCCATCGAGGCGATGGGCGACAAGATCACCTCGAAGAAGCTTGCCGCCAAAGCCGGGGTCTCGACCGTGCCCGGCCATCTGGGCGTGATCGCCGACGCCGACGAGGCGGTGAAGATCGCCGCCGAGATCGGCTATCCGGTGATGATCAAGGCATCGGCCGGCGGCGGCGGCAAGGGCATGCGCATCGCCTGCAACGAGCGCCGAGGCGCGCGAGGGTTTTCAGTCGTCGAAGAACGAGGCGAAATCCTCGTTCGGCGACGACCGCATCTTCATCGAGAAGTTCGTCGACAAGCCGCGCCACATCGAAATCCAGGTGCTCGGCGACAAGCACGGCAACGTCATCTATCTCGGCGAGCGCGAATGCTCGATCCAGCGGCGCAACCAGAAGGTCATCGAGGAGGCGCCGTCGCCGTTCCTCGACGAGGCGACCCGCAAGGCGATGGGCGAGCAGGCGGTGGCGCTGGCCAAGGCCGTCGACTACTGCTCAGCCGGCACGGTCGAGTTCATCGTCGACGCTGCGCGCAATTTCTATTTCCTCGAAATGAACACCCGCCTGCAGGTCGAGCATCCGGTGACCGAGCTTGTCACCGGCATCGATCTGGTCGAGCAGATGATCCGCGTCGCCGCGCGGCGAGCAGCTTGCGTTACGCCAAGTCGGACGTCAAGCTTGACGGCTGGGCGATCGAAAGTCGCGGCTCTATGCCGAGGATCCCGTACCGCAATTTCCTGCCGTCGATCGGCCGCCTGAGGCGCTACCGCCCGCCGGCCGAAGGCGCGCGCGCAGACGGCGCGGTGATCCGCAACGACACCGGCGTCTACGAAGGCGGCGAGATCTCGATCTACTACGATCCGATGATCGCCAAGCTGTGCACCTGGGCGCCAGGACCGGCCGGCGGCGATCGCGGCAATGGCCGAGGCGCTCGACGAATTCGAGGTCGAGGGCGTCGGCCACAACCTGCCGTTCCTGTCGGCGGTGATGGCACATCCGCGCTTTGGCCGCGGCAGGCTTTCCACCGGCTTCATCGCCGAGGAATTGCCGGACGGGTTTGCCGGCGTCGCGCCGACCAAGACCACGCTGCAGGCGCTGGCGTCGATTGCGGCTGCCTGCAACTATATCCGCGAGGTTCGCGCCACCCGGATATCCGGCGTCATAGAGCATCACCGCCGGTTGATCGATCCGGAATTCGTCGTCTCGCTCAACGGCGATGAATTTGCCCTGACCCTCAAGCGCGACGGCGAGGCGTTCCAAATCGAACACGAGGGCGCCAAGGCAGTCATCGTCGACGTCGGCGGCTGGCGGCCGGGTCAAACCCTGATGAGCGCGCGCATCGGCCGCAAGCCGTTCACGGTCAAGGTCGAGGAGAAGGGCCAGGGCTGGCGCCTGCGCCATCGCGGCGCCGATCTCGTCTGCTTCGTGCGCAGCCCGCGCGAGGCCGAGCTCGCCCGGCTGATGCCGAAGAAGCATTCGGCCGGACACGTACGAAATTCCTGATCTGCCCGATGCCGGGCCTGGTCGTGTCGATCGCCGTCAGCGAAGGCGATACGGTCGAGGAGGGCCAGGCGCTCGCCACCGTCGAGGCGATGAAGATGGAAAACGTCCTGCGCGCCGAACGCAAGGCGACGGTGAAAAAGATCAGCGCCAAGCCCGGCGACAGCCTCGCCGTCGACGAGACCATCCTGGAGTTCGAGTGATGATTGGCAAGGCGAAGCCGGCGGACTGGCAAAAGCTCGCCGAAAAGCGAAATTCGTGCCGATCCCGATACGCTGACTTGGCAGACGCCGGAAGGCATCGCGGTCAAGCCGCTCTATACCGACGAGGACCTGCCGGAGTCGGCATCTCGGCAGCCGAATTGCCCGGCTTTGCGCCGTTCATGCGCGGCACGCGCGCCACCATGTATGCCGGCCGGCCATGGACGATCCGCCAATATGCCGGCTTCTCGACGGCCGAGGAATCGAACGCCTTCTACCGGCGCAATCTCGCCGGCAGGCCAGAAGGGCCTGTCGGTCGCCTTCGATCTCGCCACCCATCGCGGCTACGATAGCGATCATCCGCGCGTCGTCGGCGATGTCGGCAAGGCCGGCGTGGCGATCGACTGCGTCGAAGACATGAAGATCCTGTTCGACGGCATTCCGCTCGGCGAAATGTCGGTGTCGATGACCATGAACGGCGCAGTCATCCCGGTGCTGGCAATGTTCATCGTCGCCGGCGAGGAGCAGGGCGTGAAGCGGGCCGACCTCTCCGGGACCATCCAGAACGACATCCTCAAGGAGTTCATGGTCCGCAACACCTACATCTACCCGCCGGAGCCTCGATGCGGATCGTTGCCGACATCATCGCCTATACGGCGAAGGAGATGCCGAAGTTCAACTCGATCTCGATCTCCGGCTACCACATGCAGGAGGCCGGCGCGACGCTGGCGCAGGAACTCGCCTACACGCTCGCCGACGGCACGGAATATGTGCGCGCGGCGATCGTCGCGCGGCCTCGATGTCGACGACTTCGCCGGCCGGCTATCCTTCTTCTTCGGCATCGGCATGAACTTCTTCATGGAAGCCGCGAAACTGCGCGCCGCGCGCCTGCTGTGGTCGCGATCATGACCGATTTCGGCGCAGAAATCCGATCGCTCAAAGATGCTGCGCACGCACTGCCAGACCTCGGGCGTGTCGCTGACAGGAGCAGGATCCCTACAACAACATCGTGCGCACCGCCTACGAGGCGATGGCGGCGGTGCTCGGCGGCACGCAGTCGCTGCATACCAACTCCTTCGACGAAGCCATCGCGCTGCCGACCGAATTTCTCGGCGCGCATCGCCCGCAACACGCAATTGATCCTGCAGCACGAGACCGGCGTCACGCAAGTCGTCGATCCGCTCGGCGGCTCCTATTATGTCGAGACGCTGACAAAGGAGCTTGCCGACAGGGCGTGGGAGCTGATCGACGAGGTCGAGGCGCTGGGCGGCATGACCAAGGCGGTCGGCGAGGGCCTGCCGAAAGCTGCAGATCGAGGAGGCGGCGGCACGGCGAGCAGGCGCGGATCGACCGAGGCGAGGAAGTGATCGTCGGCGTCAACAAGTTTCCGCCTCGGCCGACGAGCCGCCGGTCGACATCCGCAGCATCGACAACGCCAAGGTGCGGGCGTCACAGATCGCGCGATTGAAGCAAGTCCGCACCTCCGCGACGCGGCCGCCTGCGACGAGGCGCTGGCAGTACTCGAAAAAGTTGCTCGCTTCGAACAAAGGCAATCTGCTTGCGGCGGCAATTGAGGCCGCACGGGCGCGCGCCACGCTGTCGGCGAGATTTCGAGCGCAATTGAGCAGGCCTTCGGCCGCTATCACGCGGTCACGCGGATCATCTCCGGCGTCTTTGGCGAGGCCTACGGCGCGATCCAGAATACCGCGCGATGCAGAGCGCGGGTCGGCGAAATCCGCAAGCAGCTCGGCCATGCGCCGCATATACTTGTCGCCAAGATGGGCCAGGACGGGCACGACCGCGGCGCCAAAGTGATTGCAACCGGCCTTCGCCGATCTGGGGTTCAAGGTCGATCTCGCCGACATGTTCGAAACGCCCGAGGAAGTCGCCGAAAAGGCGATCCGGATGAAGGCCGATGTCGTCGGCGTCTCCTCGCTGGCGGCCGGGCACAGACGCTGGTACCCGAGCTGTCCGCCTGTTGCGCGCCCGTGGCGCCGGCGACGTCACCGTCGTTTGTGGCGGTGTTATTCCCGAGCAGGACTATGCGGAACTGCGCGACCGCCGGCGTTGCCGAGATTTTCGGCCCCGGCTCGAACGTGCTGGAAGCGGCAAACGCAGTGCTATTGCAGATCGACCGGTTATGCGGCGCAATCGCTGAAGAAGCCTCGGCCGGTCTATTCCTGCGGCGGCGTGATCATGTGGCGCTTCAGCAGCGGCAGTTGCGTCAGCATGAAGGCGAAGGTCAGCGGCATGATCGCCCAGACCTTGAAGTTGACCCAGGCGTCGCTGGAAAAATTGCGCCAGACGATCTCGTTGGCGACGGCGAGCGCAAAAAAGAACAACGCCCAGCGCAAGGTCAATTTGCGCCAGCCCTCGGCGTCGAGATGGAAGGCCGAATCGAAGACATAGGCGAGCAGCGATTTGCCGAATGCCAGCCCGCCGAGAAGGATGACGCCGAACAGGCAGTTGACGATGGTCGGCTTCATCTTGATGAAAGTCTCGTCCTGCAGCCATAGCGTCAGCCCGCCGAAGACGGCGACGAAGAAGAAGGTGACCAGCGGCATCACCGCGATGCGGCCCATCAGCAAGCGCGACAGGATCAGCGAAATCGTCATCGCCACCATGAAGAAGGCGGTGCCGACAAAAAGCTTGCCGCCGAGCGCGGCCAGCATCGGCGACATTGCCGCGAGCGCCTCGCCGTAGCGGTTGGCGAGGAAGAAGACCAATAGCGGCCCAAGCTCGAGCGACGAGCTTGAGCAGCGGGTTCTCGCTGCGGTTTTGCCGGCAATCGCGGATCGCGTGAGTGTCATGCCGCCTTCTCCCCGACCGGTTCGAGCCCGGCAATCGAACGCGCAAATTCGTCGGCCTCGAACGGTTCGAGATCGCCGACCTGTTCGCCGACGCCGACGAAAAACACCGGCAATTTGTAGCGCGCGGCGATGGCGACGAGAATGCCGCCGCGCGCGGTGCCGTCAAGCTTGGTCATGACCAGGCCGTTGACGCCGGCGACCTTCCGGAAAATCTCGACCTGCGACAGCGCGTTCTGGCCGGTGGTGGCATCGAGCGTCAGCAGGACCGTGTGCGGCGCCGAGGGGTCGCGCTTCTTCAGCACGCGGACGATCTTTTCCAGTTCCGCCATCAGTTCCGTCCTGTTCTGCAGGCGCCCGGCGGTGTCCATCAGCATCACGTCGTGGCCTTCGCGACCGCCTGCCGTAAGGCATCGTAGGCGAGACCCGGCAGGCATCGGCGCCGATCTGGCGGGCGGCGACTGGGGAACCGGTGCGCTCGCCCCAGATCTTCAGCTGCTCGATTGCGGCGGCGCGGAACGTGTCGCCGGCGACCATCAGGGTCGAAAGTCCGGCAGTGCGCAATTTGGCGGCGAGCTTGCCGATCGTCGTTGTCTTGCCGGTGCCGTTGACGCCGACGACGAGAATGACATGCGGGCGATGCTCGAGATCGAGTTCGAGCGGAATCGCCACCGGCTCCAGCACCCTGGCGATTTCGCTGGCCATGACGGCACGCACTTCGTTCTCGCTGACATCGCGGCCGTAGCGCTGCGCCGATAGCGCCTCGGTGATGCGCATCGCGGTTTCGATGCCGAGGTCGGCACGGATCAGAACGTCCTCGAGGTCCTGCAAGGTTTCGTCGTCGAGCCGGCGCTTGGCGACGACGGCGGCGATGTTGTCGCTCAGCGCCCGCGATGATTTCGCCAGGCCCTTGCGCAAACGCGCGAACCAGCCGGCTGTCTCGGCGGCCGGTTGCGGGGCAGCAGTTTTCGGCCTGGCTTCGAGAATGCGCATCTTGCCGGTGGCGGGGTGCGGCGGGCTCTGCGGCACGGCAGCTGCGGTGGGTACCGGCGTCGGCTCCGGCGCGGCCATTGCCGGCTCCCGCGGCGGCGCCACGATTTCGGGCTCGGCAACCTCGATCTTCGCGGACTTTCTTCGCGGCGCCCTGTCGCGGACCGGAGGTGGTGCGGATTTTGCGGTTGGGGACTTCTTTGCCTTCGGTTTCTCCGGCTCCT
This sequence comes from uncultured Alphaproteobacteria bacterium, assembly GCA_963758355.1. Classification (GTDB taxonomy): domain Bacteria; phylum Pseudomonadota; class Alphaproteobacteria; order Rhizobiales; family Rhizobiaceae; genus BOKV01. The sequence goes on along the minus strand of CAVWVG010000002.1, from coordinate 64,815 downwards.
TGGTCGGAGGCGCCGGCTTTGCCGGCGGCACCGATGGCGGAACCTTTTCCCGCTTCGGCGCGCCTTTCGGCGCTGGCTTTGCTCGGAGTGCCTCTGTATTCGTCGGCGACTTCGACCTGCGGCGCTTGCGCCACCTGCCTGGCCTCAGGTTCCGGCTCGCGTTTCGCCAGGTCCGGCTCGCCAACGACTTTCGCCGGTTCCGGTCGCTGCTCGGCGACGGCAACTTCATGCGCGGCCTCGGCAACTTCTCCTGCCGGCGTCCCCTCCGGCATTGGCGCGACCGGTTCCTCCGCCGGCGCGGGACGCTTGCCGAGTGCGAAGGAAAAGATGCGCTTGAAGAATCCGGGCTTTGCTTCGGCCATCGCGGGCTTCCGGTCAGGCGGCGCCGCGCAGCGCCGCTGCATCGCGCGTCGGCGCGGCGATCAGCCCGTCGCGGTCGCCGCCGATGACGCGGGCTTCAACAATGCCATCGTCCTCGCGGCGATCGAGGCGGACGCCGGTGTATTGCCCGGCGCGGCCGAAACCGTCGCGCTCCATCAGCACGGACACTGTGCTGCCATGCATTGCCGCGATATGGCGAGCAAGGGAGCCGGCTGCGGCGTGGCGCAGGCGCTCGGCCCGTTCGCGCACCAAGGGGCGGTCGAGCTGCGGCATGCGCGCCGCCGGCGTGCCGGGTCGCGGCGAAAACGGGAAGACATGGACATGCGCCAGACCGCACTCCTCGATCAGCGATAGCGACTGTGCGAACATCTCTTCGGTTTCGGTCGGGAAACCAGCGATCAGGTCGGCGCCGAAAGCGAGATCCGGACGGCGCCGGCGCAGGTCGTCGCAGATCGCAACCGCTTCAGCGCGCGAATGGCGCCGCTTCATGCGCTTCAGGATCAGGTCGTCGCCATGCTGCAGCGACAGGTGGACATGCGGCTGAAAACGCGGTTCGCTCTCGATCACTTCGAGCAGTGTCTTATCGATCTCGACCGAATCGATCGAAGACAGGCGCAGGCGCGGAAGTCCGGGGACTTGGCGCAGGACCATTGCGACGAGATCGCCGAGCTTCGGGGAACCCGGCAGATCGGCGCCCCAGGAAGTGGTGTCGACGCCGGTCAGCACGATTTCGAGGTGGCCGTTGTCGGCCAACCGCTGTGCCTGTTCGACGACCTCGTCGGCCGGCACCGAGCGCGACGGGCCGCGGCCATAGGGGATGATGCAGAAGGTGCAGCGATGGTCGCAGCCGTTCTGGACCTGGAGGAAGGCGCGCGTGCGCCCCTCCAGCCCCTCGATCAGATGGGCAGCGGTGGTCTTGAGCGTCATGATGTCGTTGACACGGACCTTGTCCGGCGCATTGACACCGAAATCCGGCAGGCCGCGATAGGCATGGGCGTGCAACTTGTCGTCGTTGCCGATGACGAGATCGATCTCGGGCATGGCGCCGAAAGCGGTGGCCTCGGTCTGGGCGGCGCAGCCGGAAACGACGATGCGGGCATTCGGGTTTTCGCGCCGCGCCTTGCGGATCGCCTGGCGCGCCTGGCGCACGGCTTCGCCGGTCACCGCGCAGGTGTTGACGACGATGGCGCCGCCCGGCAGTTGCCCGAGGCCCGCCTCGGTTGCGCGATTGCGCATGACCTCGGATTCGAAGGCATTGAGCCGGCAGCCGAAAGTCATGACGCGGACGCCGTTATCGACCGCGCCGGTCATGACGCCACCTGCCGCGAGATCGAGAATTCGCCGGTGGCAGGATCGAGTTCGCCGAAAAATTCGAATTCTGCCGGGCCGCTCATCATCACATGGTCAGCCTTGGGGCCGCTATCGAGCCATTCGATGACGAGGTCGCCACCGGGCACATTGACCGTCGCCTTGCGTTCGGTCAGGCCGCGGCGGACGGCCGAGACCAGCGTGGCGCAGGCGCCCGACCCGCAGGCGAGCGTCAAGCCGGCGCCGCGCTCCCAGGTGCGCATGACGATGCGATCGGGCGCGGTCGCCTGCGCAATCGTGATGTTGGCGCGCTCGGGAAAGATCGGATGATTTTCGAGCATCGGCCCGAAGCGGTCGAGCGCGTAGTTATAGGGGCTGTCGGCAACGAAAAACACGGCGTGCGGATTGCCCATGCTGACGACGGCAGGCGTATGCAGCACCGGTTTGTCGATCGGGCCGACCTGCAACTCGATGCGGCTGGTGTCGGCGAACTCCTCGGCCAGCGGAATTTCCTGCCAGCTGAAGCGCGGAACACCCATGTCGACCGAGATCATGCGGTCGCTGTTGCGGTGGCTCGAAATGCGGCCGCCATCGGTATCGAAGATGAAGTCATTGCGTCCGTTGATCGCATGCAGCCAGGCGACGACACAGCGCGTACCGTTGCCGCAGGATTGCGCCAGCGAGCCGTCGCTGTTGAGGATGCGGATGTCATTGTCGCGGCCGGAACCCGCCGGATCGCGCACTTCCATGATCTGATCGAACGGGATTGCCTGCGGCCGGGCAAGCGCGATCGCGGCGGCCGAAGTGATCTTTTCGGCGCGCCCGCGCAGGTCGGCAACGATGATTTGGTTGCCGAGCCCGTTCATCTTGGTGAATGGAACTCGTAGAGCGGTCATGTCGTTCGTCTCGCTGCGGCGCTTATAGCCCGTCGCGGGCCGGATTTGCAAAAGGGGGGCGGCAAATCGGCTGATTCCCTAGGTCGACGAAATTTTCGGCCGTCATCCGTCCGCATGACAGGCGCCGGCGGCAGCCTGCATTAGCGTTGCGCCAGTCCGGTAAATAAGGAGACCGACATGGATATCCAAACCCTGGTTGCGACGAACCTTACCGCCATCCGCAAGCCCGCCACTGGCGCGAAGGCGGAGCAGGAATATTTTCAGCGCTGCGAATTCGCGTTTCCGCGCCTGCGATTGCCGCCGGCGGCCGTGTTCGGCGCCTTTGTCGGACTGGCGGTCATCGCGAGCTCGAGCGGATTGCTGTGAGTGCGCGGCGGTCGGGCTTCTTCCCCGACCGGGTTCGATCGCGGGAGCGCGACCGTGGTATGATCGCCGCCAACCTTGGTGGGGCGCTCATGGCGACCGAAAGCGACAAGGCGGCGATTTTGGCGGTCCTCGAGGCCGAAACGAACGCGTATCTGCGCCGCGATTTCGAGGCTCTCGCCATACACTGGGTGCATTCGCCGCAAACGCGGCGGCTGGTCGCCTTCGCCTCCCTCGGCACCCATGTCGAGGAGGGATGGGAGGTTATCGGCGCGCGGCTGCGCAACATTATGAGCAATCTGGACAAAACCTATCCGCGCGAACGCCTGCGCCGGGAAAACGTCAACGTTGTCGTCGGCAAGGACATGGCCTGGGTGAGCTACGACCAGATCGGCATCGATGCGGGCGACGAATTCGGGCTTTCCGGAGTGCAGCACGAACTGAAGATTTTCCATCGTGTCGACGGGAGCTGGAAAATCGCCTGCCTTGTGCTGATGCAACGTGGGGTCGAACACGCCACCTGCCCCCTGATCGAGGTCGATATCGCCGGGAAGGTGTTGTGGATGAACCGGCCGGCCGAGGAGCGGATCTCCGCCCACGCCGGCTTGATTGTCGCCAGCGGCCGGCTGCGAGCGCGCCGGCGCGCCAGCGAGGCGGCCCTCGGCGAGGCGATCCTGTGGGCTTTTCGGCAGCTGAACGATCATCCGGCGCCGGCGGTCGCAGCCCGCATGTCGCGCCTCGTGCAACTCGGCGACGACGACGAAGGCGATCCGTGCTTTTGCTGGGTGGTCCTCGACGACGGCAAGGCGCTCGTCACGTTCGACGATGCCCGCATCGTCGCCCGCCGCATCGAGACGGCGCGGCAAGCCTACGGTCTTTCTCCGGCCCAGGCGCGGCTTGCGCGCCTGATCGCGGAAGGTCACGACCTTGCGGTTGCCGCCGAAAGTCTCGGCGTCAGCGTCAATACCGTGCGCACGCACCTGCAGCGGATGTTCGACCGCACGGGAGCGCGCAGCCAGGCGGCACTGGTTCGTGCACTGTTGAGCGCCGAGGTGCCGAACAAGTAACAGGGGCGGTTTTGCGCAATCGCGCCGTGCGCGAGGTTAGTTGACCGCGATTTCAATAGGAAACCGACTGGCCCGGCCACAGCGCCAGGTACCGGTCGGTCGCGACGCCGTGCCGGTCCAGCGCCACTTCCAGCGCGCCGAGCGGCGCGTCGATCGCTTCGTCGGTCAGGTGGAACGTACCCCAATGGTGGCCGAGCGCATGTTCGGCTTCAGACAATCGGAATCCACGCACCGCCTCGTCCGGGTTCATGTGCTGGCCCGCCATGAACCAGCGCGGCTCATAGGCCCCGATCGGCAGGATCGCGAGGCGGATCGGCCCGTGCTTTTCGGCAATGGCGCGGAAATGAATGCCGTCATGAAAACCGGTGTCGCCGATATGGTAAATGCGCCCGGCTGGCGTTTCGATCAGGAAGGCGCACCACAAGGCCATCCGGCGGTCGCCCAGTTGTCGCGCCGACCAGTGATGCGCCGGCTCGAAGTGAGCCCGGATTCTGTGTCCCAATTCCACTACATCGCCCCAGTCGCCAACGTGGAATCTCGCTGCAGGCGCTCGCGACCGGACGATTGTGTCATTGCCAAGCGGAGTGACGATCAGGGGATTGTCGCGAGCGACCAGCGCGATGAGTGTGGCAAGGTCGAGGTGGTCGTAGTGATTGTGGGTCAATAACACGGCATCGATGAGTGGCAGGTCGGCCAACGCCACGCCGGGCGGGTTGACGCGCCTCGGGCCGATGAAGGCCCATGGGCTGGCGCGCAGGGAAAATACCGGATCGGTCAGCAGGTTGATGCCATCGACCTGAATCAGCAGCGTCGCATGGCCGATCATGGTCACGCTGATTTCGCCGCCGTTAACCGCAACCGGCGGCCGAGTACCATGAAACGGGCTCGGCCAATGCTGTGGCCAGGGCGTCCGTTTTTCGCCGAAACGCCAGCGCAGCAAATCGCCGAAGGAGCCGGGCGGTTTGCCGCCGGGATTGAAGAACACCTGGCCGTCAAAATGATCCGACAAGGGACCGGAATAGTAGCGGTTGGTCATTGCGTGTTCTTCGAACTGTCCAGAAACGGAATTGGGGAGTGTGACGGCCAATGGCAAGGATGACGCTAGGATGATGCGCATTTGCGCCGCCAAATTGACGGTCTGCCAACCTTTGCATGCGACAGCGGCGGGACACGGCGCGCGGACGGCGCAGGAGCCGGAACGGCACGAACCCTGCATCTTCGCCTTGCGGGGACTACCCCGACGCAAATTTGTGCCAAAACGGATCAAAGCCAATGCTCGATAAATCGGTCGGCAACATCCTGTTCGAATGGCAGCCGCACTACCGCGAACTGTTCGGGTGCCACGCCCTGCATTTGCACCACAATCTCGACCGCTCGCCGCTCTTCGGCGATGCGGCGCTTGCCCGCCTGCTGGAAAACGCCGTGCCCGGCACCTATCACGTCAATACGCGGGCGGCCGGCCCGGATGGCAGGAAGCGCCGGCGCGAGGGCGAGTTCGGCAAACTTACGGGCGCGGAATTGCTTGGCGCCGTCGCCGCCGGCGACATCTGGATCAATCTCAGGGCGCCGCAGCTCGCCGATCCCGCTTATGGCGGATTGCTGGAGGATATCTACCGCGAGTTTGAGGCTCGCGTGCCCGGATTGAAGACGTTCAAGCACAAGACCACGATCCTGATCTCGTCACCCAACGTCTATGTGCCTTACCATGCCGACGTGCCCGGCCAGATGCTGTGGCAGATTCGAGGGCGCAAGCGCGTCTGGGTCTATCCTGCGCAAGAACCGTTCCTGCCGCAGGCAGCTATTGAAAAACTCATCCTCGGCGAAATGCACGAGACCGACATGGGGTATCCGCGATTGGTTCGACGAGCACGCCCAGGTCTATGACCTGGAGCCAGGCTAGATGTTGCATTGGCCGCTGAACTGCCCGCATCGCGTCGAGAACCGCGACAGCGTCAATGTCTCGCTGACGACCGAGCACTACACGAAGGAAATCCGCACCTCCTACGCCGTCAACTACGCCAACGGCCTGCTGCGCAAGAGCGGGGCTGTCGCGGCTTCAGCGCCAGGCCGCCGGTCCGGCGGCGCTGGCAAAGACCGGTCTTGCCGCGGCGGTGAAGTTTTCCGGCATGCGCAAGGCGGCAAAGAAGCCGTACAGCATCGATTTCCGTGTCGATCCGGCGGCGCCAAACAGCGTGCGCGACATCGAACCCTACGAATTGCAGGCTTCGGCATGACGTAGCATCGAGGCATTTGGCGCGATACCTGCCGCGCGTGCCGTTGCGGCACACGCTGACATCCCATGTCGATGACTTGCGGGTCGAGTCCAGCGTCCTGAGACGGATGCCGAAGCCATCCTGGCGCTCGAAGAGGAATGGCGCGCCCTTGAAGGCGGCGCCAGCGGCGCCACGCTGTTCCAGTCGTTCGACTGGTGCCGTAACCACATTGCGTTCTCGGCTCGGCAAAAGCGATTTCCGCCCGGCGGTCCTCTGTTTGCGCCGAAAGGGCCGGCTGATCGGCCTGTTGCCCATGGCGATCCGCCGGGTTCGCGGCCTCAGGGTGGCGACTGGCCTTTGTGAACCGTTCCAGATGTATTCGGAAATTCTGCTTGCCCCCGGCACGCGCATCGACCAGATCGTGCCGGCGCTGGCGGCGCGATTGCGCCGATTGCCGGCCGATTACCTGCATTTCGGTCAGGTCAGGGCCGACAGCCGGCTTGCCCAGTGCATGGCGGCGCTCGGCGCGAGATCGGTCGACGCCGACGCGGCGCCCTTCGTCGATCTCGGGCGATGGACGGATTTCGACAGCTTCCTCAAATCCGTCAACGCCAAGACGCGCAAGAACATGCGCAACGCCGCCAACCGTCTCGAACGGACGGGACGGCTGACGCACCGGTGCGCGGAGACAAGCGCCGATCGGCGCGAGGTCGTCGAACGCTGCCATGCCGGCCGCGAGGCCTGGTTGAAGCGTCTCGGCCTGACTTCGCGGGCGTTTCGCGAGGAGGATTTTTCGGCCTTCCTGCTGCGTTTCGCCGATGGATCGGCAACCGGTATCGAAACCCTGGCGATGACGCTGGCGCATGACGACCGGCCGATTGCCGACCAATGGGGCTTTGTCCATGGCGGACGCTACTATGCGTTCATGGCGACCTGGGATCCTGCCTATGAGGCATCGAGCCCGGGCCGGCTGCATCTCGGCGAAGTCATCCGCACCTGCTTCGAGCGCAAGATCACCTTCGCCGATTTCATGATCCCCGGTGTGCCCTACAAGTTCACCTGGACCGATCACGCCATGCCGGTCGCCGATCATGTGCTTGCGCTCAACTTGCGCGGCCAGTTGCAGGTGCGGTTGTGGTTGGCATTCCTGCGACCGACGGCAAAACGCCTGATCGCGAGGATTCCGGCCAGCTTGCGCGGGGTGCTGGTCAAGCGCGTGCTGCCCTGGTTCGAATGAGGCGCGGCGGCGCGGCGGCCCGATATCCTTGACTTTGCCGGCGGAACCGCGTCTATGCGCTTCCAAATCTCGTCCGAACGACGATTGCGACCGCCTGCCGGGACCCGAAAAGGTATAAAGAGATCCCGGCGGCCAACATCCGGCAGCGCAGTGCGCCCCCGGATGGCAACTGCGTTTGGGCCACGGATTCGACCGGCAAGGAACGCTTCGTCTTGTTTCAATCGCTCTCGGAACGGCTCGGCAGCATCTTCGACGGCCTGACGCGGCGCGGCGCGCTGTCGGAAAAGGATGTCGGCGCAGCGTTGCGCGAAATCCGCCGCGCCCTGATCGAGGCCGATGTCTCGCTCGAAGTCGTGCGCGATTTCACCGAGCGGGTGCGGGAAAAGGCGGTCGGCGCCGAGGTCGTCAAGTCGGTCACCCCCGGCCAGATGGTCGTCAAGATCGTTCATGACGAGCTGATCGCAGTGCTCGGGGCCGAAGCCGAGCCGATCAACCTTGCCGCCGCCGCACCTGTCGTCCTCATGCTGGTCGGCCTGCAGGGCTCGGGCAAGACGACGACCGCCGCCAAGATCGGCAAGCGACTGAAGGAAAAGTCGCGCAAGAAGGTGCTGATGGCTTCGCTCGACACGCGTCGGCCGGCAGCCCAGGAACAATTGCGCCAGCTCGGCGAACAGACGCAGGTCGAAACCTTGCCGGTTATCGCCAGCCAGGGTCCCGTCGATATCGCGGCCCGCGCCATCCAGGCCGGCAAGCTCGGCGGGTTCGACGTCGTCATCCTCGACACCGCCGGGCGCACGCATATCGATGAGCCGCTGATGGTCGAGATGGCCGACATCAAGGCCAAGACCCATCCGCACGAAATCCTGCTCGTCGCCGACGCCCTGACCGGCCAGGATGCCGTCAACCTGGCGCGCGCTTTCGACCAGCGCGTCGGCGTCACTGGCATTGTGCTGACCCGCGTCGACGGCGACGGCCGCGGCGGCGCCGCCTTGTCGATGCGGGCGGTGACCGGCAAGCCGATCAAGCTGATCGGCACCGGCGAAAAGATGGATGCGCTGGAAGATTTCCATCCCGGCCGCATCGCCGACCGCATTCTCGGCATGGGCGACATCGTCAGCCTGGTCGAAAAGGCCGCCGCCAATATCGACGCCGAGAAGGCCGCGGCGATGGCGCGGCGCATGCAGAAGGGCGAGTTCGACCTCAACGATCTGTCGGATCAATTGTCGCAAATGCAGAAGCTCGGCGGCATGGGCGGGCTGATGGGCATGCTGCCCGGCATCGGCAAGATGAAGAAGCAGATCGAGGCCGCCGGCATCGACGACAAGGTATTCAAGCGCCAGCAGGCCGATGATCTCGTCGATGACGCGCCAGGAGCGCCGGAACCCGAAAATCCTCAACGCCAAGCGCAAGCAGCGTGTCGCTGCCGGCTCCGGCACGTCGGTGCAGGACCTCAACAAGCTTCTGAAAATGCACCTGCAGATGGCCGACATGATGAAGCGGCTCGGACGACAGAAGGGCGGCATGCTCGGCGGCCTCGGCGCCGGGCTGATGAACAAGATGATGGGCGGCGCGCTGGCGGCCAATTGGGTGGATTGGGCGGAATGCCTGGCGGTCTGGGTGGCCAGTTGGGCGGCGGTATGCCCGATCTGTCGAAGATGAACCCGCAGGAACTGGAACGCATGGCGCGCGAAATGGGCATGGGCGGCGGCATGCCGAAATTGCCGGGAGGTATCTCGGGCCTGCCGGGGATGGGGAGGAAGAAATGAGCGCGGTCCCCACGCTCGCGACCGAGCGCCTTATCCTTCGCGGCATTGAAGCGAGCGATTTCGAGCCGTTTGCCGCCTTCATGGCAACCGAAGGCTCGCGCTATATCGGCGGTCCCGTCGATGCCGAGCGAAGCTTGGCGCAAGCTTGCCGGCTATGCCGGATGCTGGACCTTGTGCGGCTACGGCAAGTTCGCGCTTGCAGGACAAGGCAAGCGGCAAGTTCGCCGGCCTGGTCGGGCCGTGGTTTCCGGTTGGCTGGCCGGAGCCGGAGATCGCCTGGACCATGATGCCGGAATTCCAGGGCAAAGGCCTGGCGAAAGAGGCGGCGGTTGCCGCGCTTCGCTTCGCCTATCGAGAACCTCGGCTGGGTAACCGCTGCTTCCTTCATCGATGCCACGGAACGACGCCGTCAGTCAGGCTTGCCGAAAGCCTCGGCGCGACCCGCGAAGGCAAAACCGTACTCCCGCCCCTTGGCGAAGCGCTGCTCTATCGGCATTTGTCGCCGGCGGATTTTCTGGCGAAAACGAGCAGAGGAGTGCGGCAAATGAACGATATGCCTGCCGAACTGAAAGCCTTTCGCGCCTCCATCGACAATCTCGACGCGGCGCTGATCCATATTCTTGCCGAGCGCTTCCGCATCACCAAGGCGGTCGGCGAACTCAAAGCCGCCAGCGGCATGGCGCCGGCCGATCCGGAACGCGAGCGCCAGCAGGTCGAGCGGCTGCGCGTCGCTTGCCCGCCAGGCCGATCTCGATCCGGACTTTGCTGAAAAGTTACTGAATTTCATCGTCCGCGAAGTCATCCGCCATCACGAACAGGCCCGCAGCGCTTGAAGCGCGGGTCGCAACCACGCCAAACCAGGAGCAAACCCATCATGGCCGTGAAGATCCGACTTTCCCGTACCGGCGCCAAGAAGCGCCCGCATTACGCCATCGTCGTCGCCGACGAGCGCAGCCCACGCGACGGCCGCTTCATCGAGAAGCTCGGCACCTTCAACCCGCTGCTCGGAAAAGACGCCGAAAAGGTCGTCTTCGACAACGAGCGCGTGCAATACTGGCTGTCGAAAGGCGCCAAGCCGACCGACCGGATGTTGCGCATTCTCGATAGCCGCCGGCCTCGCCAAGCGTCCGGCCCGCCAGAACCCGAAAAAGGCGCTGCCGAAGAAGAAGGCGCAGGAGCGCATCGCCGCCGCCAAGCAGAAGGCGGACGATGCCGCCGCCGCAGCCGCTGCTCCGGCCGCCGAAGCCGCAAGCGCGCCGGCCGAGGCGTAAGCGCCTGCCGACCAGGCGCGACAAAGGCGGCAACCATGACGCAGCCGCTTGTGGTCGTCGCCCGCATTGGCGCGCCGCATGGCGTAAGCGGCGAGGTACGGGTAACGAGCTTCACGCAGGAACCGCTGGCGTTCGCAAGCTACGGGCCGCTCACCGATGGCGCCGGCAGGCGCTTCGAAATCGGCGATGCCAGATTTGCCGGGAACCGCATCGTGGCGCGGATCAAGGGCATCGCCAACCGCGACCAGGCCGCGGCATTGACCGGCGTCGAATTTTCGTGGCCCGCGCTCAGCGCTGCCGGCAGCGGCCGGCGACGACTTCTATCTTGCCGACCTGATCGGCCTTGATGTCGTCACCGCGAACGATGGCGCGGCATTCGGCAGGGTCATCGTCGGTCGAAAATTTCGGCGCCGGTGACGTCATCGAAATCGCCTGTGAAGGCCGGCGCCACTGAGATGTTTGCCTTCACCCGGCGCAATTTTCCGACGGTCGATCTCGGCCGCGCACCGCATCGTCATCGACCCGCCGGCAGCGTCGAAGCGCAGGCAAGGGCGAGCGAATGAACGCAGCCAGCCGGATTTCGCGCCGGCATCGTCACGCTGTTTCCGGAAATGTTTCCGGGCCCGCTCGGCCTGTCGAACGCCGGCCGCGCCCTCAAGACGGCAAATGGCAACTCGAAACCGTGGCCTTGCGCGAATTCGGCATCGGCCGCCACCGTCAGGTCGACGACACGCCGGCCGGTGGCGGCGCCGGCATGGTGCTTGCGCGCCGACGTCGTCGCGGCGGCGGTCGATGCCGCCTCCCCGCCAGGCGACGCGAGGCCGCGCCTGCTGATGAGCCCGCGCGGAAGCCGCTCGACCCAGGCATTTGTCGCGCCAACTGGCCAACGGGCCGGGCGTCGTCATCGTCTGCGGCCGTTTCGAGGGGGTCGACGAACGGGTCATCGAGGCACGAAAGCTCGAGGAGATCTCGGTCGGCGACTATGTGCTTTCGGGCGGCGAACCGGCGGCAATCGCCTGCTCGATGCGATCGTGCGCCTGTTGCCCGGCGTCATGGGCAATGAGGGATCGGGCGAGCAGGAAAGCTTCGAAGCCGGCCTGCTCGAATACCCGCATTACACCAGGCCGCAGGACTTGGGAAGGCCGGGATATCCCGGAAGTGCTGGTTTCCGGCGACCATGGCAGGATCGCCGCATGGCGACGCGCAACAGGCAGAAGCGATGACGCGCCAGCGACGGCCGGACCTTCCCCGTCGTGGGCCGCCGGGCGGCAAAAAACCAGGCTGATCCTGTCGACAAATGGCGGTTTTTCGCCTATGGACCGCGCAACTTTTTCCAGAACCGGAAAGAGACGGGCGCATTCGCTCCGGGCCCAACCTTTCTTTTTGGGGGCCCGTTCCCGGCAAAGATGATTGCGGGAATTGCACTTCAGGAGCGCTCTGGCCGTCGATCAATCAAAGACAGGTGCCGCGAGCCGCGTTTTACGGCAGCGCCCTGCGACAACAGGAATGGAAAGCCATGAACATCATCCAGCAGCTCGAGGCCGAGCAGGCCGCGGCGATCGCCGCCAAGCGCAAGTTTCCCGAATTCGAGGCCGGCGACACCGTGCGCGTCATGGTGCGCGTCACCGAAGGCAACCGCACCCGCGTGCAGGCCTATGAGGGCATCTGCATCGGCCGGTCGGGCGCCGGGCTTGAACGAGAATTTCACCGTGCGCAAGATTTCCTACGGCGAGGGCGTCGAGCGCGTCTTCCCGGTATTCTCGCCGATGGTCGAAGGCGTCGAAGTCGTGCGCCGCGGCAAGGTGCGCCGCGCCAAGCTCTATTACCTGCGCGACCGGCGCGGCAAGTCGGCCCGTATTTCGGAGAACACCGGCGTGCGCGCCAAGAAGCTCGGCGATGCCGAGCGCATGGCACTCGCCGCCGAAAAGGCGAAGCTCGAAGCTGAAAAGATCGCAGCCGCCGAGGCGCTCGCCATCGAGAAGGCGGCCGAGGACAAGGCAAAGGAAGCTGCCGAAGCCAAGGCCTGAAAACCGGACAATTGGTTCTTTTGAAGGCGGCCATTTGGCCGCCTTTGTTTTTTCATTAGCCGCTCTAAACCAGATGGCGAGACTTCCCGCGCCTCCGAGCTTGCGCTAGTTTTGCGTCATGATTTTTCGGAACAATTACGGGAGCAACCGAATGTTCAGGCGCCGCGCCGTGATCGCGATTTTTGCCGCGACAATCACCCTGGCCTTCCCCGCATTCGCCGCCGACCTGCCCGACCTCGGCGGCAAGAAGGTCGTCGTCGTCACCGAGAACGCCTATCCGCCGCTGCAGTTCATCGATCCGAAGACCGGAAAGCAGATCGGCTGGGAATATGACGCCATGGCCGAGATCGCCAAGCGGCTGAATTTCACTGTCGAGTACCAGAACACGTCCTGGGACGCGATGATCCAGGCGGTCTCCGACAAGCAGTACGACATCGGCATGACCGGCATCACCATCAGGGAAGACCGCAAGGAGAAGGTCGATTTCTCCGACCCCTACATGCATTCGGAAATGCGCATGCTGGTGCGCGGCCGACGAGAAGCGCTTTGCCGACGCAAAGGAATTCGCCAGCAGGACAAGCTGCTGATCGCCGCGCAGCCCGGCACCACGCCGTTCTATGTCGCGCGTCTACGACGTTCTCGACGGCAACGAGCAAAACCCGCGCATCAAGCTGTTCGAGACCTTCGGCGCGACGGTGCAGGCGCTGAAGGCCGGCGATGTCGATCTGGTGCTGACCGACGGCACCGCGGCGCAGGGCTATGTCGACGCTTCCAATGGCGGCCTGAAGATCATCGGCGGGCCGCTCGGATCGGAGGATTTCGGCTTCATCTTCCCCAAGGGCTCCGATCTGGTGGCGCCGGTCAACGCGGCGATCGCCGCGATGAAGGCCGACGGCACCATCGAGGCGCTGAACAAGAAGTGGTTCCTCGACTACAAGCTCGGCCAGTAGCGCGCGCGCCGGGCGCGGCGAAGGCATGGCCAAGCCAGCCGCTCGAGCGCGCGACGATTTTCCCTGGTGGCTGGTGTCGCTTGGCGTGCTCGGCGCGGCCGGCGGCTCTGGCGATCGCCAATTCCGATCTCTATTCGCAGATCTTGCAGACGCTTGCGCGCGGCGCTAGCGATCACCATCTTCGTCACGTTGACCGCCTTCGCGCTTGCCTTTGCGCTCGGCCTCGGCCTGGCGCTGATGGCGCTGTCGGGCTCGCTGGTGGCTGCGCCAGATTCTCGCGCTTCTATGTCGAGGTCATCCGCGGCGTGCCGATCCTGGTGCTGCTGTTCTGGATCGCCTTTGCCGGTGTGCCGGCGTTCGTCGCAGCTGTGGAACTGGCTGGCGACGCCGCTGCGCGATGCCGGCCTTGCCGGCGAACTGGTGGTGCGCGACGTCTCGCTGTTGTGGCGGGCGATCCTGGCGCTGATGTTCGGCTATGGCGCCTTCATTGCCGAAATCTTCCGCGCCGGCATCCTGGCTGTCGATGCCGGCCAGATCGAGGCGGCCAAGGCGCTCGGCCTGACGCGCTTGCAGCGCTTCCGACTGATCGTGCTGCCGCAGGCGATCCGCACCATCCTGCCGCCGCTCGGCAACGATTTCGTCGCCATGGTCAAGGATTCCTCGCTGGTCTCCGTGCTCGGCGTTGCCGACATGACCCAAATGGGCAAGGTCTATGCCGCCGGCTCGTTCCGCTTCTTCGAGACCTATTCGATTGTCGCCTATGTCTATCTGCTGATGACCGTCAGCCTGTCGCTGGCGCTGCGGCGGCTGGAGCAACGGCTGCGCAAGGCCGAGGAACGCCGCCGCGTGTAGCTGCCCACTCTGCCGGCCGCGGTCTGGCCGAATGGCGGGAATCTGCTATGCATTGTCGCCGGGCAGACCGAAAGACGACGGAAATTCGCTTCAGGAGGATGCAGATGGACCGCCTTACGCTTCAGGACCTGACCTGGGTGCGGATCTTGGCCGCGCGCCGATTTTGGCCTTGCTGGCGGCGGTCGCCTTGGCCCTTCTGACAATGCCCGCCTCGGCCCAACTGCTCGGCCCGGCGATCCAGGCCGAACTTGCACGGGCCGCCGGCAACGCCAATTCGGCGGCGCTGAAGCAGCGCCTGCAGGATATCAACGCCTTCTATGCCAAGTCGCTCTACACGCCGATCTGGATCATCTGGCGGCAAAGCCGACGCTAAAGCGGAAGCGATGGTCGATGCGCTGAACCTGTCCTACGAGGATGGACTGCATCCCGACGACTATGACGCCGTGCAATTGTTCAAGAAGCTCGGGGCAACCGATGCCGCCGGGCCTGGCCGACCTCGAAGTGCATTTGACCACGGCGGCAGTATCCTACGCGCAGCACATGAATGCCGGCCGGGTCAATCCGAGTGAGGTCAAGAAGGAAATCGTCATTTATCCCAAGGCGATTTCGCCCGACACGATTCTGGACGGCATCCGCAAGACCCAAAACCTCAAGGCCTATCTGCGGCTACTGGCGCCGCACACGCAGCGCTACGAACGCCTGCGCCAGGCGCTTGCCGCGTACCGCCGCATCGAAGCGGCCGGCGGTTTCACCAAGGTGCCGGACGGAGCGCCAATCAAGGTAGGCGGCGTCGACGCACGCATTTCGACGATCCGCCAGCGCCTGGCGCAAGAGGGCTTTTTGCGCGGCAGCGGCGGTGGCATTGCCTATGACCCGGCGCTGGTCGACGCGATCAAGCAATTCCAGGAACAGCACGGCTTGCCGTCCGAAGGACTGATCGGGCCGTCGACCATCAAGCAGATGAATGTTTCTGCGTCAGATCGCGTGGCAACGCTGGAACTCAATCTCGAGCGCAATCGCTGGCTGCAGAACGAATTCGCGCCCTATCATATCTTCGCCAACCTCGCCGACCAGGTCGTCAAGCTGGTGAAGAACGACGATACGTTGCATGCCGAAGTGATTCAGGTCGGCCAGCCCTATCATCAGACGCCGATCTTTACCGACCTGATGGAGACGATCGAGATTCAATCCCTACTGGAGCGTTCCGCCGTCGATCGCGGTCAACGAGTATCTGCCGAAACTGCGCAAAAACCCCGGCATCCTCGCGGGCGAAAACATCAAGGTACTGACCAATGGCGGCGGCACGGTTTCGGCAACCGCGGTCAACTGGTCGAGCCTCGGCAAGGGCAATTTCCCCTATTCGCTGCGACAGGATCCGGGCCCGGGCAACGCTCTTGGGCGCGTCAAGTTCCTGTTCCCGAACGAGTTCAACGTCTACATGCATGACACCCCGGCCAAGGCGAAATTCGACGCCGCGCAGCGCTATTTCAGCCATGGCTGTCTGCGCCTGCGCGATCCGCTGAAGATGGCCGAGATCATCCTCGGGCCGGAAGGCATTTCGCGCGAACGCATCGACCAGATCGTCGCTTCGGGCAAAAACACGCCGATCCGGCTGAAGAACCCGATCCCGGTCTACATCGTCTATTTGACCGCCTTCGTGAACAAGGACGGTTCGGTCAACTTCCGCGACGACGTCTACGGCAACGACGCGATCCTGGCCGAAGCGCTGGCGAAAGTGCGGGGACGGTAGGCCGCCAGCCTATGGCACGACGAAGCGCAGCACCGCCAGCCAAAGGCTGATGGTGGCCACCGAAACCGCCGTTGCCATCAGAATGGCGGAAGCGGCGAGCGCCTGGGCGCGCTCGTACATCACCGCGAACACATAGATGTTCATGCCGGGCGGCATCGCCGCGAGGATGACGGCGGTGCGCAATTGTTCGGGCGGCAGCGCCAGGGCGTAGTGGCCAACCACAAGCACCAATGCCGGATGGAGCAGCAATGCCAGGCAGGCCACCATCGCCGCCTCGCCCCATTCGGCGCGCAATCGATATTGCGTCAGCGCAGCGCCGATGCCGACCAGGGCCGCCGGGATCGCCGCGTTGGCAATGAGATCGACCGCCGCCATCACCGGTTCCGGCAATTCGATCTTCGCCAGGTTAAGCGCTGCTCCGGTCAGGATGCCGATCATCAGCGGGTTGGCGAGGATGGAGCGCACGGCCGAGGCGAGCGCCTGCGAGAGCGGTCGACCGTCGCGGCGCGAAACCTCCATCGTCAGCATGCCGATGGCGTAGAGCACGGGCGCATGCAGCGCGACGATGCCATAGGCCGGCGTCAGCGCATCGTGGCCGAAGGCGCGCTCGACGATCGGCAGGCCGAGCAGCACGGTATTGGAAAACATCGCCGAAAAGCCGACCGACACCGCCTCGCCGGGGCGGCGGCGCCAGAACCAACGGGCGAGAACGATGCCGACGATGAAGCAGGCGACGGCACCGAGATAGAAGGAAATCAGCATCGGCGGGTGGAAGGCACGTGACAGGTCGAGGCGATAGAGCCCGCGCATCAGCAACACCGGCACGGCGAGGCGCACGGTAAAGGAGTTAAGCGCGTCGGCGATCGTCAGGGGCAGGTAGCCGGAGCGGACGCTGACATAGCCGGCGGCCAGCACTGCGAATACCGGCAACACCGTCAGAAAGATTTCAAGCATGGTTCTCTAATCGATTTTTCGGGGCAACCTCGGCGAATCGGCTTTTGACGTTGCCGTTTGGCGGCACTACAACAGTTGTTCGCATGCGCAACAAGACATTGTCGCAGCGCGAGGATCGGGCAACCAGCGGAATTTGATAAGGGCAGGGCATGGCTTCTTCGATCGGAAACAAGCGGCCGCTTTCGCCGCATCTGCTAATCTACCGGCTGTCGCCGACCATGGTGATGTCCGGCCTGCACCGCATCACCGGCTTTGTGATGTATTTCGGCACGCTGATCGTCGCCTGGTGGGTTGTCGCGGTGGCGAGCGGCCCTCAGGCGTACGAACTTGCCCAAAGAGTGCTCGGCTCGTGGATCGGCATCCTCGTGCTCGTCGGTTACAGCTGGAGCCTGATCCACCACATGCTGGGCGGCCTGCGACACCTGATCTGGGACACCGGCCGCGGCCTCGGCAAGGCGGAGACGACCGCCTTTGCCCATGCAACCTGGATCGGCTCGGCCGTGCTCACCGTATTGTTCTGGGCGGCCATTTGGTTCGGGCGGGGCTGAGGGGGAATCGATGGCGAATTTCAGAACACCGCTTTCGCGAGTGCGCGGTCTCGGCGCTGCCCGCGGCGGGACCGAGCATTTCTGGCGCGTGCGGGTGACGTCGGTCGCCTTGGTGGCGCTCACTCTCTTTGTGCTGTGGCTGATGTCTACCGTTGCCGGCGCCGGCTATGACGAGACGCGCGCCATGTTGGCAACCCCCTG
The DNA here is from genome assembly GCA_963758355.1 of uncultured Alphaproteobacteria bacterium. GTDB lineage: Bacteria > Pseudomonadota > Alphaproteobacteria > Rhizobiales > Rhizobiaceae > BOKV01. The sequence continues at coordinate 47,031 of CAVWVG010000002.1, read as the reverse complement.
GGTGACAGCGGGCGTGATCGGCTTCCTGCTGGTCAGCATCTACCACATGTATCTCGGGATGCAGGAGATCATTCTCGACTACGCAAACGCCGAAGGGCCGAAATTCGCGCTGCTGCTGGCCAATATATTCTTCTGCATCGTGCTCGGCGGCGGCGTCACGCTAGCGCTGATCATGATTGTGCTCGGAGGCTGAGCCCGATGGCCAAATCCGCGACACCGGCGGCCAAGCGCGCTTACGAGATCGTCGACCATTTCCACGACGTTGTCGTCGTCGGCGCTGGCGGCGCCGGGTTGCGCGCCACGCTCGGCATGGCCGAACAGGGGCTCAGGACCGCCTGCATAACCAAGGTCTTCCCGACACGCTCGCACACGGTAGCGGCGCAGGGCGGAATTGCCGCTTCGCTCGGCAATATGGGTGCGGACCATTGGCAATGGCACATGTACGATACGGTCAAGGGATCGGACTGGCTCGGCGACATCGACACGATCGAATATGTGACGCGCGAAGCGCCGCGCGCCGTCTATGAACTGGAACATTACGGCCTGCCGTTTTCGCGCACCGAAACCGGGCATATCTACCAGCGGCCGTTCGGCGGCATGACCTCGCAGTTCGGCGAAGGTCCGCCGGTGGCGCGCACCTGCGCGGCGGCCGATCGCACCGGCCATGCCATGCTGCACACCCTCTACGGGCAAGCGCTGCGCCACGACGCCGAGTTCTACATTGAATATTTCGCCATCGACCTGATCATCGACAAGGACGGCGCTTTCACCGGCGTCATCGCCTGGAACCTCGACGACGGCACCATGCACCGCTTCAACGCCAAGATGACGGTGCTGGCGACCGGCGGATACGGGCGGACCTATTTTGCCTGCACATCGGCCCATACCTGCACCGGAGACGGTAACGGGATGGTCGCCCGCGCCGGCCTGCCGCTGCAGGACATGGAATTCGTGCAGTTCCATCCGACCGGCATTTATGGCGCCGGCTGCCTGATCACCGAAGGCGTGCGCGGCGAAGGCGGCTACCTGACCAACTCCGAGGGCGAGCGGTTCATGGAGCGTTATGCCCCGAGCTACAAGGACCTCGCCAGCCGCGACGTCGTCTCACGCTGCATGACGCTGGAAATCCGCGAGGGCCGCGGCGTCGGTCCGAAAAAGGACCACATCTATCTCAATCTCAACCATCTGGCGCCGGAGGTGATCGCCGAGCGGCTGCCCGGCATTGCCGAAAGCGCGCGCATATTTGCCGGCGTCGACGTGACGCGCCAGCCGATCCCGGTGCTGCCGACGGTGCACTATAACATGGGCGGCATCCCGACCAATTACTGGGGCGAGGTGCTCAACCCGACCAAAGACGATCCCGACCGCGTCGTGCCGGGGTTGATGGCTGTCGGCGAAGCGGCTTGCGCTTCGCTGCACGGCGCCAACCGGCTCGGCTCCAACTCGCTGATCGATCTCGTCGTCCTCGGGCGCGCGGCGGCGATCCGTGCCGGCAAGGTGGTCGACCGCGAGGCAAGAATGCCGGAGTCGGACGAAACCGCAAGCGACAAGGTGCTGGCACGCTTCGACCGAGTGCGCCATGCCGATGGCGGCACGCCGACCGCGGAATTGCGCCTCAAGATGCAGAAGATCATGCAGGAAGATGCCGCCGTGTTCCGCACGGAGCAATCGCTCAAGCAGGGCTGCAAGCGCATGAACGAGGCGTGGTCGCAGCTTGCCGATCTGAAGGTCTCGGACCGCTCGCTGATCTGGAATTCCGATCTGGTCGAGACGCTGGAACTGGAAAACCTGATGGCCTGCGCCGCCACCACGGTGAACGCCGCCGAGGCGCGCAAGGAAAGCCGTGGCGCGCATGCGCATGAGGATTTTCCGAATCGCGACGACAAGAACTGGCGCAAGCACACATTGGCAACCCTCGATACCAAGGGCAAGGTGAAGCTGTCCTACCGTCCGGTCCACACCAAACCGCTGACGCAGGTTTCCGAAGGCGGCATAGACGTCGCCAAAATCGCGCCGAAGGCGAGGGTGTATTGATGGCAATCGCCGTTGCCGGATATTCAGGCAAGCCGCTGGCCGAAAAGCTCGGCATCCGCGACGGCATGGCAGCGGCTTTCGTTGCGTTGCCGACTTCGCTGCGCGAATTGAAACAAGCCGCGAAGCTGGCGCTCTGCGAATCCTTTCCGGATTGGCGCGCTGTTGCGGGCGTCGGCAAATTCGATTTCATTTACGCCTTTTCGAAATTGCGCGGCGAAGTCGAGGAAGGAATGGCCGGCCTGCAAGATGCCATCCGCCGCGACGGCATGATCTGGGTTTCTTGGCCGAAAAAGGCCGCCAAGGTCGCAACCGATCTTGATGAGCATGTCGTGCGCGCCGCCGCGCTTCGGCTCGATCTCGTCGACGTCAAGATCGCGGCGGTCGACGAAACCTGGTCGGGCCTGAAACTGGTGATCCGCAAGGATCGGAGATAACGGAACAGCAAGATGGTCCAGTTCACGCTTCCCAAGAATTCGAAGGTCGTCGAGGGCAAGATCTGGCCGAAGCCGCAAGGCGCGACGAAGCTGCGCGAATACCGCATCTACCGCTGGAACCCGGATACGGCCGAAAACCCGCGCATCGATACCTATTATGTCGATGAGGACGATTGCGGACCGATGGTGCTCGATGCGCTGTTGTGGATCAAGAATAACATCGACGCGACGCTGACGTTGCGGCGTTCCTGCCGCGAAGGCATTTGCGGCTCGTGCGCCATGAACATCGACGGCTCCAATACGCTCGCCTGCACCAAGGGCGCCGACGAGATCGGCGCCATCGTCAAGGTCTATCCGCTGCCGCACATGGCGGTGGTCAAGGACCTGGTGCCTGACATGACCCACTTCTATGCCCAGCACCGCTCGATCGAACCGTGGCTCAAGACGGTTTCGCCGGAACCGGAAAAGGAATGGCTGCAGAGCCACGAGGATCGCGAAAAGCTCGACGGCCTTTACGAATGCATCCTTTGCGCCTGCTGCTCGACCTCGTGTCCGTCCTACTGGTGGAACCCGGAGCGCTATCTCGGGCCGGCGGTGTTGTTGCAGGCGGCGCGATGGATTGACGATTCGCGCGACGAGGCGACTGGCGAACGCCTCGACGATCTCGAGGATCCGTTCCGGCTCTATCGCTGCCACACCATCCTGAACTGCACGCAGGCCTGCCCGAAGGGGCTCAATCCGGCCAAGGCCATCGCCGAGATCAAGAAGAAGCTGGTCGAGCGGCAGGTCTGACCGGATCGCCGATCACGAAGCCTTGTATCGGCTTGATTTGCCGATTGGTGCGGTGGCGGCGATATCGCTCACCTGAAACCTCCAGCGGAAATGGGCCAGCGATGCAAAAGACCACCTTCACGATGATCGTCGCCGCAATGGCCGCTGCCATGCCGCTGTCGGCTGGGTCGGCGGCTGCCGGCGAGAAGACCGCGATTTTTGCCGGCGGCTGCTTCTGGTGCATGGAATTGGATTTCGAGCAGGTTCCGGGCGTCACCGATGTGGTTTCCGGCTACACCGGTGGCACGCTCGTCAATCCGAACTACTCCAACCACGAGGGCCACCTCGAAGCGGTGCGCATCACCTACGATCCGGCCCGCATCAGCTACGAGAAACTGCTCTACACCTTCTGGCGCAGCGTCGATCCGACCGACGACGGCGGGCAGTTCTGCGACCGCGGCCATTCCTATACGACGGCGATTTTCGTCGGCGATGCCGAGGAGCGGGCACTGGCGGAAAAGTCGAAGAGCGAGATCACGGCATCCGGCAAGCTCGGCGCGTCGGTGGTGACGCCGATCCTCGATGCCACGCCGTTCACTGTCGCGGAGGGTTATCACCAAGACTATTACAAGAAGAATCCGGTGCGCTACAAATATTACCGCACTGGTTGCGGCCGCGATGCCCGGGTCGAGGCACTGTGGGGCGTCGAGGCCCATGCCGGCATCACCCACAAGGGTTCCTGAGGGATCCCCGAGACGGCTGCCGAACCAGTTTCCGGGCCCCCGGCAACCTGAAATTGACGGGCTAACCTCCGAAAATCTCGTTTGATTCAGAATTGGTTTACCCTAAGCAGGGACAATCCTGCCGCATTGTCGGCGCATAACGTCGATAAAAGCGGATTTTAGTGTTGCGGGAAGGTTTTAACATGGCCGGATGGCGAATTCCGGTAGGCGGCGTCGCCGGCGCGCTCGGGTCGCTCTTGGCGCTGCTGTCGATTGCCGGCTGCAGCCAGTCGGTGTCGGCGCTTGACGTGCGCCGGCCGCCTGAACCGCTGATTGCCGCGCCGGTCGGTTCGGTCGAATCGGGCCAGCTCGGCCCGGTCGGCGGACCGCCGCAGGCGCTCGCCGGCGCCAATCAGCAGCAGATTGGTGGTCTGAACCAGCAACAGCAGGTTGCCGGTCTTGATCCCAATCAGCAGGGGCAGCAGGGGCAATTGCAGCCGCCGGGCAGCCGATTGCCGCAAGGTTTCCAGCAGCCACAGCAGCAGGGCCTGCAAAATCAGCAGGGCCTACAAAATCAGGCGCCGCAGCAAAACCAGTTGGCCAATGTGGCGCGCGATCCGATCACGCGCGAAGGCATGGCCGGAACCTGGACGGTGGCCTCCGACAATCCCGACTGCCGCATCATCCTGGCGTTCACGAAATGGTCGGGCGGCTATCGCGCCGCGACGCGACGCTGCAACACCACCGAGCTGACCTCAGTGACGGCCTGGGATGTCAAGGAAAACCGGGTCGTGCTCGTCGACGGTTCGGGAAACTTGGTCGCGTCTCTCGTGCCCTCAGGTCCGGAACGCTACCAGGGCAGCACCAGCGGCGGCAGGCCGGTAATCTTCTCGCGCTGAAATCGCCGATCCCCGCTCCGAACACGTAGGCGGCGCGACCGGCTTCCACTTGCAGGCCGGTTGCGCTAGAACCGCGCCGCATATAGTCGGTGTCGCGCCGGCCTTCGTCCAACCCGAATTTCGGCATGGGGCTGTCCGGATCCGTTACCGATAGCTATTCCGATCTGGTGGCGCGCGGCCTCATTGACGATGACCGCGCGCAGCGCGCGCTTGCGGCAAAGTTCGACGATCTGCTGAACCGCCACGGCGAGGCAGGCGTGTCGAAGCAAAGTTCGCTTGGCTGGGTGTTTGCAAACCGGCGCGCCAAAACCGGCAAATCAGGTCTCTATGTCTACGGCAACGTCGGCGGGGGCAAGACGCTGCTGATGGACCTGTTTTTCGCAGCGATCGCGGGCGAACGCAAGAAACGCGTGCACTTCCAGGAGTTCATGCAGGAGGCGCATGCGGCGATCAATGCCCATCGCGAGGCGTATGCTGCTGGCAAGACCGCGATCAAGGATCCGCTGCGGCCGGCCGCTGCCGCCATGATTGGGGCTTGCGAGCTGATCTGCATCGACGAATTCGTCGTCAACGACATCGTTGACGCCATGCTGTTGCACCGCCTGTTCGAGGCGCTGCTGGCACGTGGGGTGTGCGTCGTGACGACGTCGAATCTCGCCCCCGAGGAACAGTACCGCGAGGGATTGAACCGGCAATTATTCCTGCCCTTCGTCGATCTGGTGCGCCGGCGGTTGGAGATTTTCCATCTCGACAATGCCGTCGACTATCGGCTCGAGGGCGCGCGGCGCGGAAGGGCCTATCTGACGCCATTGAATGAGCGGATCGCGGCGACCATGGAGGAGATGTGGCATGCAAGGGCAAATGGCCACGCCGAGCGCCGCGAGCGGATTGCAGTCAATGGACGCGAACTGCCAGTCGAGCGTGTCGCCGGAGACGCGGCCTGGTTCACCTTCGCCGAACTCTGCCAGGAGGCGCGTGGCGCGGCGGACTATCTGGCGATCGCCGACCGATTTCGCGACGGTCTTCCTCTATGGCGTGCCGCGCCTGCAGGCGAGCCAGCGCAACGAGGCGCGACGATTTATTCTGCTGATCGACACGCTCTATGACCGCAAGACGAAGCTCGTCATCGCCGCCCAGGCGCATCCCCAGGCGCTGTATTCGGCAAGAAGCGGCAGCGAGGCGTTTGAGTTCCAGCGCACGGCTTCGCGCCTGATTGAAATGCAGGGCGAAGCCTGGACTGATGGCGTCGTCGCGGGCAAGGCGCCGCAAGGCAGCCGCCTGGACCGACGGGTTGTTTGAGCGCCGCGACAACGGGAAATTCCATTCAAAAATACTTACGTTTACGTAAGCCCCCAACGATATAAGCCACTGAAATCACTAATCACGAAGTTATCGCTTGCTTTTTCGTGCGGGCTCGGTCACGGCAAAGCTGCGGTGTCTGCCGGGGCTTCGGCGGTTGGCGCGGGTCGGCACCGGTGCTAGAGGCCAATGCAAGGGTGGGCTCGGAAGCGAGAGGGTTTAATGGCACGCAACAAGATCGCGCTGATCGGCTCGGGCATGATCGGCGGCACGCTCGCGCATCTGGCCGGCCTCAAGGAACTCGGCGATGTCGTGATGTTCGATATCGCCGAGGGCCTGCCGCAAGGCAAGGCGCTCGACCTGGCGCAGTCGGCGCCGGTCGAGGGTTTTGATGCCAAGCTTTCCGGCACGCAACGCTATGAAGCGCTCAAGGGCGCCGATGTCTGCATCGTCACCGCCGGCATGCCGCGCAAGCCGGGCATGAGCCGCGACGATCTGCTGGCGACCAACCTCAAGGTGATGGAACAGGTCGGCGCCGGCATCAAGAAATATGCGCCGAACGCCTTCGTCATCTGCATCACCAATCCGCTCGATGCCATGGTCTGGGCGCTGCAGAAATTTTCGGGCTCGCCCAAGAACATGGTCGTCGGCATGGCCGGCGTGCTCGATTCGGCGCGCTATGCGCCATTTCCTCGCCGAGGAATTCAAGGTTTCGGTCGAAGACGTCACCGCCTTCGTCCTCGGCGGCCATGGCGATTCGATGGTGCCGCTGGTTCGCTATTCGACGGTTGCCGGCATTCCGCTGCCCGACCTCGATCAAGATGGGCTGGACGACCAAGGAAAAGCTCGACCAGATCGTCAACCGCACCCGCGACGGCGGCGGCGAGATCGTCGCCCTGCTCAAGACCGGCTCGGCCTATTACGCGCCGGCTTCCTCGGCGATCCAGATGGCCGAAAGCTATCTCAAGGACAAGAAGCGGGTGCTGCCCTGCGCGGCGCATCTGAAGGGCCAATATGGCGTCAAGGACACTTATGTCGGCGTGCCGGTGGTCATCGGCGCCGGCGGCGTCGAGCGCATCATCGAGATCGACCTCAACAAGGCCGAGCAGAAGATGTTCGAAAATTCGGTCGCCGCGGTCGCCGAGCTGTGCGAGGCCTGCCGCAAGATCGCGCCGAACCTGAAGTAGCCATTGCCCGCAATCGCCAACCCGGCGCGGAGGCGCGGATGAATATCCATGAATACCAGGCCAAGGCGCTGCTGAAGCGGCTATGGCGCGCCGGTGGCCGAGGGCGTGGCGATCTGTCGAAGCGCGCGATGCGAAAGGCGATCTCCAAGCCGCTGCCCGGCCCGCTCTATGTGGTGAAGAGCCAGATCCATGCCGGCGGCCGCGGCAAGGGCAAGTTCAAGGAACTCGGGCCCGACGCCAAGGGCGGCGTGCGGCTCGCGAAGTCGCCGGACGAAGTGCGTCGCCAATGTCGCCGAGATGCTCGGCCACACGCTGGTGACCAAGCAGACCGGGCCGGCGGGCAAGCAGGTCAACCGGCTCTATATCGAAGACGGCGCCGAAATCGCGCGCGAACTCTATCTGTCGCTGCTGGTCGACCGCGGCAGCGGCCGCGTCGCCTTCGTCGCCTCGACCGAAGGCGGCATGGACATCGAGGCGGTCGCGCACGACACGCCGGAAAAGATCGTCACGCTGCCGATCGACCCGACTAGCCGGCGTGCACGCTGGCCGACGCGGCGAAGCTCAGCGAGGCGCTGAAACTGGAAGGACGCTGCCCGCGACGACGCGCTGCTGCTGTTTCCGCTGCTCTACAAGGCGTTCGTCGAAAAGGACATGAGCCTGCTCGAGGTCAATCCGCTGATCGTCCTGAAGGACGGGCATCTGCGCGTGCTCGACGCCAAGATGTCCTTCGACAACAACGCCCTGTTCCGCCATCCCGATATCGTCGAACTGCGCGACATCACCGAAGAGGACCCCAAGGAGATCGAGGCCTCGAAGCACGACCTCGCCTATGTCGCGCTCGATGGCGATATCGGCTGCATGGTCAACGGCGCCGGCCTCGCCATGGCGACGATGGACATCATCAAGCTCTATGGCGCGAGCCGGCCAATTTCCTCGATGTCGGCGGCGGCGCCTCCAAGGAAAAGGTCACCGCGGCCTTCAAGATCATCACCGCTGATCCGAACGTCAAAGGCATCCTCGTCAACATCTTCGGCGGCATCATGCGATGCGACGTCATCGCCGAAGGCGTCATCGCCGCGGTCAAGGAAGTCGGACTGAAGGTGCCGCTGGTGGTGCGCCTCGAAGGCACCAATGTCGCGCTCGGCAAGAAGATCCTGAACGACAGCGGCCTCAACGTCATCGCCGCCGACGACCTGGACGACGCGGCCAAGAAGATCGTCAAGGCGGTGAAGGGGTAGGACGTGTAGGCCATTGCCCGCTTACACGGTTACACGTATTATGTGTCAGCGAAGGAGATCTGTATGACAAAGAATCTGACCTTGGCAATTGACGAAAACATTCTGGAAAAGGCGCGAATTATTGCGGCAAAGCGGAGAACGACCGTGAACGCCGCGGTTCGCGAATTCCTGACGAAATTCGGGAGCGAGGAAGATCGTATTGCTGAATCGCGCAAGCGGTTGCGGGAACTCATCGACAATTCCAGCGGAAGAGCCGGCCCCGACTTTCGATGGGACAGGGATGCACTTTATGACGAGTGACTGTTTCCTCGACACGAATGTCTTGGTTTATGCGGCAATCGGCCGACACGATGAGCCCAAGAAGCATGCGGTCTCGCGCGATCTCGTCCTCAACGCGAGTTTCTGCGTTTCTGTCCAGTCACTCGCGGAATTCTACGTCGCTGTAGCCCGAAAGGCGAAAGTACCCCTGGGAGATGACGAGATCGATCTTTGGATCGATGAATTGTCGACCCGGCCAATGACCGAAGTCGATGAAGCGATCGTCAGGACAGGCATCGCATTTTCTCGCCGGTACGGGATCAAGTATTACGACGCAGCTCTGCTTGCAGCGGCGGAACGGCTCGGCGCGCCGGTCTTCTACACCGAGGATCTAAATCACAATCAGCTCTACGGCACCGTCAGAGCTATCAATCCATTCATGTGAACGCGAAGCTTTGCAGAACTCATGTCCATTCTCGTCGACAGGAACACCAAAGTCCTCGTCCAGGGCCTGACCGGCAAGACCGGCACGTTCCATACCGAGCAGGCGCTCGCCTATTACGGCACGAAGATGGTCGGCGGCATCCACCCGAAAAAGGGCGGCGAGACCTGGACGTCCGGCATCAAGGGCGGCGACGCTGCCGATCTTTGCCAGCGTCGCCGAGGGCAAGGCAAAAGACCGGCGCCGATGCTTCCGTCATCTATGTGCCGCCGGCAGGAGCGGCCGAAGCGATCATCGAGGCGATCGAGGCCGAAATCCCGCTGATCGTCTGCATCACCGAAGGCATTCCGGTCATCGACATGGTCAAGGTCAAGGCGCGGCTCAAAAATCGAAATCGCGGCTGATCGGGCCGAACTGCCCGGGCGTGCTGACGCCGGAAGAATGCAAGATCGGCATCATGCCCGGCAACATCTTCAAGCGCGGCACGGTCGGCATTGTCTCGCGCTCGGGAACGCTGACCTATGAGGCGGTGTTCCAGACCACGCAATGCCGGCCTCGGCCAGACCACCGCCGTCGGCATCGGCGGCGATCCGGTCAAGGGCACCGAATTCATCGACGTGCTGGAGATGTTCCTGGCCGACGACGCGACACGAAGTCGATCATCATGATCGGCGAGATCGGCGGTTCGGCCGAAGAAGACGCCGCGCAGTTCCTCAAGGACGAAGCCAAGCGCGGCCGCAAGAAGCCGATGGCCGGCTTCATCGCCGGGCGCACGGCGCCGAAGGGGCGCACCATGGGCCATGCCGGCGCGGTGATTTCCGGCGGCAAGGGCGGCGCCGAAGACAAGATCGCGGCGATGGAATCGGCGGGGATCAAGGTTTCGCCGTCGCCGGCGGCTGGACGACACTGGGCGAGCATCAAGGGCTGGCGCAGGGAAGCGTTGCTCGAAGCGGACTAAGCGCGGCCGCTGATTTCCGGCGCCCACACCGATACGTTCTGCCTGAACGAAGGAGCAGGCACAGGCTCTGCGCGCGAACATGGCACGACAAGATCAGGCAACGACCAGTTTTCGCTTCCTCTTTCCTCTATGGCGGCAATGCCGACTATCATCGAGCAGCTGCTAGGCGCGCTATCGAGGACGATCCGAATTCGGTCGATCGCCGGACTGGCGCGATTTCTTCGCCGGGCTCAGGCGATGCCGGCGAAGCATCCGCAAGAACGCCGAGGGCGCGTCCTGGCAGAAGCCGACCTGGCCGCCGACGCCGAATGGCGAACTGGTTTCGGCCCTCGACGGCAATTGGCGGCGCTGTCGAAAAGCGGATTCGGCAAGAAGCATCGCAGGCCAAGGCCGGCCAGAACGGCGTCGCGCTTAGCTCCGAGCCGATGCACACCAGGCCGCGCGCGATTCGGTGCGCGCCATCATGATGATCCGCGCCTATCGCATGCGCGGCCATCTGCACGCCAATCTCGATCCGCTCGGCATCGCCACGCCGCTCGAGGATTATCAACGAATTGTCGCCGGAGAATTACGGCTTCACCGAAGCCGATCTACGACCGGCCGATCTTCATCGATTACATGCTCGGGCTCGAATATCGCCACCGTCCGGCAGATGCTGGAAATCCTGACCGCACCTATTGCTCGACGCTCGGCGTCGAATTCATGCACATCTCCGATCCCGGAGGAAAAGGCCTGGATCCAGGAGCGCATCGAAGGCGCCGGACAAGGCGATCTCGTTTACCGATACCGGCAAGAAGGCGATCCTGCAGAAGCTGATCGAGGCGGAAGGTTTCGAGCAGTTCATCGACGTCAAATACAAGGGCACCAAGCGCTTCGGCCTCGATGGCGGCGAAGCGCTGGTCCCGGCGCTGGAGCAGATCATCAAGCGCGGCGGCCAGCTCGGCCTCAACGAGATCGTGCTCGGCATGTCGCATCGCGGCCGCCTCAACGTGCTCAGCCAGGTGATGGCCAAGCCGCACCGGGCGATCTTCCACGAGTTCAAGGGCGGCTCGTACGCACCGGACGAGGTCGAAGGCTCGGGCGACGTCAAGTACCATCTCGGCGCCTCCTCCGACCGCGAATTCGACGGCAACAAGGTGCATCTGTCGCTGACCGCCAACCCGTCGCATCTGGAAATCGTCGACCCGGTGGTGATGGGCAAGGCGCGCGCCAAGCAGGATGTCCGCGCCAAGGTCATGGAGGGCGACATCATCCCGCTGCGCGAGCGCGCCCGGGTGATGCCGCTGCTGCTCCATGGCGACGCCGCATTCGCCGGCCAGGGCGTCGTCGCCGAATGCCTCGGGCTGTCCGGCCTGCGCGGCCATCGCGTCGCCGGCACGCTGCATTTCATCGTCAACAACCAGATCGGCTTCACCACCAACCCGGCGTTCTCGCGCTCCTCGCCCTATCCGTCCGACGTCGCCAAGATGATCGAGGCGCCGATCTTCCACGTCAATGGCGACGATCCCGGAAGCGGTGGTCTACGCCGCCAAGGTCGCGACCGAATTCCGCATGAAGTTCCACAAGCCGGTGGTCGTCGACATGTTCTGCTACCGCCGCTTCGGCCACAATGAGGGCGACGAGCCGGCCTTCACCCAGCCGATCATGTACGCCAAGATCCGCTCGCACCCGACGGTCGTGCAGTCCTATGGCGAAAAGCTGATCGGCGAAGGCCTGACCAGCCAAGCCGAAGTGGCGCAGATGAAGGCCGACTGGCGGGCGCACTTGGAAGGCGAGTTCGAAGCCGGCCAAAACTACCGGCCCAACAAGGCCGACTGGCTCGATGGCCAATGGACCGGGCTGAAGGTCGCCGACAACGCCGACGAACAGCGGCGCGGCAAGACCGGAGTGTCGGCAAGACGCTGAAGGAAATCGGCCGCAAGATTTCGACGGTGCCGGAAGGATTTCGACGCTTCACCGCACGCTGCAGCGGTTCATGGATGGCCGCCGCCAGATGGTCGAAACCGGCGAAGGCATCGACTGGGCGATGGCCGAGGCGCTCGCCTTCGGCACGCTGTGCCTCGACGGCCACAAGATCCGGTTGTCGGGCCAGGATAGCGAGCGCGGCACGTTTTCGCAGCGCCACGCCGTGCTCTACGACCAGGAGACCGAGGAACGCTATATCCCGCTCAACCACCTGTCGCCGAAGCAGGCGCGCTTCGAGGTCATCAACTCGATGCTTTCGGAAGAGGCGGTGCTCGGCTTCGAATATGGCTATTCGCTGGCGCGGCCGAACGCGTTGACGCTGTGGGAAGCGCAATTCGGCGATTTCGCCAACGGCGCCCAGGTCGTCTTCGACCAGTTCATCTCGTCGGGCGAGCGCAAGTGGCTGAGAATGTCGGGCCTCGTCTGCCTGCTGCCGCACGGCTATGAAGGCCAGGGGCCGGAACACTCCTCGGCGCGGCTCGAGCGCTTCCTGCAACTGTGCGCCGACGACAACATGCAGGTCGCCAACTGCACGACGCCGGCCAACTATTTCCACATCCTGCGCCGGCAGATGCGGCGCGACTTCCGCAAGCCGCTGATCCTGATGACGCCGAAATCGCTGCTGCGCCATCCGCGCTGCAAGTCGACGCTGGCCGAATTGTCGGGCGACACGTCGTTCCACCGTCTGTTGTGGGACGATGCCGAGTTCCTCAAGGGCGAGAAGATCAAGCTCGTCAAGGACGGCAAAATCCGGCGCGTCGTCATGTGCTCGGGCAAGGTCTATTACGACCTCTACGAGGAGCGCGAGAAGCGCGGCATCAACGATGTCTACCTGCTGCGGCTCGAACAGCTCTATCCGTTCCCGGCCAAGGCGCTGGTCACCGAACTTGTCGCGCTTCAAGAATGCCGAGTGGGTGTGGTGCCAGGAGGAGCCCAAGAACATGGGCGCCTGGGGCTTCATCGATCCTATCTCGAATGGGTGCTTGCCCATATCGGCGCCAAGCATGCGCGCGCCCGCTATGCCGGCCGGCCGGCCTCCGCGTCGCCGGCGACCGGAATGATGTCGAAGCACTTGGCGCAGATGGAAGCGTTTCTCGAAGAGGCGCTGGGCTGAGCGGCAGGCTGACTGGGAACAGAGACGGGGCAACAGGGAAAATCATCATGGCGACTGAAATCCGCGTTCCGACCCTCGGCGAATCCGTCAGCGAGGCGACGGTCGGCAAATGGCTGAAACAGGCCGGCGAGGCAGTCGGCGCCGACGAGCCGCTGGTCGAACTGGAAACCGACAAGGTCGCGGTCGAAGTGCCAGCGCCGGCCTCGGGTACGATCGCCGATATCGTCGCCAAGGAAGGCGATACGCTCGCCGTCGGTGGGCTTGCTGGCGCATTTCACCGAAGGCGCCGCGCCTGCGGCAAAGCCGGCGCCGGCGCCAAAGCCTGCGGCCCAGCCTCAGCCGGCCGCCGCACTCGTCGGCCAAATCTGCGGTCCAAACGGCGATGCCGCCTCGCCGGCGGCCGAGAAGATCGCCGCCGAGCGCGGCTGTCGATGTGGCGGCAATCGCAGGTTCGGGCAAGCGCGGCCAGGTGTTGAAGGACGACGTGCTGCGTGCACGCCAAGCCAGCCGCCGGCAGCGGCGCCGGTCCGGCGCCTTCGACCGAGGATGCAGCGCCCGCGAAGAGCGCGTGCGCATGACGAAACTGCGCCAGACCATCGCGCGGCGCCTGAAGGACGCGCAGAACACCGCGGCGATGCTGACGACCTTCAACGAGGTCGACATGAGCGCGGTGATGGAACTGCGCAGCCGCTACAAGGACCTGTTCGAGAAGAAGCATGGCGTCAAGCTCGGCTTCATGGGCTTCTTCACCAAGGCGGTGTGCCACGCGCTGAAGGAAATCCCGACCGTCAATGCCGAGATCGACGGCACCGACATCATCTACAAGAACTATTGCCACATCGGCGTCGCGGTCGGCACCGACAAGGGCCTGGTCGTGCCGGTGGTGCGCGATGCCGACGCCATGGGCATCGCCGCGATCGAAAAGGAGATCGGCCGGCTCGGGGCGCTCGCGCGCGACGGCAAGCTCGCCATCGCCGACATGCAGGGCGGCACGTTCACGATCTCGAACGGCGGCGTCTACGGCTCGCTGATGTCGACGCCGATCCTCAACGCGCCGCAATCGGGCATCCTCGGCATGCACAAGATCCAGGAGCGGCCGATGGTGGTCGGCGGCCAGATCGTCATCCGGCCGATGATGTATCTGGCGCTCTGCTACGACCACCGCATCGTCGACGGCAAGGAAGCGGTGACCTTCCTGGTGCGGGTCAAAGAAAGCCTCGAAGACCCCGAGAGGCTGGTTTTGGATTTGTAGAAGCGTCTATCATCGCGGCAGAATCGTTCAGCGGAGCAAAATCGATGTCCATCGAACTGAAAATGCTGCTGTTCACCGTCGGCCTGTTTTTCATTCAGCTGGTCGCCCAGGTCGTGGGCGAAGTCATGCAGCACGGACTGAAATATGCCGTCAGCGCGCGCGACCAACTGGAAGAACCCGACGGGCATGGTCAGCCGCATCGAGCGGGCCTATTTCAACCTGCTCGAGACGATGCCGGCCTTCGCCGCGCTGGTGCTGATCGTGCTCTATACCGGCAACGCCAACGCCAACACGGCGCTCGGCGCGCAACTGTATTTCTGGGGCCGTGTCCTCTACGTGCCGGCCTATCTGGCCGGCATTCCGTATCTCCGCACGCTGGTCTGGACGGTGTCGATGATCGGCCTGCTGCTCATCTTCTGGGAAGTCGTCAAGCTGGCGTTCTGAGGCAGTCACGGCGTTGCCAAACGTTGTCGTCATAACCGGCGCAAGCCGGGGGATCGGGGCCGCCTGCGCCATCGCGGCAGCGCAGCGCCGGCTGGCGCGTCGCGATCAATTACCGGCAGGACCGGGCGGCCGCCGAACGGGTGCTCGAGCAGGTCAAGGCCGCCGGCGGCACCGGCGCTCTGATCGCCGCCGATGTCGGCGAAGCCGGCGACATCAAGCGGCTGTTTGCCGAGGCCGACAAGCTTGGCCGGCTCGGCGGTCTTATCAACAATGCCGGAATCGTCGACCGGCAAGGCGCGCGTCGATGAAATCGACGTGGCGCGGCTCGACCGCATGTTGCGGGTCAACGTCATCGGCTCGTTCCTGTGCGCCGGCGAGGCGGTGCGGCGCATGTCGAAAAAGCACGGCGGCAAGGGCGGGGCGATCGTCAACTCTGTCATCGGCGGCGGCGTCCTCGGCAGCGGCGGGCAATATGTCGACTATGCCGCCTCCAAGGGCGCCATCGATACCTTTACCCTCGGCCTGGCGCGCGAAGTCGCCGGCGAAGGCATTCGCGTCAACGCAGTTCGCCCCGGCATCATCGATACCGAACTGCACGCTTCCGGCGGCGAGCCGGACCGGGTGGCGCAGATGCGCGGCAGCGTGCCGATGCAACGCGAGGGCACGGCCGAGGAAGTCGCCAAGGCCATCCTCTGGCTGTTGTCGGACGAGGCGTCCTATACGACCGGTGCGATCCTCGATGTGACCGGCGGACGCTGAAGGAAACAGCAGGCATGACCACCCCCTACGATGTCGTCGTGATCGGTTCCGGGCCCGGCGGCTATGTCTGCGCCATCAAATGCGCCCAGCTCGGATTGAAGACGGCGATAGTCGAAAAGGACAAGACGCTCGGCGGCACCTGCCTCAACATCGGCTGCATCCCGTCGAAGGCGCTGCTGCACGCTTCCGAGATGTTCGCCGAAGCTGGCCACGGCCTGGCGAAGTTCGGGGTGATGGTCGGAGCCGCCGAAGCTCGATCTCAAGGCGATGATGGCGCACAAGGACGCGGTGGTGAAGGCCAATGTCGACGGCGTCGCCTTCCTGATGAAGAAGAACAAGATCGACGTCCATTTCGGCGTCGGCTCGATTCCGGCCATCGGCAAGGTGAAGGTCGCCGGGGCCAAGGGCGCCGAGACGGTTCTCGACACGAAGAACATCGTCATCGCCACTGGCTCGCGCGCCGGCGGCATCCCGGGCGTCAAGGTCGATATCGATGAAAAGACCATCGTGACCTCGACCGGCGCGCTGCGAACTCGCCAAGGTGCCGGGCCATCTCGTCGTCGTCGGCGGCGGCGTCATCGGGCTGGAGCTCGGCTCGGTGTGGGCGCGGCTCGGCGCCAAGGTCACGGTCGTCGAATTCCTCGACAAGATCCTCGGGCCGATGGACGGCGAGATCTCGCGCCAGGCGATGCGCCTGCTGCAAAAGCAGGGCATCGAATTCCATCTATCGGCGCAAGGTCACCGCGGTCGAAAAGAAGGGCAAGGGTGCCAGCCGTCACCTTCGAACCGGTGAAGGGCGGGGACGCCAAGACTATCGCCGCCGACGCCGTGCTGATCTGCGACCGGGCGACTGCCGGTCAGCGGCGGGCTTGGCGTCGATGCGGCCGGCGTCGCGATCGACAAGGGCCGGGTCAAGACCGACGGGCACGGGCGCACCAATGTCACCGGCATCTGGGCGATCGGCGATGTCATCGACGGGCCGATGCTCGCCCACAAGGCCGAGGACGAAGGCGTCGCGGTTGCCGAGACGATTGCTGGCCAGAAGGGCCATGTGAACTACGGCGTTATCCCGTCGGTGGTCTACACCCAGCCGGAGATCGCCTCGGTCGGCCGCAGCGAGGAAGAACTGAAGACGGCCGGCATCGACTATGTTGCGGGCAAATTCCCGTTCTCGGCCAATGGCCGGGCCCGGGCGATGAACCAGACCGACGGGTTGGTCAAGATCCTTGGCCGACAAGGCGACCGACCGCGTGCTCGGCGTTCACATCCTCGGCTTCGGCGCCGGCGAACTGATCCACGAGGCGGCGGTGCTGATGGAATTCGGCGGCTCGTCGGAAGATCTTGCGCGGACCTGCCATGCCCATCCGACGATGTCGGAAGCGGTGCGCGAAGCGGCGCTCGGGACGTTCGCCAAGTCGATCCATATTTGAGCGGGCCCCGCGCCGGCCGCCTTTGCAGGAAGGCGCGCCGGGCTAGGCAAGAAGAAACCTGCTGCCATCCCCAGGAGCCGTGGCAGCGTCGTCGCGAAGCTGGTCTGCGGGATCGGACTTGCCTAGCCGCCGGCCTTGGGTGGCTCGGGCGCCTTGGGCGGTTCCGGTACATCGACCTTGACGTTAACGTCCTTGGTACCGTTGATGCCCTCGAAGGCGCCGGTCTGGTAGCCATAAATGCCGCCGGCGGCCAATACCGCAATGACGATCAGTGCAACGGCCCATCCTGCGCCGCTGCCTCCGCTCACCACCACCGTTTCCTTATCGACGTCGTTCCTGCGTGCCATCTTGAGCCTCTTCGTCTTGTTGCCGCAAACGATATAAGCGCTTCGGCGGGCTTTGGTTCCGCCGGCAAGAGCAAGAGAAATTGGCCAAACCGCTGGCTTCAAGCCCTTGACTGGGGCGGCTTTGCCAAGGTATGCAGCCGCGGCTTGGCGCAGACCGGTTCTGCGCCTGCTTTTTTTGGGCTGTCCCGTCGATTGTCGCGGGAGGCCGAAAACCCGGAAACCGGCTGCAAGAAGGTGGAACGGGACCCTCTTGAGGGACCTGATTTCCGCGCCGAACACGCGAAAGGCAAAACGATGTTCGCAGTCATCAAAACCGGCGGCAAGCAATATCGCGTTGCCGCCGACGACGTGCTGAGCGTCGAACGCCTTGCCGGCGAGGCCGGCGACATTGTCGAATTCCCGGAGGTGCTGTTGATCGGTGGCGAGGCAGGCGCCGAGATCGGCGCGCCCCGCGTCGCTGGCGCCATGGTCACCGCCGAGATCCTCGAACAGTTCCGCGACGGCAAGGTCTACTCCTTCAAGAAGCGGCGCCGGCAGAATTCCAAACGCATTCGGGGCCATCGCCAGTTGCTGACACGGCTGAAAATTTCCGAAATCCTGACCGGCGGCGCCAAGCCGACGAAGAAGGCGGCGGCCAAGCCGGCCAAGGTAGAGGCCAAGCCCGAAGTGAAAGCCGAGGCCAAGCCGGCAACGACGGCGGAACCCAAGCCGGCAGCGAAAGCGGAACCCAAGCCCTCGCCGAAGGCAGAGGCCAAACCCGCGCCGAAGCCGGAAGCGAAGGCCGAGCCCGCGCCGAAACCGGAAGCAAAAGCCAAAGCCGAGGGAAAGCCGGTCAAATCGGCGCCGAAACCGAAAGCCGATATTGTCGACGATCTGTCGCTGATCTCCGGCGTTGGTCCGGCCTTGAAGAAGAAGCTCGAAGACTGCCGGCATCACCTCGCTGAAACAAGTCGCCGAGTTGAGTGCTACTGCCGTGGCGAAACTCGACGAAGAATTGAAGCTCGCCGGGCGCATCGAGCGCGACGAGTGGGTGGCGCAGGCCAAGGAATTGCTGGCCGGCAAGCCGCCTCGCGCCAAGGCCGACAAGAAGGCCAAGGCGGAAAAGAAGTAGGATACCGGCGGGAAAGCGGCCCAAGGAGAAACGATCATGGCACACAAGAAAGCCGGCGGTTCGTCGCGCAACGGCCGCGATTCGGAGTCAAAACGCCTCGGCGTCAAGAAGTTCGGCGGCGAGCAGGTCATCGCCGGCAATATCGTCGTGCGCCAGCGCGGCACGAAGTGGCATCCGGGCGCTCTTGTCGGCATGGGCAAGGACCACACCTTGTTTGCCATGTCCGACGGCATCGTCGCCTTCCAGAGGAAAGCCAACGGCCGAACCTATGTGAGCGTGAAGCCGGCGCAAGCGGCAAAATAGCCGGCATTTCAACTGCCGGCGTCCCATCGGACCCCGGCGGAGCAACAGCAAAGCCACAACGGCAGAAGCCGGAACGAACGGGGGATGGGGCGCCATCCCCCGAATTTCGTTTTGAGGAGGCAAAAAATTCATGATTCTGGAAAACAACGAACCGCCCCGCCCCGAGCCGCTACGGCTCTATTGCCCGGTCCTGGAGACCGAGCGGTTGATCCTTCGCCCGCCGCATGAAAGCGACGCCGAGGACATCGCCGAACTCGCCAACAACTATCGCGTCGCCAGCATGCTGGCGACCATGCCGCATCCCTATTTCGTTGCCGATGCCCGCGATTTTCTGACCAAAATCGCCAGCACAAATGCCGGCGATAGCGTGTATGCGGTCACGCTCGCCAAAAACGGCCAGTTCCTCGGCATATGCGGCCTGCACGAGGACAAGACGAGGTATGAGTTGCCGTTCCTCGGCTATTGGCTCGGCGAAGGCCATTGGGGCAAGGGCTATGCCAGCGAGGCCGCGCGAGCGCTCGTGGACCTCTTTTTTAAAGTCACCGATTGCGACGAGATGATGATTTCGTGCCGGATCGACAACGAGCGCTCGCGGCGGATCATCGAGAAATGTGGCGGCATTCCCTGGAAACGCGAAGACCGCTACAACCGGGCGCTCGGCGAGATGCATCCGACGGACGATTTCCGCGTCACCCGAGCGAGCTGGCTGGCGGCCGCAAGTCACCACTGAGCCGCGCGGCCGAGGCAAAAGAGACCGTGACATGAAATTCCTCGACGAGGCGAAAATATATGTCAGGTCCGGCGATGGCGGCGCCGGCTCGGTATCGTTTCGCCGCGAAAAATTCATCGAGTTCGGCGGCCCGGATGGAGGCAATGGCGGGCGCGGCGGCGATGTCTGGGCCGAGGCGGTGGCCGGGCTGAACACGCTGATCGATTATCGCTACCAGCAGCATCTGCGCGCTGCCATCGGCATGCATGGCATGGGCCGCGACCGGCACGGCGCCAAGGGCAGGGACGCGGTGTTGAAAGTGCCGCAGGGCACGCAGATCCTGGCCGAGGACGGCGAGACCGTGATTGCCGATCTGACCGCAGTCGGCGAGCGGGCGCTGATCGCGGCCGGCGGCAATGGCGGCTTCGGCAACGCCCATTTCAAGTCCTCGACCAACCGGGCGCCGCGCCGCGCCAATCCCGGCCAGCCCGGCATTGAGATGACGTTGATCCTGCGCCTGAAACTGATCGCCGATGCCGGCATTGTCGGCCTGCCCAATGCGGGAAAATCGACCTTCCTCGCCGCAGTATCGGCGGCAAAGCCGAAGATCGCCGACTATCCGTTCACGACGTTGCACCCCAATCTCGGGGTTGCGGCGATCGACGGGCGCGAGATCGTGCTGGCCGACATTCCCGGGCTTGATCGAGGGCGCGCATGAAGGCGCCGGCATCGGCGACCGCTTCCTCGGCCATGTCGAACGCACGCGAGTGCTGCTGCATCTGGTCTCGGCCAGCGAAGACGATGTTGCCGGCGCCTACAAGACCGTGCGCGAACGGAACTCGTCGCCTATGGCAACGGCCTCGACGCCAAGCCGGAGATCGTCGCGCTTTCGAAGACCGATGTGCTCGATCCGGCGGAACGCAAGCGTAAGCTTTCTGCCTTGAAGCGCGCTGTGCGGGGAATCGCCCATGGCGATTTCGGCCGTCACCGGCGAGGGCGTCGAAGCGGTGCTGCGAGTCGCTGGCGAAACTGATCGTGCGCGAGCCGGCCGCATCCGACCGGCAAGCCGAATTGCGATGGAGCGCCTTGTGAAGGGGGATGGGAAAGGCGACGGTTCGAGCCGGCTAGCCGACTATCGCCGCATCGTCGTCAAGATCGGCTCCTCCCTGCTGGTCGATGGCGCGAGCGGACTGAAGCGCGAGTGGCTCGAATCGGTGGCCGCCGATATCGCGCAAATGCGCCAGGCCGGCCGTGATATCCTTGTCGTCTCTTCCGGCGCCATCGCGCTCGGCCGTGGCGTGCTCGGCCTGAAACGCGGGCCGCTGCGGCTTGAGGAGAGCCAGGCGGCGGCTGCCTGCGGCCAGATCGAACTGGCGCGCGCCTGGTCGGTGGCGCTGGCGGCGCACTCAATCCGTTCCGGCCAGGTACTGCTGACGCTCGGCGACACCGAGGAGCGGCCGGCGCTACCTCAACGCGCGGGCGACGATTTCGACGCTGCTCAAGCTCGGCGCGGTGCCGATCATCAACGAGAACGATACGGTCGCCACCAGCGAAATCCGCTATGGCGACAACGATCGGCTGGCGGCGCGCGTGGCGACGATGATCGACGCCGACCTGCTGGTGCTGCTGTCCGATGTCGACGGGCTTTATTCGGCGCCGCCGAAGGAAAATCCCGCCGCCGAATTCGTCGCCCAGCGTCGCCGCGATCACGCCCGAAATCGAGGCGATGGCCGGCGCGGCCGGCAGCGAATTGTCGCGCGGCGGCATGCAGACGAAGATCGAGGCTGCCCGCATCGCCACTGCCGCCGGCACCGCCATGGCGATCTGCGACGGCAAGCGCATGCATCCGCTCGAGGCGCTCGGCGCAGGCGGCCGCGCAACCTGGTTTTCGCCGAGCGGCAAGCCGGGCACGGCACGGCGTAAATGGATCGCCGGGCAATTGGCGACCGCCGGATCGATTGCAATCGACGATGGCGCAATCCGGGCGCTGCGCGCCGGGAAGAGCCTGCTGCCGGCAGGCGTGCGCGGCGTTACCGGCAGTTTTTCGCGCGGCGACGCGGTTGCCGTGACCGGGCCCGACGGGACGGAGATCGGCCGCGGCCTGATTGCCTATGACGCGGCCGACGCGGCGCGGATTGCCGGTTGCAAGTCAGACCGCATCGGGGAGATACTCGGGTTTACCGGGCGGGCCGAGATGATCCATCGCGACGACCTGGTGTTGCGCGAGGTTGCGCCCGGCCATGCCGCCCGCAAGGAAGAAGTGAAATGAACGCCGATGCGATCGCCGCGGCCAAGAGCCGCACGCAGGCAACCGGCACCGCCGCGATGATGGCTGATATCGGCATCAAGGCCCGCGCCGCGGCGCGGCCGCTGGCGCTGGCGACCACCGAGGCCAAAAATACAGCGCTTGCGGCCATCGCCGCTTCGATCGAAGGATCGGCCGACGCAATTCTCGCAGCCAATGCGCATCGACATGGAAGCCGGCCGCCGCAACAAATTATCGCCGGCATTCCTCGATCGCCTGCAGCTGACGCGAGATCGCATCCATGCCATGGCCGACGGCGTTCGCGCCATCGCCGCACTGCCCGATCCGGTCGGCGAGGTCATCGCCAGTTGGACGCGGCCGAACGGCCTCATCATCGAGCGCGTGCGCACGCCGCTCGGCGTCGTCGGCGTCATCTTCGAGAGCCGGCCGAATGTCGTTGCCGACGCCGGGGCGCTATGTCTCAAGGCCGGCAATCCATCGATCCTGCGCGGCGGCTCGGATTCGCGCCATTCGACGGCGGCGATCGCCGATTGCCTCGCCGCCGGACTTGCCGCGGCAAAATTGCCGGCGGCAGCGATCCAGGTCGTGGCGACCACCGACCGCGCCGCTGTCGGCGCAATGCTCGCCGGCCTGAACGGCAATCTCGACGTCATCGTGCCGCGCGGCGGCAAGGGGCTGGTCGCGCGTGTCCAAGCAGGAGGCGCGGGTGCCCGTCTTCGCCCATCTCGAAGGCCTCTGCCACGTCTATGTCGATGTAAGCGCCAAACTCGACATGGCGGTGGCCATCGCGGTCAATGCCAAGATGCGGCGGACCGGCGTCTGCGGCGCCGCCGAAACGCTGCTCGTCGACCGCGCCTGCGCTGACACGCATCTCAAACCGATCTTGTTGGCATTGCGCCAAGCGGGTTGTGCGATCCGGGCAAGCACGGAAGTGCGAGCCCGATTTGGCGACAGCGAGCCGGCCACTGAGGAAGACTGGACGGCCGAATATCTGGCGCCGATCATTGCCGTCACCCTGGTCGACGGCGTCGGCGGGGCAATCGAGCATATCGAGCGCTACGGGTCGCACCATACCGAGGCGATCGTTGCCGAGGACAAACAAGCGGTCGAGCGATTTTTTGCCGAGATCAACTCGGCGATCCTGCTGCACAACGCCTCGACACAATTTGCCGACGGCGGCGAGTTCGGCATGGGTGCCGAGATCGGCATCGCCACCGGCCGCATGCATGCGCGCGGGCCGGTCGGGGTCGAGCAACTGACCTCGTTTAAATACCGCGTGCGCGGCTCCGGCCAGGTGCGGCCGTGAGTGAAAGTCGCCGGCGCGCATGAGCCAAAGGAGGGGCCAAGGCGCAATGCTGGCCGATGCATTGCGCTTTCCGCTGGCCGCCGACGGCATGCGCATCGGTCTGTTCGGAGGTTCGTTCAATCCGCCGCATGATGGCCATTTGGCGGTGTCGGAACTGGCGCTGAAGCGCTGCCGCCTCGATCGCATCTGGTGGATCGTCACGCCCGGCAATCCGCTGAAGGACGTTTCCGAGTTGGCGCCGCTGGAACAGCGGATCGCGCAATGCCGTGCGATTGCGCGCCATCCGTGCATCGACATCACGGCGTTCGAGGCGCAATGGAACGTGCGCTTTACCGCCGACACGCTGGCGCTGGTGCGGCGGCGCTTTGCCAAAGTGCGTTTCGTCTGGATCATGGGCGCCGACAATCTCGGCAGTTTCCATCGCTGGCAGAACTGGCGCCAAATTGCCGCGATGATGCCGATTGCCGTTGTCGACCGTCCCGGCTCGACGCTGGCTTATCTGTGCGCCCGGGCGGCGATCGCGCTGCGGCGCTGGCGGATCGACGAAACCGATGCCGAACTGTTGGCGGACATGCGGCCGCCGGCCTGGACCTTCCTGCACGGCCCGCGCTCGGGCTTGTCTTCGACGCAATTGCGCACCAATTCTACCGGCAGTTCTGTTTTCGGGCGCGATTAACCGAGGCTTCAGGATTCGGTCGTCATCCTGTCGTGGAAGTGGACCATTGTCGCATTCGTTGATTCGCGTGTATTGTGATGCGTCATCCGGCGGCTGGCCGGATGCGTGACAGGAAAGCGAGGCAAAAGCTGACAACCGCAGTCCAGACCCGGAGCCGGCGCCGCGTCGCTCCGCAAGCAACGGTCCGAGTGGCAAAATCTTCTGCGCGTGACCTTCTCCAAACGGTGATAACGAGCCTTGCCGATTCCAAGGCCGAAAATCCGGTAACCATCGACATTAAGGGCAAATCCGCGCTCGGCGACTTCATGGTCGTCGCCTCCGGGCGTTCGCACCGTCATGTCGGGGCGATTGCCGACAATCTGGTGCAGAAACTGAAGGCCGGGGCGCCGGTGCGGCCGCGCGTCGAAGGCCTGCCGCATTGCGACTGGGTGCTGATCGATGCCGGCGACGTCATCGTCCATGTCTTCCGGCCGGAAGTGCGCGAGTTCTACGGCATCGAACGCATGTGGCAGACGCCAGATCCGGCCAACGCCCCGGCCAACATGCACTGACGGTCGACGGTTGCGAATCGTCATTTGCGCCGTCGGGCGGATGAAATCCGGGCCCGAGACCGAGCTTCTGGAGCGCTATCTCAAGCGTCTGCACGGCGTCGGGCGCGGTATCGGATTGTCCGGCATCAAAATCGAGCAGATTGCCGAATCGCGACATGGCGACGCCGCCACGCGGTGCCGCGAGGAGGCCGCGGCGCTGGTCGCGCGGGCGGGCACGGGCAGCACCATCGTCGCGCTCGACCAATCGGGAAAAAATTTGGCAAGCGAGGAGATCGCTGCGCTGCTTCGGCGCCACCTCGACGGTGGCGAGGTGCGCTTGGCGTTCGCCATCGGCGGGCCGGACGGCCATGGTCCGCAGGTGCTCGAAGCGGCGAAACTGCGGCTCGCCTTCGGCAACGCCACCTGGCCGCATCAGCTGGTGCGCGTGATGCTGGCCGAGCAGCTCTACCGCGCCGTCACAATCCTTGCCGGCCATCCTTATCACCGGGCGTGAGGCTCTAAGCACGTCGCCGCGGGGTTTTTGCGTCCATTGTTGGATTGCGTGGCCGGGCGGCCGTGGTTAACAAATGGCTAACCCATCGGCGCTAATTTTCGTCGCGCGTCATCTTGTGACGCCGTTGGAACCGGTCGGGATATGCGGGCAACAAGTGGCAAGTGGCATCGGGTGCGCTTCTGGCTGGCAACGCTAGCCGGCGCCGTGTCGCTTGGCTGCGCCGCCGCAGCGGACGCGGCCGACGGTGTCCAGCAGCAGAAAACCGAACTGGCGGCGGTGCAAACTTCGCTGGCGGGCGCCGAAAAGCGCAAGGGCGAACTTGCCGCCGAGATCGACGCGCTGGAGAAGGATCGCGCCAGCATCAACCGGCAAATGATCGATTCGTCGGCTCGATCACGCGATTTTGAAGCGCGCATTTCGCGGGGTGAAGCCCGCTTGGCCGAGCTCGGCGAGCAGCAGGAACGCATCCAGGCCTCGCTACGGGAACGCCGCGGCGTGCTTTCCGAAGTCCTCGGCGCGCTGCAGCGGCTAGGGCGCAATCCGCCGCCGGCGCTGCTGGCAAGCCCGAAGGATACGCTTTCGGCGGTACGTTCGGCCATCCTGCTCGGTGCGGTAGTGCCCGAAATCGAATCGGAGGCACGGGTTTTGGCCGGCCAGCTGAGCGAGCTGCAGCGTCTGCGCGACGAAATTGCCAGCGAGCGCGAAAGCATGGTCGCCGATCTTGCCGGGCTCGCCGACGAAGATGCCAGGCTCAACATCCTTCTCGGCGAAAAGAAGAAATTGACGGCCTCGGCACGGCAGGAAATGGCCACGCAAGGGGCAAAAGCCGCCGAACTGGCGGCAAAGGCCGGCTCGCTGTCGCGCCTGATCGAGGATCTCGAAGCGCAGGTCGGCGCCGCCAAGGCGGCGGCCGAGGCGGCACGCCAGGCAGAGGAACAGCGCCGCGCCGCCGAGGCCGAGCGGTTGGCCAGCGCCCGCAGTGAGCTCGCCGGTCCGAAATTCGCCGATCCAGGACGGCTGGTTCCGGCGGTCGGCTTCGACGAGGCCAAGGGGTTGTTGCCGCTGCCGGTCGCCGGCGTCGAATTGCGGCGATTCGGCGAAAAGACCAAATCGGGCGAGCAATCGGAAGGAATCTCGATTGCGACGCGAGAAAATTCACGAATTGTCTCGCCAAGCGATGGCTGGATCGTGTATGCGGGCCCGTTCCGATCCTACGGACAACTCTTGATCGTCAATGCCGGTAGCGGGTATCATGTGCTCCTGGCCGGCATGGAACGCATCGATGTTGAAATCGGGCAATTCGTGCTCGCCGGGGAACCGGTCGCCACGATGGGCGCCCACCGGATCGCCAGCGCAGGAACTGTCGATCTGGAATCTTCGCGCCCGGTACTCTACGTAGAATTTCGCAAGGATGGGAATTCCGTCGATCCCGCTCCGTGGTGGGACGAGAAGACACTCAAAAGGGAACCGGATGATTCGTAAGTTCAGCCTTCTGATCGCAGGCGCCGTGATCGGCGCTTCCTCCATTCTGCTGCTCGACAGCGGTATCCCGGGACCCGGCGCCGCCAACGCCGCCGGCTCGTCGACCTATCGCCAGCTGTCGATTTTCGGCGACATCTTCGAGCGGGTGCGCAGCCAGTACGTGACCGAGCCGGACACGGAAAAACTGGTCGAGAGTGCCATCAACGGCATGCTGAGTTCACTCGACCCGCACTCGTCCTACCTCAATGCCAAGGATTTTTCCGACATGCGCGTGCAGACGCGCGGCGAATTCGGCGGCCTCGGCATCGAGGTCACCATGGAAAACGAATTGGTCAAGGTGGTCTCGCCGATCGACGATACGCCCGCGGCCGAGGCCGGCGTCCTCGCCGGCGATCTGATTTCCAAGATCGATGGCGTCGAAGTGCGCGGCATGAACCTGCAGGAAGCGGTCGAAAAGATGCGCGGACCGGTGAAGACGCCGATCGTGCTGACCATCGTGCGCCAGGGGCAGGAAAATCCGATCGACGTGACGATCATCCGCGACGTTATCAAGGTGCGCTCTGTCAAGTACCGCATGGAAGGCGACGATGTCGGCTATCTGCGGCTGACCAGCTTCACCGAGCAGACTTTCGATAACCTCGACCAGGCGATCAAGAAGCTGCGCGAGCAAGGTGGCGACAAGATCAAGGGCTATGTCCTCGACCTGCGGCTCAATCCTGGTGGCCTGCTCGACCAGGCGGTCAGCGTTTCCGACAGCTTCCTCGATCGCGGCGAGATCGTTTCGACGCGCGGACGCAATCCCGATGAGACGCGGCGCTATTCGGCCAGGGCGGGCGATCTGACCGGCGGCAAGCCGCTCATCGTGCTGATCAATGGCGGTTCGGCCAGCGCCTCGGAAATCGTTGCCGGCGCGCTGCAGGACCACAAGCGCGCCACCATCCTCGGCACGCGTTCGTTCGGCAAGGGTTCGGTGCAGACGATCATTCCGCTCGGCGCCAACGGCGCCTTGCGCCTGACGACGGCGCTCTACTACACGCCGTCGGGCCGGTCGATCCAGGCCAAGGGTATCGAGCCGGACATCGACGTCGATCAGCCGCTGCCCGACGATCTGAAGGGCAAGGTCTCCAAGAGCGGCGAATCGAGCCTGCGTGGCCACATCGCCGGCCAGCAGGAGGACGATCAGGGCTCGGGCTCGGCAGCCTATGTGCCGCCGGAGGAAAAGGACGACATCCAGCTCAACTACGCCCTCGATCTGATCCGCGGCGTCAAGATGTCCAAGGCCTATCCGCCGGATCCGAACGCGGCGATCCCGAACTGAGCAAAACGCTCCGGGTTGACTTTTGCCGTCGGGCGGCGACGTTTCCGCTCGGCGGCAGCATGATTCGCGACGAATGCATGGATTGAATTTGCGAATCATGCGCCGATGCGGCGGACATGTATGGCGATCTGACAAAACCCCTGGGGCTACCCCGGCGCGATGCGCCGGCGCGGTCGTGGCGGCGCGTGGCGGTCGCCGCCGCGTTGGCGGTGTGCACGGTCGTCGGCATCGGCGGCTGGGCGCTGTTCTTGTTGCGGCCGTCGGTTCCGGCGCCAGGGCCGGTCATCTCGTCCGTCGAAACCCTGAAATCGGATGAGAAATCGGCTGGGAAATCGAACGAAAGGGCACAGGACGGCGCCAAGTCGGCCGATCCGGTGCGGACCGGCGCCATCCGCAGGCTGGAAGTGGACGGCCGGGCGCAAGCGGACGCTCAATCGCAAGCCGGTCAAGCAGGTCTGGAAACCTTGCAGCCGGACGGCGCCATCGTCGCCAAATTGCCTTCGCCGAAACCGCGGCGCCAGGAAATCGGCCTTGGCGCATCTCCCCGATCCGGCACTGAGCGAGAAGGTGGATGACGGCATTTTGCCCAAGCGTGGCGCCGACGGCCAGCGCCCGCTCGATGTCTATTCGCGCCAGCCGGCGACGGAGGGCAATTTCGGCGTCGCCCGCGTGGTGCTGATCGTCGGCGGCATGGGCATCAGCCAGACCGGTTCGCAACAGGCGGTGCGCAAACTGCCAGGCGCGGTCAATCTGGCATTCGCGCCCTACGGCAACAGCCTGTCGCGGTGGATGCAGGAAGCGCGCCGCAGCGGCCACGAGATCCTGCTGCAAGTGCCGATGCAGCCCTATGACTGGCCGAGCAACGACCCGGGGCCGAACACCTTGCTGGCCGACGCTGACCCGCAAGCCAATCTCGCCAACCTGCACTGGGCGATGACCCGGATCACCAACTATGTCGGCGTCGTTAATTTTCTCGGCGGCAAATTGCTGTCGCAGGAACCGGCGTTGGCGCCGATATTCGACGATCTGGCGAAACGCGGCCTGCTGTTCGTCGACGACGGCAGCATGGCCAACAGCCGCAGCGCCGAGGCGGCAAGCGCGGCGCGGCTGCCGTTCGCGCGCGCCGATATCCAGATCGATGCGGTAAGGACACGCCGCGAGATTGCCGCGCAACTCGACCAACTCGTTACCCAGGCGCGGCGCACCGGACTTGCCGTCGGCATGGCCAATGCCTTTCCGGAAACGATCGAGATGCTGGCGCAGTTTGCCGCCGGCGCCGAAAAGCTCGGCATCGAGATCACCCCGGTGTCGGCCATCGTCAGCGATCCGGAACGAGAAAAAAAGGGATGACGAAGGCTGCCTTGTCGCTGCCGTATCGCCCATGCGCCGGCGCCGTCGTCTTTCGCCGCGACGGATTGGTGTGGCTCGGCCACCGGAAGGTCGAACCGGGCGACGAACTGGCGGGCGCGAGCAACCTGTGGCAATTCCCCCAGGGCGGTATCGACGAGGGCGAAGAACCGGCCACGGCGGCGCGGCGCGAATTGTTCGAGGAAACCGGCATCCACTCGGTCAAGCAATTGGCCGAAACCGCCGGCTGGCTGACCTACGAATTGCCACCGCATCTGGTCGGCGTCGCGCTCAAGGGAAAATTCCGCGGCCAAAAGCAGAAATGGTTCGCTTACCGCTTCGAGGGCGAGGACGGCGAGATTGCCATCGATCCGCCGTCTGACGGCCACAAGGCGGAATTCGACGGATGGCAATGGAGCCGCCTCGCCGAGGTTCCGGACCTGGTCGTGCCGTTCAAGCGAGCGCTTTACCAGCAGCTGGTCGAAGAATTCGGCCGCTTGTTGTCATGAACCGTTCGTCAAATCGCCCGACCTCCGGTCGCCTGCAATTGCGAGCGTCACGCAAGGCCGATCTTGCGGCTATCGCGTTGCTGCACCGGCAGGCTTTCGGGCGTGAATTCGAGGCGGCGCTGGCGAGGGCGCTGCTGGAAGCGCCAACCCCGACGCTGTCGGTGGTGGCGGCGGTCGATCGCGCAATCGTCGGCCATGTCCTGCTCAGCGAAATCGGCGCGCCAATCGCCGCTATGGCGCTGGCGCCACTGGCTGTGGCAGCAAATTACCGTGAAATGCAGGTCGGCAGCCGACTGGTCGAAGATGCCATCGGCAGCGCCAAGCAGGCCGGCTACGCTGCGATCTTCGTGCTCGGCGACAATGCATATTACGAGCGCTTCGGATTCACTTCGGCCGCCGCCGATCCGTTCGAAGTCGCATGGCAGGGACGGCATTTCATGGCGCTGGAATTGCGGCCGGGCGCGCTGAAGGGAAAGAAGGGTCGGCTGACCTATCCGTCCGCCTTCGGGGCGGAGCGGTAGCCCGGCAATTTCCCCGGCCGAGGATGGACAACCTACTGAAAGCTCACAGCTAGCTGCCGAAAACGTAGCGATCAACGAATGAATTGCGGAATTTGCCTTGCGGATCGAAGGTGGTGACGAGGTCCCGAAAATTGGCGAGCCGTGCATAACGGGACTGGATCGTTTTCGGCGACATTGCGAAGAGCTTGCCCCAATGCGGGCGAACGGCGAAGCGCTCCAGCGCATTCTCCATGCCCGCGAGCAGTGGGCGCACGCCTGCCCAATCCTTCTCAAAGGAGAAATGAAAGGCGACGCAATCGGTGCGGTAGAACGGGCTCATCCAGAGGTCGTCAGCGGCAATCGTGCGGACCTCTGACACCATCAACAGCGGCGCCAGTCGGTCGCCCCAGTCCGACAGAATTTTTATCGCAGCCACCGCATGCTCGCGCGGCACAAAATATTCCACCTGAAGCTCGGCGCCGCTTGCCGGAGTAGAATCGATCGTGAAATGCGGTAGCCGTTCGAACCATGCGCCCGGCGCGCCAAGCTGTTCGGTGCAATGGATCGGGTCGAGTTGGCTGATGGGGTGCAATTTCCTTTCGGCCTTGCGCGCGCCATAGAACCTTGACGGCGCGGCGAAATCGTTGCCACGGGCCTTGATCCACAGCTGTTCGATTGCTTTGCCGCGCCAGCTGGTGAAGAGGCTGACGCTATAGCCGGCCGACATGATGGCATCGAAATTGGCCAGCAACTCGCCGTGTGGCAAGTCGAGGTAGAGATCCTGGCGAACCGTGTAGGCAGGTTCGACTGCGAGCGTTAATTTGGTGATGACGCCGAGCGCGCCGAGGTGCACCATCGCACCTGCGAAGAGGTCACCGTCTTTTTCCCGCGACAGGGAAATCGTTTCGCCGCGACCGTCTACAAACTCGATTTCCGTGACAGCCGTTGCGAGGCTGCCGAGGGCGCCAGAGCCATGGGTGGCGGTGGCAATTGCCCCGGCGACGGAAATGTGCGGCAGCGAGGCAAGGTTATGGAGCGCAAATCCGGCGGCGTGCAGCGGTGGGCAAAGGTCGCTGTAGCGCATGCCGCTGCCGATCGTGACGCTGCGTTTTGCCGGATCGATTGAAAAAATGCCCCCCAGCCGTTCCAGCGAGACCAGCGTGCCGGTGGTGTCGGCAATGTTGTTGAAGCAATGGCGGGAGCCGACGACTTGCAAATTGCTGCCGCGACGAACGATGTCCCGAACTTCTTCGACCGATTCGGGTTGCGCAAGTGCGGAAGCGCTGTAAGCGAGGTTCCCCGCCCAGTTCGCGAGGCCGGCTTTGCCGTCAGGCTTGCTCATGTCGTTCTGGGGGTGCCGCGGGTTAGCTACAGCGCCGATTTCAATGTCGTCAGATGTTCGAGTTCTTCGGCGGCGCGGGCGCGGGTCAACTCGTCCTTGGCGTCGGCGACATCCTCGCGGGCATCGGCAATCTTCTGATCGAGTTCGGCGGCGTCGAGATCGGCGACGCGGACCGCTTGCTCGGCGAGCAGGGTGCAGCCCTGCGGCGTGACGTCGGCGAAGCCGCCAAAGACGACATAGTCGTCGTCTTGGCCACTGGCGAGGCGCACCTTGACGAGGCCGGCCTTCAAGGCCGTCATCACCGGGGCGTGGTGGGCCATCACCGTCATCTCGCCCTCGGTGCCGGGGACAACGACATATTCGACTTCGGCCGAGAGCAGCTGGCGCTCAGGCGAGACGAGATCGAATTTCATTGGGTCAGGCATAGCCACACGGGAATAGGGCAGTAGGTCAGTACGGGGAATGCCCTGGACGTGACCGTGATCCCTCTTCCGCTCTCCTTATTGCGTTATTGCCTTATTGCCATACTGCCATACTGCCTTATTAGGCCGCTTCCGCCGCCAGTTTCTGTGCCTTGGCGACTGCTTCCTCTATGGTGCCGACCATGTAGAAAGCCGGCTCCGGCAGGTGGTCGTAGGCGCCGGCGCACAATCCCTTGAAGCCTTTGATCGTGTCCTCGAGCTTGACCTGCACGCCCGGCGTGCCGGTGAAGACAGCGGCGACGTCGAAGGGCTGGCTGAGGAAGCGCTCGATCTTGCGGGCGCGCGCGACGGTCACCTTGTCCTCTTCCGACAGTTCGTCCATGCCGAGGATGGCGATGATGTCCTGCAGAGCCTTGTAGCGCTGCAGGATCTGCTGAACCTGGCGGGCGACACTATAATGTTCATCGCCAACCACCGCCGCCGACAACAGGCGCGATGTCGAATCGAGCGGATCGACCGCCGGATAGATGCCCTTTTCCGCGATCGAGCGCGAAAGCGTCGTGGTCGCGTCGAGGTGGGCAAACGAGGTCGCTGGCGCCGGGTCGGTCAGGTCGTCGGCCGGCACGTAGATCGCCTGGACCGAGGTGATCGAGCCCTTCTGCGTGGTGGTGATGCGCTCCTGTAGCGCGCCCATGTCGGTTGCCAGCGTCGGCTGGTAGCCGACGGCCGACGGAATGCGGCCAAGCAGGGCCGAGACTTCCGAGCCGGCCTGTGTGAAGCGGAAGATGTTGTCGACGAAGAACAGCACGTCCTGGCCCTGGTCGCGGAAATATTCGGCGACCGTAAGGCCAGAGAGACCGACGCGGGCACGCGCGCCCGGCGGCTCGTTCATCTGGCCGAACACCAGCGCGCATTTCGAGCCTTCGCCGCCGCCCTTCTTGTTGACGCCGGATTCGATGAACTCGTGATAGAGATCGTTGCCCTCGCGGGTGCGCTCGCCGACGCCGGCAAACACCGAATAGCCGCCATGAGTCTTGGCGATGTTGTTGATCAGTTCCTGGATGAGGACGGTCTTGCCGACGCCGGCGCCGCCGAACAGGCCGATCTTGCCGCCGCGGGCATAGGGCGCCAGCAGGTCGACAACCTTGATGCCAGTGACCAGGATCTGCGCCTCGGTCGACTGCTCGACGAAGGTCGGCGCTGGCGCATGGATAGGACGCCTGAGCGTCGTCGTGATCGGGCCGGCTTCATCGACGGGTTCGCCGACGACATTCATGATGCGCCCGAGCGTCTCGTCGCCGACCGGCACGGCAATCGGCTTGCCGGTGTCGACGACTTCGCGGCCGCGCACCAGACCCTCGGTTGAATCCATTGCGATGGTGCGGACCGTCGATTCGCCGAGATGCTGGGCGACCTCGAGCACCAGGCGCTGGTTGTTGTTGGTCGTCTCGAGCGCGTTGAGGATGCGCGGCAGGTCGCCGTCGAACCGGACGTCGACGACGGCGCCGATCACCTGCGTGACCTTGCCGACGCTGTTGGCGCCAGCACGATTTGGCGCCTTCGACGCCGCCTTCGTGGCCGCCGGTTTTGCCGGTGCCTTTTGGGCGGCGGCCTTGGTCTTTGCGGTTGCAGCTTTTGCCATCGCGGTTCTCCGAATTCCCTTGCTCTAGAGCGCCTCGGCGCCCGAGATGATTTCGATCAGTTCCTTGGTGATCTGGGCCTGACGCTGGCGGTTGTAGCTCAGCGTCAGCCGGTTGATCATGTCGCCGGCATTGCGGGTGGCGTTGTCCATCGCGCTCATCTTGGCGCCCATCTCGCCGGCAACGTTTTCGAGCAGGGCGCGGAATATCTGCACCGCGATGTTGCGCGGCACCAGGCTGTCGAGGATGGCGCCGGCATAGGGCTCGAATTCGTAAACGGCGTTGGCGCCATCGTCGGCAGCAGCCTCACCGGCCTCGACGGTGCGGGCGGGAATGAGCTGCACCGAGGTCGGGGCCTGCGTCATCACCGACTTGAATTGTGAAAAGAACAACGTGGCGACATCGAATTCGCCGGCGTCGAAACGGGCAATGAGCTTGCGGGCGATGCCGTCGGCATTGGCAAAGGCGATGCGGCGCACCTCGCGCAGATCGATGCGCTCGATGATATGCTTGCCGAATTCGCGGCGCAGCGCGTCGAAGCCCTTCTTGCCGACGGTGACGATCTTGACGGTCTTGCCGTCGGCGATGAGGCGGCGGGCTTGGTCGCGGGCAAGGCGCGCGATCGAGGAGTTGAACGAGCCGCACAGGCCCCGTTCGGCGGTGCACACCACCAGCAGGTGAACGTCTGCCCTGCCGGTGCCGGTCATCAGCGCCGGCGCTTCCGCCGGCGACGCGGTGCTGGCGGCATTTGCCAGAACCGCCGCCATGCGCCGTGCATAGGGCCTCGCCGCCTCGGCAGCTTCCTGGGCGCGGCGCAATTTTGCCGCGGCCACCATCTGCATGGCCTTGGTGATCTTCTGGGTCGCCTTGACCGAGGCGATCCGGATCTTCAGGTCCTTGAGGCTGGCCATATTCCCTTGTTCCGCCTGTCAGGATCAGGCAAATTTCGACGCGAAGCCGTCGATGACCGCCTTTAACTGGTCGCGCAGCGAATCCGACAGCGCGCCTTCCTTGGCAATCGCCGACAGCAGTTCGGCGTGGTCGTTGCGCAGCGAGGTGAGCAAGCCGTGCTCGAACGGCCCGACACGGTCGATGGCCAGCTTGTCGAGATAGCCGTTGACGCCGGCAAAGATGACGCAGACTTGCTCCTCGGTCTTGAGCGGGGAGAACTGCGGTTGCTTGAGCAATTCGGTCAGCCGGGCACCGCGATTGAGCAAGCGCTGGGTCGCCGCATCGAGGTCGGAGCCGAACTGGGCGAAGGCGGCCATCTCGCGATACTGCGCCAGTTCGCCCTTGATCGAGCCGGCGACCTGCTTCATCGCCTTGACCTGCGCGGCCGAGCCGACGCGCGACACCGACAGGCCGACGTTCACCGCCGGGCGGATGCCCTGGTAAAACAGGTTGGTCTCGAGGAAGATCTGGCCGTCGGTGATCGAAATGACGTTGGTCGGGATATAGGCCGAAACGTCGTTGGCCTGGGTTTCGATGACCGGCAGCGCGGTGAGCGAGCCTGAGCCGTTGTCGGCATTGAGCTTGGCGGCGCGCTCGAGCAGCCGCGAATGCAGATAGAACACGTCGCCCGGATAGGCCTCGCGGCCGGGCGGGCGGCGCAGCAACAGCGACATCTGGCGATAGGCGACGGCCTGTTTCGACAAATCGTCATAACCGATCAGCGCATGCATGCCGTTGTCGCGGAAATATTCGCCGATGGCGCAGGCCGAAAACGGCGCCAGGAACTGCATCGGCGCCGGGTCGGAGGCGGTTGCCGCGACGACGATGGAATAGTCCAGCGCGCCGCGCTCCTCGAGCACCTTGACGAACTGGGCAACGGTCGAACGCTTCTGGCCGATCGCTACATAGACGCAATAGAGTTTCTTCGACTCGTCGCCGAGCGCGTTGATCGGCTTCTGGTTGAGGAAGGTGTCGAGCAAGATGGCGGTCTTGCCGGTCTGGCGGTCGCCGATGATCAGTTCGCGCTGGCCGCGGCCGATCGGGATCAGTGCGTCGATTGCCTTCAGGCCGGTCGACATCGGCTCGTGCACGCTCTTGCGCGGAATGATGCCGGGCGCCTTGACGTCGACGCGGCGACGCTCGGTCGACTTGATCGGGCCCTTGCCGTCGATCGGATTTCCGAGTGCGTCGACGACGCGGCCGAGCAGTCCCTTGCCGACCGGCACGTCGACGATGGCGCCGGTGCGCTTGACGGTGTCGCCCTCCTTGATGCCGCGGTCGTCGCCGAAAATGACGACGCCGACATTGTCGTTCTCGAGGTTGAGCGCCATGCCGGTAATGCCGCCGGGAAACTCGACCAGTTCGCCGGCCTGGCAATTGTCGAGGCCGTAGACGCGGGCAATTCCGTCGCCGACCGCGAGCACCTGGCCGACCTCCGAAACTTCGGCCTCCTTGCCGAAATTCTTGATCTGGTCCTTGAGGATTGCGGAGATTTCCGCGGCGCGAATGTCCATTAGCCGACCTCTTTGAGCGCGAGCTTGAGCGAGGAGAGTTTGGTGCGGATCGAGGTGTCGATCTGACGCGATCCGATTTTGACGATCATGCCGCCGAGGATGGAAGGATCGACGGTGGCGTTGACGGTGACGCGCTTGCCGGCAATGGCGTCGAGCGCCTGCTTCAAATCGGCAGCCTGGGCGTCAGTCAATGGGCGCGCGACGGTGACGTCGGCGGATTCCTCGCCGCGATGGGCGGCAAGCAGGGCACGGAAACGGCCGAGCATTTGCGGCGCGGCAAACAGGCGGCGGTTGCGCGCCATCAGGCGGAGGAGATTGGCGACGAGGCCGCCAATTCCGGCTTTCGCCAAGATGATCTCGATGGCGCGAGTCTGATCGTCGGCGGAAAACACCGGCGAGCGCACCAGCCGCATCAGATCTTCGCTTTCGCGCAGCAGGTCATCGAAGGCCGCAAGATCGGCCTCGACGGCGTCGAGCGAATTGGATTCGAGGGCGACCTCGAACAGCGATCCGGCATAGCGGTTGGCGACGACCGAAACGAGCGAAGCGGATTGGGCCACGTCAGTCCTGTCAAGTTCCCCGTTTTCCGGATTTCTCCCGATCCGGCCCGCAAATGCGAAGTCGGGGCGGCAATTTGCGGTTCCGGAAAAACGCTGATCCCCTTGATCCGGTGCGCAAACTGCACCGAAATGCCCACGGCCGCTTTCTGGGTCGCGGAACTTATTGATCTATCAGCATTTTCTTGGCTTGTGCGACAACCGGTGCTGCCCAAGCCGCGCTTCCCCTAGCACAGGGCCATGACGCTGACAACACGCCGGCCGGCGCGAAATCCCGCCGGTAAACCGCCATGATGTCGCGGGCAGCCGTTCAGGGGAGATAGCCGGTGACGAAGGCCAGCGGCGCGGCCGCGAGCGCCACCTCGATCGGCAGCGAAATCCAGTTGAACGGTGTGTTGGCGCCGTCGAATACCATGGCAACGATGCGGCCGAAGGCGGTCGCGGCCCATGAGGCGCCGAGGGCCAGATATAGGAAAGGCTGGGCGAACAGGATGCAGCAGACGCCAAGGCCGAGATAGAACCCGGCCATGGTGGCGCGCGCCTCCGAAACGGCTTCCGGCACATCCGGCCGCGTCTCAAGCCGCAACAGCCGCAACGACCATCGCGGCGCCAGCAACAGCGCCAGGCCGAAGCCGACGGTGACGGCGGCCGACAGGAAGGCAAGCCATTCGCCGGGCGTGGCCGGCCAGTAGAAATCGATCATGGATTGCGGAACCTTTCGCTGGTCACGAGGCCGCGGCGTAGCCTGCTTGCCACTAAGCCGCCCGCGCGATGCGCTCGACCTTGATCTTGTCGGCGCGCTTCATCGCATCGGCGAGGTCGTAGGCCGCCTGCAATCGATACCAGATCTCGGCACCGCCGCCGAATGCCTTGTCGAGGCGGATCGCCATTTCCGGTGAAATCCCGGCGTGTCCGTTCACCAGATCGGAAAGCTGCTTGCGACTGACGCCAAGGCGTTTGGCACCCTCCGACACGCTCAGACCGAGCGGAATCAGGCAATCGTGGCGAACCGAAAGCCCCGGATGCGGAGGATGCTTCATCGTCATGGTGATTTTCCGTTACATCCAAAGCGGCAGTTTTTTCCAATCATCGGGAAAACCGGCTTGAGCAATACTGATATTGGGAGCGCCGGCGGGAAATGTTTGGACAAGAGCTTTCAAGCGATCTGCCCATTTGGTTCGCGGGTTCACTCGCTTCAGCAGAAATCGCATTATGGCAAACGCAGCATAGATGCGTTTGGTGGTATCCGGCAGGTGTGCCAAATGATTTAGCTCTGGGATTTCGCCGGGCCGCGGCAATGCCGGCTGATCGATAAGCGGTTTGTTCCAAAGCCGAGAATGATGTGCACAAACATTGCGGACGCCGCAAAGGGCTCTAATCCATGATTTGAGTGGATGCGGGCGCGTCATCCCGTAGCTTGCCGCCACTGCCTGCAAGTCTGGATATCTCATCCCGGAAAGAAAGATCGAAAGCGGCCCAAAATCGAGCAATTCGACTGCAATCCAGATGGGCATGTGATCGCCAGGATATTTTTTGCGGAAGTGATCCGCAAACTGCTCCTTCGACGTAGCGGCTCGGTCGTCAAGCTTCTGCAGCCAGTCGGAGTGTCTCGAGCTTACGAATCCCGGCTGCTGCACCGTGAACTTGGCGTCCAGTCTCGCCGCGTCGCGGTGCGCCCACGGATCGTGGCGCCCGATAGCTAACGCTATCTCGGTCCTAACAGATATTTCGATACGCTCAATTGCATCGAGCGCTAATAGCCGAAGGGACTTGTCAAAGGCATATAAGTCGGTGGCGTGTTCAAATTCGGTTCCGTCTTTGAAGTTGTCACCAACGCTAAAGGAGCCGTCGCAATTTTGGACGAGACTTCCGGAAGGGATACCAATAGGCGCTGAGGCGATAGTAGCCGATACGCTGTAGGTATTCCTCTGCCTTCGGTATGTCTTTAAACGCCATACCGCGCGATTCGAGCAATGCGCGCTGCGCTTGAACGGTGAGATACGGTTTGGTGTAAGGCATTGAAAATTAATAAGGCCGACGCTTGCATTGCAGGGGCGCCGGCCGTGTTGCTCTTCATATGAGTTTTTTCACTGCGACAGTCAAGACTCATGATAGGCTGTATAGTTAAATTAATGCAACTTCGTGCTGCAACGGAATTCACAAAAAACTCTGCGGATCGATGTCGATCTGCAAACGCACGCTGCCGCGTTCGGATGGCGCCGCGGCGAGCCAGCCGCGGAGATAGGACTGCAGGTTGGTCTTGCGGCCGCAATGGACGAGCAGGCGGAAGCGGTAGCGCCCGCGGACCATTGCCATCGGCGCCTCGGCCGGGCCGAGGATGCGCAGGCCGGATGGCGGCGGTGGCGCGGCCGCGGCCAGCCTGCGGGCGTGGCCTTCGGCTTCGGCGCGGCTGGTGGCCGAGACGATGAGCGCCGCCAGGCGCCCGAACGGCGGCAGGGCGGCGGCCCGCCGTGAAGCGATTTCGGTCTGATAGAAGCGTTCGCGGTCGTCGCTGGCGATCGCCTGCAACACCGGTTGCTCGGGTTGCCAGGTTTGCAGATAGCCGACGCCGGGCCGTTCGGCGCGGCCGGCACGGCCGACCACCTGGTGCAACAGCTGGAAGGTGCGCTCGGCGGCGCGCGGGTCGCCGTTGGCGAGGCCAAGATCGGCGTCGACAACGCCGACGCAGGTCAGCAGCGGGAAGTGATGGCCCTTGGCGACGAGTTGCGTGCCGATGACAATATCGGCCTCGCCCTTGGCAATCGCCTCCAGTTCGGTCCTCAACCGCGACGCCGAAGTCAGCAGATCGGACGAGAGCACGATCGTGCGCGCCTCGGGGAACCGCGCCAGCGTTTCTTCGGCGATGCGCTCGACCCCCGGGCCGCAGGCGGCAAGGTGGTCGAGCGTGCCGCAGTTCGGGCAAGCTTCGGGAACCGGCTCGTGGTGACCGCAATGATGGCACACGAGCATGCGGCGGAAGCGATGCTCGACCAGCCAGGCCGAGCAATTGGCGCATTCGAAACGGAACCCACAGACCCGGCAGACCGTAACCGGCGCATAGCCGCGCCGGTTGAGAAACAGCAGCGCCTGTTCCTTGCGTTCGAGCGCCGCCGTAACTGCGGCGACCAGCGGCGGCGCCAGGAACTTTCCGCGCTCCGGCGGCGTGGCGCGCAAGTCGATCAGCTTGATTTGCGGCAGCGGCGCCCCGAGATGGCGCTCGGGCAATCTGAGCCAGCGATATTTGCCGGCTTCACAATTGACCCGGCTCTCCAGCGACGGCGTCGCCGAGGCAAGGATCGCCGGCACACCCTCGAGATGCGCGCGCACCACCGCCATGTCGCGGGCGTTGTAAAAGACGCGATCCTCCTGCTTGTAGGCGGCGTCGTGCTCCTCGTCGACAACGATCAGGCGCAGGTCGGCGAACGGCAAGAAGAGGGCCGATCGCGCCCCGGCGACGACGCGAACCTGGCCGGTGGCAACCTGGCGCCACACCTGCTCGCGCCGTTTCGGGCCGATGTCGGAGTGCCATTCGGCCGGCCGCGCGCCGAAGCGGGCCTCGAAGCGTTCCAGGAACGAGGCGGTGAGCGCGATTTCCGGCAGCAGGATCAACGCCTGGCCGCCATGCTTCAACGCTTCAGCGACGGCCTCGAAATAGACTTCCGTCTTGCCCGAGCCGGTGACGCCGTCGATCAGGCTGACGCGATGGCGGCGCTCGGCCATACCGTCGCGCAGGGCCGCGGCGACGGCCTCCTGGTCGGCCGACAATTGCGGGATGCCATAGGCCGGGTCCGGAGCCGGCACGATCGCCGTTTCCGGCAGTTCGGTCACTTCGAACGTGCCGGTGCGGATCAGGCCGTCGACGACGCCGGGGCTGACGCCGGCCGCATGCGCCAGTCCCGAACGCGCCCATGCGGTGCCGCCGCGGGCGAGTTCGAGTACGGCGGTTCTTGCCGGCGTCATTCGCGACGGTAGTTTGCCGGCAAAGCGGATGCCTTCGCCCGGCGCCGGCGGATCGAAGGCGCCCGGCGCGCGCAACACCATGCGCAGCACCATGCCAGGCGGCGAAAGCGTCCAGTCGGCCACCCAGTCGATGAACTGGCGCATGGTCTTCTTCAGCGGCGGGCAGTCGAAACGCAGCTCCAGCTCGCGCAATTTTGCCGGATCGAGTTCCTGGGGTTCGCCGTCCCAGACGACGCCGGCGACGATTCGCGGCCCGAGCGGCGCCTGGACGATATCGCCGGGGGCAAGCACAAGGCCGGCCGGCACGGCATAGGTATAGGTTCTGCCGGCGGGGATCGGCAGCATGACCTGCACGGTCGGGCGGTTCAATTTCGTCTCGATGAGTCTCGGCGTCCTGGCGGGTTTGCGAATGCGCTTTTGCGAATCCGGGGAACCTAATGATCTTGACCGGCATTTGCTATAAGAGCGGCAAAATCCCGCAACGCCAGCACACTGGAATCCGTCATGAAGTTCTTTGTCGATAGCGCCGAAGTCAAGGAAATCCGCGAAATCGCCGATCTCGGCATGCTCGACGGCGTGACCACCAACCCGTCGCTGATCATGAAAGCTGGCCGCGACATCCGCGAGGTGACGAAGGAAATCTGCGCCCTTACCCCGGGCCCGGTTTCCTCGGAGGTGACGGCGACCGACTACGACGGGATGATGAAGGAGGCGGCGTCGCTGGTTAAGATCGCCAAGAATATCTGCATCAAGGTACCGCTGACACCGGATGGGCTCAAGGCCTGCAAGGCGCTGCGGGGCAAGGGCACCATGGTCAATGTCACGCTGTGCTTCTCGGCCAACCAGGCCTTGCTGGCGGCGAAAGCAGGTGCAAATTTCATTTCGCCATTCATCGGCCGACTCGACGATATCGGCCTCGACGGCGCCGAACTGCTCGGCGAAATCCGCACCATTTACGACAATTACGACTTCAAGACCGAGCTCCTTGCCTCCTCGATCCGGACCGTCAACCATGTCAAGCAGGCCGCGCTCATCGGCGCCGATGTCGTCACCGTGCCGCCTGCCGTCATCAAGGCGCTGTACAAACACCCGCTGACCGACAAGGGCCTCGAGGCGTTTCTGGCCGACTGGAAAAAGAGCGGGCAAAAGATCGCGTGAACGAAGGTTTTGCATGGCCTGGCAGCACGTTGCCACCCAACTCAATCCGCAGAAAGCGGCCATCTCTCCACCCTCATGGTGAGGTTGTCGAACCACGAGGGTGGCCGGGACGCTCGCCAAGCTCACCCTCGTCCTTCGACAACCTCAGGATGAGGGTGCTTCGCATCGCATTCGGCGCGGCGCTAACCTTGCAATAACCTTGCGCCGCTAGGCTCGGCGCCATGGATTTGCCCAGGAATATGCCGGTTTCGATCGTCGCAAGCGAGGAGCTTGCCGGTCACTACCGCTCATGGCTCGGGCACCTCAGCCGCGAGCGGCGCGTCGCGGCGCGCACGGTCGAAGCCTATGGCCGC
Organism: uncultured Alphaproteobacteria bacterium; assembly: GCA_963758355.1. GTDB lineage: Bacteria > Pseudomonadota > Alphaproteobacteria > Rhizobiales > Rhizobiaceae > BOKV01. The sequence continues at coordinate 5,010 of CAVWVG010000002.1, read as the reverse complement.
GACCTGCGCCAGTTCGCGACGTTTCTCTCTGGCTATATCGGGCATCTGCCGGGGGTTGTCGATTTTGCCGATCTGCATCCGATCGACCTGCGCGGGTTTCTCGCCGAGCGCCGCCGCGCCGGCGTTGGGGCCCGCACGCTCGGGCGCGGCCTTGCCGGCATCCGGTCGTTCGTGCGCTATCTGGAACGCCAGGGCGTTGCCAGTTCGGCCGGACTTGCAGCAATCAGGGCGCCGCGCCAGCCGAAAACCCTGCCACGTCCGATCGCGCCGGAACCGGCGCTGCGCCTTGCCCGCGCCGAAACCCAGTTGGCCGAGGAGCCATGGATCGCGGCGCGGGACGCGGCGGTCATGGCGCTGTGCTATGGTTGCGGCCTTCGCATCGGCGAGGCGCTGGCTCTGACGCCGGCAATGCTCGCCGAACATGGCGGACAGAGCCTGCGCATCGCCGGCAAGGGCGGTCGCGTCCGCCTGGTTCCGGTGCTGGCCGCGGTATCTGCGGCCATCGAGGAATATCTGGCGCTGTGCCCCTATGCGGCGGCGGCCGGCGAGCCGATCTTCTTCGGCGCGCGCGGTGGGCGATTGCAGCCGGCCGTACTGCAACGGGCGATGGCGCGCATGCGTGGCGCGCTCGGCCTGCCGGATTCGGCAACGCCGCACGCGTTGCGCCATTCTTTCGCAACGCATCTGCTTTCGGCGGGCGGCGATTTGCGCACCATCCAGGAACTGCTCGGCCACGCGAGCCTGGCGACAACGCAGGTCTATACCGCCGTCGACACGGAACGCCTGCTCTCAGCCTATGCCGCCGCTCATCCACGCGCGGGGGGCGCGCATCCGAGCGGTGGCGGGCCGGCAAGGAATCGTTAACCATGCGATCACCAATTGGCGCGATGCTTTGGGCGATGCGAATCGACCCGCAAGAACCGCAACCGCCGGCTGCCAGCCAGTGGACTTGGCGTATCGTCCAGGCCATGACGCTGCTGCATTTTTTTCTGTTCGTGCTGTTCCTGGCGACGCTCGCCTCGGCGGCCAGTGCCGCCGTGCCAGCCTGTTCCGGCAAGGACCTGATCGCCCGCCTGCGCAGCGAAGCACCGGAGAAATCGGCGGAATTCGACGCCGCGGCGCAGGCGACGCTCAACGGCGAGGGCATATTCTGGAAGATCAGCCGACACGGTCTGGCGCCGTCCTGGCTGTTTGGCACGATGCACACGCCTGACCCGCGCATCGCCCGCCTCGACGACGAGGTCGCGGCTGCGTTCGGCCAATCCACGACCGTTGTTGTGGAAAACACCGAAGCCTTCGACCGCCAGGCGATGCTGACGGCGATGGCCAAACTGCGCCGGCTGACGCTGCTTGCGGACGGAACGACGCTCGACACTTTGGTCGGGGCTGAAGCCCTGCCGGCGCTGCGCGCCGCGGCCGAGTCGCACGGCATTGCCTGGCCGGTCGCGCGCTTGTTGCAGCCGTGGTTGGTTGCCGCGGCAATCGCCATCGCGCCGTGCGACAGTGAGGCCAAGGCTGACGGGGCGCCGGTACTCGACCAGCTGATCGTCGAAAAGGCTGCCGCCGACGGCAAGCAGCTCGTCGGATTGGAGACGATCGAAGAGCAGTTCTCGGCGATCGCCGGCCTGCCGCAGGAATTTCACCTCAACGCCATCCGCGACCTGCTGGCGCTGGGTGCGATCGGCGACGATCTGATGGAGACGACGAAGCAGCTTTACCTTGCCGGCAACACCGGCATGATGTTGCCCTTGGCGCGGGCATTTTCGCCGCGCGCCTATGCAGGTCCCGGCGCTGACGAATTCACCGAACGCCTGGTGGCGGATCGCAACCGCCACATGGCGAGCCGGGCGCTGCCGTATCTCGCCAAAGGGGGCGTGTTCATGGCCATCGGCGCGCTGCATCTGCCCGGCTCCGACGGCGTCGTCGAACTGCTGCGCCGAGCCGGCTTTTCGGTCGAGCGCGCAGCGCCGTCGCCGCAGAGCCTATAGTCGGAGGACAAGAAGCGACGCCAATTTCGGCCGCCAACCTTGTAAGGGCACCGCCTCGTCGTTATGTTCGCGCCGCTTTTGCCGGGTCCCTGGGCCGTGTGCAGGGCATTTCCGCGGAGAGGTGGCTGAGTGGTTGAAAGCACCGCACTCGAAATGCGGCATACTCGCAAGGGTATCGAGGGTTCGAATCCCTCCCTCTCCGCCAGCGACCCCGAGCACCCTGTCTCCAGGCCACTAGGGCTCTCGTAACCGCCCACAATTGCGCAGTTTTTAGCCTGCCAAACCCGTTCCGGCATCGCTCAAGGCATGGTGTTTCAGTCGCCTCTGGGCGCGACTTCGACCGGCCGTCTCTGGTCAGCAGTTGCGGGGTTGAGTTTGGCGGAACAGGGAATTTGCTGTGTTTTCGGCAAAAAACAGGGGCGGTGAGGATGTGGTCGCCACCCTGGAACGGGTATGTTCCCGGATCGGCTATCCGAAGACCATTCGCGTCGATCAGGGCCCGGAGTTCATCTCGCGTGACATGGACATTTGAGCCTATCAGAACGGTGTGACGCTCGACTTCCGCGACCGGGCAAGCCCAACCGACAACGCGTTCATCGAAGCGTTCAATGCGAGGCTACGAGCGGAATGTCTGAACGCCCACTGATTAGTGAGCCTTGCGGATGCGGCGGAAAAATTGGAGGTTTGGCGAAGAGACTACAATGAGCAACGACCACACGACGCTATTGGCAACAAGGTCCCGGCAGCGCTCATGAAATCGGCACACGAATACAGTCGGCGCCAGGTGCGGCAAGCCATCTGACCACCGATATGCGAAAAGGTTCGCCACATTTGGCAAAGGGGATGAAGGCTTTCAGCCCGGACGGCCGCCAGTGAGAGCAAGCAACTGTCCGTTTCCTTTTAGCGGCTGAACCAATTCCGTCGCCATCTCCCTCCGCCACGAAGGAGGCCGATGATCACCAACAATACCACCGCGCCAACCGTGGCGTTGATAATTGCCACGACAATGCCGCTGCCGAAGTGGATTCCGAGTTGAGGAAGCAGCCAACTGCCGATAAAGGCGCCCAGTATGCCGATGATGATATCGCCGACAATTCCGAAACCGACGCTCCTCTCATGATTTGGCCGGGAAGCCATCCGGCTATCAAGCCGACGAAAAGTATGACCACAAGACTTTGGTTTGACATGTTCATGGCAACCTCCGGTTCCCATGATCCATCGGCAGATCGATTGCGGGAACAATAAGCGCTGGAACTCTTTTTAAGGCCGGGCGAACTGACTTTCCGGCGCCATCACGCTAGTGGATGGAATTTAACACTTGGTGCCCGCGTTTGACGGCGGCGATGATTTTGTCGGGGTCGGCTGTCCAGGTGAAGGGTTTGGGTTTCTGGTTATGTTCGGCGATGTAGCGGTTGATGGCGGCTTGGAGGTCGACGACCGAATGAAAGACGCCGCGCTTGAGGCGGCGCTTGGACAGTTTGGCGAAGAAGCCTTCGACGGCATTGAGCCACGAGCACGATGTCGGTGTGAAGTGGAAGGTGAAGCGCTGATGGCGGTCGAGCCAGGCGCGCACCTTGGGATGCCTGTGGGCGGCGTAGTTGTCGAGGACGACATGGACGGCCTTGCCGGCCGGCACCCCGGCGTCGACGGCGTTGAGGAAGCGAATGAACTCCTGGTGACGGTGGCGCTGCATGTTGCGGCCGATGACGGTGCCGTCGAGCACGTTGAGGGCAGCAAACAGCGTGGTCGTGCCATTGCGCTTGTAGTCGTGGGTCATTGTGCCGAGCCTGCCCTTCTTCATGGGCAGGCCGGGCTGAGTGCGGTCGAGCGCCTGGATCTGGCTCTTCTCGTCGACCGACAACACGATGGCGTGAGCCGGCGGATCGACATAGAGGCCGACGACGTCGCGCAGCTTGTCGACGAACTGCGGATCGTTGGAGAGCTTGAACTGGCGCCAGCGATTGGGCTGCAGCCCGTGCGCCTTCCAGATGCGGCGCACCGCGCTGGCGCTGATGCCGGCAGCTTGCGCCATCATGTCGGCGGTCCAGTGCGTCGTCTCGCCGGGCGGGTCGGCAAGCGTCAGCGCCACCACGCGCTCGGCTACTTCCGGCCCGAGAGGTGGGATGCGCGAAGGCCGCGTCTTGTCGCGAAGCAGCCCCTCGGAGCCTTCCGCCGCGAAGCGCTCCTGCCAGCGCCACACGCAGGTCTTGGATTTGCCGGTCTGTCGCATGATCTCGACGGTGCCGAGGCCGTCGATGCTCAACAGGATGATCTCGGCGCGCCAGACATGCTTCTGCGGCGCATTGCGATCCCTGACCAGCGCCGTCAGGCGCTGGCGGTCGGTTGCAGAAACGGTGAAGGATATTCCTGTACGCATGCGTCAGACTCGCACGCGCGCTCGCCAAACGGAATCCCCAATCGGACTCCTATGTTAGGCGGAAACCACTAGACGAAATGACCACAAAAGGCTGATTGAGATTTGGCTCACACGGTGCACTCGCGGCATCAACTGATGGAGCGGACGAATGTGGCCGGTTGCCAGTGATCGTCAATACGCTCCCAGCGACCGGAATTCGTTACAGATCGGCGCTTGAGGAAGTAGTAAGGTATTTGAACCCACAGGCGAATTTCCGGTTCGAGATTGTCGAGCACGAAATCACCTTCGTTCGTGCGCACCGTAAGTACAGCATGAAGTTCCGGCAGCATGTTGCCTTCGGCATCAGACTGCTGGCGATGGTGATCAGCAAGTCGCTCGCCGGCCAGCCGTTTTGCATCAATAGCTTTCTTTTTCAATAATACATAGTCTTCACAGTCGCCCACATCCTTTGGCCACCATCCAGCGGTCATCACCCCATAGGTCTCCAGGTCCGTTGCTGGCCGGACCGTGTCGTTGACCGATCCATTTAACATCCACCAACTCAAACAGTGATTTGAGGATAAGATCCGCGCACCGGCATTGTCAGAGATCGATGCGCAATCATCGGGATTGATCTTGCAATAGCGCCAATGTCCTACCGGCTGG
>CAVWVG010000001.1:20000-1019815 GCA_963758355.1 uncultured Alphaproteobacteria bacterium | reverse complement strand
TTGGAGGTGTCGACGCTGAATGTGTGGCTGAGGGAGCAGGCGCCGTCGGGGCACTCTTGGGTGGCCGCCTGGCCGACCTGCTGGTCGTCGATCAGCAGCTTGAGGCTTGTGGCGCCGTAGCCAGAGTCGCGTGCGTCGCCGTCGACGGTGAGCTGTGTTGGTCACCCAGCCTTCGGGGGCGCTCTTGAGCGGACCCGACGCCTGAGGTAGGGCTTGGTGGTGTCGCGCTGGATCTCGATGCCCGAGCTGCCGCGAGGTGGTGCGGCCGACCGCGTCGGTGGCCTTGACGGTGACCGTGTGGTGGCCTGGGTTGTAGTCGTCGGCGTTGAGCGTCCAGTCGTGGGTGACGGCGCAGTTCTGGGTTGTGCAGCCGGGTTTGTCGTCGTCGACGGGGTTGCCGTCGACGCTGATGGCCACGTCGTCGACGCCGGATTGGGGGTCGGCGGTGCTGCCGTCGGTCGCGGCGCGAGGACGTGTAGCGTGGCTGGTCGGGTCCGAGCGTGATCTGCGGATCGGAGGTGGTGAAGGTTGCGTCCTTGGTGCAGACCCCCCACCCGGATCGTTGTCCTTCGTGCACAGTCGATAGTGGTAGTCGGTCCAGCTGTGACCGGTACCCGTCTCAGAGACCGGTTGCTTGACATTGCTCGTGAAGGTGACCGCCCGCTGCGGCGTGCTGGTGCCATAGCTGGTGTCGGGGCCGTATTCGAACCAGAAGGCACCCTGGTCGTTCCGGTTCGACGCCACCTTGCCGTTCAGGGTTGCGCTCGTGTCGGTCACGTTCGTCGGTGGCGAGTCGATGAAGCCGACCGCGCACCCCGATGCCGCAATCGCGGTCGCGACGAGCGACACCGCCAACATCGCCTGCTTTTCAGCTCGCAGAAGCGCGCATCACTGACCTCCTCCGTCGCCTGGGCGGCCTCCGCGAGCGTTCCCAGAGGTCGAGGGTCGGGGCTGTGTGGTCGACCCGCACCTGTGCCGTGGCCGGATTCGGCGAGACGTGGCCGGCTGCGTCGGCGGCTGTGACCGTCAGGTTGTTGACACCCTGTGGCAGCACCGAGGGTCGTAGTTGACGTTGCCGTTCGCGGGCGAGGACCAGGCGACCGGGCACGGGTTTCTGTTGCCGCCGGCGCAACCGACAGAGGTTCGCCAGCTCGGCCGGCCGGTCCTGGAGACCGTCAGGCCGGCGATGCCGAGCCCGGGGTCGGAGAGGCGTCAGCGGAATCGTCGCCGGCTGCTGGTCGACCCAGGGCGGGCGCTTGATGCTGCCGAAAGCGGGCGAGTTGGGTCGTTGTCGTCGAGGTAGATCGTCGCGGCGCCGACGTAGGCGTGGTGCTCACCGGCGGCGGCGTGGTCGAAGACGTTGTTGAACTGGACGTCGACCTCGTCGACGCTTGGGCTGTCGCCCTGGCGGTCCAGGTCGATGTTCCCGTACCCCCAGGCCATGTAGAGGGCCTGCCAGGCGTTCTGGCCGTAGGTCGAGTCCCACAGCCCCATGTACATGTAGGGGCTGCTGGGTGTGCCTTCGCTGCTGTAGTAGCCGACCAAGCCCAGGCTGGCGCGGGCGATGAAGGCACTGGGCCGGTCGGCGGGCGCCTGGTAGCCGAAGCCGGCGTAGGCGCCGCCGCTGTACCACTGGCCCTGCCAGGCATAGATGTTGATCCCCTGGCCCATGCACGAGTGGCCCGGAGGCGGTCGCCGGAGATCGAGTAGTTGCCGTAGTTGAACCCGTACCAACCGGGAAAGTCCGAATACGAGTAGCTGTCGATCGCCGGGTCGACGAGAGATTGGATACGCCCAGGCCCGATCGCCCCTCGCGACGCTCAGGCGCAGCGTGTCTCCGACAACCTGCATGGTCACCGGCACGCCCGTGTGCTGCGCGTCCGCGGCGGTGGGGGGAGCGATCGCCAACAGGGTCCTCCCGTCGCGCACGACCTGGGCGCCGCCGGCCCGTGTCGGCTCGAGCGACGCACCCTGGGGCAGCCCGAGATGCAAGCTCTCGGTGGAGGGACTGCGCGGCGAGCGCAGCAGCCGGGACAGCTCGATGCCGCGCGGCGTCGACGACGCGAGCAGGTCTGTGTCGGTGTCGACGCCGGGATAGAGCGCCGTGCTCGACCCGAGCTGGGACGGCGCCACCCCTGACGGATGCCCAGAGGCGACCGTGAGCGGAATGTTGCCCGGAAGCCCAATCCCCTCGGCCAGGTCCGCCGGCAGAGTGAAATCGGCGAGCGGGTTGACCGCCTCGAAACCGCCGCCGCGCGCCCTAAGCGTCAGATCCGTCGGCTCGCGCTTACCCGACGCGGAGACGTTGCGGAGCGGGAAGGACGAGATCGCCAAGGCCGAGCCCCCGGCAGCCCTAGCGCCCGGGCCCGAGTCGACGATCGCCGTGTAGTCGCTCGTGTAGCGCTTCACGTCGCGCGGCTGCACCGCGCTGTCGACCAGACGAAGCGTCGATGGGTACTTGTCGTGCACGAGCCTCCCAACCTGACGGCGACCCAGATCGACATAGGCGGTCCGGGACCGCGCGCGCTCACGCTTGGCCTTGGGGCTTGCCAGCCGGCGGCGCTGCGCCTCGGCCCGCCGGTCCACGACCTTGCCCACCGCCGAGCGTGCCGCTCCGCGATCGGATGCCGAGTGGCGCTTTCCCTGCTCGAGCGTCACGAGGCCAACGCCTCCGAGGACAAGTGCAGCGATGACGATGGCTGGGAATGTGGCCTTGGCGCGTGACATGCCCGGCAGCGTCGCCCAGGCGAGATCGCCTTCGCAACAGGGGGCGCCCCCTAGAAATACCCTTGTCTTTGTGGCTGCGGGGACTGGGGCAACGGGAGCGAGAGCCGGTCGCGACCAACTGCTGGAGCGCGAAAGCGAGCTCTCGATCCTCCGCGAGCTGCTCACGAGCGCCGGCGCCGGCGAAGGCGGCCTCGCCTTCGTCGAGGGCTCTGCCGGGATCGGCAAGAGCAGTCTCCTCGCCGAGGCGATCGCCGAGGCACGCGAGCAAGGCTTCGAGACCGCGAAGGCTCGCGCCAGCGAGCTCGAGCGCGACTTCGCGTTCGGCGTGGTGCGTCAGCTGCTCGAGCCGAGGCTCAGCGGCATGCCCACCGACCAGCGGACACAGCTGTTCGAGGGGGCCGCCGGGCTCTCGGCGCCGCTGTTCGATTCGGTCGGGCTCGACGAGTCGACCCCCGGCGCGGGAGGGTCCCACGCGGTTGTCCACGGCCTGTACTGGCTGACGGTCAATCTCGCGACCACGCGTCCGCTCATCCTCGCCGTGGACGACGCGCACTGGGCCGACGCTCCGTCGCTGCGCTTCCTCGCCCACCTCGTGAATCGGGTCGCAGAACTGCCGGTCTTCATGGTTGTTGCAGCGAGGCCGATGGAGCCCGGTGCCGAGGTCGAACTGCTCGACCACCTCGTCGGCACCCCTGCAACTCGCGTGATCAGCCCGTCGCTGCTCAGCGCCGATGCCGTTGAAGCGCTGGTGCAGTCGACCTTGGCGGACAACGGGGATCAGACCTTCGCCGCTGCCTGCTTCGAGGCGTCCGGCGGCAACCCCCTGCTGCTCCGCGAGCTCCTCGCCACGCTGCACGCCGAAGGGATCTCGCCAAAGACGTCCGGGACCGCGAGCGTGCTCGAAGCAGCGCCGAAGTCGGTTGCCCGCTCGGTTGGTCGACGGTTGCGTCGCCTGGCTCCTGAGGCCGAGTCGCTCGCCCGGGCGGTGGCGGTCTTGGGAGATGGCGCCGACCTCAGCGCCGCGGCAACTCTTGCCGGGCTCGACCACGACGCCGCGGCTGGCTTGGTCGATGCGCTGGGCCGCGCGGAGATCCTGGGCGGGTCCATCGAATTCGTGCATCCGGTGGTGCGTGCGGCCATCTACTCCGAGCTCTCGCCGGCCGAGCGGGCCCGGCAGCACCGGGCCGCCGCGAACCTGCTGGCTGAGGCGGGAGCCCCCGAGGACGAGGTCGCCCTGCACCTCTTGGCCGGACAGCCGAGCGGCGACGACTGGGTGACGGGAGTGCTTCGGCGAAGCGCTGGTCGAGCTCGCGCCCGTGGGGCGCCCGAGGTGGCCGTGACACACCTGAAGCGGGCTGTCGCGGAGCCGCCGCCAGTGGACGAGCGCCCCGACGTCCTGTTGGAGCTCGGGCTTGCCGAGATGGCCGCGGGCGAGCCGAGCGGGATCGCGTCCCTGCGCGCTGCTGTCGGACTGTGCGAGAACCCAAACGATCGAGCCCGAGTCGGTCTCGAGTTGGGGAAATCGCTGATCACGACGGCGAACTTCGCGGGGGCGGTGGAGGCCTTCGAGCGCGCGCTCGCCGATCTCGTTGATGAAGGCGACCAGGAGCTCAAGGAGCGCATCCAGGGTCACCTGATCAGCGCCTGTATGCCGATACCGGCGCTGATCCCGCGTGTGCTCGGGCTCATTGGCCCGCTCATGCTGGACAGCAGCCGAGTGTCGGACCCGGTCGTGCTTGCTGCAGTGGCGGCCGCCATGTCCGGGTCGATCCCGCCGGCGCAGGCCGCTGCCGACGTGGCCGAGCGTGCCCTCGCTGCCGGACCGCTTTCGTTGGAGGAGGCCCCGACGGTGCTCGGGTATGCGGCGAGCACGCTGGTCGCGGCCGACCGACTCGATCGAGCCAGGGCGGTCTGGGACCGGGCGGGCGCCGAGGCACGGCAGCAGGGTCGGTTCCGGCGGCTCTCGCGGCCGCCGCCTTCCGAGCGTCAGTGGATCTCCGTCTCGGAAACCTTTCGCAGGCCGAGGCCGACGCCCGTTACGCGCTCGAGAACATCCATGAGGAGGTGGTGCTCGTACTCCCCCTCGTCCTCACCTCGCTCGTCGACATCCTCGTTGAGAAGGGCGAGCTGGATGAGGGAGAGCGGCTCTGGAGGGGCACCAGTTGGTCGGGGAGGTGCCCGATCTCCTGGTCGCCAACCCCCTGCTCGAGGTGAGGGGGCGCTTGCGCGTTGCGCAGGGCCGGGTCGACGAAGGGATCGCCGACCTGCGGGAGTGTGGTCGGCGACTCCAGGCCTGGTTTATCCGGAATCCCGGGCTGGTTCCGTGGCGGACGAGCCTGGCGCTGTCGTTGACGGTGTCCGGAGAGCGGGACGAAGCACTCGCGCTCGCTCGCGAGGAGGTCGAGCTCGCGCAGGCATTCGCCGTCCCGCGCGAGCTCGGGATGGCGCTGCGTGCTGTCGGGCTGATCGAAGGTGGTGAGGATGGCATCGAGCGTCTCCGGGAAAGCGTGTCGGTGCTCGAAGGCACGCCGGCAAAGCTCGAGCACGCTCGTGCGCTGACGGATCTGGGCGCTGCTTTGAGGCGCATGGGTAGGCGCTCGGCTGCGCGGGAGCCGCTCCGCGCGGGCCTCGAGCGGGCCAGGCGCTGCGGGGCCACCGCGCTAGTGGAGCGGGCGCACACGGAACTGGTCGCGACGGGGGCCCGGCCCCGGACACTCTCGAGCACCGGTGTGAACGCGCTCACCGCGAGCGAGCGCCGGGTCGCCGAGATGGCTGCAGAAGGACTTACCAACCGCGAGATCGCTCAGGTCTCGTTCGTGAGCGAGAAGACCGTGGAGACGCAGCTGGGACACGCCTATCGGAAGCTCGACATCAGCTCCCGAACGCAGCTTCCCGGTGTGCTGAGCGAGTCTCGGGAACCGGCGCAGCCCGGCGGGGCCATGTAGAGCCGCCGCCGGGCGTGCCATGCACGTGCTAGTGGCGAGCGCCTCTGATGTGCCGCTTGCCGAACCAGATCCTTCCCTTGCAGGTGGCCTCGTCCTTGGTGTGGACCGCCCCGGTGGCGGGGTCGACGGAGCTGATCGTCGTCGTGCCTCTGGAGACCAGCCGACCTCGCGCGCGGGCAAAGCGTCCCGTCCCGCCGAGGACCCTGCTGTAGAACACGACCGGGTTGACTTGTCCGGCGAGGCCGATCGTGGCCCAAGAGATCCCCGTCAGCGTGTCGCCATTGGCCGCAGTGATGGTGAACGGACCCCCTACGGTCCACTTGCCGTCCTCACGAACGACGATGGCAAGATCGAGCTGGAGCTTCCCCTTCCCGATGAGCCTTCCCTGAATTGCCGCCTCGCCCGTGGAGCTGAACCGACCGGGCCCCGCGCTCGTGATCACGCTGGATCCCGCCTCGGCCGCATCGAACGACCGGTACCCCCCTCCGTGCTTCGCGGGCGCGTATGCCGGGCTGACCGCCGCCAGGGCGGCAATCGCGCCCAGGAGCATTGTGGACCTGCGCAACAAGCTCATGACACACCTCCATTCGGGTAATGGCAAGGCTTGCGTTGCCGGACCGGGCTCGCATCGGGACGTCACCCCCAAAACATCCCTGGTCTTAGCGCCCGTGGCCCGTGGGCGGGCCGAGAGTCGCGGGGCGCAACGGCCGCTTCGTCGACTTCCCCCCCGACCACAAGCCCGACCCCAACCACGTGTCCACCCGTAAGGGCTGAGCACGCACGCGGCGGGAGCCGCGTCCAACCCCTCGGGGATCGGCCACGTGGTCATGAGAGGCCCTCGCAGCCGTTTACGAGTTAGTTGAGCGGTTGAAGGTTGACAGAACAAGCTTCTCTGCTAAGGTAGTTGAGGAAGCAAGCTTCTCCAACTATCCGAGAGGACACGCAATGAGCAGCCAGACCACACAGCAAGCCCTTCCCACCGGCACCTGGAGCGTCGACACCGTCCACTCGACGGTCGGCTTCGCCGTCCCCTACCTGGCGGGGACCTTCCAGGGGCACCTTCTCCGACTTCGACGCCCGGCTGAGCGACGGCGTCCTGCGCGGGACCGCCGAGGTCGGCAGCGTCCAGGTCAAGGACCCCAACCTGGAGGCCCACCTCCAGAGCCCGGACTTCTTCGACGCCGAGCGCTTTCCGCGAGCTCAGCTTCGAGGCGCGGGACGATCAGCCGTTCCGGCGACGAGCTGACGATCGCCGGCGAGCTGACGCTGAAGGGCCACACCGAGCCCGTCGAGATCAACGGCCACATCACCGACCCGGCCCCGGATCCCTACGGCGGCGAGCGCTTCGGCCTCCAGCTCGAGACGACCGTCGACCGGACCAAGTTCGGCCTCAACTGGAACAACCCGCTCCCGAGCGGTGACCCGGCGCTGGCGAACGACGTGACGATCATCGTCGACCTGCAGCTGGCCAAGGAGTCCTAATGCGGGTGCTCGGCATCAGCGGCAGCCTCCGCCGCGACTCGCACAACACGAAGCTGCTGCGGGCGGCCGGCGAGCTCGTCGAGGAGCAGGGAGCCGAGTTCGAGGTCTTCGACGGCCTCAAGGCGATCCCGCCCTACGACGAGGACGACGACGTCGGGAGCGGCCCCGCGGCCGTCGTCCGCCTCCGGCAGGCGATCGCCGGCGCCGACGCCGTCCTGTTCGCGACCCCCGAATACAACTCGTCGATCCCCGGCGTGCTCAAGAACGCCGTCGACTGGGCCTCACGGCCACTGGCGACCAGCCCGCTCCGCAACAAGCCGGTCGCGGTGATCGGCGCGAGCACGGGGATGTTCGGCGCGGTGTGGGCACAGGCCGAGCTGCGCAAGGTCCTGGGCGCGGCCGGCGCCCGCGTGACCGAGGTCGAGCTGGCCGTCGGGCACGCCCACGAGCACCTCGACCCGGCCGGGCACCTGACCGATCCGACCCAGGAGGAAGCCCTGCGCGACTCGGTTCGAGTGCTCCTCGGGGAGCTCGAGACCGCGGCAATGGCCGCCTAGCTAGCGATCCGAACACGCGCGTATACTTGAGGGTGCAAGCAAATCTCATGGCCACGGCTTCAGCGACAGCACCCAAGACCTCGCCGGCAATTGATGCGTTCGTGCGCCTTGTCCGTGCCCACGTCGCCGTGACCCGCCAGCTGAGCGCTCAGCTGAGCGCCGACCACGGGCTGAACCTCAGCGCCTATGAGGCGCTTCTCACTCTTGCCAGGGCGCCCGACTCGCGACTGCGGCGGGTCGATCTGGCAAACGGTCTTGTGTTGAGCGCCGGTGGCGTGACGCGGCTCCTGGACGGTCTTGAACGGGACGGCCTCGTCGGCCGCGAGGAGTGCTCGAGCGACCGCCGGGTCAGCTACGCGGTCCTGACCGACGCCGGCCGCTCGAAGCTACGTGAGGCCTCGAAGTCTCACACCAGGCAGATTCGTGAGCTCGTGGGCGGTCCGTACGACGAGGCCGAGCTCGAGCAGCTCGTCGCCCTGCTCAACCGGCTACCGGGCGTCGACCCCACCAGCGACAGCTGCGAGAGCGACTCCTAGCGCTCAAGTCGGTCAGATGAGCCGGGCCGCCGAGGAGTCCAACCGCGGCATGCTGCGGGCCCGGGACGCGATGGACCGGGCGTACGCGCAGCCGCTGGACGTTCCCGCGCTGGCCCGGATCGCGCACGTCTCCGAGGCGCACTTCATCCGGACCTTCCGGGCCACCTTCGGCGAGACGCCGCACCGCTACCTGCAGCGGCGCCGGGTCGAGCGGGCGATGTCCCTGCTGCGGGAGACCGACCGCAACGTGACCGACATCTGCTTCGCGGTCGGCTTCGCGCAGCCTCGGCACGTTCAGCCGCACGTTCCGCCAGATCGTCGGGGAGTCGCCGACGCGCCTACCGCCGCGCGGGCCGCCGACCGCCGCGGCCGTGCCGAGCTGCTTCGCGAAGGCGTGGACCCGACCGAGCAGTTTCGGATAAGCGCAGGTCAGGGCGCCGCGTAGCGTCGCCGGCATGACGATGAACGCGATCACCCGCTCCCAGATCTACGTCCTCGACCAGGACGAGGCCCTCGACTTCTACGTCGGCAAGCTCGGCCTGGAGGTCAACACCGACCAGGACCTCGGCTTCATGCGCTGGCTGACGGTCAACGTGCCCGGCGACCCGAGCGCGAGATCCTGCTGGAGAAGCCCGGCCCGCCGGCGCACGACCAGGCGACCGCCGAGCAGGTCCGCGAGCTGGTCACCAAGGGCGCGATGGGCGGCGGCTGTTCTTCACCACCGACGACGCCCGCAAGACGTACGAGGACCTGGTCGCCAAGGGCGTCGAGATCACCGACGAGCCGACCGAGCGCCTACGGGATCGACTTCGGCATCCGCGACCCGTTCGGCAACCGCCTCCGGATCGGCACGCCCAAGGAGGGCCCGATCGACGTCCCCGATGCGGCCCAATTCGCGGGGGAGAACACCCCCTGATCCGAGCCGAGCACGCGCCGCACAACGCAATGATCGATTCCGATGAGATCGCGCGGTTCCGCGACCGCTGCAGCGAGCTGATGGGAGCGCTGCTCGACGAACTGGCGCGCACCCCGGATGTCGCGCGCACGTTCCCCGACGTCGAGGCCGCGCTGGGCTGGCCGCCGCGACGCATCGCGTCGGTTCTCGGAGGCGTCTCGCACCTGCGTCACACCGAGTTCCGTGGGCGCCGTCCCTATCGATTCTTCGGCGAGCGCGAGTCGGACTCCGGGCGCTGGGAGATGTGGATGGATGCGGCCCAGGCCGCCGCACTTCGGCGCGCGGAGACCGACTGAGCCAAGGCGAGGTAGGTCGCCGGGCGCGGCGCGGCGATCAGGCCGGTTGCGGCGCCGGCCTGGCCTCGGTGATCCTCGATCGTGTCCGCCGGAGCGTTCTGCGCGCCGCGACAGCGCCAGGAACGGCAGCGCGAGCGCCGAGATCCCGGCGGCGATCAGGTAGGAGGGCGCGTACCCCCAGGCGTCGGCGGCGCGGCCGAGCACCGGCTGGGCCCAGACGCCGCCGCTCGAGCTCATCATCGAGTCGAACGAGAGGATCGTCGCCCGCTGGCGCGACGGGATCATGCCCGTTGATGTAGGTCTGGCGGATCGGCATCGTCGCCGCGAACAGCAGCCCCCAGACGACGATCAGCGCGAGCACCGCCCAGAAGCTCTCGACGACGCCGATCAGCGCCGAGCGTGACGACGCTCAGCGCCGCCGTCGCGATCAGCGCCGAGGTGCGGCGCTGGAAGAGCCGCCGGATCCGCGGCGCCGCCAGCCCGCCGAGGATCTGCGCGCCGGCGACGATCGCCGCCACCAGCCCGGCGATCTGGTAGGCCGTCGGGTCGCCGTAGAGCTCGAGCAGGTACGGCTGCAGCGCGTAGAAGGCGTAGATGCCGACGCCGCCGGTGAACAGCGCCTCGACCATCAGCCACTTGACCGCCGGCACGCGCCAGCCGTAGTCGATCGAGGCGAGCGCGATCTTCCGCATCTCCGCCAGCGGCCGCCCGCCCTTCTCGGGCGTGAAGCCGATGTCGTGCATGAGCCTGAAGGCGACCACGAACATCACGACCAGGATCGACGCCGCGGAGCACGAACGGCACGCCCGAGGCTGATCTGCTGGGCGATGAAGCCGCCGGCGACCGAGCCGGTCAGCATCGCCGACCCCGGTCACGACCTGGCCGCGGCCGAACACCGACTCGAGCTCGCCGGTGAAGCCGGTCGCGGTGAGCGCGTCGACGAGCCACGCCTCGACCGCGCCCGAGAAGAACGTGAACCCGAGGCCGAGCAGCGATCGAGACGAGCGCCCACTGCCAGAACGGCGCCTCGATCTGCCAGAGCAGCACGTAGAGCAGCGTCGACACGGTCAGCGTCACCGTGCCCGAGCAGGTACGAGGCGCGCCGGCCGACGTGTCGGCGACGATCCCGGTCGGCACCTCGAACAGCACCATCCCGGCGGTGAAGAACGCGTTGGCGGCGAACGCCTCGAGGTTCGAGAGCCCGGCGTCGAGCAGGAAGATCGTGTTGATCCCCCAGATCAGCGACGCGGCCAGCGTGTTCCCGAGCAGCAGGATGAGATAGGTGCGCTGGATCGAAGCGGGTGTGGCCATATCTCTAGAGACTGGTCGGAGCCCGGGGACTCATCGCCCCATGTCACGCCGGGTGTACTGTATATGCACCTGCAACTGTTGCCGCTGCATGCGATGTCGAGCGCACTCTCAGTCGTATCGTGCAGGCGGTGACCCGACTCCACCACCGTCGAACACGGGAGCAGCAATGAAGAAGCGCAAGCTTGGAGCGCTCGAGGTATCCGGCATCGGCCTCGGATGCATGGGGATGTCGGCCTTCTACGGCTCGACCGACGAGGACGAGGCGATCGCGACGATCCAGCGCGCGCTCGAGCTCGGGATCGACTTCATCGACACCGCGCAGCTGTACGGCCCGCTGACCAACGAGCAGCTCGTCGGCCGCGCGATCAAGGGACACCGCGACGAGTACGTGATCGCGACGAAGTTCGCGCGGCGGATCGAGCCGACGACGACGCCGGGCGACCTGTCGACGCATCGGCCCGCTCGACGGCTCCGCCGAGCACGTGCGCAGCTCGATCGAGGGCTCGCTGCAGCGGCTCGGCACCGACTACGTCGACCTCTACTACCAGCACCGCGTCGACCCGAACGTGCCGATCGAGGAGACCGTCGGCGCGATGGCCGAGCTCGTCGCACGAGGGCAAGGTGCGCCACATCGGGCTCAGCGAGGCGGCGCCGGAGACGATCCGCCGCGCCCACGCGGTCCATCCGATCACGGCGCGTGCAGACCGAGTACTCGCTGTGGACGCGCGACCCCGAGGCCGAGGTGCTGCCGACCTGCCGCGAGCTCGGGATCGGCTTCGTGCCCTACTCGCCGCTCGGCCGCGGCTTCCTCTCCGGGCGCTTCACCTCGCCGGACGAGCTCGACGAGGGCGACTTCCGCCGCAGCGGGCCGCGCTTCACCGGCGAGAACCTCGAGGCCAACCTGCGAGCTCGCCGCCAAGGTCGCCGAGATCGCCGCGGAGAAGGGGATCACGCCGGCGCAGCTGGCGATCGCGTGGGTGCTGGCGCAGGGCGACGACCTGGTCCCGATCCCCGGCACCAAGCGCCGCAGCTACCTCGAGGAGAACGCCGCCGCCGTCGACGTCGAGCTGAGCGAGCGACGACCTCGAGCGGATCGAGGCCGAGCTGCCGACCGTCGCCGGCGCGCGCTACGACGAGGCGGGCATGGCCTCGGTCAACCTCTAAGGCCCACGGGGTTGCTCGGCAGCCTCCGTTGCCGCCGGCTGGTCGCTTATAGAGCCGGGCCCCGCGGCCGCGTGTGAAGAAGCTCAACGCCCAGCGGATCACGACCAGCAGCCGGTTCTGGAAGCCGATCAGGTACCAGAGGTGGACCACGAGCCAGATGACCCAGGCGAGAAACCCGCTGGCTCGGACCACGTGCAGGTCGGCGACCGCGCGGGCGCGGCCGATCGTCGCCAGGTTGCCCTTGTCGCGGTAGTGGAACGGGCCGGTGCTCCGCCCGCGCAGGCGGCGCGGACGACCTTTGCGGCGTAGCGGCCCTGCTGCATCGCCACCGGCGCGACGCCCGGGCAGCACCTGCGGCTCGCCGTCCTTGCCGCGGACGCGGACCATGTCGCCGAGCGCGAACACCTCGGGGTGGCCCGGGAGGGTTAGGTCGGGCTCGACGGTCACCCGGCCGGCGCGGTCGAGCTCGGCGCCCGTCTGCTCGGCGAGCGCGCGCGGCCAGCCCCGAGGCGGTCACCCCGGCCGCCCAGATCACGGTC
The DNA here is from genome assembly GCA_963758355.1 of uncultured Alphaproteobacteria bacterium. GTDB lineage: Bacteria > Pseudomonadota > Alphaproteobacteria > Rhizobiales > Rhizobiaceae > BOKV01. The sequence goes on along the minus strand of CAVWVG010000001.1, from coordinate 1,007,303 downwards.
CGGCCGGGATCCGCTCGCGTCGCCGTCGGGCGCCTCGACCGTCACCGCCGGCTCGTCCATGTCGACGACCGTGTGCTCGAGCGAGCGGCGTCACGCCCAGCCGCTCGAGCGAGCGCGCCGCCTTCGCGGAACAGCGACGGGGGAAAGCCGTCAGCACGCGGTCGGCCATCTCGACCAGCAGCACCCGGCCCGCGCGCGGGTCGACCGCGCGAAAGTCCCGCCGCAGAGTGTCCCTGCGCGAGCTCGGCGATCTGGCCCGCCATCTCGACGCCGGTCGGCCCCGCGCCGACGACCACGAACGTCAGCCAGCACGCGCGGCGCTCGTGGTCGGGCTCCATCTCGGCCGCCTCGAAGGCGCTCAGGATCCGGCCGCGCACCTCGAGCGCGCTCTCCAGCGACTTCACCTCGGGCGCCACGCTGCGCCACTCGTCGTGGCCGAAGTACGAGTAGCGCGACCCGCCCGCGACGATCAGCGTGTCGTAGCCGACCGTCAGCGGCCCGACGTCCCCGGCGCCGGGCTGCAGCCGCACCTCGCGCCGTCGAGGTCGAAGCCGCTGACCTCGGCCATCAGCACGCGCACGTTCCGGCGCCGCTTGAAGATCGCGCGCAGCGGATAGCAGACCTCGCCGGGCGAGAGCGCCCCGGTCGCCACCTGGTAGGTGAGCGGCTGGAAAAGGTGGAAGTTGCGCCGGTCGACCAGCGTCAGCTCGACCGGCGCGCGGGCGAGGTGCACCGCGGCCTGGAGGCCGCCGAACCCGCCGCCGATGACCACGACCCTGTGCGGGTGGGCGTCCATCAGCGCTCGGGTCCTGGTGGCGACGAGGGCGTGAGGGGCTCGGGCATCGATCCGGAGTCGATCTTGACCGCTTTGGTCGAATCCGTCGCCGAGCTCGTGGACGAGCTGGATGGCCCGTCCGCGTGATCCCTCAGCCGCGCGCGGTTCCTCGCCCACGCACCGCGTCCTGAGGCTCTCGATGTCGTAGGCCCCGTGGTGGCGCGCCGTTGATGAAGAAGCTCGGCGTGCCGGCCACGCCGCTCGCGTCCGCGCTCGCCACGTCCTCGGCCAGGCGCGGGGTGTACTCGCGGCGCCGAAGCTCGTCCCAGAAGCGCGGCGACGTCCAGGCCCAGCTCCTCCGCGTAGCGCGTCAGGTCGCGCGAGGTGAGCTCGTCCTGCTGCTCGAGCAGCTTGTCGTGCATCCCCCAGAAGGCGCCCTGAGCCGCCGCGGCCTCGGCGGCCTCGGCGGCCATCTGCGCGTGCGGGTGCACGTCGTTGAGCGGCAGGTGGCGCCAGACGTAGCGCAGCTCGTCCCCGAACGAGTCGAGCAGCTCGCGGATGGCCACCTCGGCCTGCCCGCAGTACGGGCACTCGTAGTCGCCGTACTCGAGGAGCGTGACCGGCGCGTCCTCCGCGCCGCGGATGTGGTCGCGGTCCGGGTCCACCTCGTCGGAGAGGTCGAGCAGCTCCTCGGCGTGGCGGCGAGCTGGCGGGCGCGCACCGGGGCGGGCACGCGCGCGGATCAGCCGGAACGCGGCCCAGGCTCAGCAGCGACGCCACCACGGCGGCCGCGAGCACGCCGAGCTTCGCCTCTTCGAGCTGCTGCCCCTCGAAGGCGAGGCTCGAGATCAGCAGCGAGACGGTGAAGCCGACCCCGGCCACGGCCCCGCCGCCCGGCGAGAACGGGCCAGCTCAGCGCCAGGCGCAGCCCGCCGAGCCTGGGCCGGGTGGCCAGCCAGCTCGCGCCGAGGATGCCGAGCGGCTTGCCCACCACGTAGCCGAAGAAGATCCCGAGCGTCACCGGCGACCTGATCGCGTCGGAGAGCAGCCCGCCGTCCACGTGTATGCCCGCGTTCGCCAGCGCGAAGAGGGGCACGATCACGAAGCTCGTCCAGGGGTGGAAGCGGTACTGGAGCCGCTCGTTCGGCGAGATGGCGGACGCCACGCCCAGCTGGGCCGAGCGTGCGAGCTCGGGCGTCGGCTGCTCGCGGAAGGAGCGCGTGAGCTCGGTGACCCGCTCGAGCTCGGCGCGGGCCGGCGGATAGGCGCTCGTGACGAGGCCCACCGCCAGCCCGGCGATCACGGGATCGATGCCGGACTTGTACAGCGCCGCCCACAGCGCGACGCCCAGCGGCACGGCGGCCTGCCGGCGGAGGGTGAACGGGGCGTACCGGAGCCCGAAGAGGAGCGCGAACACGCCGACGGCCACGGCGAGCGGCACGAGCTCCACGTGCTCCGTGTACGCCGTGGCGATCACGAGCAGCGCCACGAGGTCGTCCACCACGGCGAGCGTGAGCAGGAAGACGCGCAGGCGCGTGCCGCCGGGCGCCACCAGGGCCAGCACCCCGAGCGCGAACGCGGTGTCGGTGGACATCGCCGCCCCCCAGCCGTGCGCGCCGGCCCCGCCGGCGTTGAACGCCAGGTAGATCAGCACCGGCACGGCCATGCCCCCGGCGGCGGCGACCACCGGGATCGCGAGGCGCCGCCGCTCGCGCAGCTCGCCCGTGTCGAGCTCGCGCTTGGCCTCGAGCCCGACCACCAGGAAGAAGAACGTCATCAGCCCCTCGTTCACCCAGTGGCGCAGGTCCTGCGAGATCCCCGAGCTCCCGAGCTGGATCGAGAGCTTTGTGGTCCACACCGACTCGTAGGAGTCGGACCACGGCGAGTTCGCCCACAGGAGCGCCAGCCACGGCCGCGCCAGCAGCACCACGGCCCCGCCCGTCTCGGTGCTCAGGAAGTCCCGCACCGGCGCCGCCAGGTTCCGCGCCCAGGCCGTCCGGCCGGTGAACGGAGTTGCCGGGGACTCCGCCATTGCGTCTGACCCGGGTCGACTGCTCATGGCTGCCTCAGGCTACGGACGGCCCCCTCGCCGCCCATCGCGCGATGAGCTAGGGGATGTCGCGCGGGATGTCGGGATCCGGCGCCGGCTCGTTCGTATGCACACCGTGCTCGAGGTGGGGTGGCTCCGGCTCGGGCCCGTCGAGGTCGTTCGGCGGGTCCGGGACGTCCGGGGGCACCTCCGGGGCGTCGGGATTGACGCGGCGGCGGCGCAGTAGGTCCCAGCAGCGGTCCAGCTCGCCGCGAATCGCCTCGAGACGGCCGTGACCGGCCTCGTCGGCCGCCCCGCTCCGACGCGGCCCAGAGCCCGTGCTCCTCGTCCACGAGGGCGTCGATCCGGTCGAGGATGGGGCTCTCGGCCATGGCGGCGACCAAGTGTAAGCGCGTGGTGGCAACCACCTGGTGCCCCCCGGTACTCGGATCCCCGCTGGAGCTAGGATCGGGGCGAGTCCGGTGCCCGACCGTCCGCCGCAGACCAGGCAACCGGCGGAGGGCAATCGAAAGGTGGACGAATGGACCCGAAACACGCTGGAGAACTCCTCGCCCGAGAGCGACGGCGGCTCGAGGAGGCGCTCGCCGGGCTCGGGCACGAGGCCGACGAGGAGCTCTCCCATCTCGATCAGCATCCCGCCGACCAAGGCACCGAGGTCTTCGAGGAGGAACGCGACGAAGGATTGGCGGAGCGCCTGCGTGAGGAGCTCGCCGCAATCGAGCGGGCCGAGCGCCGCGTCGCGGAAGGTACCTACGGCATCTCGGTCGAGAGCGGCCGGCCCATCCCCGACGAGCGGCTCGAAGCTGTTCCCTGGGCGGAACGCACCACGGAGGAGCAGAACCGATTCGAGGGACACTCAACCGGTTGAGTGGAGTCCCGCCGGCAGGTCGAGACGTTCAGTCCAGCGTGCCGGCCGGCAACACGAAGCGTAGGGGCCCGGATTGTCGGCGAGCCGTGCCGAGCGTTCGCCCCTGGCCGATGACGCAACGAGCAGGTCGCCGCCGCCGAGCACGAAGGCGCGCCCGGCCGACGCGATGTCGAGTTGGCCGAGCAGGTCGTCGAGCTGGCGGTAGGCGACGGCGACCATGGCGACGCCGATAAACTCGCCGTGCACCGTCACCGGCACCGACGCCACCGCGGCCGGCTCGAAACCATTCGGCAGGATATCGACCGTTGTCCATACCGGCTTGTCGGCCGTGCGCGCCGCCCGGTACCACGCCGAACCGAGCATCACATATTCGCTCGTTGCGAGCAGGCGCTCCTCGAAAAAAATGTCGCCCGGCAACGGGCTATAGACATCGCGGCGCAGGCTGGCGGCGATTCCGGGTTTCGGCGCGCCGATTTCGACCATCTCGATGCGCCCCGGGCTGGCATGGGCGCCGAAGAACCGGCCATCGGGAAACCCGAAGCCGATCCAGGAGATCGCCGGTTGCGAGCGCAGCACCGAGAGGAACAGGAATTCGCGCTTGGCCTCGTCATTGGCGTCGATCGTGCCCTGGAAAAGCGCCGAGCGGATGATTTCGCTGACCGCTTCGGCACCGGCGAACGCGTCCGACAGCGCGCGCTTGACCGAGGCGCCGGCGCCGGCATCGAGCGCGACGATCGCGCGGTCGATCGACTGGCCGGCGGCCTGGCGCCAGATCAAATGTACCGCCACTGCCGTCGAAAGCACCGCAAGCAATATGAGGGCCGCAAGCGCGCGCACCATCGGAACGCGCATGCCCGCCAATCGCGAGGGCAGTCCCGGCAGGCGGCTGGACCACGCGCTACCCGCCGATCTGAGGCGCCCGGCGCTTGAAGCTTGCATGGGCTCCGGTCCGGTCGCGAACACGGCCATGCTATCTGCGCCCGGCGAAGAACCGCCGGATGATCCAGTCGAACGACACGACTCCCGGGCCGCGAGCGATCACCAGCAATAGCAGTGAGGCCCACAACAGGTGGTCCGGCCAGTTCTGCGGATAGACGAAGATCTGGATCGTCGCGGTGATGCCTAGCAGGATCAGAGCGCCGAGCCGCGAACCGAATCCGAAGGCAACCAGCACTGCGCCGGAAAGCTCGGCGGCGGTTGCAAGCCTTGCGGCGATGGCCGGATCGATCAGCGGCAGATTGTATTCGTAGGCAAAAAGCTGCTCGGTCACCGGCCACGAGGCGAGCTTGGCCTGGGCCGATTGCCAGAATACGCGGGCAACCGCGACGCGGGCGGCTAGCTGCACCAGCGAAAGCGGGACGCTTTCGAGCAGCGCGATTGCGGCGATGGCCGGTGCGACGAAGCGCATGATGGTGCTTCTCGGCATTTCAAGGGTCATGGACATGGAGGGTTCCTCTTCAATTTTTCAGTTTGAGTTGCGTGAAATCGCCGTCACCAGGCCGCGGCCAAACAGGCGGGCTAGCGCGCCGGCGAGGTCGAACATCGGATCGGCGTTGCGCGCGCGCATCGCCGCCTCTTCAAGGATGCGGCCGGTGGCGAGGGCGCGAATGAAACGGGTCTCGCCGGCGTCGAGCGCGGCGAGGCGGATATTGCCATGGGTGCGCCAGATCGCGACGCGCTGCACCTGTCCGCGGTGGACCGGCGGCAATTCCGGTTCGCCGGCCTCCTGATGCGCCGACCAGATCTCGAGGATCGGCCAGCGCGATGCAAACAGGCGCAGCGACGGCTGCATCGACAAAATCGCCAGTTCCGGCGATTTCGAGCCAGGACAACGCGGTGAGCGGCTGGGCGATCAGCGCGGGCTCTTCCAGCGCCTGGGAAACCAGCCATTCGAGCCGCGCCGTTTCGGCGACAAAGCGCATTTCGCGCAACTGCTCGAAGCCGGCCAAAAAGTGCGGAAAGCCGGCGCCGAATTGCGATAGCCGCGGCTCGACCGGCAGGCCGCGATCGATGAAACGGGCGGCGGCGTAGCGCAGATAGCGCTCGTCGACCATGCGCGCCGTTACCGGAAAGGTCGCAAGCAGCGCCGCCGTCAGCGACGCGTATGTGTTGTTGCGGTAGATGCCGAGGCGGGCAACCGCGTCGGCGCCGGGCCGGGCGCTGAGCTGCAGCTGTTCGGCGGCGCGAAATTGCGCGCCGGCAAAAATCGCATCGGCGAACGCCGATTGCTGGGTTTCAGGCGTAAGCATGGCTGGTCCTCCCTTTCGCCGATGTGGCGACATGCGAACTGCGACCGGCGGCGTGGCACGCGGCGAGCGCCGGCATCAGTGGCGAAGCCGCGATGACGTTTCTGGCTCTTGCGGCGGTGCGCGGGCGGGCGGCCGTGGCGGCGGAAAAAGCGTGCACGCCGGCGAGCAAGTCGGCCCACATCGCTTCGCCGAGCAAAACGTCGAGTGTTGGCAGGGCGCTGTCCCATTCGATCAAGGTCGGGCGCCGACCGGTCTTGGCGACTGTGCGCGAGTACAGCGACCAGACCGCCTGCGGAACGCGCGAGCCATGGTCGTCGATCAGGACGGTGTCGCCGCCGGCGAGATTGACGGCATGGCCGGCGAGATGGATTTCGCCAATCGCGGCGACCGGTATGCGGTCGATGAAGTCCCAGGCGTCGAAGCCGAGATTTTCGGCCGAGACATGGACGTTGTTGACGTCTAGCAAGATGCCGCAGCCGGTGCGCCGGGCGAGTTGGTCGAGGAACTCGGCCTCATCCATGGTCGAATTGGCGAATGCGACGTAGGCGGAAAGGTTTTCGACGAGGATTTGGCGACCGAGGCGCTGCTGAACCCTGTCGACATTGGCGGCGACGATCGCCAGTGCGGCCTGGTCGTAACGTAGCGGCAAGAGATCGTTAAGATAGTTGCCATTGGCCGAGCTCCACGCGAGGTGCTCGGAGACTAGGTCCGGTTCGAAGCGCTTGGTGACCTGCGCCAGTCGATCGAGATGACGGTTATCGATCCCGTTCATGCTGCCAAGCGACAGACCGACTCCGTGGATCGACAGCGCATAGTGGTCGCGCAGCTGCGTCAGCGTTTCGGCTTGCGGCGAGCGGCCCATGTAGTTTTCCGCATGGACTTCGAGCCAGCCGGCGGCCGGCAGCGTCGCGGCGATTTCGGCCATGTGGGCGGAGCGAAGACCGATGCCGGCGGAAGCGGGGATCGAAAGGACGGGGAATTTCCGCGACATCGGTCTTCTCCTTGGAGCCGAACCCTTGGAGCGGGGGAGGGCGGCTCCGGCGGGGGCTCAGGCTTTGGGCTGGCTGGCGGCACCGGCAATCTTGGCGCAAGTGCCGGCCGGCACGTAGATCCACGAATCGCCCTGCAGATCGGCAGTCGATGTGCCGGCGCAGGAATGCGTCGCGGTCTGGCAGTCGTTCTGGCCGGCCTTGGCGATGCCGTAGCACTTCTCGAACGAGAATTTCGGCTGTTCAGCCGGTCCGGCGAACGCAGCCGAAGCAACCAGGGTGGTTGCCGCGGCTACCGCCGAACAGATGAGGGTCCTGGTACTGTTCATGATCGTCTCCGTTTGCATTTTTTCGGTGCGAGCGAACTGCTCTCGACCGGGCCAAGATCATGCGAATCCGCGACAAACGGAAATGCTGTGTCGGCATGAAATCAATGCGAGGTGGCTAGGCGCGGGTGCAAAAAAAGCCCCGGTCCAAGTAGGATCGGGGCTTGCAAGGCCGGGCCTTCGGCGGGGGCGGCCGGGCAGGGGGGCGTTCAGAGATATCGTTTCTCGATATCGACGGTCGACTGTTTGCCGATCTTGGTGAAATTTTCGCGCAGCCAGGCGTCGGCGCATTGGCGGCCGCGGTCGCGCAATTCAACCAGCGCGTCCCAGTCGGCATTGAGCTTGCTGGCGGCGCTCAGCATTCGCATCGTCTCATCGTCGGAAATGCTGTGAACATGAATGCGCTTGAGATTCAGATCGCACGATATCTGCTTGTCGATCAGCTTGGTGACGAAGGCGATCGCCCGCATCTCGCGCAATAGCGAAGAGTTGAAACTGATCTCGTTGATCCGGTTGAGGATGTCGAAGGCGGTTTTCGGGAGGTCCGGCCGCTCGATCGGGTTGATATGGACGATTAGCACATCCGGCGTTTCGCAATTGTAGATCAGCGGAAAGATCGCCGGATTGCCCATGTAGCCGCCGTCCCAATAAGATTCGCCGTCGATCTCGACGGCCTGGAACAGGAACGGCAGGCAGGCCGAGGCCATGATCGAATCGATGGTCATATCGGCGTTGGAAAAGATCTTGACCTTGCCGGTGCGCACGTTGGTGGCGCAAAGATGCACCTGCAGCGGGCATTTGGCAGAGCGGACCGCCTCCAGATCGACCGACTGTTCGATCACGTCGCGCAGCGGGTTGTAGTTCATCGGATTGAACTGGTAGGGCGATAGCGTCCGCGTCATCAGGTCGAACATCAGGAAAGCCGGCGAATTTTCCAGGGTCTTGCCGCCGCTGAGCTTGTCCCACCAGGTCGGTTGCAGCGGACCCATGGCGGCGGCATGGCTGACGCGGCGCCAGAAATTGGCAAGCGCGGCCTGCGCGCCTTTGCGGCCGCCTTCGGCCAAGCCATAGGCGAGCACGGCGGCGTTCATCGCGCCGGCACTGGTGGCGACCACGCCCTCGAAGGAGAGCCGTTCCTCCTCGAGCAGGCGGTCGAGCACGCCCCAAGTGAAAGCGCCGTGGGCGCCGCCGCCCTGCAAAGCGAGGTTCAGCATCTTGCCGTCGGCGGCCACCGGCATCGGCCGGTGGCGCTTGGGCGTCGGTTCGGCCTTCATGGCTTTCGCATGCACGGTCATGATTTTCTCCTCCTGGGGCGACTATAGCGCGATCCGCTGGGCTTGGCTTCAGTGCGCGGTCCAGCCGCCATCGACCGGCAGCGCGGTCCCAGTGATCGAGGCGGCGGCATCGCTGGCAAGGAACACGGCGAGAGCGCCCATTTCCTCTACGGTGGCGAAACGCCGCGTCGGCTGATTTTTCAGGAACACGTCGCGGATCACCGCGTCGCGGTCGATTTTGTGCGATTTTGCCTGGTCATCGATCTGCTTTTCGACCAGCGGCGTCCACACATAGCCGGGGCAAATGGCGTTGCATGTGACATTGTCCTCGGCGCCTTCGAGCGCCACAACCTTGGTCAGCCCGACCATTCCATGCTTGGCGGCGACATAGGCGGCCTTGAACGGCGAGGCGATCAGGCCGTGCGCCGAAGCGACATTGATGATGCGCCCGTACTTGCGCGCTCGCATGCCGGCAAACACGGCCTTGGTCAGGTGGAATGCCGATGACAGGTCGATCGACAGAACCGCGTTCCATTTGTCCTCGGGGAATTCGGAAATCGGCGCAACATGCTGGATGCCTGCGTTATTAACGACGATATCGACCTGGCCGAAGCGCATGTTGGCGCGCTCGACCATCAGGCGAATGGCGGCGGGATCGGTCATGTCGGCCATGTCGAAGGCGACATCGACATCGTTGCGTGCGGCAAGGTCGGCGCGCACGCTCTCGATCTCATTGGGTTTGCCGAGACCGTTTAGCATGATGGCGGCGCCGGCCTCCGCAAGCGCGTTGGCGATGCCGAGCCCGATGCCGCTGGTCGAACCGGTGACGATTGCGGAGCGGCCCTCGAGCGGGCGCCGGGTTGAGACGACGGCGGTCGCATGGGCAGTTGCCTTGATGGTATTGACGGGGGTGTTGAGCATTTTGGGTCTCCAGCACGATGGGTTTATTCGTTGCCCCAAAAGATGCCGGGCCAAGGCGTCCTGCGGAAATGCCGCTATGATATGAATTCGATAGGTGCCTGGCATTGGCAGGCACCAGCAATGCCGGGTATTCAAAAAGCCATGGACATTCATCATATTCGATATTTCCTGGCCGTTTGCGAAACCCGCAACTTCACGCGCGCGGCCGAGAAGTGCCACGTCACGCAGCCGGCACTGAGCCGGGCCATCCAGCAGCTCGAAGACGAGATGGGCGGGTTGCTGTTTCGCCGCGAGCGCAACCTGACGCACCTGACCGATCTCGGCACGCTGCTCCAGCCGCGCTTCCTTTTGATGATGACGGAACTGGCCGGAGCGAAGACCGAAGCTTCGCGATTCCTGTGCATGCACGACGCCAGCCTGAAGGTCGGCATCATGTGCACGATCGGTCCGCGCCGCTTCACCGGACTATTGGCCGACTTCCACCGCCAGCATGCCGGCATCCAGCTGCAACTGGTGGAGGGCGTGCCGGCGCGGTTGTCGGCTCTGCTGGAATCCGGCGAGATCGACATCGCCCTGATGTCGTCGAGCGAGCAGTTTCCGGAGCGCTTCGATGTCGCGCAGCTCTATCGCGAGCGATTCGTGTTGGCGTTTCCACAGGGCCACCCGCTGCTCGCCAATGCTGCCGTGTCGATCAAAATGCTCGACGGCCAGAACTATCTGAAGCGCGTCAATTGCGAATATTTCGACCACTTGAGCGATATTTGCCGGCAGAGTGGCGTCAATATGCGTATCGCCTATGCCAGCGAACGCGAAGACTGGATCCAGAACATGGTCGCCGGCGGGCTAGGCGTCTGCTTCATTCCCGAGTTCAGCGCCATCGTGCCGGGACTGAAGATCCGGCCGGCAATCGACCCGGAAGTGTGGCGCGAGGTCTGCCTGGTCACGGTCGCCGGGAGGCGCTTTTCGCCGGCGGTCGCAACCTTCGTGCGCGCGGTGAAAAGCTATAACTGGGCCGCGAGCGCGCTCGATTCGCCCGGCTCGGCCAAGGCGGCCTGAAGATCTCCACCATCGGCTATCGTCGGCGAGGCTGCTTCAACTCGGCGCCAGCTATTGATGCCTGGGAACGACCGCGGCCATAGCCAGCCGCTATGGAATAGAAAATCACACAGCATTTCTAATCGAGCGCCAAGCCCGCCATTCTTGCGGCGAGCCCCGGAAGCCTCCGCGGCCACCATGCAAGAAGGAGAATTCTGATCATGGCGAATACGATCGCAAAATTGGCCCTGGGGGCCGCACTTTGCCTGACTGCGGGCGGTGCCTTCGCCGGCGATTGCCCGGCCGACCAGGTCATGGCCGGCGCTGTCGCGTCAGGCGCAACCGCGCCGAAAGGAGTAACCGACGAGGTCCTCGGTGCCATCGACCTGTCGTCCAAGGGCGAGGCGTTCAAGGGTTATCAGCTGCGCTTGCGCAAGCTGGTGATCCAGCCGGGCGGCATCGTTCCCTGGCATGACCACAAAGTGCGCGCCGCCAACATCCTGACGCTCGAAGGCACCGTCATCGAACACCGCAGCGATTGCAAGGTGCCGATCGTCCACAAGGCCGGCGAAACCGTCGAGGAATTCGGCGATATCGCCCACTGGTGGGAGAACACCGGCAAGAAGCCGGCGGTGCTCATCGCCGCCGATTTGCTGCCGCCGGCAATGCACGACGATCACACCATGTAAGTGCGCCCGCTTCGGGCAAATCCAGAATGCAGCGCGCTCCTGCGGTTCCGCCAGGAGCGCGCTCCTCATCAAAAGGTGATTGCCATGACGACGATCGAATCCCGCCCTGCCTCGGTCGCCCGCGCGTCCGAAGCGATGCCCAGCGCCGATGCATGGCGATATATCATCATCGCGATCATCGCCTTTCTCACCCTCGTCGATCTGTTCGCGACGCAGGCGATTTTGCCGTCGCTGGTGGTCAAGTACCAGGTTTCGCGAGCAACGATGGGCTTTGCCGTCAACGCCAGCACCTTCGGCATGGCGATCGCCGGGCTGGCCATTGAGTTCTTCGGCCGCAATCTCGATCGCCGCGCCGGCATCTGGATCGCTCTTGCAGTGTTGTCGGTGCCGACGACGCTGCTGGCCTTTACCGACAGCATCGGAGCCTTCGCCGCCTTGCGTGTAGTGCAGGGAGTGTGCATGGCCTCGGCCTTCACGCTGACGATGGCATATCTGGCTGAGCATTTTTCCGCCGGCAGCGCCACTGCGGCTCTGTCGGCTTACGTCACCGGCAACGTCGCCAGTAATGTCTTCGGTCGCATGTTGTCGGCCTCGGTTGCCGATCAGTTCGGCCTCGCCAGCAACTTCCTGGTCTTCGCCGGGCTCAACCTGGTTGGCGCGGCGCTGGTCTATTTTTCGCTGATGAAGGCGGAAAAGATGATGCGGACCGGCAACGGCAAGTCGATGATCGGCGCCGATTTCGCGTCCCTGTTTGCCAACCGGCAATTGTCGGTGACCTTCATCCTCGGCTTCCTGATCCTGTTCGTCTTCATCGGCACGTACACCTACGTGAATTTCCGCCTGACCGGTTCTGAAATCGGCCTGTCGCCGATGGCGCTCGGCTTTGTCTATCTCGTGTTCCTGCCGTCGCTGGTGACAACGCCACTGGCTGGCCGGGTCGCCGGGATACTGGGCACATCAGGCGGCATCGCCATCACGCTTGTGCTGGCGATCGCCGGCATGGCGATGTGCCTGCCGGCGAACCTGCCGGCAGTGCTGGGCGGACTTGCGCTGGTGGCGACCGGCACTTTCCTCGCCCAGGCAATCGCCACGGGACATGTCGGCAAGACCGCGAAACCCGACCAGCGCGCGGCCGCCAGCGGCATCTATCTATCCTCCTACTACGCCGGAGGCCTCGCCGGCAGCTTCGTCCTCGGCCGAGTTTACGATGGGTTCGGCTGGACTGCCTGCGTCTGGGTCCTGATCGCCGTGCTCGGCGTTGCCGCGCTTTTCGCGGTGAGCCTGAGGCCCGCGGCTGTCGCCAGCCGATAACCGCCGTCTATCGGAACGGTCGCCAACCGGCATTGGCGCAAAGTTCGGCGACCGCTCACATTGCAATAGCAAACGATCCACAGCTTTCCCCAAGGAGAATTGAAATGATCGCAAACCTGAAATCCGCGACGGCCGGTCTCGCCTTGCTGGCGATTGGCGCTGTGGCGCTGTCGACGAGCCAGCTTTCGGCCAACCCGCAAAACGGCGTCGTCAACCTCGTCAGCGGCTATTCGCTCGAAGAAACCATTGCCCGCATCAAGGCCGACGTCGCGGCCAAGGGCATCAAGTTTTTCGACGAGATCGATCAAGCCGGGCTCGGCAACGCCGCCGGCAACACGGTCGCGCCGTCGAAACTCCTGCTGTTCGGCAATCCGGCGCTGGGAACCACCTTCATCACCGCCAATCCGGAAGCCGGGCTCGACTGGCCGGTCCGCGTGCTGGTGTTTGAAGCGGCAGACGGCAAAGTCCATGTCGCCTACAATGACTTCGACTGGATCGCCAAGCGCCACGGCATCACCTCGCGCAAGGCGCAGTTCAAGATGGCAACGCAAGTGATCCAGTCGATCACCTCGACTGTGAAGAAATAACCGGATTTTACCTCGTCGTTCGGCCGAATCTCCCAGGCTGTCGCGAAAGCCACCGAAATGGCTCCCATTTCGGTGGCTTTGCCATTTTGGCATGAGCCAGCGGGGCCTTTAAACGTTCCCTAACCGGGAGCCGGCAAGATCGCGGGGCGCAACTTGCGGTCCGTCCGTCGCATACATTGTCGAAACGGCCGTACCGAGATATGACTTGAAGGCGAATCCGGGCGCCGCGGCGGTGGCAAACGGCAGGTGCGCAACGCGGGAGCGCGCGTCGGGTCTAACGGCGATCTTGACGCCGAAGGCGGGGACATAAGTTTGGTATCTGGGCGTACACTGGCAACTTGGGAAATCGGCCGCATTCGCGTGCGCACCGGCGCCGTGCTGGCGGTGGTCGTTGCCGGCGGCATGCTGCTTGCCGGCTGCAACCCGTTCCAGGCGCGAACCGTGCATCGCGCCGACATCAACAACAAGACAAAGTTTTCGCAGGCCGAATACGGCGTCAAGGCCAGTCCGCGGGTAACCGAGGAGGTCGAGGTCACCAAGGGCGGTGGCCGTTATCTCGTCGGCAAGCCGTACCGGGTGCGCGGCAAGTGGTACAAACCGCGCGAAAACCCGGTCTACGCGGCGACCGGCATCGCCTCGTGGTATGGTCCGAACTTTCACGGCCGGCTGACTGCCAACGGCGAGGTCTATGACCAGTACTCGCTGTCTGCCGCGCATCCGACGCTGCCGCTGCCGTGCTACGCGCGGGTCACCAACCTGGAAAATGGCCGCTCGGTGATGGTGCGCGTCAACGATCGCGGGCCGTTCGCCCGTGGCCGGATAATCGATCTGTCGGCGGGCGCCGCCAAATTGCTCGACTACACCGCCGCAGGCGTCGCCCGGGTCAAGGTCGAATACGCCGGCATGGCGCGCATCGACGGCCATGACGAGGCGTTCCTATTGGCCTCCTATCGTGGACCAGATGCGCCGGGAATTGCGCCGGGTGGCAGCCAGCCCGGCACCCTGATCGCTCTCAACGAAGGCCAAAACGCGGTTGGCTCGCAGGCGGCAGCCGCCGCCGAGATCGGATCGGCCGGCTTCACCCCGCCCGGTACCGAGGCGATCTATTCCGGCTCGGTGCCGCCGATCGGCGAACTGGCCTTTGTGCCGATACCGACGCAGCGGCCGACCAATTTCGACGGTATCGCGATCGAGGTCGCAGACGGATTTGACGTTGCGGGCAGCAAGCAAACCCTCCCGGCGGCATTCAAGCCGCTGGGCTTTGCCGCCGAGGCGCAGTCGCGCATAGCAACCGCGTTTTCGGCGGTCGGCGGTGACGCACCGGCGGCGGCCTACGCGTTGCCGGAGCTGGATGCCGCGAGCCGGTCGGCCGAGCAGGCGGGGCAGACGGTTGTCGTTTCGCTCGGCACATTCGCCGACCCGACCCATGCCGAATTCATCCGCGGCGCCAACGCCGATCTCGGGCTGATTTCAGTGCGGCGTTCATGGAGCGAGCACGGCAACGCATGGGATGTGCGCCTGCTCGCCGCCGCTGACATCGCCCCTGAACTGATCGACCTTTTGAAGGGCAGAGGATTGCGGGCGCGCATCGTCGCCAAATAGCCGGCATTTTGCCGACAAATCCCTTTTCCCGTCACAAATACCGGGAATATCAAGTGCCCGGCGTCGATCTTGTTGAACCCCTTGTTGAACTTCATTGAACTGGCGGCATGTCGCCGGTAATACAAAGCCCATCTGCGAGGAATCGCCAATGCGCTGGTTTGCCGGATCGTTCCGGACAACGTGGATTTTGCTGTTGCTGTTCCTGGCAGTGGCGGCGGTTATGCGACCGGCGTTGGCGCAGGACTTTACGACCAGAGCCCGCACCGGCCTGCTGGTCGACGCCGATACCGGAACCGTGCTGTTTGCCAAGGAGCCCGACGAGCGCATCCAGCCCGCTTCGATGGCGAAACTGATGACGATGGAAGTCGTCTTCGACGCGCTCAAGAACGGCCACCTGAATTTGACCGATACCTTCCACATCAGCGAGGATGCATGGCGGCGCGGCGGAGCGCCTTCGCGCACATCGACGATGTTTGCCGAGATCAATTCCGACATTGCGCTGGAGGATCTCATACGCGGCGTCGTCATTCAGTCGGCCAACGATGCTTGCATCGCCATTGCCCAGGGCATGGCCGGTTCGGAGGCAGGGTTTGCCCAGTTGATGAACAAGCGCGCCGCCGAGATCGGCATGACCGGTTCCTATTTCACCAATTCCACCGGCCTGCCAGACCCGGAAGAATATGTGACCATCAGCGACCTGGCCAAGCTGGCGCGCCATATCATCCGAGAATATCCGGAATATTTCCGCTACTATTCGGAGGAAGAATTCACCTGGAACAAGATTACGCAGCGCAATCGCAATCCGCTTCTGAACGTCGATGGTGGCGATGGCATGGCGACCGGCTATACCGAGGAATCGGGCTATGCCATCGTCGGCACCGCCAAACGCGCGGATCGGCGTCTGATCACCGTTCTGAGCGGCATGGCATCGGAAAATGAACGCGCGGAAGAGGCGCGCAAGATTCTCGACTGGGGCACGCGCGCCTTCGAGAAAATCCGCCTGTTCGAAGCCGATGAAGTCATCGGCGAGGCGAATGTCTATGGCGGCGAGAAGTCCGGCGTTCCGGTCGTTGGCAAGGATGGCGTCGACATCTATCTGCCGATCGGTTTTCGCGACAAGTTGAAAGCGCGCATCGTCTATATGGGACCGCTGATGCCGCCGATCGTCGCCGGCTCGCACGTGGCCACGCTCAAGGTGTGGATCGGCGACCGGCTGAGCCAGGAAACGCCGCTTTACGCCGCCGAAACCATCGAAAAGGGCGGCCTTCGTCGCCAGGCCTTCGATGCGGCAAAGGAATTGCTGTTCGGCTGGATCCGATTTTGAAAGCAGTGAACAAAGCCGCAAATCCGGCGCAACGCAATCGCGACAAGCAACCGGCAAACGCGCGCCCGCGCGGCCTGTTCGTGACCTTCGAGGGTGGCGAGGGCGTCGGCAAATCGACGCAGATCGCGCTGCTCGACAAGGCGCTCAGCCAACGCGGCATCGCGACGCTGACGACCCGCGAGCCGGGCGGCTCCCCCGGCGCCGAAGCGGTGCGCCACGTCCTGTTGTCGGGCGCCGCCGAACCGCTCGGCCAGCAAGCCGAAGCGATGCTGTTTGCGGCCGCCCGTGCCGATCATGTCGACACGCTGATCCGGCCGGCGCTCAACGAGGGCACGACCGTGCTCTGCGACCGCTTTTACGATTCGACCCGGGTCTACCAGGGCGAATCGGGCGAGGTTTCCAAGGCTCTGCTCGACGCAACTCGAAGAGATCGCCTGTGGCGACTGCCGGCCCGATTTGACGATCATTCTCGATCTCGATCCGGTCGAAGGCATGCGCCGCGCCGCCGAGCGGCGCAAGAAATCTGGCGCGCCGGACCGCTTCGAAAAAGACGCGATCGAATTGCAGCAGCACCGGCGCCGGCTTTATCTTCTGATTGCGATTGCCGAGCCGAGACGCTGCCGGGTGGTCGATGCTTCGGGGGAAACGGCCGCGGTACACCAGGAAATCTTGCGACTGGTGCTCGAAAGCATAGGCAAGGCAAAACGGCAGGCCGCGACCGGAGCGAAACAATGAGCCGGGGGAGTGGCGAAAATTTCCCCGTCTGGGACCGGATCGAAGGTCTGCCCGACCCGGCGGAAAACCCGGTGCTGGTCGGTCACGCCGACGAACTCGACCGGCTCGCTGCCATGCATTCCAGCCGGCCGGCTGCATCATGCCATCCTGATCGGCGGGCCGAAGGGCATTGGCAAGGCGACGCTTGCGGCGCAATTCGCCGGCCATCTGCTGCGTTACCCGAAAGGCGGAGAAGCGCCGGCCACATTCGTCGCGCCGGGCCCGGACGACCGTCAGCAGGCGATGATCGGGCGCGGCGCGCATCCCAACCTGATCTGGCTGCGCCGGCCCTGGGACGACAGGAACAAGCGCTTCCGCAGCGAACTGACGATCGATGAAATTCGCCGGGCGCGCGGCTTCTTCGGATCGAAGGCAGCGGGAGGCGGCTGGCGCATTGCGATTGTCGATACCGCTGACGACCTCAACGCTAATGCCGCTAATGCACTGCTGAAAATCCTCGAGGAACCACCGGTTGATGCGCTGCTGATGGTGATCGCCCACGCGCCGCAGCGTGTGATCGCGACGATCCGCTCGCGCTGCCTGAAGATTGCTCTGAAACCGCTGGCGCACGATCAATTGCGCGCGGCGCTGGACGCGATCGGGGCGCTCGAGGAGGCACCGGAGGCGGCCGACCTCGATCTCGCCATCGCGCTCGCCAGCGGGTCGGTGCGCCGCGCGGCGTTGCTGTTGCGCCAGGACGGCGCCAAGGTTTACCGCCAGTTCGCCGCGCTTGCGGCGGCTGCGGCGAAACCCGATTGGGCCGCCATCCACGGCTTTGCCGGCGCGATGATGGGAGCCGCCGGCGAGGAGCGCTACCGCATCGCGCTCGATCTGATCGGTGATTATGTGTCCCGCCGCTTGCGCAACCAGCCGGAACCGATGGCCGCTAACGCCGCGCCGGCGCCGGCCATCAGTCTTGCCGCTTGGGTTGAGGTGTGGGAAAAGACGCGCCATTCCGCCGAAATGGCCGATGACTACAACCTTGACCGGAAACAGGTATTTCTGGATCTGTTTGGCGATCTGTTCGAGGCGATGCGGATCGCGGCCTGATTTCGGCTTCCCAATTTGAGCAATGCCTTGCGCGAGCGGCAGGATATGAGCAACCGCGAAAAATTCTACATTACCACGCCGATATTCTACCCCAACGGGGTTCCCCATATCGGCCACGCGTACACGATGCTGGCAACGGACGTTCTCGCTCGTTTCCATCGTCTTGACGGCAGGGATGTGTTCCACCTGACCGGCACCGATGAACACGGCCAGAAGATGCAGCAGACGGCGGTCGCCGAGGGCATTACGCCGCAAGAATTGGCCGACCGCAACTCCTCTGTCTTTCGCGATCTCGCCAAGGCGCTGAACACCGCGCCGGACGACTTCATTCGCACGACCGAGCGGCGCCATACGCTGGCCTCGCAAGCGATCTGGCAGCGTATGGCGGCGGCAGGAGACATTTATCTCGACAAGTATTCACGGCTGGTACTCGGTCCGCCAGGAGGCCTTTTTCGACGAGAAGGAGACGACGGTAGGCCCGGACGGAGTGCGCCGCGAACCGCTCGGTTCGCCGGTCGAATGGGTCGAGGAGGAGAGTTATTTCTTCAGGCTTTCGGCCTACGGTGAAAGGCTGCTCGCCCACTATGACGCCAAGCCCGATTTCATTGCACCGGCGGAACGGCGAAACGAAGTCATCGCCTTTGTCAAATCGGGCCTGCGCGATCTGTCGATCTCACGGACGACGTTCGACTGGGGCGTTCCGGTGCCTGGTGACGAAAAGCACGTCATATACGTGTGGGTCGATGCGCTGATCAATTACATCACGGCGGCCGGGTTTCCCAACGAGGACGACCCGAAATGGCACTACTGGCCGGCGGACTTGCACGTCATCGGCAAAGACATCATTCGCTTCCATGCGGTCTATTGGCCGGCATTCCTGATGTCGGCCGGCGTAGAATTGCCGAAACGGATCTTCGCGCACGGCTTTCTGCTACAACCGCGGTGAGAAGATGTCGAAATCGGTCGGCAATGTCGTCGACCCTTTCGAGATGACGGAGCGCTATGGCGTCGATCAGGTGCGATATTATTTCCTGCGCGAGGTGCCGTTCGGACAGGATGGCTCCTATAGCCATGACGCGATCGTCAGTCGCATCAACGCCGATCTCGCCAACGATCTCGGCAATCTGGCGCAGCGCTCGCTGTCGATGATTGCCAAGAATTGTGGAGGCAAGGTTCCGGCAAAGGGTAAGCTCGCGGATGCCGACAAGCAGTTGCTCGATGCCGCATACGCCGTCCTGCCGACTATCCGGTCGTTGATCGACGGCCAGCAGATTTCGCGCGCGCTCGACGCGATCTGGGCGGTGGTCGCCGACGCCAACCGCTATTTCGCCGGCCAGGAACCGTGGGCACTGAAGAAGACCGATCCGGCGCGCATGGAGACCGTGCTGTGGACGACGGCGGAAACCGTGCGCGTCATTGCAATCCTGGTGCAGTTCGCCATTCCCGGCAGCGCCGGCAAATTGCTCGACCAACTCGCGGTCGCGTCCGACGCGCGTGACTTCGCGCATCTCGGCGCCGCGGACGCATTGAAGCCGGGTGCATCGCTGCCGGAGCCGCAGGGTGTGTTCCCGCGGTGGATACCGGTGGCGACGAGTTGACCTTAAGATGCTCGTCGATTCCCACTGCCATCTCGATTTCCCGGATTTTGCCGAGGAGCTCGATGCCGTCGTGGCGCGGGCAGGGCGGGCCGGCATCGCCCAGATGGTGACGATTTCGACGCAGGTGAAGAAATTCGACGCAAGTGCTTGCGATCTCAGAGAAATACGCGAACGTCTTTTGCTCGGTCGGGACGCATCCGCACAATGCGGCCGAGGAATTGGAAGTGACGGCGGACGATCTTGTGCGTCTGGCGCAGCATCCCAAGGTCGTGGCGATCGGTGAGGCCGGGCTCGACTACCACTACGACAAGTCGCCGCGCGACGCGCAGGCCAAGGGCTTTCGAGCGCATATCGCGGCGGCGCGTGCCACTGGCCTACCGCTCGTCATCCACGCGCGAGAGGCGGACGACGACATTGCATCGATCCTGCGCGAGGAGGCCGGGCAGGGCGCATTCCCGTTCGTGCTGCATTGTTTTTCGTCGGGCAGGGGGCTTGCCGAGACCGGCATCGAACTCGGCGGCTATGTATCGTTTTCCGGCATCTTGACCTTCCGGAACAGCGAGGAAATTCGCGCCTTTGCCCGCGACCTTCCGGCCGATCGCCTACTGGTCGAAACCGATGCCCCGTATCTGGCGCCGCCGCCGCATCGCGGAAAGCGCAACGAGCCGGCCTACGTCGTCGAGACCGCCAAGGTGCTGGCGCAGGCGAGGGGTGTCGAGTTCGCAGAGATCGCGAAGCTAACGACAGCGAATTTCCACCGGCTGTTCAAAAAGGTGCCGGCCGCTTGACCCTGCGGCTCACCATCCTTGGCTGCGGCTCCTCGCCGGGCGTTCCCAAGCCCGGACGGATCGCCGGCGGCGATTGGGGCAACTGCGACCCAAACGAGCCGAGGAACCGTCGCACGCGCTGTTCGCTGCTGGTCGAGCGGATCGGCGAAAATGGCGTGACAACCGTCATCGTCGATACGTCGCCGGACTTGCGCGCCCAAGTGCTGGCGGCAAAAGTCACTCGTCTCGACGGCGTTGTTTACACCCATTCGCATGCTGACCATGTCCACGGCATCGACGACATTCGCCCGTATTTTGAGGCGCGGGGCGGGCCGATTCCGGTGTTCGCCGACCAGCCGACGCGGCAACGTGTCCTGGAAGCGTTCCGCTATTGCTTCGAAAGCGCGCCGGGCGACCGGCTGTACCCGCCGATCGCGACCATGAACGACATCCGCGCTGGCGAAATATTTTGCATCAACGGTCCTGGTGGGCCGATCGAACTGTTGGCGATCCGTCAGGAACACGGGCCGATGCAGTCGCTGGGCTTCCGCATCGGCGGCGATCTCGAAAATCGAAAGGACGGGGTCTGCTATTCGCCGGACATTTCCGGGCCTGCCTGCGGAAAGCGTCTCTCTGCTTGCAGACCTCGATTGCTGGATCGTCGACGCGCTGAAGCCGGAGCCGCATCTCAGCCACTTTTCGCTCGGCGAGGCACTCGACTGGATCGGGCGGATCAAGCCGCGCCGGGCGATCCTGACGCATCTGCATATTCCGCTCGACTACGCCACGCTGCGTCGCGATCTGCCGGCCAGCATCGAGCCGGCCTATGACGGCTTGGTGCTCGACGTGGCGTAGCCGCGTATTGCGATCAGGTATTCGAGCCGCGTTCTCGTCAGGTCCTCGCCGATCGCCAGGATGGCGCCGGGGCCTACCAGTTCGGCAAGGCGGGCGGCGACCTGCGGCGACATTTCGACGCGCGCCAGCGCGCCGACCGCGGCTGCTTTCTGGTTTTCCGGGGCGGTGCCGAACAACTGGCGGCTCAGCGGAGCGTCGCTGCCGGCAATTGCGAGCAGTTCCCAGCCGCGCTCGCCGTCATAGCGCATGACATGCGTGCCGAACTCGCCGCCGGCCTTGATGCCGATCGCTTCGTCGAGGACGATCGCGCCATCGCGGCGAATGACGATGCGTCCGCCTTGCGGTTCGCTGACGCCGGCAGCCTGATGCAACAGGGCCGACACCCGTCCGTTCAGCAAACCGGTCGGATAATCCCCCATGCCGACCTCGAAACGGGCAATCGCGTTGCGCGTCTGCGGACCGAGCACGCCGTCGGGTTCGCCGGCGTCGTAGCCGAGCTGGTTCAGCAGGTTTTGATGCCAGGCGATGAGATCGGAGCGTGACAGCGGCGAAATCGCAATACGGATGCCGCTCGCTGCCAACCGGTGACGCATTCTCTTGGGCGACCTATTCTGTTCGGGCGCCGGCTGCGCCTTTGCCGCACCATCGAGCGAGCGCAACAGCTTCGCCGTCGAGATGAACGGGGCAGGGCTGGTCTCGAACGCGCCCTTGCGCTGGTAATAGATGCGCCACTGGTCGAGTGTGGGATCGTAGGGAGTCGCGCTTGATCGAGCCGGTTACCGTCGCGTCGATTTGCTCGCTGGCCATTCTTGCGATCGGCAGTGGGCAGGAAGTCCGCTCCGAGCGACAACATCGCCAAACGAGCCTTCGCCGATCGCGCGATCCTCGATCGCCGCCTGGCGCCGCATCGGCGGTTCATATCCGTAGCCATACGCGCCGCGACGGCCATATTGGCCGCAAACGCCGTAGAGTTGCATCAGCACCGGATCGCAGCCATAGGCCTGCGGGGGCCTCGCATCTCCAGCCGCGGCGAATGGTCCGATAATAGGCCGGCTCCGAAACATAGCGGGTGGCAGGCTCGAACTTCGACGCGGCGATTGTCTCGTCGCCGTAGCGGATCGTGGCAAGACCTGTCTGTTCGGAAAGTTCGATGCGGAAACCGGTGTCGGCGGCGAGTGCCGGCAGCGCAATACTGGTCATGCCGACAAGCACAATTGCTGCGGCGAAATGGCGATACTCCATGCATCGCGACCCTCCCGAAACGAGAATTGTCGACGACCCCTGAAGATTCATGATTACGCGGAATGGTTAATGTATGGCGAAAATTGGATGGCAAATTTGCCGAAAAAGCTATCGTTCGGGCAATCCGAACAGCAATTGCATCAGCGTGGCGGCGCAACCCCCGTTCGGTCAAATTGTTCGGCTCGGTCTGTCTGATCTCTTGTACCGCTTCCGTTTCGGTGGCGCCTTGCGCGCGGGCGGCGCAACCAGCAGCGCGCTCGCCATCTCCTCGGTCCGGGTCAGGACGACGAAATCGGTCCGCCAGCCGGTATAGGCCGCTCGCCCGGTGTCCGAGATCACGATCGAGACGCCGGGGCCGAGCAGGGCGGCGATGCGGTGCCGGATCTTTTCGGGAATGCGGATGCGATCGAGTGCCGCCGCGGCGTCACTCGATGGCGGCTGCCCATTCGCAATCCCGAACAGGTCTTGCTCGATAATTGGTCAGATGGTTCTCCAGCGTCATCGCCGACCAGCGCATCGAAGACGCGCCATCGGAGGAAGCGACGAGCAGGTGGGTGCCCAGCGGATTGCTCCGGATTGTCGATGCCGATCGGGGCATCGAACAGCGGCGCGAAATTGCGGCGGACATATAGGTGGCCATGGTTGGCGCCGGCGCGCCGGCCTTATCGTGCAAGGCGGCGACAAACGCTATCGTCCATGGCACTGCCGCGGGGGAGACCGTTTTCGGCGCGAAACCGCTCGACCGCCGCAAATGTCTGGCGCCCAGCCGCGCCGTCGACAGCGCCGTCGTAATAGCCAAGCTGCGTAAGCAACGACTGGATATCGGCGACGAATTCTGCACGCGACTGGCGGGAGATCAGGATCCGCACGGGCAACGGAGCCGAATATGCGCGAGCCCGAAAGGCTTCGCCGTTGCGCAGCGGCGCCAGCATCGCCGCGCTCGAAATCGGCGGCAGCGGGAACATGATGCGGCCCGGTCGGAAGCGCATGCGCCAATGGTCGACGGGTTGCGGCGGTGGCAGCAGCGTCGGTAACAGCGCGTGGTGAATCGGCTCGGGCGAAATCTCGTCGGCGGTGATGACGACGTGCTCGCCGGCATTGGTGATCGAATAAAGCTCCTCGGCGAAACCTTCCGGCATGCGTACGCAACCATGCGATGCAGGATAGCCCGGAACGTCATCGATTCATGTAGCGCAATGCCGGTCCAGGTCAGGCGCTGCATCCACGGCATCGGCGCATTGGAATACTGGTTGGAGCGGTGAAAGCGCGTCTTGTGCAGGATCGAAAAGATCCCGGTCGGTGTCGAATGGCCGTCCTTGCCGGAGGAGATATTGGTGCGGGCGATTTCCTCGGCTGCCGCGAAAAACCCGCAGAGTCTGTGCGTTGATCGAAATAACGATCTGCAGCGGCAACAACAGTGCTCCTGGTGATCTGCTTGGCACCGATCGTAACGGCCTATGGCGCGAATGGGCGTGCTGACGGCAAGCACCGTCGCGCAGCACTGACCACCAGGCGCCGTCTTAATCCACGGATCGGTATCACTCAATTTTTTCCCGCCGAACCGAACCGAATCCCCGACGGCGACTATATCTGCTGCGGCGCCGGCTGTGAACCCGCGAGCGATCAAATTTCAAGCCAATCGATAAAATGGAAGCAAATCGGAGAGCCGCCGCGATCCCCGATCCCGGCGTAGTCCAGCTGCCCATTTTAGTTCCATAATATATCTTATGCGACTTTGTTGTTTGGGTGGGGGCTCCGCCGCAAGCCCTCCCTGCCACTGCCGGCGTCCGCCTCTTTGTCAAAGACGCGGCCGTGCGTAGCGCGGCTTTGCGGCCGGCGGCAGATTTGCATGCAGGTTTTGCGCTCCGGCGGGGCCGGCGCGGGAGTCCCGCCGGCCCCACCGCTTCAAGGCCTCGCCCGCGAAAGCGTGCCTTCGGTTCGGCCTCGAATGTCGTGTTTTTGGCGACGAACTTCATGCCGCCCTCGCGCCAGTTGCACGCGCCCCTGGCCCCATGCGGCCCGATGCCGACGAAGGTTCATGCATGTCATCGCCGCATTCGCCTGGCACTTGTTCGATCGGCGCGTAAGGCCGCGAAAACCTTGCGGCTTCGCGGCCGGATGCGCCGATTCCCCGGCGATCTTCCCTGCAAAACTTCACGGCTTGCGGGGCCCCTTTGGTCTGGGGCCCCGGTCATGGCCTTGCTCTATTTGGCGATGCAGGTGGCCGCAGTTGTCCTGCGTGCATTCGTCGAGGCCGGTGTAACAGCCGGATCCTTGACCGTCTTGCCCTTGATCAGGTCGACATCAGCACGTCGGCGCCCGATAGCCCATCTCGAAGGCCGCTGGCCGATCTGGACATGGCTGCGGCCGGCCTTCAGCGCGTCCATTTGCGGCGGCAGCGTGTCGCCGGCGATGATGATCAGTTCCTTGCTCTTCAGCTTGTCCTTCGACCTGGTCGGTGACCTGGGCATAGGCTTGCGGACGCGAACTGGGCCCAGCCGCCGACAAGGATGAAGGCGTCGAGCTTCGGATTGGCGGTGAACGTGTCGGCCATCTGCTGGTTGGCAGGTCGGCCTGGTCGTTGGTGAAGACCGGGCAGCCGTCGATTTCGGTCCAGCCGTCCTCGCCCTTCAGCCGCTCGGTGCCCTTCTTGCCGGCCGAGCGTGTCGCGGTATCCGGCGGCGCGCGCGTTGATGTTGTCGGCAGCGACGTTGCCGAGCTGCAGGCAGATCGGTGCCGCCCTTGGGCTTCAGCCTCTTTCAGGTGTTCGGCCATCTTGACGCCCATCAGGTAGTTGTCGGTGCCGAGATAGGTCTTGCGCAGACCCATCGTCCGCTGCCAGCAGGTCGGCGTCGATCGTCATGATCGGGATCTTCGGCGCCTTTCCTTCAGCAGCTTCGCCATCAGCGGCGCGTTCGACGGCGAAATCGCGATGCCGACAACGTCCGGCCGCGTGAGCAGGTCGTCGACGATCTGGACTTCGCCGGCTTCGTCGCGCTGGAGGCCGGGCCGGTGTAGAAGCACTTGTATCCCTTGCCGGCTGTTTTCCTTGTTCCACTTCTGCGCAGCCGTAGATGGATCTGCTCGAAGAACGGATTGTCGAGGCCCTTGACGACGATCGCCAGGGTCTTCTCCTGCGGCAGACTGCCGGTCCGCTGACCAGCGCCACCACGGCATGTCGCGCAGCAATCCAACTTGTCAATTGCTTTCATCATCCTCCCTCTCACATGTCACTTATGCGGCCTTGCATGCGGCCGTTCCCAGAACGGCCGTGTTCAGCCTGGGATACCAGATCCTCCGCGGTTCGTCGGCGGGACGCTGATAGTTCCAGGCGGATTCGATCAGTTTTTCGAGATCGTAGGACGGCCGCCAGTCGAGCTCGGCCTTGGCGCGGCTGTTGTCCATCCAGTTGCTGAAATACGGACCACGGATTTGCTTTGCCGGCAGGCCGCGGGTATCGGCAAGATAGGCCGCGACCCTGCCATAGTCGATCGGTTCGTCCATGCAGATATTGTACAGCCGCTGGCGCGCGGCCGGTGCTTCGAGCGCGATCACGATCGCCTCGACCAGGTCGTCGACATGGACGAAATTGCGCCGCACCGGCGCGCCCTCCTCGTCAACGAGAAGCGGCACGGCGCCGCTCTCGCGGCATTCGCGCGCTTCCTCCTCCGAAACCATCGTCTTCCAGTCCGGACCGCCGAACAGATCGTCGCCGAAGGACAGGGTGTAACGAAAATCGTCCTTTTCCATGATCCATGGCGCGCGCAGGCAGCACCAGTCGATGCCGTACTGAATGCCGAATTGCTGGACCATCACCTCCTCGAGCACCTTGGATAGCGCGTAGCAGCCCGGATAGGCCGTATGCGGGCAATCCTCGGTGATCGGCCTGTCGTGGCGCACGAAAGAAATGCCCGACGGCGGCATCGCCGCCGACCAGAATGAAGCGACGCGCCGTCGCGCTGGCGCGGAATTCCTCAAGCAGCCAGAACAGCCCCTTGACCGTGACGTCCATCACGTCTTCGGGCGTCTCCTTGCAGGTTGCCAGATGGACGACATGGGTGACGCCCGACATGGCTTCGCGGCAGACTTCGCGATCGGAAATCGAGCCGCGGACCACCGTGACAACGTCGGGGCCGGTGCGATCGTGCGTTGATGGCACAGGGCGCGAATGCGGATGTCACGCAGGGAGTCGTCGCCGAGACTGCGGCCGATCAGCGACTTGACCGACCTTCCCCGTCGCTCCGGTGACCAGAACGTGCATTCCGCTTCCTCCCTGAGCGCGAACCATAAGCAGGGCCAAGGCGAAAGCCGTCAATATATTGTCTGATAAAACGGACAATAATATTTATCCAACTATTGACCGAATGCACGGGCACGCGCAAATAGGCCGACTGGGAGGACGGCATGAGCGTACTGAAGCTCGAGGGGATTTCCAAGCATTTTGGCGCGATCCACGCGCTGGACGACGTGTCGCTGACGCTTGACGCCGGCGAGGTGCTCGGGCTTGATGGGCGACAACGGCGCCGGAAAATCGACGCTGGTCAAGATCATCGCCGGCAACTACCGGCCGTCCGCCGGCAGCATTTTCATCGAGGACCAGCACAAGTGCATTTCAGCGAGCCGATTGAGGCGCGCCAGAGCGGCATCGAGATCGTCTACCAGGACCTGGCGCTCTGCGACAATCTCACGGCCGCGACCAACGTCTTCCTCGGGCGCGAGCTGACGCGGAGCCTCGGGCCGTTCAAGATCATCGACTACCGGCGCATGAACAGCGATCGCCGGCGAGCTGTTCGCGCGAACTGAAATCGGAAACGCCGCCCCGCGATCTGGTCCGCGAGATGTCCGGCGGCCAGCGCCAGGCGGTCGCGATCGCCCGCACGCGGCTGTCGGCAGCCGAAGCATCGTGCTGATGGACGAGCCGACGGCGGCGATCTCGGTGCGCCAGGTCGCCGAGGTTCTCAACCTCATCCGGCGCTCAAGCGACCACGGAATTGCCGTGATCCTGATCAGCCACCGCATGCCGGACGTCTTTGCCGTGGCCGACCGCATCGCGGTCCTGCGACGCGGCAGCAAGGTCGCCGACAAGCCGATCGCCGCAGACCTCACCCGAGGAAGTCACGGGCCTGATTACCGGCGCAATCCAGTTCGGCGTGACCGCCGCAATGACGAGCGGAGAGGAACATCATGACCGATTGCACTTCAGGACACGATCAATCCGGCAGACCCACGGCCCGATCGGCCAGGTGCTTTGCCAAGCAGACCTTCTGGGTGTTTGTGGCCGCGGTGCATCGCCGTTTGCGTATCTGTCGTTTGCCACGCCGACACCTTCGCCACCGGCAGAATCTGTTCAACGTCACGCGCAATTTCGCCTTCGTCGCAATCATCGCGCTCGGCATGACGGCGGTGATCATCTCCGGCGGCATCGACCTTTCGGTCGGCTCGATCCTGTGCCTTGTCGGCATGGTCGTCGGCATGACGATGAACTGCGAGCTATTCGCTCTGGGTCGCCGTGCCCTGCGCTATCGCGGCTGCGCTTGCGTCGGCATTTTCAATGGCTTCTTGATCGCCTAGGTCGGGATGCCGCCTTTCGTGGTCACCCTCGGGATGCTGTCGTTCGCGCGCAGCGCTGGCGATGGTGCCGTCAGGCAACAAGATGGTCTACCAGTTCGGCGCCGGCACGACAAACTGCTGCTATTGGCGGCGGTCGGCGGCGGATCGACCTTCGGCATTCGGGCCAGAACCGCTGGTGCATTTTTCGCGCTGGCTCATGATCTCATTCCGAACCCTGCGATCGTCCATCGGCGCTGTTGTTCGGCTGCACGATTGGACGCGGTGGGGCCGCCACATCTTCGCGATCGGCAGCAACGAACAGGCGGCAGATACTGACCGGCATCAACGTTCGCGCGCTCAAGGTCAGCGTCTACATGCTTCTCGGCCCTCTTCGCCGGCATCGCCGGCATGCTTGCAGGCCGGCTGGCTCGGCAGCATGACCACCAATCTCGGGCAGTCGGCATGGAGCTTGTCGTGATCGCCGCCGTCGGTCATCGGCGGACGCAATCTGGCTGGCGGGGCGGGCACAGCATTCGGCGCTGTGGTCGGCGCCGCGCTGATCGAGATGATCCGCAACTGCCTTGACCTTCTCGGCATCAATCCCTTCTGGCAGGGGCATTCGTCGGCAGTTTCATCGTTCTGGCGGTGGCGTTCGACCGCATCCGTGCATTGCGCGAGGAACTGCGATGACGTCGCAAGCATTTCGATCCCGGGGGCTGGCCCGACTTCGATGGCAGTGATCGAGGGCAAGCGGCAGGCCGCCGGCAATGCGAGACGATGGTGCGCTGGTCGAATTTGGCACGCGCCTGGTCGGCACCAGCGTCCATTCGGCGATTGCCAACGAGATCGGCCTGCGCATCGTGCGCGGCGATTATCCGCCCGGCACGATCCTGCCGAACGAGGCGAAATGGTCGGAAACCTTCAATGTCAGCCGCTCGGCCGTGCGCGAGGCGATCAAGATGCTGATGGCCAAGAGCCTGCTCAGTTCGCGCCCCAAGGTCGGCAGCCGGGTCGAGCCGCGAGACCGCTGGAACCTGCTCGACCGCGATGTGCTGTCCTGGTACGCAATGTCGCCGGATCGCGAGAAATTCCTGCAAACCGTGCAGGAATTCCGCACCATCGTCGAACCGGAAGCGGCCGCCCTGGCGGCGAAGCGGCGCAGCGCCACGCAGATGGCCGAGATCAGCCGGGCCTGCCAGGACATGGGCACGGCGACCGTGCTGAGGGCGCGGACCGAAGCCGATACGCGTTTCCACATGGCGATCCTGCGCGCCTCCGGCAATGAATTGCTGGTGCCGCTGGGGGCGCTGATCGAATCGGCGCTCGACTACCTGTTCATCTACATCACCCGCGAGGTCAACGACCTGCATTTCGCCCAGCACTTGCACGAGAATATCGAGCGGGAAATCCGCCTGCAGCGGCCCGAGCGTGCCCGCGTGGCGGTGCGCAAGCTGCTCGGCAATACTGACGAAATCATCGCCGGCGTGCGGCCTGATCGCGTGCAAGGCGGTCTAGGCGAAAGCGGATTTTGCCTGGCAGCCCCTGCCCGCCTGTGCGAATCGCAATACCTGACCGTCACAGCGGCATGATTTTGACCGGCGCGCTGGCCGCCAATTTTGCCGCGACCTTCAGGACATTGCGAAGCGGCAGGCCGAATTGCGGAGCCGCGATCTCGAAGATGTCGCCGGCCTCGGTGCGGATGCCATCGGCGAAGGACAGCGTCGCCGTGCCGAACATGTGGACATGCACAGTCGCCCGGGTGGCGGAACAGATCGTATTTGAAATGGTGGTGTTCGAGATTGGCGATGGTGTGCGACATGTTGGCTTCGCCCGAAAGGAACGGCTTTTCCCAGATCGGCTCGCCGCCGCGAAGGATGCGCGATTTGCCGTGAATGTCGGGCGGCAATTCGCCGACAAGGATTTCCGGGCCGAAGGAACAGGCGCGCAGTTTCGAATGGGCGAGGTAGAGATAGTTGATGCGCTCGGTTACATGGTCGGAAAACTCGTTGGCGAGCGCAAAGCCGATGCGGAACGGGGTGCCGTCGTCACCGATCACATAGATGCCGGCGATCTTCGGGTTCCTCGCCGCCGTCCAGGGCAAAGGCGGGCGAAACCAGCGCCGCGCCCGGCGCAACCAGCGAATGGCCGTTGCCCTTGTAGAACCATTCGGGCTGGACGCCGACGCCACCATTCGCCGGCTTGCCGCCTTCGAGCCCCATGCGGAACATTTTCATCGAATCGGTGAGTTTTTCGGCCGTGTTGGCGGTCGCCGCCGCGTGCATGGCATCGCGGGCCGCGGCGGAGCCCAGATGCGTCAGTCCGGTGCCGGTGACATGCAGGTGCGCCGGGTCGGGATGAGCGACCGGCAGCAGGATGCGCCCTTCCTCGTAGGCGGCTTCCAGATCGACGGCGCGGCCGAGGCCCAGTTCCTTGATCCGCGCGGTCAGGTTGGTGCCGGCGCGCACCGCCTCCAACGCCACGTCGTAAAGGCTTCTGGCGTTGCGCACGGCATAGGCTTCGCTGCCCTGGCGGGCGACCACCACGGTCGAGTTGTCACTGTCGCGGATTTGGGAAATCAGCAGCATCGAGTGCCCTAGCCTTGCTTGCGCTTGTAGTAGACGTCGAGGAACACGGCGAGCAGCAGCACGACGCCCTTGATCACCTGCTGCCAGTCGATGCCGACGCCCATGATCGACATGCCGTTGTTCATCACGCCCATGATGAAGGCGCCGATCACCGCGCCGGTGACCTTGCCGACGCCGCCGGTCGTCGCGGCGCCGCCGATGAAGCAGGCGGCGATGACGTCGAGCTCGAAGCCCGAGGCCGGCCTTAGGCGTCGCCACGTTGAGGCGCGCGGCGAAGATCAGGCCGGCGAGCGCCGCCAGCGATCCCATGATCGCAAAGGTCAGGAAGGTCAGCCGCTCGGTGTTGACGCCCGACAGCTTGCGCCGCCTTCTCATTGCCGCCCATCGCGTAGATGCGCCGGCCGAAGGTCGTGCGCGTCGTCAGGAAGACGAACAGCGCGATCAGCGCGAACATGACGACCAGCACGTTCGGCAGGCCCCTGTAGCGCGCCATCAGGTAGGCGAAGGTCAGAAAGCCTGCCGCGATCAGCAGGTTGCGGCCATAGAAAATGAGGTCCGGCTCCTCGGCGCAGGCCGTGCTCCTGCTGGTTTCGCCGTTCGCGGAAATTGGCGTAGATCAAGGAGGCCGGTCACCGACCGCGCCGATCAGCGATCGCCAGCCAGTTGAAGCCGGCGGTCGTGAAGACGTCGGGGATATAGCCGGAGCTCAGCAACTGGAAAGCCCTCGGGAACGGACCGACCGAGAGGCCGCCGAGCACGGTCAGCGCAAGCCCCTTGTAGATCAGCATGCCGGCCAGGGTGACGATGAATGCCGGTATCTTGTGGTAGGCGATGAAATAGCCCTGGAAACGCACCGATGGCGAAGCCGAGCATCAGGCAGCAGCGTCACCGTCAGCGGGACGTCGACCTTCCATTCCACCATCATCACGGCGGCGACAGCGCCGATGAAGCCCGATACCGAAGCCGACGCTGAAAGGTCGATGTGGCCGGCGACGATGACCAGCAGCATGCCGAGCGCCATAATGACGATGTAGCTGTTCTGCAGGATGATGTTGGTCATGTTGACCGGCATGAACAGCGTGCCGTCGGTGGTGAGCTGGAAGAACGTCATGATCGCCAGCAGCGACAGCAGCAGCGCATAGTCGCGGATATGTGCCCTGACAAACGCGCATCATGTCGGTCTTCTGGCCGGGCCGTGGCGGCAAGTTCGCTCATCTCGTCAATTCTCCCAGGATTTCATGATGGCGCGCATGATTGCTTCCTGCGACGCTTGCTTGGCCGGCCATTTCGGCGACGAATGCGTCCCTCGTTCATCACATAAATCCGATCCGAGACGCCAAGCAATTCCGGCATCTCCGACGAGATGACGATGATCGCCTTACCCTGCTCGGCGAGCTTGTTGATGATGCCGTAGATTTCATATTTCGCGCCGACGTCGATGCCGCGCGTCGGTTCATCGAGGATCAGCACGTCCGGCGCCGCGAACAGCCACTTGCCGAGCACGACCTTCTGCTGGTTGCCGCCGGACAAGTTGACCGCGGCTCTGGAACACGCTCGGGCAGCGGATCGAAAGGTCCGAGCGATAGCGGTTGGCGACGCCGAGTTCCTTCAGGTCGTCGATGACTGCGTGCCTGGACACGCCTTCGAGATTGGCCAGCGTGACGTTGTGCTTGACGTCGTCGATCAGCACGAGACCGTAGGTCTTGCGGTCTTCGGTGACATAGGCAAGGCCCGGCCGCCTTGGCCTTCGGTATCGAACTGATGTCGGCCGGCTTGCCGTGAATGCGGGCTTGGCCGCTGATCTTCTGGCCCCAGGCGCGCGCCGAACAGGCTCATGGCGAATTCGGTGCGGCCGGCGCCCATCAGCCCGGCGATGCCGACCACCTCGCCGCTGCGCACCGTCATGTCGACGCCCTTGATCATTTCGCGATCGGCATGAAGCGGATGGTAGACGCGCCAGTCGTGCACCTCGAAGACCGGCGTCGCCGATCTTGGCGTGGCGTTGCGGATAGCGGTCCGACATCTCGCGGCCGACCATCGCCGTGATGATGCGGTCCTCGCTGACTTTCGCCGTATGGGTGTCAAGCGTGTCGATGGTCTTGCCGTCGCGCAGGATGGTAATTCGATCGGCGACCTTCAGCACCTCGTTGAGCTTGTGGGTGATCAGGATCGACGAGATGCCATGAGCCTTGAATTCGGTCAGCAGCGCCAGCAGCGCGTTCGAATCGGTCTCGTTCAGCGACGAGGTCGGCTCGTCGAGGATCAGCAGCTTGACCTGCTTGTTCAGCGCCTTGGCGATCTCGACCAGTTGCTGCTTGCCGGCGCCGATATTGGTGACAAGCGTATTGGGATGCTCGCGCAGGCCGACTTTCTTCAGCAGCGCCGCGGTGCGCGCGTAGGCTTCATACCAATCGATCACCCCGCGTTTCGCCGGCTCGTGGCCGAGGAAGATGTTTTCGGCGATCGACAGCAGTGGCACCAGGGCCAGTTCCTGGTGGATGATGATGATGCCCGGCGCCTTCGCTGTCGGCAATGCCGGAAAAACGCCGTTCCTGGTTCTCGAAGCGGATTTCGCCGGAATAGGTGCCGTACGGATAGACGCCCGACAGCACCTTCATCAGTGTCGACTTGCCGGCGCCGTTCTCGCCGACGACGGCATGGATCTCGCCGGGCATGACATCGAGATTGACGTTCGACAGCGCATTTACGCCCGGAAACGTCTTGGTGATGCCCTTGCATCTCGAGGATCGGCGCAGCGCCCATCCCGGCCACCCTCCCCGTCTGGACCGTACGAGGAATCGTCGTCAAAATAGGGGCCCCGCAAGCAGTGTCGCGGGGCCCCTTGCCATCCGCAACGCTTATTTCAGGTCTTCGGCCTTGATGTAGCCGGAGTCGAACCAGCAGCTTCTGGATGTCGTCCTTGCCGACAGCGTGCGGGCGTCAACAGGTTCGACGGAACGATCTTGACCTCGTTGTTGTAGGTCTTGGTGTCGTTGATTTCCGGCTCCTTGCCGCTGAGCACGGCGTCGACCATCTTGGCGGTTACCTTGGCGAGTTCGCGGGTATCCTTGAATACCGTCGAATACTGCTCGCCGGCAACATGCCCTTGACCGACGGTACTTCGGCGTCCTGGCCGGTGACGATCGGCATTTCCGGCCCCGGAGCGTAGCCGACGCCCTTCAGCGAGGAGATGATGCCGCGCGACAGGCCATCATAGGGCGCCAATACGCCGTTGATTTTCTTGTCGGTGTAGAAAGCCGACAGCAGGTTATCCATGCGCGCCTGCGCGACCGCGCCATCCCAGCGCAGCGTGCCGACCTTGTCCATGCCGAACTGGCCGGAAACGACGGCAATCTGGCCGGCGTCGATCATCGGCTGCAGGACCGACATCGCGCCGTTGTAGAAATAGAAGGCGTTGGTGTCGTCGGGCGAACCGCCGAACAACTCGACGTTCCACGGCTTCACTTTCGGGAAGCGCTCCTTGAGGCCCTTGACCAGGGACTTGGCCTGGAGCACGCCGACGCCGAAATTGTCAAAGGTCGTGTAGTAGTCGACATCCGGCGTCTTGGTGATGAGGCGGTCATAGGCGAAGACCTTGACGCCGCCGTCGTGGGCCTTCTTCAGGATGTCGGACAAGGTCGAACCGTCGATGGCCGCGATGATGAGCACCTTGGCGCCCTTGGTCACCATGTTCTCGATCTGGGCGAGCTGATTGGGGATGTCGTCTTCGCCGTATTGCAGATCGGTGCCGTAGCCCATGGCGGTGAATTCCTTGACCATGGATTCGCCGTCCGAAATCCAGCGCGACGACGATTTGGTCGGCATCGAAATTCCGATCAGCCCCTTGTCGGCGGCTTGCGCCGCGCCGGCAACGAGCATCGAGGCCACGGCCAACGCGGCCAGGACTTTCTTGAAGATCTTCAATTTTTCCTCCCATCCGGCATACCGTCTGGGGGCCCCGCTTCCGTTTCAAGTGCTTCGCCGCAAACCTGCGCGTTCTGCGCATGGCTCCTTCCGGCGGCGCGCCAAAATTCACCTGCGTGATATCACCGTCAAATTCGAATATTGCAATATGATATGCCTTTCGTGCTATATCGCCTTGGGAGGGGACCTTCGCCATGCTTGCCAATCGTCAAACGGGCAGATATCGGCTTCCTGCGCCGTGGCCTGAAAGTTTCGCACTTGCGCCTGTTTGCCGCACTCGCCGAAACGGCTCAAATCAGCGCCGCAGCCGGCCGCCTGGCGATGTCGCAACCGGCGGCCTCGCGCCTGGCCGCCGAAACCGCCCGCATTACCGGCTCGAAACTTTATGAGCGCACCAGCCGTGGCATCGAACTTACTGCCTGCCGGCCTTGCATTTGCGCGACGCGCCCGGCGCACGCTGTTCGAAATCGACGAAAGCGAGCGCGAACTAAGGAAATCGGCGAAGGCAGCGCCGGACACGTCAACATCGGGGCGGTAACCGGGCCTTGCGATCGAATATGTCCTGCCGGCGGTGCGACAGGCGCGTCTCAGCATGCCACGAATATCGGTCAATATCGAGGTCGCAAACAGCGACGTCCTCGGCGATGCACTGCACCAGGGCAATCTCGACTTCTATATCGGCCGTTTTCTGGGAATCCGCGACAAGCGATGTTTTCCGACGCGTTCGATCGGCCCCGAACCGATCGCCCTGATCGTGCGACGTGGCCATCCGCTGTTGCGCATGCCGCACCGTATCCTGCGAGCGGCTGGCGGAATTCGACTGGGTCATGCCGGTCGAATTGGTGCTGCTGCGCGACGCGGTCGAGGCTTGCTGACGGCCACGGGAATCCCGCTTGCCGAAAAAGTGCTGAGTACTTCCTCGTTCATGCTGACGGTCATCACCATCATGCAGACCAACGCGATTGCGCCGCTGGCAAGGGCGGTAGTCGATTATTTCGCATCCGAGTTCGGCGAAACCAGTCCTGCTCGTCGAGTTGCCCGCCGGCCTTGATCTGGTAGTCGAACCGTATGGGCTTGATCAAATTGCCGGGCACGGACTGACGCCGGCGGCGCAGGCGATTTATGACATCGTCGCCGCCGAAATCGCACGCCAACGGCCGGGCTGGCAGGAACATCGCAGGGTCAAAAGCGCATCGTCCGAAAACCGCGCCGAAACCGGATTACGCCTGCTGTCGAAATAGTTTAAGTCGGGCGCGCATGAGCCCTTCCCGCGATATCTCCCGCCTGATCGAGATCATGGCCGCCCTGCGCACGCCCGGCAGCGGTTGCCCGTGGGACCTCGAACAGGATTTCCATACCATCGCCCCGTACACCATCGAGGAAGCCTACGAGGTTGCCGACGCCATCGAACGTGGCGATCGCGACGACTTGCGCGGCGAACTCGGCGACCTGCTGTTGCAGGTCGTCTATCACGCCCGCATGGCGCAGGAATTGGGCTGGTTCGAATTCGGCGATGTCGTCGAGGCGATCTCGGCCAAGATGATCCGCCGTCATCCGCATGTCTTCGGCGATGCCGACAAGACCGCAGCCGAATATTCGGCCGCAGGCCTGGCCAAGGGAACCTGGGAGCGGATCAAAGCGGAAGAAAAGCAGGAGCAGGCGCGCCGGCGCGGCGAAGCCGGCCTGGCGCCGAAAGGCGCAGCCCACTTCCCTGCTCGATTCAGGTCACCGGCCGCCCTGCCCGGCCTGACCCAGGCGGTCAAATTGCAGCAGAAAGCCGGCACTGTTGGCTTCGACTGGAACGATCCGCGCGCGGTTCTGGCGAAATTGCGCGAGGAGATCGCCGAAACCGAATCCGAACTCGATGGCGACCGTGATCGGCTCAAGGACGAGATCGGCGACATTCTCTTTGCTGTCGCCAATCTCGCGCGCCATCTCGATATCGATCCGGAAAGCGCGGTGCGCGGCGCCAACGCGAAATTCCGCCGTCGCTTTGCCCATATTGAGAGAAATATCGAGGCGCGTTCCGGCCAGCCGCTGGGCCAAGCGAGCCTGGAAGAAATGGAAGCGCTGTGGCAGGAGGCGAAAGGCGGGCGGCTAACTAGGCGGCGATTATCGATCAGAGTGACCGCTCGCCGTTCGCCAATGCCCGCAACCGCTCGGCGCCGAAGGGCTGCGGGCGGACCTTGAGCCTGACGCCACCGTCCTCGCCATCGATACGTTCGAGCACCCGGCCATGGCGGTATATTTCCGGCAACCGGCCGAGTGCGGAAGGCGCCAGACTGATTTCGATCGTTTCGCTCGCCGACGAAATCGCCGCTTCGATTGTCGCTTGCAGCGCCAGCCATCCCTTCGCCGGTAACGGCGGAAACCAGGATCGGCGGCGGCATTCCCTCCAGCCGCGTGGCGCGCAACGCCTCGACATCGGCCGGCGCCATCAGGTCGATCTTGTTCCACACCTCGATCACTCGTTCGTGCCCTTGTCTTCGATGCCGATCTGGGCGAGCACGTCATAGACATCGGCGGCCTGGGCGGCGGTGTCAGGCTCGGCGATGTCGCGCACATGCAGAATCAGGTCGGCCTCGATGACCTCCTCCAGTGTCGCGCGGAAGGCGGCGACCAGGGTCGTCGGCAATTCGGAGACGAAACCGACGGTATCGGAAATGACGATTTCGAGGCCGCTCGGCAGCTCAGCCGCCGCAAGCGTCGGATCGAGCGTGGCAAACAGCAAATTCTCGGCAAACACGTTCGCCCCGGTCAGGGCGTTGAACAGGGTCGATTTGCCGGCATTCGTGTACCCGACGAGTGCGACGGCGAAGACCGGAGCCTTCTTGCGCCGCGCGCGTTGCAGGTGGCGGGTGCGCTGGACCTTGTCGAGTTCCTTCTTCAATTTGTCGATGCGCTGCTGGATCAGGCGCCGGTCGGCTTCGATCTGGGTTTCGCCCGGGCCGCCGGTCTTGCCGAGGCCGCCGCGCTGGCGTTCGAGATGGGTCCATTGGCGTACCAGGCGACCCTTCTGGTAGCTGAGGCTCGCCAGTTCGACCTGCAGGCGTCCCTCGGAAGTGCGGGCGCGTTCGCCGAAAATCTCCAGGATCAGTCCGGTGCGGTCGAGGATCTTGCAGTCCCAGGCCTTTTCCAGGTTGCGCTGCTGGACCGGCGACAGCGCGCAATCGAGAATCGCCAGGCCAATATGTTTTTCGCTGACGAGAGCTTGGCGATCTCATCGACCTTGCCGGCGCCGATGTAGGTAGCCGGCCGCACCTGCGTCAGCGTTACGGTCTGGCTGGCAACGACGTCGAGGGCGATTGCCCGCGCCAGACCTTCGGCCTCCGCCTGGCCGGGAGGCAAGGCCGCGCCCGGCACCCTCACCGATCGTGCGGGCGCCACGCAACTGCGGCACGAGCACCAGCGTGCGCTCCGTCGGCGGTTGCGTGCCGCCATCGGCGTCTCGCGGCGCGGCGGAAACACTCGTCGGCCGGCCGTCTTTCGCCGCGGGGATGGCGGGTATTGTCAATCGCTTCCTTCGTCAGCCGTTTCACCGAGATTGACCGGCCCGGACGGCATGATGGTGGAGATGGCGTGCTTGTAGACCAGTTGCGCGATGCCGTCGCGCTTCAGCAATACGCAGAAATTGTCAAACCAGGTCACGACGCCATTGAGCTTCACTCCGTTGACCAAAAAGATCGTCAACGGCACCTTCTGTTTGCGAACCTGATTGAGGAACGTGTCTTGCAGGTTTTGCGCCCGTTCAGCCATTCTTCTTCTCCGTTGGCGCGCATGATTTCAGCCCAAGCGCGCTGGGTCTACTTTCGGGACGGTTCATGTCGAAGCTGCCTACTATTCATCGCAATAAGATGCCAACTTGAGCAAAACAAGTATTTTCGTCCAGGCCTTTTCGCGCTCCGCAGCTCCGCGTCAACCCCAGCGATGCCCTCAGAAAAACTCGAGGCTGACGCGGAACATCTGCTCGACCTCCGGGACGCGGCTATTGAGCGCCAGCATGACGACACGGTCTTTCGGGCGGATGACGCAATCGCCGGTCGGGCGGATGAACGTTTCGCCGTGCAGAATGGCGCCGATGCGTATGCCGTCCGGAAGTTCCAGTTCGCGCAAGCGGTTTGCCGACGAGCGGCGAAGTGTCGAGCGCATCTGCCTCGACGATCTCGGCGGCGCCGTTGTGCAGCGTGTAGATGCCGCGAATGCGGCCCCGCCGCACATGCTGGAGAATGCGCGAAATCGTTACCGTACGCGGATTGATGTAGTCATCGATGCCAAGCGATTTGGTGAAACCGTGATAGCCCGAATTGTTGAGCAGTGTCAGGTTGGCGCCGCAGCCGAGCTTGCGCGCCAGCACCGCCGACAGGATGTTGACCTGGTCGTCATTGGTGATCGAAACCATCAGATCGGCGGTGGCGACACCCGCTTCCAGCAAAATCTGTTCGTCGAGCGCGCTGCCATGCAGAACGACGCTATGGCTGAGTTGATCGGCCATGGCGACGGCGCGTTCGCGAGAGGCCTCGATCACCCTGATGCTGGCGCCGGACATCTGCTTTTCGATTTTGGTGGCGAGATAGACGCCGATATTGCCGCCGCCGGCAATGACGATGCGCGACGCTTCCGGGCGCTCCTTGCCGAAGATTGCCAATGTGCGGCGGATCTGGCTGCGCGCGGCGATGAGGTAGGCAAGATCGTTGCGCTCGATGCGGTCGGCACTGCGCGGCGCTATCAGGCGGTTATCGCGCCAGATGCCGACGACGGTGGCGTCGAGATCGGGAAACAGTTCCGTCAACTGTGACAGCGGCGTGTCGATGACCGGGCAATCGCCGTCGCAGTCGACGGCGAGCATGCCGACCCGCTCCTCGGCGAACGACACCAGGTCGCGGGCGCCGGGGAGCGAAATGCGGCGAAGGATGACGTCGCCGACCTCGACTTCCGGCGAAATGATGACGTCGATCGGCAGGTGGTCATGCGAGAACAGGTTCTGCCAATGCGCCTGGAGATAATTCTGCGCCCGGACGCGCGCGATCTTGGTCGGGACGTTGAACAGCGAGTGGGCAACCTGGCAGGCGATCATGTTGACTTCGTCGTGCAGCGTGACGGCGATCAGCATGTCGGCTTCGCTGGCGCCGGCGCGCGCCAGCACATCGGGATGCGAGCCGTAGCCGATATGGCCGCGGACATCGAGCTTGTCCTGGATGGCGCGGACCAGTTCCGGCGAAGTATCGATCACCGATACATCATTGCCTTCGGCGGCCAGTCGCTCGGCGATGCCGTACCCGACCTGCCCTGCCCCGCATATGACAACCCGCATCTCGCCCCCTGCAATGCGATGCTACAGCACTCGCCGTATTGGTCAGCTGCCGGCCGCCGATTTGCGGGCCGGCTCGGCGACATCGGCCGAATCGGAACTATCCTCGACACTGGCCGGCTGGCGCAAGCCATCGCCGATGCGCTTGCGATCGAGGATGCCGAGCGATTTGAGCTTGCGGTGCAGCGCCGAGCGCTCCATGCCGACGAAATCGGCGGTGCGCGAGATGTTGCCGCCGAATCGCGTCACCTGCACCGCCAGATATTCGCGCTCGAACGCCTCGCGCGCCGTTTTCAGCGGCATGGCGATGAAGTGCCCGCCGATTTCGGTACCGGTTCCGGGGCAGCATCTCGCCGACCTCGGCCGGCAACATTTCCGCGGTCATGATGCCGTCATTGCCGTTGCGCGACAGGATCATCAGGCGTTCGATGTTGTTGCGCAGTTGACGGACATTGCCCGGCCAATCATGCGCCTGCAGCATCGCCATGGCGTCCTCGCCCATGCGCGCCGGACGAATGCCGGCCTGGCGGGCGATCTGTTCCATGAAGGCTTCGACCAGCAACGGCACGTCCTCGCGCCGCTCGGCCAGCGGCGGCACGCGGATCGGCACGACCGCGAGACGGTGAAAGAGGTCCTCGCGGAACTTGCCGTCGCGAATAAGCGATTCGAGATCGCGCGCCGTCGAAGACAGGATGCGGACATCGACCTTGACCCTGGTCGAGCCGCCGACGCGCTCGAAGCGCTGGTCGACGAGGACGCGCAGGATCCGGTTCTGGGTGTCGCGCGGCATGTCGGCGATTTCGTCGAGATAGAGCGTGCCGCCATGGGCTTCTTCCAGCGCGCCGACCTTGCCGGCCATGCCATTGGCAGCCTCGGTGCCGAACAATTCGATTTCCATGCGCTCCGGCGTGATCGTGGCGGCGTTGACGACAACGAACGGCCCGGCGCTGCGCGACGACAGGCGATGTATCGTGCGCGCGACCATCTCCTTGCCGGAACCGGACGGCCCGATGATCAATACGCGGCTGCCCGTTGGCGCGACCTTCTCGATCACCTGGCGCAAATGGTTCATCGCCGAACTGCGGCCGATGAGCTCCGGCATGTCCGGGCTGCGACCCTGCAATTCGCGCACCTGCTTCTTCAGATTCGACGCTTCGAGCGCGCGC
This sequence comes from uncultured Alphaproteobacteria bacterium, assembly GCA_963758355.1. GTDB lineage: Bacteria > Pseudomonadota > Alphaproteobacteria > Rhizobiales > Rhizobiaceae > BOKV01. The sequence goes on along the minus strand of CAVWVG010000001.1, from coordinate 966,484 downwards.
TGCGCGACGAGCACCAGCCGGTCCGACTTGAACGGCTTTTCGATATAGTCGTAGGCACCGGACTTGATCGCCGAGACCGCGGTTTCGATATTGCCGTGGCCTGAGATCATCACAATGGCCAGTTCCGGATGCAGCTTGCGGATTTCCTCGAGCAATTGCAGGCCATCCAGACGAGAACCCTGCAGCCAGATATCGAGGAACACGAGGTGGGGGCGGCGCTGTTCGATGGCGCCAAGCGCTTCGTCGGCATTGGCCGCGGTGCGGGTAGCGTGCCCCTCATCCTCGAGAATGCCGGCGACCAGACCGCGAATGTCGGCTTCGTCATCAACAATAAGAATGTCGGAAGCCATCAAACGCCACTCCCCTCGACTGCCGCGGCAGTTTCGCCTTGCGCCGAATTGTCGGCATTATTTGGACTGACTTCGTCCGCGCGCGGAAGAATGATTCGCACCGTGGCGCCACGCCCGTCGCCATTCTTGCGCGCCGGATCGCGCAATTCCAGCCAGCCATGGTGATCCTCGACGATCTTGCGCACGATCGCCAGCCCCAATCCGGTGCCTTTCTCGCGGGTGGTCACATAAGGCTCGAGAAGGCGGTGGCGGTTCTCGGCCGGCCAGCCCTTGCCGTTGTCGCTCACCTCCATGATGACATTGTCATCGTCGCTGCTGGCGCTGACCTCGATGCGGCCCTTGCGATTCTTTGACGACGGCGCGGCGGAGATTGCCTCGGCAGCATTCTTGATCAGGTTGATGACGGCCTGCGAGAACAGCCGGCTGTCGATCTTGGCAAAAAGCGGCGCGTTGCCGAAATCGGTCACAAACTCGATTTCCGGCAGTGCGACCTTTTGCAGGAAGACCGCCTCGTTGAGAGTCTCGACGACATTGTGCCGTTCGAGCTGCGGCTTGGGCATGCGCGCAAACGAGGAGAATTCGTCGACCATGCGGCCGATGTCGCCGACCTGGCGGATGATGGTGTCGGTGCACTGGTCGAAGACCTCGCGGTCTTCGGTGATGAACTTGCCGTAGCGGCGACGGATGCGTTCGGCGGAAAGCTGGATCGGCGTCAGCGGATTCTTGATCTCATGGGCGATGCGGCGGGCAACGTCCGACCAGGCGGTGTTGCGCTGGGCTGCGACCAGATTGGTGATGTCGTCGACGGTAATGACCAGGGAATGGCCGGCGGCCTCGGCGCCGTCGACAACGCCCTCGTCGCGACGCTCCAGCGTGCAACCGACGCTGAGGGTGCGTTCGACGCCGCCTCGGGTCGTGGCGATCTGTTCCTGCCAGTCGTCGCGGGCCGATGCGCGGGCGCGCTTGACCACCGCGGCCAGTTCCGGGAACGAAGCCGCAAGCGGCACGCCCGGCGTCGCCTTGCCGCCGAGCAGCGCGCCGGCGGCGAGATTGGCAATCGTGATGCGGTCGTTGCCGTCGATGCCGATCACCGCGGCGCTGACGCCGGAAAGCACGGCCTCGGTGAAGCGGGCACGCTGCGAAATGTCGTCGCGGGCGCGCACCAGTTCGTTACGCTGGTTCCTGATTTCGGAAATCATGACGTTGAAGGTGTCGCTCAGGCTCTTGAGGTCGCCCTCGGTATGCTTGGTGCCGACGCGGATGTCGAGATTGCCGGCGCTGACGGCGTCGGCGGCGGTAATCAATCGTCGGATCGGCGAAACGAAACGGTCGGCGACGCTGATGCCCATCCAGATCGCTGCCAGCAGCACGATGAGGCAGACGCCGATATAGAGTACCGCGAAGGCAAGCTGCACCGGCAGGCGGTTGGCCTCGAGCCCGGCATATTCGGTGGTGTTGGCGTCGACGACGCGCAACTGCTGGATGACTTCGGGGCGGATCGACACGATAGTGTAGAGATAGGCGTTGGGGATTTCGCGCAACTTGAACATGGCGCCGATGAGGTTGGTGGAGCCGGGTGGGATTCCGACCGGATCGCCGGTGTCGGCGGCGACGAAAACGTCCTCGACCGGGCGCGGCAGCTTCTCCTCCGTCTGGCGCTCGGCGGCGACAATCACGGTGCCATCGCGGTGGAGCAGTTCGGCGAGCATGAAACCGCGCGCCTTGGCCTGCAGGTTCATCAGGTTCTGGAAACCGCCGCGGTCGAGCGAATAGATCTGGCGGGCGCGGTCGAGGTCGGAGGCCATCGAGATGGTGTTGCCGGTTAGCACCCTGCGCGATTCGTCCATATAGGCCTGGGCGACGCTGACCGAGGACGAAACAATGCGCTTGGTACGGATTTCGAACCAGCGGTCGAGGCCGACGTCGAGCGTGACGCTGGCAACGCCGGCGACGAGGATTGCCGGGATCGCCGCGACGAGCGCAAACAGGCCGATGATGCGCACATGCAGGCGCGCCGCCGCCCTGCCCTTGCGTCGCGCCGAAAGGATGACGGCAACCTCGCGGCCGATCAGGAACAGCACCACCAGCGCCAGCACGGTGTTGATCGCCAAGGCGGTATTGACGACCGTCTTCGACGGCGCAATCGGCGCCAGGCCGATCAGGATGAGGAATGTTGCCGTGCCCGCGATCAGCAGCGCGATCGTCGCGGCAAAGCCAAGCATGCGGGAAATGCTGTCATGCTCGCCGCGCTGAACGCTGGCCGGCGCTTCCGGCATCGCATCGTCCAGCGCCGGTGCCACATTCACTGCCAAGGGCGTAGGTCCTGCGTTTCGATTGATTGGCGCCGGTCGTGGGAGCGCGACCGTTGCGCAAATGCAACAGGATTGTGGCGAGAATAGCGCAGTCGGTCAATATGACTGCCATTGTCAGACACTTTTATCCGATCGGGCGAAATACCCGGATGTCGAGGTCGCGGATTTTCTTGCGCAAGGTGTTGCGGTTCAGGCCGAGCAGTTCGGCGGCGCGCAACTGGTTTCCGCGCGTCGCGGCCAGGCTTGCGGCAATCAGCGGCGTTTCGACCTCGCGCAGGATACGGTCGTAGAGCCCGGCCGGCGGCAGGTCGTCGCCGAAACCAGCGAAATATTCGTTCAGGTATTTTTCCGTCGCCTGCGACAATGTGCGCGCCTGGGTATCGGCGGATTCCTCGAAGCTTTGCGAGGCGGTGCCGCGCAGTTCGGTCTCGATGATCTCGGCCGTCACGACGTCCTGGGGATAGAGCGCGCTGAGGCGGCGAATGAGATTTTCCAGTTCGCGGACGTTGCCGGGCCAGCGATAGTGCTTCAACGCATCGAGCGCCTGCTGTTCGAGATGCTTGGGCGCCAGGCCATCCTTTTCGGACTTGGCGAGGAAGTGATTGACGAGATCGGGAATGTCCTCGGCGCGCTCGCGCAGCGGCGGTAGGCGCAGCGGCACGACGTTCAGGCGATAGAACAAGTCTTCGCGAAACAGGCCCTGGTTGATCAGGATACGCAGATCGCGGTTGGTCGCGGCAACGATGCGGACGTTGGTGCGGATCGGCGTGCGACCGCCGACCATGGTGTATTCGCCCTGCTGGAGAACCCGCAGCAGCCGCGTCTGGGCATCCATCGGCATGTCGCCGATTTCATCGAGGAACAGCGTTCCGCCCTCGGCCTGCTCGAAGCGGCCGGAGGAACGGTTCTGGGCGCCGGTAAAGGCGCCCTTCTCGTGGCCGAACAGTTCGCTTTCGATCAGGTCCTTCGGGATCGCCGCCATGTTGATGGCGATGAATGGCCCGTTCTTGCGCTTGCCGTAATCGTGCAGGGCGCGGGCGACGAGTTCCTTGCCGGTGCCGCTTTCGCCCGAAATCATCAGCGTCAGATCGGTCTGCATCAATCGGGCGAGCACACGGTAGATGTCCTGCATCGCCGCCGAGCGGCCGACGAGCGGCATGCGCTCCTGGTCCGTGGCCTGCACCCGGTCGGACCTGACAGCACGCGACTGGCTGATGGCGCGGCCGGCGACCGCGGCCAATTCCTGCAGGTCGAAGGGCTTGGGTAGATATTCGTAGGCGCCCTTTTCGGAAGCGCGCACCGCGGTCATGAATGTATTTTGGGCGCTCATCAGCACGACCGGCAATTCCGGGCGGGCGCGCTTGATGCGCGGCAGGATCTCGAAGGCGTCGCCGTCGGGCATGACGATGTCGCTGATCACCAGGTCGCCGTCGCCGGCCGAAATCCAGCGCCACAGCGTCGCCGCGTTGGACGTGACGCGCACCTCGTAGCCGGCGCGCGACAAAGCCTGGTTGACGACCATGCGGATGGCAGAGTCGTCGTCGGCGACCAGGATCAGGCCCTTGCTCATTTCAACGTCCCTTTCAGCCTTCGCCTTCGCGATAGGCCGGCATCAGAATTCTGAATGTCGTGCGGCGCGATTCCGAGTCGCATTCGACAACGCCGCCGTGGTCGCCGACGATCTTTGCCACGAGCGCCAGCCCGAGGCCGGTGCCGGCGGGCTTGGTGGTCACGAACGGATCGAAGATGTGGGCGCGAATCTCGTCCGGCACGCCCGGCCCGTTGTCAGTGACGGAAAACTGCAACGGCAGCGAGATGCGCTCGCTCGAGCCCGGCACCGACAGATGGATGCCGGGACGGAACGCGGTCGCAAACGCAATCTCGCCGTCCTTGGCGTCGACGAGCGCCTCGGCGGCGTTCTTGGCGAGGTTGAGGAAAACCTGGGTCAGCTGATCCCGGCTCGCCATGACCGGTGGCAGCGACGGGTCATAGTCCTCGACGATGCGGATGTTGCGGGCAAAACCGGATTTCGCCAGGCGTTTCACCTGTTCGAACACCTCGTGAATATTGACCGGTTCGCGGTCGACCGGGCGGTCGTCGGCAAAGGCCTCCATGCGGTCGACCAGGCGCACGATCCTGTCGGTCTCGTCCATGATCAGCCGGGTCAGCATCTTGTCGCCGTCGCCGGCGGCGGCCATGTCGAGCAACTGGGCGGCGCCACGGATGCCCGACAGCGGGTTCTTGATTTCATGGCCGAGCATAGCCGCCAGGCCGGCGACGGAACGTCCGGCGCTGCGATGGGTCATTTGTCGGTCGAGCTTGTCGGCCATGTTCTGCGGCTGAAACATCAGCACGACTCCGCGGTGCGGCTCATGAGCGGGAGATGCGTGAACGTCGACCATGCCGTCGCGCCCGACGCGCGGCGAAGTGATATCAACCTTGTATTCGCTGATCGGCGCGTTGGTGCGGCGCACTTCGTCGACGAGGCCGATCACTGGACTGCCGAATGGCACAAAGTGGTCGAGGCCGTAGCGCACCAGCACCGTCAGCGAAACGCGGAAATAGCCTTCGGCAGCACTGTTTGCAAAAACGATTTGGTTTTTGGCGTCGACCAGTAGTACTGGATGCGGCAGCGAATCGAGTGCCGTGTGGGCGAGCGCCACGGCATCCCCGATCGGAGGATTTGCGGCGCCGTCAGAGGAACGGTTTCGTGCCGGGCCGTTCACGCCGCCCTCTCCCATTTTTCGGGGTCGCATGCGCGGGTGTCGGCGGCGAATGCCTCGCTGATAAGGTTGCGAACTTCGTTCGCATCGGTGGCGGTCAGCATCGCACGGCGCACATCCGGGCCGCACTGGTTTGCCCAGCGGTCGAAATACCAGCCCAGGTGCTTGCGCGCATGGCGGATGCCGAGCGCCTCGCGGTAGTGGCGCAGGATCGCTTCGTAATGCCCGAGCACCAGCTTGGGCAGTCCGTCAGGGCGGCGACCATCGGGCCACCCGGCGGCGATCGCGCCGGGCAGCCAGGGGGCGCCGCAGGCGGCGCGTCCGACCATCACCGCGTCGGCGCCCGATTGCGCGAGCGCGGCACGCGCGTCGGCAAGATTGGAGATATCGCCGTTGACGACGAGCGGCAGCGAGGTTGCCTGGCGCACGCGCGCGACCGCCTTCCAGTCGGCGCGGCCATCGTAGAACTGGTCGCGGGTGCGGCCGTGGACGGTAATCATGCGTACGCCGAGGGCCTCGGCGCGGCCCGCGAGTTCCGGCGCGTTGAACATCGAGCGATCCCAGCCGAGCCGCATCTTCAGCGTCACAGGAACGGGCACCGCGGCAATGACGGCGGCGATTACCTCACTGGCCAGATCGAGATCGCGCATCAGCGCGGCGCCGCACGCGCCGTTGGTGACGCGCTTTGCGGGACAGCCCATGTTGATGTCGATCAGCGCCGCGCCGCCAGCGACGGCAAGTTTTGCGGCATACGCCATCCACGCCGGGTCGCGCCCGGCGATCTGGACGGCGTGCAGCGCCAAATCACCGCGTTCGGCCTTGCGCGCCATTTCGCCGTTGCCGGCGGCGAGCGCCTCGCTGGCGACCATTTCGCTCAGCACCAGCCCGGCGCCGAAGCGCCAGGCGATGGCACGAAACGGCACGTCGCTGATGCCCGACATCGGCGCGAGAAAGACTCGATTTTTCAATGTCAGCCCGCCGATTTCGATCGGCTCCAACAGGTCGTTCAGTTGCTGCATGGGACGATGCGTTGCCTATTTCTTGGGCAAGTGCCTTCTCTGCCTCGAATATAACCATACGATTGTGCGGCGCACAAGAGCGCTTGTGGATTTCGCGCTGGTTAGACGCGCAAGGGGCAAAGCGTCTCCCACTCACCATCGGCCCGACTCGATCGGCCGATCCACTTTATCCCGGCAGTCCGTTCTTGCCGGAGGTCGGCAGCGCCTTTACAGGAAAATCATGAACGCTCCCAGCGTCATGGCCCGACCCGCTTTCGCCGCCGTCATTGTGGCTGCGGGGCGTGGAGAAAGACTGGGTGCCGAATTGCCGAAGCAGTACCTCGATCTCGATGGCCGGCCGATGCTGGCCCATAGCCTGTCGGCGTTTCTAGGCCACCCTCGCGTCGGCGCAGTTGTCTGTGTGATTAACCCGGAACACAAAACGTTCTACGAACAATGCTTGGCGGAAGTCTCCGCAAGTGATTCGCGGAAAATGTTGGCGGTCGTCGCCGGCGGCGCGACGCGCCAGGCAAGCGTGCTGGCCGGGCTTGAGGCCCTGGAGGGCGCAGCCCCACAATCCGTGCTCATTCATGATGCCGCCCGCCCCTTTGTCACCGCGGCGATGATCGATGCGGTTGCCGAGGCCATCGCGCCGGGAATTGGCGCGGTTCCAGGGCGCGCGATTGCCGATACGCTGAAGCGAACCGGCGCCGACGGAACGATCCGCGAAACCGTGTCGCGCGATCGCCTGCATGCGGTTTCGACACCGCAGGGATTCCGCTTCGACGAGATTCTCGCGGCGCATCGAGCGACCGCGTCGGCGGGCATCGGCGATCTGACCGACGACGCGGCCGTCGCCGAACGCGCCGGCATGAAGGTGCGGCTGGTTGCCTGCGGAGACAGCAACGAAAAGATCACCACAGCCGCCGACCTTGAAGGTGCGCGCCGGCGGCTGGCAGCCGCCGCCCTTCCTGATCTGCGGACCGGTAACGGCTACGACGTCCACGCCCTCGTCCCCGGCGATCACGTAACGCTTTGCGGGGTGCGCATCGCGCATGATCGCGCCCTCAAAGGCCATTCTGATGCCGATGTTGGCCTGCATGCGCTGACCGACGCGCTGCTGGCGACGATCGCCGACGGCGACATCGGCCACCACTTTCCGCCCTCCGATCCGCAATGGCGCGGCGCCAGCTCGGATCGGTTCCTGGCCTTTGCCGCGGAGCGTGTCCGGGCGCGCGGCGGTGCGATCACGCTGGTCGACGTGACGCTGGTTTGCGAAGCACCGGAGATCGGTCCGCACCGTGACGCCATGCGCCAGCGCATCGCCGAAATCCTCGGCATCGGGGCGGACCGCGTTTCGGTCAAGGCGACCACCAACGAGGGCATCGGCTTCATTGGCCGGCGCGAGGGCGTTGCTGCGATCGCCGCAGCAACCGCTCATTTTTCCGCAGGCACGCGCGGCGCATGAGCAGCGAAGCCGAACTGAACGATCTCGCCAGCCGGGTGCTGAGCCGATACCGGGCAACCGGCAAACGAATTGCCACAGCCGAATCCTGCACCGGCGGCATGATCGCGGCGACGTTGACGGCCATTCCCGGCTCCTCCGACGTATTCGAGCGCGGCTTCGTCACCTATTCCAACCAGTCCAAGATCGACATGCTCGGCGTCCCCGCCGATTGGCTGGAGCGCCACGGTGCGGTCTCGGCCGAAACCGCGAGCGCCATGGCGCGCGGCGCGCTGGAATTCTCCAAGGCCGATGCCGCGGTCTCGGTCACCGGCATCGCCGGGCCCGGCGGGGGCAGTGCCGCCAAACCCGTCGGCCTCGTGTTCATCGCCATCGCCCGGCGCGGCGCGTCAACCAAGGTGCAGGAATGCCGGTTTGCCGATCTCGGTCGGCATTTCATCCGTGCCGAGAGCGTCAAGGCGGCGCTGCGCCTGCTGCTGGGCTAGGATTTGGACCTCAGCCGATTGCGGCCGGTTCTTGCTGGACCACAGATTTTGATTTCAACGGTTGAAATATTATGGTCTAATAATGGCCACGGGGCCCACGGAATCGCGCCGCGGTGTGATGCGCGCATTTAGGAGATCGACAACATGAAGAAAACCATTCGCGCGACTGTGGCCAGTGTTGTTGCCGCAGCGCTGGTCGCAACGGTGATGCCGACTGTCGCCAATGCTGGCGGCAAGGATGCAGCCCTTGGATTCCTCGGCGGCCTGTTCGTCGGCGGCGCCATCGCCAATTCGCAGCAAGGTGGCTACACGTATGTGGCGCCGGTCTATCAGGCGCAGCCCGTGTACGTGCAGCCGCGCGTCTGCTACCGCAAGGAAAAGTACTTCGATCCCTATGCCGGCTGGGTCTGGCGTACGGTCCAGTACTACTGCTAACGCCGTACAGGCGAGCTGAACGCGAGGGCGGGCATCCTTGCCCGCCTTTTCACTGTCGGTGGCTATCCGCCGGCATCGTGAAATCTGGCTCCACCCGCTGGGCAAAGAGGGGACGATGAAGAATTCGATAAAGTTCGCCGTTGCTGTACTGGCCGTCATGGCGGTGCCGACGATGGCAAACGCCGGCGCATCCGACGTCGCGGCGTATATCAGCAGCCTGTTCACCGGCGGCGCGCTCGCGAACGCCCAACAGGGCGGATACAACTACGTGGCTCCAGCCTCGCAGACAGCCTATGTTCAGCCGACCTGCCGCTTTGAAAAGCAGTGGGTTTATGACCCCTATGTCGGCGCCAAGATTCAGAAAGCGGTTACCGTCTGCAGCTAATAGGGCGGAAAGCTTCATTAAATCAGGTGCTTGGTTATCGGAACCGTGCGGCTATACACCAGTGTGCGAAAAGTCACACCGTACCCGCGAAATCTGACCTATCTATTGAACATCGGGACCTGAACCACCCCGAACCTGACCTCCCCGAAAAGAACCCGGCCTCGTGCCGGGTTTTCTTTTTTGGGCCGGGCTTTCTTTTGCCGGGCTTGTCTGCTGCCTTCCCGTGAACCTCAGTGGTTCGCCGCCAGTTTCCCGGACACGCCGTAGATATTGTCGGCGCGTGCCTCGAATGCCGCAGTGAACTTGCGGAAGGCGCGGTCGAACATCGCCCCCATCAGAGCCGCGAGAATCCGGCTTGAAAACTCATAGTCGATGGAAAAGTGAACGTCGCAGGCATTGTCGCCGACCGGCACGAACCGCCAGCGGTTGTCGAGCCGGCGGAACGGCCCGTTCAAATAGCTGATATCGATGGTCAAATCGGCACGGCTGGCGATATCCTGGGTCGTGAAGGTTTCCCGGATGGCTTTGTAGCCAACGGTCATTTCGGCGACCAGGATCTCGCGATCGCCGCTCTGGCGGCGGGAGCGCACTCTCAGCGCTTCGCAAAGCGGCAGAAACTCAGGATATTTCTCCATGTCCATGACGAGGTCGAACATGCGCTCTGCACTATGCGCGACGCGGTGGACCTTTTCGAATTTCGGCATGCGCGTGAATGTCAGTTCGCGGTCGACGCCGCCAGCCTTGCCGCCCTCAATCGGGCGAAATCCTCGCCGGCATGGTGCGAGGAACGGGTCAGCGGGCTGGCCGATACCAGAAGGAAGCCTTTCGAATATGCTATGGTCTCGTAGGCCTTGAACTCGTCCGGCGTGATGAAACGCCTTGACCGGGTGGTGCTTCCTGGTCGGCTGCAGGTACTGGCCGATGGTCAGGAAATCGACGTTGGCCGTGCGTAGGTCGTCCATCAATTGCAGGACTTCGTTGCGCGCCTCGCCCAGCCCGACCATGATGCCGGACTTGGTGAACATCGCACGGATCGATCTCCTTGACCCGCTGCAGCAGCCGGATCGAGTGGAAATAGCGCGCACCAGGCCGCACCGTCAGGTAGTTGGAGGCGACGGTCTCGAGGTTGTGGTTGAAGACGTCGGGCCTGGCGGCGACTACCTGTTCGAGCGCGCCGTCCTTGCGAAGGAAATCCGGAGTCAGCACCTCGATCGCCGTTGCCGGCGAGCGGCAGCGGATCGCCCGGATCGTGGCCACGAAATGCCCTGCCCCGCCGTCATCAAGATCATCGCGGTCGACCGAGGTGATGACGACATGGTTGAGGCCGAGCTTTTCGACCGCGATGGCGACGTGTTCAGGCTCGTCGCGGTCGAGAGCGCCGGGCAATCCGGTGCGCACGTTGCAGAAGGCGCAGGCGCGCGTGCAGGTGTCGCCCATGATCATCATGGTGGCGTGCTTTTTCGACCAGCACTCACCGATATTCGGGCAACTCGCCTCGACGCAGACGGTGACGAGGCCGTTCTCGCGGACGATGCGCTTCGTCTCCTCGTAGACCGGTGAACCTCCGGAGCGCACGCGGATCCAGTCGGGCTTGCGCAGCACCTCGCTGTCGGGCCGATGCGCCTTTTCGGGGTGGCGGGGCCGGATGGCGGAAACGGTGTCGAGGACGTTGACCATTGCGATCTGTCTGCTTCCTCAGGCGATCCACCGCGCGATGACGACTACGACAATCGCCCCGATCGCCGAGGTGATGATCTGATTGACGATCGGATTGCCGGTCGAAATGTTCACCTTGAGCGCGCCGAGCAAAATGCCGCCGACGAACGCGCCGATGACGCCGATGATCAGGTAGTAGATCAGCCCGCCACCACCACCAACGACGAGGCTGGCAATGAAGCCCGCCACCAGACCGATCACCAGAAATACGAGCAGACTCTTGGCATCCATGTTAGGCATCATTTTTCTCCGCCTGTTTTTCCCCGTTGCATCGCGAAGGCGGCGGCCAGCGCGGCCACTGTTGCGACGGCCAGGTGAATCCACAACTGGCCGCCCAAGATATAATGCATTCCCACGCCGATGACGACGCCGAACAGGATCGCGAAGACGATGTGGCCGGTGCGGCATGATCAAGGGCGGCTACGCGTTCAGCACCCGCCCATACGCATCGAGCACGCTTTCCTTCATCATTTCGGAGAGCGTCGGGTGCGGGAAGACGGTGTGCATCAGTTCTTCCTCGGTCGTTTCCAGGTTCATGGCGACGACAAAACCCTGGATCAGTTCGGTGACCTCGGCGCCAACCATGTGCGCGCCGAGCAATTGGCCGGTCTTCTTGTCGAAGATCGTCTTGATCAGGCCCTGGTCCTCGCCGAGCGCGATCGCCTTGCCGTTGGCCGCGAACGGGAAGCGGCCGACGCGGATGTCCCTGCCCTGCTCCTTCGCCTTGGCTTCGGTCAGCCCGACGCTGGCGACCTGCGGCTGGCAATAGGTGCAGCCGGGGATTTTCAGCTTGTCCATCGGATGGACGTTGGGCAGGCCGGCGATCTTCTCGACGCAGACGACGCCCTCGTGCTCGGCCTTGTGGGCGAGCATCGGCGGCCCGGCGACATCGCCGATGGCGTAAATGCCCTCGACATTGGTGCGGCCGTAGCCGTCGATGACGATGCAGCCGCGGTCGGTCTTCACGCCAAGCGCTTCGAGGCCGAGGCTCTCGATATTGCCCTGCACGCCGATGGCCGAAATCAGCCGGTCGGCCTCCATCACCTCGGCCTTGCCGCCCTTCAGTTCGACCGTCGCCTTGACCGAATTGGCGGTCCTTTCGACCTTCGTCACCTTGGCTTCGGTATGGATTTTCATGCCGGCTTTTCGAACTGCTTGCGGGCGAAGTCCGGAGATCTCGGCGTCCTCGACCGGCATGATCGTCGGCAGCAATTCGACCACGGTCACGTCGCAACCCATCGAATGATAGAAGGAGGCGAATTCGATGCCGATGGCGCCGGAGCCCATGACCAGCAGTTTCTTCGGCATATCCGGCGGCACCATCGCCTCGAAATAGGTCCAGATCAGCTTGCCGTCAGGTTCGATGCCGGGCAGCGCCCGCGGCCGGGCCCCGGTGGCGAGGATGATATGCTTGGCCGTATATTCGCCCTCGCCCTTCGTTCCCTTCGGCGCCGGGGTTGCGGCTCCATCGCCTTCTTGGCCGACTTGGCAACGACAATCTTGCCTTTGCCGACAAGCTTGGCCTCGCCCCAGATGACGTCGACCTTGTTCTTCTTCATCAGGAAGCCGACGCCGTTGTTGAGGCGGCCGGAAACCGCGCGCGAGCGGGCCACGACCGCCTTGACGTCGGCGGTGATCTTCCCATCGAGCGTCAAGCCGTAGTTCTTCAGGTGATCGGCATAATGCTTGATCTCGGCCGAGCGCAGCAGCGCCTTGGTAGGGATGCAGCCCCAGTTGAGGCAGATGCCGCCGAGATGCTCGCGCTCGACGATCGCCGTCTTCAGGCCAAGCTGGGCCGAACGGATCGCCGCGACGTAGCCGCCGGGGCCCGATCCGATGATGATGACGTCATAGTTGGCGGCCATGCTTTTGTCCTTATTTGAATGGAGATTTGCCGTGCGGATTCAGGGGGGCGAATTCGGCGGGGACCTTCCATGCAAACTCTTCAGGAATTCATTTCCATCGAGCGGATACTCGCTCTGCCCTGGTATGTCGGCTACACCGGCCTCGGCTTGATCGTCATCCTGCTCATCGCTTCCTTCTGGTCGCTGATCTACCTGCGGCCGATCCGGGCGATCACGCGCTTCCTTGTTGCTGTGGCGATCGCCGTGATCCTCAGCCAGCGCGGCGACCTGATCGTCCAATGGATCGACCAGGGCATCGCCATGCTGCCGAGCTAAACCAGCATCCCCATCGGCTTCTCGATATAGCGCTTGAAGGCGTCGAGCAGTTGCGCGCCGAGCGCGCCGTCGACGGCGCGATGGTCGGTCGACAGCGTCACGCTCATCACGGTTGCGATCTGCACCGCCCCGTTCTTGACGATCGGGCGTTGCTCGCCGGCGCCGACGGCCAGGATGGTCGCGTGCGGCGGGTTGATGACGGCGGAAAAATCCTTGATGCCGAACATGCCGAGATTGGAGACTGCGGTGGTGCCGCCCTGATATTCCTCGGGCTTGAGCTTGCGCTCGCGCGCGCGCTTGGCCATGTCCTTCATCTCGTTCGAGATCGCCGAGAGCGATTTCTGTTCGGCCTTGCGGATGATCGGCGTGATCAGGCCGCCGGGAATCGACACGGCAACGCCGACGTCGGAATGCTTGTGCATGACCATGTTGGCCTCCGTCCATGAGGCGTTGGCCTCCGGCACTGCCTGCAGCGCCAGCGCCATCGCCTTGATGATCATGTCGTTGACCGACAGCTTGTAGGCAGGCACCTCGCCCTTCTCGGTCTTTTTCATCGGAGCGGCGTCGTTCAATTGCTGGCGCAGCGCCAATAGTGCGTCGAGTTCGCAATCGATCGTCAGGTAGAAATGCGGGATGGTCGATTTCGCCTCGACCAGACGCCGCGCGATTACCTTGCGCATGTTGTCGTGCGGCTTCAGTTCGTAGGACCCCTCCTCGAACAGCCTGAGGATCTTGTCGTCCGACATCGGAGCCGCCGCCGCCTTCGGCGCTTCCGCCGGGCGGGCCTTGCCGGTTCCGCCGGCGATCGCCGCTTCGACATCGCGCTGTACTACACGGCCGTGCGGACCGGAGCCGTTGATCGCGGCGATATCGACGCCGGCCTCCTTGGCGATGCGGCGCGCGAGCGGGGAAGAGAAGACGCGGCCGCCATCTCTTTGAGCAGAAGCAGATACCGCACCCACTCCGCCCTCACCCTGAGCCTGTCGAAGGGCGGGGGCGGCCGCTGATTTGCTAACCCCTTCACCTCGTCCTTCGACAGGCTCAGGATGAGGTGAAGACGCCTTCTGCTCTGCCGCCGCTGCCGCCTGGCCGTTGCCCGCGTCTTTGGCCGCAGCCGCAATATCCTCGCCCTCGGCAGCCAGAACCGCGATCACGGAATTGACCTTGACGCCCTCGGTACCAGCCGGAACGACGATCTTGGCGAGCGTGCCCTCGTCGACTGCCTCGACCTCCATCGTCGCCTTGTCGGTTTCGATTTCGGCAATCACGTCGCCGGACCTGACCGTATCACCCTCCTTCTTCAGCCATTTGGCGAGGTTGCCCTCCTCCATCGTCGGCGACAGCGCAGGCATGGTGATGTTGATCGGCATTATCTGTCTCCGGCGTAGAGAGCCTGCGGGCTTTCGGAGAGCCCGAGCGGCTTGTCCAGCGGCCACAGGTCGGCGAGGGAGAAGGAGATTGCGTCGAAGGGCGGGGCGCATACCTCGTCGTCCGAGCGCCAGGAGCCGACGAGCAGCCAGTTGCCCGCCGTCAGCGCGAAGGCTTCGAGAAGCTGCTGGCGCGGATCGACCAGCCACAGATACCGAACGCCGCCCTCGCCGTAGATCCGGCGCTTAACCGTGCGGTCACGCCTCTCGGTCGATGCGGAAAGGATTTCGCACACCCAGTCGGGTGCGATGGTGAAGTAGTTGGTTTCCGGATACTCGGTCAGGCATTCGCGGCGCCAGCCGGCAATATCGGGCACAAGGATGTTTTCGCCAAACGCGATCTCAGGTTCGACGGAGAATGCCCATCCCCCTGGGCCTCCCGATCCCTTTTGAAACGGGCCGGTTAGTTCAGCGCCGAGCGAAATCGCCGCCGTTCCGTGCCTTGGAGACGGGCGCGGATGCGTTACCAATTCGCCGTCGATGATCTCGGCAACAAGATTCGGCGGAGCCGATTCGATATCGGCGTAGGTCGCTTTTTTCCTGGCGGCTTCGGCCATGCCGGTTCTCCTAATTCGAAGCCTGTAGCGAACGTAACCCAATCAGTTTCTGTACGTCACCGCTTTCACCGCCTCGATAACCTCGCCGACATTCGGCAGCGCCAGTTTTTCGAGGTTGGCGGCATAAGGCATCGGCACGTCCTTGCCGGCGATGGTGATGATCGGCGCGTCGAGCCAGTCGAAAGCGCGCTGCATCACCTGGCTGGCGATGTGGTCGCCGACGGAAGATTGCGGGAAGCCTTCCTCGACTGTCACCAGCCTCCCGGTCTTTTTCACCGAGGCGATCACGGTAGCGTAGTCCATTGGCCGCAAGGTTCTCAGATCGACAATCTCGACATCGATGCCGAGCTTTTCCAGTTCGGCGGCGGCCTTGACGCAATAGGTCATGCCGATGCCGAAGGAGACTAGCGTCGCGTCCTTGCCGGGCCGGTGGATGCGCGCCTTGCCGATCGGCAGCACGAAATCGTCGAGCTTCGGCACCTCGAAGGATTGCCCGTAGAGAATCTCGTTTTCGAGGAACATGACCGGATTGGGATCGCGGATCGCCGCCTTCAGCAGGCCCTTGGCGTCGGCCGCGGTGCAAGGCTGAATCACCCGCAGGCCGGGGATGTGGGAATACCAGGAGGCGTAATCCTGGCTGTGTTGGGCGGCAACGCGCGCGGCGGCGCCGTTCGGCCCGCGAAAGACGATCGGCGCGCTCATCTGGCCGCCCGACATGTAATGGGTCTTGGCCGCCGAATTGATGAGCTGGTCCATCGCCTGCATGGCGAAATTGAAGGTCATGAACTCGACGATCGGCCGCAGACCGGCCATCGCCGCGCCGATGCCGACGCCGGCAAAGCCGTGTTCGGTGATCGGCGTGTCGATCACCCGCTTCGGCCCGAACTCCTGGAGCAGGCCCTGGGTGATCTTGTAGGCGCCCTGGTATTCGGCAACCTCCTCGCCCATGACGAAAACGTCAGCGTCGCGGCGCATCTCCTCGGCCATGGCGTCGCGCAGCGCCTCGCGCACCGTCATCATCACCATCTCGGTGCCGGCGGGAATGGCGGGGTCGGCAGCAACTTCCTGGCGGGCCGCAGCGGGTGCCGGCGCGGCCTCTGCCTTCGGCGCCGGTTCGGCTGCCTTGGTGGCGCCATTCGCCGCCGCTTCTTTTTTCGGCGCGGCCGCGGCCGAAACATCGCCGGCTTTTTCGCCGTCGCCGAGCAGCACGGCAATCGGCGTATTGACCTTGACGGCCTCGGTGCCGGCGGCGACCAGCAATTTGCCGATCACGCCCTCGTCGACGGCCTCGACTTCCATGGTCGCCTTGTCGGTCTCGATCTCGGCGATGACGTCGCCGGATTTGACCGCGTCGCCCTCCTTGACCAGCCACTTGGCGAGGTTGCCCTCCTCCATGGTCGGCGACAGCGCCGGCATCAGGATTTGCGTCGGCATCGCGGTGCTCCTCCCCGGCGCTTCAGTGCACGATGTCGGTCCAGAGCTCGGCAACATCCGGCTCGGGATCGTTCTGGGCAAAGTCGGCGGCCTTGGCGACGATTTCGCGAATCGCCTTGTCGATCGATTTCAGCTCATCCTCGCTTGCCGATTTGGCGGCCAGCAGGCGAGCGCGGACCTGCTCGATCGGGTCATGCTCTTCGCGCATCTTCTGGACCTCGTCCTTGGAACGGTATTTGGCCGGGTCCGACATCGAATGGCCGCGATAGCGGTAGGTTTGCATTTCGAGGATGAATGGCCCCTTGCCGTCGCGGCACCATTTGACCGCCTGTTCGCCGGCGCTCTTGACCGCGCGCACATCCATTCCGTCGACCTGCATGCCGGGGATATTGAAGGAGGCGCCGCGCTGGGAAAAATCGGTCTGGGCCGAGGATCGCGCCACCGAGGTGCCCATGGCGTAGCGGTTGTTCTCGATGACGTAGACGACGGGCAATTTCCACAGCTCGGCCATGTTGAAGCTTTCGTAGACCTGGCCCTGGTTGGCGGCGCCGTCGCCGAAATAGGCGATCGAGACATTGCCGTTTTCGCGGTAGCGGTTGGCGAAGGCGAGGCCGGTGCCGAGCGAAACCTGGGCGCCGACGATGCCGTGGCCACCGTAGAAATGCTTCTCCTTGGAAAACATGTGCATGGAGCCGCCCTTGCCCTTGGAGTAGCCGCCGCGGCGCCCGGTCAGTTCGGCCATGACGCCGGCCGGATCCATGCCGCAGGAGAGCATGTGGCCGTGGTCGCGATAACCGGTGATGACCTGGTCGCCATCGGCGCGGCACATCTGCATGCCGGTGACGACGGCTTCCTGGCCGATATAGAGGTGGCAGAAACCGCCGATGAAACCCATGCCGTAGAGCTGGCCGGCCTTTTCCTCGAAGCGGCGGATCAGCAGCATCCCGCGATAGGCGGCCAGTTCCTGTTCGGTGGTGAATTTTGCCGGTTCCGGCGCCTCAAAATGCGTGCGCTGCGCGGCCTTTGGCGCTTCGGTTTTCGGCTTGGGGGATTTCTCGGCCGTGGCCGTCCTGGCAGCCATGCAAAACTCCTCCGTTTTGAGGGATGGCCCGTTGTCAGAAATGGTGGGCGCACCGCGTCGCAGGGCGCGCTTCCAGTCGACCGGCTCTCCTCCTCCCGCACGGTTCGATGAACGAGCCGGCGCTGTCAAGAATTGAAACTATTGCATGGCGCGGCGAAGACAAATGCAAACTCGGCATGGCTTTAATGCCGAAATTACACAGATTGCGGTTAATTTGGCGAAATTAACCAGATAGCAGTTAATCTGCCTTGGGCGCGCGCAACACGACGAGTTCGTCGCGATTGACGAGGTTCAGCACCGATCTTGCCTGCTCGTCGAGCATATCGCGTTCGATCGTGCCGTCGCGCAGCAGGCGCACGCGCGCATCCAGCGCCTTGCGTTCGGTGGAGACACGCGCCAGCTCGAATTCGAGGCGGACGATCTCCTCGCTGGTCTCGCGCATCGACTTGATGCCATAGCGACCGTTCCAGGAATGAAAGGCGAAATAGGCCAGCAACACCGCGCAAACCAGCGGAATGGCAACGCGGGCGAATGGATTGTTGCGTTTCTGGCGGGTGGACAAAGTCAGGCCCCGGGCCAAGAGATTCGCGATGGCGAATCGGACCGTCCCTGCCTAGCCCCGTCGCGTTAATTTCGGGTTTACCATGGGTCGGGGACGGAGAAGGCCCATCCCCGTGGTCACCCTCGGCCTTGTGCCGAGGGTCCAAAGTTTCGACGCTGGATTCTCGGGACAAGCCTGAGAATGACGAGTGAGTGGACGCCCTACCCGCGCCACTCCACCCACCGGCCGTGATAATCCATCCGCCCAATCTGTCGGTTGATGCCGGTCGGCCATACATGCAGGCGGATCGCGGCGCCGTTGGTGCCGTCGTCTTCGATTGCCAGCCATGCCAGAGGCGCATCCGGAGTTGCCGACGCGGCCGCCTTGGCGATCGCCGCCTGGCAGCGGGCAACGGTTGGGCCAGGGAAATACTGCCAAGCGATGGTGTGGTAGATGACGGTGACTGAATTCGCGACGGGAGTGGCGAGGCGTGCCTGCAGCCACGCGCCGGCATCGGACTTGGCGATTGCACCCGCCGGCAGGACCTCCTTTGCCAGCGCGATTGCCATCGCCAATCGTTCGAGCCGGTCGAACTGATCGGCCCAGGTGTAGGCACGCAGGCGCAGCACGTCGGCATCGGAACGGATGTCGAGCGGGTTGATGTCACACCCGGCGCGCCCGACGATTTCGAACGTCGCCGGCTCCAGCCTTGCGCCGCGCCACACCGGGGCGAGCATCAACGGCGAATCCAGCGCGCCGAGGACCTGATTGTCGGAGAAACGATAGGCAAAGCGGTCGCAGGAGAGGTTGAGCCCGGCGCTGGCACCGAGCTCCAGCAGCGAGATGCGCGTCGCGCCGGTTGCCGCTGCAATCACGTTGAGACCGGCAAATATGCCGGAGGAACGGCGCACCTCGTTGGTCTGCGGCGCCTGCTGCAACCAGGCGAGCAACGCATCGGCGTCGTTGGCGAAGGCGTTCTCGACGGCCGACCAGATTGCATCGTCTGACAAGGACCTCGTGTTCGGTGGGTAGATCGCACCGAGCGGATTGCCGGCCAGCACCAGGGCATGGAGCGCGCCCACAAGCCGCAGCGGCACCGAGTCGCCGCGTGGCGACGGGTTGCCTGGCCATTCGAGAATGGTCCGGCCGACAACCGTGTCGCCGTTCAGCCGTTCGCCGACGATGCGCGACAGCCGCGCGGTGAAGGGCGACCCAAGCGCGGCGCAGGCCTTTTCCTGGATGGCAAACGCCTCGCGGACTGCCGGGTTCTCGCTCAAGCGCAGGCCTTGAATGCGGAGGCGCCCGCATATCGCGCCGCAGAACCCAGTTCCTCCTCGATGCGCAGGAGCTGGTTGTACTTGGCGATGCGATCGGAACGCGACAGCGAGCCGGTCTTGATCTGCCCGCAATTGGTTGCGACCGCGAGATCGGCGATGGTCGAATCCTCGGTCTCGCCGGAACGGTGCGACATCACCGTCGTCCAGCCGGCCTTGTGAGCCATCTCGACAGCGGCGAGCGTCTCGGTCAGCGTGCCGATCTGGTTGACCTTGATCAGGATCGAATTGGCGACATCCTTGGCGATGCCCTCGGCCAGAATCTTGGTGTTGGTGACGAAGATGTCGTCGCCGACGAGCTGGTGGGTGGCGCCGATCTTGTCGTTCAACGCCTTCCAGCCGTCCCAGTCCTGCTCGGCCATGCCGTCCTCGATCGAGACAATCGGGTATTTTTTTGCCAGATCGGCGAGATAGGCGACTTGGGCGGCGCGGTCGCGCACTTTGCCCTCGCCCTCGTAATCATAACTGCCCTTGTCGAAGAACTCGCTGGCGGCGCAGTCGAGCGCCAGCAGGATGTCCTTGCCGGGCTTGTAGCCGGCCTTCTCGATCGCCTTGACGATGAAGTCGAGCGCCGCTGTCGCCGAAGGAAGATTGGGCGCGAAGCCGCCTTCGTCGCCGACATTGGTGGCGTGGCCCGCCGCTTTCAGTTCGCCCTTCAGGGTATGAAATACCTCCGCGCCCATCCTGAGCGCTTCCTTGAACGATGCGGCGCCCGCCGGCACGATCATGAATTCCTGGAAGTCGATCGGGTTGTCGGCATGCGCGCCGCCGTTGACGATGTTCATCTGCGGAACGGGAAGCAGGTGGGCGTTGGCGCCGCCGACGTAACGATAGAGCGGCAGCGCGGCGGCCTCGGCCGCGGCTTTGGCGACGGCGAGCGAGACGCCGAGGACAGCGTTGGCGCCGAGCCGGGCCTTGTTGGGCGTGCCGTCGAGGTCGATCAGCTTTTGGTCGATCGCACGCTGGTCCTCGGCTTCCATGCCGGTGACGGCTTTGCCGATTTCGCCGCTAACCGCGGCGACGGCCTTAGAAACGCCCTTGCCGCCGTAGCGCTTCTTGTCGCAGTCGCGCAGTTCGACGGCCTCGCGCGTTCCGGTCGAGGCGCCGGACGGCACCGCGGCACGGCCCATCGAGCCGTCCTCGAGAATGACATCGACCTCGACGGTCGGATTGCCGCGCGAATCGAGAATTTCGCGGCCAACTAAATCGATAATCGCGGTCATGCGGAGATCATCCCTCAGTGAGCAAGCCCCTCAGTGGGCAAGCCGATGTGCTTGTCTTATGACATTTTCTGGCGAAACGGCGAAGGAGGATCCGATGCGGGAGGATAGAAACAATCCAGCGCACATGCACTATTCGGGATCGCTTCGCCCGCATTCGCGTCAGTTTGCCGATTGTCTCAATGTCAGCGAATATGTGGTCGTGCAGGTACCTTCGCCGGCGGACGCTGTAACCTCGCCACTGGATTTCCGGCTGCCGTCGGGCTGGCTGCGCAAGCCGCGGAACGCATCGCGGAAGATCGATGTGCCATAAACCTCGTAGAACCTCTGGTCAGTTTCATTGCTTCCGCCTTCACAAGTGAAAGAAGCCCTGCCCGGCTTAGTCTGTACATCGACAGCTTGGACAAAAAAAGTATCCGGGCCGGGCGTATATGACCCAACCAACCCTGCGCTGAAGGTTCCAGGCAGGACATAGGCAAACGTGCACGACGGGATGGTCTGCACACGTTCGGGAATGCTTCCCGACAAGGCTCC
This sequence comes from uncultured Alphaproteobacteria bacterium, assembly GCA_963758355.1. Lineage (GTDB taxonomy): Bacteria > Pseudomonadota > Alphaproteobacteria > Rhizobiales > Rhizobiaceae > BOKV01. Next base: position 945,307 of record CAVWVG010000001.1, on the reverse strand, counting down.
CGTCAGATTGCCGCGCCTATCGTAATCGAGCGAAAAATCAGCGATTCCCCTGGTCCTATCGGTATTGCCACCCCCCACGCAGGTGTGCGTCCATCCGAACGTTCCATACCAGTCGCCGGTCGGGAACTCGCCGACATCGGTGTCCAGATGACCCGCGTGGTCCTCCGCCAGCGCCGTGAGGCGGACGATCGGCGGCGGGTTGGGCGGAACGACATAAGTCGCTTCCACGGTGTGCTCGTTGGGTTCGGCGCACGGCTCATAGTTCTCCGAAGCGATGAACCGCCCGGCTTCGCTATCGGCGACAAGCTGGATTGTCTTGACCCCGGTCGGCCACCGCCCAGCGTCGTCGCGGGCAATCATTTTGACCTTGATCTCGTCGCCCCCCTTCGCCTTGCTGCCCTTACGTGGCGACGAATTGGTGTCGAGGGTGGGCGGCTCCTGATCTCGCGCAACCTCGAATACTGCATTGTCGCCATCCTCGCCCCCGAATACTGTCGAACTCGACAAAAAGGCGCCCCGCGACATCGACGCCGAGGCGATCCAATGCCGTCAACGCGGCATCCCGGCGCGCTTTGGCGACTGCATCCTGGAACAACGGATCGCCTTCGGCCGTTCGGATTTTCAACCGCCCGAGCGGACAATTTCCCGGCGCTTGCGCTTTGCCGATCGCATCAGCGATCTGCCGAATGACGCCGGGACTCGGATCAACGCCGTTCGGGGCCGGGAACAGATCGTAGGTGGAAAACTCCGGAAAGCCGGCACCCTGGGCCTGGGCGCACGCGGAGCCGGCGTTTGTAACGCAGGCCAGCGACGCGATTGCCAATGCGGCGGCGCGGCGCGGTGCTGCCAGCGATTGGCGCTCACGCATGACGTCCCAATCCAACGACCCCTATTCCGGTTTCACCTCGAAGACCTCGCCCTCCGTCGCAGGGAACGGAAACTTGTTGCCGTCGACTTCAACGATATAATCGCCCGGCGGCAGCGCGGCCTTGGATGTTACCGCGTCGAAGCGGAAGACCTCGATACCGTCGACCGTCGTCACCCTCGCCTCGTTCCATTGTAATCCGGCGGCCAGGATCACCACCACGGGGCGGATCGTCGTGACCTTGCCGCCGTCGACCTTGATGAAGCGCCATTCGGAATTGGCGAACTGCAAATCGTATACGCCGGGCATCAATGTGACCGATGTCGACACATTGTCGAACGTTCCGTGCTTCTCGCCGGTTTCGGAATCGACCACATCTGCGTTGACAAAGGCGTCAGCCTCGATATTCAGCTCGCCCGGCTCGATGGTTGTGACTTCGCCGGAGCGCACCTCGATGCCTTTCCAGCTGTTCGGCCCGAACGTGACCTCGTAGATGCCTGCCGGCAGCTCGACCTCATGCTGGACACGGTCGAATACCGCGACTTCCTTGCCAGTCTCCGAATTGATGATCTGGTGCGTATAAATGGCGGAAGTTGTCCGCAGCTTGCCCGGTTTCGGTTTCGAAGGAAGCTTGACGACCGTCTTTTTGCAGGCGCTGAACGCTGACTTGAGCGTGTCCGGCAATTCCGGTCCGACCGGCGCATCGAAATAGCTGCCGCCGGTTGCCCTGGCGATAGCCTGAAGCTGCCCGCGTGCCGCCGTGTCGACGACGAAGCCAACGGCGTGAACCGTGATGCCTTTGGCGGCGAGCCCCCTTGCGGCAACCAATGGGTCGCCCTGACAGGTTTCTTTGCCATCGCTGACAAGAACGATCACGCGCTCTTTGGCGTCCGCGGGAAAGTCGCTCGCTGCCTGTTCGAGCGAATAGGCGATCGGCGTGTAGCCTTGCGCCTGCGCGTTGTCGACCACCTGTTCGATGGCGCCGCCGCTCGCGCTCGCCGGTCCAAACGGCACCGCCAGGTTGGTGTCCTGGCAGTTCTTTTCGGCTTTCGCCGATTGGGCACCGTAGAGGCGGAGCGAAAGCTGGGCCTGCGGCGAAACGTAAGCCGCGACCCCCTTCACCGCGCGTTGCGCCACCGCGATGCGGGTTTCGCCATTGGGCAGCCTGGCGTTCATGCTGCCCGAGGCGTCAAGGACCAAAAGGACAGAACGGTCAGCGCCGTTGCAGGTTTGCGCAGTCGCAAACTGGGGCACGGTGAAAATGCCCGCGAGTATCAATAGTGAGGCAAATAGCGTGCGCATGCGAGTGCCCCGCCATTATGCATATGACGCAAGGATACTCGAATCTGGCGTGGTTCGCCAGAGTCAGCCACCGCCGCCGGACTCCCATCGCCAAGAGTATTCTCGCGGCGCCGATGACCCGACAGATCGCGCCGGAATGGGCGCAATCGAATGAAATTGTGATGCGCAATCACAAAGCTTGCCACGAATGGTCACGTTTTTGCCCGGCCGCTTGCAAATTCCGCGTCCAGTTTTCGCACAGCTTCGATTCGCACCACCCGGAGGAACGCCATGAATCGGCAAGCGAAAATGTGCCCCCCGCGCGTTGCCGGCAAGTCTGTCGTACGGCTCGCAACCCTGTTGGCCGCGCCATTTGCGCTCGGCCTGAGCATAGCGGCAACGGCCGGCCCGCCGGCCAGCGCCGGCACCGTCTATTGCTCGGTCGCCAGCAAGCCGGCCGAATTCGCCATCTGCAATTCGGAAGACCTGCAGGTGCTCGATGGCCGCGTCGACGAACTCTACAAGTCGCAATACGCGACCTCGGCCAGCATCCTGTCGCAAACCGAGTTGACGCGCGACCACCGCAACTGGATGTCGGAACGCAACGGCTGCCGGTCCGATCTCGGCTGCCTGGAACGCTACTACAAGCAACGGCTGTCGAAGCTCGCGGCGCAGGAGAAATCGGCCAAAGAGCCGATCGCGCAGTTCACCCGCTTCGCCGACCAGAAGGCCGGTCGCTAGAGCGACCATCCCGCTGGCTCAGGACTGGCGCGGCCTCCCTCCACCCTCGTGGCTCGACAAGCTCACCGTGAGGGTGGGGCGCATCGCGGGCGCCGGCGGGGCTTGATGTTGCGGCCCGCCGCGATGAGACTCGGCGAATTGCGGCGCGAAAGCCCTCCCCAATGACTTCCCTCACCGTTATCGTCTTCGTCGTCGTCTATTTCGGCATGGCCCTCGGGCGCATTCCGGGGCTGAAACTCGACCGTACCGGCGTCGCGCTGATCGGCCTGATCGCGTTGCTGGCGAGTGGCGAATTGACCATGGCCGAACTCGGCGCGGCGGTCGACATGCCGACCATCGCGTTGCTCTTTGCCCTGATGATCCTGTCGGCGCAGTTCGAGCTCTCGGGCTTCTACGGCTTCGTCGCGGGCAAGGTTACCGACGCGGCACGCAACCCGAAGACGCTGCTGTTGCTCGTGGTTGCGGTCACCGGCGCGCTGTCGGCGATCCTGTCCAACGACGTCGTCGTCTTCGCACTGACGCCGCTGATTTGCGCCGGCCTGCTCGCCCAGGGCCTCGACGCCCGGCCCTATCTCGTGGCGCTCGCGGGTGCGGCAAATACCGGTTCGGCGGCGACGCTGATCGGCAATCCGCAGAACATCCTGATCGGCCAGGCCGGCGGCCTCGGCTTCTGGTCTTATAGCGCCGTGGCGCTGCCGGTGGCGGTCCTGGCGCTCGCCATCGTTTACGCCACGGTGCTGCTGACCTGGCGAAATTCGCTTCAGGCCGGTCGGTCGGCGGCGGCATCCAGCGAAATTGCGCTCGACCGGTTCCAGCTTGCCAAGGGCTTCGTGGCGGTCGCGGCCCTCATCGGCCTGTTTCTGACGCCGCTGCCGCGCGAGCATTCCGCCCTGGCGGTGGCGGGCATCCTGCTGCTGTCGCGGCGCATGTCGTCGCGTGAGATGATCGGCGCGGCCGATTGGCATCTGCTGCTGCTGTTCGTCTGCCTGTTCGGCGTGACCGCCGCCTTCGCCAAGACCGGGCTGGCGCAGGCTGCGCTCGCCGATCTTTCGGTGCATGGGCTTTTGCCGGAACGGCTTTCGGTGATGGCGCCGCTGATGCTGGCAGCCTCGAACACCATCGGCAACGTGCCGGCGATCATCCTCATTCTTTCGGTACTCGGCCACCTTGGCGACGGCGCGCTGATCGGGCTGGCGCTGCTTTCGACCTTCGCCGGCAATTTTTTGCTCACCGGATCGCTGTGCAACATCATCGTCGCCGAGCGGGCCGGCATCGCCGGGGCAAGGTTGACGTTTGCCGATTTCGCCCGCTCCGGCATCCCGATGACGCTCGCCACGATGGCGGCGGCGGCGGGCTGGCTGTGGTTTGTCGGCGTGCTGGGGATATGAGCCGCGGTTACCCGGGCTTGGAGCGCTTGACCACCGCGTCGATCGCCAAGAGCTGCTCGAGCAGCGCGCGCATATCGCCGAGCGGCACCATGTTGGGGCCGTCGGAAGGCGCGTTGTCGGGGTCCTGGTGCGTCTCGATGAACACGCCGGCGACGCCGGCGGCCACCGCGGCGCGGGCCAGCACCGGCACCATCGCTGCGGTCGCCGCCGGTCGAGGCGCCCTGCCCGCCCGGGCTTCTGCACCGAATGGGTGGCGTCGAAAATCACCGGCGCGCCGAAAGCGGCCATGATCGGCAGCGCCCGCATGTCGGAAACCAGCGTGTTATAGCCGAACGAAGCGCCGCGCTCGGTCACCAGCACGTTGGCGTTGCCGCTGCCGGTGATCTTGGCGATGACGTTCTTCATGTCCCACGGCGCGAGGAACTGGCCCTTCTTGACGTTGACCGGCTTGCCGGTCTTCGCCGCGGCGACGAGCAGGTCGGTCTGGCGGCACAGGAACGCCGGAATTTGCAGGACGTCGACATGCGGCGGCAACGAGAGCGCATTGCTCGGCGGTATGGACGTCGGTGAGGACCGGCAACGCCGAGTTGCTGGCGCAGGTCGTCGAAGATCGGCAGCGCCGCGTCGAGGCCGACACCGCGCTTGCCGCGCGAGGCTGGTCCGGTTGGCCTTGTCGAAGCTGGTCTTGTAGACGAGGCCGATGCCAAGCCGGCGGCGATGTCCTTCAGCGCGCCGGCCATGTCGAAGGCGTGCTGGCGGCTTTCGAGCTGGCATGGCCCGGCGATCAGGGCAAGCGGCGCGGCGTTGTCGAAGACGGCGTTGCCGATGCGGACGGTGCGGTTGGGTCCGTTCATTTGCCCGCCTCGAAAGCTAGGATGAAGCCCTGGCCGGGCGCCGGCGGCACGGTCAGGCGACTGGCGTGGTGGACGAATACGACCGCATTGACCTTGAGTAGCGCGGCCGTCTTATCAAGATCGCGAACCGAAAGCAGCGCGCCCTGCAATCTCAATCCACGACCGTGGACGGAGCCTTTGACCCCGTAGAAGGCCTCGATGCCGGCGGCCGTATATACGGCGAAATTGGCGTTCGGCGTTGCGATCTCGATGCCGAAGGAATGGGCGTTGACGTCGCGGACGCCGGTCACCTCCTGCAGCCAGTACTGGAAGTCGGACGGGTTGGCTTCGCCTGCGAAAACTTCCTTCAGCCCAATCGCGCCGTTTGCGTGGCGGGCAAGGCGGCCACGGTCGATCGCCGGAACCTTGACGCGCTCACAGGTGAAAAAGAAGGCGTCGGGCGCGCGCAAATCGCCGGCAAAGGCGAGCGCGAAGGCGCCCTTTGCCTTGTTGCCTTTCTTGTCCTCGAATGTGCGGAAGAATTTCAGCACGCTGCCGCCCGACAGCCCCGCTTTCGCAAAGGCCTTCGCGTCGGCCTTCGCATCCTCGGCGGCGAAGGCGACGGCCGAAAACCCATCCGCGCCGCGGCGGAAACGATAGGCCTGGTCTCGGGCGACGAAGACATTGCCCTTTTTCGCTGCCGCCTCGCAGGTTTCGCGGCTCGAAACCGCCAGCGGCTCGAGATAGGTGCCGTCGGCGAGGAACACGCAGGCGTTTTCGGTGCCGAACGGATGCACCGCGTCCGGCGCCACCGTGAAGCCGAGAGCCGTGAAGCGTGCGCGGGCGATTTCCAGTGTCTCGACGGGCAGCACGAGATGGTCGGCCGGGCGGCCCTTCGATGTCACATGCGCGGATTTGGCGCGGGCAGGTTTCATCGCCGGGCTTTGCCCGAACGCGGAGGGGTTGGCAAGGCGTTCAAAAGATCGGATCGTCACCCCAGCGAAAGCTGGGGTCCGGCTTCGTGCGCTTGCGATGCGAAATGGAAGCTGGATGCCAGCCTGCGCTGGCATGACGGATTGGTACTACTTCTTCGCCGATTTCGATTTCTTCTTCTTTGCCGCTGCGCGCTTGGCCTTGCGCTCGGCGGCCTTGGCGGCAGCCGCGGCTTCGGCGGCCTTGCGGATTTCGCTCAGGCGGTCGCCCTCGGCGTTAAGGCCGAACGGATCGGGGCCGGTGGCGTCGCCAAGCGCGACGCGCACGATATTGCTTACCGGCAGCCTTTTCAGTTTCGGGCCGAGCAGCCTCAGTTCGAGATCGTCGAGGCTGCTCTCGTCGCCGGCGCCCGATTCCTCATCGTCGGCGAAGGCAAGCGCGAAGGATTTTTCCGCCGCGTCCTTCTTGACCGACTTGGTGCGCGGCTTGCAGACGATGTCGCGCATGTCGGTCGCGACCGTCTTGTAGAAGCCGGTCGGGCGCATCTTGTCGAGCTTGGTGGTGACAAGAAATTCGTTCTTCAGGAACCCGTCGTTAAGCAGCTGCGCGGCGCGCACGTTGCGCTCCTGGCTCGTCGGCCCGCCGAGTACGACGGCGACCAGTTCGCGCAACCCGTGCTTGGCCGAGGCGACGACGTTGAGGCCGGAGGCGCAGACGAAGCCGGTCTTCATGCCGGTGGCGCCGGCATAGCGGAACAGCAGCTGGTTGTGGTTGGCGATGTTGCGGCCGCCGACATTGACCGCCTGGATGTCGAAATAATCGGCGTTGCCGGGAAATTCGCTGCGCAGCGCCACGGCGAGCACGGCAAGATCGCGCGCGGTGGTGTAGTTGGCTTCGTTGTGCAGGCCGTGCGGATTGGCAAAATGCGAGCCGGTCATGCCGAGTTCGCGGGCATAGCCGTTCATCAGGCCAACGAACGCCGATTCGCTTCCCGCCACCGATTCGGCAATCGCCACTGCCAGGTCGTTGGCCGATTTGACCATCAGGATCTTCATGGCGTTGTCGACCGTCAGCACCGTGCCGAGCGGCAGGCCGATCTTGCTCGGGGGCTTCGACAGCGCGTTGGCGGTGATCAGCACCGGCGAATCGAGCGAGATCGTGCCCTTCTTGACCTCGCGGAAGACGGTATAGGCGGTCATCAGCTTGGTCAGCGAAGCCGGATACCAACGGTCAAAGGCCTCCTGCTGGCTCAGCACCTTGCCGGTCTTCAGGTCGACGACGAGATGCGGTGCGGCGGCGGCGGGAACCGCGAGAATTGGCGAGAGCACCAGCGCTAACGCACAAACAATGGCAGGCAATCGGAAATGCGGCATGTTCACTTCTGGATGTTGGCCAAGTGCCGGCGCCCCGCCACTGAGATTCCGGCTTCGGCCGCCTTCTAGCCGGAAATGCGGCAGATTTGAAGGCCGGCAATGGGATTGTGAACGGGGATTAGTTCAGGCGGCGCGGAGGCGCTTCAGTTCGGTCTCGAATTCCAGGCAAAGCTGGGCGGCTTCTTCCTGCGGCAGCCAGCGACTCATCTGCGGGAAGACGGTTTGCCAGTAGCGCAGTTCGTCGCGCGGCCACGGCATTTCGCGTGCAGCCCGGGCCTCGCCGAGGATATCGTCCAACCGCCGTCGGACCTTCACGGGGTTCGTCTCCCAGACGGATTGGCGTCACCCCGGTTGCCATGCAAACCGGGGTCCACTCGCGGTTCGCCACGCAAGAGCATCCGGGGTGGCTGACTCCTTGCGACACGTTCAAGGAGTGGCCCGCGGCTGATGCCAATAGACCCCGGTTTGCATGGCAACCGGGGTGACGCGGAGAGTGGCGCGGCGCTGTCAGAAGACGACTTTCTGATTTCTGCCTTCTGTCCCCCCACACCTGGCACGTGCCTCACACCAGCCGGCTCTGCTCGACGGCGGCGGCGATGAAGGAGGCAAACAGCGGGTGCGGCTCGAAGGGCCGGCTCTTCAGTTCGGGGTGGAATTGCACGCCGATGAACCACGGGTGGTCGCCATATTCGATCGTCTCGGGCAATATGCCGTCCGGGCTCATGCCGGCGAAATCGAGGCCGCAGGCTTCGAGCCTCGCCTTGAAGTCGATGTTGACCTCGTAGCGGTGGCGGTGGCGTTCGGAGATCTCGGTGTCGCCGTAGATTGCGGCGATGCGCGAGCCCTTCTTCAGGATCGCCGGATAGGCGCCGAGCCGCATGGTGCCGCCGAGGTCGCCGGCGGCCTTGCGTTTTTCCAGCATGTTGCCCTTGAGCCATTCGGTCATCATGCCGACGACCGGCTCCTTGGTCGGGCCGAATTCGGTGGAGGACGCTTTGGCGATGCCGGCGAGATTGCGCGCCGCCTCGATGCAGGCCATCTGCATGCCGAAGCAGATGCCGAAATACGGGATCTTCTTTTCGCGGGCGAAGCGGGCCGCAGCGATCTTGCCCTCCGAGCCGCGCTCGCCGAAGCCGCCCGGCACGAGGATGCCCTGGACCTTTTCGAGATACGGCGCCGGGTCTTCCTTTTCGAAAATCTCGGATTCGATCCAGTCGAGTTTGACCTTCACCCGATTGGCCATGCCGCCATGCGACGAGCGCCTCGATTCAGCGATTTATAGGCGTCCTTGAGGCCGGTATATTTGCCGACGACGGCGATCGTCACCGCGCCTTCCGGGTTGTGGATGCGGTCAGCGACCTCGGTCCAGCGCTCCATGCGCGGCTTCGGCGCCGGGTCGATGCCGAAGGCGGCGAGCACCTCTTCGTCGAGGCCCTCGGCGTGATAGGCCATCGGCACATCGTAGATATGGGCGACATCGAGCGCCTGGATCACGGCGGAGGGGCGCACGTTGCAGAACAGCGAGAGCTTCTTGCGCTCCTCGGCCGGCACCGGGCGATCGGCGCGCACGAGCAGGATGTCGGGGGCGATGCCGATGCCGCGCAATTCCTTGACCGAATGCTGGGTCGGCTTGGTTTTCAGTTCGCCGGCGGCGGGAATGAACGGCATCAGCGTCAGGTGGATATAGACGGCGCCGTGGCGCGGCAGGTCGTTGCCGAGCTGGCGGATCGCCTCGAGGAACGGCATCGCCTCGATGTCGCCGACGGTGCCGCCGATCTCGCACAGGACGAAATCATAGTCGTCGTTGCCGTCGAGGATGAACTGCTTGATCTCGTTGGTGACGTGCGGGATCACCTGGACGGTGGCGCCGAGATAGTCGCCGCGGCGCTCCTTCTCGATGATGTTCTTGTAGATGCGCCCGGTGGTGATGTTGTCCTGGGCGTTGGCCGAGCGGCCGGTGAAGCGCTCGTAGTGGCCAAGGTCGAGGTCGGTCTCGGCGCCGTCGTCGGTGACGAAGACCTCGCCGTGCTGGTACGGGCTCATCGTGCCCGGATCGACGTTGAGATAAGGGTCGAGCTTTCGCAAGCGCACGCGATAGCCGCGCGCCTGCAGCAGCGCACCGAGCGCTGCGGAAGCGATGCCTTTGCCAAGCGAAGAGACCACGCCGCCCGTGATGAACACATATCGCGCCATGGGAGACGAGCCCTAACGCCGAACGGCGCGATTCGCAAAGGCAAAATTCAGCTTCAACCGGATTGGCCCGGCGCGGTGCGGCCAGACAGCGAGGAGTCGTGCGGCCTACTGCCCGCTCGGGATCTGCGGACCTTCCGGCTGCTTTTGCGGTTCCGATTGATCCTGCTTGGGGGCGGCAAGCTGGTTGAAGACGCCGCCGCCTTCGGTTTTGCCCTGGTTCTGGCTCTGGACCGGAATCTGCTTGAGGATGTCGGTCGGCTTGCTTTCGATGCGGGCGAGCACGCCGAGCGAGATCGAGGTGGCAAAGAACGCCGCCGCAAGAATTGCGGTGGTGCGTGTCAGCGCGTTGGCGGCGCCGCGCACCGACATGAAACCGCCACCGCCGCCGATTCCGAGAGCGCCGCCTTCGGAGCGCTGCAGCAGCACGACGCCGACGAGGGCGACGACGACCATGAGGTGAATGACGACAATGACGGTCTGCATCTTGCTGAACTTTCCATGCGCCAGGCGTCGTGGCGGCCGCGCGAGCGGGCTTCTATACGATATGCAGCATTTCCGTCAAAGGGGTCGCCGAAGGCGCGTCAAAAGGCCGGTCACTGCTTTGTGCCGGGTTTATCGAGCTTGTCACGGACAACACCGCCATTTGGCGGATCGCGGTGCAGGCGCATCAGGATGATGAGCGCGAACGGAAACGACGGGAAGATGAACCACGGCGTGGCGATACCGGAAAAGAACAGGTTGATCGCAAAGAAGAAGGCGATGAAGGCGACCGACATCTTGACGCGCCTTTCCTGGCGCCCAAACCAGCCGCGGAACTGCTCGTACAGGGCTATCAATTTCGTGATCGCCTCGCTCGGCGCCGCCGGCAATTGCAGGCCGTCGAGCTTGGGGCCGTCGGCCGATCCTTCGGTCTTGATTGCCGGGTCGGCCCCTTGGCCGGCCGCCCGGTTGGCGCCGCCGACGCGCACCCGCCAGGCGGTGACGGGCTCCTCGCCGTCCTTGAGCTTCTTTTGCCCGGCATAATCGAAGCCGATCGCCAATTGCTTGCGCACGAAGTCGTGGACGCTGGCCGAAACCATGATGCCGCCGGGCTCGGCGATCGTTTGCAGGCGCGAGGCGACATTGACGCCGTCGCCGTAGATATCGCCGCCATCGATCATCACGTCGCCGAGATTGACGCCGATGCGGAACCACATCTGGCGGTCCGCCGGCAACGCGCGATTTTCGCCGCCGATGGCGTCCTGGATTTCGACGGCGCAGCGCACCGCCTCGACGACGCTGGCAAATTCGGCGATGACGGCGTCGCCCCAGGTATTGACCTTGCGCCCTTCATGGCGGGCAAACAGGTCGTCCATGATTTCGCGATAGCGCTGCAGGCGCTCGAGCGTGCCGACCTCGTCGCGCGCCATCAATTGTCCATAGCTCTGGACATCGGCGCAGAAGATCGTCGTCAGCTTGCGTTTGACGGCTGCCAATGGCGCTGTCCCGGTCACGAGTTTTGCGGCCGCAAATGCCGCCCGAACTGCCCGAATATGGTCGCCGCGACTGGCAATAACAAGGCGACGACAAGTGTCCCACCCGTGGCAAATGGCATCGGATCAGGCGGCACGGCAGATGCCGAGGAAATCGGCGGCCTTCAGGCTGGCGCCGCCGACCAGGGCGCCATTGACGTCGGCGATGGCGAGGATTTCGCCGGCGTTGGCCGGTTTTACTGAACCGCCATACAGGATGCGGATCGCGGCTCCCGCTTCGCCGAAGCGCTCCGTCAGACGCTGGCGGATGAAACCGTGCGCTTCGGCGATATCGCCGAGCGTCGGTGTCAACCCGGTGCCGATCGCCCAGACCGGCTCGTAGGCGACGACGATATTGGCTGCGTCCGGCAGCGAGCCGGCAAGCTGGGCTTGCAGCACGGCCAGCGTTTGCCCGGCGCTGCGCTGCTCTCCGGTCTCACCGATGCAGATGAGCGGCAACATATGCGCGCGCAACGCCGCCTCGGCCTTGGCGCGCACCGTCGCATCGGTCTCGCCGTGATCGGTGCGGCGTTCCGAATGGCCGACGATAATGGCGCTGGCGCCGGCGTCGGCGAGCATTTCGGCCGAGATGTCGCCGGTATGAGCGCCGGAAGCCTTGGCGTGGCAATCCTGCGCGCCGATCGCGACACCGCTGTTCAAGGCGACGGTCGCCGCGCCCGACAGCAGCGTCGCCGGCACGCAAACCAGCATGTCGAGGCGCGCCCGCATCGCTTCATCGTAGCCCGCCTCCATCGACGCCAGTTCGGCGAGTGAGGCCGTGGTCCCGTTCATTTTCCAGTTGCCGGCAATGAGCGGCTTCAGCGATGGCATGCGGATTCCCTTCTCCTGCAGCGCGCCCTGCCCGCGCGCCCGTGATGGCGCGTGCTAGCAGATGCGGTGGTTCCGGGGAACCGGTTTGGGGGCACGCTCGAGCCCGAGGGTGACAACCGTGTTTTGGGCGCACCTTCTCGTTCACGCGGCGGGTTTCCGTCCATGGCTTGTGTCAGTCGATGCGCAAACCGCAGGGCGACGCGCGCCGATTGGCTTGGCTGTGTGCGGCCCTCGCCGCCCTGCGCGGAGATTTGTGGCATCGCGTGGCGCTTTTCATGCACACCGCACCCGCGACCCTCGAGTTTCCCCACGGCAAGACATGGCCAGAAACGCTCCGCTGCTGCCGCCCTCCGTCCGCTGGCGATCGTCCGGCGTTTGCGCTGGGCGGCAGTGCAGGCAGGATAAGGGAGCGCGGGAAGGCGGGGATAGAAGTTTTGCAAATCCCTGGTGGTGAGCACGTCGAACCATGGGGATTTTGCGTTTTTCTTCAGCCGCTTGCCTCATCCTCAACGGGGCTCAGGATGAGGCAAGCGGCGCGGCGCCTGTGCCCGTTTTGCGGCGCTGCGGAAGCCCCCATACTCGTCATCGTCGGGCTTGACCCACTGCTGTCCGGTTTAGATTGAGTGGACAAGGTGCATGACATTGATTCTACTTGGTTCCAGACGTTTCGCAGCGTTTGGGACACGAGCACGAGGTCAATGTCATGCGGCACCACAATAGCGTTTTTCATGCCTTGCAGAAGCATGTTCCGTGGGCGGTTTTCGACCGCCTGGTGGACGAGCATGGAGCTGACTGGCGGGTGCGACGGCTCGACACGAAGAGCCAGTTCCTGGCGCTTCTGTTCGGCCAACTGTCGGGGGCCGACAGCCTGCGCGCCATCGAGGCGGGGCTGCAGAGTCATGCCGGGCGGCTCTATCACTTGGGCGGCCGCTGCGTGGCGCGCTCGACGCTGGCCGACGCCAATGCCCGACGGCCCGCGGCGCTGTTTGGCGAACTGTTCGCCTACATGGCGACGCGCGCCGGCCGCGCGACGCGGCGCAACCTCAAGGATGCGGTGCGTATCCTCGACGCCACGCGCATCGAACTGTCCTCGCTCAGCGGTGGATGGCTGGATACCGTCAGCGGGCACCGGGCGGTGAAGCTGCATGTCTGCTACGATCCGGTGGCAGCTGCGCCGCTGCGGGCCGATTTGAGCGACCAGCGGGTCAACGACATAACCCCGGCCAAGGCCATGCCGATCGAAGCGGGCATGACCTACGTGTTCGATCTCGCCTATTACAACTTCGCCTGGTGGGCCGAGCTCGACGCGAAAGGCTGCCGCTTCGTCAGCCGGCTGAAGAGCAACACCCCACTCGACGTGACCGCCGAGCAGACGGTACCGGCGCACGGCGACATCCTCGCCGACCGCATTGGCCTCCTGCCACAGCGCATGGCCGCCTCGCGCCGCAATCCCCTTGCCGACCCGGTACGCGAGATCGTCGTGCGCATCCCCACCGGCACCACCATTCGCCTCGCCACCAACGATCTCGACGCCCCAGCCGAGGAAATCGCCGACCTTTACAGACAGCGCTGGCAGATCGAATTGTTCTTCAGGTGGATCAAGCAGAATCTGAAGATGCGCCGTTTCCTCGGTGCTTCCGAGAACGCCGTCCGCACCCAGGTCTTCGTTGCCCTGATCGCCTATCTCCTGTTGCGCGCCGCCCACGCTGCCCAGGTAGCCGTCGCTCAGCCGCTCGCCTTCGTACGCCTTGTGCGCCTCAATCTCATGCACAGCCGACCCATCGATCAGCTTAAAACCATGCCGCCACCGCGCTCGACCGACACAAGGCAAATGACCCTTAATCTCACACGTGTCTAAACCGGACAGCAGTGGGCTTGACCCGACGATCCATTCCGTTTCCCCTCGGCAAGCGTGCCGTTCTCAAGCTGAGGCCTTTTGACCGTGTGCCGTCGCACCCCCTTCCCATGGCGAAGCGTCACGGAATGGATCGTCGGGTCACGGCTTCGCCGGCCCGACGATGACGAGGGTGGGGACGCGCCGTGCATTCACCTTGAGGCGAAAGGGATGCCGCTCGTCATTCTTGGGCTTGTCCCACTGCTGTCCGGTTTAGATTGAGTGGACAAGGTGCATGACATTGATTCTACTTGGTTCCAGACGTTTCGCAGCGTTTGGGACACGAGCACGAGGTCAATGTCATGCGGCACCACAATAGCGTTTTTCATGCCTTGCAGAAGCATGTTCCGTGGGCGGTTTTCGACCGCCTGGTGGACGAGCATGGAGCTGACTGGCGGGTGCGACGGCTCGACACGAAGAGCCAGTTCCTGGCGCTTCTGTTCGGCCAACTGTCGGGGGCCGACAGCCTGCGCGCCATCGAGGCGGGGCTGCAGAGTCATGCCGGGCGGCTCTATCACTTGGGCGGCCGCTGCGTGGCGCGCTCGACGCTGGCCGACGCCAATGCCCGACGGCCCGCGGCGCTGTTTGGCGAACTGTTCGCCTACATGGCGACGCGCGCCGGCCGCGCGACGCGGCGCAACCTCAAGGATGCGGTGCGTATCCTCGACGCCACGCGCATCGAACTGTCCTCGCTCAGCGGTGGATGGCTGGATACCGTCAGCGGGCACCGGGCGGTGAAGCTGCATGTCTGCTACGATCCGGTGGCAGCTGCGCCGCTGCGGGCCGATTTGAGCGACCAGCGGGTCAACGACATAACCCCGGCCAAGGCCATGCCGATCGAAGCGGGCATGACCTACGTGTTCGATCTCGCCTATTACAACTTCGCCTGGTGGGCCGAGCTCGACGCGAAAGGCTGCCGCTTCGTCAGCCGGCTGAAGAGCAACACCCCACTCGACGTGACCGCCGAGCAGACGGTACCGGCGCACGGCGACATCCTCGCCGACCGCATTGGCCTCCTGCCACAGCGCATGGCCGCCTCGCGCCGCAATCCCCTTGCCGACCCGGTACGCGAGATCGTCGTGCGCATCCCCACCGGCACCACCATTCGCCTCGCCACCAACGATCTCGACGCCCCAGCCGAGGAAATCGCCGACCTTTACAGACAGCGCTGGCAGATCGAATTGTTCTTCAGGTGGATCAAGCAGAATCTGAAGATGCGCCGTTTCCTCGGTGCTTCCGAGAACGCCGTCCGCACCCAGGTCTTCGTTGCCCTGATCGCCTATCTCCTGTTGCGCGCCGCCCACGCTGCCCAGGTAGCCGTCGCTCAGCCGCTCGCCTTCGTACGCCTTGTGCGCCTCAATCTCATGCACAGCCGACCCATCGATCAGCTTAAAACCATGCCGCCACCGCGCTCGACCGACACAAGGCAAATGACCCTTAATCTCACACGTGTCTAAACCGGACAGCAGTGGGCTTGTCCTGAAATCCAGCTTTTGGAAGTCTGGTCGTTTCACAACCCCAAATCGCCCTGTGTCCTGGCTTTTCCTTCGGCGCTTTCTTGAAGGCGGAGCAGTCGACCGCTAGCAGGCGCGGCACACTTCATAGTTTGATTGATCCTGTTTTTTCCAATCTCGCGAGCTGTGGGCCGAGCAGTATGTTGCCTCCCCCCACGACGATTTCCGTCCCGGTCACCACCGACGATTCGTCCGAAGCCAAGTATATCGCGCAGGCAACGACGTCTTCGGGAGTGGCCACGCGGCCGAGCTTGGCTATCGATTCGATGAACTCAAACTTCGAGGGCTCGAGAATTCGGCGTGTGGCGGCCATGTCGACGAGGCCGGGAGCAATGCTGTTTGCGCGGATGCCATGAGGACTACCTTCCACGGCAAGTGCACGTGTCAAGGAAGTGACGCCACCCTTCGCAGCCGCGTGTGCGGCGCTGCCAGCAGGCTGCCCGTCAACGGCCGTGTATGAGGATATATTGACGATCGAACCGCCTCCGCCTGCCGCGAGGTAAGGCCAAGCTGCCTTGCACGCGTAGAATACCAGGGAGAGTTCGTTGCGGATGGTGTGTTCCCAGTCCTCCAACGTGAGGTCAGGAAACGGGGCAAACCGAGGGCTGGCCGCGTTGTTGTAGAGAATGTCGATGCGCCCAAGAGCATTGACAGCATCTTCGACCCAGCGACCAACTTCATCAGGACTCCCGAGATCGACAGGCGCGCTGGCCTTCATTTGATATCCGCTTTCGCGCAGGAGGCGCTGCGTTTCTTCATTCGCAGAGGCGTTGACATCGCAACCGATCACTGTCGCACCTTCCTGCGCGAAGCGCTGGGCTGCGACGCGACCTTGTGCACCGCCGGTGCCAGTTATCAGAGCGACCTTGTTGGCGAGACGACCAGATTGCGGGTCAGAAACTGTCAGGGCAGCCATAGATATTCCTCCAAGAGCTATTTTTAGATCGCGCTGCGCCTGTAGTCTCAAGACACGCCGCTACGGGGCGGAACTCGTCCGGTGGAACAATGCAATCAAGCTCCACTACGCTCCCAGAAAGGCCGAATTTCTACTACGCCTCTTGCAAAAATGCGCAGCGTGTCCTCCCGTCTGATGGGCAATGCCCCCTCCCCCCGCTGTTGTGAACCACAGCCGCGCGGACTATAGGATGGGCCAAAATCTCCGGTAATTCCAAGAGGAACCATGCTTTCACTCCTGCGCGGCGCCGCAAGCGGAATTGTTGCCAAGATCCTGCTCGGCCTGTTGGTCATCGCGTTCGCGATCTGGGGCGTCTCCGGGTCGATCCTTGGCGGGCCGGGCGGGAGCGCGGTCGAATTCGGCAGTACCCGCGTCGGGCTTGCCGAATTTCGCCTCGCCTACAATACGCAATTGCTGGCGCTGTCGCGCCAGTTCGGCCAGCGCCTGACCGACGAGCAGGCTCGCATGTTCGGCATCGAGCAATCGGTGCTGTCGCAGGTGGTCGCCGGCGCGGTAATGGACGAAAACGCCCGCAAGATGCGGCTCGGCGTATCCTCCGACCGGCTGGCCTCGTTGATTGCCGAAGACCCGACCTTCCACGATTCGACCGGCGTGTTTTCGCGCCTTCAGCTCGCCAACGTGCTGCAAAATGCCGGCATCGACGAGACACAGTTCGTCCACAACCGCATGGCGGTGGCCGTGCGCCAGCAGTTCCGCGAGGCGGTCGGCGGCGGCAGCGAGGCGAGCACCGCCTTCCTGTCGGCCTACGACCAGTTCGCCAACGAGAAACGGGTGTTCGAATATGCCGTCATCGACGAAGCGGCCGCCGGCACGCCGACTACGCCGTCGGAAGACGAAATCGCCAAGTACTATGAGGCGACGAAATCCAATTATGTCGCGCCGGAATATCGCAAATTCGCTCTGGTCAAACTGACCGCCGAGGATATCGCCAAGCCGGACGAGGTTTCCGCCGAGGATGTCGCCAAGGAATACGAGGCGCGCAAGCTCTCATTCACGACGCCGGAACGCCGCCACATCCAGCGTCTGGCCTATGCCGACAAGGCCGCGGCCGATGCGGCGGCGGCAAAGCTTGCCGGCGGCGCCACGTTTGACGAACTGATCGCCGAAAGCGGCAAAGCCGAAACCGACGTCGATCTCGGCCTGGTCAAACGCGACGAAATCCCCGACGAAAAGATCGCGGAGGCCGCCTTCAGCCTGCCCGCCAGTCAGCCGAGCGCCGTCATCGACAGCGTGTTCGGACCGGTGCTGCTGCGCGTGACCGAGATCGTGCCGCAGGCGGCAAAGCCGCTGTCGGAGGTCGAAGGCGAAATCCGCAAGGACCTTGCCTTGCACGCCGCCGCCGATGCGCTGTTCGACATTCACGACCGCATCGAGGACGAGCGCGCCGGCGGCTCGACTTTGCAGGAAGCGGCGCAAAAGGCCGGGCTGACAGCACGCATCGTCGACCAGGTCGATGCCAGCGGCAAGGCGCCGGACGGCACCGCGGTGCCGGATTTGCCATCGCAGCAGCAGCTTTTGCAGCAGGTATTCTCGACCGATGTCGGCGTCGAGGCCGATCCGGTCCAGATCGGCACGGCAGGCTTTGCCTGGTACGAAGTTCTGGCGACGACGCCCGATCGCCAGAAGCCGCTAACGGAAGTTCACGACGCCGTGGCCGCAAGCTGGGTCAAGAGCCAGGTCGTCAAGAAAATTGCCGAGATTGCCGCGACCATGCACGACCGCGTTGCCAAGGGCGAAGCCTTCGCCGCGGTCGCCGCCGAGATGCTGCCGGCCAAGGACGGCGCGCCGGCTACTCTGCAAACCACGGGCGAACTGACGCGAAAAGATACCGGCGGCGCGCTCGGACGCCAGGCGGTTGCCGCCGGTTTTGGGGTCGGCGCCGACGCGGTCGTGATCGCGCCGGCCGATTCGGGCGACAGCCAACTCGTCATCCGCGTTGCCAATATCATCGACGGCGGCGCCGGTTCGGCCGACAGCAAACTGAAGGAGCAATTGGGCGACAGCATTGGCGACGACCTGCTATCGGCGCTGGTGACCGACATGCAAGGGCGTGGCGAACTGAAGATCAACCAGCGCGCGATCGAACTCGCGCTCGGCCGTTAACTTGGTATGGAAGACCTGAAGCAGACATTGGCCCGGGTCGCCGATGGCAAGACGCTCAGCCGGGCAGAGACCGCCGAGGCCTTCGGCGTATTGATGTCGGGCGAATCGACGCCATCGCAGATCGGCGGCCTGCTGATGGCGATGCGGGTGCGCGGCGAGACCGAGGCCGAATTTGCCGGTGCGGTCGATGCCATGCGGGCGAAAATGCTGGCGGTCGACGCGCCTGACGGCGCCATCGACATCGTCGGCACCGGCGGCGACGCCAAGGGATCGCTGAACATATCGACGGCCTCGGCGTTCGTCGCGGCGGGCTGCGGCGCCAAGGTCGCCAAGCACGGCAACCGAGCCTTATCGTCCAAATCTGGGGCAGCCGATGTCTTAGTGGCGCTCGGCGTCAACATCGAATTGTCGCCCGACCAGATCAGCGATTGCATCGACGAGGCCGGCGTCGGTTTCATGTTCGCGCCGGCGCATCATCCGGCGATGCGCCATGTCGGGCCGACGCGCGTCGAACTCGGAACGCGCACGATCTTCAACCTGCTCGGGCCGATGTGCAATCCGGCCGGGGTGAAGCGGCAACTGCTCGGCGTGTTCTCGCCGAAATGGCTGCTGACGATCGCAAAGGTGCTGAACGACCTCGGTTCGCAAAAGGTCTGGGTCGTTCACGGCGACGGCTTCGACGAGATCACGATCACCGGCACCACGCAGGTGGCGGCGCTTGCCGACGGTAAGGTAACGACCTTCGAGATCGAGCCGGCAAAGCTCGGGCTGAAGGTGCGCCCGGCCAGCGAAATCGCCGGCGGCGACGCCGCCTACAACGCCAGGGCGATGCGCGAGTTGCTGGAAGCCAAGCCTTCGGCCTATCGCGACATGGTGATCCTCAATTCTGCCGCAGCTCTGGTCATTGCCGATATCGCGAAAGACTTGTCGGAAGGCGCGGCTCTGGCGGCAGCGGCAATCGACAATGGGGCAGCACTGAACGTGCTCGACCGGCTGGTCGCGGTTTCGCGCCAGGGACTGAACCCGCCCAATGGCTGACATCCTGAAAAAGATCGAGGCCTATAAGCGCCATGAGATCGCGGCGGCCAAGGCAAAGGTGCCGGAACGCGAACTGCGCGCCCGCATTGGCGACTGTGCGCCGCCGCGCGGTTTCCACGAGGCGTTGAGGCGCCGCCGCGCGACGGGCGAATATGCGCTGATCGCCGAGATCAAGAAGGCGAGCCCGTCGAAGGGCCTGATCCGCGCCGATTTCGATCCCCCTGCCCTTGCCAAGGCCTACGCGGCGGGTGGCGCCGCCTGCCTTTCTGTTCTGACGGACACGCCATCGTTCCAGGGCCGGCCGGAATATCTTTCGCAGGCGCGCGAAGCGTCCGGACTGCCGGTGCTGCGCAAGGATTTCCTGTACGAGCCCTACCAGGTTGCCGAAGCACGGGCCTGGGGCGCCGATTGTATCCTGATCATCATGGCGGCGGTGAGCAGCAGCGAAGCGCAAGCACTGGAAGCGGCGGCGGCGGAATTCGACCTCGACGTTCTCGTCGAGGTTCACAATGAGGCCGAGCTGGATCGTGCCCTGACCCGGCTTCAAAGCCCGCTGATCGGCATCAACAATCGCGACCTGCACACCTTCGTCACCGATCTGGCGGTGAGCGAGCGGCTCGCAGCGAAAATTCCGGCTGATAAAACGGTCGTCGGCGAAAGCGGGTTGTTCGCGCCCGCCGACCTCGCCCGGCTGGCGAGAGCCGGTATCGGCGCGTTCCTGATCGGCGAGAGCCTGATGCGCGCGCCCGATGTCGCGGCGGCGACGCGGGCGCTGCTCGCCAATCCGGCCAAGGTCAAGGTGGCGGCGTGAGCAAGACGCTAACTCATATTAGCGCCGGCGGCGAAGCGCGCATGGTCGATGTCGGGCAGAAGCCTGCGACGCACCGCGTCGCCGTCGCCGAAGGCGCGGTGAAGATGCAGGCCGAGACGCTGGAGGCAATCCTCGCCGGCAATGCCGCCAAGGGCGATGTCCTCGGCGCGGCGCGGATTGCCGCCATCATGGCCGCCAAGAAGACCTCGGAGCTAATTCCGCTGTGTCATCCGCTGGCGCTCGACAGCGTCACCGTCGATCTCGATGCCGATTCGAAACTGCCGGGCATTCGCGTGACGACAAAGGCCGAGACGCGGGGACCGACCGGCGTCGAGATGGAGGCGCTGACCGCCTGCGCGGTCGCCTGTCTGACGATCTACGACATGGCCAAGGCGATCGACCGCGGTATGGAGATCGTTTCCGTGCGGCTGCTGGAAAAGTCCGGCGGCAAGTCGGGGACTTGGAAGCGCGCCACCGCGGCGAAAGGCTAGTCGCCGATGCGCGAAGGTTTGGTCCCGGTCGAGGAGGCGCTGGCGATCGTGGTCGATGGCGCCGGGCCGCTCGGCGTCGAGACCGTCGACATCGGCCATGCCTACGGCCGCGTGCTGGCCGCCGATCTCGCGGCGTTGCGCACGCAGCCGCCCTTCGCGGTTTCGGCAATGGACGGCTATGCGGTTCGCGCCGCCGACGTGGCTAGCGTTCCGGCGCGCCTAAGCCTGGTCGGCAAATCGGCGGCGGGTCGGTCGTTCGCCGGGAATGTCGGCGCCGGCGAAGCGCTGCGCATCTTTACCGGGGCGCGCGTGCCGGGTGGCGCCGATGCCATTGCAATCCAGGAAAACGCGTCCCTGGAACCGGCGTCGCGCTCGGTCACGGTTCGGCAATCCGTCGCGGCCGGCAAGCACATCCGCCCGGCCGGGCTCGATTTTACGGCCGGCGACAAGCTGCTCGCCAAGGGCGAGCGGCTCAGCGCCGCCGGCGCGGCGCTGGCGGCTTCGATGAACCATGCGCGGGTCCCGGTCTTCCGCAAGCCGCGGGTCGGCCTTATCGCAACGGGCGACGAATTGCAGCCGCCCGGTCCGGGTGCACGCGAGGATGCGATTATCGCTTCCAACAATTATGCACTTGCTGCGGTGGTCGGTGACGCTGGCGGCGAGACAACCGATTTTGGCATCGTGCCGGATCGCCAGCCGGCGCTGAAGCGGGCAATCGAAGAAGCGGTTGCCGCGGGCATTGATATCATAGTCACCAGCGGCGGCGCATCGGTCGGCGACTACGACCTGGTCAAGCCGACGCTACTCGAACTCGGCGCGCAAATCGAATTCGAAAAGATCGCGGTCAGGCCCGGCAAGCCCTTCTTGTTCGCGCG
Organism: uncultured Alphaproteobacteria bacterium; assembly: GCA_963758355.1. Lineage (GTDB taxonomy): Bacteria > Pseudomonadota > Alphaproteobacteria > Rhizobiales > Rhizobiaceae > BOKV01. The sequence goes on along the minus strand of CAVWVG010000001.1, from coordinate 923,656 downwards.
GATCGACGGGCCGCACGGACCCATCCGCTTTCTCGGCTTTGCCGGCAACCCGGTTTCGAGCCTGGTCTCGGCGCTGGCATTTCTACGGCCCTTGGTCAGCGCGCTGGCCGGCCGGCCGGCGACGGCGCTGCGGCCGGTGGCGGCGATCTGCGCGACCGCCCTGCCCGCCAATGACGAGCGCCAGGATTATCTGCGGGCGAAACTCGAACTGCGTGCCGATGGCACGCTGCTGGCGACGCCGTTTCAGCGCCAGGACAGTTCGATGCTGGCGACGCTGGCGAAGTCGGACTGCCTGCTGGTCCGCCCGCCGCATGCGCCGGCAGCGAAGGCGGGTGAGAGCTGCGAGGTGATTTTAATGCGGGAGGTGTAGGGGCTGTCGAGAAGATCTGTTTCGAGCTGAAAAGGCGAGAAGGATTTCAAGTAGTCCGAATATATGAATCGAATCGGATCGCTCACCCCGCGACCACTGTTTCGATAGGGAGAAACAGGGTTCGGCTGTCCTGCGGATATTCGATAAACTCCGCGCACCTCAGATAGAAGTGGTGAGGAGCGGCGAGAAACCGGCCGCGACCTCCGCTACAACCCGGACTGGATGGCCTTGAGCAGCCGGTAGCGCAGCGTGCCGTCGTTGCTTTTCAGCGCGATCACGAAGCGCACTCGCCCGGATTTGGAAGTGTCGGCGTAGCCCGCCAGCGTGCGGACCCCGGAAAAGGTGCCAGTCTTGTAAAGCGCGTCTTTGCCGCTGCGGAGCAGGTTGGAATGCGGCTCGAAGAGGTGCAGCAGTTGTGCCAGCCCGCGGGCGGTGAAATGGTTGCCACGGCTAATGCCCGAGCCCTCCTCAAGATGGATCGAATCGTCAAGGCCGTGGCTGGCAAGCATCTCGTTTGCGATCTTGAGCGATTTATCGAGGCTCACTGGCCCGCCCATGCGCTGCCCGCCGATCTCCAGGAAGACCTGATTGGCGATGTAGTTGTTCGAGCCGAGAAGCAGAGCGGTGAGAATCTCCGAAAGGCTGCGCGACTGGCGGTGAATATAGACTGGCTCCAGGTCCACGGGCACAGTTCCGGTCGAGATGTCGCCCTTGACGCTGCAGCCGGCCCGCTCGATGAATGCGGCGATCAGCTCACCGGCATATTGCAGGCTCGCCGCCGGGTCATGGGTCAGGCTGATGCGGCCCCTTCCCTTGGGGCCTCGCGCCTTGAACTCGCTGATCGCCAGCGGCGTGATCGGCGTTTGCTCCTCGGCTGAGCTGACGCTGTTGCCACGGCGAACGGCGGCGATCGTGTTGAAGTTCACCGCAAGCGCGGAGTTCAGCGCGTCGTAGGACTCGGCGGAGTTCTCGATGCCGGGAATGCGGAGGTCGGAAGGATAGTAACTCGCGTCGATCACAATGCCGGCGAGCGGTTCCTTGCCGACGTTGGCGACGAGATCCGTCGCCAGCTGCGCCAGTTCCTCTGAAATCAGGAAGGGATCGCCGCCGCCCCGCACATACAGCACCCGCTTGTCGTCCAGATAGAAACGGGTTTCGAAGCGATAATCGCCGCCCAGCACCTCCATCGCGAGCCAGGCCGTCACGATCTTGGTGACGGAGGCCGGAACGAAGGGCTGGTCGGCGTTCTGGGCAACCAGTTCATTGCCCTTTTCGTCGATCGCGAGCACAACGGCGTACGGAGCCAGCGCCGTGACATCTTCCTTGGCTCCGGCCGTGGCCTGAGCCGGCAGCAGAAGCAGGGCCAGGGGAAAGACACTGGGCCACGCGGCGACCTGTCCGAAAATCCTCTTCAAGTTCATCTTTGGCTGCATTTGGCTGCTCGGCTCGACATGGCACCATGTCCGCTTATGGCGCGAGTTCGTGGAGATTTCATGCAGCGGCAGACTGGCGAGATTGCCGCGCAACACTTGCGGAACAATCCACGAACATGGTATGGTGTTCCTGTTTTGTTTGGCGAGTCGCCCGAATTTCCGCGCCACTGACGTCGCACGAATGGCGATGGGGAGAAAGTTACATGCTCACGCGAAAGCAGCACGAACTTCTGATGTTCGTCCACCAGCGCCTGCAAGAAGAAGGCGTGCCGCCGTCGTTCGAGGAGATGAAGCTGGCGCTCGACCTGAAATCGAAATCCGGCATTCACCGCCTGATCACCGGGCTTGAGGAGCGCGGCTTTATTCGCCGGCTGCCGAACCGGGCCCGTGCGCTCGAGGTCGTGCGCTTGCCGGAACCGGCGGCGCGGGCCGAAGCGAGCCGCCTCGCCAACCTGTCGCGGCCGCAGGGGTTCACGCCGAGCGTCATCGAGGGGGCGCTGGCCGGCCGCCGTGCCGAAGCTTTGCCTAAGCCGGTGCGCGAAGCGGCCAACGATCGCGGCGAGGCAGTGACGATCCCGCTGATGGGCCGGATTGCCGCCGGCGTGCCGATCTCGGCGATCCAGGATCACACGCGCGATATCGCCGTGCCGCCCGACATGCTCGGCGCCGGCGAGCATTTCGCGCTGACCGTCAACGGCGATTCGATGGTGGAAGCCGGCATTCAGGACGGCGATACCGCAATCATCCGGCGCACCGACACGGCGCAATCGGGCGAGATCGTCGTGGCGCTGGTCGACGAGGAAGAGGCGACGCTGAAGCGGCTGCGGCGCAAGGGCGACACGATTGCGCTCGAAGCGGCCAACCCGGCCTACGAGACACGGATTTTCTCGGGCGACCGGGTCCGGGTGCAGGGCCGCCTCGTCGGCCTGCTGCGGCGGTACTAGCGGCGGTAATCGGGTTCGTCTTCTTCGTTGGTTGACGAGCGCGATGGCGCCGACCGCGTAAACGGTTTGTCCGGCGGTTCCGGTATCGCAAACCATTGTTCCCACGGCCGGTTCGGCTGGCCGCGCGCGGTCTCGATCGCGACCGTCCAGGAATCGGAACCAGTTTGCGTGGCATTGGCTGCTTTCGGGTCGGCGATGAGGCGGATCGCGTGGGTGCCGGCGTGTTCGAAATCGCCGCGCTTCAGGATCAGGCGCGGCTTGCGATCGCGGCAATTGACCCAGCGCAGTCGCGGCGCCAGCACGATGTCGGCTGAACGGCAGGCCTCAGCCAGCCGATCCGGGGCGTAGACCAGCCACACCACCGGCACGCCGGCCGGCGAATACGGCCGCAGGATGCACAGATCGCGGTCGCAGTCGCCGATCCTGCCTTCGCGTTCTCCGGCGGAATTTTCCGAATAGGCGCCGAGCCAGATGTCGCGGACGAAGCGGTTGCGCTTCGGCCAGACCGGGACGAGGCGCCCAGCCGCGTCGGCAATCGCCACGGTGCGCCCGTCTTCGGCAATCAGCAGTTGCGGTTTCTTGGCCGAGCCGAACAGCGGCAAGGCCGCGAGCAGGATCGCCAGCCCGGCCCAACGCAGGCGGGTTGAAAGCGCGAGCAGCACGAACAGGCCGAGACTGGCCATGGCGAGCGCCAAAGCCGGCGAGGCGTCGACGGTTTGCGCATCGGAGAATTCGGCGACCCAGCCGGCGACCGCGACGACCCATTGCAAAGACCAGCCATAGGCGTGGAGAAACGGCGCCTCGAAGCCGAACGGCATCGCCAGGCAGGCGATCAGCGCCAGCGGCATGGTCGCGAGCGAAACCACCGGCATCGCCAGGCCGTTGCCGAGGAGGCCGAGCAGCGTAACCTGGTGAAAATGCCAGGCGGTATAGATGCTGGTGGCCGTTCCGGCCATTAGGCTGGTCGCGGCAATGCCGCCGAGGAACTTGATCGCATTTGCCGCGGTGCGAAAAATCCAGCCGCGATCTTCGGGATTGAAACGCGTGGCGCGGCGCTGGCGCCAGTCCGACCACAAGCCGAAGCCGGCGACCAGAGCCGCAGTCGCCGAAAACGACATCTGGAAGCCCGGTTCGAGCAGGCTTTCGGGCGTCAGGAGCAGGATCGCGAGAGCGGCCGTTGAGACATTGCGCAGTGTCAGCGCCCGGCGGTCGGCCATTAGCGCAAAGACCATCACTGCAATCATCAGCCAGGAGCGCTGCGTCGGCACCGATGCGCCCGAAAGCAGCAGGTAGAAGGTCGCCGCCAGCAGGCCGAACCCAGCCGCCCATTTGCGCACCGGATATCGCAGCGCCAGCGCCGGCACCAGCGCGGCGCCGGCGCGAATGGCGCCGATTACCGTCAGTGTGACCAGGGCCATGTGCAGTCCGGAAATCGCCAGCAGATGGGCGAGGCCGGATTTGCGCAGGTCGTCCTGGACTTTTTGCGGGATGGCGCTGCGGTCGCCGGTGATGAGCGCCACCGCCAATTCGGCCGAGCCGGAACCGAGCGTGGCGCGAATGCGGCTGCCAACAGTCTGGCGCAGGCGGTTGATGGCAATGCTGCAAGCCTCCAGGAACGAGCCGATCGAGCCACTGGCGGCGACGGCCGAATCCGTGATCTGCGGGGCGCGCAGAAAATATCCGGTCGCGGCAAGTCCATCGTAGGCGGCAAAGAAGCGGAAATCGTAGCCGCCGGGCATCGCCGGGCCAGGCACCGGCTGGATGCGGGCACGGCCGGAAATCGTGTCGCCGACCGAAAATGCGTCACTACCGCGCGGCGCGCCGATGCGCACGAGGCGCGGCAGGCTGCCGGCGGCAAGTCCCGCGATTGCCAGCGGGCGAAGCAGGTAGCGCGGCGCGCCATTGCGGCTGCGATCGACGGCAATGACGCGGCCGGAGATTTCGGCGGTAACGGGCGTGACGATCATCGGCGCGGCAACGCGGGCAGTGCGCCATTGGGCCGCCGTCATGCCGGCAAAAAACAGAGCCGCGGCGACGACGAGGAAATGGCCAGCGCCGTGGACGCGAAATTGCAGGGCTGCGACGGCTAGTGCCAGTGCGACGGCGGCAACGACCCAAGCGAGCGGCTCGTTGTGAAGCGAGAAATATGTGGCGACGCCGAGCGCCAGAAACCCCGGGGCGAGATGATAGCGCGTGCCGGTGTCGCGCTCTTCAGCCAGGGTCGCCGCGAACCAGTCGCGCACGTCGGCGCCGCGCCATTGCAGGCGCAAAGCAGGCGCGCGAGCGCGGTGGGCGCAACGATGAGCCGCTGCAGCGGCGAAGGGACCAGGGAACGGCGCGGCGGATTTTCCGGGGGGACGGCCGGCGCCGGTCGCGTGCGAACCTCGGAGTTGGCCGCGGATCGTGGAAGCTGGGGCATCTTTTCGGAATTGGACGTCACTGCCGATCGGCCTCCAGCCGCGGATGCGCGTGGGTCAATCGTGTTAGCCGGCGTGCGGCCGGCGGACGCCAACGCCGGTCTGAGGCCGGCTTGCCAGTGACAGGAGCTATGCTACATCAACATCCGTCGATTGAAAGGCACCGATTGACAGCTGGCGGGTGATCCGGGTCTCGGGATTCGCAGTGCCAACCGCACGGCGCCTAATTTCCCAGCTTGCGCTGCTCCACAGCGATGCGATCCATGAGCGCGTCGACCGCGTTCGAATCGACGGCCGCACTGGCGGCGCTGTTTCGGAAATTGGCGACGGATTCGGCCACGACCGCATCGACATCGGTCTCGCACGAAAACGCGCCTGCCACCGACATGACCTTTTCATTGTCGAACAGGGCCGACCACGATTTGTCGCCGTGCAGCGGACCGACCCAGTCGGGATCGTACTTGGCGAGCGTGTCGGTCGGGACGTGAACGATGTCTGCCTCAACGCCTAGGCCGCGGGCGAGCGCCCTGTAGATGATGTCCCAGGTATAGGCGTTGAGATGTTGGGTGATATGGAAGGTTTCGTCGAGCGCCTTTTCCTTGCCGAAAAGCGCCACGAACGGCACTGCGAAATCGGCGGGGCGGGTCAATGTCCACAGCGACGTGCCATCGCCGGCAACGATGATCGGCTTGCCTGCCATGAGACGGCGGCCAAGCGTGTCTCCGTCAGCGACCTGGGCGGGAAGGCCTGTGCGCACGGTGTGGCTCGGGCGGACGATGGTCCAAGCCAGGCCGCGGCTTTGGCGGATGAGATTTTCGCAAGCGATCTTTTCCTGGGAATAGCGCCAGTACGGGTTCACCGCCGGCGTTTTTTCCGTGATCACGGAAGCTCGCGCCGGCTTTTCATACACCGAGGCCGAGGAAATGAAGACATATTGGCCGGCCTTTCCGGCAAAGGTCTCGATATCTTTTTCGACCTGTTTCGGCCTGTAGGCGCGGAACTGGCACACCACATCGAAACGGCGATCGCCGAGATGCTCATAAGGTGCGCTCGCCTCGGTGTCGCCGACGATTGTTTCGACGCCGGCCGGCAGCGGAACGGAGGTCGCACCGCGATTGAGGACCGTCACTTTGTGCCCGAGCCGCGCCGCCTGTTCGACGCAGCGCAGCGAGATCTGCCCGGTGCCGCCGATGAAAAGAATGTCCATGAATACCTCTCGGCGTCTGAGCTTTATTTATTCGGGTGTTCAAAACCGGAATGGAATGGGTCGCGGCAGTGGCAGGAGCTATGCTACATCACCGCCTTCGCCAAATCCAAGCTCGCGGCCGACCTGGTTCGCGGGCGCAGCCACCGCCACACATTCGCGCCGAAAGCCATGCCCTCGGAATCCCAGATCGTTACCCGCTTTGCGCCCTCGCCGACCGGGTTCCTGCACATCGGCGGCGCGCGCACGGCGTTGTTCAACTGGCTCTACGCGCGCCGGCATGGCGGCAGGATGCTGCTCCGCATCGAGGATACCGATCGTGAGCGCTCGACCCAGGCCGCGGTCGACGCAATCCTCGACGGCCTTTCCTGGCTCGGCATCAACTGGCACGGCGAACCGATCTCGCAATTTTCCCGCGCGGCGCGCCATCGCGAAGTCGCGGAAGAACTCGTGGCACGGGGCGCGGCTTACTACTGCTACGCGACGCAACAGGAACTGGAGGAAATGCGTGCCAGGGCCAAGGCCGAAGGCCGGCCGCCGCGCTACGACGGGCGCTGGCGCGACCGCGATCCGGCCGAGGCGCCGAAGGGGCTAAAGGGCGTCATCCGTATCAAGGCGCCACAAGAAGGCGAGACTGTCGTTGCCGACCGCGTCCAGGGCGAAGTGCGATTTCCCAACAAGGACCTCGACGACTTCATCCTGCTGCGTTCTGATGGCACGCCGACCTACATGCACGCCGTCGTCGTCGACGACCACGACATGGGCATCACCCACATCATCCGCGGCGACGACCACCTGACCAATGCCGGGCGCCAGACGCTGATCTACGCCGCGATGGGCTGGAACGTGCCGGTGATGGCGCACATCCCGCTGATCCACGGTCCGGACGGCGCAAAGCTGTCGAAGCGTCACGGCGCACTCGGGGCGGAAGCCTACCGCGCCATGGGCTATCTGCCGGAAGCGCTGCGCAACTACCTCGTGCGCCTCGGCTGGTCGCACGGCGACGACGAGATCATGTCGACGGCGCAAATGATCGAGTGGTTCGACATCGACGACGTCAACAAGGGCGCGTCGCGCTTCGATATCGCAAAGCTGGCGAGCCTGAACGGCCATTACATTCGCGCCACCGGCGATGCCGAACTGCTCGAACGCATCGTCGCCACCCTGCCCTGGCTGGAAAACGGCGTCCGCTTTGGTGACCGGCTGGATGATACGCGCCGGGCGCAATTGCTGGCGCTGATGCCAGCGATGAAGGAGCGGGCCAAAACGCTGGTCGAGCTGCTGGACAACGCCGCTTTCCTGTTCGCCGAGCGGCCGCTAGTGGCCGATGCGGCGGCACAGAAATTCCTTGCCGGGCCATCGCTCGAAATCCTGCGCCAACTCCTGCAGACTTTTCAGGACGGCGAATGGACGGTGCCGGCGCTGGAAGCGGCGGTGCGCGGCTATGCCGAAGCGCACGAGATGAAGCTCGGCGCCGTCGCGCAGCCGCTGCGCGCCGCCCTCACCGGCCGGACGGTTTCGCCGCCGGTGTTCGATATGATGGCGGTGCTCGGCAGGCAAGAAACGTTGGCGCGGATCGGCGACGCGGTCGGGTACCGTATACCCGCCAAACGTGGCATATCGACCGGGGGCGATCTTGCGCTAGATTAGAGCTTGGGCTTGTGGTGGGGCGCTTCCGCGAGCAGGCGTCGGCCTTGTGATAACACGGCAAATGCGATAATTTTTCGCAATTGCGAGCATTGATATTGCAATGCACAATCGAGAGCGCCGGAGCCGTTGGCTTCGTGGCAGAAGAGGCATGGGATCGATGCAAACGATTGACGCTGGCGACAAGAAAAAAGGAGGCGCCAAGGCCGCGGCGGCGATGCCGGAAAAGACGGCGCGCCTGACGGTCGGCAACAAGAACTGGGATTTCCCGGTGCTTTCGGGCACGCTCGGGCCGGATGTGGTCGACATCTCGACGCTTTATACGCAAGCCGACCTGTTCACCTACGATCCGGGCTATACGTCGACGGCCTCCTGCGAATCCGAGATCACCTTCATCGACGGCGACAAGGGCATCCTGCTGCATCGTGGCTACCCGATTGAGCAGCTTGCCGAGCATGGCGATTTTCTCGAGACCTGCTACCTGCTGCTCTACGGCGAACTGCCGAACAAGGCCGAAAGCGATGACTTCCACTATCGTGTCAATCGCCACACGATGGTGCACGATCAAATGCAGTACCTTTATCGCGGCTTCCGGCGCGATGCGCATCCGATGGCGGTGATGTGCGGCGTCGTCGGGGCGCTGTCGGCCTTCTATCACGACTCGATCGACATTTCCGACCCGCACCAGCGCATGGTTGCCTCGATCCGCATGATCGCCAAGATGCCAACGATCGCGGCGATGGCCTATAAATATTCGATCGGCCAGCCTTTCATCTATCCGCTAAATCATCTCGACTACCCGTCGAATTTCCTGCGCATGTGCTTTGCGGTTCCATGCGAGGATTTTGTCGTAAACCCGATTCTGTCGCGGGCGATGGACCGCATATTCATTCTGCATGCCGATCACGAGCAGAACGCCTCGACTTCGACCGTGCGGCTCGCCGGATCGTCGGGGGCCAATCCCTTCGCCTGCATCGCTGCCGGCATCGCCTGCCTGTGGGGTCCGGCGCATGGCGGCGCCAACGAGGCCGCGCTCAACATGTTGGGCGAGATCGGCACGGTCGACCGCATCCCGGAATTCATTGCCCGAGCCAAGGACAAGGACGACCCGTTCCGCCTGATGGGTTTCGGCCACCGCGTCTACAAGCACTACGATCCGCGCGCCAAGATCATGCAACGCACTTGCCATGAGGTGCTCACCGCGCTCGGGATCAAGAACGACCCGCAGCTTGAAGTCGCCTTGGCGCTTGAGAAGATCGCGCTACACGACGAATATTTCATCGAAAAGAAGCTTTACCCGAATATCGATTTCTACTCCGGCATCACGCTCAAGGCGCTTGGTTTCCCGACCACGATGTTCACCGTCCTGTTCGCCGTGGCGCGCACCGTCGGCTGGATCGCGCAGTGGAAGGAGATGATCGAGGATCCGCGCCAGCGCATCGGCCGGCCGCGACAAATCTACACAGGCGAAAAGCGCCGCGAATACGTAAACATTGAAAAGCGTCCGTAGGTCGCAGCGTGGTGGTCAGCAGCCACCGCCGGTTGTCATGGCGATCAATCCGTTCGGATCGACGTACAGCACATAAGAGGCGGTACCGTCGATCGCCCGGTATGTCGCCAGGTGCCGGTTGCCGGCGCTGACATCAAACGTCTTGACCTTGTGGGTGCCGAATCCGGGGATCGTAACTTTCGCCGCGGTTTGGCCGGGCGCGACGTCGATGCGCTTCTTGTAAAGCAGTTCGATCCGGTCGCTTTCGTTGTAGAATTCGAGCCGGATTTTGTCCGGCGTGCAATTGTGAATGTCGATTGCCCGGGCCGGCAGCGCGGCAGCGATGAGTGCTGCCGCCGGAAAAAGCGCCGCAAGAATACCCCACCTCGTCATTGCAGGCTCCTTCCCTTGAAAACATCGGATTTGTCGCGCTTTTCATCCATCACCTCGAGGATCGCCCGCGCCGCCATGATGCCCGGAGCTTCTTCGAGCCGCATGGCCGCGGCCATGCGCTCGAACCCCTGTAACTGAGCGTCCCTCGCCGGACCCGCTTGCGCCAATTCCTCGATCGCGCGTGCCAGCCAGCCCGGTCGGATCATGTCGCCGACCTTCTCCGGCAGGAAGGTCGAATCCGTAATCAGATTCGGAAGCGCCGCCGTCCATCCCGTGATGAGCCCGCGGAAAAGGTGCATCAGCCAGTCGAGCCGGTAGATCGAAATTGTCGGCACTTTATGGAGCGCCAGTTCCAACAGCACGGTGCCCGATGCCGCGAGCGCAACGTCGGCATCGCGGAAGGCCTGTCGCTTGGCTGCCTCGCCGACGAGGATTTGCGGTTGAACGGTCCAGTCTGCCACCAGATGGCGGATTTCCGGCTCGAGCCGCGCTACGGTCGGAAGGACGATGCGAGCACGATTGCCACGCGCAAAGAAGATGTCGAGCGAGCGGCGGATGTCCGGCATCAGCGTTCGCACCACCGAGCGGCGCGACCCTGGCAACACCAGCACTATAGGCTCCTTTGCCGGAACGGGACGCGGAGCAATTCTGCCGATCAGGCCCGCCGCCGGGTGGCCGACATAGGTTGCCGGCGGGCCGCCCAGTTCGGCCAGCAGCGCCGGCTCGAACGGCAGAATCGCCAAAATGTGGTCGACGCAGCGCGCCAGCACGCGCGCCCTACCCGGCCGCCAGGCCCAGATGCTTGGGCAGACATATTTGACGATCGGGATATTCGAAGCGCCTGCGCGCACGCGCCTGGCGACGCGCTGGCTGAATTCGGGCGTGTCAATCAAAACGAGAATGTCGGGGCGCGTCGCGATGATATCGTCGGCGACCCGGCGAATGCGGGCAAGCAAAGTCGGCAGCCGGGCGACCACGGCCGCCAATCCCATGACCGCAATGTCATGGATATCGAACAGGCTCGAAAGGCCAAGCGCCTGCATGCGCGGGCCGGCAAGGCCGGCAAAACGGGCGCCTGGCGCAAGCTGGCGCAGCGCCGAGACCAGTTCGGCACCGAGCGCGTCGCCGGATTCTTCGCCGACGACGATATAGACCAGAGGGCCGGCTGCCGCCGGATCAGGCGAATTCGTCGGGCCGGATGCCATAGACAAACACCTTGGCGCGATTGGCGGCTGCAATCGTCGCGTCGCGCTCCAGAATCACTGACCGGCCCGACTCGATGGCAATGCCGATCAGTCCGGCACGAATTGCGTTTTCGATAGTCTTCGGGCCGATGGCCGGCAGATCGGCACGCATATCCTGGCCGGGCTTCATCGCCTTGACTAACACGCCGTGACTGCCCTTGGCCGATAACCGCCCATCGGCGCGCAGGCTGGCGATGCGGGAAAGCATTTCGTCCGTCCCCTCCAGTCCCTCGACAGCGACGACGCGGCCACCCTCGGCCACCGCCGCCTGGCCGATGTCGAAAGCGCCGAGCGCCTTGCAGGCCAGATAGGCCTGGCGAATGCCATCGAGATCCTTGCGGCCGGCGGCCAGGCGGCCAATGCGGCCGGCAGGCGCCAGCAGCAGCGGCGCAATCTGGTGGGCTCCGACGATTTCAACGCCGCGCGATTCGAAAAGCTTGATCGTGCCTGACAGGACGGTGTTGTCGCCACCGAACATGAAGGCCAGCGCCTGCGGCAACGCCTTGACCGCGCCCCAGTCGAGCTTGAGGCTCGCGATGTCAGGGCGCTTATGGATGCCGCCGGCAAACGCCACTTGGCGAATGCCGAGTTCCCCGAGGCGATGAAACAATCTGCCAAGCTGGCCCCAGGCGAGGTATTCATGCGGGAAAGCGCGAATTTCGTCGCCGGCCTCGCCGAGTATGCCGATGAGGAACGGCCGACGGCCGGCCGCGGCGGCCTGTCGGGCGACCTCGACGGGGAACCGGCCGTAGCCGCAGATGATGGCGAGATCGGGCGGTCGGCCGACCGGCGCGCCGCCGATAACGTGATCAGCGCCTGCGGCCGGCATGGCGACCTAGCCCTCGCCGCTGTCGCGCTGCGGTGTGCAAAGTGCACGCTTGCCGCCCTGGCGGATGAAGTCGAGGATTTCGTGGACGGCGGCATGTTGGTCAAATTCCTCGGCCACGTCCTCCATGCGTTCGCGCAGGCTGCCTTCGTCGGCAAACAACAGCCTGTACGCGCGACGCAACGTATGGATATCTTCCCGCGAGAAGCCGCGCCGCTGCAAGCCGACAATATTCAGGCCGGAAAGGTGGGCGCGGTTGCCGAATGCCATGCCATAGGGAATGAGGTCGTTTTCGATCCCGGACATGCCGCCGACGAAGGAATGGGCGCCCACGCGGGCGAACTGGATCACCGCCGCGCCGCCGCCGACAATGACGAAATCGCCGAGGGTCACGTGCCCGGCGATCATGACGTTGTTGGAAAGAATGACGTTGCTGCCGACGATGCAGTCATGGGCGACGTGCGAATTGGCAAGAAATGCGCACCGATCGCCGACAATCGTTTCGCCTCGGTCGCCCGCCGTGCCGGGATTCATCGTCACGCCTTCGCGAATGATGCAGTCGGTGCCGATCTTCAGAGTCGTCTGCTCGCCGCGATATTTCAGATCCTGCGGCTCGTGGCCGATCGAGGCAAACGGAAATATGCGCGTGCGCACGCCGATTGTCGTGTGGCCGGCGACGACGGCATGCGAAATCAGGCGGACTCCGTCGCCCAACCGGACGTTTGCGCCAACCTGGCAAAACGGTCCAACCTCGACACCGTCGCCAAGAACCGCGCCGTCTTCGACGACGGCGCTCGGATGGATATTGCACGCCATTTAGGAAGGCTCCGAGGGGTCGACCATCATCGCGCTGATGATGGCTTCAGCAGCCCGTTCCGCACCGACGAAGGCATGGCAGGCGTAGCGGAAAATGTTGCCGCGCTGCTTCAGTTTTTCGACCTTGAGTTCGAGAACGTCGCCGGGAATCACCGGGCGGCGGAATTTGCATGTGTCAATGGTCATGAAATAGACGAGCTTGCGTTTGCCGGCCGAGTAGCGGCGGGCGACGATGGCGCCGCAAGTCTGGGCCATGGCTTCGACGATCAGTACCCCCGGCATGATCGGCTGGCCTGGGAAATGGCCGTTGAAATGCGGTTCGTTGACGGTGACGTTCTTGATTCCGGTAGCGCGCTCGTCACCGTCCATGTCGACGATGCGGTCGATCAGCAGAAACGGATAGCGGTGGGGAAGCAAACGGAACAGTTCGCCGATCTGAATGATGTCGAGCGTGGTTTGTCCGGTCATTCCGGTTCTTCGCCCCCGATTTTGGTACCTCGCACCAACGCACGCACGGCCCTGTTCATGCGCAGCCAATCGCGCACTGGCACCGCCGGATAGCCGATGACCTTTTCGCCGGGCGCCACGTCCATCTTGACGCCGGAGCCGCCACCAATCTGGGCGCCGTCGCCGATATGATGATGGCCGACAATGCCGGCTTGACCGGCGACGACGACGAAATCGCCGAGCGTGGCGCTGCCGGCAATGCCCGCAAGGCCGATAATAACGCAATGTCGGCCGATGACGACGTTATGGCCGATCTGGACCAGGTTGTCGATTTTGGTGCCTTCGCCGATGACCGTGTCGCGATTGGCGCCGCGGTCGATCGTCGAATTGGCGCCCACCTCGACGTTGTCCTGAATGATGACGCGGCCGACCTGGGGTATCTTGGCGTGGCCGCGCGGCCCCATGGCGAAACCAAAACCGTCCTGGCCGATGCGAACGCCGGGATGGAGGATGACGCCGTCGCCGATAAAAGCGTGCTGGACCGTCACGGCGAGGCCAATGGTCGAATTGCGGCCGATCTGGACGCCGGCGCCGATGACGGCATTGGCGAGGATGCGCGCGCCGCGTCCGATTGCGGCGCCACGACCGATGACGGCGCCGGCCTCGATGATGACGCCGTCCTCGATCCTGGCGTCCGGCGCGATATGGGCGGCTGGCGAAATCCCGGTTTCCCCGGTTGCCGGCTCCGGCCGCATGGCGGTCGGGTAGAGCAACGCCAGCGCGGCGGCGTAGGCCTGATACGGCGCGTTGTGTTGGAGGATTGTCACCTTCGGCGAAATCCGCGCGGCGAATTTCTCGCTGGTAAACAGGGCTGTCGCTGCCGTCGAGGCCGCAAATTTCAGGTATTTCGGATTGTCGAGAAACGAAATTCCGTTGGCAGGCGCCGCTTCGATCGGGCCGGCGGCGGCAATTACGGGATCGCCCTCGCCATTGCGAATGGTCGCACCGCAATGGGCCGCAATCTGCGACAGGCGCTGCGGCGAAACGGTAATGAAGCTGGGAACTGTCATGCGGACTTTCGCTCAAGTCGGCGGCATCGCCGGGCGCGAACTACCAATAGCAAATCCGGCGCGAATTCCAACGCCGGCACGAAGATGCCGGCGGGGCCTGCACCGGGCTTGGCAATCGCGACACTAGAAGTTCGTGGAAATGCCGAAATTGAACTCGCGGGTGCGATCCCAGGCCGCCTTCGAGATCGGGAAGGCGTAATCGAAGCGCAATGGGCCGAACGGCGACGCCCAGATCAGGGAAGCGCCGACCGACGCGCGCAGCGTGTTGTCGTCAAGCTGATTTGCGCTGGCAGCGGGATTGTTCGCCAGGATCGCCGCGCGACTGGCCGAAATCGAGCCCCCACAGCTGACCGGCATCGGCAAACAGGCCGCCGCGAATTCCAAGCAAATCCGGCAGGAACGGGAACGGGAACGTAACTTCCGCGGTGCTGTTCCAATAGTACTGGCCGCCGAGCGCGTCACCGGTCACTGGATCGCGCGGGCCAAAGCCATAGGATTCGAAACCGCGAGATCTGGCGGCTGCCCTGGAAGAAATTGTCGAGCGCGCGATAGCCGCTACTGCCACCGAAAGCCACGTTGGCACCGCCGCGGGCCCGCAGCATGCCGACGATATCGACCTCCTCGGACAACGGCACGAACATCGACGCCGTGCCTTCCGTGCGGAGAAATTGCGCGTCGCCGCCGGCACCGAACGCTTCCTGGCGGAGATTCAGATAGACGCCGTCGCGTGGGTCGCGCGGATTGTCGAGGTCATTATAAGTCAGGGTGTAGCCGAAGCCGGACTTCAGCCAGTCGGTCGGCGCAAACGGCGGCGCCAGCGCGGCCGAGAGTTCGCCTGCCGCATTTCCCTGCACTCCGTCCGCATTGCCCCCGCCCGAGCCAGGAGGCACGTCGAGCAAGCTGCCGGTAATCGTCGTGCTGGTCGAGTTGATCGTGTAATAGGCTTGGGATGACAGTTTTTCGCTAATGGGGATGCCGAGGCGCACAGTGCCTCCGATCGACCGGGTACCATAGGAGCGGTTGCTGTTCGAATCCGTGATCGTGGACACGATGTCGAAACCGGCCGCCATGCGATAACCGAGGAAATAAGGCTCGGTGAAACTGAAGGTGAAGCTGCGTTCGTCGGTGCCGAAACCACCGGCGATCTTCACATACTGGCCACGGCCGAGGAAGTTCTTTTCCGAAAACGAGATTTCGCCGAGCGGGCCGCTCGAGGTGGAATAGCCGCCGCCGATTGAAAATTCGCCGGTCGCCTTGTCGACGACATGCACGGTGATGATGGCGCGATCGGGTGCATCGCCCTGGCGCGTGGTGATCTCGACACGGTCGAAAAACCCGAGAGCCTCAAGGCGCCGTTTCGATTTTTGGATCAGCACCTGATTCAAGGGGTCGCCTTCGGAGATTTCGAATTCGCGGCGGATGACATAATCGCGGGTACGATCGTTGCCGATGATGTTGATCTGCTGGACGTAAATCCGCGGACCCTGGTCTATCTGGTAGACGACGTCGATGGTGCCGTTCTCGAAATTGCGGTTGCCGCGCGGCGTCACCTGCACGAAGGCAAAGCCGCGTTCCGCGATCGCCTGGGTCAGCGCAACGATCGAGTCCTCGACTTTGCGCGAACTGTAGTGCTTGCCGGAATGGGTTTCGACCAGCGGGTAGAGGCTGTCGGCATTGACTTCCGAGATCGAGCTTTCGATCGTCACGTTGCCGAAGCTGTAGCGGCTGCCCTCGTCGACGGTAAAGGTGACGACATAGATATTGGCGTCGGAGTCAAAATTGACGTCGCTGGAAATGACCTGGAAATCGGCATAGCCATTGTTGTAGTAGAACTGGCGCAGCCGTTCCTCGTCGGAGCGCAAGCGGTCGGGATCGAGAATGTCGTCGTTGTTCAGCCAACTGAACCAGTTGGTTTGCTTGGTCTCCAGCACCGAACGCAGGCGTGCCTGCCCGAAAGCGACGTTGCCGACGAAATTGATCGAGCGGATCTTGGTCTTGTCGCCTTCATTGATTCGGAAAATGACATTGACGCGCTTGTTGGCGAGCGGAACGATCTCGTAGGTGACATGCGCATCCTTGCGGCCGACGCGCGAATAGGCTTCGAGGATGCGGTCGACATCAGAGGCGATTTTTTCCTCCGAATATGTCGAGCGCGAAGCGGTCTGGATGGCAGCGCTCAACGCCGCGTCCTTCAGGCGCTTGTTGCCCTCGAAAAACACCTGATTGACGATGCCGCTTTCGTCGACTTCGACGACGAGGGCCGAGCCGGAGGTATAGATCGATACGTCGGCGAAGAACCCTGTCGCGTAAAGCGCCTTCACCGAATCGTCGATGTCCTGATTGTTGAACGGTTTGCCGGCTCGGATCGACAGATAGGAAATGATCGTCTGATCGTCGAGACGGGCGTTGCCGCGGACCTCAATGCGCGACACCACGGCAGCCGCGGCCGGGGTAGCAAATGGTACCTGCAAGGCAAAAAACAGGCATGCTGGCGCAAGCGCGAGCCAAAGGCCGACGGCAATTTTCCTCGTTGTTTTCAACACGCGTGCCACTTGTCCGCTTGCCGGAGGCGGTGCGTTTGTCGCCCGATCCCGAATCTGTCTTTTGTTCTTTTGCCGCACGCCAAATTCCGCCAATTCACGCGCGCGGTTCGCTATGCCTAGCCCATTCCGCCCCATTCCCAAGCAAGCGGTTCCGCCAAGATGGCGGGATTTCCGCTTCATTAACGGAGTCTTTACAAAAATTCGAAGGCCACGCAATGCCATGTGCCCAAGGTTTCCATCATTGTCTCAATATGTTGCAGATTGGCCATCGCAATCAACAAATGTGGTTAACGCCTGCTTTTCGCCGCGCAGAAATCGCGGTCAAAACCGGCGATTTGGCGGCTGAAACCCGGCAATTCAGAAAAACAGTTGCGTCACGTCGTTCCAGGTCGCCAACACCATCAATGAGAGCACGATGGCAAGGCCAAGGCGAAATCCCACTTCCTGAACACGTTCGCTGAGCGGTCTGCCGCGAATCGCCTCGGCCGCATAGAACAGAAGGTGTCCGCCATCGAGCAACGGGATCGGGAACAGATTGAGCAGGCCGATGCTGACAGACAGAAGCGCGGTCAGGTTGACGAGGGCGCCAAAGCCGAGCGTGGCGACATCGCCGGAAACCTTCGCAATCCGAATCGGCCCGCCAAGTTGTCCGGGCGTCTGGCGGCCGGTGACGACATCGAGCCAGCACGCCCATTGTCCGTTCGACGATGAACCATGTTTCGCCGACCGCCAGCTTGATGGCTTCCGGCGGAGCCGAGCGGACGACACGGAAATTGGCATCCTTGCTGTCGTTGACCAGCCCGACGATGCCGATTTCCTGCTTGTTGCCGAACCGGTCGGTGCGCATTTCGCGGCGCGGCACGACGGTGATTTCGCGCAGATTGCCGTTTCGCTCGACGACGAACGTCATCATCCGCTCGGGATTGGGCGCCACGAGGCGCGGAATATCCGTGAACAATTCAATTCTGGTGCGATCGACGAAGCGGACGACGTCGCCCTTCTCAAAACCGGCGACTTCCGCGGCGCTTCCGGGCTGCACCTGGCTGATCACCGGGTCGGTGACGGCGCGGCCATAGGTCATGAACGTGACGGCGAAGATGACGATTGCCAAAAGGAAATTCGCCAACGGCCCGGCGACGACAATCGCGGCACGCTGGCCGACACGCTTGTGGGGAAAGCTCACGGCGCGCTCCGCTTCGCTCATGGCGTGCCATGCGCTGCCGGGTCCGGCGCCGATGCCTCGTTGGCGTCGCCGAAGAAGCGGACATAGCCGCCGAGCGGAATCGCCGACAGTTTCCATCGCGTGCCGTGGCGGTCGGTCCGTCCCCACAATTCCGGGCCGAAGCCGATCGAAAACGATTCGACGCGCACGCCGTTCCAGCGCGCAACCAGAAAGTGGCCGAGCTCGTGGAAGAACACGACGACCGTCAAGACGAAAAGAAACGGGATGAGATATGAAAACAGCCCGGCTCCGGGAATTTGCGACAGGATCGACATGCTTTCTTTCTAGCCGAAACCGCGCCGCCGGCGCGACTGTCGCGGCGGCGAAATGCGGCGGCAGCCCTGTTATTTCCGCAATTGCGACCGGACCATGGCGCAAACCGCGCATAAGAGATTGGGCATTCAGGCGCCAAGGAAGCGCGAGGCGAAGGCGACGGCGGCCGAACCCGGCTGCAGGGCCTGGCCGCCGGCTGCCACGCCGATCAGCCAGACCGCGACCGCGACAAACACCAGACCGTCGAGACGATCCATCACTCCGCCATGGCCGGGAATGATCGCGCCGGAATCCTTGACCGCAAAATGCCGCTTGATCCACGATTCGAAGAGATCGCCGACCTGATTGCCGACCGACGCGATTATGATCAGCAATGGCAAGGCCGATCCCGAATGCCAGGTCGAACACCAGTGCGACGCCGGCGCAAAGAATGAGCGATCCGGCAATGCCGCCAAAAAAGCCGGACCAGGTTTTTTTCGGACTGATCCTGGGGGCAAGCTTCGGACCGCCAAAGGTCCGGCCGGCGAAATAGGCGAGTATGTCGGCGCCCCAGGAGACCGCAAAAACGAGCAACACCACCATCGCCCCGGCGAAGCTTTCGTCGCGAAGCAGCACGAGCGCGAGAAACGGCAAGCCGGAATAGGCAAGGCCGGTCGCAGCCCAGGCCGAGCGCGAAACGATGATTTCCCACAAGGCCAAAATCAACTACGCCGCCGGCGAGCGCGGCGAAGGCGTGGTCCGGGCCGGCGCCAAACCATAGCGCGATCGCCAGTACGAGGAATGCCAGCATTGCCCATGCCAGTTCGCGCGACAGGCGCAATAGAATAATGGTGCGGAATTCCAGCAATATCAGGAGCGCGCCGACCGCGCACAGAATGGCGAAGCCGATGCCGCCGACATACAGAAGCGCCAGCGCGATAGCAGCGAGCACCAGCGCCGAAATCACCCGGAGCGCAAGTTCGGACACATTTTTGCCTGACCGCAAGACGTTCAAGAACCGGTGCTCCGGGCGTCCTGTGGGACGCCCAGGCCGCCGAATCGGCGCTTGCGCAGCGCAAAGGCGTCGATTGCCGCGACAAAATCGTCGGGGCCGAAATCCGGCCAGAGCTTGTCGACGAACAAGAACTCGGAATAGGCGGCCTGCCAGAGCAGGAAATTGGAAATCCGCTGCTCGCCGCTGGTGCGGATGATCAGGTCGGGATCGGGGATGCCGACGGTATCGAGATGGCTTTCCGAGCGCATCGGCATCGATTGCCTGCGGATCGATTTTGCCTGCGGCGGCGAGTTGTGCGAGCGAGCGGGCCGCTGCGGCGATCTCGTGGCGCGAACCGTAGTTGAAGGCAATCACCAGGTTCTGGCCGGTATTGCCGCTGCGTCAAACGCTCGGCCTCGATCAGCAACGATAAGGATGTCGGCGGGAATGCCGGAACGTTCGCCGATCAGCCGCAGGCGCACATTGGCCTGATGCAACTCGGCCAGGTCGCGACGGATATAGGTTTTCAGCAAGAAGAAGAGTTCGCCGATTTCGGTTTTCGGCCGCGACCAGTTCTCGGTCGAAAACGAAAACAGGGTAAGGAATTCGATGCCGCAATCGCGGGCACGGCGGACAACGCGGCGTACGGTTTCGACGCCCTGGCGGTGGCCGCTGGCGCGCGGCAATCCGCGTTGCTCGGCCCAGCGCCCGTTGCCGTCCATGATGATAGCGACGTGGCGGGGAATTTGCGTGAGTTCGCCCATTCGAAGGTTTCCGTGACCTGTGCGGCCATCCGGCATGCGGCGCGGCGGCGCCTCATACCTGCATGATTTCGCTTTCTTTTTGCGTCAGAGTCTTGTCGACCTGCTCGATGAATTCGTCGGTCAGTTTCTGCACTTTATCGTGCAGGGCATGCACATCGTCCTTGCCGGCCAGACCGTCTTTTTCGACCTTTTTCAAATGCTCCATGCCGTCGCGACGCACGTGGCGGACCGCGACCCTGGCAGCTTTCGGCATATTGATGGGCGACCTTTACCAATTCCTTGCGCCGCTCCTCGTTAAGTTCGGGCAAGGGAATACGCAGATTGGTGCCGTCGGCGATCGGATTGAGGCCGAGATTGGCATCGCGGATGGCGCGTTCGACCGCGCCGACCACCGATTTGTCCCAGACCTGCACTGATATCATGCGCGGCTCCGGGACGTTGATCGTTCCGAGCTGGTTGATCGGCATGTCCTGCCCGTAAGCCTTGACCATCACCGGATCGAGGACGCTGGCCGAAGCGCGGCCGGTGCGCAAGCCGGAAAGGTCGTGCTTCAGCGAAGCGAGCGCGCCATCCATGCGGCGCTTAAGATCGTTCAAGTCGATTACGGTGTCGGACATTTCGGATGGTCCTCCCCGATTGCCGCCGTGCGGCAGCGGCGGATTAGCCGCTGACGGTAGTGCAGCGCCCCTCGCCTTTCAATATTCTTGCGAACTCGCCTTCGTTGTGGATCGAGAACACGATGACGGGAATGCCGGCGTCCCGCGCCAGTGCCACGGCGGCAGCATCCATCACCGCAAGACCGCGCTCGAGGACCTGCGAATGGGTCAGGCGATCGAAGCGTGTGGCGGTCGGGTCCTTGCGCGGATCGGCGCTGTAGATGCCGTCGACCTGGGTGCCCTTGAACAAGGCGTCGCAGCGCATTTCGGAAGCGCGCAGCGCGGCGGCGGTATCAGTCGAAAAAAACGGATTTCCGGTGCCGCCGGCGAAGACGACAACCTTGCCCTCGGCGAGATGTTCTTCGAGGCGACGCTGCGAGAACGATTCGCTGATTTGCGGCATGTTGAGCGCGTTGAGCACGATCGGCCGGCACGCCGATTTCGCTCAAGGCCATGCGCATCGACAGCGCATTCATCACGGTGGCGAGCATGCCCATGTGGTCGGCGGTGACGCGGTCGGCGCCCTGGTTGGCCAGCGATACGCCGCGAAAGATATTGCCGCCGCCGATGACGACGCCGACGGTGACGCCCATTTCGACGGCGGCCTTGATGTCGCGGGCGACGCGGCCGATGACCTTCGGATCGATGCCGAAGCCCGATTCGGCCATCAGCGCCTCGCCCGAGACCTTGAACAGCACGCGCTTGTAGATCGGGGCATCAGCCGTTGCGCCGGCATATGGCCTTTCGTCGGTGTCGGTTCTTTCGTTCATGTCCGTCGCATGCCCGCATCCCCGCCGATTTCCGACGGTGAATCGGCGGCAAACGTCGATACAACAGGGGCGCGGCGAGGTAAAGGAGTAGGGCGAGTATGGCAACAGGGCAGCGGGCCTTATCACGATACTGCCTCACTGCCTTAATAACCTGCTCCCTTCCGATCACTCCGCCGTTTTCTCGACGCCCTCGCCCAGGGCGATGCGCACGAATCCCTTGACCGTGATCGGCGCGCCGACCTCGGCTTCCGCCGCCTTCAGGGCCTTTTCGACGCTGAGATCGGGGTTGAGGACGAATGCCTGCGAGAGCAGCACGCTCTCCTCGAAAAATTTGCGCATCCGGCCGTCGACCATCTTTTCGATGATCGCTTCCGGCTTGCCGGATTCGCGCGCCTGCTCGGCAAAGATGGCGCGTTCGCGCGCCACAATGTCCGCCGGTACGTCATCGGCGCGGGTGGCGAGCGGATTGGTGGCGGCGATATGCATGGCGACCTGCTTGCCGATCGCTGCCAGCGCCTCCGGCTTGCCCGTCGAATTCCAGCCCGACGAGAACGCCGATCTTGCCGAGACCATCGCCGGCGGCATTGTGGACATAAGTGGCGACAACCCCCTGCCCGACCTGCAACTTGGCGGTGCGGCGCAAATTCATGTTCTCGCCGATGGTGGCAATGGCGTCGGTTAGCGTATCGGCCACGGATTTGTCACCGCCCTTGAGCCTGGCGGAGGCAACGGCCTCGACACTGCCATCGGTCGCAAGCGCGGTATCGGCGATGCGACGCACGATATCCTGGAACTGGTCGTTGCGGGCGACGAAATCGGTTTCGGAATTGACCTCGACGATTGCCGCGCTCTTGCCATCGGCGGCTACGGCGACCAGCCCTTCGGCGGCGACGCGGCCGGATTTCTTCTCTGCCTTGGCGATGCCCTTGGCGCGCAGCCAATCGACTGCGGCATTCATGTCGCCGGCGGCTTGGCTGAGCGCCGCCTTGCAATCCATCATGCCGGCCCCGGTCTTGTCGCGCAGTTCCTTGACCATATTGGCGGTAATCGTCATGTCATTGTCCTTGAATGGGAGCCAAAAGCCGGCCGGCACATGTCGCGCGCGGCCGGCCCGATCGATATGGGTCGGAAAGGCGTCAGCTTGCGGCGGCTTCGGTCGCAGCGGCCGAGTTGCCGCCCGCTTCCACCTGCTCCAGCACCGGCTCGGCCGGAGCCTCCTCGGCTGCGCCGAGGTCGACCCCCATGGAGCCCTGCTGGCGGGCGATGCCGTCGACAGCCGCCTTGGCAACCAGTTCGCAGTAAAGCGCAATGGCGCGCGCCGCGTCGTCGTTGCCGGGAATCGGGAAATCGACGACGTCCGGATTGCAATTGGAATCGAGGATGGCGACGACCGGGATCTTCAGGCGACGCGCTTCCTGCACGGCGATCTGTTCCTTGTTGGTGTCGACGACGAAGAGGATATCGGGCGTGCCGCCCATGTCCTTGATGCCGCCGAGCGAGCGCTCGAGCTTGTCGCGCTCGCGCGTCAGCATCAGTCGCTCTTTCTTGGTCAGCTGGTTGGCTTCCGGGCCGTCGAGCAATTCGCCGAGCGACCGCAAACGCTTGATCGAATTGGAAATCGTCGACCAGTTGGTGAGCGTTCCGCCGAGCCAGCGCGAATTGACATAGTATTGGGCGGAGCGTTGCGCCGCTTCCTTGATGATCTGCGAAGCCTGGCGCTTGGTGCCGACCAACAGCAGGCGGCCGCCACCGGCGACGACATCGGAAATCTGCTTCAGCGCCTGGTGCAGCAGTGGCACCGTCTGGGCGAGATCGATGATGTGGATGTTGTTGCGAGAGCCGAAGATGTAACGTTCCATCTTCGGGTTCCAGCGGTGGGTCTGGTGACCGAAATGACAGCCAGCTTCGAGAAGCTGGCGCAGCGTGAAATCTGGCAGCGCCATATGGGTAGTTCCTTTTCCGGTTGAACCTCCGCGGGCAATGGACCGTCAGACGACGACCACCGGAACGTTGTTCGCAATGCCATGGCCGCAAGGCCCAGGGGCTGGGGCGAAAAACGCAAATCCCGCGTGTGGAATGGGCGGGGTATTAGTCGAAAATGGGCGGGCTGACAAGCGCGGAGAACAGGCGGTCAAAATCCGCGCGAAAAATGACTTTTACGGCCTTGTCACGTGTTCAAGGCTGATTTTTAGCCTCGTGCCAGTTGCCTTGGCGTATCTTTGCAAAGCCCGCATCGATGGGCTTACCTTGCCGCTTTCGAGTTTCGCAACATAGGACTGGGACGTTTGCATTTTCGTCGCGACCTGTTCCTGCGTCATATCGGCCTCCGCGCGCGCGCGGATCAGCGCCTCGGCAATCGCGAATTCTTCGGTCAGCGCATCGTATTCGGCGCGTACTTTTTTGCGTGCGAGCAGTTTTGCCTTCAGCATATGCAGCGTCGTCATCCAATGTCCTTTGCCCGTTCGAGCGCGATCTCGATTTCGCGCCGCGGTGTCTTCTGCGTCTTTTTAGCGAATATCCTCACCACAACTACACGCATGGGCTTGGCCACTACATACAGCGCGCGCGAGATACCGTCCCTGCCCTTTACTCGAATTTCCCACAGCGGTCCTTCCAAATGCCTCACATACGGCTCGCGGACGCGTTCAAGTCCTAGCGATGAGATCAGTTCGCCAATTCGAAGGAACCTGGCAATCTGATCTGCCGGAAGAGCGTCGAGCTCCGCGTCAACCTTCGCGTTGAGAGTTTCGACGGCCCAAGTCATCATTATATCAAATCTGACATAAAATGCAATTATGCTCTGCCATTACACCACCTCCACATCCACCACGCCCGGCACAGCCTTGATGGCGCGGGCGGCGTCGCGGGTCACCGTAATGTCGCTTGGAAGTTGGACTTCGATTTCGCCGCTGTCGCGCAGCAGGACGAAGCTCGCTCTGCCCTGGCCGGCCGAGCGGGCCGTTGCTTTGTCCGTCGGCACCAGCAGTCGCGCCAGCGTCTCGACCGGTTTGGCATCGCGCAGGAAAATGCGCAGATTCTGGCGCTGGCTCGATGCCAGTTCCTCGACCGGCTCGACCGACTGGATGCGGATCGAGACGCCTTCGGGGCGCAGATCGGCGTTGGCGAGGAAAACCACCGAGCGGCCGGGTTCCAGCAGCTCGCGATAGCGGATCAGACCTTCCTCGAAGATCACCGCCTCGTACTGGCCGGATGGGTCGGAGAGCTGCAGGATGCCCATCTTCTTGCCCTGGCGCGTCCGGCGCTCCTGGCGGCCGACAACGGTGCCCGCGAGCCTGCCGGCGCTGGCGCCGGCCCGGACCGATTTTTCGAACTCCCCGTGCAATTGCACCCGCATCTTCTTCAAGAGTTCGCGATACTCGTCGAGCGGGTGCGAGGACAGGTAGAAGCCGACGGCGAGGAATTCGCGGTGCAGGCGTTCGGCCAGCGGCCAGGCTTCGGCCGCCGGCAGGCGAATTTCCACCGACCGGCCGACGCCGGCGAACATGTCGTCCTGGCCGGCGTCGCGGTCCTGGGCGGAACGGCTGGCATGGCCGAGCAGGCGGTCGAGGCCGGCGATCAGACTCTCGCGCGAATGGCCAAAGCCATCGAGCGCACCGGCGCAGACCAGGTTTTCGAGCGTGCGCCGGTTGAGCGCGCGGGCATCGAGACGCGTGCAGAAGTCGGTCAGGCTGGCGAATCCGCCGGCCTGGCGCCGGGCTTCGACGATCTCGGCAACGGCGCCCTCGCCGACACCCTTGATCGCGGCCAACGCGTAGCGAATCTGGCCGTCGACCACGGAAAATCCGATCTCGCTTTCGGCCACCGATGGCGGGCGAATGATGATGCCGGTTGCCTGGGCCTCCTGGCGGAAGACGGCAAGCTTGTCGGTGTTGGTGATGTCGAGCTGCATCGAGGCGGCGAGAAACTCGACCGGATGGCGCGCCTTCATGTAGGCGGTCTGGTAGGAAACCAGCGCATAGGCGGCGGCGTGGCTCTTGTTGAAGCCGTAGTCGGCAAAGCGGGCGAGAAGGTCGAAGATGTCGTTGGCCTTGAATTCGGTCAGGCCGCGAGCGACGGCGCCGGAAACGAAGCGCTTCCTTTGCTGGGCCATCTCCTCGCGGATCTTCTTGCCCATGGCGCGGCGCAGGAGATCGGCTTCGCCGAGCGAATAGCCGGACAGGATCTGGGCGATCTGCATCACCTGTTCCTGGTAGATGATGATGCCGTATGTCTCGCGCAGGATGCTTTCGATTGCCGGGTGGATGTAGTCCGGCTTCTCCTCGCCATTCTTGCGGGCGTTGTAGACCGGGATGTTGTCCATCGGCCCTGGCCGGTACAGCGCCACCAGCGCGATGATGTCCTCGAAACGGTCGGGCTTCATGCCGACCAGCGCCTTGCGCATGCCGGCGCTTTCCAGCTGGAACACGCCGACCGTCTCGCCGCGCGCCAGCATCTCGTAGGTCGAAGGATCGTCCAGCGGCAGGTTGTCGAGGTCGATATTCTGACCACGCTCGGCGCACAGTTCGACGGCGCGGCGCAGCACCGTCAGCGTCTTTAGGCCGAGAAAGTCGAATTTGACCAGGCCGGCGGCTTCCGCCCATTTCATCGAATACTGCGTCACCGGCATGTCGGATCGCGGGTCGCGGTAGAGCGGCGACAGTTCCTCCAGCGGCCGGTCGGCGATGACGATGCCGGCAGCATGCGTCGAAGCGTGACGGTAGAGGCCCTCGAGGCGCTGGGCGATGTCGAACAGGCGGGCGACGATCTCCTCGGATTTTGCCGCTTCCTGCAAGCGCGGCTCGTCGGCGATCGCCTGCTTCAGCGTCACCGGGTTGGCGGGATTGGACGGCACCATCTTGGCGAGGCGATCGACCTGGCCATAGGGCATTTCCAAAACGCGGCCGACGTCGCGCAGTACGGCGCGAGCCTGCAACGTGCCGAAGGTGATGATCTGGGCGACCCTGTCGCGGCCGTATTTTTCCTGGACGTGGCGGATGACTTCGTCGCGCCGGTCCTGGCAGAAGTCGATATCGAAATCCGGCATCGAAACGCGCTCTGGCGTGAGGAAGCGCTCGAACAGCAGCGAGAAGCGCATCGGGTCGATGTCGGTGATGGTCAGCGCCCAGGCGACGAGCGAACCGGCGCCGGAACCGCGCCCCGGCCCGACCGGTATGCCGCGCGCCTTGGCCCACTGGATGAATTCGGCAACGATCAGGAAATAGCCGGGAAAACGCATCTGCTCGATGATGCCGAGCTCGTGCTCGAGACGCTCGCGATATTGTTGCTCGGTGGTGCCCGGCGCCGGCGCATAAATTTCAAGACGGGCGGCCAGGCCATAGCGAGCCTGTTCGCGCAGTTCGGCGACTTCGGCCTCGAACGGGTCGGCGATGTCGGCGCGGGCGGTCGGATAGCGCGGCAGGATCGGCGCCGCCTTCCTGACTCGGAAATGGCAGCGCCGGGCAATCTCGACGGTGCTTGCGAGCGCCTCGGTCAGATCGGCAAACAACAGCGCCATTTCGGCGCGAGACTTGAAATAGTGGTCGGGCGTCAGCCGCGGCCGGTCGTCCTCGGCCAGCAGGCGGCCGGCGGCAATGCACATCAGCGCATCGTGCGCTTCGAAATCGTCGGGCTTGGCGAAATACGGCTGATTGGTAGCAACGAGCGGCAGATCGAGATCGAAGGCGAGCCGGATCAGCCCCGCCTCCTGCGGCAGGCGACCGCCGTGACGCTGGATTTCGACATAAAGCCGGTCGCCGAAACTCTGCTTCAGCCGTTCGAGGCAGGCGCGGGCTGCTTCGGCCTTGGCGTCGGCGAGCAAAGCGTCAACCGGGCCTTGCGGCCCTCCGGTCAACAGGATCAGGCCGTCGCCATGGCGTGCCAGATCGTCGAAAGCGACCGTTGGGCCGTTGCCGCCGGCATCCTGGAGGTGGGCGGCCGAAACCAGGCGCGACAGATTGGCAAAGCCGCGGTCATCCTGGGCCAGCAGCACCACGAACCCGCCGTGGGGCGGTGCCGCGTCTGGCGCTGGGTTAGGTGCGGGGCTTGGTGCGGCTTGGGAAAAATCGACGTGCAGCATCGCGCCAATGATCGGCTGCAGCCCCTTTTCGGCAGCCTTTTCGGAAAATTCCAATGCCCCGAAGAGATTGTTGCGGTCGGTGACAGCTAGTGCCGGCTGGCCGTCGGCGACCGCCAGCTCAACCAGCTTGGTGAGCTTGATGGCGCCTTCGAGCAGCGAATAGGCTGAATGCACATGCAGGTGGACGAAGCCGGGACCCTCACGACCACCCTCTCGGGCCGACTTTGCGCCGCTCGCCGCCGGTTGGTCCGCCATCGTTGCCGCTCCAATAGGAATCGGCTGCGATCATGGACGGTGCAAAGCACCCGATGCAAGGCATGTTCCCCGGGTTCCACAAGGTCAGCCGCCAGCTTTTGTCGTGACCCTCGTCGGAGCCGGCGCCGTCGCGTTCATGAAATGTTCTTGAGAATATCCGCCCAGGTCAGCAAGGTGGTCATCAGCAGCGCCAATGCCGCCAGTGATGCGAGGTCTTTGAACGAAACGAGCATTTGCCAGTCCCCTTATCGGACATTTCTGCCGCAGGTTTTCGGTTTTGAACTGCAAATGTTCTACATTTGTTCTGCCATCGTTGTCAAGTGGCCCCTACTCTCAAGCTGCGGAGCCAAGGTGCAAATCGCTCACATCGCCATGCTCGATCGTGACGCAGCGGTCCATGCGGCCGGCCAGTTCGTGATTGTGGGTAGCAATCAGCGCCGAGAGGCCGGATCGGTGCACCAGGTTCTCCAGAGTCGCGAACACCTCGGCGGCGGTAGTCGGATCGAGATTGCCGGTGGGCTCGTCGGCAAGGAGCAATTTCGGCCGGTTGGCGACGGCCCGCGCAATGGCGACGCGCTGTTGCTCGCCGCCCGACAATTCGCCGGGCCGATGGTTTGCCCGCGGCGCGATGCGCATGTAGCCGAGCAGCTCCTCTGCGCGGCGGCGCGCTTCGGCGCGGCTAGCGCCGGCGATCATCTGCGGCAGCTCTAGAATTCTCCAATGCCGAAAATTCCGGCAGCAAGTGATGGAACTGGTAGACGAAGCCGATGAAATCGCGACGCAAGGCGGTTCGCCGCACGTCGGATAGCTTGCGCGTCGGCTTTCCGTCGATGATCACTTCGCCGCCGTCGGGCTTTTCGAGCAGGCCGGCGATGTGCAGCAGCGTCGACTTGCCGGCACCGGATGGCGCCACCAGTGCGACCATCTCGCCGGCGGCGATCACCAAGTCGGCGGAGCGCAACACCACCAATTGCGAGCGGCCTTCGAGGTAGGCGCGGCGCACGCCATTGAGGCGCAACACCTCATTCATAGCGCAGCGCCTCGACCGGATCGAGGCGGGCGGCGCGCCAGGCCGGGAATACGGTCGCCAGGAACGACAGCGCCAACGCCATGACAATGACGGCAATGGTCTCGCCCGGGTCCATGCGCGCCGGGATTTCGGACAGGAAGCGAACCGTCGGATCCCACACCTGGCCGCCGACGAGCCAGTCGATGGCGTTCTGGATGGAGTGGATTTTCAGGCAGACGACGACACCAAGCGCAACGCCGACGAGCGTGCCGGCGACGCCGATGGCCGAGCCGGTCATCATGAAAACGCGCAGCATGGCGCCGCGCGAAGCACCCATGGTGCGCAGGATGGCAATGTCCCTGCCCTTGTCCTTGACCATCATGAAGAGGCCCGAGACGATGTTGAGCGCGGCGACCAGGATGATCAGCGTCAGGATCATGAACATGACGTTGCGCTCGACCTGTAGCGCGGTGAAAAACGAAGTGTTGCGCTGGCGCCAGTCGACGAGAAAATGCGGCCGCTTGACGGCGGTATCGATCTGTTCGCGGATCGCATCGACGCGGTCGGGATCGTCGAGGTAGAGTTCGATGGCGTGGACCTTGCCCTCGGAGTTGAAGAACAACTGTGCCTCCGACAGCGGCAGGTACGCAATCGTCGTGTCGTATTCGCTCATGCCGATTTCGAAGACCGCGACGACCGGATAGGACTTGACCCGCGGCGTCGTGCCGAACGGGGTGACGTCGCCTTGTGGGGCGATCATGGTCATCTGGTCGCCGACCGACAGGCCGAGGTTCTGCGCCATGCGGACGCCGATGGCGATGCCCTCGGACTGGTCGAACCCCTCGAGCGTCCCCTGGCGGATATTTTTGGCGATGCCGGTAATCTGCTTCAGATCGGCTTCGCGAATGCCGCGAACGAGCGCGCCGGAACCCTGGCCGCGACCGGAGACGAAGACCTGACCCTCAATCAGCGGCGCCGCCAGCCGGACGCCGACGACTGTCGAAAGTCGCTTGGCGACCTCATCGAAATCGGTCAGTTCCGATTCGACCGGCTGGACGATGACATGGCCGTTCATGCCGAGAATCCGGCTCAGCAATTCGGCGCGAAAGCCGTTCATCACCGCCATGACGATGATCAATGTGGCGACGCCCAGCATGATGCCGATGAAGGAAATCGAGGCGATGACCGAAATGAACGCCTCGCGCCGGCGCGAGCGCAAATAGCGCAGCGCCAGCATCCATTCGAAAGGCGCGAACGCGCCGGCCGGCCGCGCCTGGCGCGGGGCTATCGCGATTTCAGCGACCTGCGCCACGGCTCAGCCTGTCGATGGCTGCCTGCGGCGACAGCGTCTCGCGGGCACCGTCAGCGCGGCATTTGATCTCGACATTGCCCTCGGCAAGGCCGCGCGGCCCAACAATCACCTGCCACGGCAAGCCGATCAGATCCATGGCGGCAAACTTGGCTCCGGCGCGCTCGTCCTTGTCGTCGTACAGCACATCCAAGCCAGCTTTCTCCAGGCCTTGCTCGATCATTGCACATGCCGCGTCGACCGCGGCCTCGCCGGGCTTCATGTTGATCAGCCCGACGTCGAAGGGCGCGACCGCTTCAGGCCATTTGATGCCGTTGTCGTCGTGAAACGCTTCGATAATGGCAGCGACAAGGCGCGTCGGCCCGATGCCGTAGGAACCCATGTGAACGGCGTGGTCGCGGCCGTCGGGACCGGTGACGGTCGCTCCCATCGGCTGAGAATATTTCGTGCCGAAATAGAAGATGTGGCCGACCTCGATGCCGCGCGCCGAAACCCGGTCGGCGGCAGCAACGTTTTGCCAGTTTTTCTCGTCGTGCATTTCGTCGGTCGCCGCATAGGGCGTCGTCCATTGGCAGACGATTTCGGCGAGCGCGGCATCGTCGCGGAAATCGGTGTCGGCGCCCGGCACCTGCATGCCGAGGAATGCGCGGTCGCAGAAGACCTGGCTCTCGCCGGTCTCGGCGAGGATGATGAATTCGTGGCTCAGATCGCCGCCGATCGGCCCGGTGTCGGCGCGCATCGGGATCGCCTTCAGCCCGAGGCGATCGAAGGTCCTGAGATAGGCGACGAACATGCGGTTATAGGCGGCGCGCGCGCCTGCCTCGTCGAGGTCGAAGGAATAGGCATCCTTCATCAGGAATTCGCGGCCGCGCATGACGCCGAAGCGAGGCCGCACCTCGTCGCGGAACTTCCACTGGATATGGTAGAGGTTGAGCGGCAGGTCCTTGTAGGAGCGCACATAGCTGCGGAAAATGTCGGTGACCATCTCCTCGTTGGTCGGGCCGTAGAGCATGTCGCGATCGTGGCGGTCCTTGATGCGCAGCATCTCCTTGCCGTAGTCGTCGTAGCGGCCGCTCTCGCGCCACAGGTCGGCCGGCTGGATGGTCGGCATCAGGATTTCGATTGCGCCCGACCGGTTCTGCTCCTCGCGCACGATCGCGTTGACCTTTTCGAGCACGCGCAGGCCGAGCGGCAGCATGGAATAAATTCCTGCCGCCTGCTGGCGCATCATTCCGGCGCGCAGCATCAGGCGATGGGAAACGATCTCCGCTTCCTTGGGAGTTTCCTTGAGGATGCGGCAGGAAATAGCGGGAGAGGCGCATTCGGCGGCTTCAGAATCAGCTTTTTAGCAGGGTCTGGTCCCTATAAACCTGCTCGCTCGCCGTTGCACAAGGGCGGGTGGACCGCGCAAGCGCTTGATTTTGCGCGGTTGTGCGGAACAACCACGAACGGAGGCAAGCTCTCCAGGAGGCGTTTTTCATGCTCCCGCGATAAGGCATTTGTTCAATTTTTGGGCTGATTGCCACTTTTCATATGACATTATTGGCGCCGTGTGCTTATGTCGCCGGCAATAACAGAACCGGAAAGCCGGCAGCGAGCTGTCTCAGTCTGGGAGGATGTGGATCCGGGCGCGATTTTCCGCAGCCGCTATGTCCGTTGCGTTACCGCTTTGGTCATGAGTAATGGATCCGGGACACGCGAAACTTGAAAACAGGGCCGAAAGGCCCTGTTTTTGTTTGCATAATTTCGTTCAGCGATCCTGTGGAAAGATCGACGGCAGGCGGTCGAATCCGTAGCCGAGGCGGTGGACGACAAACCACCAGGCGACAAACACGACGCCGGCGACGAGTGAATTGACGGCAAGTTTCAGCCACAAACGCGGACGCGCCGGTGCGCCGGGATCGGTTCCGGGCGCGATCTCGCCGCTATCGGCCTGGCTGCGCGCGCCGAACGGCAAGACCGCAAACAACGTCAGCCACCAGATGATGAAGTAGACGGCTATTCCGGTGAACCAAGACATCGCTCAGGCCTGCTCCAGTTCGACCAGCGTGCCGGCAAAATCCTTGGGATGCAGGAACAGCACCGGCTTGCCGTGCGCGCCGAGGCGCGGTTCACCATCGCCGAGAATGCGCGCGCCGGTCTCAATCAACCGGTCGCGCGCGGCGAGGATATTGTCGACCTCGTAGCACAGATGATGCATGCCGCCGGCCGGATTGCGCCGCAGAAATTCGGCGACCGGCGAATTTTCGCCGAGCGGCTCGAGCAATTCGATCTTGGTGTTGGGCAGTTCGACGAACACGACGGTGACGCCATGTTCGGGCAACGGCAGCGGTGCCGACACATTGGCGCCCAGGGAATTGCCATAGATGCTGGCCGCTTTCGTCAGGTCGGGCACAGCGATGGCAACATGATTGAGCTTTCCGATCATGGCCGGCGCGTCACACCTTCGCGACGAAAACGGTGACCACCGGTTTCTTGCCCCAGTGGTCGCGGGCCGCGGCGCGGAGTGCCTTTTCGACGGCGCCAGCAACGAGTTCTTCGTTCTTCCGGCGCCCCGGCGGGATGCTTTCCAGCGTCGACTCGGCGACATCGGCGAGTACGTCTTCGAAATCCTCGCCGGCAATCGTGCGCTTGGGAAGGCCATAGGCGACAAGATCGACATCGTCGGCGATGCGGCCATTGCGGTCGAGCACGATCGAGCACGATACGACGCCGACAAAGGAAAGCTTGCGCCGCTCGGCGACGCCGATCGCCTCTTCATCGCCGACGAGATTGCCGTCCTTGTAGATGCGCCCGTGCGGCGCGTCGCCGATGATTTCGGCCGGGCCCGGGGCGAGGCGAAGGATATCGCCGTTGCGCACCGGCGCCACCTGCGGCACGCCCCAAGTGCCGGCAAGGCTGGCGTGGGCGGCCAGGTGTTGGGCCTCGCCATGGACCGGAACCGATATCTGCGGACGCACCCAGGCATACATCTGTTCGAGTTCGACCTGGCGCGGATGGCCGGAAACGTGGACCAGCGCTTCGTCGTCGGTGATGATGTCGACGCCGAGTTCGATCAGGCGGTTCTTGGTGTAGTTGATCGGCTTTTCGTTGCCTGGAATGGCGCGCGAGGAATAGACGACGACGTCGCCGGCGGTCAGGTGAATGCGCGGATGCTCGTCGCGGGCGAGCTTGGACAACGCGGCGCGGTCCTCGCCCTGGCTGCCGGTCAAGACGATGACCAGCTTGCGCCGGTCAATGGAGGGATATTCCTCCTCCTCAACAAACGGGTCGAGCCCATCGAGATAGCCGAGACCTTCCGAGACATCGCACACGCGGCGGATCGAGCGGCCCATGAGCATAACGCGCCGGCCGGCTTTCTTGGCGGCCATGGCGATGGAGCGAATGCGCCCGACATTGGAGGAGAAAGTGGTGATCGCCACCCTGCCCTTGGCTTCGGCGATGACGGAAGCCAGGCTGGCGCTTACTTCCTGTTCCGTGGGTGAAGCGCCGGTGCGCATTGCGTTGGTAGAATCGCAAATCAGCGCCAGCACACCCTTGTCGCCGTAGCGCCGGAAAGAGGCGGCATCGGTGTCGGCGCCGAGCGTCGGACCGGTATCGAGCTTCCAGTCGCCGGTGTGGATGACGGTGCCGAGCGGTGTCGCGATCGCCAGCGATACCGGCTCGGGGATCGAGTGGGCAACATGAATGGCCTCGATGCCAAAGGGGCCGATATTGAATTTCTGGCCGGCCTTGTAGACGGTCACCGGGACCTTCGGCGCACCCTGTTCGTCGTTCGCCTTGGCTTCGAGCAGGCCGGCAGTAAACGGCGTGCACCACACCGGGACGTTAAGCCTCGGCCACAGAGCCAGGATGGCGCCGTAGTGATCCTCGTGGGCATGGGTGATGACCATTGCCAGCAACGCGCTGCCGAGTTCTTCGGCAAAGCGGATATCGGCCATGACCAGATCGACGCCGGGAAGATGTCGGCTCGGGAAAGGTGACGCCGCAGTCGACCATGATCCAGGCACGTTTTTTCGGCGGGCCAAAGCCGTACAAGGCGAGATTCATGCCGATCTCGCCGACGCCGCCGAGCGGCACGAATACCAGGTCTGGATTTTCCATACTTCTGCCTATGATTTTGACGGGGCTCACGCAGATTGCGAAAAGATGTCGGCTGCGCCAATGCGCATCTCGGCGGAGCCGTCGCGCCGAAGGATCAGATAGCCGCTTTCGTCGATGCCGGCGAAGGTTCCACGAATTTCGCGATCCGGCAATCGTGCAACGATCGGCGAGCCGATGTCTTGCGCGTGAGCGAGCCAGGCCTGCCGTATCGCAGCAAATCCGCGGCCGCGATCCCAGCGAGCGAGCCATTCCTCGAATACCGCCGAAAGCAGTCCGTGCAATTCGCCGGGCGAGACCTTTATACCGCAAGCGGCGAGATCGGTGGCCGGCAGGTCGGAGGGATGGCTGGCACAATTGATGCCGAAACCGATGACCACGGCGTTGCTTTCGCCAGTGACGGCGGACTTCGAGCAGGATGCCGGCGACCTTGCGGCCGTCGATCAGGATGTCGTTCGGCCATTTCAGGTCAGTACTCGGTCCGCGCCAAGGGCGGCTGCGGCGATCGCGTCGCGGGCAGCGAGCGCTGCAACGAAGGCGAGGTTGGCGAGCGCGTTGGCGGGCGCCGGATCAATGAGTAGGAGCGAAGCAAAAAGGTTGCCGGGTTCGCTCGCCCAATCTGCGCCCGGAGCGGCCGCGCCCGCGGTTTGGCGGCCAGCGGTGATCCAGAGATGTCCGGGATCGCCCGATCTCGCCATTTCGAGGCAATCGGCGTTGGTCGAGCCAGTCTCTTCGCGCTGGAAATGCCGATAGCCCGGCGGAACGCTCACGCCGGGCCCTTAAAAGAACGTGGCGGCAGCGCCGCCGGTTATCCGCACCAGCGGTCCCGCGACGAAATAGAAGAAGATCACGAACAGGCCACTGGCGCCGAGCACCAGTTTCAGTTCGCCGGGCATCGGCCGGAACGGCTCGCCCGCCGGATCGAACCAGATGATCTTGACGATCCGCAAATAATAAAACGCGCCAACGACGCTGGCGAGCACACCGATGATCGCCAGCGCATAGAGTTTGGCCTCGATCGCGGCGATGAAGACGAAATACTTGGCGAAGAAGCCGGCGAGCGGAGGAATGCCGGCAAGTGAAAACAGCAGCGCCGTGAGCAGCAGGCCCATGACCGGGCTGCGGCTGGCAAGGCCGGCGAGATCGCCGATCCCCTCGACCATGCCGTCCTTGTAACGCATCGACAGGATGCAGGCGAAGGTGCCGAGCGTCATCGCCATATAGGTCAGCATATAGAGAATGACGCCGCTGATGCCTTCCTGCGTCCCCGCTGCCAGTCCGACCAGCGCAAATCCCATGTGGCCGATCGACGAATACGCCATCAGGCGTTTGATGTTCGACTGGCCGATCGCGGCAAAGGCGCCGAGTGCCATCGAGGCAATCGAGATGAAAGCAACAATCTGGCGCCAGTCCGCAGCGGCCGGCGCAAACGCACCCATGGTGACGCGAAGGATCAGCGCCATCGCGGCAACCTTAGGGGCTGCGGCGAAAAACGCCGTCACCGGTGTCGGCGCGCCCTCGTAGACATCCGGCGTCCACATGTGGAAGGGCACGGCGGAGATCTTGAACGCCAGCCCTGCGAGGATGAAGACGACGCCGAACAGCAGCGCGACGGGTCGCAATCCACCGGAAATCAGCGCCGAAATCGCATCGAAATCGAGCTGGCCGGTATACCCGTAAACCAGGCTGATGCCGTAGAGCAGCATGCCCGAGGACAACGCGCCGAGCACGAAATATTTGAGGCCGGCTTCGGTAGAGCGCAACGAATCGCGGTTGAACGACGCCATCACATAGAGCGACAGCGACTGCATTTCGAGGCCGAGATAGAGCGCCAGCAGGTTGTTGGCCGAAATCATCAGCATCATGCCCGTCGTCGCCAGCAATACAAGCACCGGGAACTCGAAGCGCTCGAAACGCTCGCGGCGGGCGAAATCGACCGACATTGCGAGCGCCACGCCGGAGCCGATCAGCGCCAGCAGTTTCATGACGCTCGAAAACGGATCGGAAACGAAAGCGCCTTCGAAGGCATGACCGGGCTCGACAAACCAGAGGAGCCACAAGGCGGCGATGGCGATGGCGGCGATGGCAAGGCCGGTGACCAGCGGCGTCGAGCGCTCGCCGCGAAACACGCCGAGCATCAGCAGCCCCATGGCAGCGATGACCAGGATCAGTTCCGGGCCGATGAGCGACAGGTCGGTTGAGAACGGCTGGCTCATTGCGGAACGTCCATCATTGGCCGGCGATCACGGTTATCGATCCGGCGGCGGCAATCGAATCCTGATAGTGGCGCACCAGCGCATCGACGGAGGCTGCGGTGGCATCGAGGATCGGCGCCGGATAGATACCGAAGAAGATGACCAGGACGGCAAGCGGAATCAGGATCGCCTTTTCGCGCGGCGACAGGTCGGCGATGGCGCGCAGCGCTTCCTTGTCGAGCGCGCCGAAGATGACGCGGCGATATAGCCACAAGGCGTAGGCTGCCGAGAGGATGACGCCGGTGGTCGCCAGAAACGCCACCCAGGTGTTGACCTGAAAGGCGCCGAGCAGCGTCAGGAATTCGCCGATGAAGCCGGAAGTGCCGGGCAATCCGACATTGGCTAGCGTGAAAATCATGAACAGCGTGGCATAGGCGGGCATGCGGTTGACCAGTCCGCCATAGGCGGCGATCTCGCGGGTGTGCATGCGGTCGTAAATTACGCCGACGCACAGGAACAACGCGCCCGAAACCAGCCCGTGCGACAGCATCTGGTAGATGCCGCCCTGCACGCCGTAGACGTTGGCGCAGAAAATTCCCATCGTGACGAAGCCCATATGGGCGACAGAGGAATAGGCGATCAGCTTCTTGATGTCCTCCTGCATCAGCGCCACGAGCGAGGTGTAGATGATCGCCATGATCGACAGCGTGAAGATCAGCGGTGACAGTTCGGCACTCGCCAGCGGGAACATCGGCAATGAAAATCGCAGGAAGCCGTAGCCGCCCATTTTCAACAGGATCGCGGCCAGGATCACGGAGCCGGCGGTCGGCGCCTCGACATGGGCGTCCGGCAGCCAGGTATGCACCGGCCACATCGGCAACTTGACGGCGAAGGAGGCAAAGAAGGCGAGCCACAGCCAGGTCTGCATCGAAGCTGGCAGCTTGTGGGTCAGCAAGCACCGTGATGTCGGTGGTGCCGGCGTCCCAATACATGGCCATCATGGCCAGCAGCATCAGTACGGAGCCGAGGAGCGTATAGAGGAAGAACTTGAAGCTGGCGTAGACGCGACGCTTACCGCCCCATACCCCGATGATGATGAACATCGGGATCAGGCCGCCCTCGAAGAAGACGTAGAACAGCATCAGATCGAGCGCGCAAAATACACCGATCATGAAGGTCTCGAGCAGCAGGAAGGCGATCATGTATTCGCGTTCGCGCTCGCGGATCGCCTCGCGGCTCGCCAGCACGGCCAGCGGCATCAGGAAGGCGGTGAGTACGACGAAGAGCAGTGAAATGCCGTCGACCCCCATGTGATAGGACATGAACTTGCCGATCCAGGCGTGCTTTTCGACGAACTGGAAATCGGCGTTCGACGAGTCGAAGCCTGCCCACAGCATCAGCGAGACGACGAAAGTGACGATGGTCGTGAACAACGCGACATTGTGGATGTTGCGGCGCGAATTCTCGCTGTCGCCGGAAATCAGCAACAGCAGCAGTGCGCCGAAGGCCGGCAGGAACGTGACGACAGTGAGGATCGGCCATCCGGTCATCGGATGGCCCCGCCGAACATCGACCAGGTGATCAGCGCGGCGATGCCGATCAGCATGGCGAAAGCGTAGTGGTAGACGTAGCCGGTCTGCAGGCGGACGACGCGGCCGGCGATGTCGAGCACGCGGGCCGAAACGCCGTCGGGACCGAAGCCGTCGATCAGCCAGCCATCGCCGCGCTTCCACAGGAAGCGGCCGAGCGCCTTGGCCGGGTTGACGAACAGGAAGTCGTAGATCTCGTCGAAATACCACTTGTGCAGCAGGAAGGCGTAGAGGCCCGGCTGCGAGCGCGCCAGCTTCTTCGGCAGGTCCGGCGAGCGGATGTACATGCCGTAGGCGACGAGGAAGCCGATCGCCATCATGACGAACGGGCTGAGGCTGACCCAGACCGGAACATGATGAAAATGCTCGAGGATTTCGTTGCCTTGGCCGGCAAACAGCGCTTCGCGCCAGAACGGATTGTACCAGGCGGCGTTGTCGGCCTCGCCATTGTGGCCGAGGAAAGACCCGTGGAACAGCGCGCCGGCAAACAGCGCGCCGGCGGCGAGCACATAAAGCGGCACCAGCATGACCGCCGGCGATTCATGGACATGGTCCATGATCTCGGCGGAAGCGCGCGGCCGGCCGTGGAAGGTCATGAAGATCAGCCGCCAGGAATAGAAGCTGGTGAACAGCGCAGATACGACGAGCAGCGCGAATGCCAGTCCGGCCATGGGATTGTGGCCGACGAAAACGCTCTCGATGATCGCATCCTTGGAGATGAAGCCGGCGGTGCCGAGCAGCGTGCCGGGCAGCCCGAGGCCGGTCAGCGAAATCGTGCCGATCACCATGATCCAGTAGGTGATCGGGATATGCTTGCGCAGGCCGCCCATGCGGCGCATGTCCTGCTCGTCGGAAACGGCGTGGATGACCGAGCCGGCGCCGAGAAACAGCAGCGCCTTGAAGAAGGCGTGGGTGAACAGGTGGAAGATGCCGGCGCCGTAAGCGCCGACGCCAAGCGCGGCGAACATGTAGCCGAGCTGCGAGCAGGTCGAATAGGCGATGACCCGCTTGATGTCGTTCTGGACCAGGCCGACGGTGGCGGCAAAAAAAGCGGTGATCGCGCCGAAGAAGGTGACGACGGCCAGCGCCGTGTGAGCGTATTCGAACAGCGGCGACATGCGCGCGACCAGGAACACGCCGGCGGTGACCATGGTCGCGGCATGGATGAGGGCCGAGACCGGGGTCGGGCCTTCCATGGCGTCGGGCAGCCAGGTGTGCAGCAGGAATTGCGCCGATTTGCCCATCGCGCCCATGAACAGCAGGACGCAAACGACGTTCAGCGCCGCGTTCTTGTCGAGCGCATAGCCGAGAAACTGCAGTGCAGCGGCGCCGTGCTCGCCGCCTTCGACATGGGCGAACTCGCCGGCATTGGCGAAGATGGTCGAGAACTCGATCGAGTTGAACAGGTAGAAGACGCCGAAAATGCCGAGGGCGAAACCGAAATCGCCGATGCGGTTGACGATGAACGCCTTGATCGCGGCGGCGTTGGCCGATGGCTTCTTGTACCAGAAGCCGATCAGCAGATAGGAGGCGAGGCCGACGCCCTCCCAGCCGAAAAACATCTGCGCGAGATTTTCGGCGGTCACCAGCGCCAGCATGGCGAAAGTGAACAGCGACAGGTAGGCAAAGAAACGCGGCCGGTCCGGGTCGTGGTGCATGTAGCCGATCGAATAGATGTGCACCAACGACGACACGGTATTGACGACGACGAGCATCACCACCGTCAGCGTATCGACGCGGATCGCCCAGTTGACGTTGAGCGCACCGGAATTGATCCAGCGCAGCAGATCGACCGTCTGCGGCGGCTCTCCGCTGGCG
Organism: uncultured Alphaproteobacteria bacterium; assembly: GCA_963758355.1. Lineage (GTDB taxonomy): Bacteria > Pseudomonadota > Alphaproteobacteria > Rhizobiales > Rhizobiaceae > BOKV01. The sequence goes on along the minus strand of CAVWVG010000001.1, from coordinate 883,803 downwards.
GTGAAGGAAAAGAACACGATCCACGACAGAATCGCGGCGATCACCAGGAAGCCGCTGGTCACATATTCGCAGCCCTTGGCGCCGAGCGAATTCGGGAACAGACCGGCGAGCAGGAAGCCGGCGAGCGGCAGGAACAGGATGGCCAGATACATCGCCGCCTCAGCCCTTCATCATGTTGACGTCTTCGACCGCAATCGAGCCGCGATTGCGGAAGAAGGCGACGAGAATGGCGAGGCCGATCGCCGCCTCGGCGGCGGCGACCGTCAGCACGAACAGCGCGAAGACCTGGCCCATCAAGTCGCCGAGGTGGTTGGAAAAGGCGACGAAATTGATGTTGACGGCAAGCAGGATCAGTTCGATCGACATCAGGATGATGATGATGTTCTTCTTGTTGAGGAAAATGCCGAGCATGCCGATCGTGAACAGGATCGCGCTGACGGCAAGATAATGCGAAACGCCGATTTCCATGCCCTCGCCCCTACGCGCCGCTGCCAGTTTCGACCTTGACGATCTCGATTGCCGTCTCTGGCGTGCGCGCCACCTGGCGCGAGATATCCTGGCGCCTGACATTCGGCTTGTGGCGCAGCGTCAGCACGATGGCACCGATCATCGCCACCAGCAGGATCAGGCCGGCGATCTGGAAGAAGAAGATGTACTTCGTATAGAGGATGTCGCCGAGCGCCTGGATGTTGGAGATGGCTGGTTGCGGCGGGATCGGTTGCACCGCTATTCCGACGGCGCCGGGCGCTATCGCCCAGGTCGCCGGTCACCATCAGCAATTCGGCGAGCACGATCAGCGCAACCAGCCCGCCGATCGGCAGATATTGCAGGAAGCCTTCGCGCAATTCGGCGAAGTCGATGTCGAGCATCATCACGACGAAGAGGAACAGCACCGCCACCGCGCCGACATAGACGACGATCAGAATGAGCGCGAGGAACTCGGCCCCGGCGAGCATGAACAGGCCGGCGGCGTTGACGAAGGCGAGAATCAGGAACAGCACCGAATGGACCGGATTGCGCGCAGCAATGACCATGAACGCGGAGGCGATGAGCACGCCCGCGAACAGGTAGAAGAACAATGCCGGCAAAATGCCGTTAAGCCCCATGTCCCTTCCCGTCTTTCCGCTGGCCCTAACGCCAGGGCGAATCCTTGACGATGTTGGCGGCAATTTCGCGTTCCCAGCGGTCGCCGTTGGCGAGCAGTTTTTCCTTGTCGTAGTAAAGTTCCTCGCGCGTTTCGGTGGAGAACTCGAAATTCGGCCCTTCGACGATGGCATCGACCGGGCAGGCCTCCTGGCAGAAGCCGCAATAGATGCATTTGACCATGTCGAGGTCGTAACGGATGGTGCGGCGCGTGCCGTCGTTGCCGCGCGGGCCGGCCTCGATGGTGATTGCCTGGGCCGGGCAGATCGCCTCGCACAGTTTGCAGGCGATGCAACGCTCCTCGCCGTTCGGGTAGCGGCGCAGCGCGTGCTCGCCGCGGAAGCGCGGGCTGACCGGACCTTTTTCGAACGGATAGTTGATCGTCGCCTTGGGGCGAAAGAAATAGCGCATCGAAAGCCACACCGCCGAGGCGAACTCGGTGAGCAGCATCAACTTGGCGGCTCTCGCGAGGGCTTCATGGCGCCCATCCAGTGATCTGCAGCACGGTCGCGACGGCGAAGACCATGAACAACGAAAGCGGCAGGAAGACCTTCCAGCCGAGGCGCATGAGCTGGTCGTAGCGATAGCGGGGCACGAACGCCTTGACCAGGGCGAACATGAAGAACACCAGGCAGACCTTCAGCACGAACCAGACGACGCCCGGCACCCAGGTGAACGGGACGAAATCGAACGGCGGCAGCCAGCCGCCGAGGAACAGGATCGTCGTCATCGCGCACATCAGGCAGATGGCGGCGTATTCGCCGAGCATGAACATCATGTATGGCGTAGAGCCGTATTCGACCATGAAGCCGGCAACGAGTTCGGATTCGGCCTCCGGCAGGTCGAAAGGCGGCCGATTGGTCTCGGCAAGCGCCGAAATGAAGAAGACGATGAACATCGGGAACAGCGCCAGCCAGTTCCAGTCGAGGAACGTCGCCGGCAGGCCGAGCGTGGTGCCGGGCCCGGTCCTGCTGGCTGAGCACGATGCCGGTCAGATTCAGCGTTCCGGTGGTGAGCAGCACCGTGATGATGACGAAGCCGATCGAGACCTCGTAGGAGACCATCTGCGCGGCCGAGCGCAACGCGCCGAGGAAGGCGTATTTCGAGTTCGACGCCCAGCCGGCCATGATAACGCCGTAGACCTCGAGCGAGGAGATGGCGAAGATATAAAGGATGCCGATATTGATGTCGGCGATGACCCAGTTGCGGTCGAACGGGATCACTGCCCAGGTCGCCAGCGCCAGGGTGACGGAGACGAGCGGCGCCAGCAGGAAGACTGCTTTCGAGGTCGGCGCCGGAATGACCGGCTCCTTCAGGACGAATTTCAGCAGGTCCGCGAACGACTGAAGCAAGCCCCACGGGCCGACGACATTGGGACCGCGGCGCAGTTGCACGGCGGCCCAGATCTTGCGGTCGGCATAGAGCACATAGGCGACAAAAATCAGCAGCGCGACGACCAGAAACAGGCTTTGGGCGACCATGATGGCGCCCGGGATCACGTAGCTGTCGAGGAAGGCTTGCATCAAATGCCTATTCCGCCGCCTGCTTGAATTTGCCGGCCGCAAGCTGCGAACATTCCGCCATGACCTTGGACGCTCGCGCTACCGGATTGGTCAGGTAGAAGTCGCGGATCGGGCTGACAAAGGGAGCGGATTTCGGCTTGCCGCCAGCATCCGCCTTGGCCAAGGCCTTTACATCAGCGACATCGGTCGGCGCAACCTCGCCGATCGCCGCAAGGTAGGAATGCGACCGGTACATCTGCGCGCGCAATTGCGATAGCGAATCGAAGGGCAGCGGTTTGCCGAGAACGCCCGAAAGCGCCCGCAGGATCGCCCAATCCTCGCGCGCCTCCCCGGGGCCGAATGCGGCGCGGCTGGTAACCTGCACCCTACCCTCGGTATTGAGGAAAGTTCCGTACTTCTCCGTGTAGCCGCAGCCGGGGAGAATGACGTCGGCGCGATGGGCGCCAGCATCGCCGTGCGTTCCGAAATAGACGACGAAGGCGCCGGTTTCGGAGAGGTCGATTTCGTCGGCGCCGAGCAGGAAGAGCAATTTCGCTTTTTCCAGCATTTGTGCGGTATTAAGGTCGCCCTTTTCCGGCACGAATCCGATGTCGAGCCCACCGACACGCGCCGCGGCGGTGTGCAGGACGCCGAAGCCGTTCCAGCCGTCCTTGACGGCGCCGATGTCGACCGCGAGCCTTGCCGCCATCGACAGAACCGCCCGGCTGTCCGTCCGGGTCAGCGCGCCCTGCCCGATCAGGATCAGCGGTTTTTCGGCCTTGCGGAGTTTTTCGAGGAATTTTGACTTGCCTGCCGCAAGCTCGACGAGGCTCGCCGGGCCGTCGCCGAGATGTTCATACGGATAACGCAGCTCTTCCTTCGGGCCGATGACGCCGATCGGGTAGTCGCCCGGCATGCGATAGCGCTTGCGGATGCGGGCGTTGAGAACCGCCGCCTCGATGCGCGGATTGGCGCCGACGATCAGCAGCGCGTCGGATTGTTCGATGCCATCGATGGTCGGGCCGAAAACGTAGCTGGCGCGGCCGTTCGCCGGGTCCAGGACATTGCCGGGCTCACGGCAGTCGAAATTGCCCGAGCCGAGCGACTGCATCAGCGCTTTGGCGGCGTACATCTCCTCGACGGAGGCGAGATCGCCGGCGATGGCGCCGATCAGCGCCGGTTTTGTCGCGGCAACTTTGGCGGCGATTTCGGCAAACGCCTCGTTCCAGCTTGCCGGAACGAGTTTGCCGTCGCGCCGCAGATAAGGCCGGTCGAGCCGCTGGGCGCGCAATCCATCGGCGACGAACCGGCTCTTGTCGGAAAGCCATTCCTCGTTCACCGCCTCGTTCAGGCGGGGCAGGATGCGCATGACCTCGCGGCCGCGGGTGTCTACGCGAATGGCCGAGCCGACGGCATCCATGACGTCGATCGATTCGGTCTTCGTCAGTTCCCACGGCCTCGCCTTGTCCTGATAGGGCTTCGACGTCAGCGCGCCGACCGGGCACAGGTCGATGACGTTGGCCTGCATTTCCGACTTCATCGCGTGCTCGAGATAGGAGGTGATTTCGGCATCCTCGCCGCGACCGGTCATGCCCAGTTCGGAAACGCCGGCGACTTCGGTGATAAAGCGGACGCAGCGCGTGCAATAGATGCAGCGGTTCATTTGCGTGCGCACCAGCGGACCGATATACTTGTCCTCGACCGCCCGCTTGTTCTCGTGGAAGCGGTTCTTGTCGATGCCGTAGGCCATCGCCTGGTCCTGCAGGTCACACTCGCCGCCCTGGTCGCAGATCGGGCAGTCGAGCGGGTGGTTGATGAGCAGGAACTCCATCACGCCTTCGCGCGCCTTCTTGACCATCGGACTTTTGGTGAAGACGACCGGCAGCTCGCCGTTCGGACCGGGCCGCAGGTCGCGCACACCCATGGCGCAGGAAGCTTGCGGCTTCGGCGGACCGCCCTTGACCTCGATCAGGCACATGCGGCAGTTGCCGGCAATCGACAGCCGCTCGTGGTAGCAGAAGCGCGGAATCTCGGCGCCCGCCGCCTCGCATGCCTGGAGCAACGTGTAGTGGTCGGGAACCTCGACCTCGGTGGTATCGACGATCAGTTTGGCCATACGAACGGTTCCCGGCCTCAAGCGCAGCGCAAATTGGCGCGGCGCTCCGCGTCCATAACCTCGGCCCAGCCGAAGGCGTGTTCGGATAGCCCGTGCTCCTGAAAGTGCAGCAGACGCTGGTAGGCTTCGTCGAGCGTCGGCTGATGCCCCGCCTCGACCCACCAGAAGACCATGTGCTGCTTTTCCATGAGATTGAACCACTTTTCGCGGTTGCGATAGAACTGGACATGGACGGTGCGGAATACAAAGTCTTCCAGATCGGCCGGCGTTTCCCAAACCGACAGGTTGACCGCCATGTCGTCGCCGACACGGAATTCCGTGGCGTTGTTGTTGTCGCCTTTCAGCCGCCAGACAAAACCCTTGGACCGCTCGGCCAGCGCATTGACGCGGTCGAGATTGTTGATGAACCCGGCCATGCGCGGATCGGTGGTCGGGTATTTGAATTTGCCGATGTTGAGTTCCGCCAGGTGTTTCATGCCGAGATTCCTCGCAAACCGGCCATCCGCCGAAGGTCATCGAAGGAGCTTTTGATCCACGCTGCCACCAGGCCTGACAAGGCAGGTGTCGCGCTCTTGGGCGAGGCCTTGGCAAACCTGACACCCTTGAGCCGCTCCTCTGTCTCACGGATCAGCAATTTCGGCTCATAGCCATATTGCGAAATGCACATTGTTGCTTCCTGTTAGAACGCCGCGATGGCGACGACGACAACGAGGGCGATCGTCGTCAGCGAGCCGAGCACGTGCAGAATCGTGCGCAGGCTGCCGCCCCTGGCAAGCGGGCCACCGCGCAAGTAGACGATGCTGTAAAGCACGCGCACGACCAGAAAGGCCCAGACGAAAGCGGCAAGGAGACCGGGGCCGACACCCAGTATCATCGCCAGGATGGCCGGCGCGACGAAGGCAGGGATCGATTCCGCGCTATTGGCATGGGTCCGATCGAGCCGGAAGAGAAAATTTTCATGGCGCGCATCGGCAACCGGCCCGCCGGCCAGCTTGGCCCTGCCCTTGAAGGGCCCGACAATATTGGCGAGCACGATCGGCAGCAGGCAGATCAGCAATAATCCCAGAATTGCGAGGCTGTAGGCACTCATGATGTTGCTCCTCTACCCGGTCGCCGTCGCGGTGTCGCCGCCGCGCGGACCGGCAATCAGAAACCATTGGCGCGGTGCGGTCACGGCCTATTCCGCCGCTTCCAGCACCGGCGCGGCCTTGTGGGCGTTGCGCGAATAGCCATCGATGCGCGCCTCGATGTCGTGGCGGAAATGCCGGATCAGTCCCTGGATCGGCCATGCGGCGGCATCGCCGAGCGCGCAGATGGTATGGCCCTCGACCTGCCTGGTCACATCGAGCAGCAGGTCGATTTCCTTCTTCTGCGCCCTGCCCTCGGCCATGCGCGTCAGGACCCGCCACATCCACCCGGTTCCTTCGCGGCAAGGCGTGCACTGGCCGCAGCTTTCGTGCTTGTAGAAATAGGCGATACGGGCAATCGCGCGGACGACGTCGGTCGAATTGTCCATGACGATGACGGCGGCAGTGCCAAGGCCGGATTTCAGGTCACGCAGCGCGTCGAAATCCATGGCACAGTCGATGATCTGCTCGGCCGGCACCATCGGCACCGACGAACCGCCGGGAATGACGGCCTTGAGGTTGCCCCAGCCGCCGCGAATGCCGCCGCAATGGCGCTCGATCAGTTCGCGGAACGGGATCGACATGGCCTCCTCGACCGTGCACGGCCGGTCGACATGGCCGGAAATGCAGAACAGTTTCGTGCCGGCATTGTTGGGCCGGCCGAACGACGAGAACCAGGCGGCACCGCGGCGCAGGATGGTCGGAGCAACCGCGATCGATTCGACATTGTTGACCGTGGTCGGACAGCCATAAAGGCCGACATTGGCCGGGAACGGCGGCTTCAGGCGCGGCTGGCCCTTCTTGCCCTCGAGGCTCTCGAGCAGCGCCGTTTCCTCGCCGCAGATATAGGCGCCGGCGCCGTGATGGAGATAGATTTCGCAATCCCAGCCGTGCTTGTTGTTGGCGCCGATCAGCCTGGCGTCGTAGCACTCTTCGATCGCGGCCTGCAGCGCCTCGCGCTCGCGGATATATTCGCCGCGGATATAGATGTAGCAGGCGTTGGCGCCCATCGCGAAGCAGGCGATGAGGCAGCCCTCGATCAGCGTATGCGGATCGTGACGCATGATGTCGCGATCCTTGCAGGTGCCGGGCTCGGATTCGTCTGCGTTGACGACGAGGTAATGCGGCCGGCCATCGGACTGCTTCGGCATGAACGACCATTTCAGCCCGGTCGGGAAGCCGGCGCCGCCGCGCCCGCGCAGTCCCGAGGCCTTCATCTCGGCGACGATCCAGTCGCGCCCTTTTTCGAGGATCGCCTTGGTCCCGTCCCACTGTCCGCGCGCCATCGCGCCCTTCAGCGACTTGTCGCCAAGGCCATAAATGTTGGTGAAGATGCGGTCCTTGTCTTCGAGTATCACGACATCCTCACCGGTTTGCCGGTTTCCTGTTGCCGGCCGGGCGATCCTTTTTGCCGGCCAAAGCGGCTGCTTTCGCCGCTGTACCTTTCGCACCGGCTCTAGCCGATTTCGCCGTCTTGGCCGGTTTGTCGATCAGTGTCGTTAACCCGCCGACCGGCGCCGAATAGATGCGGTCGATCTGCGGACCGGGCTTGATCGTTTCGCCCTTGCCGGCTTCGAAGGCATCGATGATCTCGGCAAGCCGCTCCGGCGTCAGGTCCTCGTAAGTGTCCCTGAAGATCAAGACCATCGGCGCATTGACGCAGGCGCCGAGGCATTCGACCTCCTCCCACGACAGCGTGCCGTCGGCGTTGGTGTGGAACTGTTCGGGGTGGATCTTTTCCTTGCAGACGCGGATCAGGTCTTCGGCGCCGCGCAACATGCACGGCGTCGTACCGCACACCTGGACATGCGCTTTCGTGCCGACCGGCTGAAGCTGGAATTGCGTGTAGAAGGTCGCGACTTCGAGAGCGCGGATATAAGGCATTTCCAGCATGTCGGCGACGCTTTCGATCGCCGCGCGCGTGACCCACCCTTCCTGTTCCTGGGCGAGCATCAGGAGCGGGATCACCGCCGAGGCCTGGCGGCCTTGCGGGTATTTGGCGATCCACTTTTTCGCCTCTGCCGCTGTTGCCCTTGAAAAGGCGAAGCGTGCGGGCTGGATCGAATCTTCGGCGAGGCGGCGAACGGACATTTAGCGATCCACCTCCCCGAAAACGATGTCGATCGAGCCGAGCACGGCGGAAATGTCGGCGAGCAGGTGTCCCTTGCTTATGAAATCGAGGCCGGCTAGGTGGGCGAAGCCCGGCGCGCGCAGCTTGCAGCGATAGGGCTTGTTGGTGCCGTCGGCGATGAGATAGACGCCGAACTCGCCTTTCGGCGCCTCGACCGCGGCATAAACCTCGCCGGCGGGCACGTGATAGCCTTCGGTATAGAGCTTGAAGTGGTGAATCAGCGCTTCCATCGAGCGCTTCATCTCTTGACGCTTCGGCGGGGAAATCTTGTTGTCGTTGACGGTGACGGGACCCTTGCCGTCGGGCGCGTTTAGCTTGGCGATTGCCTGGCGCATGATGGCGACCGACTGGCGCATCTCCTCCATGCGGATGAGATAGCGGTCGTAGCAGTCGCCGTTCTTGCCGATCGGAATGTCGAAGTCCATCTCGGCGTAGCATTCATAGGGCTGGCTCTTGCGCAGGTCCCAGGCGGCGCCGGAACCGCGGACCATGACTCCGGAAAATCCACGACCCCAGGCGTCGTCGAGATCGACGACCCCGATGTCGACATTGCGCTGCTTGAAGATGCGGCTCGGCGTCAGCAACGCATCGAGATCGGCGACGGTCTGGAGAAACGGATCGCACCAGGCCTCGATGTCGTCAATCAGTTCCTGCGGCAGATCCTGGTGAACGCCGCCGGGGCGGAAGTAGGCCGCGTGCATGCGACTGCCGGAAGCGCGCTCGTAGAAGACCATGAGTTTCTCGCGCTCCTCGAAGCCCCACAAGGGCGGAGTGAGCGCGCCGACATCCATAGCCTGCGTCGTCACATTGAGAAGATGCGACAGGATGCGGCCGATCTCGCAATAGAGCACGCGGATCAACTGGCCGCGGCGAGGCACCTCGATGTCGGCGAGGCGCTCGACCGCCAGGCAAAAGGCATGCTCCTGGTTCATCGGCGCGACATAGTCGAGGCGGTCGAAATACGGCATCGCCTGCAGGTAGGTCTTGTACTCGATCAGCTTTTCGGTGCCGCGATGGAGCAGCCCGATATGCGGGTCGACGCGATCGACAACCTCGCCGTCCAGCTCGAGCACGAGCCGCAGCACCCCGTGCGCAGCCGGATGCTGCGGGCCGAAATTGATGGTGAAGTTGCGCAGGGAGTGCTCGGTCATAGGGCCGCCTTTGGCGACGAGTCGTTCGTCGTTCGTCGTTCGTCGGTCGATTTCCTGGCTACCGAACGGAGCAAGCCGCCAAGCATTTTTCCGACAAAATCGCAGCTCGTGAGCAACTTTTCCGATAATTTGTCATCGAGCAATTGCAGTCGCTGGCTCAGCAGCAATTGAGTCTCCAATTCCTTCAGTGACCCCTGAGCTGTGCGCAGGAATTGAGCGAAGGCGCCGCCGGTCTGCCGGCCAAATCCCTCCGCGATGTTGGAGGGAATCGAAACAGCTGCCCGACGCATTTGCGTCACCGATCCGAACTGCTCGCTTGGCGGAAAGGCCTTTGTCGCCGCGTATATTTCCACTGTCAAATCCATAGCTTGCTGCCAGACACGCAAATCCCGATAGGTCCTGACTACCCGGTCATCCATTCACGAAGCACGACCAACTCATTTCGCCTTCTCATCTCCCGGCAACACGTAATCCGTCCCCTCCCACGGACTCAGAAAATCAAAATCGCGAAATTCCTGGCGCAGTTCGACCGGTTCGTAGACGACGCGCTTGGTGACCTCGTCGTAGCGAACCTCGACATGTCCGGTCAGAGGAAAATCCTTGCGCTGCGGATGGCCGTCGAAGCCGTAATCGGTCAGCAGCCGGCGAAGATCGGGATGGCCGGAAAACAGGATGCCGTACATGTCCCAGGCCTCGCGCTCGTACCAGTCGGCGCCGGGATAGATGTCCGTGGCGCTCGGCACCGGTTTTTCCTCATCGGTTGAAACCTTGACGCGGATGCGCTGGTTCTGGCGCGGCGACAGCAGGTGATAGACGACATCGAAACGCTCGGCGCGGCCTGGATGGTCGACACCGCAAACGTCGATCAATGAGCGGAACTGCATGGCCGAATCGTCGCGCAAGAAACGCAGGAAATCGACGATGGCGGCACGGTCGACGGTCACCGTCAATTCGCCGGCGGCAATTGTGGCGGCAACGATCCGGTCGCCAAATCGGCGGGCAATGGCGTCGCGGATTTCGCCCAGGCTTTCGAGGGTATCGGCGGCTACCGCCATGACGGTTTTCCTTGTGCTAGCGCTCGATCGTGCCGGTGCGGCGAATCTTCTTCTGCAAGAGCAGCACGCCGTACAGCAGCGCCTCGGCAGTCGGCGGGCAGCCGGGCACGTAAATGTCGACCGGAACGATGCGATCGCAGCCGCGCACCACCGAATAGGAATAGTGGTAATAGCCGCCGCCATTGGCGCACGAGCCCATCGAGATGACGTAGCGCGGCTCGGGCATCTGGTCGTAGACCTTGCGCAGCGCCGGCGCCATCTTGTTGGTCAGCGTGCCGGCAACGATCATCACATCCGACTGGCGCGGAGAGGCGCGCGGGGCAAAGCCGAAGCGCTCGGCATCGTAGCGCGGCATCGACATCTGCATCATTTCGACGGCGCAGCAGGCAAGCCCGAACGTCATCCACATCAGCGAACCGGTACGCGCCCAGGTGATCAGCGCGTCGGCCGAAGTGACGAGAAAGCCGCGGTCGGCCAGTTCGTCGCGCATGCCCGAAAAATAGGGATCGTCGCTGCCGAGCGGCTTGCCGGTCGCGGGATCGAGAATGCCCTTGGGGGCAGGCGCGATCAGCGTGGCGGCCGTATCGTGTTTTTGCATGCTTACCTTCTCGTGCGGCCGGCGGGCTTAGATCAATCCCACTCCAGCGCGCCTTTCTTCCATTCGTAGATAAAGCCGATGGTCAAAACCGCAAGGAACACCATCATCGAAGCGTAGCCGAACCAGCCGAGCGCCCCGAACGACACCGACCAGGGGAACAGGAAGGCGACCTCGAGATCGAAAATGATGAACAAGATCGCGACCAGGTAATAGCGCACGTCGAATTTCATGCGCGCGTCGTCGAAGGCGTTGAAGCCGCATTCGTAGGTGCTTAGTTTCTCGGAATCCGGCGCCTTGAATGCGACGATGAAAGGCGCCACCATCAGTCCCAGGCCGATGACCAGGCAAATGGCGATAAAGATGATGACCGGCAAGTAGGAAAGCAGCAAGGCTTCCATAGCGTTTCCGTTGTGGCGTTACCGTCGCCAGACTTACCGCCGCGGGCGGCGAAGCATTGCAATCATCGCCCGGCATCACGGTTTTTGCAATGCAGCAAAGCGCGATTTCGGGATATTCGCGACCAGCTATTGTCACGCGGTTTTTCCGTGCGCGGGTTAGCGCAGGCCGTCACTATTCGCAAGCCGGCACCAATGCTCGGCAAGGTGTGCCCGCGCCGGTCGCCGCGCTCGTCCTTGACACCCCGAATCGAACTGCGTAAGTCATCGCGGCTTCGCGGGATTGCGCCTCGCGGATGCGCGGGTGTAGCTCAGTTGGTTAGAGCGCCGGCCTGTCACGCCGGAGGCCGCGGGTTCGAGTCCCGTCACTCGCGCCATTTCCTGCCGCATGGATCTCCCCTTGGCGCGAAAGATGGGTGCTTAGCTCAGCTGGGAGAGCAACTCGTTTACACCGAGTAGGTCGGCGGTTCGATCCCGTCAGCACCCACCATTCTGCCGCGTTCTTCTTGACGCAGAGCATCTGGACCTATGCGTCCCGCGCGCTTATGCATTTTTCGACGGTCCGAAAATGAGGCGTTGGCATGCAAGTGCGTTTGGCAGCTCTCTTCACTGTTTTCGCGGTGGGGCTGACGCACACTGCGGAGGCCGCCCAAATTGGTGGGCGGGACCGCGACAACATTCTTGCGGCTTGTGCGCAGACCCACGATACCTGTCTGCAGTCCTGCAACGCCGCCCATCCCGCCAATGGAAACATAATCAGAGATGCGGATAACCGAATATGCGGCGACGGCTGCAATGCCGCGTACTCAAAATGCATCAACTCCGTGAACTTCCAGTCGAACAAATCGAGCGGGCAGAAGAAGAAACAGGGCGGAGTTCTCCAATCCGATTAGACAATCCGCTTCGCGTTTCAACCCCGCCGGTTCGGTGGCAAGGGCAATCAGGCAAGGGGGCCTCCATGGCAAAGCTGCTGAAAGCAATCCGTATCTTATGCGTCGGCGCCGTGATGCTACCGACGACCGGCGCGAGCGCGGCTCAATGGGGTGCGCTCGCCTACAATAGCGCCAGTGGCGCCTACGGATTTTCCTATAACTACCGTTCGGAATATGATGCGGACTACCGGGCGATCAGCGAATGTGCCGCGCGCGGCCCGGGTTGCGAAGTCGTCTTGCGTTTCGGCAACGGCTGCGCCGCCTTTGCGACGGGCTATAATGGGGCTTATGGCTGGGGCCATGACTACACACGCTACAGCGCCGAGCGCATCGCTCTGGGCGAATGTGGTGCGCACGGCGGCGGTTGCCAAATCAAGGTCTGGGCCTGCAACGGCGGCTGACCGCCATCGGCAAGGGTGCTTAGCTCTCAGATGGAAGTGCTACTAACCGCAGGTCATTTCGAACGTCTCCCTGTTGTTAGTCTTTGCCGCACTCGGTACGCTAACGACATGAGCCCAAATCACGTCCGGATGTGGCGGAAACACCGAAAGCTTACACAAGAAGCGTTGGCGGATTTGGCCGGTTTGACACCAGGAGCTATTTCCCGGTTGGAGACTGGAAAAATCAAATATACGGAACAAACGCTTACAGTTTTGGCTCGCGCCCTAGATTGTGGGCCGGCAGATTTGATTTCTCGCGGTCCCAACGCCGAGGACGAAGACTTATCTCGGCACGCGCCTCAATTCGAGACGGCGCCTCGCAACAGTCAGACCTTCAATGACGCGTTTTGCGTCCGCGTACGGAGATTTCGGGAGAGACGCGGGTGGCCAAATCGAAGCCAAGAAAAAACCCGCCGTCTCCGGCGGGTTCGCTTGTTCATTTTGGCGCGGCGCGATCAGACGTTGACCGCTTCTTTCAGCGCCTTGCCGGCCTTGAATTTCGGCGCCTTGGAAGCCGGCACGTTGATGATCGCGCCAGTCTGCGGATTGCGCGCCGTCGTCGCCTTGCGATTGGCGACTGAAAACGTCCCGAAGCCCAGCAGACGCACCTCGTCGCCACGCTTCAGCGACGCCGTGATCAGGTCGAGGGTCGAGTCGACGGCGTCGGACGCCTGCGACTTGCTAAGACCTGCCTTGTCGGCGACTGCAGATATCAGTTCGTTCTTATTCATGCCGGTTCCTCCGGGGTTGCGATTCGATTATCGATGGTCCTCCCACTGGCGTGAAAATTCAACTATTGCAACGCCTAGAAACGCCTGAAATCAGGGCTTTTCGGCGGTTTTTTTCAATTTTTCGCCATGACGGCGACTGGACCACCCAACATTTGGCGGCGGATCGACCTCCAAAGCGAAAAGAAGACGGCCGGAACCGAATCGGTCCCAGCCGCAAAAGTCAGGCCAAATACGGGCTGTTTTCAGTGCGCCGTCGCCACCGGATCGGCTTCGACGACGGGGACATTCATAGCCCGGCGATCTTTCTCCTCGTCCTCGGCGGTCCATGAAATCGGCTCAGGCTGGCGCGTCAGCGCGTGGCGCAGAACCTCCTCCATTCGCGATACCGGAACAATTTCCAGGCCGTTCTTCACGTTGTCGGGAATCTCGGCCAGGTCCTTGGCGTTTTCCTCCGGGATCAGCACTTTCGACAACCCGCCGCGCAGCGCCGCCAACAGTTTTTCTTTGAGCCCGCCGATCGGCAGCACGCGGCCGCGCAGCGTCACTTCGCCGGTCATGGCAACATCGCCGCGCGCCGGAATGCCGGTCATCACCGATATGATCGCGGTCGCCATGGCGATACCCGCCGACGGCCCGTCCTTCGGCGTGGCGCCTTCGGGCACGTGGACGTGGATATCGAAGCGGTCGAAGTTCGGCGGCTTGATGCCGAAATCGGCCGCCCGGCTGCGGACATAGGAAGCAGCAGCCGAAATCGATTCCTTCATCACTTCCTTCAGGTTGCCGGTTACCGTCATCCGCCCCTTGCCGGGCATCGAGACGCCTTCGATGGTCAGCAATTCGCCGCCGACCTCGGTCCAGGCAAGGCCAGTGACGACGCCGACCTGATCCTCGAGGTCGGCTTTGCCGAAGCGGAATTTCGGCACGCCAAGAAATTCCTCGATGTTCTTGGCGGTGATTTTGACCAGCTTCTTCTTTTTGCGCATGATCTCGGTGACGGATTTGCGCGCCAGCTTCGACAATTCGCGCTCGAGGTTGCGCACCCCTGCCTCGCGGCTATAGCGCCGGATGATCTCGCGGATCGCGTCTTCACTGACCGAGAATTCCTTGGCGGTCAGCGCGTGTTCACGCATCTGCTTGGGCAGCAGATGGCGCTTGGCGATCTCGAGCTTTTCGTCCTCGGTGTAGCCGGCGATGCGAATGATCTCCATGCGGTCCATCAGCGGCGGCGGAATGTTGAGCGTGTTGGCCGTAGTGACGAACATGACGCCGGACAGATCGTAGTCGACCTCCAGGTAGTGGTCGTTGAAGGTGTGGTTCTGTTCGGGGTCGAGAACCTCGAGCAGCGCCGACGACGGATCGCCGCGGAAATCCATGCCCATCTTGTCGATCTCGTCGAGCAGGAACAACGGGTTGGATTTCTTGGCCTTGCGCATCGACTGGATGACCTTGCCGGGCATCGAGCCGATATAGGTGCGCCGGTGGCCGCGGATTTCAGCCTCGTCGCGCACGCCGCCGAGCGCCATGCGCACGAACTCGCGGCCCGTCGCGCGCGCGATCGATTTGCCGAGCGAAGTCTTGCCGACGCCGGGAGGGCCGACGAGACACAGGATCGGTCCCTTGATCTTGCTGGCGCGGGTCTGGACGGCGAGATATTCGACGATGCGTTCCTTGACCTTTTCCAGTCCGTAGTGATCGTCGTCGAGAACCTTTTCGGCAAAGGCAATATCGGTCTTGACCTTGGAGCGCTTGCCCCAGGGGATCGACAACAGCCAGTCGAGATAGTTGCGAACGACGGTCGCCTCCGCCGACATCGGGCTCATCTGACGAAGCTTCTTGACCTCGGCGGTCGCCTTCTCGCGCGCCTCCTTGGAAAGCTTGGTCTTGGCGATGCGCGCCTCGATCTCGGAGACCTCGTCGCGGCCTTCCTCGCCGTCGCCGAGTTCCTTCTGGATCGCCTTCATCTGCTCGTTGAGATAGTACTCGCGCTGGGTTTTCTCCATTTGGCGCTTGACGCGGCTGCGGATGCGCTTTTCGACCTGGAGAACGGAAATCTCGCTTTCCATCAGGCCGAGCAGGTGTTCGAGCCGCTCGCGCACCGAAAAGATGGCGAGGATTTTCTGCTTGTCGGAAATCTTGATCGCCAGATGCTGGGCGACGGTATCGGCGAGCTTGGAGAAATCGTCGATCTGGGAGACGGCGCTCACGACTTCCGGCGAAATCTTCTTGTTTAGCTTCACATAATTCTCGAATTCGGCCACGACCGAGCGCGCTAGCGCTTCGATCTCGACAGGTTCTTCCTTCGGATCGGCGACCACTTCGGCGCGAACTTCGTGAAATTCGGTGCGGTCGGTGAATTCGAGGATCTTGGCGCGCGAGACGCCTTCGACGAGAACCTTGACGGTGCCGTCGGGCAATTTCAGCAACTGCAGGACCGAGGCGAGCGTACCAATCTCGTAAAGGCCCTCGGGCTTGGGATCGTCGTCGGCGGCGTTCCTCTGGGTGAACAGGAGGATCTGGCGCTCGGAATTCATCACCTCCTCGAGCGCGGCGATCGATTTTTGCCGGCCGACAAACAGGGGCACGATCATGTGCGGGAATACGACGATGTCGCGCAATGGCAGCAGCGGATAGACCTCGCCGCCTCCAAGTCCGATGCCGGGCCTCGACGTTTTTGCCATTTTTTCAATCCTCATCGCCCCAGAAGGCAGCGAATCCATAGTCTAGCCATATTGGGACCGTCGCAAAACCACCGAAATGCGTTTTGCGTCGGTCGGTTAACGCCAGAGGCGTTTACGACAATGTGCGCAGAGCGGCGACAGGGGCGTAAGAATCGCCTGCAAGCGGGTTGAAATCTATTTGGGTCGCCGCCGCCAGCTAATCAAGTGCGTGAAAAATCAATGCGCTCGCGGTCGGCTTAAATGCCGCAAAACGGGCCTTCGTTCAGGCCCGGGCTTCCTTCTCGACCGCCTTTTCCGAATAGATGTAGAGCGGCCGGGCGTGGCCGGTGACGACTTCCTCGGAAATGACGACCTCCTGGACACCTTCCAGCGACGGCAGGTCGAACATGGTGTCGAGCAAGATGCCCTCCATGATCGAGCGCAGGCCGCGTGCGCCGGTCTTGCGCTCGATGGCCTTGAGCGCGATCGCCTTTATCGCGTCCTCGTGGAAGGCGAGTTCGACATTCTCCATATCGAACATGCGCTGATACTGCTTGACCAGCGCGTTCTTCGGTTCGGTCAGGATGCGCACCAGCGCCTCGATGTCGAGATCCTCGAGGGTCGCCAGAATCGGCAGTCGACCGACAAACTCGGGGATGAGACCGAATTTTAGCAAATCCTCCGGCTCGACCTGGCGGAACAGCTCGCCGGTGCGCCGGTCTTCGGGACCGGCAACATTGGCGCTGAAACCGATCGAGGTCTTGCGGCCGCGGTCGGAAATGATCTTTTCAAGCCCGGCAAAGGCGCCGCCGCAGATGAACAGGATGTTGGTAGTGTCGACCTGCAGGAATTCCTGTTGCGGATGCTTGCGACCGCCCTGCGGCGGCACGGAAGCGACCGTACCTTCCATGATCTTCAGCAAGGCCTGCTGCACGCCCTCGCCCGACACGTCGCGAGTGATCGACGGGTTGTCGGACTTGCGCGAAATCTTGTCGACCTCGTCGATATAGACGATGCCGCGCTGCGCGCGGTCGACATTGTAGTCGGCGGCCTGGAGCAGCTTCAGGATGATGTTTTCGACGTCCTCGCCGACGTAACCGGCCTCGGTCAGCGTCGTCGCGTCGGCCATGGTGAACGGCACGTCGATGATGCGTGCGAGCGTCTGCGCGAGAAGCGTCTTGCCGCAGCCGGTCGGGCCGATCAAAAGGATGTTGGATTTCGCCAGCTCGACGTCGTTGTTTTTGGCGGCGTGGGCAAGCCGCTTGTAGTGGTTGTGGACAGCGACCGACAGCACCCGCTTGGCATGGTTCTGGCCGATCACGTAGTCGTCGAGCACTTTCTGGATTTCGCGCGGGCTGGGAATGCCTTCGCCCGACTTCACCATCGAGGTTTTGTTTTCCTCGCGGATGATGTCCATGCAAAGTTCGACGCATTCGTCGCAGATGAAGACCGTCGGGCCCGCGATGAGCTTGCGGACCTCGTGCTGGCTCTTGCCGCAAAACGAGCAATAGAGCGTGTTCTTGCCCTCGCCGCCCCCGCTGGAAATCTTGCTCATTGCGATCCTCTGCGTCGCCTGTTGTGCCGCCGCGCCGCTGAGGCGGCGCCATTCGGATCCCCCACCCTCCAAGTCAAGCATCCCGGTCGGGACATGACAAGGGTCAAGAGGCGGACTGGAGAATCTTCGGCGCGATTTCTCTAAATTCACTTAACGCCAAATTCGCCTGTGGCAATATTGCTACGAAAATCAGGCGCAGACAGTTGCAGCAGTGTCGCACCCGCCAGCACTTGGGAAGAAAGCCGGCCGATCAAGACGCCTCCGGGCGCCGCTCGATGACCTGGTCGATCAGCCCCCATTTCTTCGATTCCTCTGCGCTCATGAAGTGGTCGCGATCGAGCGTGGCTTCGACTTCTGCGTATGACTGCCCGGTATGCTTGACATAGATTTCATTAAGCACCCGCTTCATTTTGATGATGTCCTGGGCGTGGCGCTCAATATCGGAGGCCTGGCCCTGGAAACCGCCGGAAGGCTGATGCACCATGATACGGGCATTGGGCAAAGCGGAACGCATGCCCTTTTCGCCGGCGCACAGCAGCAGCGAGGCCATCGACGCGGCCTGGCCGAGGCAGAGCGTGGTGACCGGCGGGCGGACGAACTGCATGGTGTCGTAGATCGCCATGCCGGAGGTGACGACGCCGCCGGGAGAGTTGATGTAGAGGTTGATTTCCTTTTTGGGATTTTCGGCTTCGAGGAAGAGCAATTGGGCGCTGATCAGCGTCGCCAGGCCGTCCTCTATGGCGCCGGTGATGAAAATCACCCGCTCCTTGAGCAGCCGCGAGAAAATGTCGTAGGCGCGCTCGCCACGATTGGTCTGTTCGACCACCATGGGAACGAGGTTCATGGCGGTCTGGATCGGATCTCTCATCAGGTTGGCCTTCTTGTAGGCAGGATTATTGGGCGGCGGGCTGCGAATCGCGCCGGGTGACGGATTCGGACCACTAGATAGGGCATGGCCCGCCATCCTTAAAGACCGGGGCTTAAAGGCCGGGTTAATCGCTGCTAATCACTGCGGCGAACGCGCTGGCGCAGTTCGGAGACATTCGCGGCACCGGCCTGGATCATGTTGTTTTCGAGGTCTCTGGCTAAAAGATGTGCGACAAGCGCGGCGCCCTGCCCGCCAAGCGCAGCGACGCCGTACATGAAGGCGCGCCCGCAAAGCACGAAATCGGCGCCGAGGGCAAGCGCGCGGGCAATGTCGAGGCCGGTGCGCATGCCGCTGTCGATGAGAACCGGGGTCTTGCCATCGATGGCGGCGACGATCCTCGGCAGCACCTCGATCGACGCAGGTGCCGCGTCGAACTGGCGGGCGCCGTGATTGGAGACGACTATGCCGTCGGCGCCGAGTTCGATGGCGAGGCGCGCATCGGCGACATCGAGGACGCCTTTCAGCACGATCGGCCCCTGCCACAGGTCGCGGATCGCCTTGATGTCGTCAACGCCGAGATCGGCAAATGGATCGCTGGCGAGAAAGCGGCTCGGCGACGACAGAGAGCGATCGGCGGCATATTTGTCGAACATGCTGAACCGTGGGGCGCCATAGCGCAATGTCGCCAACGCCCAGGCCGGTCGCATCGCCACATGAGCCAGACGCTGCAGGCTGGAGCCACTGGCGCGCATCCCTGCCCTTCGCTGGCGTTCGCGGGTCGAACTGACCGGCACGTCGATGGTGACCAGAAGTACCGAAAAACCGGCCGCCTTGACGCGTTGCAGGATGTCGTCCTGCATTTTCCGGTCGCGTAGCGGGTACAGTTGGAACCAGGCGTGGTCGCCGGCGATTTCGCCGACAGCCTCGGGCGCCTCGCAACAGACCGTGCTCATGCCATAGCAGAGCCCGTGGTCGCGCGCCGCGCGCGCCAGCGCCAGTTCGGCACCCGGCCACATCGATCCCTGGAAACCGACCGGCGCCATGCCGAACGGCATCGCATATTCCTTGCCAAACAACTTTGTGCGCAGTTCCGGTTTCAGGGCGCCGCGCAGGAACCGTGGCGTCAGTTCTACTCGGTCGAGCGCCTGGCGGTTGCGGGCCAATGCTGCTTCCAACCCGGTGCCGCTGTCGAGATATTCCCAGATGAAATGCGGGATGCGGGTCCGTGCGCGCTCGCGCAGCCAGAATATTCCGGGATATCGGTCGGCAAGCGCCTCCACGGTGGTCATAGGCATGTCGGTCTCTCTGAATTCGCGTTCCCTCGCTGCCGCCGGCCGCAAGATCGTCGAGGATCGGGCATTGCGGCCGATCGTCGCCATGGCATTTGCCAGCGAGATCGCCGAGCAAATCGCGCATCTGGACGAGTTTGGCGATATCGGCCTCGAGCGCGGCGACCTGGGCAAGCGCGATCCGCTTGACTTCGTGGCTGGAGCGCTTGCGGTCGGACCATAATCGCAGCAGCTGGCGGATGCGCGCGGTCGGAAAGCCGAGTTCGCGGGCACGGCGCACGAAGCGCAGCGTATGGACGTCGTTTTCGCCGTATTTGCGATAGCCGCTGGCCGAGCGCGCCGGCACGCGAAGCAATCCGGTCTCCTCGTAATAGCGGATCATCTTGGCCGGAACTCCCGACCGATCGGACACTTCGCCGATATTCACTCGTCATCGCCTTGACCTTCCCATGATGGGAAGGTTTATATGAGGTGTCATCGACTGTCGAGCCAGGATCGATCTACGATGGCAAAGCGCCCGAAAAAGCAACACAACCCAGCTCACGGCAAGCCTATTCACGCCGAGCATGATCATGCGAGCCATGATCACGCCGGCCATGACCACGCCACGCCTGGCCATTCTGGACATGAAAGCACTCAAGCGGCAACGGCTATCGATCCGGTCTGCGGCATGACGGTGCAGCTCGGTATTGGCAAGCCGAGCCTGAAATTCCAGGGGGTCGAATATCATTTCTGCGATCCCGGCTGCCGGCAGAAATTTGCCGCCAATCCGCAGCATTACCTGACCGGCGAGCACCGCAAACCGGCGGAACCGGCGCAGGCCCCAGCGAGCGCCGGTGTCGAATACACCTGCCCGATGCACCCCGAGATCCGCCAGATCGGCCCCGGATCGTGCCCGATCTGCGGCATGGCGCTCGAGCCGGTAACGGTCACGCAGGAAACCGGACCAAGCCACGAACTGATCGACATGACCCGCCGTTTCTGGATCGGGCTGGTGCTGGCTTTGCCGGTCTTCGCGCTGGAAATGGGCGGGCACCTGACCGGGCTGCACATGCTGCTCGGCAAGCAGACGTCGAACCTGATCCAGTTTGCGATGGCGACGCCAGTGGTGCTGTGGGCCGGATGGCCGTTCTTCGTGCGCGGCTACAAGTCGCTGCTGACGCGCAATCTCAACATGTTCACTCTGATCGCCATGGGCACCGGCGTCGCCTGGGTCTACAGTGTCGTCGCCACGTTCCTGCCCGATATCTTTCCCGAGGAATTCCGCGAAGCGGACGGTTCGGTTGCCGTCTATTTCGAGGCCGCCGCCGTGATTACCGTGCTGGTCCTGCTCGGCCAGGTGCTCGAATTGCGCGCCCGCGAGCGCACCTCGGGCGCGATCAAGGCGCTGCTCGGCCTGGCGCCGAAGACGGCGCGCCAGGTGAGCGCCAACGGCGAAGAGAGCGAAGTCGAGATCGCGGCAATAGCCGTCGGCGATATCCTGCGCGTGCGGCCTGGCGAAAAGGTGCCGGTCGACGGCGTCGTGACCGAAGGGCGGGCAACGGTCGACGAATTGATGGTGACGGGCGAATCGCTGCCGGTGACCCGCGAGACCGGTGGCAAGGTGATCGGCGGCACGCTCAACGCCAGCAGCGGTTTCCTGATGCGGGCCGAAAAGATCGGCAGCGAGACGATGCTGTCGCGCATCGTCCAGATGGTCGCCGACGCCCAAAGAAGCCGCGCGCCGATCCAGCGTCTGGCCGACCAGGTCTCCGGCTGGTTCGTGCCGCTGGTGATCTTCGTTGCCATCCTCGCCTTCGCCGCCTGGTCGATCTGGGGGCCGGAGCCGCGTTATTCCTATGGCCTTGTCGCCGCCGTGGCGGTGTTGATCATCGCCTGCCCGTGCGCGCTCGGCCTGGCAACGCCGATGTCGATCATGGTCGGCGTCGGACGCGGCGCGCAGGCGGGCGTATTGATCCGCGACGCCGAGGCCCTGGAACGCCTGGAGCGCGTCGATACGCTGGTTATCGACAAGACCGGCACGCTGACGCAGGGCAAGCCGTCGGTGACCGCGATCGCGACCGTCGAGGGGCAGGACGAAGACGAAGTGTTCGGCCTCGTCGCTTCGGTCGAACAGGCAAGCGAGCACCCGCTCGGGGCGGCAATCGTTGCTGCGGCGAAGGCGCGCAAACTGGCACTTGCCAAAGTCGCGGGTTTCGATTCGCCATCGGGCAAGGGCGCAATCGGCATGGTCAATCGCAAGCGCATTGCCATTGGCAATGCCGGGTTTCTCAAGGAACTCAGCATCGCCACCGATGCGCTGGCCGAAAAAGCCGATGCCATGCGCCAGGACGGCGCGACCGCGGTCTATGCCGCCATCAATGGCAAGCTCGCCGCCGTCATCGGCATCGCCGACGCCGTCAAGGACACGACGCCAGCGGCATTGAAGGCTCTGCGCGACGCCGGCGTGCGCCTGGTGATGCTGACCGGCGACAACCGCATCACCGCGCAAGCGGTCGGCAGGCGCCTCGGCATCGACGAGGTCGAGGCCGACGTGCTGCCCGACAAGAAGGCCGAGGTTGTCGCCAGGTTGCGAAGCGAAGGCAGGATCGTCGCCATGGCCGGCGACGGCGTCAACGACGCGCCGGCCCTCGCCGCTGCCGATGTCGGTATCGCCATGGGTTCTGGCACCGATGTCGCGATGGAAAGCGCCGGGGTGACGCTGCTGCGCGGCGATCTCAACGGCATCGCCAAGGCGCGGCGGCTGTCGCACGCGGTGATGGGCAACATCCGCCAGAACCTGTTCTTCGCCTTCGTCTACAACGCGCTCGGCGTGCCGGTTGCGGCTGGCGTGCTCTATCCGACCTTCGGGCTTCTGCTGAGCCCGATGATCGCGGCAGCGGCGATGAGCCTGTCGTCGGTGTCGGTGATCGGCAACGCGCTCAGGCTCCGCTCGCAGCGGCTCTAGCCGGCCTGGAACGGAGCAGCATCGGCCCGTAGAGAATAACGAAAGCGGCGAAGGCGGCTGTCCAGGCGGTGGCCGAAATCGTCAGTGCGGCATTCGACCATTCGCCGAGAAAGCCCGCCGCGATCCGGACAAGGGCGGCCAGTGCCACCGCGACATAGATCGCCTGCGTTCCATAACCGGCCGTCAGCGCGCGGCCGCAATGGCTGAGGCTTGCTCGCGTCATCACGGCCAGCGTCATGAGGCCGACCATGCCGGCCGTCCAGGCATGCAGCACGGCGCTCGAAGGAAGAAATACCGGCCACAGGATACCGGCGCCGACGAGCAGGAACCCGATGGGCACGAAGGCGTAGCCGACGTGCAGCACAAGGACCAGCGGTTGGCGCCAGGTCGCGGCACCGGCCCAGCGCGACAAGCGCAGTGCCTGAACAAGCCCTGCCCCAACCAGAGCCGTGCCGGCAGCTTGCGAATCCGGCATCGCCACCCAAGACAGCAACGCCAAGGCGCTCGCTGCTATCGCGGCAACGTCGAAGCGGCCGAACGGCGCCGGCAGGTGCGCGCTGCCGCGCGCGGCAAGCCAGTTGCGCGTGAAACTTGGCGTGATGCGACCGCCGATCAGCATGACTAGGGCAACAACCACTGCGATTCCCGCCCGCAAGGCGTAGTCCGCCATTCCGGACGAGACGACTTCGACATGAAATCCAATATTCGCCGCGGCCAGCAGTGCGATGAGTGCGGCGACCTTGGCGTTGCGCCAGTTGCCGCCGGCAACAATCTCTCGCAACACCACGATCGCAAGGATCGGCAAAAACAGACTGTCAACCGCGATGGCGGCAACGAGGCCGATCCTGTCCGAGAGCAGGAGAGTCAGGCGGCCAGCGGCCCAGATCGCAAACAGGGCCAATAACGGACCGCCGCGGACGGGCAGCCGCCCGGTCCAGTTCGGCACCGCGGTCAGCAGGAAACCAGCAACGACCGCCGAAGCGTAGCCGAACAGGAATTCGTGCGCGTGCCACGCGATCGCGCCATAAGAATTGGCGAATTCGACTTGCCCGGTGATGAGGCCGAGCCAGAGCGGCATGGCGACCGCCGCCCATAATGCGCCTCCGAGGAAGAACGGGCGGAAGCCGCAGCTCAGCACCGGGATGCGCGCGAGGCCGGAGACAATTTTTCGCGGAGAAACTTGCCCGTGAACAGAGTGCGTCGCGTGAAGTGTCATGTCCGGATGGTCAAAGCCTGGCTCGGGAACGGTCCCGCAGGTCGGCTATCCGCCGTTGGCAGCTGGTTCCTTGATCGAAGTCAAGCGGCAGTCAGGAACCTTCAGGGCTTCAGCATCACCTTGCCGGCATTGGCGCCGGCGAGCGCGGCCGGCAATTTCGCATGCGCCTCGGCGAGCGGCACGATGGCGGCGACATCGGTTTCCCATTTTCCGGAAGCAAAGCGGTCGATGACCGTGGCAAATGCCTTGGCGACGGTTTCCCGCGGCTGTTCGAGCAGCCATTGGGTCAGCCAGAAGCCGCGGATCTGCTTGTCGAGAAACACGAAGTGGCCGGGCTGAGTCAGGCGCGGCGCCTCGCGCCCGAGCCTGCCATAAATGATCCAGCGGGCGCGGGCCGGCATGGCGAAGAAAATGTCGGAGCTGATCTGATCGCAGACGGCATCGAGAAAGACGCGCGGCTTCGACGCCTTGATTGCATCGGCGATCGTTTTCATCGCGCCGTCGGCGGTTACGTCGAATGTTTCCGTTGCGCCGTGCTGCTTCAGCAGATCGACCTGCGCGGCGCGCCGCACCAGGGCGATTGCCTTGACGCCTTCGTCATGCGCGAGGCCAGCCAGGAGCTTGCCGAGCTGGCTCGCCGCCGCCGACATGATAAAGGCGCCGTGGCCTTCGGCCCTGGCGAACTCGAACATTGCGACCGCGGTCAGAGGATTGACGTAAAACGCTGCCGCGTCCTCGTCGCGCACCGCGTCAGGCATCACGGTGGCGCTACGTGCATCGGTGAGCGCATAGTCGGCCCACGCGCCAGACTGCGTCGCGACGAAGGCGACGCGCTTGCCGATGAATTTTTCCGCGCCTTCGCCCGCCGCAACGACATCGCCGCAGGCTTCGAAGCCGCCCGGTTTGCCGGCAACGCGCGGAAGGCCGTATTCGCCCTTGATGAAGTGCAGGTCGGACGGATTGATGTTGGCGAGCCGTACCTTGATCAGCAATTGGCCCGGGTCGGGCGTCGGCACATCGACCGTCGCATAGTCGACCCACGGATCGAGCGAGGCGATCGCCGGCCCTTCCTGTGTGCCGGAGAAGCCACTGCCCTTCACTGTCAGCGCGCGCATGGTTTTTGGAACGTTCAATTGCCTTCTCCCGGAACAAGGACGATTTTTCCGACCGCCTTGCGATCATGGATGAACTGGAGTGCTTCTGCCGCTTTCGCCAGAGGAAACCGCTTCTCCACCAGCGGCTTCACTTTTCCCGCCGCGAACCAACCCATCAGTTCGGCCATGTTGGCGGCAAAGACCTGCGGCTCGCGCGCGGTGAAAGAGCCCCAGAACACGCCGACGACGCTGAAGCCCTTTACCAGAGCGAGGTTCACCGGGAACTGAGGAATTTTTCCCGAGGTGAAGCCAATGACGAGCAGACGGCCGCCCCAGGCAATGGCGCGGGCGCAGGCGTCGAACGTGTCGCCGCCAACGACGTCGAAGACGACATTGGCGCCATCGCCGCCGGTCGCCTCCTTCAGCGCATCCTTCAGATTGTCGTAACCGAACGCGATATCGGCGCCGTGCGCGAGCGCCACCTTTCGTTTCGCTTCGCTGGAAGCGATGGCAATGATCTTCGCACCCATTGCCTTGCCGATCTCGACGGCCGCCAATCCGGTCAACCCGGCCGCGCCAGTCACGACGAGGGATTCGCCGGCTTTCAGGTTCGCACGCTGCTTCAAGGCGTGATGGGCGGTGCCATAACCGCACATCAGCGCGGTAACTGCTCCGGCATCGGCTTTGGCCGGCACCGGCATCACCGAATTCTGGTGAACCTTGACCTGTTCGGCGTAGGCGCCGAGTTGCGCGACCGCGCCGACACGGTCGCCCGTCTTGCAGCGGGTGACTTCCTTGCCGACCGCGGCCACCTGCCCGACCACCTCCATGCCCGGCGTGAACGGCACAGGCGGTTTCGCCTGATACAGACCCTGCACGAGCAGGCCATCGGGGAAATTGACGCCGATCGCCTCGGCACGGATGACGACTTCCTTCGGACCGGGCACCGGCTCCGGCACATCGGCGTAGCGCAGGTTGGCAATCGGCCCGTAGGTTTCGCAGAGGATCGCTTTCAAGTCTCAAACCTTCCGCTGCGTATAGCGTTTCAACTCCTCGCGCGCGACCTGGCGGCGGTGGACCGCGTCCGGGCCATCAGCAAGGCGCAAGGTGCGCACATGTGTCCAAGCGTGAGCCAACGAGAAATCCTGGCTGACGCCGGCGCCGCCATGCATCTGGATCGCCTCGTCGATCACCTTCAGCGCCACCTGCGGGGCGACGACCTTGATCTGCGAAATCCATGGCGCCGCGGCCTTGGCGTCGCCGTGGTCGATCATCCATGCCGCCTTCAGGCACAGCAGGCGCGCCATTTCGATTTCCATGCGGCAATTGGCGATGATGTCGTAGTTGGCGCCGAGCTGCGCCAGCGGCTTGCCGAACGCCTCGCGACGCACTGAGCGGCGGCACATCAGTTCGAGCGCGCGCTCGGCCTGGCCGATGGCGCGCATGCAGTGGTGAATGCGGCCGGGTCCGAGTCGGCCCTGGGCGATCTCGAAGCCCCTGCCCTCGCCGAGCAGCAGGTTCGACACGGGCACGCGGACATCGGTGAAGCGGACATGCATGTGGCCGTGCGGCGCGTCGTCGTCGCCGAACACCTGCATGGCGCGCAGGATCTTGACGCCGGAAGTTCCCGCCGGCACCAGGATCATCGAATGCTGCTGGTGCTTCGGGCGAACAGCATCCGGCGTGCGGACCATGACGATGTAGATTTGGCAGCGCGGATCGCCGGCGCCCGACGACCACCATTTCTCGCCATTCAGCACATAGTTGTCGCCGTCGCGGACGCAGGACATCGAGATGTTGGTCGCGTCCGAGGATGCAACGTCCGGCTCGGTCATCAGATAGGCGGAGCGGATTTCGCCTTCGAGCAGCGGCTTCAGCCATTTGCGCTTGTGGTCGGCGCTGCCGTAGCGCTCCAACACCTCCATGTTGCCGGTATCGGGCGCGGCGCAGTTGAAGACTTCCGCGGCAAGATGCGATTTGCCCATCTCCTCGGCGAGATAAGCGTATTCGACTGTCAAAAGCCCATAGCCACGCTCGGAATCGGTTAGCCAGAAATTCCACAACCCGGCGGCCTTCGCCTTTTTCTTCAGACCTTCGAGGATTTCGGTCTGTCGCGGCGTGTATTTCCAGCGATCGCCCTTGGCGACCTCGGCGAGATATTCTTCATCCAGCGGCAGGATTTCATCGCGCACCATCGCGGCTACCTGCGCGTGAATCGGCTTCAGGCGCTCGCTCATGCCCAGCGCCATGGCGCCTTTCGATTCTGCCATCCTTCCCTCCTGACGAGCCGCAAAGGGGCCGACGAAGCCTCGGCGCCGGTTTTGCACTTTACGTGAACGGAAAAATCAGACCCTATTGGCCGGCGGTATGTCAACCGCGGGGGTCTTTGCGCATGGCTATTTTCGATGAATTGTTTTCGCTTGCCGGCAAGAAGGCGCTGGTGACCGGCGGGGCGACCGGCATCGGCCGCATGATCGCCACCGCGCTGATGCGCGCCGGCGCCGACGTGATGATCGCCTCACGCAAGGGCGAGGAATGCGCGAAAGTCGCCGCAGAACTCAATGCGATGGCCGCCAGGGAGAAGGGCGCCGGCAAGGTCGAAGGTTTTGCCGGCAATGTTGCGACCGAGGAAGGCGTTTCCTCGCTGGTCGCGGAAGTGAAATCCCGAACCGACAAATTGCATATCCTCGTCAACAATGCCGGAGCGACCTGGGGCGCGCCGATCGC
Source organism: uncultured Alphaproteobacteria bacterium (assembly GCA_963758355.1). Lineage (GTDB taxonomy): Bacteria > Pseudomonadota > Alphaproteobacteria > Rhizobiales > Rhizobiaceae > BOKV01. The sequence goes on along the minus strand of CAVWVG010000001.1, from coordinate 856,129 downwards.
CGAATTTCCCTACGGTTCGTGGGCCAAGGTTCTCGATGTCAACGTCACCGGACTGTTCCACCTGACGCGCGAATTGTTGCCGCTGCTGGTGAAGGCGGCGACGAAAGGCGATCCGGCCCGCGTCATCAATCTCGGCTCGGTGATGGGCACCGCCCCGCTCGGCGACGGGGCCTATTCCTACGCTGCCTCGAAGGCCGCCGTGCACCACCTGACGAAAATCCTCGCCAAGGAACTTGCCGGCAAACACATCACCTTCAACGCCTTCGCGCCGGGCCCGTTCCAGTCGAAGATGACGGCATTCGCCACCGGCACGCCGGAGAAAGCCGAGAAGGTCGGCAAGGATGTGCCGCTCGGGCGCATCGGTTCGCCGGACGACATCGCCGGCGCGACGCTGTTCCTGTGCGGCAAGGGCGGCGGCTACGTCACGGGAGCGATCCTGCCGCTCGACGGCGGCGTTTCGGTCGAAGCCGGCCACAACCTGTTTGCCGAATGACGATGCTTCCGCTGTCCGCGATCAAAGGGCCGAAACGGCGATGCGTCGCCGCATGCCGCTCGCCGAGTTGAAGGCGAGCGCCGGCACGTTCAGCCGCGACTTCGTCGTGGTTCGAAATCACGCAGGACATGATCGACCGGTATCGCCGACGTGATCGGCGACCACCAGTTCATCCATGTCGATCCAGTACGCGCCAAGGCGGAAACGCCGTTCGGCGGCACGATCGCGCACGGATTCCTGACGCTGTCGCTGCTTTCGGCGATGGCCTACGAGGTGCTGCCGACCGCAAACGAAACGGCGATGGGCATCAATTACGGCTTCGACAAGATCCGCTTTCTCGCGCCGGTTCCGGCGGGAAAACGCGTGCGGGCGCATTTCCGCCTGCTCGAATGCGGCGAGCGCAAGCCGGGAGAATTGCTGTCGCGCTATGACGTGACGGTGGAAATCGAAGGCTCTGAGACCCCGGCACTCGTCGCCAACTGGCTGGGCCTGGCCGTTTGGAAACAAAAACGGGCAGCCGGCCATGACGATCCGCTTCGATGGGCAGGTTGCCATCGTCACCGGCGCCGGCAACGGTCTCGGCCGCACCTACGCGCTCGAACTGGCGCGGCGGGGCGCGAGGGTCGTCGTCAACGATTTCGGCGGCGCGCGGGATGGTACCGGCAGTTCGCTTTCGCCCGCCGAATCCGTCGTCGCCGAAATCGATTGCGGCGGGCGGCGAAGCGATGGCGAACGGCGCCAATGTCGCGCAACGGGCCGAATGCGAAGCGATGGCGCAGGCCGCACTGTCGCGCTGGGGGCGCATCGACATCCTCATCAACAATGCCGGCATCCTGCGCGACAAGAGTTTCGGCAAGATGAGCGCCGAGGAATGGAACGCCGTCCTCGCCGTTCACTTGACTGGCTCGGCCAACGCCTCGGCGGCGGTGTGGAACGCGATGAAGGAGCGCAACTACGGCCGCATCCTGATGACGACCTCGGTCTCCGGCCTCTATGGCAATTTCGGCCAGGCCAACTACAGCGCGGCGAAGATGGGCATCGTCGGCCTGATGAACACGCTGTGCATCGAGGGCGCCAAGAACAACATCCGCGTCAACTGCATCTCGCCGACGGCGGCAACCCGCATGACTTCCGACCTGATGCCGGCCGAAATGCTGGACATGCTGAAGCCTGAATTCGTCACGCCGGCGGCAATATTCCTGGCCAGCGAAGCCGCGCCGAACCGCACCGTGATGCTTGCCGGCGCCGGGCATTATTCGACGCTGGAAATCCGCGAAAGCGCTGGCATCCATCTCGGTGCCGGCGAGCGCTATGCCGAAACGATCGCCGCACGCTTCGCCGAGATTGCCGACATGAAAAATCGCGGCCATATTCAGCGAAGGCGGCAGCCACGTCGGCAAGATCCTGTCGGCGGAATCGGCGCTCCGCAAAAAAGTCATAGCGCCCAAAATTTCTACTGGAGAAAGCAACATGCGCAGCGCCGTCATCGTCTCCACTGCCCGCACGCCGATCGGCAAAGCCTATCGCGGCGCCTTCAACGACACGCAGGCGCAGGCACTCGGCGGCCATGTCATCGCCGAAGCCGTCAAGCGCGCCGGTGTCGACAAGGGCGAAATCGAGGACGTCGTCATGGGCGCGGCGATCCAGCAGGGTTCGACCTACATGAACACGGCGCGGCAGTGCGCGATGCGCGCCGGCCTGCCGACCTCGGTTGCCGGCATGAGCGTCGACCGGCAATGCGCCTCCGGCCTGATGGCGATCGCAACGGCGGCCAAGCAGATCATCGACGACGGCATGACGGTGACGGTCGGCGGCGGGCTCGAATCGATTTCGCTGACGCAGAACGAGAAGATGAATTTCCACCGCGCCTTCGATCCGTGGCTGCAGCAGCACCTGCCGGCGCTCTACATGACGCATGCTGGAGACCGCCGAGATCGTCTCCGAGCGCTACCAGATCCCGCGCGACAAGCAGGACGAATATTCGCTGCAGTTCGCAGATGCGCACCGCCGCCGGCGCAGCAGGCCGGCCGTTTCGACGACGAGATCGTACCTTTGCCGACAACGATGAAGGTGCAGGACAAGCAGACCAAGGCGGTCAGCGACGTTGCCGTGACGCTCGACAAGGACGAGGGCAACCGTCCGACGACGACGCTCGAGGGGCTGGCGGCGCTCGAACCGGTGTTCAAGGGCGGCCAGCAGGTGAAGCTCGGCAAGTTCATCACCGCCGGCAATGCCTCGCAATTGTCCGACGGCGCCTCGGCCTGCGTGCTGATGGAGGAAAAGGAGGCCGAGAAGCGCGGCCTGAACCGCTCGGCATCTATCGCGGCATGGCGGTGGCAGGATGCGATCCCGACGAGATGGGCATCGGCCCGGTGTTCGCGGTGCCGAAATTGCTGAAACGGAACGGCCTGAAGGTCGAGGATATCGGCCTGTGGGAACTGAACGAGGCCTTTGCCTGTCAGGCGCTCTACTGTCGCGACCGCCTGGGCATCGATCCGGAGAAATACAACGTCGATGGCGGGGCGATTTCGATCGGCCATCCCTACGGCATGTCGGGCGCGCGCATGACCGGCCATGCGCTGATCGAGGGCAAGCGGCGCGGCGCCAAATTCGTCGTGGTCACCATGTGCGTCGGCGGCGGCATGGGCGCGGCCGGACTGTTCGAGGTCGCCTGATTTTCGGCTAGACCTGCCGCCCGAAACGGCGGAAGACGAGCAGAAGCCCGACCGCCAGCAATGCCATCAGCCCGGCGGCGGCGAGCGTGTCGGACAGAAAATGACCGCCCATGCCGACGCGGATGATAGGCGCTGACTGCGCCTAGCAGCAAGGCGGCGGCATAGAAAACCGGCCGCCAGACTGTGCTGATCAGCGCCGCGCCGACAAACAGCATGACCATCGAAGCGACTTCGCCGCTGACGAACGCGCAATTGCTGGCGCAGCTTCCCGACCAGTCGAGAGGCGGGGCGAACGTTTCGCTGCCGCCGAATTGCGTGACGAAGATCGGACGCCAGCGACCCCAAAACTATCTTCAGTATTACATTGACCAGCAACCAGGGGCCGAGGACGGAAGCGGTCAGCCTGATATAGCCAGCGGTCGGCGTTCCAGCTGCCAAGGCCGCGCCCCGTGCGGATCGCGATGACAGTCATCACGACGAGCAGCATATACCAGACCCTAAACGCGTCCATGAACAACTCGCGTAGCCCGACCCAAAGCGGCGCGCGCATCAGCGCAAACGAGCCGGGCGGGAAATAAAACCACGACGACACGACCAGATCGATCCGCGGGGCGATCGCCGGAACGATCAGCGAAACGGCAAGCAGGCCGAGTCCGATTGCCGCAACCTTTGTCAATTCGCCGGCGTCGGGCGGCCGGGTCCAGAAAGGCGGGCGGGCTGTCACTGGCCGACGTTCCCATGGTTTCGATGACAATTCCGGCCGGTAGCCGGAAAGCGCGTAGAACCAGACCTTTCGCGCCACCAGGCCCTCGGGCTCGATCTCGCCCAGCAATTCGGCTTGTCGAAAATGAGGAAACGATCGGGGCCGGATTGGTGTCGGGCGTCGCCAGCAATGCCTGGTCGACCGGCTATCCTGAAACGCCCCGGTCATTTCGAAATGATCGCGGGCAAGCGTAGAGCCACGCCAACTCAGGACGTCGAGCTGGCTGTCGCGCAGATAATAGTGCATCAGCGCGGCAAACCGCCGATTGTCGACCAGCACGGTATGATAACCCGCCTTTGCCGCTTGCTGGCGAACCGCGGCGGCAATCTGGCGGGCGCCGTGCATGCGGGCGAATGGCGACTGGTCGCCGTCGAGCCAGAGTTCGACCGAGCTGCTGAAAGCAACCGAAATCGCGACGACCATGAAAACGAACGTATGCAGTGCCAACGACCAGCGGCCCCACCACAGCGGTATCCGGTTGAACAGGATATCGGCAACGAGCACCGAGGCGGCGACGTAGGTCGGAGCCGCCCAATTGGCGTAGGCTTTGGAAAGCAGCGCCTGGACCAAGATCAGAACGAGAATGGGCAGCGAAAACGACAGCAGCAGGCGCTGCGAGCGGTTCATGCCCTCGGAAATCAGGCGCCAGGCAGTAACCAGAAACATGCCGAACAGGATCGGTCCGAACACGCCGAACTGCGAACCGAGGAATTCGGCCAGTGCACGAAAATGAAGGCCGCCGTCCCAGCCGATATTGTCCTCGGTGTGGCTAACGGTGGCGAACTGGTTGGCGGCGTTCCACCACAGGTTCGGCGCCAGCATCGCGCCCGATATCAGCACCGCCACCCAGAACGACGAAGTGCGCCAGAAGCGGCTGCGCGAACCGGCAGCGAATGCGTAGACGAATGCGCACAAGTAGAAATAGGCCATGGCGTATTTGGCCAGCAGGCCGGCGCCGACCGCGACGCCCAACGCGACGCCGGAACCCAAGCTTCCGGTTTTCTCGACCTGCAGAAATGCCAGGATTGCGAGGCTCCAGCACAGCAGTAGCGGCACGTCCGTGGAAATCACCGTCGAAGACAGCGAAACGGCCGGCAACGTCGCATAGGTGAGAGCAGACCAGAAGCCGGTGCGCGGATCGAACAGGCGGTCGCCGATGGCATAGATGACGAGCGCGGTCGCCGAATGGAGCACCGGCGCTGCCAGCCGCACGGCGAATTCGGAATCGCCGAACACTGCAGTGACGACGCCGAGGATCCAGGCCAACAGCGGCGGCTTGGAGAAATACCCGAATGCTGGCGCCTTGGCCCAGCTCCAGTATTGCGCCTCGTCAAAAAACAGTTCGGTGGAATTGAAGGCCAAAGCCAGCAGGCGCAACGCCAGCAGGACGCCGACGACAACCAGTGTGCGGCGCCACCAGTCGGTCGAACCGCGAAGCGCCTGCGTTGCTGCGTCCGGGCGCGGCATTTGCATCGCAGGCAGTTCTCCCAGTGGGCAATAGGGCGGGCAATGGGGCGGGCAATGGGAAATTCGGATGGCCGAACCGCAGCCTTGCCAATCGGCGGCGTGTATGTGATTTAGCCTGCCCCAAGTCAAGCCGAGCCCCGCGGGCCGGCACCTTCCCGATCAGCCGGGCACCATGAAGATTTCTGTCGTCATTCCCGCTTTCAACGAGGAAGGAAATATCGGCCGGCTGGTCGCCGAGACCTATGCGCAGGTGCCGACGGCTTATCTCGGCGAGGTCATCGTCGTCGATGACGGTTCGATCGACGCGACCGCTTCGGAGGCGGCTGCATTAAAGAAAAAACACCGCACGCTGCGAGTGCTGCGTCACGAAAAAAATGCCGGCCAAAGCGCCAGCCTGCGCACCGGCATTCGCGCCGCCCGTCATGATGTGATCGCGACCATGGACGGCGACGGCCAGAACGACCCGCGCGACATTCCTGTTTTGCTGCAGAAGCTGGCCGAGCCGGGCGACAGGTCAGGACCGGCTCTGGTCGGCGGCATCCGCACCCGGCGGCGTGACAGCGGGTCGAAGAAACTCGCCTCGCGCGCCGCCAACGCCATCCGCGATTTCATCCTCAAGGACGACTGCCCGGATACCGGTTGCGGCGTCAAGGTGTTCTGGCGCGAGTCGTTTCTGCTGTTGCCGTTTTTCACCTCGGTCCACCGCTACCTGCCTGCGCTGTTCCAGACCTACGGCTTCAAGACCGCCTACGCGCCGGTCCACGACCGGCCGAGGGTCATGGGCCAATCCAAGTACAACAATTTCAACCGGGCGCTGATCGGCCTTTATGACCTGTTCGGCGTCACTTGGCTGAGGCGGCGCACGCGTTATCCCGAGACGCGGGAAATGTAGATCAGCCGCCTGTCAGGCTTCTGGCGCGACAGCTTCTGCGCCGCGCTTCAACTGCTTGCGATAGCGAGCATAGAGCCAAAGGCCGATCAATGCGGAGGCGGCAAACAGCACCGCCGATAGCGCGATCTGGCTGGCCGAGCCGACATTGACGCCGGCTCCCAGCAGCGCAAAGACCAGGGTCTGCGGCACATATCCGACGAGCGAACCGGAAAAGAACGGGAGCGGCGGAATGCGCGCCGCGCCGGAGGCAAGATTGACCAGGAAGTTCGATCCGACCGGCAACAAGCGCAGGATCAGTGTCAGCGAAAACGGATTTTCGACCCAGAAGCGGGCTGCAACATCGACACGGCCGCGAATGATGCGCCGCGCCCAACCGGCGTAAAGCCGTGCCAGTCCGTAGCCGAAGATGCAGCCGAGACCGCTGGCGAGAACGCCGAGGCCAAATCCGGGCGCCAGCCCGAACAGCCATGCGGCAAAGAAGCTGACTGCCTGGCGCGGCCCGCCGGCAGCGGTGAATGCGCCGCCGAGCACGACGAACAACGCCGACGAGGACCACAGATCGCCCGGCGAATTCGGCCGCAGGCGATTGGCAAGTTCCTCGAAGCTGGTGTTTTCGGCAAACCAGGCAATGGCGACAAGCACCGCAGCCAGCACGGCGGTGCGCAGCAGGAATTTTGGGCCGATTTGGCGCAGCGCCGAGGCGATCCGGTTCGACATTGCGCCCGCCTAGCAGCGAACCCCGACGCAGGCAATTGCAAACAGAAAACGCCTCAGTTGGCCGCTCGGGCTTGACGCGCCACGCCCCCTGCCCGCACGATTGCCAACCATGACCGAAGAGTCCGCACCTGCTCGACGACAAGGTTTTGGCGCCATGGCTCGAGGCGCATGTGACGGGTTTCGAAAACCTTCACGAAATCCGCAAATTCGAGACCGGCCAGTCTAACCCGACTTATCTCGTGACCGCCGATAGCGGAAAATATGTGCTGCGCGCCAAGCCGCCAGGCGAATTGCTGAAATCGGCCCATCAGGTCGACCGCGAATTTCGCGTCATGAAGGCGCTGGCGAACACGAAAGTGCCAGTGCCACGCGTTTACGCGCTGAGCAACGAGGACTCGCCGATCGGGCGGATGTTCTTCGTCATGGACTATCTCGACGGCCGAATCTTCTGGGATCCGGCGCTGAAGGAACTGGTTGAGAAGATGCGCCAGCCCACCGCCGGAAAATCTACGACTCGATGAACAAGGCGCTGGCCGCCCTGCACGACGTTGATGTTGCAGCCGTCGGTCTCTCCGATTTCGGCGTTGCCGGAAATTATTTCGAACGCCAGTTCAGCCGCTGGTCGAAGCAGTATGCGGCGAGCGAGGTCGAGCCGGTCGACGGCATCCGCAAACTGATTGCGTGGCTCGAACCGCGCATCCCCGCCGATGATGGGCAGGTTTCTCTTGTCCACGGCGACTACCGGCTCGACAACATGGTTTTCGCGCGCGAAATTGACAAAATCCTCGGCATTCTCGATTGGGAACTTTCCACGCTCGGCCACCCACTGGCCGACCTCGCCTACCAATGCATGCAATGGCGCCTGCCGCATGGCGGAGGATTTCGAGGGCTTGGCGGTCTCGACCGCAAGGCGATCGGATTGCCGAGGAAGCCGAATATGTCGCGGCCTATTGCCGGCGTAGGAAAATCGGCAAGATCGCCGACTGGCCGACCTACCTGGCGTTTTCATTTTTCCGGCTCGCCGCAATCCTGCAGGGGGTCTACAAGCGATTTCTCGACGGCAACGCCTCCAACCCGCAGCTTGCCAAGGCTTACGGCGCCGCCGTCCCGCTGCTCGGCCAGTTGGCGATGGAGGTGATCGAGAAGGAAAATTGAACTGGCGCGGGGATGCGAAACTTTCCGACTGCCGGCGGCGTAGTAAGATCAGCCAGGACAAGTCGCTCCTCGAAGGAGGGCTGACATGACAATATCCCGTGTTTTTTGCATGCGCGTGGCGGCATCGCTGTTGTTCTGGCTTTGCCTCGCGATTGGCCAACCGGTTTTCGCCCAACAAGTCGGCGACGCCGACTCCACGGCGATCCAGGGGGTCATCCACGACCAGATCGAGGCCTTCAAGGCCGGCGATGATGAACGCGCCTATTCATTCGCGGCGCCGTCGATCCGGGAAATCTTTCCGACGGTCGATCGTTTCATCGAGATGGTCCAGCAGGGCTACAGGGTGCTCTACCGGCCGGCTGAATACCGTTTCGGACGAAGCACCGAAGTCGATGGCGAAATCTACCAGGAGGTGATCGCTACCGACGAGGCCGGCAAGCTCTGGCAGGCGGTTTATACGCTGCGCCGCCAGGCGGACGGGTCCTGGAAGATCACCGGCGTCAAGCTCAATCCCTTCAGCGGCGCCTCGGCCTGAAGCCGACCCGAAGTTGCCGCCATGGCGTCCAGCCGCTAATGGAGCGGCATGAAATACTTGCAAAAGCGGCTTTGCGGCGGGCTCGTGCAATTGTTGCTTGTGCTTGCGCTGATCGCCGCGGCGTCGCACTCGCCGGCATACGCGCAGGAACCGCAAAAACCTGACATTGATAGCCTGCGTCGTGACGTCGCCGCGATCGAAGCAGCGATCAACCGAAAATGCCGAAAACGACGACAAGCTGCTGAAGCTGCGTGGCCAGGCCGATGCACTCTCCGGCAAGCTGATCGCTTTCGGTGTTTCGTTCCGGCCGCAACTGAAGGACATTGCGGCAAAGCTCAACGAACTTGGTCCCGCGCCAGGCGATGGCCAGCCGGCAGAAGCGTCGCAAGCAGCGGATTTGCGCAAGCAGTTGACGGCGCAGAAAGCGCAGATCAACGCACAATTGGCCGATGCCGAGGGCCTGTCGATACGGCTCGCGGACAATGTCGACAGGATTGCCGAGCTGCGCCGCGAGTTATTCACGAGATACGCTGTTTCGCCGAACCGAAGCGAGCGGTGCGTTCGGCCCGGAGACGACGCAAGCATTCAGCGAACAGATCGCAACGGCCTGGCGAACCTTGCGCTCGCGCATCTCGTTCATGGATTCCTTCCGCCCGGGAACCCTTTACACCGCCATCGGCGCGGCGCTGGCGGTGGCGCTCGCGCTGATGCTGGCGACAAGGAGATTTACCCAACCGGCCGCCACCGGCGCATTTGTCGACGAAAAAGGCAACTATGTCGCACGGCTTTCGCTGGCGTTCTGGTCGACCGTCATGCCGTCGCTTGCGGTTGCCGCGGCCTTGGCGATCCTTTGGGCGGCGCTTGCCTATTTCAGTGTATTTGTCGGCCAGTCACTCGAAATCGCCTATGCGCTCGTGGTTTCGGCGGCCGCCCTGTTCTTCATCCAGCGGCTGTGTTTGCCGCTTTTCCGCCAGCGCACTCACATCGCCGGCTTCTGGCAATCACCGATCGTGGCGCCTGGGCGCTGGTCGGCCTGACAGTGCTGATGGCGGTCATTTACGTCGTCGACTATTTCTCAACCAGCTCGACGAAATCTCTTCGGCGCCGCTTTCGCTGACTGTCGCCAAGGCGCTGATCGCCTCAATCAGCATCAGCCTGATCTTGATTCTGATTGCCCTGGTGCGACCGTTCAACGGCACGATAGCCGCGATCAACCATGGCCGGCAATCATCCGCGTGCCGCTGATCCTGCTGGCTGGCATCGTTATCGCCGCCGCCATGTCCGGATATATCGGTCTGGCTCGTTTCCTGGCCGCACAGATCGTCGTTACCGGCGCTATCCTGGTGACCATGTATATCGGCTGGCGTTTCGGCCGGGCGCTTTCCAAGGAAGGCGGCTTTGCCCAGACCGGCCTCGGTGTCCGGGCCAAGAACCGGTTTGGACTGACCGAACAAGGGCGCGGACATGGCCGGCCTGGCGTCAGCCTGCTCGTCTATCTGCTGGTTCTTGGCGTCGGCCTTCCATTGATCGCGCTGCAATGGGGCTTCAAGTGGCCGGAAATCTCGAACTGGCTAGTGCAGGCTCTGACCGAACATCCGCGTCGGCTCATTCCGCATTTCGCTTGCTGTCTGTCTTTTCGGCGTCGTTATTTTCGCCATCGGCTTCCTGCTGACACGGCGGTTCCAGCGCTGGATCGACAGCGATGTGATGCGTCGCGGCAGGGTCGACGCTGGCCTCCGCAACTCGATCCGCACCGTCGCTGGCTACGCCGGTATCGGCGCAGCAGCGCTGATCGGCATATCGGCCGCCGGTTTCGATCTCTCCAATCTTGCGCTCATCGCGGGGGCGCTGTCGCTCGGCATCGGTTTCGGCCTGCAGAACATCGTCAACAATTTCGTCTCCGGCCTGATCCTGCTGGTCGAGCGGCCGTTCAAGGTGGGCGACTGGGTCGAGGCCGGAAACGTCACCGGCATCGTCCGCAAGATTTCGGTGCGCGCCACCGAGATCGAGACATTCAATCGCCAGTCCGTGATCCTGCCGAATTCCGAGTTCATCAATAACGCGGTCTCGAACTGGACGCTGAGAAACCATCTCGGCCGCATCGACATTCCCGTCGGCGTCGCCTACGGCACCGATCCGAAAAAGGTCATCGATCTGCTGATGGAGATCGCGGCGGCCGACCCCGATGTCGTCGAGCGGCCGGAGCCGTTCGTCTTTTTCAAGGGATTTGGCGATTCATCGCTCGATTTTGAATTGCGCGCCCATCTCGGCGATATCTTTTCTTCGCCGGTCGCCCAAAACCGGATACGCTTGCGGATTGTTGAGGTGTTTGCCGAAAACGGAATCGAGATTCCCTTCCCGCAGCGCGATGTCCATATCCGTCATCCTGCGGCCAAGGCTGGCAAAGCTGCCGCAAAGGCGAAGACGTCGCCGACAGCGCGGCGATCGAACAAAGGAGCATGAATGCTGTCGAGCCGCAGCGTTCAGTATTCGTTCAGTCGACGGCGGCTAAAACCGCAATCAACCGATCAAAGGGAGCCGGCACAAGGGCCGGTAATGCACATGCGGACAATTCTTACCCTGCTGATCATCGGCCTTGCCGCGGGCGCCGAGGCTGGCGCTGCGACCATCGTCAACAAGGATGCGCAGCCATATCTGCTGAAAATCACCGAATCCGGGCACCAGAGCGAGGTTGGCATCGCGCCGGGCCAGTCGGTTGATGCGTGCGCCTCGGGCTGTTTCCTGACCATGCCCAATGGCGACCGCGAGACCCTGAGCGGCTCGGAATCCGTTGAAATCGTCGGCGGAAAAGCCTCAATAAAATAGCTGGTTATCGGATTCTGCTAAAATAATGGATTAGATTTCAGGACCGGTCACGAGACCGGTGCCAAGTCGCCCTGATCCCATCCCGCCATGGTTTCTTCGCGGAAATCGGCGAAACTGCCCGCACCAATCGCCGCGCGAAGCCCTGCCATCAGGCGCTGGTAGTAGGCCAGGTTGTCCCATGACAACAGCATCGCCGCCAGCGGCTCGCCGCATTTGACCAGGTGGTGCAGATAGGCGCGCGAATAGTCGCGCGCCGCCGGGCAATCGCTTTCCTCGTCGAGCGGCCGCGGATCGTCGGCATGGCGGGCGTTGCGCAGATTGACCTTGCCGCGCCGCGTATAGGCCAGGCCGTGGCGGCCGGCCCGTGTCGGCATCACGCAGTCGAACATGTCGATGCCGCGCGCCACCGCTTTCGACGATGTCGTCCGGCGTGCCGACGCCCATCAGGTAGCGCGGCCGGTCGGCGGGCAGTGCGGGACAGGTGATGTCGAGCATCTCCAGCATCACCGCCTGCGGCTCGCCGACGGCCAGACCGCCGATGGCGTAACCCTTCAGGTCCATCGCCGTCAGTCGCCTGCGCCGAACGCAAGCGCAGGTCCGGCTCGACCGCCGCCCTGGACGATGCCGAACATCGCCCTGCCCGGCTGGTCGCCAAAGGCGCGGTCGCAGCGCTCGGCCCAGCGCAGCGACAGCTCCATGGCCCGTTCGCATCGCCTTGCGATCGGCCGGCAGCGCCACGCATTCGTCGAGCTGCATCTGGATATCGGAGCCGAGCAGGCCCTGGATCTCGATCGCTCGTTCCGGCGTCAGCAAGTGTTGCGAGCCGTCGATATGCGAGCGGAAGCGTAACGCCGTTCTCGCCGAGCTTGCGCAGGTTTGCCAGCGACATCACCTGGAAGCCGCCGGAATCGGTCAGGATCGGGCCGTCCCAGCGGCAGAATTCATGCAGGCCGCCGAGCCGGGCGACCCGCTCGGCGCCGGGCCGCAGCATCAGATGGTAGGTGTTGCCGAGGATGATGTCGGCGCCGGTCGAGCGCACCTGGTCCATCATCATCGCCTTGACGGTCGCCGCCGTGCCGACCGGCATGAAGGCGGGCGTGCGGACGATGCCGCGCGGCGTCGAGATTTCGCCGAGCCGGGCGCCGCCGTCGGATTTCTTGCAGCTGGAAGGAAAACTTCGCCGGTCATCGCGCCGGATATAGCAGGCAGGCATCGCCATAGGAATAGAAGCGATAGCCGGCCGCGATCGCGTGGGCGTAGGCCGCGCGCATGGTCGCCAGCCCGCTGAAGGCGCTCACCAGCATGAACAGGGTCGAGCGCGGCAGGTGGAAATTGGTCATCAGCAGGTCGCAGGCCCGGAAGCGGTAGCCGGGCGTGATGAAAATGCGGGTCTCGCCGTCGAAAGGCGCGAATTCGACCGGCTTCGTCGGCCGCACTTTCGAGCAAGCGCAGCGAGGTCGTGCCGACGCACGACGATACGGCCGCCGGACGCGCGCGCCGCGTTCAGCGCTTCGGCGGTTTCCTGCGGACACCAGCCCGCGTTCGGCATGCATGCGGTGGTCGGCGGTATCGTCGGCCTTGACCGGCAGGAACGTGCCGGCGCCGACGTGCAGCGTGACGAAATGCGTCGCAACGCCCTTGTCGCGCAGCGCGGCAAAAAGTTCCGGCGTGAAATGCAGGCCGGCGGTCGGCGCCGCGACCGCGCCGTCGTGCTCGGCATACATCGTCTGGTAGTCGTTGCGGTCGCGTTCGTCGTCGGGGCGGCGGGCGGCGATATAGGGCGGCAGCGGCACATGGCCGGCGGCGCGGATCGCCTCGTCAAGGACCGGGCCGGAGAGGTCGAAGGCGAGTTCGACCTCGCCTTCGTCGCCCTTTTCCGCAACGGTCGCCTCGAGTGCGCCCAGCAGACAGGCGTTGGCATCGTGACCGAAAGATATGCGGTCGCCGACACGCAGCTTTTTCGCCCCGCGCACGAAGGCGCGCCAGCGATCCGGTGCGGTGCGCTGATGCAGCGTCGCGCCGACCGCCGCCGAGGGCGCGCCCTCGCGCCGTCGCATGCCTTCGAGCTGCGCCGGAATGACGCGGGTATCGTTCAGGACCAGCACATCGCCGGGTTTCAGGAATTGCGGCAGGTCGGAAATGAGCCGGTCTTCCAGCCCCTCGCCCGGTGCGACCACCAGCATCCGCGCTGAATCGCGCGGCACCGCCGGCCGAAGCGCAATGCGCTCCTGCCGGCAGTTCGAAATCGAATTCGTCAACGCGCATGGAAGGCAGTCGTTCATTGTTCGTGGTTCGTCTGTCGTATATCGCAGAAACGAACCACGACCGACGAACTACGCGTCTGCCATCACCTTCAGCGACAGAATCGAATCCGGATCGCGCACCGGTTCGCCGCGCTTGATCTTGTCGACGTTTTCCATGCCTTCGACGACCCTGCCCCAAACGGTGTATTGGCGATTGAGGAAAGGTGCGTCGCCGAAGCAGATGAAGAACTGGCTGTCGGCCGAATCCGGATGCTGGGCGCGGGCCATCGAGCAGGTGCCGCGCACATGCGGCTCGCCGGAAAATTCCGCCTTGAGCTTCTGGCCCGAGCCGCCCATGCCGGTGCCGGTCGGATCGCCGCCCTGTGCCATGAAGCCGTCGATGACGCGGTGGAAGACGACGCCGTCGTAAAACCCCTGGCGCGCCAGTTCCTTGATGCGGGCCACATGCCCTGGCGCCAGATCGGGGCGCAATTCGATGACGACCTTGCCTTTGGTCGTCTCCATCACCAGCGTGTCGTCGGGTTTTGCCGTTTCTGCCACATCCTGTCCTTTCGTGACGAGCGCAATGCTCGCTTTGCCGTGGCGCTACCGCGCCATTTGCATCTTGATGATCTTGTCGGGGTTGGAAACCATGCCGTTTGCCGCCCGGTCGCCTCGCTTGATCTTGTCGACGACATCCATGCCTTCGACGACCTGGCCGACAACGGTGTATTGGCCGTTCAGGTGCGGCGCCGGCGCAAACATGATGAAGAATTGCGAATTGGCGCTGTCGGGATCGTCTGTACGCGCCATGCCAATGGTACCGCGCTCGAACGGCTGTTTCGAGAACTCAGCCTTAAGGTCGGGCAGTTTCGAGCCGCCCGAACCGGTACCGGTCGGATCGCCGGTCTGGGCCATGAAGCCCTGGATCACCCTGTGAAAGACAATGCCGTCATAAAAGCCCTGTTTGACCAGAGTCTTGATCTGCGCGACATGCTTCGGCGCCATGTCGGGGCGCAATTCGATGATGACGCGGCCGTCCTTGGTGTCGAGAAAGACGGTGTTTTCGTCGTTTTCGTTTGCGGCGGTGGCGGCGAACGCCAGAAAAACTCCGAAAATTGCGGCCGCGATGGCTGATATTGCGTATTTCACGTCTTGCTCCGCGACCGGGATTTCATTTTCTTGTTGAGGGCGGCCAGAACCGGCTTCGGGACAAATTGCGAAACGTCGCCGCCCATCGAGGCGATCTGGCGCACTAATGTGGCGGTAATGGCGCGCAAATTTGGGCTCGCGGGCAAAAATACCGTTCGGATGCCGGGCGCCATCGCGGCATTCATGCCGGCCATCTGCATTTCGAAGTCCAGATCCGTGCCATCGCGCACACCGCGAACCAGGATCGTTGCGCCTGCTTTTGCCGCCGCGTCGACGACCAGACCGCCAAAACTCTCTACGCGGAGGCGCTTTTTTGCCGCAGGATCGAGCGCGGCGGCGGATTTTTCCACGAGTTCAGCCCGTTCCTCGAAGCTCAAAAGCGGGGTTTTTCCCGGATGAACGCCGATTCCGACAACGATTTCATCGGCCAGCGCCAGCGCCTGGGCCAGGATATCCATATGTCCGAGTGTTGGCGGATCGAAGGAACCAGCCAGGTAGGCAATGCGTTTCATCGGGAGAATCCAAGGAATCCAAGGCTATCCATAGCGGCAGGGCTCCAAAACGCAATGTGCAGCCGGGCACAGGCTTTCCTGAACGGACGCCAAATATGCCCTTCAGCAGCGGTTTTGTTGCCGAAAGCTAAAAACCGCAGGGTTGCCGAAACGTGGAAATAACGCCTGACCGGCACCATTGAAAAGAACGCACGGAGAACCAACATGACGATCATGACAATTGCACTGGCCATGGCCGTGGTTATGATGATCGCCGCCCTGCAATCGGCGATAGACGAGCATCGCCGCGATATGTATCGCCGCATTCGCCAGGCCGCCAACCGCGGCCGCTTTGCGGACCCCGAATAACCGGCCACTTGGCCGGTCCGAGTTGAGACTGGTTTCCGCGCGGGTTCCCGAACCGCCTCCCGCGCTGTCCCCGACCTCCAGTCTCAATACTGGCGCGGAGCAATCCGCGCCCTTTTTTTATCTTTATCCGCTGCCCGTATCCTACAGGCTTAGCCGCATCACCGGCCGGGTCGGCAGCGGTCGCGCGACTTCGGCAAAGCCGCAATCGCGAAAGGCGGCGGCCGAGCCGACAAACAGGTCGTAGCCGGGGATTGCCTTGCGGTTTGCCTGAAACGGATAAGCCTCGATGATCTTGCCGCCGCGTTCGCGCACGAATTCGATGCCGGCACGGATCAATTCGCGCGTCAGGCCCTGGCGGCGGAAATTCCGACGTACGACAAAGCAGTTCATGGTCCACGCCGGCTCGCTATCAATCGGCTTGAACGTGCGCGAGCGGTTCAGCCGCTCAAGCCTGTCGCGCGGTGCGATCCCGAGCCAGGCCGCCGGCTCGTCGCCGCGGTAAGCAAGGATCCCGGGCTCGGCTCTGCTGGCCACGAGCCGCTCGAACCACTTGTGATTACCTTCGCCCCAGCCGGCCTTGAAGTCCCGGTTCGGCAGGTACCAGAACGCGCACCAGCATTTGCGGGCATCGCCGCAGTCGGCAAAGATGATCTCGAGGTCGCGCCAGCGGTCTGCGGTCGCCGCGGCGAACATCGGCGCCGGTCCCATTTCAGGCACGTCGCAGCGTCGCCAGCCAGATGCCGCCGGCAATCAGGACGAGCCCCGATACGCGGTTCATTACGCGCAGCCGCGCGGCTGTCAGTAGCCTGCGTGTACGTCCGGCGAGCACGGCATAAATTCCATCAGTGAATGTCGCGACCACCATGACGATCAGGCCAAGCACCATGATCTGGGCGAAAGCCGGCCGCGCCGGATCGACGAATTGCGGCAGGAAGGCGCCCAGAAACAGCACCGTCTTCGGGTTCGACCAATTGACCATGGCGCCCTGTACGATGTAGCGGCGGAGCGGAACACGTTCCGCCTGCCGTTCGATTTCGAGGTGGCCCGAGGCATTGAACATCTTCCAGCCGATCCAGATCAAATAGGCCGCGCCTGCGAGCTTGATCAGCGTGAACGCTTCGGCAACGAAATCCATCACCGCCTGCAGCCCGAGCGCAACGACGAACACCATGGTCAGCATCGATATCTCGGTGCCGAGCAGGGTCAGAAATCCGGCGCGGGTGCCCCTTGCCAGCGAGTTGGCGACGACCGCGGTCACGGACGGTCCGGGAATGATCGAGAACAGGAAACAGGCCGCCACATAGGCAATCAAGGTCGTTGCAGAAAACATGGAAAGCTCTTCACGCGCGGCGCAGGCTCGCCATCCAGATGCCGCCGGCGATCAATAGCGAGCCGCTGATCTTCTCCAGCAGGCGCACGCGGGTGCGCGTCAGCAGCGCGCCCGCGCGGCCGGCGACGAGCGCGTAGCAAGAGTTCGAACACCGTTGCGACTGCCATGAAGATGGCGCCGAGGACGATGGTCTCAACAAACGGGTGGCCGTTCGGATCGACAAATTGCGGGATAAAAGCGCCGAAAAACAGCAGCGCCTTGGGATTGGACAGGATGACGAAGAAACCCTGCCAGAAATAGCCGCTCGCCGGCCGGCGCACAGCCGTCGTCGAACCGAGATCTCCGGTCGAGCGCCACAGTTTCAGCCCAAGCCAGATCAGGTAGGCGGCGCCGGCAAGTTTCACCCAGAAGAACCAGTCGGCCATGACTGCGATCACTGCCTGCAAGCCGAACGCCACGGTCAACACCATCGGCACCAGGCCGGCCTGCGTGCCGGCGACGTTGAGCAGTCCAGCGCGCGGCCCATCGCGCAGCGAATTGGCGATGATAACGGTCACCGTCGGGCCGGGAACGATGACGACGACGATGCAGGCGAGCGTATAGGCGGCAAGCAGCGCGAGGGTCATTTGGCAGGGCTTTCCTCTTCGGCCGGCCCTTCGACCGGCTCGCTGATCAGTTCCACCGACGCAACCTTCTGGTCGTCGCCGGTATCGAAGATGGTGACGCCGCGCGTCGCCCGGCTGGCGATGCGAATGCCGTCGATCGGAACGCGGATCGTCTGGCCGGCGTCGGAGACCAGCATGATCTGGTCGCCTTCGCGGACCGGAAAGGCTGCCACCAGCGGGCCGATTTCGCCGATCTTGGCGATGTCCGTGGCGCGGATGCCCTTGCCGCCACGCCCCGAAATGCGGAAATCCCAGGACGAGGAGCGCTTGCCGTAGCCCTGCTCGGAAACCGTCAGGATGAATTCCTCGCGAGTCGCCATTTCGAGGTAGCGCTCGTCGGAAATCTCTGCCGGCGCGGCTTCTTCCTCGGCCGGCACCTCGATTTCATCCGCCTCGCCGGTGGCAACGCGACGATCGGCGGCGGCGCGGCGCAGATAGGCGCTGCGCTCGGCCGGTTCCGCCTCGACATGACCGAGGATCGCCATGGAGATCATGCGGTCCTCGTCGGCCAAGTTGATGCCGCGCACGCCAACCGAATTGCGCCCGGCAAACACGCGCACATCGGTAACCGGGAAGCGGATGCATTGGCCAAGCGCGGTGGTGAGCAGTACGTCGTCGTTTTCCGTACAGGTGGAAACGCCGAGGATCTCGTCGCCGGGCTCGTCGAGCTTCATTGCGATCTTGCCGTTCCGGTTGACCTGGACGAAATCGGACAGCTTGTTGCGCCGCACCGTGCCGCGCGTCGTTGCAAACATTACGTCCAGCGCGCCCCAACCCTCTTCATCCTCCGGCAACGGCAGGATCGAGGTAATGCGTTCGCCCGTTTCCAGCGGCAGCAGGTTGATCAGAGCCTTGCCGCGCGCCTGCGGTGCGCCAGGCGGCAGCCGCCACACCTTTTCCTTGTAGGCGATGCCGCGCGAGGAAAAGAACAATACCGGCGTGTGGGTGTTAGCAACGAATATGCGCGAGACGAAATCCTCCTCGCGCGTTGCCATGCCGGCGCGGCCCTTGCCGCCGCGGCGCTGCGACCGATAGGCATCGAGCGGCACACGCTTGATGTAGCCGGCATGGGTGACGGTGACGACCATGTCCTCGCGGGCGATCAGGTCCTCGTCTTCGACCTCCAAGCCGCCTTCGGCGATCTCGGTCTTGCGCGGCGTGGTGAATTCGTCGCGCACCGCCTTCAGTTCATCCTTGACGATCGCCATCACGCGCGGACGCGACGCGAGGATCTCGAGATAGTCGCGGATTTCGTCGGCGAGCTTGTTCAATTCGTCGGCGATTTCATCGCGCCCGAGGGCCGTCAGGCGCTGCAGGCGCAGGTCGAGAATGGCGCGGGCCTGTTCGTCCGACAGATTGTAGGTGCCGTCGTCATTGAGCTTGTGGCGCGGATCATCGATCAGTTCGACCAGCGCGGCAACGTCCTTGGCCGGCCAGTTTCGCGTCATCAATTGCTCGCGTGCAGTGGCCGGATCGGGCGCTCCGCGGATCAGCTTGATGACCTCGTCGATATTGGCGACCGCGATCGCGAGGCCGACCAGAACATGAGCGCGTGTGCGCGCCTTGTTGAGCAGGAATTTGGTGCGCCGTGTGACGACTTCCTCGCGGAAAGCGACGAAGGCGCGCAGCAGGTCGAGCAGGTTCAGTTGTTCCGGCCGGCCGCCATTGAGTGCAACGAAATTGCAGCCGAACGAACTCTGCAATTGCGTGTAGCGATACAGCTGATTGAGCACGACATCGGACATGGCGTCGCGGCGCAATTCGATCACGACGCGATAGCCGTCGCGGTCGGATTCGTCGCGAATATCGGCGATGCCCTCGATGCGTTTGTCACGCACCAGTTCGGCGATCTTTTCGATCATCGACGCCTTGTTGACCTGGTAGGGCACCTCGGTGACGATGATGGCCTCGCGGTCGCGCACGGTCTCGATATGGCTTTTGCCACGCACGATCACCGAACCGCGCCCGGTTTCGTAGGCGGAACGGATGCCGGCGCGGCCGAGAATGATGCCGCCGGTCGGGAAATCCGGGCCGCGGATGATCTCCATGATCCGCTGCAGCGAAATTGCCGGATCGTCGATCATCGCTATGCAGCCGTCGACCACTTCGCCGAGGTTGTGCGGCGGAATGTTGGTCGCCATGCCGACGGCGATGCCGCCGCCGCCGTTGACCAGCAGATTGGGAAAGCGCGCCGGCACGACGACGGGCTCGCGTTCGGAATTGTCGTAGTTGTCCTGGAAATTGACCGTCTCCTTGTCGATATCCGACAGGAGTTCATGCGCTGCCTTGGCAAGACGCGATTCCGTATAACGCATGGCGGCGGGCGGATCGCCGTCGATCGAGCCGAAATTGCCTTGCCCGTCGATCAACGGCACGCGCATGGAAAAGTCCTGCGCCATCCTGACCAGCGCGTCGTAGATCGACTGGTCGCCATGCGGATGGTATTTGCCCATCACGTCGCCGACGATCAGCGCCGACTTGCGGTAGGGCTTGTTCCAGTCGCGGCCGTTCTCGACCATCGAATAGAGGATGCGCCGGTGAACCGGCTTCAGGCCGTCGCGGACATCGGGCAGCGCACGGCTGACGATCACGCTCATGGCGTAATCGAGGTAGGAACGGCTCATTTCCTCGATGATGGAAATGGGCTGGATATCGGAGGGCCCGCCGCTGCCAGGCGCTTCCGGTGGAGGAGTTTGATCGGACAAGGAATTGGGCTCGTGGATTCGAAACGAAATGCGGTCCGAACCTAGCCGATTTTACTGACAATGCCAAATCCGCAACGGCGAAACGGCGTTATTATTCGGCGAAAAATCAACTAGTTATGGCGATATTTCGGGCTCGACACTTTATTGGCGGATTTTTGCGCCGCTGCCAGTCTCAATCGGTGATTTTCGCCAGAATCGCAGTCGCGTCATCGCTGCGCTTGAAACGCGGCCAGCGCTGTGCCCGGGGGTCCTCGACACGTTCCAGGTGGCGCAATTCGTCTATGAGAAACGGCAAACCGTGCTCGAATGCTGCCCGCAGCAGTGCCGCGGGTTCATAGCGATCATAGGCTTCGCTGAGTGCAGTGAAGCCGTCGGTGGCGATAAGGATCTGTGTGCCGGGCTCGATTGCCATGCGTACCGTCCGGACATGGTCGGCCGCCAGTGGCACCAATCCCAGAAGCCAAATGCCGCCGCCGCCGTTCTGGCGCGAGCGCGCGGCGCGTAGCCCATCGAGCACGGAGCCTTGCCGGATCAATGGTCCGTCAACACGACCCGCTCGCTCTCGTGCCTCGCGGGCGGAGCGGATTTCTGCCCCGCGCTGTTCGGGCACGGCCGAGTGGCGGGTGACGTGACCATCCGGGCTCACGACATAACACACGCTGTCCCCGAGGCCGGATATCTCCAGTTCTCCGTCTACGAGACGGGCCATCTGGAAACTCGAAGACGGCCAGGCCCAGGCGGGCAAGGAATCGAGGGGAACGACCGAGGTCACGAGGTCGCGGGCGCTTTGGCAGCATCCGGCGACGAGGTCGCCAATAGGCGCACGGGCCGATTCGACGAAACGTGCAGCGGCAAAGTGTGCAAGCCAGGCAGCATCGCTGGGCTCGCCGGGAAGGATCGGCGCGTCGGCCAGTCCGGTGGCACCGTCGAAGACGGCAGCAAAGGCTGTATCATGCGCCAGCGCATCGTCGTTCGGCTTGCCGGGTTCGCCCGGATCGCTAATCTGGTCGAGAACCGACAGCCGCATCGCATCTTCCTGAAATTTCCGCCCGCATCCGGGCAACGGGAGCCACCGTGCCCAGCTTCGACATCGTAATCAACATCTTCGCAACGCTGTTCGTGACCATCGACCCGCCCGGCTTGGCGCCGATCTTTCTGGCGCTGACCGACGGCATGAACCGCGAACAGCGTGGCGCGGTGGCGCTGCGCGCGACCGTTGTCGCCTTCGGCGTGCTGGTTGGCTTCAGCGTCGCCGGACTTGCGGTGCTGTCTCTGCTCGGCATCACCATCCACGCGTTTCGCGTCGCCGGCGGTCTGCTGCTGTTCTACATCGCCTTCGAGATGGTCTTCGCCAAGCGCTCCGAGCGCAAGGAGCGGACAACTGAAGTGGCAATCACGCGCGACCATATTGCCAACATCGCCGTATTTCCGCTGGGTGTACCGCTGATCGCCGGACCAGGCGCAATCTCGGCAACGATCCTGCTGTCGACACAATCGGCGACCGGTTGGTCGGGTCAGACCCTTGTCATTGCGATCATTGCCGCGGTGCTGGCGATCAACTGGCTGTTCTTTTTCGTCGCCGAACGCATCAACGGCCTGCTCGGCGAAACCGGCAGGACAATCCTGACGCGACTGCTCGGCCTGCTGCTGGCGGCGCTGGCGGTGCAGTTCGTGGCCGATGGCGCGCGGGCGCTTGCAACGGCAGTGTGAGCATCACCCCGCCATTGGATGGCCGGGCGCGAATTCGACCAGGTCCCAAAGGTTGCCGTAGAGATCACGGAACACGGCAACCGTGCCATAGGTCTCCGTCTTCGGCGGCCGGACGAATTCCACGCCATTGGCGACAAAGGCGGCGTAGTCGGCGGCAAAATCATCCGTCCTGAGGAACAGGAATACGCGGCCGCCGGTCTGGTTTCCGACCGCGGCAGCCTGCTCAGGTCCCGACGCCCGGCCGAGAACCAGCGAAACGCTGCCGCCCTTCGGACGCACGATGACCCAGCGCTTGTCCTGCGCGGGCTGATAGCTGTCTTCGACCAAGTCGAAGCCGAGCTTGCCGCAATAGAAGGCGATGGCCTCGTCGTAGTCGCGCACGACGAGCGTGATGTGGACGATCTTCTGAGCCAAGCCAGTTCTACGCGGCTAGAACGGAATCTCGTCGTCGATCTCGGCGCCCATGCCGCCACCCGAACCGGCGCCGGCGGCCTGCCCGGCAACCTGCTTTGCGCCACCGCGGCCACGGTCAAAGGGGCCGGACTGGCCGAAATCGGAGCCGCCGTCGCCGCCCGCGTAATCGCTACCGCCCTGGCCGGGCCGGCCGTCCAGCATCGTCAGCGAGGAATTGAAGCCTTGCAGCACCACCTCGGTGGAGTATCGATCCTGGCCCGACTGATCCTGCCATTTGCGCGTCTGCAACTGGCCTTCCAGATACACTTTGGAGCCTTTTTTCAGGTATTGCTCGGCAATCTTGCAAAGACCTTCGTTGAAGATCACGACGCGATGCCACTCGGTGCGCTCGCGCCGCTCGCCTGAGTTCTTGTCGCGCCAGCTTTCGGAAGTGGCGACGCGCAGATTGGCGATCGGCCGCCCATCCTGCGTGCGCTTGATTTCCGGGTCGGCGCCGAGATTGCCGATGAGGATCACCTTGTTGACGCTGCCTGCCATTTTCTTGAACTCCATCTTGGCGTCCGCTTTGCGGGACGCTTGCTGTCCTGCGCTGCGCTTGCCAATCGAAGCCGCCAGCATATTCGACCGGCGGCAACTTCGCGCCGAGAATACGGAAATTCCCTGTTCCACAGAAACCACGGCCAAAAGTAGTTTGTTCTATTTTTGTTCTTTTGTCAAACCCAATTGCGCGCACTATGTCTGGTGTCGGCTGGATCGGAATTACCCCATCAAAAGGCTGTTCCATGAAACTCTACAACGCCGACCTTTCCCCGAACGCGTGCCGCGTGCGGGCGGTGGTCAACGAGCTCGGCATCAAGCTCGAGACCATCAATGTCGATTTTCGCAAAGGCGAGCACAAGACCGCCGAATACCTGAAGCTCAATCCGAACGGCAAAGTCCCCGTACTTGTCGACGGCGATTTCGTCCTGTGGGAAAGCCGGGCGATCAATGCCTACCTGGCCACGACAAATCCCGATAAGCGCCTTTACCCGGCCGACCCGAAGAAGCGCGCGCTGATCGACCAGTGGTCGTACTGGAGCGCGATCCATCTCGGTCCTGCCATCCAGGGCGTCTCCTACGAGCGCGTGATGAAGTCGAAATTCGGACTTGGCCAAGCCGACGAGGCAGTGGTCGAGGCCCGGCTGAAGGAGATCGCGCAGCTCCTGCCGGTGCTGGACGCCAACCTTGTCGGAAAGCAATGGGTGGCAGGCGAACTGAGCCTCGCCGATTTTGCCATCGGCACCCTCTTCGTCTACCGCAACGCGGCAAAGATTCCGCTCGGCGACAGCAAGAATGTCGGCGCCTGGATCGAGCGCCTCGAAGCGCGACCCTCGTGGCAAAAGGCGGTAGCGCCGATGTTGGCCTGGGCAAGTGCCTGACCGCCCAACGATAAAAATCGGCTCCGCCGCCAACTTGTTTCCGGGCGCGCGGAGCCTGTATTGTTTGTCCGGCTTTACCGGACTTTTCTCTCAGGACGACCGCTTCCGCAGTCACGTCCCGACGCTGTTCGATTGAATTTCGGCAGCCGACTCTCGCGTCGGCGATTTCCCGGCAAGGCCCTCTTAGCAGGGGATGGCCGCCCGAGATCTACCGGCGAAACTACCGGCTGTGGCCCGCCCGCTTGGCGGGCCGCTGCTGACTGTCCGGCGGGGTCATGCTCCTCTCTCCGGCTAGTTGCCACGTTGTCCGTGCGACGCCGCTGCGGCTTTCGTTCCTGGGCCCGGGCCTAAGCCTCCTTCGGGGCGGTTGCGAGCCGATTTGCACACGTCATCAGACAAAAAAATAGTGCGCCGCACCCAGACATTCGTCAAGCGACTTGCGATCACAATTGGTTCCGTCTATCCACAGGTGTTCCGATTTTGTTCTCGCAGGGTGTTGCTGTCAGTAGACGGCATTCACATTCTCGACAATGACATGGCGTGAACTAGATGGCGTGGGGATCACGGCGGCTAGGCCACCGGGCAGGGACGCAGACCAAGAGTGGCCCTAGGGTGGCCCAAGAGCGGCAATGAGCGAGCAGAAATTCATATCGATCCGCGGCGCGCGCGAGCACAATCTGAAGAACTTCGACCTCGACCTGCCGCGCAACAAACTAATCGTCATCACCGGGCTGTCGGGCTCGGGCAAGTCGTCGCTCGCCTTCGACACGATCTATGCCGAGGGGCAGCGCCGCTACGTCGAATTGCTGTCGGCTTACGCACGCCAATTTCTCGAGATGATGCAAAAGCCGGATGTCGACCAGATCGACGGGCTTTCGCCGGCGATTTCGATCGAACAGAAGACGACGAGCCGCAACCCGCGTTCGACCGTCGGCACGGTCACCGAGATCTACGACTACATGCGCCTGCTCTACGCTCGCGTCGGCATCGCCTATTCGCCGGCGACTGGATTGCCGATCGAGAGCCAGACGGTCAGCCAGATGGTCGACCGCATCCTGGCGCTGAAGGAAGGCACGCGCCTTTTCCTGCTGGCGCCGATCGTGCGCGGGCGCAAGGGAGAATACCGCAAGGAAATCGCCGATCTGATGAAGAAGGGCTTCCAGCGCCTAAAGGTCGACGGCAAGTTCCACGAGATCGCCGAGGTGCCGGCGCTCGACAAAAAGTTCAAGCATGACATCGACGTCGTCGTCGACCGCATCGTCGTCAAGCCCGACATTGCCGCGCGCCTTGCCGACAGCATCGAAACCTGCCTGAAGCTCGCAGACGGTTTGGCCGTCGCCGAATTTGCCGACAAGCCCCTGCCCGCTTCCGAAACCAGTGAGGAAGGAGCCAACAAGAGCAAGAACGAAACGCACGAGCGCATCGTCTTCTCGGAAAAATTCGCCTGCCCGGTCTCCGGCTTCACCATCCCCGAGATCGAGCCGCGCCTCTTCTCGTTCAACAATCCGTTCGGCGCCTGCCCTAACTGCGACGGCCTCGGCTCGAAACTGGCGATCGACCCGGAAATGGTCGTGCCCGATCCAGAACTGACGCTGCGCGGCGGGGCAATCGCGCCGTGGTCGAGATCGAGCAATCCTTCGCCCTACTATGCCCAGACGCTCGAAGCGCTCGGCAAGGTCTACAAGTTCAAGGCCACCGACCGCTGGAGCCAGCTGTCGAAGGAAGCGCGCGACGCCGTGCTCAATGGCACCGGCGAGCGCGAGATCGAGTTCGTCTATGACGACGGTTTGAGGACCTACAAGACGAAGAAGACCTTCGAGGGTGTCATCGGCAACCTTGAGCGGCGCTGGCGCGAAACCGATTCGGCGTGGATGCGCGAGGAGATCGAGAAGTTCATGTCGGCCTCGCCGTGCGAAGCCTGCGCCGGCAACCGCCTGAAGCCGGAAGCGCTGGCGGTGAAAATCGACGACCGCCACATCAGCCAGGTCACCGAACTGTCGATCCACGCAGCGCGAGACTGGTTCGAGCAATTGCCGAAGCATCTCAGCGCAAAGCACAACGAGATCGCCGCGCGCATCCTCAAGGAAATCCGCGAGCGGTTGCGCTTCCTCGTCGATGTCGGGCTCGATTACCTATCGCTATCGCGTAATTCCGGCACGCTGAGCGGTGGCGAGAGCCAGCGCATCCGCCTTGCCAGCCAGATCGGCTCGGGCCTGACGGGCGTGCTCTACGTGCTCG
The DNA here is from genome assembly GCA_963758355.1 of uncultured Alphaproteobacteria bacterium. Lineage (GTDB taxonomy): Bacteria > Pseudomonadota > Alphaproteobacteria > Rhizobiales > Rhizobiaceae > BOKV01. The sequence continues at coordinate 829,871 of CAVWVG010000001.1, read as the reverse complement.
ACGAACCCTCCATCGGCCTGCATCAGCGCGACAATGCCCGCCTGCTCGAAACGCTGCGGCATCTGCGCGATCTCGGCAATACCGTGATCGTGGTCGAGCACGACGAGGATGCGATCCGCACCGCGGACCATCTCGTCGATATCGGCCCGGCCGCCGGCATCCACGGCGGGCGCGTTGTCGCCGAGGGCACGCCGGCCACGGTGATGGCCAATCCGGCTTCGCTGACCGGGCAGTATCTCACCGGAGCGCTCGAAATCCCCCTGCCCGCCGCACGCCGCACGCCACAAAAAGCCAGGCGCATCCGCGTCGTCGGCGCGACCGGCAACAATCTCAAGAGCGTCACCGCCGAAATCCCGATCGGCCTCTTCACCTGCGTCACCGGAGTTTCCGGCGGCGGCAAATCCACGTTCCTGATCGAGACGCTCTACAAAGCCGCCGCGCGGCGCATCAACGGCGCGCGCGAGGCGCCGGCCCATCACGAGCGCATCGAGGGACTGGAACAACTCGACAAGGTCATCGACATCGACCAGTCGCCGATCGGGCGCACGCCGCGCTCCAACCCCGCGACCTATACCGGCGCGTTCACGCCGATTCGCGAATGGTTCTCGCAACTGCCGGAAGCGAAGGCGCGCGGCTACCAGCCCGGGCGCTTCTCGTTCAACGTCAAGGGCGGGCGCTGCGAAACCTGCCAGGGCGACGGCGTCATCAAGATCGAGATGCATTTCCTGCCCGACGTCTACGTCACCTGCGAGACCTGCAAGGGCAAGCGCTACAACCGCGAAACGCTGGAGGTGCTGTTCAAGGGCAAGTCGATCGCCGACGTGCTCGACATGACGGTGGAGGAAGCGGCTCAGTTCTTTGCCGCCGTGCCGATGGTGCGCGACAAGATGGAGACGCTCAAGAAGGTCGGCCTCGGCTACATCCATGTCGGCCAGCAGGCGACGACGCTTTCGGGCGGCGAGGCGCAGCGCATCAAATTGTCGAAGGAACTGTCGCGCCGCGCCACCGGCCGCACGCTTTATATCCTCGACGAGCCGACGACCGGACTGCACTTCCACGACGTGAAGAAGCTGCTCGAGGTGCTGCACGAGCTGGTCGACCAGGGCAACACGGTGGTGGTGATCGAGCACAATCTCGAGGTGATCAAGACCGCCGACTGGATCCTCGACCTCGGCCCGGAAGGCGGCGACGGCGGCGGCGAAGTGGTGGCCGCGGGAACGCCGGAGGACATCTGTCGGGCGAAGCGGAGTTATACGGGCCAGTTTTTGAAGGACATGCTGGGGAGGAAGGGGAAGAGGAAGAAGGAAGCGGCGGAGTGAGGGAGACGCTCGACCGCATTCGCCAGCTGGTCGCGAATGGGCGATCCCGCGTGTCGGACCACGGTTTCCGCGAACTTCGCGAAGATGGTATCAAACTGGAGGAGTTACTCCCTGGTTTGGCCGATGCAATGGTCGTCGAAGATTACCCGGACTACCACAAGGGGCCGAGCGTTCTGGTGTTGCAATTTGATGCGAATGAACGGCCACTGCACGTTCTCTGGGGAATCGCGAAGATCGGAGAACCTGTGGCCTCGCTGGTGACGGCATATCGGCCCGATCCATCTTTGTGGTCGCCCGATTTTCTGAGGAGATTGCCGAAATGACACGCAAAGTCGGTCGATTTGTCCATGCTGGCAAATTGGCAGCCGAGGTTACAGTGGAACTTATCCCCGACGATAACGCCTGGGGCCCATATCTCTCCATGGGCGACGCCCTGAAAATCGAACGCGTTCAGGAAGCGCTCGAACGCGGCGACGTCGCCGCTGCATCACGCGAGGCGACGGTCTACGAGTTGCTGCGGGTTACGGCGTAAACGGAAACTTGCTGGTGGCACCGAGGCGGCCGAAGAATTCTGCCGTGTGACGCACAGCCGCACCAACCGGATTTGGAAAACGCTGGGACGTAAGCGAAAAAAAGACGAAAGAGGCGGCGGAATAGCCGACTGCGATGGCGCAATCTTCGACATTTGTTGCTGCGAGTGCGGCTGGCTATGAGAAGATCATGGGCCGATGGAGCCGACTGCTCGCGGCGCGCTTTCTCGACTTCTGCGGCTGTGCGTCCGGCGAGCGTGTGCTCGACGCAGGCTGCGGCACCGGCAGCCTGACGTTCGAGCTCATACGTCGCGCGGATTGCCGGATCGATGCGGTCGATCTGTCTGAAGTATACATACGCGATGCGATCGAGCGGAACGCCGATACGCGGGTTACCTTCGCCACGGGCGACATCTGCGCGCTCCCGTTCGCCGACGCTTCATTCGACAGGGTTCTTTCGCTACTGGTGCTCCATTTCGTGCCCGATACCGAGCGGGCGGTATCGGAGCTGGTTCGCGTTGCCAAGCCGGGCGCCACGGTTGCCGCGACGGTCTGGGACGCGCGCGGCGGGTTCGTCGCCAATCGGATATTCTACGACATGGCCGCAACGCTCGACGAGGCCGGCGTCCAACGTCGCGCCCGCAACTTCACACGGCCGATGACACGGCCGGGCGAACTGGCCGCGGCCTGGCGCGCGGCGGGTCTTCAGGGGGTGCGGGAAGCGGAACTTCTCGTCCGGATGAATTTCTCCTCATTCGATGACTATTGGTCGCCCTATGTCGGACGGGACGGACCGGGAGCCGAATATGTCGCGACGCTCGCGCCGCAGATGAGGGAGCGTCTCCGCGAGGGCGTCCGCAGCGCCTATCTCGATGGCGACGCCGATGGGCCGCGGTCCTATGCGGCCATCGCCTGGGCCGTCGCCGGCAATATTGCAGCCACGAAATAGGGAATGACCCCATGAGCAAATCCGGCACGATCCGCGCGGGCATGGGCGGCTGGACCTTCGCGCCGTGGGAAGGCACGTTCTACCCTTCCGACCTGCCGAAGAAGCAGCAGTTGCATTACGCCTCGCGCCAGGTGCCGACGATCGAGGTCAACGGCACCTATTATCGCGGCCAGACGCCGAAGGTATTCGCGTCATGGGCGGCCGAGGCGCCGGAGGGGTTCGTCTTTGCGGTCAAGGGCAACCGCTTCGTCACCAACAAGAAGGTGCTGGGTGAGGCCGGCGAGTTTATGGCAAAGTTCTGGGCGACCGGCGTGCACGAACTCGGCGACCGGCTCGGGCCGATCGTCTGGCAGTTCGCTCCGTTCAAGAAATTCGACCCCCACGATTTCGAAGCGTTCCTGAAGCTGCTGCCGGGCGAGAGCGGCGGCGTGAAACTGCGCCATGTGCTCGAAGTGCGCCACGCCTCGTTCGCGGTGCCGGAGTTCGTGGCGCTGGCGCGCAAATATCGCGCCGCCATCTGCTATGCGCATCACCAGACATATCCCGAGATCGCCGACGTAACCGCCGACTTCGTCTACGCGCGCCTGCAAAAGGGCGAGGACGATGTACCAACCGCATACAAGCCGAAGGAACTCGACCGCTGGGCTGAGCGCGCGAAGTCCTGGGCCTCAGGCGAGCAGCCCGACGACCTGCCGCTGGCCGATCCCTCCAGCAAGCCGAAGACGACTCCGCGCGACGTGTTCGTGTACTTCATCCACGAAGGCAAAATCCGGGCGCCGCAGGCGGCGATGGCGTTCATGGAACGGGTTTGAAAAAACCGGTTTATCCGCGCCAAATCGCTACCGGTTCTTCTTCCCCTTGACCCACTTCTCGATCTTGCCGAGAACGCCCCAGCTGGTGAGGGCGGAGAAGATCGGCACCAGGAGGCTTTGGCCCAGGTCCGGGGTGTTGGCGACGACATCGGCGGCGCCGATTCCGCGGAACAGCGCCTGAAATGGCGCGAGCTGCGGAAACAGGATCGGCAGAACGGTCGTGCCCAAAAGGCCGATGATGCCGAAGGCGGTCTTGCGGCCGTTGAGCATCTTGCCGATGCCCTCGCCCAACGCCGCGTTCACCGGCGTCAGGCTGTCGTCCTTTGCAACCGCACCGACAGCGGCCATGGCCGCGCGCAGGGCAGCCGCGTCGCCACCACCGGCTCCGGTCTGGTCGAGAAGTTCCTTCAGCAGCGGCGCCAGCGCGGCGATATCGCTTGCTCCTTGGCCAGCGGCTCCGGCCTGGGAGAGGAGCTCCTTCAACAGCGGCGCCAGCGCGGCGAGATCACCTCCTCCCTGCCCGGCTAGCGCGTTGATTGCAGTTTCGAGCGCGTCGCCGGCGCCAGGGCTTGGCGCCGGCACATCGGGCAACGGCCCGACGATCGGTGGCATTGCGCCGCTCAGCGCGCGCAATTGTCCGCGCACGCGCTCGTGCACCGAGGAATCCTTGTCTATCTCGATGTGGTTCAGATGCGGCATGGGAAATTCCGTCGCGCCAGCGATGTCCTGGCCGCGCGGATCGGAGGACTGAAAATTGTCGGAAACCGTTGGCGGGGACGGTGCCGGCTTGGGCGCGGTCGCATCGACTGTGCCGACATAGGCTACGGGAATTCCGGCGGCGAGCAGGTCATGGGCCATGTAGGATGCCGAATTGCCGCCGAGCGAATGACCGACGATACCGACGGCTCCATCAGCGGCTCCCCTCGCAATTGCCTGCTGTTCGATCACCTGGCGCTCGGTCCAGGAATGGACGGTGGCGACATGGCCGTCGGCGTTAAGCTTGCCGGCAAGGTCGTCCATTCCGGTGGAGAAGACACCGCCGAACAATCCGCGATACAGATAGACGCGCATGATTCAGCGCTCCTTTCAGTTGACGCCCTTGACCCATTTTTCGGCCTTGCCGAGCACGCCCCAGGCGGTCAGCGCAGAGAAAATCGCGCCCCATACCGAGCCGCCCTCGCCGCCGGTAATGCCGCCGGACACGCCGAGATTGCTGGCAAAATCCGGGAACAGGATCGGCAGAATTCCGGTGGCAAGCAGGCCGATGATGCCGAGGCCGGTCTTGCGGCCATCGAGGGCCTTGCCGATGGTTTCGCCGAGCGCGCCGTTGACCTGTGTCAGTGGCTTGCCGTCGGCGCCAACGGCGGCCGGAGCCTTTGCCGCCAGTTCCTTGGCCACTGCCTCGATCAGGGCGGGGCCGGTCTTGCCCTCGCCGCGAGCTTTCAGAACGGCAAGCAGGATGGCGAGGATCAATTCGCGCGACTGGGGATTTGCGAGAGCGGTCATGGCGGACACCGTGGTCATTTGCGGAGCAGTTGTCGGGAGCGTTGCGGCGATGGCTTGCACCTCGCGGAGACGGTTGAGCCAGCCGTCGCCGAAGGTGGCAAATGTCGGCAGGCTGCGCAGGAAGGCGACGTGGCGGGCGAAATGGGCATTCGCCAGCGCGCGCGGCTCGACGCGACCGACAGCGCCCATCGTTTCCGGCCCGAACTCGCCGTCGACGGCGATTGCCTGGCCCTGCGCGTTGACGAGTTCCTGCAGCCAACGCACGGACCTGTCCGGCCCGCTCATCACCGCGCAATTGTAGACGGCGAGCGCCACCGGCGGCGGCATTCGGTCGGCACCGACCGGATTGAAGTACCAGGCGTGGAATATCCTGCGTGCTTCGTCGCGGGTAAGTTCGCGCACTTCCTGCTTCGTCACCGGGCGCTTGCGCCATCTGGAAAGCGTCGCCAGCGTGATGCCCATGTTGGTCGCGCCCCCCGGATCGGCCGGATGATCGACAAAACCGCCTTCCCACTTTTCGATCGGGGCGTGGATGCGCAAGAAGTGTTCGTCGGCGTTCATGGTTGCAGCTCCGATGGCGACGGCCGAAGCCGCTGATCCCATTGCCGCGTTTCTGGCGGCGCCAAAATCCGCGGCAGCGGCCAGGCCGGCGGTGCGTACATGCATCGGCACCAGCGCCTGGTCGACGTCGGCGATGGTCGGCAGGAACTGGGTCGCCGGAAGCGAAGTGGCGGTGTCGCTATCCTTCGGCAGGAAATAGCCGAGCAGGCGCGATCGCGGCCGGTCGGCCACCGATACTCGGTCGGACTGATTGCCGCCCAAGATCGAAATGTTGTTCTTGGTTTCGCCGACGTAAAAACCGACGTGGCCCTCGGCCGGATCATCGCCGCGGCTGAATACGGCAATGCAGCCCTCCTGCGGCGGTTCGATCTTGCGGCCGTAGTTGAGATAGCTGCGGGCCAAAAGGCTGCCGGTATTGCGATAGCCGGCGAGGCTTAGACAGGCGCCGACAAAGGCCGCGCACCAGGGAACTTCATCGTCCTTGACCTCGCCATGGCCGCACAGCGCGTACATCTCAACAATCATCGGATTGTCGTTGGAGCCGGCATGCTCGCCGATTTCCTTCAGCGACTTTGCTACCGCAAACCATGGAAACATGAGCACTTCCCTCAATTTGCCCACAAAACATACAATACCCTCTCATGGTTGTGTGCAACGGGCATAGATTGCTTCAGCGCTTGAGATTTGTTCAGGGTTAATCGCGGTGTGCGGAATCGCACAACCCGCTGAAAACCGGCCGGAATCCGGCCCAATTCCAGCCATGTTGCATTGCACAATGCGCAATGCTGCCATGCGGCATATCCCCTTTTTTGCCGCGCAGGCTGGCCTATATTCGCCTCGTCAAAGCGAAGAGAAAGATCAGATCGGTCCTCGATCCTTTTGGGCGCTCTGGACCGGATAAAGGCCTCGCCGAACTGGGGTCAATCGAAGAACGAGGAAGACGAATATGGACATCATCGGCAAATTCAAGGAATGGCGCTCGTACCGGCGCACCGTTCGCGAACTCAACAACCTGTCGAACCGCGAACTGGCCGATCTCGGCATCAACCGTTACGACATCCCCTTTGTCGCGCGCCGCGGCCGCTGAGCCCAGCGCGACGACCTGACCCGCACCCGGTTTCCCCTCCCAGGATCGGGTGCGTGGCCAAAGGGGTCGGTTCCCCCTCCCCTCCTCCCGACCGATCCCTTTGAAAAAACGCCCGCCGTCCCGAGACGGCGGGCGTTTTCTTTTTTGTCTCCTTGCCTGCGCAACTTGACGCTGGCGCATGGCCGCAGCAAATGGACCCCATGGCCAAGAAACTGCATATCGTCGGCGGAGGTCTCGCCGGGTCGGAGGCTGCCTGGCAGGTGGCCAACCTCGGCGTGAATGTCGTTTTGCACGAGATGCGTCCGGTGCGCGGCACCGCCGCCCATCAAACCGATGCCCTTGCCGAACTGGTCTGCTCCAATTCGTTTCGTTCGGACGACGCCAACACCAACGCGGTCGGCCTGCTGCACGCCGAAATGCGGCTCGCCGGTTCGCTGATCCTTGCGAGCGCCGACAAGCACCAGGTCCCGGCCGGCGGAGCGTTGGCGGTCGACCGGGTTCCGTTCTCGGCAGCGGTCACCGAGGCGATCTCGACGCATCGCAATATCGAAATCGTCCGCGAGGAAATCAGCGGCCTTCCGCCGCGGGATTGGGAGCAGGCGATCATCGCCACCGGCCCGCTGACGTCGCCAGCCCTGGCCGAGGCGATTGCGGCGGCCACCGGCATGCAAGCGTTGTCGTTTTTCGATGCGATCGCACCGATCGTCCATTTCGACAGCGTCGATCTGTCCAGGGCCTGGTTTCAGAGTCGCTACGACAAGCCAGGGCCAGGAGGTACCGGCAAGGATTATCTCAATTGCCCGCTCGACAAGGAGCAGTACGAGGCCTTCGTCGCGGCACTGCTCGGCGGCGAAAAGACCGCATTCAAGGAATGGGAGAACGTGCCCTATTTCGAAGGCTGCCTGCCGATCGAAGTGATGGCCGAGCGCGGCGTCGAGACGCTTCGCCACGGGCCGATGAAGCCGATGGGCCTGACCAACGCGCATGCACCGGACGCCAAGCCCTATGCCGTCGTTCAGTTGCGCCAGGACAACGCGCTCGGCACGCTCTACAACATGGTCGGCTTCCAGACGAAGCTGAAGCACGGCGAGCAGGTGCGCATTTTCAGGATGATCCCCGGCCTGGAAAATGCCGAATTCGCCCGACTCGGCGGCTTGCACCGCAACACCTATCTCAACTCGCCGCGCCTGCTCGACGCGACGTTGCAACTGCGGTCGCGGCCGGGATTGCGCTTTGCCGGCCAGATCACCGGCTGCGAGGGTTATGTCGAATCGGCGGCGATCGGTCTGCTCGCCGGACGTTTTGCCGCGGCCGAAATCGTCGGCGAGAAGCCCTCGGCGCCGCCGATCACGACGGCAATGGGCGCGCTGCTCCACCACATCACGGCGGGCCATGTCAGCTACGACGACGATGGCGCCGCCAATGCCGGGCGCTCCTATCAGCCTATGAACATCAACTACGGCCTGTTCCCGCCGATTGCGGCCGAAAAAGGCGCCGACGGCAAGCGCTTGCGCGGCAAGGACAAGGCGCTCGCTAAAAAGCACGCCCTCTCGGCCCGCGCGCTGTCCGACTGCCGGCAATGGCTTGCACACACGGGCGCGCGCTTGGCGGCGGAGTGAAATTGCAGTCGAGCTTTTTTCTTGTTTCCGTTGACGGCCCGGTCGCGCGGCTGTCGCTGAACCGGCCCGACAAGGCCAACGGCATGACGCCAGATTTCTGGAGCGATCTGCCGCGGCTGGTGCGCGAGATCGACGCCGACCCGGCCATCCGGGTGCTCGTGATCAGCGGCGAAGGCCGCCATTTCACCGGCGGAATGGACCTGGCGAGTTTCAACGACATCGCCAAGATCATGGCCGAAGAACCGGCGCGAGCCGCGTTCGCGCTGCGCAAGTTGATTGCCGATTTGCAGGACTCGTTCACGGCGATCGAGAAGGCTCGCATTCCAGCCATCGCGGCAATTCACGGCGCCTGCGTCGGCGCCGGCGTCGACCTGATTTCGGCCTGCGACATCCGGCTCGCGAGCAGCGATGCGTATTTCTCCATCGAGGAGATCAACATCGGCATGGCGGCCGATGTCGGCACCTTGCAGCGCCTGCCCAAGCTGATCGCGCCGGGCATCGTCAAGGAACTCGCCTATAGCGGCCGCCGTTTTATTGCTGAAGAAGCCCGGACATGGGGACTCATCAACCGGACACACGGCGATCGCGAAACAACGATTGCCGGCGCGCTCGAACTTGCCGGCGAGATCGCCGCGAAGTCGCCAGTAGCAATCGCCGGGATCAAGAAGGCGATCGATTTTGCCCGCGACCATTCGGTCGCCGACAGCCTCGACCAGATTGCCACCTGGAACGCGGCCATGCTGCGGCCACAGGACATGATGACCGCGATCCAGGCAAAGATGGCAAAGAAGCAGGCCGTCTTCGACGACCTGCTCGCCGGTTGAATCCGGCTAACTGGCCTTGCGGTTGGAGAAGACGATCCAGCCAAATATCAGCATGCTGATAACAGCAAGCACGGAACTGACCTTGGCGAGGGTCTGATCGCCACCGTTCATGACCATGATGATGCCCGGGAACATCAGGATGACCGCCACCTGGTGCACATAGAACTGTCCCCAGGCGAGCCGCGTCTGGGTGGCCGGAAACAGATGGTAGTAAAAAGCGAAAATGGCTCCCAGCACGAAACCGTCGAGGTTCAGGTGGGCATGCGCCGGCGCATTGGTAAAGTCTTCCTGGATGGCCATGTGGATGCCGTAGGCCATGCCGAAAAGCACATAGACAATGCCGATGCCGAGAAAAGCGAGCGGTAGCGTCTTCACGAGCCGAATCTCCGTTTGTCGATGGATTGTCCCGCGACGCCAGTGAGCATGTCAGCCATTTTTCGGCAAGCTGGGCGGAAACGAATTCACTGAAAAATCAGGCAGATGCGCCCGTCCAGGCAAGGATACCGGCTCAGGGCTCCCAGCCCGGCTGCGCCAGCTCAAAGCCGGAGAATTCAAAGCCCGGCGCTACGGTGCAACCGACCAAAGTCCACGCGCCGAGACTGCGCGCGCTTTGCCAGTGGCCGGCCGGCACGACGATCTGCGGCCACTCGCCGACGGCAAGATCGCTGCCGAGGAGATGCACGGCGACCGGCGACGCTTTTCCGGCGACTACGCTCAACTGCAATGGCGCGCCGGCATAGTGGTGCCAGATCTCCACCGCGTCGACACGATGCCAGCGCGAAATTTCGCCGGCCTTGAGGAGAAAATAGATCGCGGTCGAAACACTGCGCCCCTCAATCGTGCGTTCGTCGCGGAACGTCTCGAGATAGTGTCCGCCCTCCGGATGCGGCTTGAGCCCGAGGGCGGCAATGATCGCGTCGGCGGTCATTCGCCGGGCGCGACCGCGATTTCGCTGACCACGCCGCCCGGCAGTCCGGGCTTGCCGGCTTCGCCGGGATGGCGGGCGACATATTCTGCCTTGATCGATTCCGACGTCATGCGGCTGCCGTCGTGGCTCCAGCCGGGCGGGCGGAACAGATATTGGAGGCGCTGACCGAAGGTGAGGCCGGGCGCGACGAAATCGCTGAGCATGGCGACCCATTCGTGGAAGGCGACACGCAGCGGATTGAAAGTCGCGACGTTCTTGACGATGCCGTAACGCGGCGCATCCTGCGCGTTTTCCGGCACGAAGGTCCCGAACATCCTGTCCCAGACGATCAGGGTTCCGGCATAGTTTGCATCGAGATACCGCGCATTGGTGGCATGATGGACGCGATGGTGCGACGGCGTGTTCATCACCGCCTCGAACCATGCCGGCAGCTTGCCGATCGTCTCGGTATGAATCCAGAATTGGTAGACAAGATTGAAGCCGTAGACGAAAGCGATGAAGGCCGGATGGAAGCCGAGCAGCACGAGCGGAATCTGCAGCGTCACCGCGCCGGTGAAATGCCCGGTCCAGCTTTGGCGCAACGCCGTCGACAGATTGTAGTGCTGGCTCGAATGGTGGTTGACGTGCTCCGCCCAGAACCAGCGCATGCGATGTGCAAAGCGGTGATACCAATAATAACGCAGGTCATCGAGCAGGAAGGCGGCGACGCCGACCCACCAGGAAAAGCCAAGGTCGAAGAAGCGGAACTGCCAGAACCACATCAGCACGCCATAGGAGATGAAGCCGAACGCAATGCCCATGACGACGTTGCCAACCCCCATCAGCAGGCTCGTCACGGTATCGCGCAGTTCGAATTCGCCATGCCCGCTGAAGAAGCGCATGAAGCCGAGTTCGGCGAGAATGGCGGCGATGAAGAAGGGAATCGCAAGTTGCGTGACTTGCGGGAACTCGCGGAATCGCCTGGCTCATTGTCTTTTTCCCTCGATCCAGCCGGCGACCGTTTCAGCATCCTTGTCAGAGGCAAATGCGGCCCGCGCACGCGGACAAGTGAAATCGTGCAAGACCAGTTCGAGTTCGCTGCCGTGTCGACTTGCCCGCGCCTGACCGGCGGCCAGATTGCGGGTGACGAATTTGGCGCCGAAGGCCACGACGAAGCCAACCCTGCCTGATTTAAGCCGGAAAAAAGCAGCGTCGCGATCGGCCGTCAAGCGACAATCGGCCTCTAAATCGGCCACGGTTTCGTCGGGATAATCCTGGCGGAAGCGTTCCATTGCCTGATCGGCTCGTGCCGATCCGCGCCGGCTTGGATAGGCCGGAGAACCGCACCGCGGCGATTGCCACGGCGAGGCCGACGACCACCATTGCGCCCAGAATTTCGATCGGCATGGCCGCATGTAGCCTTGCGCCGGCCGGCCGGCAAGGCGGGCCCGTATGGGCGCAGATAAAAGCGGCGCGCAGGAAGCGCCATTGGCGGCGCAGCGGCGAAATCTCCGGAACTGCCGAAAAGATCGACATCCCAGCGCGCTCGACCGCGCCAAGCATCGGTTCGACCATGCACAGCGCGAGGAACAGGATCGCCGCGCTCCGGTCGAGCCGGCCGATGGCCGTGCGCGCCTGCTTCAGATGTTTGCCGGCCAGTTCGGCGAGGGCGAGAACGGCTTGCAGATGGCGCTGGTCGGCCGCCTCGCGGACAAATGACTCGGCATCGAAATTGCAAGGCGACAGCAATTCAGGCGGCAGGTAACAGGCCCGGCGGCCCGTTTCGCACCAACCGTGCGACATAATTCGGCAATATAGTATGCAACGCCGGCATGACCGCAGGCGTCGGCAAGATCGGTCGACGGGCGCTGGCCGGCGCAAAAGCGCCACCAATTGCAGCGGCGCGGAGGCGACATGGCCAGCGTGCGCTTCCAGCGCTGTCAGGTCGGCATCGGATCCGGTAAAGATCGAAGCGGATTGCCTCGATCAGATCGAGCAAAGGGCCGCCGGCAAATTGTGGCGCCCAAAACCGCCAGCAGTTCGCCGGCCACCGGCTGGCCGCCATGATCGCGCTCGCCGGCGACAACCTCGCTCCACCACTGCAGGCGGATTTCGCCATTCGCCGGCTCCTCGACCAAGGACGGGATGCGTCCGATCTCGGCGGCGAAAGCGTAGATGGCAGCGGCGGCGCCGCGTTGCTCTTGCGGCAACCAGAGCACCGCCAGATGGCGATCTGGATCGTGTTCGCGCAACAGGCCGAGGCAGTATCGGTAGCCGTCGGCTTTCATTCGACAGCAAGCAGAGCCGCGGCGACAGCGCGCCGCTCGGCCAGCAGTACATTAAAGGTGCGCACGGCAGCGCCGGTTGCCATCGGATCGGCGGCGATGCCATGCTCGCCGAGCAACGCCTTCACGGCGCCGGCAACGGATGAAGCGATGAGGCCGGTGCCGACGAGGAGAACCTCGATCCCGGCCGCCTCGGCCACGATCGGCGCGAACGATTGCGACATCGAATTGGCCGATGTCCTCGACGTGCCATGCATGGACGCCGCTCGGCAGGCACAGGATCGAGCCTCGATGGCTCATGCCGGCAAAGCGGAAACCGCCGGCGCCGTAGGCCTCGATCGGCGGGCGGCCGGGAAAATGCGCCTGGCGCAGCCGTGGTTCCATCTCTACGCGGCGCTCATGCGCCCTGCGGTGTTACGTCCCGACCCTGTTCGGCAGGTTGCGACTCGCCGACCTGCCCCGGCCGCAATTTGAAAGCGATCAACACCGGCGCGGCAACGAAGACGGAAGAATAGGTGCCGAAGGCAATTCCGAAAATCATGGCAAAGGCGAAGGGCGCCAGCACGTCGCCGCCGAGGAAATAGAGCGCGATCAGCGCGATCAGCGTCGTGCCGGAAGTCAGGATGGTGCGCGACAGCATCTGGTTGACCGACAGGTCAATCATTTCGGGAATCGGCATTTTCTTGAACTTGCGCAGGTTCTCGCGCATTCGGTCATAGACGACGACGGTGTCGTTGAGCGAATAGCCGACAATCGTCAGAATCGCGGCGATCGAGGCCAGCGAAAACTCCAGCCGTGCGACCGCGAACATGCCGATCGTCATGATCACGTCGTGTATCGTGGCGATCGCCGCGCCAAGCGCGAACTGCCATTCGAAGCGCAGCCAGATATAGATCATGATCGTCACCAGCGAGGCGAGCACCGCCAGCGTGCCGGCCCATGCCAGTTCGCCCGACACGGTAGCGCCGACGACTTCGACCCGACGGAAATCATAGGTTTCGCCAATGGCGTCACGGACCTTGCCTCAACGCTTTGCTCGGCATTGTCACCGGCGCCTTGGCTGCCGACGCGGATCAGTACTTCGTCGGGCGCGCCGAAACCCTGAACCTGAACGTCACCGACATTGAGATCGCCAAGCGTCGTGCGGATTGAGGCCAGATCGGCAATTCCGGTCTTGGCCTTCACCTCGATCAAGGTACCGCCCTTGAAATCGATGCCGTAGTCCAGGCCGACAGCGAAAAACAGCGCGATCGAGCCAATCGTACCAATCAAACTCGCTGGAAAAGCAAACTTGCGATAGGCCATGAAGCGGAATTTGGTGTTGTCGGGGATGAAGCCGAACAGGCGCGCCGGCAATTCGGTCGGCCGACGATATTTCACCCATGTCGCGACCAGCAGCCGCGTGAAGGTATAGGCGGTGAAGACGGTGGTCAGGATACCGATGGCCAGCGTGATGGCGAAACCGCGGATCGGCCCCGAACCAAGATAAAACAGGATGATAGCGGCAATCAGCGTCGTGATGTTGGCGTCCAAAATCGTCGCCAGCGCCTGCTTGAAACCGGCATCGAAGGACTGGATCAGGCTGCGGCCGTTGCGCCGCTCCTCGCGCACGCGCTCGTAGATCAGGATGTTGGAGTTGACCGCCATGCCCATGGTCAGCACGATGCCGGCGATGCCGGGCAAGCGTCAGCGTCGCGCCGATCACCGACAGCGCGGCGATGATCATGCAGACGTTGGCGACGAGCGCGATATTGGCGATGACGCCGAGAAAGCCGTAGGTGATCAGCATGAACACGACGACGGCGATGGCGCCGACCAGCGAGGCGATCTTGCCGGCGGCAATCGAATCGGCGCCGAGCCCCGGCCCGACGGTGCGTTCCTCGATGAAATTGAGCTTGGCGGGAAGCGCGCCGGCGCGCAGCAACACGGCCAGATCGTTGGCGCCATCGACGCTGAAATTGCCCGAGATCTGGCCGGAGCCGCCGCAGATCGCTTCACGGATTACCGGCGCCGAAATCACGATATTGTCGAGAATGATGGCAAATGGCCGACCGACATTGGCGGATGACGCCTGGCAAAAACGCGTCGCGCCCTTGGTGTCGAAGCGGAAACTGACGACCGGCTCGTTGGTCCGTTGGTCGAAGCGCGGCTGCGCGTCGACCAGATTCTCGCCATCGACGAGCGCCCGCAGACTCGACCAGATACGGCGTCGGCGGATCCTTGTCCTCCTCGATATACCACCTTGGTTCCGGGAGGCGCGCCGCGCGTCAGCGCTTCCTGCGCGCTCATCTCCGAAGACACCAGATGGAAGGTCAGTTTCGCCGTCTGGCCGATCAGGTTCTTCAGCCGCTGCGGGTCCTGGAGGCCGGGAAACTGCACCAGCACGCGATCCTGGCCCTGACGCTGGACAACCGGCTCGGAAGTGCCGAGTTCGTTGATGCGCTTGGCGATGACTTCGACGGACTGACTGACGGCATGCGAGAGCGTGTTATTGATGCCCGGTTCGGTCAGCGAAACGGGCAGATTGCCATTACCGTCATCCTTGATTTCGACTTCGACGACCGAGCTCTGCCCGAACAATCCGGAGGCAACCGGCCGCGTCATTTCAGCGAGCTTTTCTTGGCCTTTTCGACGTCGGCGACATCGCGGATGTTGACGGTGATGGCGCGGTCGCCGGATTTCGAGAACCGGTAGCCGATCCTCTCCTCGCGCAGGATGCGGCGGATATCGTCTTCGACTGCCGCAAGCTTTTCGCGGATCAGGTCCGCCCTGTCGACCTGCATCAGGATATGCGAACCGCCCTGCAGATCGAGGCCCAGTGTCATCGCCTTGTGCGGCAGCCAGTCCGGCAGCGACTTGCGCATGTTTTCGCCGACCAGGTTCGGCGAGGCAAAGAGAATACCGGCCAGAACCGCCAACAGGATCGAAAGCGATTTCCATCGCGAAAAATAGAGCATGTCAGGTTCCCGTGGCGACCGGGCCGCCTGGCCCTACTTGACCGGTTCGCCTTTGGCGCGCACGTCGGCGATCAGCGAACGTACCACGCGCACGCGAACGTTTGGAGCGATTTCGACTTCCAGTTCACGATCGTCGATGACCTTCGATACCTTGCCGACGACGCCGCCGCCAGTCACGACCGTGTCGTTGCGGCGAACCGCGGCCAGCATCGCCTCGCGGTTCTTGGCCTGGGTGCGCTGCGGGCGGATGATCAGGAAATACATGATCACGAAAATCAGCACGAACGGCAAGACGCTCATGACAACATCGCCGCCTATGGCGGTTTGGGCATAGGCAGGGGTCACGAACATCAACCGTTCTCCTTCGATGGATTGCTGACACGGCCGGGCGGACTACAGCAACACCCGGCGCGAGCGCGCGAATATAGTCATCCGTCCGGCATTTGCAAACGAACGGCGGAGCCTTTCGCAAGCTAATTCGCGCCGGCTTTTTGCCGGCGGCGCGACATGCTAGTGCTCGACCGATGCCGGAGGCAACAGATTGGCAAAGCAGGATAAATTCGACGTCATCGCGGAAAAGCTCGAGCGCCTGATCGGTCTGATTGAACGGGCTGTGCCGAATGCCCCGGCGAGCGGCGCAATTCGACGAGGCCGACGCTTTCGTGTGGCAGGCCGAGCGCATGACGCTGTTGCCGGTCGCCCGCGTCAACCGCGTCGACCTCGACCTGCTCAAGGGTATCGACCGGGTGAGCGCGATCCTGGTCGAGAACACGACGGCGATTTGCCCGCGGCCATGCCGCCAACAACGCGCTGCTGTGGGGCGCCCGCGGCATGGGCAAATCGTCCCTGGTCAAGGCCGTGCATGCCGCCGTCAACGCCGAAGGCCCGGCCGTTGAAGCTGATCGAAATCCATCGCGAGGATATTGCCTCCCTGCCGGTGCTGCTGAACCTGCTGCGCGGCCGCAAGGAGCGTTTCATCCTGTTCTGCGACGATCTGTCCTTCGATGCCCACGACACCTCCTACAAGTCGCTGAAGGCAGCGCTTGAAGGCGGAATCGAAGGCAGGCCGGCCAATACGATCCTTTATGCGACATCGAACCGACGCCATCTGTTGCCGCGCGACATGATCGAGAACGAGCGCTCGACCGCCATCAGCCCGTCCGAGGCGGTCGAGGAAAAGGTGTCGCTGTCGGACCGTTTTGGCCTTTGGCTCGGCTTTCACAACTGTTCGCAGGACGACTATCTGGCGATGATCGACGGCTATTGCCGACGCTACAAGTTGAAGCCCGAAGCTTCGGCTTGCGCGCCGAAGCGCTCGAATGGGCAACGACGCGCGGCAGCCGCTCGGGCCGCGTTGCCTGGCAATTCATCCAGGACCTGGCCGGACGTCTGGGAAAGCGGATCGACTGAATTGGCGCAAAAGAAAGGCCCGCGGGAGGAGGTGCGGGCCCCTCTTTCGGTACGGAGCCGGAGAACTATGCTCCGTCCAGATAGCGCACCGGATCGACCGGCTTGGAATGGCGGCGCAGTTCGAAATGCAATTTCGGAGTGTCGGCATTGCCGGTACGGCCCGAGCGGGCGAGAATTTCGCCGCGCCGCACTTCGTCGCCTCGCTTGACCTCGATATCGCGGTTATGGGCGTAGGCCGAAACCCAGCCATCGGCGTGCTGAACCAGCACGAGATTGCCGAGGCCCTGCAATTCGTTGCCGGCATAGACGACGACGCCGTTCTCGACCGCCTTTACCGCCGTTCCCTCCGGCACAGAAATATCGATACCGTCGTTCTTGCCACTGGCGACCGCATCGCCGAAATTGGAAATGATGCGTCCATGCACCGGCCAACGGAAGACGCCGAAGCCGCTGCGCTCGGGCGCGGCCTCGTTCGATTTCGCTTCGATGGCCAATTCGACTTCCGTCTTCTGATTTCCTCCTTCCCGCACCGCCGGTGATCATCGGATCGACGCTTTCGGCACCCGACATCCGTAGCGGCCCGCGACACTTGCCGGGCGGCATCGGATTTTTCGGCGGTTCTTCTTTCACTTTCTCGATCTTGACTGTGCGCACGGTCTTGACCGGGCTTTTTTCGGGCGGCGCACCCGCGTCGTTCGCGGCGAAACCGCGACCCGCACTCGCATGCTTGGTATTCGGATCGTTATCGGGAGCAGAGAAGCCAAGATTGGCGCCGTATTCGTAAGCCGGCACGACGATCTGCTGGCCGAGCGTACCTGGTCGGCGTTCCTTATATCATTGGCCTGCATCAGCGCGTTGACCGGAACCCCATAGCGGCGCGACAGATTGTAAAGCGTTTCCCCTTCACGAAGCGTAATCGGTCGTGCCACCGGTGCGCGTCCAGCCTTTTCCACCGGTCTGCTTTTGATTCTGCGCCGACGCTTCCTGGTGCGCCGAACCGGTGCGTACCGGGTCCTGGAACGTGCGCGCCGATTGTTGTTCGAGCTTCGGCAATTCGGCGCGCTGGATGCCGCCGTTGGCCGACTGGTAGGCCTGCCCCTGCCCGTTTGAATTGTCTGCGCTTGCGCCAGATTGGGATCGTAACCGGCGTGATCTGGCGCGACGACAGGATCCTTGCTGACATCGACCACCGGGACCGGCGCGCCGTTGCTTCCGATCGCGCCAGTCACGGTCTGGTCAGTCCCCGGATATGGATTTTGCGCGGCGCCGTTCTGGTCGACCGAGGCAGATTGCAAACCGGCGTCGAAGCGGGAAAAATCTGAGCTGCACCCTGCGGCCGCGCTGCCGATCAGTGCGACTGCGGCCACGCGCGACAGACTGGCAATGCGGAGACGCAGGACAAGGGAACGCATTCTCATACTCGCGGAAATCGAACAACTCACGCGGGCATTAGACGCCGTTAATCTTACCCTTTCGTTAAGCTATTCGCTCCGCAATCGCTTTTTCGGCTGAGTGTGGGCTCATATCGCCAGCGACACACCGCTCATGAACGGCTGCATGCGCACGTCGAACAGTTCGCGCGCCTCGAAGCGCGAGCCTACCTTGTGGAACCGGGTCAGCTTCTGGCGCTCGGCGGCCGGCCCGACCGGCGCCAGCATGACGCCGCCGGACGATAGCTGGTCGATGAATTCGCGCGGCGGCTCGGCGAAGGCGCAGTTGACGACGATGCGGTCGAAAATCTGGCCGGGGAGCCCGCTGCGGCCGTCGACAAGCATCACCTGGATGTTGGTCAGTTCGAGCGTTGCCAGGCGGATCATCGCCTTGTCGGCGAGGGTGCGAAACCGTTCCAGGCTGGTGACGCGGTCGGCCAGGATCGACAGCAGCGCCGCCTGATAGCCCGAGCCGGTGCCGATCTCGAGGACGCGATGGTTTTCGTGGACGTCGAGTTCCTGCAGCGTGCGGGCAACCTGGTCGGCCGAGGTCATGGTCTGTCCGCATTCGATCGGCAGCTGGCCGCGCTCGTAGGATTCGAACAAGTGCATGACCGGAACGAAATTCTGGCGCGGGACCTGTTCGAGCGCCTCCATCAGGCGATGGTCGAGCCCTATCGCGCGCAGGCGAAGCAGCATGCTGGCAATGGCCGCGCGCCGTTCTTTCATCATGGCGCGCGCGCGCCCCGGTTGAGACAGGGGGGCTAAAACATGGGAGACAATACCGCACCAAACTTGTCATCGGTCAAATCCATCTTCAGCGGGGTCAGCGAAATCCAGTTTTCGCGCAACGCTATGATGTCGGAACCCTCGCGTTGATCGGGGACTTCACGGCCGAATCGCAGCCAATAATACGGCAATCCGCGCCCGTCGCGGCGTTCTTCCATGAACAATCCGTGTGTATAGCTGCCCTGGACGGTAACGCGAACGCCCTTGACCGCACCCGGTTCGCAATTCGGGAAATTGAGGTTGACGAGCGACCGGTGAGGAAAATCCAGTTTAGCGAGCTTGTCGAGCAGTGCCGGAGCGTGGGCTTCCCCGGTCCGCCATGGCACGTCACGTTCGCCGTTGGCAAACGTGTAGGCCTGCGACAGCGCCACCGAACGGATGCCGAGCATGGCCCCTTCCATGGCGCCGGCGACCGTGCCCGAATAAGTGACATCATCGCCGGCATTCTGGCCCGAATTCATGCCGGACAGCACCAGGTCGGGCGGGCCATCGAGCAATTCGCGCACGCCCATGATGACGCAGTCGGTCGGTGTTCCCTTGAGGGCGAAACGCCGCTCGCTGATGCGGCGCAGGCGCAACGGCTCGTTCAGGGTCAACGAATGGGCAAGCCCGCTCTGATCGGTTTCCGGCGCGACGACCCAGACGTCATCGGTCAGTTCGCGGGCGATGCGTTCCAGACTCGCCAGGCCGGGGGCATGGATACCGTCGTCATTGGTGAGCAGAATCCGCATCAGGCCGGCCCGATGGCCTTGATGCCGCCCATATAGGGAAGCAGCGCCGAAGGAATTGTGACGGTGCCGTCGGCCTGCTGGTAGTTCTCCAGAACCGCGATTAGAGCGCGACCGACGGCGACGCCCGAACCGTTGAGGGTGTGGACGAAGCGGATATCCTTCTCCCCGGCGCGATAGCGCGCGTTCATGCGCCGGGCCTGGAAATCGCCGCACACCGAGCAGGATGAAATCTCGCGATAGGCATTCTGGCCCGGCAGCCAGACCTCGATGTCATAGGTTTTCCTGGCGCCGAAGCCCATGTCGCCGGTCGACAGCACGACCGTGCGGAACGGCAGTTCGAGACGCTTCAGCACCTCTTCGGCGCATTTCGTCATGCGCTCGTGTTCGGCGGCCGATTGCTCCGGCGTCGTGATCGAGACCAGTTCGACCTTGAAGAACTGGTGCTGGCGGATCATGCCGCGAGTGTCCTTGCCGGCGGCTCCCGCCTCGGCGCGGAAACACGGCGTACCGGCGGTGACGCGGATCGGCAGGGAGTCGGCGGCAAGAATCTGCTCGCGCACGAGATTGGTCAGGGAGACTTCGGCCGTGGGGATGAGCCACCGCTTCTGCAAGAGATGAATGACGCCATCCCGCAGTTCATCTTCGAAGTCGACCTTCTCGGCCTCCTCCAGCATCACTCCCCTGCGGGCTTCGAATTGATCTTCCCTGAATTTAGGCAGTTGGGCCGTGCCAAACATGGCCTCATCCTTCACCAGCAGCGGCGGGCTGACCTCCTGGTAGCCATGCTCGCTGGTATGCAGGTCGAGCATGAACTGCGCGAGCGCCCGTTCGAGGCGCGCCAGCCCGCCCTTCAATACGACGAAGCGGGCGCCGGACATGCGCGCGGCGGCCTCGAAATCCATCAGCCCGAGCGTTTCGCCGATCTCGAAATGCTGTTTCGGCGCGAAGTCGAACTTGCGCGGCGTCCCTATACGGCGGATTTCAACATTGGCAGTTTCGTCCGGGCCGTCCGGCACATCGTCAGCCGGCAGGTTCGGAATGCCCGCCATGGCGGCTTGCAGCTTTTCGGTCAGTTCCCGCTCGCGGGCTTCGCCGGCCTGGAGAAACTCCTTGAGTTCGGCGACTTCGGCCTTAAGCTTGTCGGCCTTCGCGGCGTCCTTGGCCGCCATGGCCTGGCCGATTTCCTTCGATGCCGCATTGCGGCGGGCCTGGGCTTCCTGCACCTTGGTGACGTGGGCGCGGCGCTCGTCGTCAAGCGCCAGCAGCGCCTCTGCCTGCGGATCAAGGTCGCGGCGCCGCAATGCGGCGTCGAAGGCGTCGCGGTTGTCGCGAATCCAGCGGATGTCAAACATCGCATATTCCGATTTCGCGGCCGATACCGCGGTCAGGTAGCTGCCGCCTGCTCGCTCTCGCGCTCAGCGCGCCGTTTTTCCACGAGTTGGGCCGAATAGACCGAAATCTCGTAGAGGAGCAGAGTCGGGATCGCAAGACCGATCTGGCTGATTGGATCGGGCGGCGTCAGGATCGCCGCGGCGACGAATGCGAGGACGATGGCGTAGCGCCGGTTCTTTGCCAGCGTATCGGCGCGCAACAGCCCGGCAGTGACCAGTAGCGTCACGACCACCGGCAACTGGAACATGATGCCGAAGGCGAAAATCAGCGTCATGATCAGCCCGAGATATTCGCTGACTCTCGGCAGCAATTCGATCGTCGCATGGCCCGCGCCGCCGGTCTGCTGCATCGACAGAAAGAACTTCATCGCCAGCGGCATCACGGCGAAATAGACCAGCAGGGCGCCCATCAGGAACAGCACCGGCGTGGCAATGAGGAACGGCAGGAAGGCGCCGCGCTCGTGCTTGTAGAGTCCCGGCGCGACGAAACGGTAGATTTGCAGCGCCACGATCGGGAAGGCGATGAAGATGGCGCCGAAAAACGCGATCTTGACCTGAACGAAAAAGAACTCCTGCGGCGCCGTGAAAATCAGGCGCAGATTGGTGTCGGCGCCGGCGGCGTTCTCGTAGGGGATTACCAGCAGGTTGAAAATATTCCGCGAAAAAAAGAAGCAGACGATGAAGAAGACAAAGATCGCCAGCACCGAATAAAACAGGCGCTGGCGCAGTTCGACCAGGTGCTCGATCAGCGGGGCGCTCGTTGACTCGATGTCTTCCTTGCTCACGGCGCGGCATCCTTGGCTGGCGCGGCGCCATTGCCGGCGGATTTTTTGGCAGATTTCTTTGCCTTGGTAGCGGGTTCGGGGGGAGCGGGTTCGGGAGGAGCCGGCACGATCGCAGGAGCCGGGTCTACCTTGGCCTCCACTTCAGCCGCCTTCCCTTCAGCGACAGGCGCCTTTGGCGTGCCCTCGCCTTCGGCCGCTGTCAGCGAGCCTGCTGCGGATTTTATTTCGGCGGCGCTGCCCTCGATGCTGTCCTTGATCGACTTCTGCGCCTCAACCATGGTCTTGCGCGCGTCCTCGAGCGGCTGGAAATTCTTGATCGAGGAGGTTTCCTTGGCGATGTCGGCCAGTTCGCTCTCGCGCATCGCCTCGTCGAACTGCCGGCGGAAATCGCCGGCAATGCGCCGAACGCCGGCCATGGTCTTGCCGAAGGCGCGCAGCATGCGCGGCAGATCCTTCGGCCCGACCACCAGGATCGCGACGCAAGCGATCACGACCAACTCTGTCCAGCCGACATCGAACACAGACGAGATTCCTGCTTGGCGCCTCCGGGATCATCCCTTGGGGATCATCCTTGCGGCGGCGCTATGGCGCGCCCGATTGCCGGGCGCCGCCGAAAGCCGCAATCAACCTGCGGTAGACTTGTCCTTCGTCGACGAGACCGATTGCGCCTTGTCCTGTTCGATCGTCTTGGCGGAGGCGCTATCTTCCTCCCGCATTCCCTTCTTGAAGGAATTGATGCCCTTGGCGAGGTCGCCCATCAGCTCGGGAATCTTGCCTCGCCCGAACAGCAGCAGCACGACCACAAGCACGATGATCCAGTGCCAGATGGAGAACGATCCCATAATGTAAACTCCAGGTTTTCCGCGGCGAGTCAGCGCTCAGCCTGCCGACGCTTTCGTGGCGCGCACCTTATCGACTGTATATGGGGTGGGCAAGCGCAGCGCCAAGGCTGAACTGTCGCATGGTTTACCTTCAGGCCGCCGACTCGGGCAGTTCGGATCGTCGGGCTTGGTCAGTCCCCGGCCTGCTCCTCGCCCTCGGCCTTGGGCGGCAACAAGCCC
This sequence comes from uncultured Alphaproteobacteria bacterium, assembly GCA_963758355.1. Classification (GTDB taxonomy): domain Bacteria; phylum Pseudomonadota; class Alphaproteobacteria; order Rhizobiales; family Rhizobiaceae; genus BOKV01. The sequence continues at coordinate 806,918 of CAVWVG010000001.1, read as the reverse complement.
AGCTCTTCCAGGTCGCCCGCGGTCAATGCGTCTTCGTCCTCGGCCAGATCCTCGGAATCGTTCGGCATCGGAACGCGGAACCCCACCGGCAGCTGGCTCTGCAGCAGGCCAGCGCCCTTCAATTCGTCGAGGCCGGGCAAGTCGCGCAGGTTGGCCAGGGCGAAATGGTCGAGGAAGTCGCGGGTCGTGCCATAAGTGACCGGCCGTCCCGGCGTGCGCCGGCGACCGCGCATGCGCACCCAACCGGTTTCGAGCAGAACGTCGAGCGTGCCGCGGGCAGTCGCCACGCCACGGATTTCCTCAATTTCGGCGCGCGTCATCGGCTGGTGGTAGGCGATGATGGCGAGCATCTCGAGCGCCGCGCGCGACAGCCGCTTCTGTTCCACCGCCTCGCGATGCAACAGGAAGCCGAGATCGTCGGCGGTGCGAAACGCCCAATCGCCGCCGATGCACATCAACTGCACGCCGCGGCTTTCGTACTGGCTGGCCAGCTCCGCCATCAGTTCGGCGATGTCGACGCCCTCCGGCAAGCGGTCGACGAGCGCCTTCTCCGGCACCGGGGCGGTCGAGGCAAACAGGATCGCCTCGACCAGACGAAGCTGTTCGCGCCGGTCACCAAGGCCGGGACGGCTCGCGCCGCCTTGCGGCGGAAACGGAAGGATTCTTGCCTGGGCCGATTCGGGCATGTCGTTCACCTTGACGATTCTAGACCGATTTGGCGGAATCTGTAACCTCGCGGGGCCGCCGGTCCCCCGCTTTTGCCGCCCGCAGGAAGATCGGGGCAAAGTTCTTTTCCTGACGCAATTGCAGCGAACCTTCGCGCACCAATTCCAGGGTCGCGGCAAAACTGCTGGCGAGCGCGGTGACGCGCATCGCCGGGTCGGGCAGATAGCGCAAGAGAAAGTCGTCGAGCGCGGCCCATTCCTGGATGTCGCCGATCAGGCGCGACAGGATTTCGCGCGCATCCTGCAATGACCATACCTGGCGCCGGGCGATGGTGACTTGCGAAACGGCGGCGCGCTGTCGCAGCGAAGCGTAGGCGGTCAGCAGGTCGTAGAGCGTCGCCGACCATTGCGGCACGGATTCGACGACCACCGGCTCCGGCATGCCGCGGGCGAAGAAATCGCGACCGAGGCGATTGCGGTTGACGAGGCGGCGCCCGGCGTCGCGCATGGCTTCGAGGCGCCGCAGGCGAAATTCCAGCAAGGCGGCCATCTCCTCGCCGGTTGCTTCCTCGCCGTCTCCGCTCTCCTGCGGCAAGAGCAGCCGCGATTTCAGGTAGGCCAGCCAAGCCGCCATGACGAGGTAATCGGCGGCAATTTCGATGCGCAGGCGCCTCACGTTTTCGATGAAGGCCAGATATTGTTCGGCAAGCGCCAGGATCGATATGCGGGAGAGATCGACCTTCTGGCGGCGCGCCAGCTCCAGCAGCAGATCGAGCGGCCCCTCGAAGCCGTCGAGATCGACGGTCAGCAGCGGATCGCCGAGCGCGCGCTCGCCGGTGCCGGCCCAGGCGTCTCCGCCGAGGTCGATCTCCGTCTGCCGGTCTGTCGGAGCGCTCGCGCTCATCGATGCAATCCTCTTTCTTGTCCCGCCAGGCTCAGGCGGCGGCCGAAACCGAACCCCCAGCAATCAGGCGAGCAAATTCCGTCCGCAATGCGGCAATATCGGCAGGCTGAGGCGGTATCAGTCGTTGAAGCGCCTGGCGGGTGCGCCGCGCCGCCGCCCCTTTCAGCATCGGGCTAGCGGCGGCGACCTCGCGCATTTGCGCCATATCGCCATTGCAATGAAGCACGACATCGCAGCCGGCGCCAAAGGATCGTTTGGCCCGCTGCGAATAGTCCCCAGAAAGTGCGGCCATAGAAAGATCATCGCTCATCAGCAGACCGTCAAAACCGAGCCAGCCTCGTATGACGCCCTTGATCACCTTCCGCGAATTGGTCGCCGGATGGCGGGCGTCGAATTGCGAATAGACGACATGGGCGGTCATGGCGAGCGGCATGTCGGCAAGTTGCAGAAACGGATAGAAGTCGGTGCATCCGAGTTCGGCCTGCGCCGCATCGACCACCGGCAGTTCGAGATGGCTGTCGGCGCGCGCCCGGCCGTGGCCGGGAATATGCTTGATGACGGGCAGAACCCCCCCGGCCAAAAGGCCCTCGCAGGCGGCCCGGCCAATGCGCGCGATCTCATCGGGACGATCCGAATAGGCGCGGTCACCGATGATGTCGTGGGCGCCGGCGACCGGCGTATCCAGTACCGGTAGACAATCGACATTGATGCCGAGTTCGCGAAGGTCGTGGGCGATCACGCGCGATTGCAGCCATGCCGCCCGCAATCCACGTTCGGCATCGTCGCGAAATATCGTGCCGAACGTGCGCGCCGGCGGATAGGCCGGCCAATGCGGCGGGCGCAAACGCTGGACCCTGCCGCCTTCCTGGTCGATCAGGATCGGCGTGTCCGTGCGGCCGCTCAATTCCCGCAACTGCGCGGTCAGGGCGCGCACCTGTTCGGGCTCGGCAATATTGCGGGCAAACAGGATGAAGCCCCAGGGCGACTCTTCGCGGAAAAAAGCCCGTTCTTCAACGCTGAGCGTCAGCCCGGCGCAACCGGCGATGAAGGCCTTGATTCCCATCGCTACAAGCTAAAGCGGATTGCGTCGGAATGGAATCACGACGGCGGGAGAAATCGCCGCCGCTTGCAACGCCGCGAATGTTGGCGGTCGCCCCGCTCAGCGGGTGACGAAGCAGCTTCCGCCGGCGGCCTTCAGGCTGTCGCAGAACTTGCCGGCATCTTCCTTGTTCGGCGCGGTGATGCGAACGCGGTAGAATGTTCCCTTGTCGCCAAGATCGGCCCGCTGCACGGCCATCTGGCGGCCTTCCAGCAAATCCGGGAATTTGTTGCGCAGATTCTTGTAAGCCGCCTGCGCCTCTTCTGGCGTGCGCTGCGAGGAAACCTGCACGGCCCATTCGCCGCGGGCGAGGCTGGCACCGTCGTCCTGCAGCGACGCGGTCTTGACCTCATTTGCGGCGCCGGCGGATTGGCCAGCCTGGGCGGCGTCGATCTTCGCCGCGCCCTCTGCGCCGGCCTGGCCGCCAGCTTGGTTCGTTCGCACCCGCACGGTTGCTACCTTCACCGGCTCGACCGAATTGGTCTTGGCCGCCAGTTGATCGGCGACCTTTGCGGCAGCCGAACCTTCAGCCGCGGCCTGATTGGCGAGCGGTCCAGCCTGGGCACCATCTGCCTGAGCGCCGGCCTCGGCTTTGGCTTGATCGCTTTGGACCAGTGTTCCGTCGGCGCGCACCGTCAAGGTTTGCACGCGGCGTGGCTGGATCGACAGGCGCTCCGCTGATCGACCGGGCAACCGATTTCTGCTCAAGCGCCGGCAGGCGTTCACCGGACTTGGCATCGACCTTGGCATCCACCTTTGCCTCCGACCCGGCAACAATCTTTGCCGGACATTTACGGGCGCGGCCGATTGGTCGGTCTTGGCCATTCAGCGCGGCAGCCTGGCCATCCTCATCACCGATTGTCGCATCGACAACGGCGGCGCTGCTCCACCGCCGTGCCGGCCGCGACGTTCGTCCCCGGAGCCTTCGATGGCGATCGGATCTTCGGCGCTGTCGACCAGTTTTTCCTGCTTGGCGTCAGGCGAGAATTTGCCGGAGAGCCGCTCGTAAGACGCCTTGTCTGAATTGGCGATTTCGGTGCCGCCCTGGTTCTGCGGCTTGATCTTGACCGGATCCACGTCGGCGCGGATCAATGCCGGCGCCCCAGCCTTTTGGCTATTGAAATAATAGAGGTAGCCGGTAACGCCGAGACCGCCGCAGCAACGGCAATGGCAAATCCAAACAAAGCATATTTGAACAGGTTTGCGCTCCGGCCGCACCGGCGCGCCGTACTCTTGTTCGCTGGTCAGCATTTCCTCTTGCAGCGCGGTATCGAATTCGCTGTCGGCGAGTTCGAAATCCTCCGCCTCCGGAACCTGGCCGGGCTGCGAGCGCAACTCGGCTCCATTCATCTGCCCGGGGTCAACATGGCGGATCGGCTGGGCCGTCGCGTGCGCCTTGCGCATCGTCGGCTCCTGCTCGTCTTCGCCACCTCCGGCCTTGGGTGCGTGCAACGACGCCACGCCGAGGGCAAGTTCATCGGCGAAGGCGGAGGCAAAATGCGCTTCCAACGTGTTTTCGCTGGCATTGGCCAGCGAAACCGATTGGCGGGCGGCTTCCTGCTCTTCCTTCAGGATGCGAGCGCTGCGATCGGATTCGATTTTTTCGAATGCCGTCTTGAATGCGGTGCCGAAGTCCAAGTCGATTTCGGAAAATGCCTGGGGCGCGCTACGCGCGGCGACGGTGTCCGTAATATCTTCGCGCTGCGGTTCTTCGCGATCATCGGCATCGTTCGAAGAAAACTCCTCGGCCAACGCGTCAAGGTCTTCGTTGCCAGCAACGGGTTCGGTTTCCCGTCCTGAAGTTCAGATTCCGAGAGCCTCGGCGAACTGGCGATCCGATTTCGGATCGGTCGGTTCAGGACGCCGGCGTTTCACGGCATTGCCGAAGAGTTCCGCGTCAAGACCCAGTTCGTCGAGCAGTTGGTCTTCGAGCGAGGAATCGAGCGAAGGCGCCGAGTGTGCCGGCAAGAGGTTTGCCTCTGCGCCCTTGCGCCAGACTGGCCCGGCACGTTTCTGCCCGCGCGACGGGCGTCGCCAGGCTGCGTTTCGGCTGGCCTGCCGCCACCGTAGCATGGGCGACCGGATCGCGCTTTTTCCGCCGCCAACGGCGCCGCAGCCCGCGCTTCCATGATACGCGGCGATTTCAGCAAGGGTGAATCCATCTGTCGGATCAGCTCTGCCTCAAAATCCAGCGCGGACGTATCAACTTCTGCGGGCTCCACCATGCCGGCGGCGCTCATACTTTCCCGAAACGATACGCTCCAGTTCATTCAGCGGATCTTCCTTGTGCGCCGGCGGCATTCGACATGCCGCGGCGTTGTTCAGGTTCAACCATGACGCTAGCACCTGTCCTCACTGAACCCGCTCCGTTCAACCGCTTCCCAGATCGGTTGTGCGCATCAATTCGGTCAGGAATTTGTTCATTCAGCGCATTTCTTCCGGCGCACTGGCCCCAACTATGGCCAAACCGGAAGACAATACCCCTGACAGCCCGCGCAGCATCGCCAATCTTGCTCGTGTCAGATTGACATCATCGTGGTTAACAAACCGTAAGGCCGGGTTTTCCTTGCCCCGCGCCCAATGCTGATGCAGCTCAGACGCGAATTCGTTCAGGTAAAAGGCGACGCGATGCGGCTCCAGTGCACGTGCCGCCTGTTCGATGACGCGCGGGGTACTCAGCGAGCTTGCGGATCAGCGCGATTTCGCCCGGGTCGACCAGCAACGACAGATCGGCCGAATTCGGATCCTCCGCCGACCAATCGATGTCCGGCCGCTCGGCGGCGGCCTGGCGTTCGACCGATTTGATCCGCGCATGGGCGTACTGGACGTAGAAAACCGGATTGTCCTTGGACTGCTCGGTGACCTTGGCGAAATCGAAATCGAGCGGCGCCTCGGCCTTGCGGTAGAGCATCATGAAGCGGACCGCATCACGGCCGACCTCCTCGACCACCTCGCGCAGCGTCACGAATTCTCCGGCGCGCTTGGACATGCGCACCGGTTCGCCGCCGCGAAAGAGCCGGATCAGCCCGTACAGCAGCACATGCAGCACGTTCTCGTCGCCGGCAATCGCCCTGGCGACCGCCTTCAGGCGCTTGACGTAGCCGCCATGATCGGCGCCGAGGACGAAGATCATGCGCTCGAAGCCGCGGTCGAACTTGTCCTTGAAGTAGGCGACGTCGGCGGCGAAATAGGTATAGGTGCCGTCGGATTTGACCAGCGGACGGTCGATGTCGTCGCCGACTTCGGTGGAGCGGAACAGCGTCTGCTCGCGGTCCTCCCAATCCTGCGGCAGTTCGCCCTTGGGCGGCGGCAGACCGGCCATCATAGACGAAGCCCTTGGCGCGCATTTCCGCCAGCATCCGGTCGATGCTGCGAGCGGCCATTGCGCTTTTCGTGCAGCGTGCGCTCGGAAAAAAACACGTCGTGATGGACGCCGAGCAGGTCGAGATCTTCGCGGATCATCGCCATCATCGCGTCGACCGAACGCTCGCGTCAACAGATCCATGCGCTTCGCCCTCGGCCATCGCCAGCAGGCCGGTCGCCGAATTCGGCGGCAAGCGCCGCAGCCGACCGGCTTCAGGTAGTCGCCGGGATAGAGGCCCGATGGGATATCGCCGATCGTCTCGCCCAGCGCCTCGCGATAGCGCAGGAACACGGAGCGGGCGAGCGCGTCGATCTGCACACCGGCGTCGTTGATGACGTATTCGCGCGTGACCGCATTGCCGGCGAAGGCGAGCAGATTGGCGAGCGCGTCGCCGACAACGGCGTTGCGGCAATGGCCGACATGCATCGGGCCGGTCGGATTGGCCGAGACATATTCGACATTGACGCGCTTGCCGGATTTCGGATCGCCGCGGCCGAAATCGGCGCCAGCGGCCAGCGCGCGAGCCAGAGAATCGCGGCCAGAACGCGTCGGCCAGACGCAGATTGATGAAGCCCGGCCCGGCGATCTCGGCCGAGGCGATATCGGGGTCGCCGGCCGAGCTTTTCGACCAGCACCTGGGCGAGCTGGCGCGGATTGGTTCGCGCCGGCTTGGCCAGCACCATTGCGGCGTTGGTGGCGAGATCGCCATGGGCGGGGTCGCGCGGCGCCTCGACCAGAATTCGCGACAAATCTGGAGCCTGTAATCCCTTCAATTTCAATAGTTTCAATTTCTTTCTAATCTCGTGCTCGAAATCGGAAAAAATATTCATTGCTTCCTCGCGGCGCGCCATCGCCGCGCCTTGGCGGCAATCCCCAAAGGGGACGCGCCTAACCCAGTTCCGGGGTATCGTCAAACAGACGACGATGCTCCGAGACGGCGTAGCGATCCGTCATGCCGGCGATGAAATCGGCGACCAGGCGGGCGCGTTTTGCCTCGTTCACCTGACTGCCGGTCTGGCGCCAGTCGAGGCCCCATTCGTTCGGCATCTGCGCCCGGCCTTCGAAAAACGCGGCAAACAGGTCGCGCGACGATGCGAGCAGCGCTTTCGCGGACGCGCATCACCGACGGGGCTCGATAGACCCGCAAACGGAGAAACCGCTTGATTGCCTTGTCCTGTTCGGCGATCACGGGCGAAAACGCCACCATCGCTCGCCCGCAACCGCGGACCGTCGGCCGCCGATCGCCGGAGCTGACCGTCGCAAGGTTCGACAGCGCCGTGGCGATTACGTCCTCGACCATCGTGGTGATCTGGCGGCGAACGATCTCGTGGGTCGTGCGGTGGGCATCGAGGCCAGGATAGGCATTGCGCACCTTGGCGAGGATTTCGCCGATCAGCGGGATGTCGGCCAGATCGTCGAGCTCGAACAGCCCGGCGCGCAGGCCGTCGTCGAGGTCGTGGGCGTCGTAGGCAATGTCGTCGGCGATTGCCGCGCATTGGGCTTCGAGGCCGGCATGGCTCGACAGTTCCAGGTCGAACAACGCGTTGAATTCGCGGATCGGCACCGGGATATTCGCTCGTCAGCGGCCCGTTGTGCTTGACCAGGCCCTCCAGCGTTTCCCATGTCAGGTTAAGGCCGTCGAATTCGGCGTAGCGGCGCTCCAGCCGCGTGACGATGCGCAGCGCCTGGGCATTGTGGTCGAACCCGCCCCAAGGCCGCATCACGTCATCGAGCGCATCCTCGCCGGTGTGACCGAACGGGGTGTGGCCGAGATCGTGGGCGAGCGCCAGCGCTTCGGCCAGGTCCTCGTCGACGCGCAGGGCGCGCGCCAGGGCGCGTGCGATCTGGGCGACCTCGATGGTGTGCGTCAGGCGGGTGCGGTAGTGATCGCCTTCGTGATAGACGAAAACCTGGGTCTTGTGCTTCAGGCGGCGAAATGCGGTCGAATGGATGATGCGGTCGCGGTCGCGCTGGAACGGCGTCCGCGTCGGGCTGGCGGCCTCGGCTGTAACAGACGCCCGCGGCTTTCGCCTGCGTAGGGTGGCATATGGGGCCAGGTGCTCGCGGCCGAAGCCGATGCGTCCTGCAAATGGGGGGCATTTGCGGGTTCTGGATTTGCGATGGTGCCATTTGCAACCGCCATAGACCAAGCCGGCTCCGGATTGAAGGCATGGCTTGAAGGGCGGCGCGGCGTGGACTAGATTCGCAACGGTCAGGAGAATTCGATGAACGCGCCCTTGCGCCCGCAAATCACGGTTTCGGAAGCTGCCATTGCCCGCGTCGCCGCGATTCTCGCCGGCGATCCGGACAAGGATGCATTGCGGATCTCCGTTGAAGGCGGAGGCTGTTCCGGCTTTTCCTACAAATACGATCTGGTCAAAGGCGGCAGGGCAAGCGACGACCTGGTGATCGAGCGTGACGGCGCCACCGTGCTGATCGACGCGGTGTCCCTGCCCTACATGGCCGGGTCGACGGTCGATTTCGTCGATGACCTGATGGGCCAGGCATTCAAGATCGCCAATCCCAACGCGGTCGCCAGTTGCGGCTGCGGCACGAGTTTTTCGATCTGACGTGATATCTGTCGCGGAACGTTGCCTCGGCCGCCGATAAACGGCAACGAATGCCGCCGCAACGGGAACCGCCCAGCTTGAAAATCGCCACCTGGAACATCAACGGCGCGCGCGCACGCCTGGAAATCCTGACCGCGTGGCTGAGCCAAACGTCGCCCGACATCGTCTGCCTGCAGGAAATCAAGACGGTCGATGACGGCTTTCCGCGCGAAGCGGTCGAAGCACTCGGCTATAATGTCGAAACCCACGGCCAGAAGGGGTTCAATGGCGTGGCATTGCTCTCGAAGCGCCGGTTCGACGAGGTCAACCGTGGCTTGCCCGGCGATGACGGCGACGAACAGGCGCGCTTCATCGAAGGCGATCTTTTCGCTCGACACCGGCGTGGTGCGCGTCGCTTCGATCTATCTGCCGAACGGCAATCCGATCGGCACCGAAAAATTCTCCTACAAGCTCGCCTGGATGGAGCGGCTCGAACGATGGGCGCGCGACCGGCTTGCGCTCGAAGAACCGCTGGTGATGGCGGGCGACTACAATGTCATCCCCGAGCCGGTCGATTGCCACGATCCGGCCGCGTGGGCCGGAGACGCACTATTCCAGCCGGAAAGTCGGCAAGCGTTTCATCGCCTGCTCAATCTGGGCTTCACGGATACGATCCGCTCGGTCACCGACGCTTCGCAAACCTATACGTTCTGGGATTATCAGGCTGGCGCCTGGCAGAAGAACAACGGCATCCGCATCGATCACCTGCTGTTGTCGCCGGAGGCGACCAACCATCTGAGCAGCGCCGGAATCGACAAGTTCACGCGCGAATGGGAAAAACCGTCCGACCACGTGCCGGTTTGGTGCGAATTGACCTTGCCTTGACTTCGGCGCGCAGGCGGCGCCAAATCAGGCATGCTTCGCGTTTTCGTCGCAGCCACGATTCTGGCTTTTCCCGGCAGCGCCTTCGCTACCGGGCCAAACGGCGAATGCACCTGCCGCTATCAGGGCGGCGACGTAATCGAGGGCCAAACCGCCTGCATTCGTACGGCCACCGGCACGACGCTGGCACGTTGCGAAATGGTGCTGAACAATACGAGCTGGAAAATGCTCAACCAGCCCTGCCCGTCCGCCGAATCGGTCGCCCCCGAGGGAACGCTGCTGCCCAGTGGCTAATGGCGGCCTGAGATACGACGTCAGTTCGAGAGGCCGGCAGTCGGTTGAACGGAAAGGCCGAGATCGCCGGTGCGCAGAAGTTCGACTGCGGCGCGGCGCTCGTCCTCGCTGGCGTTCGCGAAGGCTTCTTCCTGGATTTCACGGATCCAGTCGGCATCGGCAGCGGGCGCATGTTCTGACGCGCCCATGATCATCGCCAGGCCGCGCACGGTGTTCTTGCGGACCGATTTTCCCTCGAGCAGCATGCGGCCGAGCAGCGCCTCGGCGCCGACATAGCCGTGATCGGCCGACGACTTCAGCATGCGCGCTGCAAGAATGCCATTATCGCCCGCGTCGGCCTGCGCCAGGTAAATGCGCGCCAGTTCGAACTGGGCCTGGGGGTGGCCGAAATAGTGGGCAGCGGTGGTAAACATGATCCGCGCTTCCGACGGATCGGGTTTGACGTCGGCCTCGGCCACTCCGTCGCGGTAGTAATAGCCGAGCGCGACCATGGCATTGGCGGTCAATTGCCATTCGAGCGAGCCCGGCCGCGCGTCGGTGTAGTTGTCGACGATCTCCTTGAACAACTTGTAGGCTTGGGCGGGATCGCGATCGACGCCCTGGCCGAGCTGGTACATGCGGCCGAGGCGCCATTTGGCGGTCTGGTCGCCTTTCTCGGCCGCATAGCGCAATTCGTCGATCGGGTTCTTGGCTTCCTGCTTGTTCGGCTTCAGCGGCGCGAAAACCTTTTCGATCTGCTTCTGGATGGCCGGCTTTTCCTTTTCGATCAATTGCGGATCGAGGGCGAGCGCGCGCTGCGGCGCGGCGACGACCGTCGCGACTCCGCAAACCAGGCCAAGCAAGAGTACTTCAGATATCCGCATAGCAGTGCGTTTCCTTGGCGCCGCCCGGATGGGTCACCGCGCCATTGCGCGCGTCGCCGACTGTCTTGGGCATATTTCCACAGCGCGCCGGACTGATAGTCGGTCGTGGCGCGGCTTCCATTTCTTCGCCCTGGCCGCCAGTTCCTTATCGGTCAGCGCCACCGTGATCGTGCCCTTGACCGGCGTCGATCGTGATGATGTCGCCGTCCTTCAGCAGCGCGATCGGCCCGCCGACGGCAGCTTCGGGACCGACATGGCCGACGCAGAATCCGCGCGTCGCGCCCGAAAATCGGCCATCGGTGATGAGCGCGACCTTGTCGCCCATGCCCTGGCCGTAGATTGCCGCCGTGGTCGACAGCATCTCGCGCATGCCGGGACCGCCCTTGGGGCCTTCGTAGCGGATGACGAGGACGTCGCCTTCCTTGTACTTTCGTTTGGCGACGGCAGCGAAACACTCTTCCTCGGAATCGAAGCAGCGCGCCTTGCCAGTAAAACTCAACACCCTCATACCGGCGACCTTCACGATCGCCCCCTGTGGCGCCAAGTTCCCCTTCAGCCCGACCACGCCGCCTGTCCGGGTAATCGGCCGGTTGGCGGGCCGAACAACATCCTGATCGCCATTCCACTGAATATGGGACATGTTTTCGGCCAAAGTGCGGCCAGTAACCGTCATGCACATCGCCGTGCAGAAAGCCGTTGTCGAACAATGTCTTCATCAGCAGCGGGATGCCGCCGGCCTCGAACATGTCCTTGGCGACATATTTGCCGCCGGGCTTCAGGTCGGCGATGTAGGGCGTCTTCTTGAAGATCCGGGCGACGTCGAACAGGTCGAACTTGATGCCCGCCTCGTGGGCGATCGCCGGCAGATGCAGCGCGCCGTTGGTCGAGCCGCCGGTGGCGGCGACCACGGCGGCCGCGTTCTCCAGCGCCTCGCGGGTGACGATATCGCGCGGGCGGATGTTCTTGGCGATCAGTTCCATGACCTTTTCGCCGGACGCGAAACTGAAGCGGTCACGGATTTCGTAGGGCGCCGGCGCGCCGCATGAATATGGCAGCGCCAGTCCGATGGCCTCGGCGACGGTCGCCATGGTGTTGGCGGTGAACTGGGCGCCGCAGGAGCCGGCCGACGGACAGGCCGCCTGTTCGAGTTCGGTCAGTTCGGCGTCGCTCATCGGGCCGACCGAATGCTGGCCGACAGCTTCGAAAACGTCCTGCACGGTGATCTGGCGGCCGCGGAACGTGCCGGGCAGGATCGAGCCGCCGTAAATGAAGATCGACGGCACGTTGAGGCGGACCATCGCCATCATCATCCCGGGAAGGCTCTTGTCGCAGCCGGCAAGCCCGACCAGCGCATCGTAGCAGTGCCCGCGCATGGTCAATTCGACCGAATCGGCGATCACTTCGCGGCTGACCAGCGATGATTTCATGCCCTGGTGGCCCATGGCGATGCCGTCGGTGACGGTGATCGTGCAGAATTCGCGCGGCGTGCCGCGGGCGGCGGCCACGCCCTTCTTGACCACTTGCGCCTGGCGCATCAGCGAAATGTTGCAGGGCGCCGCCTCGTTCCAGCAGGAAGCGACGCCGACCAGAGGCTGGGCGATCTCTTCGGCCGAAAGGCCCATGGCATACAGATACGAGCGGTGCGGCGCCTTTGCCGGACCGACGGTCGTATGGCGGCTCGGCAACCGCGCCTTGTCGATTACAGTGGTCTTCGCATCCATTCCTGTTGCCCCATCCAGAGATGCGCCCGCCTTTGGCACCGCCGGACCCCTGCTCTGCTTCTACGCTGCCGCGGTTCACAAACCGTGATCGGCGGACGAGAAACTCGCATTAGGCCCGGTTGCGGCAAGCGCGCGCCGGCGCCATTCGGCTCGGCTTCCAATATGGCTGAAAAGGGGCGATTGTCTTGCTCGGCAGGTACGGTTGGTCGAAATCGGCGAATTTGCCACAAATTGTTGCAAAAGAGTCACAAATCTACGGCGCCAGGAAATCGCACATGCACCGAAAACGCTACCTCGACGATGCCTATCGAGAGCGCACAGGGGAAGAAACGCGCGATTTCTATGATCGCTGGTCGCAAGTCTATGACGAAGAGCTGTCGGAAAATGCCTACAGCCAGCCGACGCGCTGTGCGCTGGCGATGGCAATGCAGCTCAGCGACCGCGACGCGCCGATCCTCGATGCCGGATGCGGCACCGGCCTGTCGGGGCTGGCACTCGCAGCGGCAGGTTTCACGTGGATCGATGGCTGCGACTTCTCGCCGGGAATGATCGAAAAGGCTAAAAAATTAAAGCTTTACAGAAGTCTGTTCATCGCCGATCTTAACCGGACACTGGCGGTCCCCGACGCAACTTACGGCGGGCTGGCGGCGGTCGGGGTATTTTCTTTCGGTCATGTCAAGGCAAGCGCTGTCGACGAATTCCACCGGATCGTACGGCCCGGTGGCATCATCGTCATCGGTGTCAACGACCATTTCTACCGAGAAGGCAGTCTCATCGGGCGCATTGACGAACTCGCGCGCGCCAAAAGACTTGAGACGATCTCCTGCGACGCGGGCGAACACCTGCCAGGAATCGGGTTGAGCGGCTGGGTCATCGTGCTACGGCGCAATTAAGCGCTGGCAATCCGATCCATCGCCAAACGCGTGCGGGCCAATTGCGCTTGGTAGCCGGCGAGCTTGTCGCGCTCGTCTTCGACCAGTTCGGGCGCTGCGTTGGCGAGGAATTTGGCGTTGGCGAGCTTGGCGTCCAATCGCTTCACCTCCTCTTCGAGGCGCTTGACCTCCTTGGCCAGGCGGCCGCGCTCGGCGGCAAAGTCGATCAGCCCTTCCAGCGGCAAGCAGGCCGTAGCTTCCCCGACGACGATCTGGGCGCTCGCCTTGGGCGGAGCATCCGCGAACGAAATCTGCGATATCCGGGCGAGCCGGCAGATCGCCGCGTTGTGCACCTCGGCGCGATTCCGTGTCGTGGCGCCGGCGCCAACCAGAACCAGCGGCACCATGTCGCCGGGTTTCACATTCATCTCCGAGCGGACCGAACGGATTTCGGAAACGAGGCCGACCAGCCAGTTGATCTCATCGGCGGCCTCGTCATCGCCGATATCGGGAAACGGCCAGCGGGCGTGGCACAGAAGCCCGCCAGACCCGGTCTCGGCCCACATTTCCTCGGAAATGAACGGCATGAACGGATGCAGCATCTTGTAGGTTTCGCCGAGCACATAGGCCGCGCAGGCCTGGCCCTCGGCTTTGGCGTCGGCATCGCCTTCGGCAAATACGGGCTTCAATAGCTCGACATACCAATCGCAGAAGCTGTGCCAGACAAACCTGTAGAGCGCGCCGGCGGCTTCATTGAAGCGGAACTTCTCCAGCGCTTCGGTGACCAGCGCGACAGTGCGCGACAGATCGGTCAGGATCCAGCGACTGAGTGTCGCCTGCGCCTTGGCCGGATCGAAATCCGTGGCGGCGAGAGCCCCGTTCATCTCGGCGAAGCGCGTCGCGTTCCACAGTTTGGTGGCAAAGTTGCGATAGCCGGCGATGCGGGCCGGGTCGAGTTTGACGTCCCTGCCCTGCGCCGCCATGATTGCCAAGGCAAAGCGCAACGCGTCGGCGCCGTACTCGTCGATCAGCACCAGCGGATCGACGACATTGCCCTTGGACTTCGACATTTTCTGACCGTTCTTGTCGCGCACCAGGGCGTGGACATAAACGGTCTTGAACGGCTCCTCGTCCATGAAATGGAGCCCCATCATCATCATGCGGGCGACCCAGAAAAAGATGATGTCGAAGCCGGTGACGAGAACGCTGGTCGGATAGTAGCGCGCCAGTTCCGGTGTTTGTTCCGGCCAGCCGAGCGTCGAGAACGGCCACAGCGCCGAGGAAAACCAGGTGTCGAGCACGTCCTCGTCGCGCTCGACGATCTCGCCCGGCTTGAAGTCCCCGATCTTTTCCTCGACCCAGGCCTTCCACGGCCCTTCATGGGATAGGTAGTGCTGGATCGCCGCTTCCAGCGCCACCTCCTCGTCCTCCTCGACGAAGACTTGGCCATCCGGCCCGTACCAGGCGGGAATCCGGTGACCCCACCACAATTGCCGCGAAATGCACCACGGCTGGATGTTTTCCATCCAGTTGAAATACGTCGATTCCCACGTCTTCGGCACGATCGTCGTGCGACCTTCGCGCACCGAGGCGATCGCCGGCTTGGCGAGTTCGGCCGCGTTGACATACCATTGGTCGGTCAGGAACGGTTCGATCGCAACGCCGCTGCGATCGCCGTGCGGAACCTTGTGGATGTGGGTTTCGGTGCGGTGCAGCAGGCCGAGACTTTCCATCATCGCGACGATGCGCTTGCGCGCCTCGAAACGATCGAGCCCATCGAGCGTCTCCAGCGTTTCGACGAGCTTGCCCTCCTGGCTCAGGCCTTCGAGGAAATCCGAATTGTTCTTGAGGCTCATGCGGGCATCGACGGTCAGCACGTTGACCTGACGCAGGTGGTGGCGCTTGCCGACGTCGAAATCGTTGAAGTCGTGGGCCGGAGTCATCTTGACAGCGCCGGTCCCGGCTTCCGGGTCCGGATATTCGTCGGCGACGATCGGAATCCGCCGGCCGACGAGCGGCAGGATGCAATGCTTGCCGATAAGCTTTTTGTAGCGCGGATCAGTCGGGTGGACGGCGACGCCGGTGTCGCCAAGCATGGTCTCGGGCCGCGTCGTGGCGACGACCACGTAATCGCGCGTTTCGTGGCCGGCCGGCTCGCCATCGGACGGCCGCCAATCGGCGCGGTTGCCGGCGTCATCGAGCTTGTAGGGATGTTCGTAGGTGATGCCGTCTGCCAGCGGATAGCGGAAGTACCACAACTGGCCCTTGACCTCGACCTGTTCGACCTCGAGGTCAGAGATGGCGGTCAGCAGTTTCGGGTCCCAGTTTACGAGGCGCTTGTCCTTGTAGATCAGCCCTTCCTTGTAGAGTTGGACGAATACCTTGACGACGGCGTTCGACAGGCCCTCGTCCATGGTGAACCGTTCGCGGCTCCAGTCGCAGGAAGCGCCGAGGCGGCGGAGCTGGTTCAAGATCATGCCGCCGGATTCGGCCTTCCATTCCCAGACTCGCTCGATGAACTTTTCGCGACCGAGTTTGCGCCGGCTCGGCTGCTGTCGTTCCATCAGCTGGCGCTCGACAACCATCTGTGTGGCGATGCCGGCGTGATCAAGGCCGGGCTGCCACAGCACGTCCTTGCCGCGCATGCGCTCGAACCGGACGAGGATGTCCTGGAGCGTGTTGTTGAGCGCATGGCCCATGTGCAGGGAGCCGGTAACGTTCGGCGGCGGGATAACGATGCAGTAGGTTTCTTCCCCCGCTATTGCGCCAGCGCCGGCCCGAAATGCGTCGGCGGCTTCCCAGCGGTCTGCAATCCGCGGCTCGATTTGCGCTGCGTCATAGTTTTTTTCGAGCATGTGACCGTCCGAATGCACCGCGCGGCGCCGAAGAAGCTCGGCGCAGGCGCGCCCGCTTAAAGCCGCAACGACATTGCCAAGTCAACCGGGAACGGCTTGTCAGTAGCTTTTCAAGTTGTCCGGTTTTTGTAGCACATCAGTTGTCCGCTTTGGGTTGACGGCGAATCCGGGCGAAAGCGGAATGACACCCGGGCCGTTGGCCGGTTCATGGAGCCGGCGGTGGGCCGCCGGCCCCGTGTCGAGACGCAGTCAAGGCTGGCCGCCGCGCGGTCGCCGGCACCGGCCGCGACGCCTCCAGGCCACGCCTTGACGGCGTCGAGCACGGGTGCAGCATGGGCGAGATCGGCTCGCCGATCTCGCGGCCCTGTGCATCGTAGCGGCCGATGCGGCGCGGTCCGTGGAAGACGGCGAGGCTGCCGTCGGGATATTGCCGAACCTTCACGCATGCCTTGACGAAGTGATGCCGGATCGGGCTTTGCGGCAGTTGCAGCCGCAGCCGCCCGAAGACGACGGTGTTGTCACGGCTCACCACGCGCTCCTCCTCCACGCACAGGATGTCGGTGAGCTGGGCAGGATCGGCCGCCACGAAGGCGCTCTCGGCAATCTCGGGGGGACTGGCGAAGCGGGCGTTGTGGGCCGGCAGGTAAACCTCGGCAATAAAGCGGTTGGCGGCCCCGATGTCGCCGATCCCGGCCAGCCTCAGTTCCTTCGGCAGCCGCTCCTGCAACGTGCCGAACATCCGTTCCGAGCGGCCGCGCGCCTCCGGCGAATAGGCCGGGATATGTTCGATGCCGAGCCGATCGAGCGCCCGGCCGACCTGGGTGAGGTGCTTCTTGTCCACCGCTTCGCCCGCCTTCGGCGTGAAGAAGTAGTGGCTGCCGCGATCGGTATAGAGGCTCGCCGGCAAGCCAACGGCCGAGAACGTCTCCAGCAGCGCTCGCAATGTCGAGGCCGTGCCTTCCTCCTCGACCAGAAACGCCGAATGGATCGTGCTCGTGGCATCGTCCATCGTCACGATCAGGTCGAGCTTCGGCTGGCCCGACAGCCAGTCGTGCCGGCTGCCATCCTGGTGCAGCATCATGCCTTCGCACGGTTTCCTCGGCCGCTTGCGCCGGTGCGCCCCGCGCCGTCTCGCCCGCTCCACCAGGCCGGCAGCGTGCAGCTGCGTCTTCGTCCAGGTGTAACCCCAGGCGAAACCGTGGCCGCCCACCAGGTGCTCGTGAAAATGCTTCACGTTCCAGCCCAGGTAGTCGTCCCGGTAAAGCTCCAGCATCCGGTCCCGATCGCGCTCTGGCGCCCGCCGCGGCGACGCCTTGCCAAGCCGGCGGTCGACAAGACCGCCAACCCCTTTTTCCTCGTAGCGGTCCCGGTAGCGCCGGAACTGGCGCTCCGACATCCCCAGCAACTCCCCAGCCTCCAACATCGACAACTCGCCGCCTTCCCAGCGGCTCAACACGTCCCGGAACTTCTGCATCCGGCGCTCCTGTAGCCACGCTGCCCGTCTCATCCCCAGCCTCCGTTCGCTGGAAATGAAACCGGACAACTCGTGTGCTACCTAATCCGGACAACTCGTGTGCTTACGACAGTCAACCGGGAACGGCTTTGCCGATTGGCTGGCGACCGGCTATCATCAACAAAACAGAATCCGGTCGGCGCATGCTGAAACTGCTGATTGTCGAAGGCAATCCCGAAGAGCTGATCGCCGACAACGAAAGACTCGGCCTGCCGCAAGGATGCGACTTCTATACCGATTCCATCCGGCTTTATCTGCCGGCATTCCACTTCGATCTGGCCCTTCCGTTCGCGCCCGGCCGTCAGCGACCACTGCCGCCACTCGATGAGTACGATGCGTTTGTGCAAACCGGCTCCGGCGTGACCTTCACAGCCGCCGAGCCCCCCAATTACCCCTATCTGAGATTGCTCGAAAAAATCTTCGCAACCGGCAAGCCTGTGCTCGGTTCCTGCTGGGGCCTGCAATGCGCAGCAGTTGCGCTCGGTGGCGACGTCGGAATCAATCCGAAAGGCAGCGAAATCGGCCTGGCGCGCGACATCCGGCTGACGGCGGAAGGCAAATCACATTGGCTGATGACGGGAATGCCGGAGAAATTCGATTCTCCGACATGGCACCGCGACCATGTGACCCGGCTGCCGGACGGAGCGTTGCGGCTGGCGCAAAACGATATTCAGCCCGGTGCAGGCCATGGCCTATCGTGCCAACGGCGTCGATTATGTCGGAGTGCAGCCGCATCCGGAGACATCGCTGGCGCAGATGAAGGCTGCGCATGATGCCTATGCGGAAACGCTTTCGGCCGACGAGCGGGCTGCGATCATCACCGATTTTCCGGAGCACGAGCCGGCGGAAGTCGCTGACCCGCGTGCGCGCACGCGCCAGATCGGGAACTGGGTAGCATACGTCACGGCAAAGCTGGGCAAAGTGGAAACACTGCCGGCGGTGGCTGCGGCAGCAGGCGAATAGCGAAGCGGTCAGTCGACCGCGCGTTCTTCAGCCGCTCGGACGATCCGGTCGATCTCGATGCGTACAATTTTTTCGACCATGCCCGGGCAGGTGATGGTCGAGCCATTCCTTGAGCATTGGCCGAAGTACGGCTTCGACACGCGCATCGACGCCGCTCATTGCCCCCTGCTTCAGTCGCTCGATGATGAATTGACCAGCTGCTGCACGCTGGGAGCAACCAGGGCGTCCTTGAATTTCGCCGCTTCGGCCGCGGACGGTGGCGTCTCGGCGCGAACAGCACTTTGGCCGCCGGCAGGCGGCGCCGTGCGGCGTTCGATCGCCAGCGGTTCCGCCATCGGATGCGCCCGCCTTTCGGAAGGCAGCGCGCTTGCGCCTTCGTTCGGCGCAGCGGCGGCCGCTCGGTTTCCTTGCGCACTGCCGGGGCGGCCGGCTTGGCGCCGGAGCCCGCGAAGCCGGCGCCGTCTCGGCGTCGTGAGCGCGCCGGACGCACCATTTCTGTTGCTGCGGCCAGGATTCGCGAACGCTTTTCAGCAGACCAGAAAGAGAAGGCGGCCGCGCCGCGCCGTTTGCGGTTCGGACGCGATCGCCTTGACCCGTCGGTTTGCCAACGCCGGCTTCAGCGGAGGCTTCGCCTGGCTTGGCGCTGGCCGTTCATTGCCGGCGGCACCTGTGACGCTGCGAGCAAAATCGGCAAAGCTCTGGCGCTGGGCTGGGCGGCCGGTGCTGCCGCGCCTGCAACTTTCGCTTTCGGTTGTGGAGGCTGCGGCCGCGGCGGCGCAACTGAGCCGGCGCAGGTCCGCGCGCGGCAGGCGCGGGTGGAGCCGAAGAATCCTGCGATACGATCTTTCGGATCGACGCTAGGATATCCTCCATTGATGGCTCACGCGCTATTGCGCCCATGATTGCCTCCTCGATTTTCAGCCCCGAAGCCGGCGCGCCAGTGGCCCGCCGGCTGTCAAATCCGCCGCGATTCGAAGTCACCATAACGAAATCCGCAAATAAAGAGTAGTCGCCGGCCA
This sequence comes from uncultured Alphaproteobacteria bacterium, assembly GCA_963758355.1. Lineage (GTDB taxonomy): Bacteria > Pseudomonadota > Alphaproteobacteria > Rhizobiales > Rhizobiaceae > BOKV01. The sequence continues at coordinate 787,355 of CAVWVG010000001.1, read as the reverse complement.
GGCGGATTTTTCCGCATTTGAGTTCGGCCTCTCACTCGATCGGCGGCAGACCAGATTTGGTATTGTATTTGCTCTGCGGCGCTGCTGATCGATTGCAGCGGTCATCGCATTGCGATCGACCTTCGGCGAAGGCTTCGACGACGGGATCGATGATGCCGATATAGCCGCTGGCCAACACAGTTTCATGCGTTGCCGCATCCGCTTTCAGCACCTTTTCGACGCGCGCCATCAAATCCTCGGATTTCTTGCGCTCCGGCTCCGCGGCGAAGGCCTGCAGCGTTTCGGCCTGGCCCGCCTGCCCGCCCATGGCTTCGACGGCAGCCAGCATCTCGCCATGAATCTTTTTCGAATTGTCCATGGTGATATGCACTTCGCCGAACACGAATTCGTTCTTCAGCGTGCCCTTGAAGCCTTGCGGCTTGCCGAGATGGCCGAACACCGGGAAGGCATGATAGTAATTTTCGGCGACTTCGACATTCGACGAAACCATGCTGGCCGGCCCCGGGATATCGATGGTTCCGAGATAGGCGACGCGGATACCGCGCCCTCGAGCCGGCGCGCCAGCGCAATCGAGGCAGCCGCACCCATCGAATGGCCTATAAGCGCTACCGCCTCTGGCCGCCGACGCATAATGTCGCGGTAGACAGCATCTGCCTCGTCCCAGCGATAGCTTTTGGCGGAAACCCCGGTCGGCGATATTTCATCGGCGAGCTTGTCCATCCCGTCAGAAAACGTCAGTCCCTTCGCGACGAACGAAAAATCGCCGAGGCCACGGAAAATGTGAGCTTCAAGTGCGAAAGACGGGGAGCAGACCTGCAAAGAAACAAGAGCGCGAATGACGCGGCTGCACGGCGGGAGCAACGCGAAACAAACGACCCTCCATGTCCGACAGCAACATTTCGCGCGGCGGTGACGCCGGGCGTGTACCGCAACTGATCGCGCCCGCTGTGCCAAGCACTTCAACCCGGCCGCCACGTCGCGAATATGGTTGCCGATTGCTTAAGGAATCGTTGCGGATTTGCAGGATTAGCGCGGCCGGCGCCGTCAGGCCGCCGGGTTGCGGGCTTTGCGTGTCGCCTCAATCGCTTTTTCCAGATAACCATCGCGACCATAGATATCGGCGAAATACTTGACCTTTGCCGTCGTCATCCGGCCACGCGGTGAAATAGGCGACATAAACCGGGATCTGCGCTTCACGTCTTCCTGGCCGTGCCCTTCGGCGAGCTGCTGTTTGATATGGTCGACCGAAGTGCCGAGCACGGCAGCCGCCATTTCATTTGGGTGCTGGAGGCGCACGCAGCCGTGGCTGTAGGCGCGCATGTCGCGCGAAAACAGTTCCTTGGCCGGCGTATCGTGCATGTAGATCGGCGTGCTTGTTGGGGAACAGAATTTTCAGGTCACCGAGCGCATTGGCTTCGCCCGGCAGCTGGCGGACATCGTAGGGAACCTTGTTGCCCATCGACCACCAGTCGATATTGGCGGAAGGGAATCTGGCGCCCCTTGGCATCGGTGACGATATAGCCACGCTCATCGAGATAAGCTGGGTTCTCGCGCAATTTCGGCAGATATTCGTTGACCAGGATCGATTGAGGTATCCCCCAGTAAGGATTGTACTCGACCGTTTCGATCTCGTCGTAGAAAAAGCTCGTCTGGTTGGTCGCCGTGCCGACGACGACGCGCATGTCGAGTTTGGACTTCCCGTTCTCGACGAAGCGGGCGCGGAATGCCGGCTCATTGATGAACACATACGGATTGCCAAGATCGCGCGGATGCCAGCGCAATTCCTCCATGGCCATCAGGACGCGCTCGCGCTTTTGGGCGACGCCAAGATCGGTCAGCCTGGCAATCGTGGCGCGTCCGACGATGCCATCGGCAGAAAGGCCGTTGTCCTTCTGGTACGCCTTGACCATGTCGACGAGTTCCAGGCGTGTAATTGGTCGTCGACGGCAGCGTCGGCGGCGAAAATCGCGGGAATCTGCGCACGGAATTCTTCGGAACTCTTCTTTGGCAATCGCGGCGATGACATTTGCCAGTTCCGGACTTTCCATGCCAGGCTTGATCAAGTGCCGTCGGCAATCATGATCGCGTCATCCTTTTGCCCGGCAAGGCGGCCAGTTCGGCGCGCAATGCTTCGAATTGAGGCTGCGGCGGATTCTGTTCGACCAGCACCTTGGCGGGCAATCCGGTGGCCAACTCCTGCATCAGCTTTTCCGGATCGGCGCGATTTTCGGGAAAATCGTGAAATTCGCTGATGCGGTTGGGTTCGATGCGTCCGGCGCGCGCGTCGATACCGTAGCGAAGAGCACGCGCGGTCATCTCGATTTCGAAGCGGGCCGCATCGGAGTCGGCGATCTGGCCGTCCGCTCCGGCCACAGGTGGGTTGACCATGTAGTCTTCCGCATCCAGGCCGTATTCGCCGGCAGAAGCAAATACCGCCAAGACGGAACGCGCCGCGGCGTTCGGCTGCAGGTCGGCGCCAAGCCAAAGTGGCAGTTTCGCTTTCGCATAATAATCGGAAACGGTCTTGGCGATCGCCGGTTCGGCCGATACCGCGACGGCATCGAATGCACCGGCCAGACGATTGAAAGCGGCAAGCAGCGGATCGGGCGAAACATCCACCGCAGATGTCTGCACCGCGTCGGTCACGGAATTACCGTCGTGACCGGAAAGCACGGCCGATACCTTCTGGACAAGGTCGCCAGCTCTGGTGCGGCTTGAGCGCAATCTTGGTCATCCGTAGCGCCTCGTAAGTGAAATAGCGCGGCGCGGAAATCTTTTCGATCGGCTCGGGAGGCAGTGCTGCGCGCTGACGCTGAATGCGCTGGTCGACAAGCTCCGGAAACATCGCTTCGAAAATATTCAGCGGCCGCCGCTCGAGCAGATAGCGCCGGTCCGGTTGCGACTGGGCACTCGCCGCCGTCGCCGTCGAAATTGCAAGAAGCGCAACTGCCGCAAGGCGCGCTATGCGGGAAAAAATCATCGAGGCCTCCATCTCCACTCTACATACCCGTCCAATCGCAAACTTTCAACAAAACCGATTGCCAGCATGTGCCATTGGCGTCGCTGGGCTTGCCTTTTGCGGCGTGTTTTTCGCTATCGCGAACACCTGCCGCACTGCTAGCTAGGTGACCGGGCTCAATCACGCGAAGCGATTTGCCATGATCCATGCTGCTGTCTGCCGCGAATTCGGTAAACCCCTTTCCATCGAACCGATCGAGGTTGCCGCGCCGAAAGCTGGCGAGGTCGAGGTCGATGTGAAGGCGTGCGCGATATGCCATTCCGACATTTCCTATGCCGACGGCGATTGGGGCGGACCGTTGCCTGCCGTCTACGGTCATGAGGCTGCGGGGATCGTGCGAAGGACCGGTCGCGGAGTGAGCGCATTCAAGGCGGGCGATCACGTTGTCGTGACGCTGATCCGCTCGTGCGGGAAATGCCACTACTGCGCGCAGGGCTCGACGGTGATGTGCAACGAGGTCTTTCCACTCGACAAAAGCGGCCCGATCCATTCGCAGGGCGGCGAGGAGCTGTGGCAAGGCCTGCGGACGGGAGCGTTTGCCGAGCGCGTCGTGGTTCACCAATCGCAAATGGCAAAGATCGCAAAGACGATCCCGTTTGCCAGTGCCTCGCTTCTGGCCTGCGGCGTCATCACCGGCTTCGGCGCGGTGGCCAATACGGCGCATCCGCGACGCGGAGACGCGGTGGCGATCATCGGCTGCGGCGGCGTCGGGCTGAACGCAATCCAGGGCGCCGTTCACATTGGCGCCAAACCGATCATCGCCATCGATGTCGCCGATGTGAAATTGAAAGACGCCCGCAAATTCGGCGCGACGCACGCCTTCAATCCGAACCGTGACGACGTGCGCGAAGCGGTTCGAAAGCTCACCAACAAACGCGGTGTCGACTATGTGTTCGTCACCGTCGGCGCCAAATCGGCAATCGAAGGGGCGTTCCAGTTCATCACCCGCAACGGCGCGGTGATTGTCGTCGGCATGCCGGCGTCGGGCGTGATGGCGCAATACGATCCATCGATTCTGGCAGCGTGGAACCAGAAGATCATCGGCTCGAAAATGGGCGAAGCCGTCGTTGCTCGCGACATCCCGAAACTGGCGCGCGCCTACCAGAAAGGCGAACTGATGCTCGACGAACTGGTTTCCAACGCCTATCCCGCTGGAAAAGATCAACGAGGCGATCGCCGAGGCTAAAACTGGCGGGGTGCGGCGAAACGTGATCGTGTTTGAATGAGCCGTCGTCGCTCGCTCGGGACTGGGGCTTTTCGATGCACGTAAGCGACGTCAAAACCTGGGTCGTCGGCAATCCGCCGCCCGGATCGGCGGCAAGTATTTCATCTTCGTCAAGCTGACCACCGACGCCGGCGTCGTCGGTTACGGCGAGGCCTACAACGCCACTTTCGTCCGCATGTCACGGCCAGGATGATCGAGGACATGGCCGGGCGCTATCTCGTCGGCCGCGATCCGCACGACGTCGAGACCTTCTTCCGCCGTGCCTATTCGTCCGGCTTCACCCAGCGCCCGGACGTTTCGGCATGGGCTGCTTTTCGGCGCTCGAGATGGCCTGCTGGGACATTATCGGCAAGGAAGCCGGCAAGCCGGTCTACAAACTGCTCGGCGGCCAGGTGCACGAGACGCTGCGCTCCTACACCTATCTCTATCCGCATACGGGCAGCGTCCATCCCGAGGACGCGCCGGAAGCGCAACGTCTATAACGATCCCGATCTGGCGGCGGCCGGCGCGCTCGAATGTGTCGAGCAGGGTTTCACTGCCGTCAAGCTCGACCCGGCCGGCCCCTACACCGACTTCGACGGCCACCAGCCGCGCCTGACCGACATCGACCTGTCGGCCGCGCATGGTCAAGGCGATCCGCGAGGCGGTCGGCACCCGCGCCGACATCCTGTTCGGCACGCACGGCCAGTTCACCGCCTCGGGCGCGCTAGGCGCATGGCCCGCGCCATCGAGCCCTATGATCCGCTGTGGTTCGAGGAGCCGGTGCCGCCCGACATGCCGGAGGTGATGGCGGAGGTCGCTCGCGGTCGACCTCGATCCCGATCGCCACCGGCGAGCGGCTGACGACCAAGTTCGGAATTCGCCCGCGTCATCGAGAACTGCGCCGCCGCCTATCCTGCAGCCGGACCTCGGCCGCTCCGGCGGCATTCTCGAGACCAAGAAGATCGCCGCCATGGCCGAGGCCTACCACATCCAGGTCGCGCCGCACTGCTATTGCGGACCGATCGTCGGCGGCGGCCAACATCCAGCTGGCCGTGACGCTGCCGAATTTCCTGATCCTCGAATCGATCAAGACATGGGACGGCTTCCACGCGGAACTGCTGAAGAAGAAAATCGAGTGGCAGGACGGCAATGTCATCCCGTCGAAGGAGCCTGGCCTCGGCGTCGAGCTGAACGAGGCCGTCTGCGACGCGCATCCCTGGGACGGCAAGCAGCTGCATCTGCAGATGAGCCGAACGCCGTGCGGCCCTAGTCGAGGATTACTCGGCCGCCTGCACCATCGCAGTGCCGCCCGCTTCGGCCGTGTCGTAGCGCGCCCTCGCCTCTTCCACTTCCCTGCCGTGTGCCGCCGTCCAATCGTAGAGAACGCGCAACGGATCGGTGAGCGATATCCCGAGCGGAGTCAGCGCGTATTCGACCTTCGGCGGCACGGTCGGATAGACGGTGCGGGTAACGAAGCCGTCGCGCTCGAGACCGCGCAATGTCAACGTCAACATGCGTTGCGAAATGCTCGCGACGCTGCGGCGGATTTCCGAAAAGCGTAGCGGCCCGTTCGCCAACTGGACGACGACCAGCACGGTCCACTTGTCGCCGATGCGCTGCAGCAAGTCCGCCGTGGCGCGGCACGTCACGGTTTCATGGCTGTCGCTTGGTATCATTTTTGTGCCTTCTTGTGCAGGACAATTCCCGGTCACATACTTAATCCAAGTTACGGTCAGTTACCAGTATAAAAATGGTAACTAATGGAAATTTCCCGCCGTTGGCGGGACCACATCCTCCCAGGAGTACCAAATGTCCAACGTCCTGCTTGTTACCGCCAGCCCGCGCGGCGACGATTCCTATTCAAGCCAGGTCGCCCCAAGCTTGCCCAGAAAATCGCCGGCAAGGCGGCCAAAATCGTCCATCGCGATCTCGGCGCCAATCCGCCGCCGCACATCGAGCCGGATTTCGTCCGGGCGACCCGTTCCGGCGCCAACGGAACTTGAGCAAGGCGCAACAGCGAAGCCGCAAATCGCGCCGACGAATTGATCCGCGAGGTGGAAGCGGCCGACGTCATCGTCATTGCCGCAGCGCTGATCAATTTCTCCGCGCCTACCGCGCTGAAGGCGTGGATCGACCATCTCGCGGTGCCGCAGCGCACGTTCCGCTACACCGAGAAAGGTCCCGAGGGCCTGATCAAGGGCAAGAAGGTTTATGTCGTGCAAGCCTCCGCCGGCGTCTATTCGGTCGGCCCGATGGCCGCGCACGATTACCAGACGCCGTGGCTGAAGTTCACGCTCGGCTTCCTCGGCATGAGCGATGTCGAGATCATCCGCGTCGAAGGCGTCGCATTCGGCCCCGAGGCAATCGCGAAGACGCTCGCCGCCGCTAACCTGCGAATTGACCAAGTAGCGCCGCTCGCAGCCTGAAATGAAAGATGGCCGGGGGCACAGTCGTTTGAGACACTGTCCCCGCATATCTTCAGCTACCGGCCGTTTTCCACTCGGCTTCGGCGCGGCGCCGGCGCTCGAGCGATTTGGTCGGCCATTCCTTCGCCATCTCGTAGTAGATATCGAACATTCGGGCGCCTTGCGGCAATCGCACCCACGGCAATTTGCTGCGGGTGAAAATGTGCACATCCGGCACGATGTCGTGAGGCCGGTCGAGCGTCGAAACGCGGACGAACAGCAACCAGCCGCGGCGGCCGTAGTCGCTCCACAGTGCCACACCGCAATCGGGGCAGCGGTGGATGTCGTGCGGCCGGCCGCTTTCGGTCTTCATCGAATAGCGCCTTGGTCTCGCCCGAAAGCAGCTCGACCTCGCTGGCCTCGATCAGCGCGTTGATGGCGAAGGCGCCGCCGGTCTGCACCTGGCAATCGGTGCAATGGCAGCAATTGACGAACATCGGCTTGGCTTCAGCCGATAGCGGACTTTGCCACAAGAACAGCCGCCGCGGTATTCGATACCTGTCGGAATTTGCCCCTCCCCGAATTGCAGGAATGATCCAGAAGCCTATCGCCATCATTGCACAGGCGCGGACAGAAACAAGAATGCCTGCAGGCCCGCATGGCGGCTTCTTCTCAAGGGAATATCATGGGGTTCGATTTTCGCGGCAACAGGAATTAGGCTGCGTGACGGACAGAGACCGGATTTGCCGGTTCGCGAATGGAGTTGATACATGGGCAAAGGCAGGCTGGAGGCCTTCAGCGACGGCTTCGTCGCAATCATCATCACCATCATGGTGCTGGAGCTTCGGGTGCCGCACGGCGTCGACCTGACGGCGCTCGCCGCCTTGTGGCCTGTATTTTTGTCCTACGTGCTCAGTTTTGTGTATCTCGGCATCTATTGGAACAATCATCACCATCTGCTCCATGCGGCGCGGGGCCTGAGAGCATCGGTGATGTGGGCCAACATGCACCTGCTTTTCTGGCTGTCGCTCGTTCCATTCAGCACCGGGTGGATGGGCGAGAACGGTTTTGCCCAGATTCCGGTGATGGTCTACGGCGCCAACCTGCTGTTGGCCGCAATCGCCTATACCGTCCTCTCGCGTGCGATCATTGCAGCCGACGGACCGGACAGCCCGCGGCAAAGGCGATTGGCCACGACCTGAAAGGATATGCTTCGCTCGGCCTATATGTAGCGGCGATCGCGCTCGCACTTGTGAACCCCTGGATATCCTGCGCGATTTTCGTGGCGGTGGCGATCATTTGGCTCGTGCCCGATCGCCGCATTGAGCGGGTTGTTTCGGGATAAGGCCTGTCTTTGCCATGCCGAAGACTGAATGCAAGCCGCACAAGGCAAAGCGCCCATGACGGCAAACGAAATTGCGGCTATCGTCGCCTCGCCCCGGAGATTCGTGCCCGGCGTCAAAAGCCAGGACAGTCTGAAATGCGTTTCCTACTGTGGTTGCTGCTGAAACTGGTGAAGCTTGTCGCGGGTCTCGTCACGATTTTCGTGGCGCTCGCCATTCTGGGGCTCGTCTACGGTTTTGCCACCACCGGCTCGACGCCGGTGGTCGAGCCGTCGACGGCCATACAAGATGCAAACCCCGCGGTGCGCACGGCGCTCGACGCCGATTCCGGCAAATATCTGCGGCCGGAGGGCGATACGCTGCTTTCATTTCCGCAGTGGTCGGTCGCTTTTGAAGCGCGCGACTATGCCGAATTTCTGCGCGACCATCAGGAAAGCGAGTTTCCCTATCTGCGGTATACGCTGCAGTACTGGCAGAATTTCGCCCGCGCCATCCGGGCGACCGCGAGATACCCCGTCAATGTCCGCTCGCAGGCCGTCATGGTCTGACCGGCATCACCCAGACTGTCGACCTGCTTGTGCAGGGCGCCTGGGAAAACACTGTCGGCTGGGTCACCGAAACGCTTGCCGGCACCCGTGTCGGCGAGGATGAAGTTCGCGAGGCTCTGGCGCATGATTATGCCAAGACCGTCGAGCGGGCGCCGTGGTGGGAATTTCCCTATTCGACGGCGCGCCATCTGACCTGGCAAATTCCGCCCGCGCCAGGCGATGGGGCGTCGCGGTCATGGGAACGCAAGATCGCGTTCGGCGCTTCCGACAGCATCAAGCAAGTCGTTGCGGCCGCGATCAAGGCCAGCGTTTCCGCCAAAGGGCCGGAGGAAATCGCGGTATGGGCGAAGGGGCCGGTGGGCGAGGCGATCGTCGGCGAAGCCGATGCGACCGTGCTTGCCGATTTCGGCGCCGACGGCGCCGTGTTCATCGTCAAGCAGCATCATGTTCTTACCGACCTTGCCGAACGGATGGCGGCCAAGGGCGTATCGTTCGTCGAGATCGCCGGCAACCGTCTGATCCTGGCAACCGTGCTGGGGCCGCGCGCCATCGATCATCCGCTGGCGGCGATCACGGTGCATTTCAGCCAGGAGGTCCCGGCCCAACCCGGAACCTGGCGCACGGGCCTGATCGTGCCGGTGGAGCACCTGCACGAGTTGTTCGCGCCGCTGCAAGACAACGGCTTCCGCCTCGAACATATCTACGATTATTAATCCCGGAAATTCTCGCCGTCGCGATCGAGTATTTGCAGGATCGCCTCCATGAACTTTCGGTCGGCGCCGGGATAGTTCTCCCACTCGCGCGCGGTCTTTTCGGCGACCTCGTCGGAAAGCCGGCGCAGCTTCTGCCCGGTCCACAATGCCTTGACGTAAGTCTCGGCCGAACGCTCGAAATAATAGAGGCGATTGAAGGCATCGGCGACATCGGCGCCGATGATCATGACGCCGTGATTTCCCATCACCAGCACCTTCTTTGCCGGATCGGCGAGCAGTCTCGCATACTCGTTCCGCCTCCTCGCCCAGCGCCAGTCCGCCATAGGAGGAATCGACGGCGACGCGGTTGAAGAACTGCGCGGTGTTCTGGTCGATCGGCGGCAATGTCGGATCGTCGAGACAAGCCAGTACCGTGGCGTGGATCGAATGCACATGCATGGCGCAGCGCGCATGCGGGCAAAGCCGGTGCAGGGCTCCATGCAGGCCCCAGGCCGTCGGGTCCGGCGCGTCGGGGCGCTCCATTGTGTGAGGATCGTTGGCGTCGAGCAGCACCAGGTCGGAAGATCGGATCAGGGAAAAATGCATCTGGTTGGGATTGATCAGGAACTGGCTGCCGTCTTCGTTGACAGCCAGGGAAAAATGGTTGGCGACGCCCTCGTGCAGATTTAGCCGCGCCGTCCAGCGGAACGCAGCGGCAAGTTCGACGCGCTGGCTGTCGTGGATCAGATTGCGGCGGGCGTCGCGCGGACGTTCGGCGATATGGGTCACCGTCATTGCGAATTCTCCTGTGGCTGGCGGCCATCTTGGCCGATTTTATCGTCGGCGCAAGTTGGCGAGGAAGCGGAATTCGCGACATCGGGCGGCGCAATCCTCGCTATACCGCCAATGCGACGCCATACTAGAAGAATTAGCGAGAACTGGCCGGAGGGGACGATGCCGCTGGAAATGAGCCGGGAAGTGTTCATCACCTGTGCCGTCACCGGCTCCGGCGCCACGCAGGACCGTTCCGCCCTTGTGCCGCGGTCGCCGCAGCAGATCGCGGAAGCCGCCATCGACGCGGCCAAGGCCGGCGCGGCGATCGTCCATTGCCATGTGCGCGATCCCGAAACCGGCAAGCCGCGCCGCGACGTAGCCCTCTATCGCGAAGTGACCGAGCGCATCCGCGATGCAAAGGTCGATGTCGTGCTCAACCTGACCGCCGGCATGGGTGGCGACATGGTGTTCGGCGATCCAGAGCACCCGTTGCCGCTGAAGACGCAGGGCACCGACATGGGCGGCGCCACGCGACCGCATGGAGCATGTGCGCCGTTTGCCTGCCGGAAATCTGCACGCTCGATTGCGGCACGATGAATTTCGCCGAGGCCGATTACGTCATGACCAATACGCCCGGCATGCTGCGCGCCATGGGCGCCATGATGACCGAACTCGGCGTGAAGCCCGAGATCGAGGCCTTCGACACCGGGCACCTGTGGTTTGCCAGGCAACTCGTTTCGGAAGGCGTGCTGAAGCCCGACGCGCTGGTGCAACTGTGCATGGGCGTTCCCTGGGGCGCGCCGGACGACCTCAACACGTTTCTGGCCATGGTCAACAACGTGCCGAAGGAGTGGACGTGGTCGGCCTTCTCGCTCGGCCGCCACCAGATGGCCTATGTCGCCGCCGCCGTGCTCGCCGGCGGCAATGTCCGCGTCGGGCTCGAGGACAATCTCTGGCTCGACAAGGGCGTGCTCGCCACCAACGCGCAACTGGTCGAGCGGGCGGTCACCGTGGTCGAAATCCTCGGCGCGCGCGTGCTCGGGCCGGCCGAAGTGCGCAAAAAACTCAACCTGACCAAGCGGGCGCCGAAATGAATGTGGCGAAAGCAGCCATCGTCGGCGGCGGCGTCATTGGCGCCGGCTGGGCGGCACGGCTGATCGAGAATTCCATTGATATCGCCATCTACGATCCAGCGCCGGATGCGCAGGCGAAGATGGATGCGGTACTGGCCAACGCCGACCGCGCCTACGCCAAGCTGACGATGGCGGCGCGACCGAAAAAGGGCGCGGTCACTTTCGCCAAGTCGCTCGCGGCGGCCGTCAAGAGCGCACAGTTGATCGTCGAAAGCGTGCCCGAGCGCCTCGACATCAAGCACAAGGTCTATGCCGAAATCGAAAAATCTGCGGACCCTGCCGCGATCATCGCGTCCTCGACGTCGGGGATCATGCCGTCCGACTTGCAGGCGAAATTGAAGCATCCGGGCCGCCTGCTCGTCGCCCACCCGTTCAATCCGGTCTACCTGCTGCCGGTGGTCGAGATCGTTGGCGGCCGCAAGACTGCGAAATCCACGATCAATGCAGCGATGAAGTTCTATGGCTCCATCGGCATGAAGCCGGTGCATATCAGGCAAGGAGATCGAGGCTTTCGTCGCAGACCGCTTGCTCGAGGCGATGTGGCGCGAATCGCTGTGGCTGATCAAGGACGGCATTTGCACGACGGAGGAACTCGACGACATCGTGCGCTTCGGCTTCGGCCTGCGCATGGCGCAGATGGGCCAGTTCGAGACATACCGAGTCGCCGGCGGCGAAGCCGGCATGCGCCACTTCATGGCCCAGTTCGGGCCTGCGCTGAAATGGCCGTGGACGAAACTGATGGACGTGCCCGAATTCAACGACGAATTGGTCGACCTCATCGCCGGCCAGTCGGACACGCAGTCTGGACATCGCACGATCCGCGAACTGGAGCGCATCCGCGACGACAACCTCGTCGCCATCCAGCAGGCGTTGAAAGCCAACGACTGGGGCGCCGGCCAGATTTTGGCGGAATACGAGAAGAAGCTGTTCGATGCCGGCGCGAAGAAGGCGGCCAAGCCAGATTTTTCGATGCCGGTCGTCACCACGGAGCGGCGCATCCCGCCCGACTGGACCGACTACAACAACCACATGAACGAGGCGCGCTACCTGCAATGCTTCGGCGATGCGTCGGACGCGTTCATGCGCATGATCGGCGTCGATGCCGACTACATCGCTTCCGGCGGCTCCTACTTCACGGTGGAGACCCATATCCGGCATCTCAACGAAGTGCGCGTCAACGAACCGGTTTACACGACGACGCAGGTCATCGACGGGGCGGGCAAGAAGATGCACGTCTTCCATCGCCTGTTCCACAAGAACGGCACGCTGCTGGCGACCGGCGAGCACCTGCTGCTGCACGTGTCGCTGAAGACGCGGGCGACCAGCGAACCGGCGCCGACAGTGGCGAAGAAGCTCGCCGCGATCGCTAAATTGCACGCCAAATTGCCAGTGCCCGAAGGACTTGGCCGGGCGGTCGGACAGCGGCGGTAAGGCGCAGATTCCTGAACTCGCCCGGCTCGGCCGGCGTGATTGCGAGGATTGCTTGAAACCATCGATCGCCGCGCCGACAGCGGGTCTGCCGCGGAACATCGAGAACTCGGGAACGCATACTGGCGCGCGGCGAATTCCTGTTTCGAAAGGACGACACCACGGTCGGACTTTATGAAGTCGAGCGGGGCCAGGTGCGGCTGTCGCGCGTCGACCAGACCGGTCGCGAAGTCGTCCTGCATGTTGCCGGTCCGGGCGCGCTAGTTGCGGAAGCCTCGCTCTTTTCCCCGATCTACCACTGCGATGCCGCGGCCGTGACGGAGGCAAGCGTGCGCCTGTATCCGAAGGACGCATTGCTCGCGGAATTCCGTCGCAACCCCGAAGCGCTTGCGGCATTTGCAGCCCGGCTCGCTCGCGAGCTGATGGCACTGCGCACTCGCCTCGAATTGCGAAACATCCGCTCCGCCCGCGAGCGGGTGGCGAACTATCTGGCATTGAATACGGGAGCCGACCGGCAAACGGTCCCGTTGACGGGGACAGTAAAGGACGTCGCCGCCGAACTCGGCCTCACGCATGAGGCTCTCTATCGAACGCTCGGCAAGCTCGAAGCAGAAGGAGCGATTGCGCGCGAGACGAACAAGATCGTGTTGAAGAAACCGCAGGGCATATGATCCCAATCATATGCGGCGCAATCCTCCGCGGATAGATTGTTTCAAGATTAATCCAGTTTCGAGAGGTTCCGATGAAGCCATCGATCCGCAAACGCGCCATCCTTGCGGCAGCAGTTGCCGTCGTTACCGTGTCTGCCGCCATCACCCCGCCGATCCGCGCGGCATTTTCCCAGCAGGTGCCGATGATCAGCCACGCCATGTCGGGCGATCACCAGATGCCCGGCATGATGCAGCACATGATGCAGATGCATGGCCAAGGCGCCACGGAGATGGGCCTCAACGCGCCGACCCTGCCCGGCCAGGATGCCTTCGGAGCCATCCAGGAAATCGTCCGCATCCTGGAAGCCGACCCTAAAACCGACTGGCCGAAGGTCAACCTCGAAGCGCTGCGCCAGCACCTGATCGACATGAACGACGTGACGCTCAAGGCCGATGCTGCTGCGACGCCGATCGATGGCGGCCTGCAGATCGATGTAACTGGGGAAGGCCGCACGCTTGGCGCCATTCAGCGGATGCTGCCGGCTCATGCGCAAGAACTCAACCAAATGAACGGCTGGCATGCCGCAACCGAAATGCTGCCCGCCGGTGTGCGCCTGACCGTCAAGTCGGATGACGCCAAGGAGGTGGTGCACATCCGCGGGCTCGGCTTCATCGGACTGCTTGTGAGCGGTTCGCATCACCAGCCGCACCACCTCGCGATGGCCAGGAACGAGATGGTGCACTGAGACGAGTTCGGCAACGCTGTTTGACGCCGATCCCACCGACGCAGGCGCTCGCGGGCACCAAAAGAACAAGCTCACTGGTCGGAGAGCGGCGGTAGTCTTACGCGATCACCGCCGCGACCGGCCGGCGCAGCGATTTTGGCATCGGCGGCGCATAGCCGAACCGGACAACGAGATCGGGCCGCATCCCGGCTATGCCGAGCCAACTCGCGAATTCGCTCCTGACTTCGGCGATCTCCACGGGCTGGTTGATGAAGGCATTGCGGATGCCGAGGCGCGTCGCCTGCAACGCAAAACGCTGGTAGCTGCGCCCGGCATCGACCCAGTGCGCCTTGTCGTCGCTGCCGGAAACAAACACCGCAAGCCCGGCGGACGACCGGACTTGTCGGGCATAGCGGTCGTTCTCCGATTTCGCCATGAACACGAACCGGAAAAGTCCACGGCCAAGCCACGTCGGCAAATCGGGATTGCCGGCACAGGCGGCATAGAGGCCGTCGTGGGTTGCCACGGCCTGCTCGGCATTGAAGCGCACCCAGGACTTGAGTTCGCTGGCAAATGCCGGATCGCCAACCTGACGCGTATTGGCTGCGACGATGAACTCCAGCGCTTGTTCGATCTGGCGTCGGTCGGTTATGAAGATGACCCGGCCGTCGTTGACGCGCGCCGCTGCTTCCAGCGTGTGAATTTCATCAGCCGGAACCGTCCGGCGGTCATAGTCGGATCGCGTCGATTGGCGCTCGAGGATAGCTTCGAACAGCGGATCGGCCGTCGCCGAGCCGTTCGCCAATTCGACGCCAACGCTCCCATCGCCAGCGCCATCGAACACGGCGCTGGCATCTCGCCCAGCGGCCCTTGCGGCAAGAACAAGGTTTTCGCTGGCGCAGCCGAGGCTTGCGAACAGATGGTGGCGGTCGGGATCGGCAGCCGGCGTCGACCGCGCGAAATCCGGTGCGATGGTGACGCGGTTCCCGGCCATCGCGAAGCGCCATGGCTGGGTGTTGTGGCTGTTGGCAGCCAGCACGGCGTAATGGACGAGATACCCAAAGTCAGCCGGCCCGCGCGACGCCCGCGGCGCCCAAACGGCGGCCACGGCATCGTCGTAGTCGGACTCGCGCACTGCCAGAAACGCCGCCGCGCCGGCCGCCGCAGCCGCGCCGGCGCCGACAAGAATTTTGCGTCGCGTCTGCATCGTCGCCTCCAAGAAAGGGCGGCATAGTTGTCGCACCCGCCCCTGCCCGACATTGACCGCTATCAAAGATGGGGATCGTCGAAGTGCGGGCTACCGCTGCAACTTCCTCTGTTTCGGCGGCTTTTTGGCATCGGCACGGACGGCTGCATCGTAGGCGGCCATTGCCCAGGCCTTGAATTCGTCGGCATTGTCGAACAGGCGCTCGGGCACGTACCAGTAGCCCATGTTCATCGTCCGCCGGCCTTTCGCCTCATACATCCATTCCTGCGCGCCTTCGGCCTCGAATTGGGGAACCGTCGCGTCGTCGGCCTTGAAAGCGAGGGTGCCCTCGCCCGTCGCCAGCGCGAACATTAGGCCGTTGCGGAACACACCGACGCCGCCGAACATGCGGCGGATCGAAGCATCGGGGATTTCGGCAAACAGGTCGCCGAGATAGGCAACGTATTCGTTCGACAGCGCCATCGGTTCAGCTCCTGACCGAACCCAGCCTGCGCAGCGCGGCGCGCAACGTCAATCGCGAGCGCGGTCGTTCCTGACGGCGGATGTCAGCAGAGGGTTCAGTGTCCTGCGTTCGGCCCGGACCGGGACTGGACCATCTCCGGCGTCATTTGCGCCGGCGCCAGTTCGACGCTCTCGCCGCAGCCGCAGGCCGATTTCTGGTTGGGGTTATGGAAGACGAAGCCGGAGCGCAGCTTGGTCGTCTCGAAATCGAGCTCGGTGCCGAGAAGGAACAGCACGGCGGCCGGCGAAACGAAGACCGTTCCCTTCGGCGTCTCGACCTTGTCCTCGCCAGGCTTCTCCTCGACCACCAGATCGACAGTATATTCCATGCCGGCACAGCCGCCGTTCTTGACGCCAATGCGGATGCCCTTGGCGTCCGGCTTGCCGGCGAGAATTTCGCCGACGCGGGCGGCGGCGGCGGGGGTTACGGTCATGACTTCGAATTTCTTCAGCATATCAGTACCAGCCCACGGCGACCTGGGCCTCCTCGCTCATGCGGTCCGGCGTCCATGGCGGATCGAAGGTCATGTTGACCTCGACATCCATGACGCCTTCGACCGCGCCGACCGCGTTCTGGACCCAGCCCGGCATCTCGCCGGCAACCGGGCAGCCCGGCGCGGTCAGCGTCATATCGATCTTGACCGAGCGGTCGTCCTCGATGTCGATGCGGTAGATCAGACCCAGTTCATAGATGTCGGCCGGAATCTCGGGATCGTAGACGGTCTTCAGCGCCCGGATAATATCTCCGGTCATGCGGTCGAGTTCTTCCGGCGGGATCGCGGAGACGACATTGGCGTTGACCTGCGGCATGTTCGGGCCGGCGGTGTCCGGTTCGGCGCGATCCATCGCTGTGGCGTCCGTGTTCATGCGAAGAACTTCCGTGCCTTTTCGAGCGCGTTGGCGAGCGCGTCGACCTCGGCGCGCGTATTATACATGGCGAACGACGCCCGGCATGTCGAGGTCACGCCGTAGCGGGTCAGCAGCGGCTGGGCGCAATGGGTGCCGGCGCGCACGGCGACGCCCTCGCGGTCGATGATCATCGACACGTCGTGGGGGTGGATGCCTTCCAGGTTGAAGGAGACGATGGCGCCCTTGCCCGGCGCGATGCCGTAGATGCGCATCGAATTGATGCGGCCGAGCCGCTCGTGGGCATAGTCGCGCAGGTCGTGCTCGTGGGCGAGGATCGCGTCGCGGCCGATGCCCTCGACATATTCGATAGCGGCGCCGAGCCCGATCGCCTGGACGATCGGCGGCGTGCCGGCCTCGAAGCGATGCGGCGGATCGGCGTAGGTAATTGCGTCCTCGAAGACATCGCGGATCATCTCGCCGCCGCCCTCGAACGGGCGCGTTTCCATCAGCCGGTCGTATTTGCCGTAGAGGATACCGATGCCGGTCGGGCCATAGAGCTTGTGGCCGGTAAAGCAGTAGAAATCGATATCGAGATCGCGCACGTCGATCGGCAGATGCACCGCCGCCTGGCTGCCATCGGCCAGCACCGGAATATCGCGGGCATGCGCCATTGCCACGATCTTCTTCAGCGGCGTCACTGTGCCGACGACATTCGACATGTGGGTGATGGCGACGAGCTTCGTGCGCGGCGTCAGGCAGGCCTCGAATTTCTTCAGATCGAGCGAGCCGTCTTCCTCGACCGGCGCCCAAACCAGTTTCACGCCCATGCGCTCGCGCAGGAAATGCCATGGCACGATATTGGAATGGTGTTCCATCTGGGTGACGACGATCTCGTCGCCGGCCTTCAGATGCGCCATCGCCCAGCCATAGGCGACCGTGTTGATCGCCTCGGTCGAGCCCTTGGTGAAGATGATTTCCTCGACGCGCCCGGCGTTGAGAAACCGGCGCACGGTCTCGCGCGCTTTTTCGTAGGCATCGGTTGCGGCATTCGACAGGAAATGCAGGCCGCGATGGACATTGGCGTATTCGGTTTCGTAGGTATGCGTCAGCGAATCGATGACGGGGCGCGGCTTCTGGGCCGAAGCGCCGTTGTCGAGATAGACCAGAGGCTTGCCGTAGACCTGACGCGCAAGAATCGGGAAATCGGCGCGGATGGCGTCGACGTCGTAGGCCGGGATTTTCAGCGCAGCCTCAGCCATGGCGGTCCAGCCAGTCGTCAATCCGTGCGGTCAGCGCATCGCGCAGGGCCTCGTTTTCGATCTCGGCGAAGGTGTCCTCGACGAAACCGCGCACCAGCATGGCGCGCGCCTGGCGTTCGGGAATGCCGCGGGCGCGCAGGTAGAACAGGTGCTCCGGTTGAATATCGGAGACCGTGGCGCCGTGGCCGCACTGGACGTCGTCGGCGAAGATTTCCAGTTCCGGCTTGGCCGAGAATTCCGCTTCGTCCGACAGCAACAGCGTGTTGCACGACATCTTGGCATCGGTCTTCTGGGCGTCGGCGTGTACGTTGATGCGGCCCTGGAACGCGCCAGCCGCGCGGTCGAAGACGACGCTGCGGACGACTTCGGTCGAGTTCGTACGCGGCGCCTCGTGCTCGAGGATCATCATCTCGTCGCAATGCGTGTCGCCGGCGAGCAGGTTGACCCCGCGCAGCAGGAACTTCCCGCCCTCGCCCTTGGCAACGACGCGGATTTCCTGGCGCACGACTTTGCCGCCGCTGTTCAGGACGCACAGCACCAGCCTGGCGTCCTTGCCGATCCAGGCATTGAACTGGCCGAGATGGGTAGCATCCACCGGCTGCTCCTGCACGATGACCCAGGTGATTTCGGCTCCGTCCCCGACCAGCAGATTGGTGACCGAGGAAGCGAGGGCCTCGCCATCGCCGGCATGGCGCTCGACAATCGTAGCCGTTGCGCCGGCGCCGATACGCGCAGCAAGGCGAATATGCGACTGGCCGCCCGCCTGAACCGATTGCAGTTCGATCGATTGCGTCAATTTTGTGCCGTCGGCGATGTCGAGGAACCAGCCGTCGCGGACGAACGCGCTGTTGATGGCGCCAATGAGGTCGTCAGTATCCTGGGGGTCAAGCGCAGGCGCAAGCGAGCCGTCGTCGAGTTTGACCGCAATCGGCGTTGCCGCAGCGCCCGCGAGCTGCGCAGCCGTACCGGCGGTTCCGTTCAATATCGGGAATACCGCCGAGCCGCCGATGAACGGGGAGGCCGCGACAGGCGCTTGCCCGATGCCGCCATCCGGTAACGCCGGAAACAGGCGGCGCAGGTCGGTATAGTGCCAGGCTTCCACCTTGCGCGTCGGCAGCCCGCGCTTCAGGCGGGCGGCGGCTTCGTCGCGCTTTGCCGCAACCTCCGCGTCGCCCGGCAGGCCGGCGCGCTGTTCGGCGAAGGCATCGACCAGCGCCGTCTCGGTCGCTGTCAATTTCGGGTTGGCGTGCACGTTCATTGCCGTCACCTAGGCCGCCTCGCCGACAAGGCCGGCATAGCCGAATTTTTCGAGCTCCAGCGCCAGCGACTTGTCGCCCGATTTGACCACCCTGCCCTTCGATAGCACGTGCACCGTGTCGGGCACGATGTGCTCGAGCAGGCGCTGGTAGTGGGTGATGACGATGAAGGCGCGGTCCTTGGCTCGCAGCGCATTGACGCCGTCGGCAACGATGCGCAACGCGTCGATGTCGAGGCCGGAGTTGGTCTCGTCCATGACGCACAATTTCGGCCGCAGCAGCGCCATTTGCAGGATCTCGGCGCGCTTCTTTTCGCCGCCGGAAAAGCCGACATTGAGCGCCCGCTTGAGCATGTCCATGGAAATGTCGAGCTTGCCGGCCGCCTCGCGGACGACGCGGATGAAATCCGGCGTCGAAAGCTCGGCTTCGCCGTGGGCCTTGCGTTGCGAATTGAGTGCCGCCTTGAGGAAATTCATCGTGGCGACACCGGGGATTTCGACCGGATACTGGAAGGCGAGGAAAATGCCGCGGTTGGCGCGCTCATCCGGCGACCATTCAAGGATGCTTTCGCCCTGATAAAGGATATCGCCCTGGCTGATCTCGTAGCCGTCGCGGCCGGCGAGCGCATAGGACAGCGTCGACTTGCCCGAGCCGTTCGGGCCCATGATCGCCGCGACTTCGCCAGCCGCAACCTTCAAGTCGAGGCCGCGAATAATTTCGGTGCCCTCGCCGGCGATGCGGACGTGGAGGTTCTTAATTTCAAGCATGGGTGTCGTCACTTCTCACCTTCAAAATAATCGAGGCCCATGTCGATGCGGCCGATGAAGCGGACGCCGCCGGCATCGGGCTTGGCCCAGTCGAAATGGCTGACGACGCCGAATTTCTTGGAGTCGGGATATTCGACCACCTCGGTATTGCCCTTGGTCGACAGGCCGAGATAGCGCAACGTCGTTTTGCCGGTGTTGATCAGTTGATGCGCATGATCGGTTCCAGAGCCCGCCGGCGCCGCGCAGACATCCCCCGCTTTCACCGGGTGACGCTCTTTCCCGTAGCGGTAGGTGCCCGCGCCTTCCAAAATCAGGAACATCTCGTGCATCTGGTGGTGGGCGTGGAACGGAAACGCCTTCTCGCCCGGCTCGACGACATGCAGCATGCAGCCGATGCCGGTCGAGCCAATCATCTCGGAAAACGGTCCGATCATCGCCTTGAAGCCCTTGCCGTTGCCGGTCTGGCGCAACGGCACGTCGGCGAGATTGAGGACGGGTTTGGTCATTTCTGTCCCCAGCGCCTGACAAATTTGCGAAATGGCTGCCATCGCAGGTCCGCGGCAATGCGCGCTACCCTGGCGACCCCCTCCCACCGCTGCATCGATCGCCACTTTGCAATGAACATCGCACCGAGGCCTACAACAACAGCCGCGGCAAAGCCGCTGATTGTTGAGAGCAGCCAAAGGCCTATTGCAATCGCGGAGGCTCCGATCCAACCGATCATCGTGATATTCAGGAATTGTCTCTCAGCGCGGCGAATCTCGCCAGCGCTGGCGCCCTTGCCACCAGCCCACAACGCTTCGAATTCAGGCGTCGTCGGGGACTGTTCCGCGAGGTTGTTGACGGGCTTCACCATGGTCTCCTGTCCACCAGATAATTGGCGGCGATCCAGCCGATCAAAGCCCAAACCGCGGCCGCAAGCGACAGCGCGATCTGGCTTCTCTCCTCCAGCACGGCTTGGGTGAGCAGCATGCCGACAAAAGCCACGAAAGCGATGACGATGACGCGCTCCCAGCGCGCACGGCCCGGATTGAGAAGATTGCGAACGCGCGCCATTATCCCACGCTCCCTTCCAGGCTGATCCCGATCAGCTTCTGCGCCTCGACCGCGAATTCCATCGGCAGTTTCTGCAGCACTTCCTTGACGAAGCCGTTGACGATCAGCGCGATCGCCTCCTCGTCGCCGATGCCGCGCTGCAGGCAATAGAAGAGCTGGTCATCGGAGATCTTCGAGGTCGTTGCCTCGTGCTCCAGTTTCGCCGTCCGGTTCTTCGATTCGATGTAAGGCACTGTATGGGCACCGCACTTGTTGCCGATCAGCAGCGAATTGCAATTGGTGAAGTTGCGGGCGTTGGTCGGCCTTGCGATGCACCGAGACGCTGGCCGCGATAGGTGTTGTTGGAGCGGCCGGCCGAGATGCCCTTGGAGATGATGCGGCTCGACGTGTTCTTGCCGAGATGGATCATCTTGGTGCCGGAATTGACCTGCTGGGCGCCGTTCGAGACGGCGATCGAATAGAACTCGCCCTGCGAATTGTCGCCGCGCAGAATGCAGGACGGATATTTCCAGGTGATCGCCGAGCCGGTCTCGACCTGCGTCCACGAGATCTTCGAATTCGGTCGCCGCGGCAGTCGCCGCGCTTGGTGACGAAATTGTAGATGCCGCCCTTGCCGCTCGGCGTCGCCGGGATACCAGTTCTGCACGGTCGAATACTTGATCTCGGCGTCGTCCAGCGCGATCAACTCGACTACGGCGGCATGCAGCTGGTTCTCGTCGCGCTGCGGCGCGGTGCAGCCTTCGAGATAGGAAACGTAGGCGCCCTCCTCGGCGATGATCAGCGTGCGCTCGAACTGGCCGGTCTTCTTCTCGTTGATGCGGAAATAGGTCGACAGTTCCATCGGGCAGCGCACGCCCTTCGGCACATAGACGAAGGAGCCGTCGGTGAAAACGGCCGCTGTTCAGCGTGGCGTAGAAATTGTCGGAAACCGGCACGACCGAGCCGAGATACTTCTTGACCAATTCCGGATGCTCGCGGATCGCTTCCGAGATCGCGCAGAAGATGACGCCGGCCTTGCGCCAGTTCTTCCTTGAAGGTGGTGACGACCGAAACCGAATTGAACACCGCGTCGACTGCGACGCGGCCGGACTTGTAGACATTGTCGCTCGCCGCCCTCGTCGATCGGTGACGGTTCACCGGCCTTCGGCACGCCGGCGAGGATTTCCTGCTCCTTCAGCGGAATGCCGAGCTTCTCGTAGGTGCGCAGCAGCTCGGGATCGACCTCGTCGAGCGACTTCGGGCCGGCGTCGCTCTTCGGCGCGGCGTAATAGTGGATGTCCTGGAAGTCGATCTTTGGATAGCTGACGCGCGCCCAGGTCGGCTCGTCCAGGTCAGCCAGCGGCGATAGGCGCCGAGGCGCCATTCCAGCATCCAGTCCGGCTCGCCCTTCTTGGCCGAAATAAGCGCGATGATGTCCTCGTTCAGGCCCTTGGGGGCCAGCTCGAACTCGATCTCGGTGGTGAAGCCGTATTTGTACTTGGTCGACGTCGATGGCTTTGACGGCCTCGATCGTCTCCTGCACGGCAGGCATCTGTGTTCTCCATCCTTTGCGGGGTCAAGGCCCGCCAGTTGATGTTCACACGGGTCAGGCGGCCGAGCCTGGCGGCCAATCGCCCGATTATGTCTTTCCAGGCGGCAAGAAACCGCCCGATCTCCTCACGCGTCGTCTCCTGGGCCGATACTGACGCGGATCGCCGCGCTTGCCAGCCTGGTCGCTGCGCGCCCATCGCCGCAAGCACGTGCGACTTGCGCACCTTGCCGGACGAACAGGCCGAACCCGACGAAACGGCCACTCCGGCGAGATCCAGCGAAATCAGCGCGGTTTCCGCCTTCACCCCCTCGACCGCAAAGCAGGTCGTATTGGGCAAGCGCGGCACGGCCGCTCCGAAAATCACCGGCACCGGCGCGCCAATCCCCTTGGATATAGTGTCTAATTCGGCTTCGAGCCAGTCGCGAAGTGCCAAAACTTGTCCACTTTGGCGCAATGGATTTGTCGATTTCGCCGATTGCCGCGCCAAATCCGGCAATCGCAGCGACATTTTCGGTGCCGGCGCGATGATCCCTCTCCTGGCCACCACCAGTCATCAACGGCAGCGGCATCATCCAGGGCGCTGCGGCGCCAGTGGCGCCGACGCCCTTGCGGGCCGCCGATCTTGTGCGAAGACAGAATCATGCGTCCGCGTACCCAGCTTGTCATGTCGATCGGAACCTTGCCGAGCCGCCTGCACGGCATCGACGACCAGCATGCCCCCGCGGCGGTGCACGATTTCGGCGATTCGGCGACCGGCTGGATGACACCGGTTTCGTTGTTGGCCGCATAGTCGCCACCAGCGGCGCTCCGGCCGAACCGTCATGGCCGGCAAGCGCCGCTTCCAGCGCGTCAAGGTCGGCGGTGCCGTCGGCGTCGACACCGAATTGCGAGACATCTGCCGCCGGGAACCGGCCGCCGGCCAACACGCAAGGATGCTCGACGGCGCTGACATAGAGTTTGGAAAATGCCTGCTACGCGGCCGTCCTGCCAATCGGGCCACCAGGGTCCAGTTGGCGGCTTCAGTGGCGCCGGAGGTAAACACATGACTTGGCGTTCCGCCGACGTGCAAGGCCGTCGCGACGCGCTGCGCGCGCTTCCTCGATGCGGGCATGGGCAGCGCGACCCTCAGCGTGGACGGAGGAAGGGTTTCCAGTTTCGGCCAGCACTTGCGCCATGGCGCGCCGGGCCGACGCCAGCAGCGGCGCGCTGGCGTTGTAGTCGAGATAGGCACGGCCTGGCGAAGCGGTCACGGTTGCGAATGCCTTCCTGAACGGCCACCGGCCGAATTGTCGGCGGCGATGCGCAATTTTCTTGTAATTCCAAGGCAGCGGATCGACTATGTAGGCGCCAAACCGCGCGGGCACTCCGGACGGATCGCCAAACCCGCAGTTTTGAACCGTTCTAAACTGGCTGTAGGTACCAAACTCTTCGCGGTCAAGCGACAGGGTTGCCTACCCGAGTTCCTGGCCGGTTCCATCGAAAAAGGACTGCGTCCAGCAATGCCCGAAGTCATGTTTACCGGCCCGGCGGGCCGCTCTGGAAGGCCGCTATCAGCCGTCCAAGATCAAGAACGCACCGATTGCAATGGTGCTGCACCCGCACCCGCAATTCGGCGGCACGATGAACAACCAGATCATCTATGACCTGTTCTACATGTTCGTCGAACGCGGGTTTCACGTCGCTGCGCTTCAATTTCCGCGGCGTCGGCCGCAGCCAGGGCGAGTTCGACCACGGCGCCGGCGAGTTGTCGGACGCCGCCGCCGCGCTCGACTGGGTCCAGAGCGTGCATCCCGACGCGAAGGGCTGCTGGGTCGCCGGATTTTCCTTCGGCGCCTGGATCGGCATGCAGTTGTTGATGCGCCGGCCCGAAATCGAGGGCTTCATCTCGGTGGCGCCGCAGCCCAATGTCTACGATTTCTCGTTTCTCGCACCCTGCCCGTCGTCGGGACTGATCATCCATGGCGATGCCGACCGGGTGGCGCCGACGAGCGATGTCCAGGGCCTGGTCGACAAGCTGAAGGCGCAGAAGGGCATCAAGATCACACACAAGACGCTGAAAGGCGCCAACCATTTCTTTACCGAGCATACCGAGGAACTGATCGAGGAATGCGCCCTCTATCTGGACAAACGCCTCGGCCTCATCGAGGGCGGCCGCAAGGAAACCATGCTGCTGCGGTAAGCGCATGTACCAACCCGCTCATCATGTCGAATCGCGGCCTGAGGTGCTTCACGGGCTGATCCACGCGCATCCACTTGGCCTGCTGATTGCGAACGGTCCGGACGGCCCGGTCGCCAATCCGGTGCCGTTCCTGTTCGATGCCGCCAAAGGCCAGCACGGGCAATTGACCTGCCATGTCGCGCGGGCGAACCCACAGTGGCGGCTGATCGCCGAGCAGCCCAAATGCCGGTGCTCGTCGTGTTCCAGGGACCGCAGGCCTATGTGACGCCGTCCTGGTATGCCGCCAAGGCCGAGCACGGGAAGGTCGTGCCGACCTGGAACTACTGCATGGTCCAGGCGCGCGGCAGCGCCGCCATCCGCGACGATGCCATCTGGCTGCGCCACCACGTCGGCGCGCTGACGGACCGCCATGAGGCTGGCAGGGCCGAGCCATGGGCGGTCGCGGATGCGCCCGACCGCTTTGTCGAGACGATGCTGCGCGGCATCGTCGGCATCGAGATCGAGATCGGCGAACTTGTCGGCAAATGGAAGATCAGCCAGAACCGTTCGCAAGCCGACCGCGCAGGCGTCGTCTCCGGTTACGAACAGGAAGGCAACGCGGAAATGGCGGCGCTGGTGAAGTCGGCCATCTGAAGGCTGCGTTTGTGCAGGCTTCTCAACTGTGCCCCTTGACCGCCAGGGCGTTGTACCCGGCCTCCAGATATTTTGTTTGCGACGGCGTCAGCTTGATTTCGAGGGCGGCGATGGCCTCGGCCAGTTGCCACGGCTTGGTGGCACCAACGATGGGCGATGTCACGAACGGCTTCGACAGCACCCAGGCATAGGCGATCTGGGCCGGCTTGAACCCGGTATCCTTCGCGACTTTCTCGACGCGGCGCAGGATTTCGAAATCCTGCTTCGACCCGAAATAGTTCTGTGCGAACTTGTCTGTGCTGCCGCGATTTGTCGCTTGATTGTCCTTGGGACGGTTGCCGCCAAGAAAACCGCGGGCGATCGGCGACCACGGCACGACGCCGACGCCTTCACTGGCGCAATAGGGCATCATCTCGCGCTCTTCCTCACGATAGATGAGGTTGTAGAAATTTTGCATCGCGGCGAAGGGCTGGCTGCCAATCTCCTTCTGTACCGCGCGCAACTTCGCGAACTGCCACGTCCACATCGAGGAGGCGCCGAGATAGAGGACCTTGCCCTGGCGCAGCAGCAGGTCGAGCGCGGCGCAGATTTCCTCGAACGGAGAGGCGCCGACCAACCGGTGGACGTAGTAAAGGTCGATGTAGTCGGTGGCGAGCCGCTTCAGCGAGGCTTCGCAGGCCTCGACAATGTGTTTGCGCGACAGGCCCTTGTCGTTCGGGCCCTGCCCCATGGCGTTGGCCATCTTGGTCGCAAGGACAATGTCGGAGCGCTTGGCGAAGAATTTCTTCATCGCCCGCCCGGTGATTTCCTCGGACGCGCCGGCGCCATACATGTCGGCGGTATCCCAGAAATACAGGCCGGCATCGGCGGCGATCTTGAACACCTCCTGGGATGCCGCCTCGTCAATCACCCAGGGATGCGGCTCGCGGCCCGGCACGCCGAAGCTCATGCAGCCGAGGCATAGCCTCGACACGTTGACCCCAGACCTTCCCAGTAACGTCGACTGCATCATGCTTGCTTGCCTTTCCTGATGGGTAATGGCCTGATGGGCGATGGCTCGACGATCATGCCGCCAGTGATGGGTTCGCGGACGCCTGTTGTCCCGGGCCAGGTGAGCGGCAGGCCGCGAAAGGCGCGGATCGCCAGATACGCCCAAGCCTCGGCTTCCATCGCGTCGCCGTTGAAGCCGGCATCTTCGGCGACTGTGACCTCGGCGGCAACACCCAACCGGTCGTTTGCGGCCGCCAATTCGCATAAATCGGAAAGAATTGCGCGATTGTGGCGGCCGCCGCCGCAAACGATCCATAGCGCCGGCAATTCGGGCACCCGTTCGACAGCCTTCCATATCGCCGCCGCGGTGACATGGGCGAGCGTGCGGGCGCCGTCCTCGAGCGAGGCTGCGTCTACTGCCAAAGACGGAAAATCGTTGCGATCAAGCGACTTTGGCGCGGCTTTTTGAAAAAATGAATCATCGAGATATTGCTGCGCAATCGCTGCGACGACGCGGCCCTCCGACGCGATGCGGCCGCCCTGATCGAAGGGAATGCCGGCCTTGGCCTCTAGCCACTGATCGATCAAAGCGTTGCCGGGCCCGGTGTCGAAGGCGATCATTTCGCCATCGGCGCCGATCCAGGTGATGTTGGCGACGCCGCCAATGTTGACGAAAGCGACCGGCCGGCGGCCAATAAAGCGCGGCGGCAGGTTGGCGGCGAGCGCCCGGTGATAGGCCGGAACCAGCGGCGCGCCCTGCCCGCCATGGGCCATGTCGGCGGCCCTGAGATCAAACGCGACACGGATGCCGGTTTCACTCGCCAGCAGCCGCCCATCGCCGAGCTGGACGGTCAGCGACCGCTGCGGCCGATGCAGGACGGTCTGGCCATGGAAGCCGATCAGGTCGATATCGCCCGGCGATTGCCGGCTGGCGGCGAGAAACTCAAGCACCGCCGTCGAATGGCGCAGCGTCAATTCCCGTTCCAGATCGGCCAGCACGGCTGGCCGGTCGGTGCGCTGTTCGATCGCGCTGGCGTGTTCCAGCGCATCGGCGAGCCGTCGGCGGAACGACGCGTCATAGCCGTAGGTTGCCGCCGGCCCGCGCTCGAGCACCGCCTCGCCATCGCTGACGATCATCGCCACGTCGATGCCGTCCATCGATGTGCCGCTCATCAGGCCGATGGACCGCAGGATCGGTTTGCCTTGGCGCGCGCTCACGTCAGTCGATTCCGCCGAAAAAACCTGTTAGAGCCTGCCGACTTTGCTCCGAGGCCTATCACGGAAACGCCGAAAATGTCCGCCTTCAAATCCGATTTCCTGAACGTGCTTTCCGAGCGGGGGTTCATCCACCAGATTTCCGACGAGGCCGGTCTGGACGCGGTTTTGGCCAAGGGCACGACCACCTGCTACATCGGCTTCGATGCGACCGCGCCGTCGCTGCATGCCGGCGGGCTGGTGCAGATCATGCTGCTCTACTGGTTCCAGCAGACCGGGCATCGGCCGATTGCGCTGATGGGCGGCGGCACTACCATGGTTGGCGACCCATCCGGCAAGGACGAGTTGCGCCAGTTGCTGACCGCCGAAAAGATCGCCGCCAACAAGGCCGGCATCCGCAGGATTTTCGAAAAATTCCTGCATTTCGGCGGAGGCGGCAATGATGCGATCATGGCCGACAACGCCGAGTGGCTGTTGAAGCTCAATTATGTCGATTTCCTGCGCGATATCGGCCGCCATTTCTCGGTCAACCAGATGCTGGCGCGCGATTCCGTCAAGTTGCGGCTCGACCGCGAGCAGCACCTGTCATTCCTCGAGTTCAACTACATGGTGCTGCAGGCCTACGATTTCATCGAACTGGCACGGCGCTACGATTGCCGCCTCCAGATGGGCGGTTCCGACCAATGGGGAAATATCGTCTCCGGCGTCGATCTCGGCCGGCGCATGGGCTTGCCCGATCTCTACGCGCTGACGACGCCGCTGCTTGCCACCGCCTCCGGTGCCAAGATGGGCAAGACCGCCGAAGGAGCGGTCTGGCTCGAAGCCGAAATGCTGTCGCCTTATGGCTACTGGCAGTACTGGCGCAACGCCGAGGACGCCGATGTCGGCCGCTTTCTGCGCCTGTTCACGACCCTGCCGATCGCCGAGATCAAGCGGCTGGAAGCGCTGGCCGGCGCCGAGATCAACGAGGCCAAGAAGATCCTGGCGACCGAGACTACCGCCATGGTGCACGGCCGCCCGGCAGCCGAGGAAGCGGCCGAAACCGCACGAAAGACGTTCGAGGAGGGCGTTGCCGCCGAGAGCCTGCCCATGGTCGAGGTCGCGGCCGCGGAATGGCAAAACGGGATCGGCCTGTTGTCACTGCTCGTGCGCGCTGGGTTTGCCACATCGAACGGCGAGGCGCGTCGTCATATTCAGGGCGGCGCAATTCGCATCAATGACGTTGCGATCAAGGACGAGAAAATGACAGTTTCGGCGGCCAATGGCGATGCGAAGGGAATGGTGAAGCTGTCGCATGGCCGCAAGAAGCATATCCTTGTGCGGCCAGCGTGACGACCCTGCGCAGCCTATTCCTCTAGCACTTCCTTAACTTTTGTGACTAATTGTTTGAGTGTAAATGGTTTTGGTAAAAATTCGAATCGCTCATTTTCCGGGTCGGGCAGGTTTCTGGCGAAAGCATCCTCGGCGTAGCCCGACATGAAGATGAATTTCAGGTTGGGCAATTTCTTGCGCACTTCGCGCAACAGCGTCGGCCCATCCATTTCGGGCATGACGACGTCGGAGACCACCAGATCGACGGCGTTGCCGATCTCGGCCATTCGTTTCAGTGCTTCCACGCCGGTGGAAGCTTCGTAGACCTCGAAGCCGCGCGTCTTCAGCGCGCGAACCGCAAAGGCGCGCACGGCGTCCTCGTCTTCGACCAAAAGGATGCGGGCGCTGCCGGTCAGGTCGCGCGCGGCCGCCTTGGCGCCCTTGCGAACGACCGTACCCTCGCCTTCGGCTTCCAGCGAGGGCTTTGCCGTCGGAATGTGGCGCGGCAGGAAAAGGCGGAAGATTGCGCCGCTGCCCGGCTCGGACTCGGGATAGATGAAGCCACCGGTCTGTTTGACGATGCCGTATACGGTCGACAGTCCGAGTCCGGTGCCCTTGCCGACTTCCTTGGTGGAAAAGAACGGCTCGAAAATCTTCTCCATGACATCGCGCGTCATGCCGACGCCTTCGTCCTCGACCTCGATCAGCACATAGTCGGCCTCCGGCATGCCCTTGTACTTGTGCAGGCGCGCGACCTCGCCGCGAGCGACGTTGCTCGTGCGGATGGTAACCTTGCCGCCATTGGGCATGGCGTCGCGGGCGTTGACGGCAAGGTTGATGATGACCGTTTCGAACTGCGACAGGTCGGCTTTGACCGGCCAGACATCGCGACCGTGCACGACATTCAATTCGACCTGCTCGCCGAGCAGCCGGGCGAGCAGCATGCGCAGGTCGGACAGCACATCGGAGAGCTGCAATACATGCGGGCGCAATGTCTGGCGGCGCGAGAACGCCAGGAGCTGGCGCACCAGGCTGGCGGCGCGATTGGCATTCTGCTTGATGTTGAGGATGTCCTGGAAGGACGGGTCCGACGGCCGGTGGCTCGCCAGCAGCAAGTCGGAAAAGCCGATGATCGCTGTCAGTACATTGTTGAAGTCGTGGGCGACACCGCCTGCAAGCTGGCCGACCGCCTGCATTTTCTGGCTCTGGGCGAATTGCTCCTCGAGGGTGCGCTGCTGCGTCGTTTCGACAGCATAGGCGATCGCCCTTTCGCCGTCGCCGGGATTGGCGTTGGATACTGGACTGAGCAGGAAACGGGCGAACCGCCCCTGCTCGCCCGGAATTGTGATATCGACCGGGTCGATGCGTGCCTGGCCGGTCAGCGCCGCCTCCCAGGCTGCTTCGAGGGCCGGACGCTCGGCTTCCAGCGCCAGGTCGGCCAGTTTCAGCCCGGAGGCGCCATGCTTACCGATTTGGCTGGCGAACATGCGCTGGAACGGCGCGTTGGTCTGGCGCACGCTGCCGTCGTCGGCGAGGGTTGCGATGGCAAATGGCGTGTCGTTGAAAAAGCGCGTGAAGCGCAGTTCCGCATCGACTTTCGTCGGCCCCTGTTCGCCGGCAAGCCGGTTGATGACAACGGCGCGGGTGGCGCCGGCGGCGCCGTCTGGAGTGATCGCGATGCGATGGTAGAGACGCACCGGAAGGCGCGTGCCGTCGCTCTTGGCCATATCGAGGTCGACCACGGAGGTGCGCGAGCCGCCAGCGGCCGGACGGATCGAACGGATCAACGCCATGCCCTCGCCGGAAATGATGTCGGCAAGATTGAGCGAGCCGGGGGTGAAGCGCGCCAGGTCGATTCCGAGCCAGTCCGCCAACGTCGAATTGAGATAGGCCAGCGAGTGGTCGGCTTCGCAGGAAAAGAAGCCGGCCGGGGCGTGGTCGAGGTAATTGATCGCGTTCTGCAGTTCTTGAAAAGCGTCCTCCTGGCGGTCGCGCTCGGCGGTAATGTCGGTGACCTGCCAGACAGCGTAAATGAGATTGTCGACCTCGGAGCGCATCGGTCTGGCGCGCAGGCGGAACCAGCGGCCGCCCTCCTCACCACCGCGCAGGCCGCTCGCCAGGCGAACTTCCTCAGTCGCCGCCTCACCATTCTTGACCGCGTTGGCAAGGCGATAGATCGCGTCGGCCGATTCCGGCCGGCGCGAAAACAGCGCTTCAAGACTGTTCAATGAGGCCGAGTTGCGCGCACCGGTCAATTCGGCATAGGCGCGGTTGGCATAGACAACACGGCCCCTGGAATCGGAAACCTGCAGGCCCGCATCCATGCTGTCGACGAGAGAGCGGGTAAACGACTCGTCGCGTCTTGTCGCTGTCAGCGACAGGAACCCGAGCGAAAGCGAGAACAGGAAAAACACGCCGATCCCGGCCAGTCCTCCAAGGATTGCCAGGACGACCGGTTCGCCAAGGCGTTCCTTGCCGAACAGGAAGGCGACGACGGCTACCGCCGCGAGCGTCAGGCCGAGAATGATCAGCCGCGCGATCCCGACCTGGCGAGACCGGTTCTCGACGATCGGCTCCATTGCGCGATCTGGCGCCCGATCCGGTGCCCGGTCTGGCGCGCGAACTGGTGCTTGTTCCTGGCCCATCCCCTTCCCCTGCGGCGGGCTAGTGTCGCGATTCTGAAATCCGCACCGTGCCGACGCGCTTATGAATCATATTCGGCAGGCGGAAAAAAGGGATAACCGGCGAAATACCGCCAATCCGCCAGACCTGCGGCCGTTGCCGCCACTTGCTGCGATTGCCGCAATATCGCCAAGAACTGCGGAGCGATAGCCATGTTCTGGCCCTATTGCTCCAGCAAACGAACTTGTCGCAAATGAAAAAGTTTACGATACCTTAATGCGATCGTGACAAACGTCACGAAGGACATGTGCAACGGATTCGAAGTTCGATATCATCGAACATCCGAAGCAAATGGCCGGAACTGATTGGATTCGCCTGGGCGTTGGCGGATCGAGGGCGCAAGGAGGTCCGGCATGGACTGGTTGAAAACCCTGTTCAGCGGCGAAAATTCGGCCATCACGCTGGTCACGATCGTGGTCGGTCTGGCGATCGCGTTGGTCCTGCTGGCCTGGGTTTTCCGCAAAATCGCCGGCGACGGAGCGCTGAAGGCCGGCCGCAGCCGCCAGCCGCGCCTGTCGGTAACCGACGCGGCCATCGTCGACGAAAAGCGCCGTCTCGTCCTGGTGCGCCGCGACAACGTCGAGCACCTCATCATGATCGGCGGACCGACGGATTTTCTCATCGAGCAGAATATCGCGCGTGTGCCGCTTGCACATCATGCCCCCGAGCGCACCGTCGAGCGGACCCCCGAACGTGCGCTGGCGGGCGACCATGCACCACCGGCGCATGGCGAGCCGGCAGGCAATGAACGTGGCGGGGAACGCGGCGGGGTCCGCCAGGCGCCGCCTCGCGCGGCCAGGCCAGCTGCCTTGCCAGAGCAACAGGTGGCGGAGCAACCGGCGGGCCCCATGCAGGTCCATTCCGAGGCCGCATCATTCGGGCAACGCGACGAGCGTGCCCGGGCAGCCGCACCCCAAGTTGAGGAAATGCAGGCCGCGGTAAGCGAGCCTGAATTTTCCGAACTTGAACTGACTGCGGCGGACCTGGAAGCCGAAATCGCGGCCGACGATCAGCGTGAGAACGAGCGCGCGGCTTTCGCCAACGGACACGATGAGGTCGCTGTCGCCGCGCAGCCGGAAATTGAGATCGATCTGGACGAATTGCAGATGGAGATCGACCGCTCGCAAGGCGGCGCGACGGCCAACCGAATCGAGGGACCGGCGGTTGCGAAAGCCAAAGTCGCTGCGCCATCGCTCGACGTTGCCGAAAGCGTAGAACCGCAACCAGCGCGCAAGAGCGAGGCCAGGGCCGTCCGAGCGGAAGCCAAGCCGGCACCTGAAGTGCGGCCGGCCTCACGCGTCAAGAGCATGGAAGACGAAATGCAGCGCCTGCTGGAGGAACTCTCCGGCCCTGCTCGCAACTGACCGTCAGGCTTAACAAGCCTTTCCGCACATGATTTTGCCGAGCATCGCGCTCGGGAGCTAGTCGTCGCGATAAACTTTCTCGCGGCGTTCGTGGCGTTCCTGGGCCTCGATCGACAGTGTGGCGATCGGTCGAGCATCGAGTCGCTTCAGGCTGATCGGCTCGCCGGTCTCCTCGCAATAGCCATACGTCCCCTCCTCGATGCGGCGCAGCGCCGAATCGATCTTGGCGATCAGCTTGCGTTGTCGGTCGCGGGCGCGCAATTCGATGGAGCGGTCGGTTTCCGAAGAAGCGCGGTCGGCCATGTCGGGAAGCTTGTCGGTCTGGTCCTGCAGCGAATTCGAGCGTTTCCCTGGATTCGCGCAGAATGTCGGCGCGCCATTCCTGCAATTTCTTGCGAAAATATTGGCGCTGACGCTCGTTCATGAAAGGCTCCCTGTCGCTGGGCCGGTAATTTTCGGCAAGCGTGGATGCCATTGCTTTCACCCTAATTTGCCCTTCAGAACGCCGGCCTTATAGCGATGCCGTTTGAAGGAACTCAAGACGCTGGCGGATCACGAAATGGCCAATCGCAGGCGACGGCCCGCCTACCCATCGGCCCGGAATATCGGTAATGATTTTCAGTTGCCGGCGCGCGATTCCTCGAAGCGGTCGGCCAGACGCAGCCGCCAGTATTCCATCTGCACCGCCATGCGCCCCAACCAGCCGCCGCCCCAGCCGGCGCCATAGGGCGCAAACAGTTTCCACTCGTCCTCGCCGCGGGTGATCGCCCGGGCGACGAGCTGACCCGCCATCGCCGTAGTGTTCAGTCCATGGCCGCCGAATGCGGTGACAGCCCAAATGCCCGTGCCGATGCGCCCGATGATCGGCATCTTGTGCACGGCATAACCCATCAGTCCCGACCACGCACGCTCGATCTCCAGATCGACGAGCTGCGGATAGACCTTGAGGATGTCGGCGCGAAGCTTGCGGCCGAGGAACAACGGCCGCGAGATGCGAGTGGTTATGCGGCCGCCCCACAGCAAGCGTTGCGATTTGCCGCTGCCGATGACGCGGTAATAATCGCCGGCGCGGCGAGTATCGCCGATGCAGCCGCGAAAGTGGATGGCGCGATCGAGATGGGTCGACTTGGCGCTGACCATATATGTGGAGACTGGAATGACGGCACGGTTCAACCGGTTCGATGGACCGCCGAGGGCGCTTGTTGCCAGCACGACCTGCTGGGCCTCGATGCTGCCGCGCCCGGTGCGCACAGCGTAGCCGCGCTTGGCCCGCGTGATGAAGCGGGCGCGACTGTTTTCGAAAACCGACACGCCGGCGGCCGTGACGAGATCGGCCATCAAGGCGCAAAAATTCAGCGGATGAATATGGAACGGCGCCGGATCGAGAATCGCGCCGTGATAGCGATCGCTGGACACATAAGCCGGCAATTCGTCGCGCCTCAACAATCGGTAGTTTTGTCCGTAATCGCGCGCCATGCGCTCGGCGCGCCGCTCGAGGCCATGAATGTCGTCGTGGCGAATCAGCTTCAGCCAGCCCTGCCCGAGAATAATGTCTTCGCGGCCGCGCTCGCGCAGAAGCGCTCGAATCCGGCCGACCGCCTCGGCGCTGAGACGGTACATCTGGCGGGCCGGTTCGGCACCGAGCTTGTCCTCGATTTCGAAAATCGATTCGGCAAAGCCGGCCGAGACGAAGCCGCCGTTGCGACCCGACGCGCCGAAGCCGATGCGGTTGGCCTCGACCAGCGCGACGCTGAGGCCGCCGTGGGCGAGTTCCAGCGCAGTCCAAAGGCCGGCCAGGCCGCCGCCGACGACGCAGACATCGGCGGTATGCTTGCCGCGCAGTGGCGCAAAAAGCGGAAGCGCGTCTGCCGTGGCAAGGTAATGGCTTTCGATATGGCCCTTGCGCTGGGCGACAAGTTCGGCAGAGGCGTTCGGGGAATCGTTCATCCGGCAGTCCGGCAGCAGAGTCTGAGAAACGGAAGCGGGCCACACTGGCACGGCGCCCGTTTCCTCTCAATGTACGGCGCCGGTCGATACGGCAATCCTTTTTCGATGGCCTTCTGCACGGCGGTTGGCCGCGGCGAAGCGCAATTGCCGATGGCCGCGGAAGCCGGTAGGACCATGCGGCTGCTCAAAGAGGGTCCGATGCTGCGACTGTATGTGCTGCGCCATGCCAAATCGTCGTGGGCGCAACCGGGGCAGAAGGACTGCGACCGGCCGCTGAATTGTCGCGGCATCGAAACCTTGGAACGCATCCGCGAGGCAATCGTCGAACACGATTGGCAACCACACCAGGTGTTTTGCTCGCCGACGCAGAGAACCCGGCTGACGCTCGCCGGGATCGAAGGCTGCTTTCGCGACAATCCGAAAATCGTCTTCGAACCGATCCTCTATGACGGCGACGCCAGCGCCTACCTGGCTTGCCTGAAGGCTTCGGACGATACCGGCGCGGCCATGCTGGTCGGCCACAACCCGATGTGCGAAGAGTTCTGCGAATGGCTCTGCGGCAGCGGCAACGAGCGCGCGGTGGCGGCGATGGCAACGAAATTCCCGACCGGGGCGATGGCGGTCTTCGATATCGACCGGCTCGTTTGGCGCGCGCTCGCGGCCGGCAGTGGCAAGCTCGTCGACTTTTTCGTGCCACGCGAGGCCGGTTGAAGCATGGCGTTCCGGAGCATGGAACAGCGCCGCAAATGAGCGCCATCACCACCCTGACCGACGAGGCGCGCATCGCCTTCGACAATCTCGGCGATCTTGCCGGCCGGATGATTACTTCCGGCGTGCGCCTCGGCGTAACCGGATTGTCGCAGTCGGGAAAAACCGTGTTCATCACCGCCCTCGTCCACAACCTCGTCAACGGCGGGCGGCTGGCGATGTTCGAGCCGTTTGCGTCGGGCCGGATCACTCGCGCCAGCCTGCAACCGCAACCATCCATGGACGTGCCGCGTTTTCAATATGAGGACCATGTCCGCCAACTCGTTGCCGACCGGATCTGGCCGCAATCGACCCGTGCCATCGCCGAACTGCGCCTGACCGTGGAATACGAATTGGCGACACTGCTGGGCCGTGCCTTCGGCAGCGGGCGGTTCAACATCGATCTTGTCGACTATCCCGGCGAATGGTTGGGGGACCTTGCCCTGCTCGGGCTCGATTTTGCCGCATGGGCCGAACAGAGCCTCAAGACGGCCGCCACGCCGGCACATGCTCGTCACGCCAAGCGGTTCTTGGCGGCGATCTCCGAATGCGATCCCGCCGCTCCCGCCGAGGAAACGCGGGCACAGACCCTTGCTGGCGAATTCATCGAATATCTGCGCTCCTGCCGCGAGGACGAAGCGATCCTTTCGGCGCCGCCACCCGGACGGTTTCTCCAGCCCGGCGATCTCGAAGGTTCGCCGGCCCTGACTTTTTGTCCGCTGCCGGCGGCAGCGGATGCCGGCCGCGAAAGCCTCCATCACCTGATGGCGCAGCGCTACGAGGGCTACAAGCGACACGTGGCGATGCCGTTCTTCCGCAAGCATTTTGCGCGCCTCAACCGCCAAATTGTGCTGGTCGACGTGCTGCAGGCGATCAACGGCGGCAGCGAGGCCTTGCGCGAACTGGAGAACACGTTGTCGGAAATCCTCTCCTGCTTCCGCCCAGGGCGGGCAAACCTGATATCGGCGGTATTCGGCCCGCGCATCGATCGTATCCTGTTTGCGGCGACCAAGGCCGATCATCTGCATCACGAGACCCATGACCGGCTCGAGGCGGTATTGGCGTATATCGTTCGGCGCGCCGGCGAGCGGGCCAGGTTTTCCGGCGCGGAGGTGCGGGCCATGGCGATCGCGGCGGTGCGGGCAACCCGCGAAGCGACGGTCACGGAAGACGGCAACGAATTGCCGGTCATCGCCGGCACGCCGATTGCCGGCGAGACCATCGACGGCAAACGGTTCGACGGCGAAAAGCGCACGGCGATTTTTCCCGGAGACCTGCCGCAGGATCCGGCGACGCTGTTTGCTCCTGGTGCCAAGCCGCCACCGCTGCGTTTCGTGCGCTTCCGGCCACCGGAACTGGAAAATACCTCCGACGGCTTGCGACTGGTGCTGCCGCATATCCGGCTCGACCGGGCGTTGCAGTTCCTGCTCGCCGACAAACTCGCTTGAGAAAGACAATGAACGAAACCCATCGCCGGCCGCGTGCAATACCGCTTCCCGCAGATATCGAGGCCCGCGGCACGCCACGCAAATCCGCCGGTCGCCGCCCAGGGGCGGCTCAGCAATTCGACTATGCCGAGACTATCGACATCGACACGGAGACGGCGCCGCCGGCGATCGCAGCGCGCAAGCGCTGGCCGTGGGCAACGGTGTTTCTCAGCGCGCTCGGCGGGCTTGCGGGACTGGCGATCGCGATTGCCATCGACGATTTCGTGCGCGCCACGTTCGCACGCAACGATTGGCTCGGCTGGGCAGCTACCGCTTTGGCGGCCCTGACCGCTCTTGCCCTGCTGGCATTGGTGCTGCGCGAACTGGCGACCCTGTTGCGCCAACGCGCGGTGCGCCACCTGCGCGAAAGGTCGCGACAGGCGCACGACGACGACGACGTCCGTCAGGCACGGCGCGTGGTTACCGAACTGCAGTCCTTCTATTCGAGGCGGGCCGACCAGGCGCGCGGCCGAAACGCGGTGGCCAGCCACGTCGAATCGGTATTCGACGGCGCCGACCTCATCGTGCTTTGCGAACGCGAACTGATGTCGCCACTCGACGCGGCAGCCCGCGGCTTGCTGTCGGCGGCGGCGCGCCGGGTCGCGGTCGTCACCGCCGTGTCGCCGCGGGCGATCGTCGACATCGCCTATGTGCTGTACGAGAATTTGCGCCTGATCGGTGCCATCGCCACCGTCTATGGCGGCCGACCGACCCTGCTCGGCCTCCTGCGCCTGGCGCGCAACGTCGTCGGCCACCTTGCCGCAACCGGCGCAATGGCGGTCGGCGAAAACATGCTGCAGCAACTCGTCGGACACGGCCTCGCCGCTCGCCTGTCGGCCCGGCTTGGCGAAGGCGTCGTCAACGGACTGATGACGGCACGGATCGGAATTGCCGCCATGGATATCTGCCGGCCGATGCCGTTTTTCGCCCTCGCTCGCCCTCGCCTTTCCGACCTGGCCGGCGAACTGGCGCCGGGTACCATCTTCGGCGGCAAGGCGGCCGGCCTCGACAAGAATGCCCCACCTGTTCCATAACATCGCACAGAGCTGCCATACCGGCGGCAATATTCGGCCATGAATGATTGTTTAACCAATTTCGGTAACGATGCGGCAAGGTTGGGCGCGGCTTCCAGGATGAAAGTATCGGCGATGCGTATGTACGTTTTATCGTTGGTTGCGGGCGGCCTTGCGCTTGCGCCGGCGCTCCCGGCAAATGCCGGCGCGTTTGCAACGGAAGCGGCATTCTACCGGGGAATTTCCGGCACCTGGCAGGGGCCGGGCGAGATCGTCGCCGGGAAATACAAGGGCACGCGCTTCACCTGTGCGCTGAATGGCGACAACGGTTCGAGCCGCGGTGGCGGTTTCGACATCAGCGGCGCCTGCCGGGTCGGCGTTTTCAGCCAGCCGATCACGGCTTCGGTATCGCGCGCCGGCGGCGGCATATCGGGAAAATTCCTCGACGGCGAAGCCGGCGACGGCATGGACGTGGTCGGCGGCCACTATTCTTCCGACCGACTTACCGTCGATGTCAAACGCAAGGACCTCGAAGGCGTCATGTCGGCGCGGCTTGCGGGCGAAAACAAGTTGAACGTCACGATCTCGGTCAGGGTCGGCTCGCGG
Source organism: uncultured Alphaproteobacteria bacterium (assembly GCA_963758355.1). Taxonomy (GTDB): domain Bacteria; phylum Pseudomonadota; class Alphaproteobacteria; order Rhizobiales; family Rhizobiaceae; genus BOKV01. The sequence goes on along the minus strand of CAVWVG010000001.1, from coordinate 748,831 downwards.
CTCATTCCGGTCATCGGCATGTCGCTCGACCGCCAGCAGGCGACCGACAACGTCGTCACCAGTTCGGCCTTCGATAACTCGGCGTTCGACAATTAGGAACGCGTGCGTTTCGGCCACCAATCGGCGGCCGCGGCAACGCGTTCGATCCCGTCCGTCTCGACTTCACTCAGCCAGGCTGAAACCGTCTTTGCGCCGATCTTCAATCCGGCGGCGATGTCGTTGAGTGGCACCAGCACGAACGCGCGTTCGGTCAGCCGCGGATGCGGCAAGCTTAGCCCTGGTCTTGCTTCGGCAATTCCCGCGACGGCGAGAATATCGATATCGAGCGTGCGCGGGCCCCACCGTTCGGAGCGAACCCGGCCAAATCCACGCTCGGTAGCAAGACAGATTTCCAGCAAAGCCTGCGGCAACAATCGCGTTTTCAGTTCGGCGCAGGCGTTGAAATAGTCCGGCTGGTCGGTGCGGCCCCAGGGGGGCGTCCGGTAAAGGTCGGACACCGCCGCAACGGAAACGTCCTCACGCGCATCGAGCTGCTGCAACGCTGCAACCAGGTTTGCGCGGACATCCCCGAGATTTCCACCAAGCCCTATCCAGGCGCGGCGGACGCGCAGGTCAGGACTTGCGGATGGCAGCATGGTGAACCGTTACCTCGACATTGTCGAGCACGCCCGGCACCGGCGCATTCGGCTTGCGGATCGTCACCGTGGCGTTCCGCACCTGGCCGAACTCGTCGCACAGGGTTCGTGCCACCTCCAGAGCCAGCGCTTCGATCAGGTAGCGCCGCTGACCGGTGACAATGCGCTCGATGACCGCGAATGCCTTTCCGTAGTCGACGGTGCCGGAGATGTCGTCGCGTTCCAGTGCCGCACCGCCATCGACCTCAAGCACGGCGTCGACGAAAAAACGCTGCCCGAGCGTCTCCTCGGCGCTGAGTACGCCATGACGGGCGAAGAAGGCGCAGTTCTTCAGCGTGATGCGATAATCGGTCATGGCCGCTCCCCCTCACGCCCCCATTGGCGCACCGCATCGGCGACTGCAAGCGCATCGCGATTGGCCGCCACATCATGCACTCGAAAGATCGCCGCCCCTTGCAGACGCGCGACAACGCTCGTCGCTGCCGTGGCGATGTCGCGCTCACCCACATCGCGGCCAGTGACATGGCCAAGAAAGCGCTTGCGCGAGGTGCCGACCAGCAGCGGCTGGCCTAGTTCGAGCAGGCGGGAAAGATTGGCAAGCAGTCGCAAATTCTGCTCGGAATCCTTGGCAAATCCGAAGCCAGGGTCGAGCACGATCGCGGCGCGGTCGATATGCGCTTCGCCGGCAAGCGCCAGCGAACGTCCAAGAAACGCGATTTGATCGGCGATGACGTCCGGGTCAGGTGTCCGGTCGCGGCCGGTGTGCATCAACACCGCCCCAGCGCCGGTTTCGGCAATCGCATGTGCCATGGCCGGATCGCGCTGCAATGCCCAGACGTCATTGACGATGTGGGCGCCCTCGCCAACGGCGATGCGCGCCGTCGAAGCCCGCCAGGTATCGACCGAAAGCAACAAGCCTGCTTCGCGGCTCAGCCGGCGAATCACCGGCAAGATACGCGCCTGCTCTTCGGCCTCGCCGGTGGCGGCGGCACCCGGCCGGGTCGATTCGCCGCCGATGTCGACGATCTGCGCGCCGGCCTCCGCCATCCCCAAGGCGTTACGGCACGCTGTTTCGGCATCGAGATTTTCGCCGCCATCCGAAAACGAATTGGGCGTGACATTGAGGATGCCCATGATTACGGCGCGCGGGCCGAGCTGCAACGTGCGGCCATGCGCCAGCCGCCAAACAAAAGGCGCAAAAGCGTCACAAGAAATGGTCATCGACTCGATCTTTCCTTGTGGAGCACGGCGGACCTGAATACGACTGCCGAATGGTCGCCCCGGTTGGCGGCGGGCAGGATGGTGCGCATTCTCCGGCATTTAGGCGCAAGCAGGAACGCTGTCCATTAACCGACATGGCGGCGGCAAGAGAAGGAGCGCAAATGGACCGGGCGGGCTTCCAAGACAAGAGCAGCATTAGCCCGAACATTTTGCACCTCCTGCGAACCATGCCGGCAAAGTTCGCCGCCGACGTTCGCAAGACTGCGCTGGTCGCGGCGGCGATCGGCCTCTCGGCCTGCTCACAGTGGGGGCAGCGAACCGAATTGTCGGTCGGTTATTATGCCGTCGAAGGGCGCAGTTTCGAGGATTTCGACCGCCAGATCGCGCTGCACGGGCCGCAAGTCCATGGCGTTGGCAAGGCGCTGGCGGCAACGACGATCCGTATGCATCCCGATTTTCGCTATCGCAGCGAGAATGGCAAATGCGTCATCGCCTCGGCCCATGTCTCAGTCCAGGCGCATGTTACTCTGCCGCGCCTGGCAAAACCGGAGGAATTGAAAAAGGAACTTGCCGGCGCCTGGGACAATCTGGAGGAATATACGCGCCTGCACGAATCCGTGCATGTAGCGATCGCCGATGCCAATGCGATCCGGGCCGAAAAAGCGATCATGGCGCTTCCGCCGGCCGTCGATTGCCCGACCATGCGCAACGATGCGATGCGCGAATTTGACGCGCATATGGCCCGACACGAGGCCGAACAGCAGCAATTCGACGCCGAAGAGCGGGCGAAAATCATCGCTCTTGTCGCACGCTCGCGCAAGATGGCGAACGGCGGTTGAACTGAGAGAACGGTCGGAAATTAAGCCTGCTTGGCCGGGATGCGGACGACCAGTCCGTCCAGTTCCGGCGTCACCTTGATTTGGCAGGACAATCGGGAATTGGCTTTACCCTCCCAGGCGAAGTCGAGCATGTCCTCTTCCATCGCTTCAGGCGTGCCGACGGCGGGCAGCCAGGCCTCGTCCACATAGACATGACAAGTAGCGCAGGCACAGGCCCCGCCACATTCGGCTTCGATACCGGGCACGGCATGCTTTACCGCATTCTCCATCACCGTGGTGCCAACCGGCGCATCAATCTCGTGCCTGGCGCCATCATGCGTGATGTATGTGATTTTCGGCATGAAGAACTTCAGGGGCCCGGTTGGCCCAGGCGATGCCGGGGCGGCACATCAAGGCGCGGGTGTAGCCATCGGCGCTGTCAAGTCAAGCACCGTACATCCTTGCCGAAATTCTGCCGGGAGCTATCCGAGGCGGCGGATATATTCGCAAACCCGATCGGTTTCGCGCGCAATCGAATCCGGATCTGCGACCGCCTCGGCTGCCTCGGCGATTTGCGCCAGGCGCCAGGCGCCGATGCCGCGCGCAGCGCCCTTTAATGTGTGCGCGGCGCGACGGCGGCCTTCCTTGTCGGGGGCGCCGCGATAGGCGGCTAGATATTGTCCGGCCTGGGCGAGGAAAATCGACAGGACTTCTCGCTCCAGTTCGCCATCGCCCTGTGTCATCGCCCCGAGGTGGACGAGATCGACGGGCCGCTCGCGTGCGTTAAGGGGATGCGAAACGGCGGATGCCATGACGTTCGGATTGCGAATTGCCTGGGCCATCGGCCGGTCTCCGCGGAAGCGAAAACCATTCTGCGCCGAGAAAATAAACAAGAAGATAAGCGGTGCCGGCGCGCCCATTGGGAGGCCGCATCGGGAGCCAACGGAGGAACCTGGCCTGTGGAAATTGTGGATAAACTGTGGCGGAGAAGATTCCGGCGAGTGGTTGCATTCGCCAATCGCGCCCCGCTCGGCGTCATCGAAATTGCGGCTCAATCGGCAGAGATCTGCCTGCCCGTCGCCGTCAACCTGCAAACGAGCCAATTGCGATTTACAGGATTGTCGAACCACGGCTCGGCCCAACCACGCTCGATACAGGAACGGATGGTACGCGGATCGATCTCCTGGCCGTCGCGGTCAAACAATGGCAGTTTTCCGCCGGGTTGGCCGATTCCGAGGCGCAAATAACGCCTCTGTGCGGGCGAAGGACGCCCCGTCGAAGCGGAAAGCGCGGGTTCGGCAGCGCGGCTTGCGGCGCGCGCATCGCCATTGACGTCGTCCATCCAGCCACCCCGAGCCCGGCGGTTGCGCTTGCTTGCGCCGCCAGCGGAAGGCGATGGATTTGCGCCGCCAAATCCCAGTACCGCCACAAATATCGTTAACCTTACCTTAAGATTTGGGGATGTCGAGCCATCGCATTGATTGTTTGGCGTTTTGAATTGTGCCATTACGATACCATCGCGGCTTGGGCGATGTTGACCCGCGGCGGATTGGGCGCAAAATCGTAAGAAGCGCCCGGTAACGTTTCGCGGGCGGCCGCGTGTGCGGTTGGGCTGCGTACTCCGTGGGACGGGGCGGCCTGTCTGGGCGGCTTGCCGGAATTTTCGGCGCATACCGCCCGGGCCAGTATGGTTCGAGGAGTAGCGTATGGCGTCGAAACCGAATCCGGATACCGAATCCGAAGCCGCCCTGCAGGCGGTCGAGGATGCTCTTTCAGGCGCCGAAGGCAGCCCTGCCAAGAAAGCAGCGCCGACACCCGAAATCGCCGACGATTTCGAAGATCTTGTCGGCAAGGTTGCCGAAGCTGCAAACGACTTGCGCGATAACGACATTGCCGTTGAGGCGGCGGCCGTCAAGAAACCGCAGGTGCAACCGCAGAAGGCTGCGGCCGCCCGCAAAACGTTACCGGGCGCCCCGCAACGGCCTGCTCCGCAGCGCCGGATCGAGGCGGGCGAACCGCTCTCCAGCGAACTTGGCGGCGAAACCTTCGCGCCGGCCAACGACCCCGGCCGCCGGAACGTTTCCGAACTTATCTACCAGATGCGCCAGCAGACCTCGAACCGGCCCTTCTGGATCGCCGGCATCGTCAGTGCCGGCTGGCTGGCGATTTGCGGCATGTATCTGAAGAGCGCGTTTTCGCGCGGCGAGTTCAATGCCATCGCCACGCTCGACGACGTGTTGGCGCAGCCGTCGTTGCTTTTGATGGCCGCGGTTGCCTTTGTTCCCGTGCTGCTGTTCTTCGCCTACGCGGTGATGGTGCGCCGTGCCCAGGATATGCGCATCGCCGCTCGCACCATGACAGAAGCGGCAGTGCGGTTGTTGCAGCCCGAATACATTGCCCATGAATCGGTGATCTCGGTTGGTCGCGCCATCCGCCGCGAATTCGCCGCGATCGGCGACGGCGTCGAAAAGGCGATCGCGCGCGCTGGCGAACTGGAGCAGATCGTCCAGTCGGAGGTCGGCAATCTCGAGCGCTCCTATACCGATTCCGAAGTCCGTTTGCGCAGCCTGGTCACCGAACTCGCGGCCGAGCGCACCGAAATCATCGCCCATGCCGAGCGCCTCAAAGCATCGCTGTCGAATACCCATACCGGCCTGACCGACCAGATCGACAAGGTCTCCGGCGTCATCCGCCAGTCGATCGACGACGCTACCCAGCAGATGACCAATTCGCTCGCGGACCAGCACGTCGCGGTCAAGGCATCGCTGGTGGAAGCCGGCGACAATCTCGTCGGTCTGCTCGCGGCAACCAACGAGCGCCTGGAAAGCACCCTGAACGAAGGCACGCAGGGCATGCAGGCCTCGATCATGAAGGGCACCCGCGATCTCGGCCAGCAGGTCAATCTCGTCGGCAAGGCGATGGCGACCCTGATTGAAACGCGCACGGCCGCCATTCGCGAACAGGGCGAGAAAATCACCCGCGACATGGAAGGTGCGCTTGGCACACGCTCGGACGAATTTGCCACGCGCATCACCGAAATCAGCGCCGGCCTGCAGGAGAAGATCGATTCGCGCCTGAGCCGCCTCGACGACGCGCTCAACGTGCGTGGCACGGCATTTGTCGAAGCGCTCGGCATGCGCACCGAGGCGCTCGACAAGATCATGGCGGACCGCACCCAGGCGATGGGCGAAGCCATGGCACAGCGTCTCGCCGGCTTTGGCCAATCCCTGACAGGCCATGTCGATTCGATGGTGCAAAAGCTGCAGCAGCGCCACGACTCATTGATGTCGACCGGCGATCGCATCTATGCCGCAATCAATTCACGCGGCTCGCGCATCGAGGAAAACCTGCGCGAGCGCACCGCCTCGATCGCCCAAGTATTCAGCGAAGGCGACGGCAATCTTCGCACCGCTCTGGATACCGGGTTTGCCAACGTGACGGCGACGACTGCCTCGGTCGCCAAACTGATCGAGGATCGCAACGAGAGCCTGGCGAAATCGATGAGCGAAGGCAACGCTCGTATCGCCGCGACGCTGAGCGATCATTCGTCGCGCCTGACCAATGCCATCGGCGAGCGCAGCGAAGCGATGCTGGCTGGACTGTCCGAGCAATCGGGCAAGCTCAATGCCGGACTGGACGACCGGGTATCGCGCCTCGAGCAGGACTTGACCTCGCGCAGCCAGACAGTCCTCAGCTCGCTGGCCAAGCGCGCCGGCGAATTCACGACCGCGTTCGACGAGAAGGCCGCCCGCTTCGACCAGACGCTGGCGTCCAAGAGCGAAGGCCTGGTCGGCGCCATCGCCGCCCATTCCAAGAACATCGCGCAAGGGCTCGATGAGCGCACGGCGAAATTCGACCAGGACATGATCACCCGGTCGAAAGCCCTGCTGGTCGCGGTCGGCAAGCACACCGGCGACATCGCCGCCGGCATGGACGAGCGCATCGACAAGCTCAATCTCGGCATGTCGGCCAAGAACGAGCAATTGATGGCATCGATCAATCGCCACACCAACGAGATGGTCGGCAGCCTCGACAGCCGCATTGCCCGCCTCGACGACGGCATGGCAAGCCGCAGCCAATCTCTGCTTGGTGCGATTGCGGTTCGCACCACCGAAATCACCTCGGGGATCGACGAACGGATTTCCGGCTTCGACGAGAAAATCGGCGAGCGCGGCAAGGCCGTGGTCGAAGCGATTTCGCGCGTTACTTCGGCTTTCAGCGGCGTGCTCGACGACAAGACCTCGTTGCTGGCCGGCGAAATCCGGGCGCAATTCGAAACCGCCGGTCAGACCATCGACGAAAAGGCCGAACGCCTGGCCGAAGTGCTGGCACAACGCGCCGAGGTCATCCAGGCGACGCTTGGCTCGGGCCTGGTCGACACGCAGCGCGCCCTTGAAGAAAAGACGCGCGAGTTCAACGTCATGTTGTCGGAGCGTGCCCGCGAACTGAACGACATCCTGGAAAGCCAGGCCAAGCCGCTGCTCGACGGAATGACAGAACGCAGCGACGAGATCACCGCGCGCCTTGGCTCGCTGCACGAAGCAATCGCCACCGAAATCGGCAAATTGCTGAGCGAGATGGGTACCGCCAGCGATTCGCTGACCGACCTGCTCAATACCGCCGGCGCCAAGATCAGCGGCCTCGAAAATACGCTGACCTCGCATGCCGCAGGCCTGATCCAGACGGTCGAGAAGGCGCATCACGATGTCGATATTTCGGCGCAAATGTCGGAAAATGCCCAGCGCCAGATGAACGACTCCTCCGAGAGCCTGATCAACAACATGCAGTCAGTCGCCGAGCGTTTCGAGGAACAGCGGCGCATGCTCGAATATGCGACCAAGCTGATCGACGCGGCGCAGGGCAATTTCTCGACGACGCTGGAAAATCGTCAGGAGACGCTTTCGGAACTGGCTTCCGGCCTGGTCGGGCGCACCGAGGCGATCGAACGGACCATGGGTTCGTTTGCCGAAATGCTCAACCGCGCCATGGAGGATGTCACCGACCGTTCGCGCAATATCGGATCGCATGTGTCGACGGAAATCGGCGCGGCGATCGAGGAGGCTGGCCGGCGCTTTGCCCAGTCGGTCGACGAGATGCGGGCAGCGGCAAGCGAAGTGCGCAACGAACTGGAAGAGACCCGCGCGCAGATGCGCAAGGGCATCATGGAACTGCCCGACGAGACGCGGCAAAGCGCCGACGCCATGCGTCGCGTCGTTTCCGATCAGATTTCGGCGCTTGCGCGAACTGTCGGAAATCGTCGCCCGCACATCGAAGCCGATCGAAACGGCAACGGCCCAGCAGGCGGTCAATGCACCATCCGGCGTAATCGCCAACATCAATACCGCCGGGCGGCGCGCCGCGGTTCAGCCGGTGCGTACGGTCGGGGCGCCGCGTCCGGTCCAGTCGCAACCGGACTTGCGAGCCGTTCCGAGCAACCGGCGCGAGGCGCCAGCCCCGCAGATGCGTGGCGATGGCGGACCGGCAAGGGCAGCTGGATGACCGGCCTGCTCGACCGCGCGTCCGACGAAGGCTGACGGTCGTTCACCGGCCCCAAGCCCCCGAGCCAACCGACGAAAGCCGGCAGCGGACCGCGCCCTGCCCTGCATACCATCGAGAGCCTCAATTCGCTGTCGATGGATATCGCCCGGGCGATCGACCATGACGTATCGGTGGAATTGTGGGACCGCTATCAGCGCGGCGAGCGCAATGTTTTCACGCGCCGCCTCTACACGATCCAGGGACAGAAGACTTTCGACGAAATCCGCGCCAAGTATGATGGCGACCGCGAATTCCGCACTGCCGTCGATCGCTACATCAACGATTTCGAGAAACTGATGGATGAGGTCGCCCGCAACGACCGCGACAACATGATGACGCAGACCTACCTGACGTCAGATACCGGCAAGGTCTACACGATGCTGGCGCATGCGGCCGGTCGCCTCGGCGGCGGCCAGGGATAGCGGCGCCCTCTCAACATTGAACGACAAAAAACCCGGCTGCAGTGCAGCCGGGTTTTTCATTCCCGTCCGGCGAGGTTACCAGCGACGAGTTATTCTTCCGGCTCGGCCAACAGTTCGTCCTTGCTCACCGGCTTGTCGGTAACCTTGGCGACCGTAGACGATATGGTCGATGACCTTGTCCTCGTAGATCGGCGCACGCAGGCCAGCGACGGCATCGGGGTGCTTGCGGAAATAATCGAAAACCTGCTGCTCCTGGCCGGGATACTGGCGGACCTGATCGTAAACCGCCTTCTGCAATTCATCTTCCGATGACCTGGATCTGTGCCTTCTCGCCGATATTGGCGAGCAGCAGGCCGAGGCGAACGCGCCGCTCGGCCAGCCCCTGATACTCGGCCCTGGCCTTTTCTTCCGTCGTGTCCTCATCGGCGAAGGTCTTGCCGGAGCGTTCCAGTTCGCCGGTCACCTGGCTCCAGACGTTGTCGAATTCGGCGGCGACCATTTTCTGCGGCAGTTCCATCTTGGTCAGCGCGTCAAGCTTGTCGAGCACCTGGCGCTTGACCCGCGCGCGCGAAAACAGCCGATAGCTGTTTTCCAGCTGCGTACGCACGGTCTCGCGCAGCTTCGCCGCGCTCTCGACGCCGAGCTGCTTGGCGATCTCGTCAGTCAGTTCCAGCTTTCCCGGCTGTTCAACCTTGTGGACGGTGACGTCGAATTTCGCCTTCTTGCCGGCCAAATGCGCGGCCGGATAGTCGGCAGGGAACTCGACCTCGATTATGCGCTGCTCGCCGGCCTTGGCGCCAATGAGCTTTTCCTCGAAGCCGGGAATGAAGCGCTTCGAGCCGATGACAATCTGGGCGCCGGTATCGGCGCCGCCGTCAAACGGGGCGCCGTCGATCGAGCCCGAATAGTCCATGGTCACGCGATCCTTGTCGGCGGCCACACCGGCTTTCTCCTCGAATGGCCTCGTGCTTTCGGCGACTTGCAGTGCCCGCTCCTCGACATCGGCGTCGCTGCACGGTTGCGACCGGACGTTCGATTTCGACAGTGGCAAGATCGGGCGCCTCGATTTCCGGAAGCACCTCATAGGCAACCGTGAACTCGAAATCGCGACTGCCGGCGAGGATCGCCTGGGCTTCCTTCTCGTCCTCGGTCATGGCGATTTCAGGCCGTTGGGCGGCGCGCTCGCCCCGGCCGACGAGGATCTGGCCGGTCTCCTTGTTGATCAGGTCGTTGACGATCTCGGCCATCGCCTGGCGGCCGTAGACCTTGCGCAGGTGGGCAACCGGCACCTTGCCCTGCCGAAAGCCGTTGATGCGAACCTGGCCCTTGATCTGATCGAGGCGCTCCGACAGGCGCGTCGTCATGTCCTCCTTGGGCACGGTGACCTTGAGTTCTCGCTTCAACCCTTCGCGGGTCGTCTCCAAAATCTGCATGATCTGTTCCGTTTGTCGGGTTTTGCTGGCGCCCGTACGCCGGTTTTCTTAAATGGCAGGGCCTGGTGCGGTCGAGAAGACTCGAACTTCCACGGGTTGCCCCACAGCGACCTCAACGCTGCGCGTCTACCAATTCCGCCACGACCGCGATTTGTGCCGGACGGGCCGTCATATCGTGCGGCGCCCGGCGGCTGCGCGCATGTAGCAAAAGGCACTGGCCGAAACAAGGCCGATGGCGGTTTACCGACCAATTCCGGGCTGATTTGGCCGGTCCTCGCGGTTGAATTCGTGCCGGCCGGGGCGATATGTAGCGCCATGTCCGCATCGATCCTGCCAGCCGGCCTCGCCGATGCGCCAATTTGGCCCGCGGGTGGGCTGGCGCCGCGTCAGCCGGGCGCTGCCGGTTGCCTGGGAAACGTCGCCGGGCCTGGTCGACTATGAAGCTGGCGTCGCTCGCATGGAAAAACTGGTCGAAGCGATCCGCCGCGGCGAAAGCGGCGAGCGCGTATGGCTGGTCGAGCATCCGCCGCTCTATTCCGCCGGCACCAGCGCCCGCGAATTCGACCTGCTGGCGCCGAGCCGGTTTCCGGTTTTCCGCACCGGGCGCGGCGGACAATACACCTATCACGGCCCCGGCCAGCGGGTCGCCTATGTGATGCTCGACCTCAACCGCCGCAAGCCGGATGTGCGGGCGTTCGTCCAGGCGCTGGAAAGCTGGATCATCGAAACGCTCGCCGCAATTCGGCGTCCACGGCGAGCGTCGCGCCGATCGCGTCGGGGTATGGGTGGCGCGTCCCGATCTGCCGCCCCTGCCCGGCGGCGCCATGCGCGAGGACAAGATCGCCGCGATCGGCATCCGCATCCGCCGCTGGGTGACCTTCCACGGCATCGCCATCAACGTTGCTCCCGACCTCGACCACTATACGGGAATCGTCCCGTGCGGCGTCGGCGGGCATGGTGTCACGAGCCTCGCCGATCTCGGAGTGGATGTGGCGATGGAAGAGTTCGATGCAGCGCTAAAGACCTGTTTCGCGTGCGAATTCGGTGCCGTTGCCTAGTCATTCAGCCTCAGTAAAGCGTCTTCAGCAGCCGCGCCGCCGCGTCCATCTCGCGCCAACGGTAATCGCGGCGGGCTTTGGCCTCGCTGTCCTCGCCCCAGCGGGCGACATTCCAGTCTTCGTCCACATGCGCGGCCGCCCACGCCGCTTCCGCGGTCAGCAGGCGTTCTGCAACCGCCAGAGCCAGCATGGCCGATCCGGTCAGGCTCGTCATCGCATGCAGGCAGCTTGCCGGAAACGGCGCTGCATACTGGTTCACCCGGGCGCCGAACGCGGTGAGCGCCGGCTTCGGCTGGACGACGTGGGTTACTCCTTCGGCCAAAACGAAAACGGCGCCGAGCGATTCGCGCAACCCGTCGAGCACCGGATCCCAATGGCGCGCCTGGGCCTCGACCAGGCCCGGCGGAGAACCGGCGCGGTAGCATAGCAGGTCGGAGGCGCAAAACTTCAGGATGTCCTCGATGACCGCCTGGACGTCGGTGGCGACGCCGTCGATGGCCGTGTTGGCGAGCCGCGTGAACGGCATGGCGGCAGGGTCGATGCGTTCGCCAACCGCACGCCACTCCGCTGCAACCAGCTCGGCACTCCCGTCGCTCGGCAATTCCAGGAACTTGCCGCCCGGAGTACGCACCGGCTTGTTATCGAGCAGAATTCGAAACCCGCCCTCCCCGCCAGCAATCGCAACTTGCGCGTAGAAACGCTTCGGCAGCTCGCGACGCAGCGACTGGCGGGCGGCCGCGACGGGGTCGCGGTCTCCGGTTTCGATCTGTTTCAGCCAGTCGCGCATGTCATTCGTGCCCTGTGGGGTGCTCAGTGTATGCGGTTCATGCCGCGCCATCGGCGGTTTCGTCGAATCCGAGCAGTTTGAAAGTCTGGACCATGTGCGGCGGCAGCGGCGCGGTCAGCTTGAGGCGTCCACCATCGGGATGCGGCACGTCGATATGGCGGGCGTGCAGGTGCAGGCGGTTCTGGATGCCGCCGGGCAATTGCCAGTTGGCAATATTGAAATATTTCGAGTCGCCCAGGATCGGATGGCCGATATGGGCGAGATGGATGCGCAATTGGTGAGTGCGTCCGGTCACCGGCTGGGCTTCGATCCAGCTGATGTTGTTGGCCGTGGCATCGACCAGCCGATAGCGCGTCTCGGCGTGGTCCGCGCCTGCCTCGCCGTGGCGGGCAACGCGCATGCGGTCGCCGTCGGCGGTTTTCTCGCGCACCAGCCAGGTTGAAATCCGTCCCTGCGGTTTTACGGGCACGCCGAAACATACGGCCCAGTAGATCTTGGCGGTATCGCGCTCGCGGAAAGCTTTGGTCAGGGCTACGGCCGCGGCACGTGTCCGTGCCACAACCAGCAGGCCGGAGGTGTCGCGGTCGATGCGATGAACCAGGCGCGGCTTCTCACCCTTGGCGTTGCGCCAGGCCTCGAGCATGCCGTCGACATGTCGCGACACGCCGGAACCGCCCTGCACCGCCAGGCCGGCCGGCTTGTTGAACACGAGCACCTTGGCGTCCTCGTGCAGCAGCATCGCCGCCAACAGGTCGTCGTCGCCGCGGTCGCGGATGGTCTTTTGCGTCAGCGGACGGGCGCTGGCCGGCGCCAACGGCGGCATGCGCACGACCTGACCTTCGGCCAGTCGGGCATCGGCCTTGACGCGTCCGCCATCGACGCGGACCTGGCCAGTGCGCAACCATTTCTGCAGTTGCGTGAAGCCAACGCCGGGGTAGTGCGCCTTGACCCAACGGTCGAGGCGGATACCGGTTTCGTCGGCGGCAACTGTATTGGGCGTGGGGCTGTTCACGCCGCCCCAATACTGTGCCGACCCGGCAATTACAACAAAGCGCTGGCTGTCAATGACAGGCGTTCAAGCGACTTTTCGCATCCGCTTGGCGAACTCGATCAGGGCGGTCTCAACGAAGCGGTCAAGCGCCGCCCAATCAGTCAGTTCGTAGTCCTTTGACGTGTCAACCGGCCCGCCTTCCTTTCTCGCAATCCGCCGCAGCATCCAGCGCTTGAAGAAATCGTATTCGAGATATTTCAGCGCTCCGGCAGCATGGTATTCGTGGTCCGCTTTCCAGCCCGTTTTCTTGGCCAGTTTCTGTGGGTACGCCAGCGCCTCGGCGCGCTCTTCGGCGTCGGCGCCGGCAATCGCCAGCGAGACCGTTACCAGCGCTGTCGGGAGCGCCACCAGCGAAGGTTTCCAGATTGCGACGAACTGGACGAATGCCGATGGGTAGTTGCCGAGATGGATCGGCGCACAAAGAAACGCACCGTCAATGCGGCCCGGCAGGGCAAAGCCCGGCTGCGCGAGGTCGGCCAAGACCACCTGGTGGCCGTGCATCTCAATTTGGGCGGCGATGCGCCCGGCGATTTTCGCGGTTTGGCCTTCGACCGTCGCATAAGCGACCAGAATAATCATGATAGCACCTCCATGGTTCGGTGAGCGCTCTTCAACAAACCTTCACCTCGCATGCCTTGAACTCAAAGAATCCGGCCGGTCCTGCGCGGGTGGCGTCAAACATGCGGCCGTCGGCGCATTTAATCCGGGCCTCATAGAACTTGCGGCCGCCGAGTTCGCTTTCATGGAAGCGAACGATGTAGTCGATGTCGCATTGCTTGATCAGGCGGGCATGCTCGCCCAGTAATTCGAGCCAAGGCGGGTCCGTTGCGGCCGAGGCCGACCCCGGCGCGACTGCCACAGTCGCAACCAAAATCGCCGCGAAGCATTTCATAAAGGCTTCCATGAACGGCAGTATCGCGGATCGGGCACTTGCGTGAATTGACCCGGATCAAGCACGCTCAGGATTTCTGCTTCCGCGCCTCGCGCAGTTTGGCCCAGTAATCGAGGCGCTTGCGGATTTCGCGCTCGAAGCCGCGGTCGAGCGGATCGTAGAAGGTGTGCCGGCCCATGGTCTCCGGGAAATAGTCTTGACCGCTGAAGGCGTCCGGTGCGTCGTGGTCGTATTCGTAGCCGCTGCCATAACCCTCCGCCTGCATCAGGCGCGTTGGCGCATTGAGGATGTGCTTGGGCGGCACCAGGGAGCCGTGCTCCTTGGCAGCGGCTGTCGCCGCCTTGAATGCGGTATAGGTAGCATTCGATTTGGGGGCGGTTGCCAGATAGAGGCAGGCTTGCGCCAGCGCCAGTTCGCCCTCTGGCGACCCGAGGAACTCAAAGGTATCGCGCGCGGCGATCGCCACGACCAGCGCCTGAGGATCGGCCAGGCCGATATCTTCGCTCGCCATGCGCACCAGGCGGCGTGCGACAAAGCGCGGATTTTCGCCTGCGTCGAGCATTCTTGCCAGGTAGTAGAGCGCGGCGTCGGGATCGGAGCCGCGCACCGATTTGTGCAGGGCGCTGATCAAATTGTAATGGCCGTCCTGGCTCTTGTCGTAGATCGGCGCTCGGCGCTGAAGCACCTGCTGCAATTTGGCGGCGTCGAAGACTTCGCCCTCACGGGCAGTGCGCCAGACTTCTTCTGCCAGCGACAGCACAGCGCGGCCGTCGCCGTCGGCCATTCGCACCAGGCTTGCGCGCGCTTCGTCGTCCAATGGCAAGGCGCGTCCAAGTTGCTGCTCGGCGCGCGCCAACAACTTTTGCAACGCCTCTTCATCGAGCGGATGAAAGACCAGCACATTGGCGCGCGACAGCAAGGCGGCGTTGAGCTCGAAGGACGGGTTTTCGGTGGTCGCGCCGACCAGGACGACGGTTCCATCCTCCATCACCGGCAGAAACGAATCCTGCTGCGCCCGGTTGAAACGGTGGATTTCGTCGACGAACAGCAGGGTGGCCTTTCCGTTCGCCCGGCGCAGACGCGCGGCGTCAAATGCCTTTTTCAAGTCGGCGACGCCGGAAAATACGGCCGAAAGCTGCTCGAAACGCAGATCGGTCTGGTCGGCGAGAAGGCGGGCGACCGTGGTCTTGCCGGTGCCCGGCGGCCCCCAGAACACCAGGCTGCCAAGCGCACCGGAAGCCAGCATGCGTGTCAACGCACCTTCGCTTCCGGTGAGATGCTCCTGGCCGACGACCTGCGACAGCGACGTCGGTCGAAGGCGATCGGCGAGAGGCCGGTGGCCAGCTTTGGTTGATTCAGGCGATTGGAACAGGTCGTCCAAGCTGCCTCGCGCCGATTTGATCTACCGAATATATTGACGGAAAAAATTGCCGTTGCGCTCAAGGATGACATAGCGGCCGTCGCGCTCGACGATGAACTGCCAGGCACGCAGGCGCTGGGAAACTGCCGTTTCGAGATTCTTGGTATCGGCGACTTTTTCGCCGTTGACCTCGCGCAGGATATCGCCAGACCGTATGCCGTTCAGTGCCGCGACGGAGTTCGGCTCGACTTCGAGCACGACGACGCCAGTCTCGCCGGCGGAAAGTCCCGCCGCAAGGGCGACGGCCGGCGACAAATTAGCGACCTTGGCCCCCGACAGCGGCGAATCCTGCGGCATCGTGCGTTCATCGCGGGGCACGGTTTCGGGCGGCGCTTCGAGCGTGATCTCGATGGTCCGCGCGGTGCCGCGCCTCAGCACCTCCAGTTTGGCAACATTGCCGACGCCGGTCGTATCGAGCCGGTAGCCGAGACTGTCGACATTGTCGATTGGCTGGCTGTTAAGGGAAATCACGATGTCGCCGACCTGCAATCCGGCTTTTTCCGCCGGCCCGCCATCAAACACGTTGGTGGCAATGGCGCCCTTCGGAGAGGCAAGGCCGAGGCTGTCGGCGATCTCGGCGGTCACCGACTGAAAATCTGCACCGATCCACGGCCGAATGACCGTGCCGCCGGCCACGGCCGAATTCAGGATCAGCTGCGTCATGTTGGCCGGAATGGCGTAGCCGATGCCGACGGAACCGCCGGAACGGCTGTAGATGGCGGTATTGATGCCAATCAGCTTGCCGTCCATGTCGACAAGGGCGCCGCCGGAATTGCCGGGATTGATCGCGGCGTCGGTCTGGATGAAGTAGCCGTAGTCGTTGATGCCGGCGAGCGACCGGGACACCGCCGAGACGATGCCGAGCGTCACGGTCTGGCCGACGCCGAAGGGGTCGCCGATCGCCAGCACCAGATCGCCGACCTCGACCTTGTCGGAATTGCCGATCTCTATCGGAGTGAGTTTCACCTTGTCGCGAATGCGCAGGACGGCGAGATCGGATTTGGCATCTTTCAGAACGATGTCGCATTCGAATTCGCGCCCGTCGGAAAGCGAAACCTTCACCTGGTCCATGTTTTCGACGACATGGTTATTGGTGAGGATGACGCCGTCCTCGCTGACGATGACCCCGGAGCCGAGCGATGTCGGGTTGCGGCGACGCTGGGGACCGCCAAATCCTTGCGAACCAAAAAAGCGCTCGAAGAACGGGTCGCCGGCAAAAGGCGACTGCGTGTCCGGCCGCGTGCGTGCGGCATTGACGTTGACGACCGAATGAGCGGTTTTCTTGACGATCGGGGCAAAGGTCAGGCGCACCTGCGCCATGGAATTGGGCGCAACCTGCTTGTCGGCGCTCGCATTGTTTTCCACCGTTCCGCCGGTCTTCAGCGACTGATCGACCTGCGCCTCGGCTTCGCCGTGCAGCAGCTTGCCGATAACGTTGCGGATTGCGTGGCCCGCGTCCTCTGCCCGGGCGGGCAGCGCCATCGCGATCAGGAAGGCCACAAGAACGGCAGCGAGAACTCGCATCTGCATCGATCCTCCATCGACCAATCGGCATGGCGCGGCCGTCTGTGCATATAGCCGTTGTCGGGCCAGCGATGAACCGCAGCGCGACAAAAAAACAAGGCCGGGCGTCACCGCCCGGCCCTGAAGATCCTGCTTCCTGCTGACTTCCAGTCAGGAGGCTGCCGCCGTTTCCTGCGGCCCCGTCTCGGCCTCGGCCGCTTCCGTGCGGGCCCGATCGGCGGCGCCCTTGGCGTCGGTGTCGCGCTCGACAAATTCGATCACCGCCAGCGCGGCGTTGTCGCCATAGCGAAAGCCGGCCTTGAGGACACGGGTATAGCCGCCATTGCGCTCCTTGTAGCGCGGGCCAAGCACGTCGAAGAGCTTCTTGACCTGCGTCTCGTCGCGAATCTGGGCGATCGCCTGGCGCCGGGCGTGCAAGCCGCCGCGCTTGCCGAGCGTCACAAGTTTGTCGGCGATCGGTTTCAGTTCCTTGGCCTTCGGCAAGGTCGTCACGATCTGTTCGTGCTCGATCAGCGATGCCGCCATGTTGGCGAACATCGCCTTGCGGTGGCTGACGGTGCGGTTGAGCCTGCGGCCCGATTTGCCATGGCGCATCGCGCCCTCCTTCAGTCAATTTGGCCGGCGCACGGCCGGCCGATCTCAATATTGGTCTTCGTAACGCTTAGCGAGGTCTTCGATGTTTTCCGGTGGCCAGGTCGGCACTTCCATGCCGAGATGCAGGCCCATGCCGGCAAGGACCTCCTTGATCTCGTTCAGCGACTTGCGCCCGAAATTCGGCGTACGCAGCATTTCGGCTTCGGTCTTCTGAATGAGATCGCCGATATAGACGATATTGTCGTTCTTCAGGCAGTTGGCCGAGCGCACCGATAGTTCGAGCTCGTCGACCTTCTTGAGCAGCGCCGGGTTGAATGCCAACTCCTGCACCTGTTCGATGGCAGTTTCCTTGGTCGGCTCCTCGAAATTGACGAAGATGGAAAGCTGGTCCTGGATGATGCGCGCCGCGTAAGCCACCGCATCTTCGGGCGAGATCGAGCCGTCGGTTTCGACCGTCAGCGTCAGCTTGTCATAGTCGAGGTATTGGCCTTCGCGGGTATTGTCGACCTTGTAGGAGACCTTGCGCACCGGCGAATAGAGGCTGTCGACCGGGATCAGGCCGATCGGCGCATCCTCGGCGCGATTCCGATCTGCCGGGACGTAACCCTTGCCGGTCTGGACAGTCAGTTCCATGCGGATTTCGGCGCCTTGGTCGAGCGTGCAGATCACCAACTCGGGGTTCAGCACCTCGATATCGCCCACCGTCTGGATGTCGCCGGCCTTGACGACTCCGGGGCCTTCCTTGCGGATGACCATGCGCTTGGGCGTATCCGACTGCATGCGCAGCGCGATTTCCTTGACGTTGAGAACGATATCGGTGACGTCCTCGCGTACGCCGGAGATCGAGGAGAATTCGTGCAGCACGCCATCGATCTGGATCGCGGTGACGGCGGCGCCCTGCAGCGACGACAGCAATACGCGGCGCAATGCGTTGCCGAGCGTCAGGCCGTAGCCGCGTTCGAGCGGCTCGGCAACGAGCACGGCCTGGGTCGGCGAAGTCGAAATCGTCACAAGCTTGTTGGGCTTGATCAATTCCTGCCAGTTCTTGGTAATCATCAAAACCATCCTTCAGGTTCTTGCGCCACCATCCATTCGTGGCGATTTCCCAAAGCGCCCCGCCATGGATGCGGTTGCAGGGCGAACGCCAAATGTGCTGCTAGACGCGCCGCTTCTTGCGCGGCCGGCAGCCATTGTGGGGAATTGTCGTGACATCGCGGATCGCGGTGATCTGGAAACCGGCCGCCTGCAGCGCGCGCAGTGCCGATTCGCGCCCGGAGCCAGGGCCACGGACCTCTACTTCGAGCGTGCGCACGCCGTGTTCCTGGGCCTTCTTGGCGACATCCTCGGCGGCCACCTGCGCCGCATATGGGGTCGACTTGCGCGAGCCCTTGAAGCCCTGGGCTCCGGAAGACGACCATGCGATCGTGTTTCCCTGCGCGTCGGTAATCGTGATCATCGTGTTGTTGAACGACGAATTCACGTGAGCGACGCCGGAGGTAATGTTCTTGCGCTCGCGGCGGCGAACGCGTGCGGCGGTGGCTTCCTTTGCCATTTAGCTTCCTTCTTTTTCGATTTCGAGCGCCGCCGTAATGCCAGCGGCTAGACCGGATTGGTGGGTCGTTGTTCGTCGATCGTCGTTTGACCGACAAACCGCGAACGACGAAATTACTTCTTCTTCCCCGCGATCGCCTTTGCCGGACCTTTGCGGGTGCGGGCGTTGGTGTGGGTGCGCTGGCCGCGAACCGGCAAGCCCTTGCGATGGCGCAAGCCGCGATAGCAGGCCAGATCCATCAGCCGCTTGATGTTCATCGACGTCTCGCGACGCAGGTCGCCTTCGACCTGGTAGTCGCGATCGATGATTTCACGGATTTGTAGAACCTCTGCGTCGGACAACTGGTTCACGCGCCGCTCGGCGGTAAGGTTGGCCTTGGTCATGATTTGCTGGGCAATCTTCGGGCCGATGCCGTGGATGTATTGCAGCGCGACGACGACGCGCTTGTTGGTCGGGATGTTGACGCCGGCGATGCGGGCCATTCGCTTTCTCCATTTCGGCCGGCGATGCCGGCGGTTGCGTCTTTCCGCGTCCGGTGGAGGCCGGCCCTTGCGGAAACTCATTGCGATAGACTGTACGGTAAATGGGACCGTTTCAGCATCAACAGGCCGGTCCGGCATTCTATCGAATCCCGGTTCCGGCCGTTTCATGTTCGAAGGCTGTCCATCTAGGCGGACGGCCTGCCGGAGTTAAGCACAGGTCTTGCAAAAACGTCGAATTCCGAAGGCGTTAGCGCAAGATTCAACCCAAAGATTTGAGCACTCGTTGAATAGCGCGGCGAACGGCGGCAATCTCGCCCATGCCATCGACTTTGGTCAGCTGCCCGCGAGCATAATAGTAGCCGATCAGCGGCGAAGTTTCCTTGTAATAGGCTTGCAGGCGGGTCCGCATGGTTTCGGCATTGTCGTCGGGGCGGCGCTTGAATTCGGTGCTGCCGCAACGGTCGCAAACGCCCGGAACCTTCGGTTGCCTGAATTTGTCGTGGTAGCCCTGCCCGCATTTGGCGCAGGTAAAGCGCCCAGCGATGCGCTCGACGAGCTGGTCGTCGTCGACCGCGAGTTCGATGACCCGGTGCAGCGGCTTGCGCTTCTTTTTCAGCATTTCGGTCAGCGCGTCGGCCTGCGCCAGCGTGCGCGGATAGCCGTCGAGAATGAAGCCGCGGGCGCAGTCGCGCTGGTCGAGCCGGTCGGAAACGATGGCATTGACGATGGCATCGGAAACCAGCTTTCCGGCCACCATCACCGCCTTGGCTTTCCTGCCCGTCGGCGTTCCGGCGGCGACTGCCTGGCGCAGCATGTCGCCGGTGGAAAGCTGAGGAATTCCGTATTTCGCGACCAGGAATGTTGCCTGAGTGCCCTTCCCCGCCCCCGGGGGTCCCAGCAGGATTAACCTCATCCTCCCCGTTTGCCTCCCCGCAACCGCGATTTCTTGATCAGGCCTTCATATTGGTGCGCCAGCAGATGTCCCTGAATCTGGGCGACGGTGTCCATCGTCACGCTGACGACGATCAGCAACGAGGTGCCGCCGAGGTAGAATGGCACACCGGTAGCCGAAATCAGGAATTCGGGCAGCAGGCAGACGACCACCAGGTAGATCGCACCGGCCACTGTGATCCGGGTCAGCACATAGTCGATATATTCGGCCGTGCGGTCGCCGGGGCGGATACCCGGGATAAATCCGCCATGCCGCTTCAGGTTGTCGGCGGTATCCTTGGGATTGAACACGATGGCGGTGTAGAAAAAGGCGAAAAACGCGATCAGGCTGGCATAAAGCAGCATGTAAAGCGGCTGGCCGTGCCCGATCAGAGCCGTAATCGTCGCCATCCATGCCGGCATATCGGTGCGGTTGGCAAAACCGGCCGCGGTTGCCGGCAACAGCAGGAGCGAGGAAGCAAAGATCGGCGGGATGACGCCGGAGGTGTTGAGCTTCAGCGGCAGGTGCGAGGAATCGCCCTGGAACATCCGATTGCCGATCTGGCGCTTCGGATACTGGATCAGCAAGCGGCGCTGCGCCCGTTCGATGAAGACGATGAATGTGATGACCATAAGCGCCAGCACGAAGATCGCCAGGATCATCGGCGTCTGCAGCGCCCCTGTGCGGCCGAGCTCAAGGGTGCCCGCTAGCGCGTTCGGCAGCGAAGCGACGATGCCCGAAAAAATGATCAGCGAAATGCCGTTGCCGATGCCGCGCGCGGTGATCTGCTCGCCAAGCCACATCAGGAACATGGTGCCGCCGACCAGCGTGATCACGGTCGAAATACGGAAAAACCAGCCGGGATCGGTGACGATGCCGGCGCCGGATTCGAGGCCCGCGGCGATGCCATAGGCCTGCAGCGTGGCGAGCAGGACGGTGCCGTAGCGGGTGTACTGATTGATGACCTTGCGGCCCTGCTCGCCTTCCTTCTTCAACTGCTCGAGCGAAGGAATGATCGAGGTCATCAGCTGGATGATGATCGAAGCCGAGATATACGGCATGATGCCAAGCGCGAAAATCGCCAGACGCCGCACCGCGCCGCCGGAAAACATATTGAACAGCCCGAGCACGCCCTGGCTCTGCTGGTTGAAGGCGTGGGCATAGGCTTCCGGATCGATGCCGGGCAGCGGAATATAGGTGCCGAGACGATAGACGACCAGCGCGCCGAGCGTGAACCAGATGCGCTTCTTGAGATCCTCGGCCTTGGCGAAAGCGGCCAGATTGAGGTTCGAGGCTAACTGTTCTGCGGCTGACGCCATCGGGTGCTCCGCTCGGAATCAGGCGTCAAACGCCACGTCCGTATATAGGCGGCCAATTCCAATTTGCCCATGGCCCCTGACCGGGCGCCGCAGCCAACGCTGCGATAGTGCCATTCCCTCGATCAGGCCGCCGGCTTGTCAGCCGGTTTGTCGGCCTTCTTGTCCGGGGCGGCGACCGCCAAAATCCGCACCGAACCTCCGGCCTTTTCAACTTTTTCGATCGCCTTTTTCGAAGCCCCGGCGATCTCGAATTGCACCTTCGCCTTGATCTCGCCGTCCGACAACAGCCGAACGCCATCCTTGGCGCGACGCACGACACCGGCCGAAACGAGCGCATCCACGGTGATCGCCGATTTTGCGTCGAGCTTGCCAGCATCGATCGCTGTCTGCACGCGCTCTAGAGATATCTCATTGAAAATCATGGCGAATTTTGAATTATTGAAGCCACGTTTGGGCAGTCGCCGGTAGATCGGCATCTGGCCGCCTTCGAAACCGTTGATGGCAACGCCGGAACGCGCATGCTGGCCCTTGACGCCACGGCCGGCGGTCTTGCCTTTGCCCGAGCCAATGCCGCGGCCGACGCGCTTGCGTGATTTGGCTGCTCCGGCGTTATCGCGAATCTCGTTGAGCTTCATGGTCTATACTCCTTCGGGCCAGCATCCGACCCGGAATGCTTCAGGCGTTTTCGACGACGCGAACCAGGTGCGCGACCTTGGCGATCATGCCACGAACGGCAGGCGTGTCGTTAAGCGTGGCGCGACGATTGAGCTTGTTCAGGCCGAGCCCGATCAGGGTCGCGCGCTGATCGCCGGGACGGCGGATCGGGCTGCCGATCTGCTCGAGGGTCAGGGTCTTGGCCTTGGCGTTCATGATGCCGCTCCTCAGCAAGCCTATTCGTCGGCGCCGATCAGGTCGCGCCGGCGCGCCTGCAGCGTGGCATATTTTACGCCGCGCTGAGCGGCGATATCCTTGGGGTGGACCTGGTGGCGCAGCGCATCGAAAGTGGCGCGCACCATGTTGTACTTGTTGGACGAGCCGAGCGATTTGGCGACCACGTCCTGGACTCCGAGCGATTCGAATACGGCGCGCAGCGGACCACCGGCGATGATGCCCGTCCCCGGTTCGGCCGCGCGCAGGAATACACGCCCGGCGCCGTGCCGGCCTTCGATGTCGTGGTGCAGCGTACGGCCGGCGCGCAGCGGCACGTAGATCATTTCGCGCTTGGCCGATGTCGGTCGCCTTGCGGATCGCCTCGGGAACCTCGCGCGCCTTGCCATGGCCGAAGCCGACCCGGCCCTTGCGGTCGCCGACGACGACGAGCGCGGCAAAGCCGAAGCGCCGGCCGCCCTTGACGACCTTGGCGACGCGATTGATGTGGACGAGCCGGTCGACGAATTCGCTGTCGCGCTCTTCGCCGGAGCGCTCGCGGTTGTCGCGCCTTTGCCTGCGTTCCTGTGCCATGATCTAACCTTTGTTCCTCTGCGGTAGTCCGCCGGTCCTGGCCGGCCGGCTCAGAATTCCAGTCCGCCCTCGCGGGCGGCTTCTGCCAGTGCCTTGACGCGGCCGTGGTACAAATAGGGGCCGCGATCGAGCACAACCTTCTTGACGCCGGCCTTTGTTGCGCGCTCGGCGATGACCTTGCCGACGGCGGTGGCAGCGGCGACATTGCCGGTCTTTTTCAGGCTTTCGCGCAATTCCTTGTCGAGGCTCGATGCCGCCGCCAGCGTCCGGCCGGCAACATCGTCGATGATTTGCGCATAGATATGGTTGAGCGAGCGATGCACGCTCAGGCGCAGGCGGCCATTGGCGGCCGCTTTCACAGCCCGGCGCACGCGCGCTCCACGTCTTGCCCTGCTGTCGCGATTGTTTGCCATGGGGCTGCCTTACTTTTTCTTGCCTTCCTTGCGGAAGATGGTTTCGCCGGCGTATTTGATGCCCTTGCCCTTGTAGGGTTCCGGTCCGCGATAATCGCGGATCTCGGCGGCAACCTGGCCGACCTTCTGCTTGTCGATGCCGCTGATGACGATCTCCGTCGGCTTCGGACATGCGACGGTGACCCCGGCCGGCACATGGTAGACAACCTCGTGGCTGTAGCCGAGCGCCAGCTGCAGGTTCTTGCCCTGCATGGCGGCGCGATAGCCGACGCCGTTGATTTCAAGGCGCTTCTCGTAGCCGTCCTTGACGCCCTTGACGAGGTTGCGGATCATCGAGCGCGACATGCCCCATTTCGACCGCGCGTCCTTGGACGGGCTACGCGGATCGACGGCGATGGCGCCGGATTCCATCTTCACCAGCACTTCGTCATTGACGACGAAGTTCAGTTCGCCCTTCGGTCCTTTGATCGTGACCGTCTGGCCGGCGACCGTGGCAGTCACGCCGGAGGGGATTTCAACTGGTTTCTTTCCGATGCGGGACATGACCAATTTCCGTTCTTGTTCTTTCGACGATGCGCGCCTGCCTAGAAGATCTGGCAGAGCACCTCGCCTCCGACATTCTGTTCGCGGGCGTCGTGGTCGGCCATCACGCCCTTCGGCGTCGACAGGATCGATACGCCGAGGCCATTGGCGACCCGGGGGATCGAAGTCGCTGAAGCGTAGACGCGACGGCCGGGCTTGGAGATACGCATGATCTCGCGGATCACTGGCGACCCGTCATGGTATTTCAATTCGATGTCGAGCTCGGCCTTGCCGTTGTCGTAATCGGTGCGGGTGTAGCCGCGGATATAGCCCTCGGCCTGCAGCACGTCGAGTACACGGGCGCGCAGGCTGGAAGCCGGCGACGACACCTTGGCCTTGCCGCGCGTCATGCCGTTGCGGATGCGTGTCAGCAAATCGCCCAAAGGATCGTTCATCTGTCCTACCTCCTCACCAGCTCGACTTGACGATGCCGGGCACTTGGCCGCGATTGCCAAGATCGCGCAGCGCGATGCGCGACATCTTCAGCTTGCGGTAATACGAACGCGGCCGGCCGGTAATCTCGCAACGGTTGCGGATGCGCACCTTGGCGCCGTTGCGCGGCATCTCGGCGAGTTTCATCTGCGCCTTGAAGCGATCCTCGATCGGCTTGGTCTTGTCCATGACAATCTTCTTCAGCGCATTGCGCCGCGCGGCATGCTTTTTCGCAAGCTTTGCCCGGCGGTTGTTCTTCTCGATTGCGCTCGTCTTGGCCATTTGAATGCTTCCCTGGTGCCGTTACTTGCGGAACGGAAAATTGAAGTGGTGCAACAAGGCGCGGGCCTCGTCATCCGAGTTGGCAGTCGTGCAGACGACGACATCCATGCCCCAGATCTGGTCGACCTTGTCGTAGTTGATTTCCGGGAACACGATGTGCTCCTTGATGCCGAGGGCATAATTGCCGCGGCCGTCGAAACTCTTGGGGTTGAGGCCGCGGAAGTCGCGCACGCGCGGCAGCGCGATGTTGATCAGCCGATCGAGGAATTCGTACATCTGCGCCTTGCGCAGCGTGACCTTGGCGCCGAGCGGCATGTTCTCGCGCACCTTGAAGGTAGCAATCGACGTGCGGGCGCGGGTGACGACCGCCTTCTGACCGGCAATCAGCGTCAGATCGTCGGCGGCAATCTGCGCCTTCTTGGAATCGGCTGTCGATTCGCCGACGCCCATGTTGAGCACGATCTTGTCGACGCGCGGAACTTGGTACGGATTTTTGTAGCCGAACTCTTCGCGCATCTTCGCCTTGATGACGTCGTCATAAAGCGAGCGCAGGCGCGGCTTGTAGGATGCCTCAGCCATCGATCTGTTCTCCGGAGCGCTTGGCAACACGGACCTTGCGGCCGTCTTCGAGCTTCTTGAAACCGACGCGCGTCGGCTTGCCGTCTTTGGGATCGGCGAGGGAAATGTTGGAAACGTGGATCGGCGCCTCCCGCGTGATGATCCCGGCTTCCTGGCCGGCCGTCTGACGCTGGTGGCGCTTGATCTGGTTGATGCCGCCGACCACGGCACGGTTTTCCTTCGGCAACATGCGCATGACTTCGCCGGTGCGACCCTTGTCCTTGCCGGCGAGTACGACGACCTTGTCGCCCTTGCGAATTTTCTGCATCGCTGCGTTCCTTCAGAGCACTTCCGGCGCCAGCGAAATGATCTTCATGTGGTTGCGGCCGCGCAATTCGCGCGGGACCGGACCGAAGATGCGGGTGCCGATGGGTTCCTGCTTGGCGTCGATCAGGACGGCGGCGTTGCTGTCGAAACGAATGACGCTGCCGTCCGGCCGCCGGATATCCTTGGCGGTGCGCACGACGACCGCCTTCATGACGTCGCCTTTCTTGACGCGCCCGCGCGGGATCGCTTCCTTGATCGATACGACGATGACGTCGCCCACAGAGGCGTATTTGCGCTTCGAGCCGCCGAGCACCTTGATGCACATCACGCGGCGCGCGCCGGAATTGTCGGCGACCTCGAGATTGGTCTGCATCTGGATCATGGCTTGCTTCTCACTTCCTGTCCGTCAGGCCTGTTGGTTGACCACGACCCAGCGCTTGGTGCGCGAGATCGGGCGGCTTTCCTGGATGAACACCAGGTCGCCGACCTTGCACTTGTTGGCCTCGTCATGGGCTTGATAGTTCTTGGTCAGGCGCACGGTCTTTTTCAGCACCGGATGGGTGAAGCGTCGCTCGACGCTGACCACCACGGTCTTGTTGTTCTTGTCGCTGACGACCCTGCCCTGAAGCACGCGTTTTGGCATATTTGTTCCTCAGGCCTTGGCTTGGCTTGCCGATTTCTCGGCAGCGATGGTCATGATCCGGGCGATGTCGCGGCGCACCTGGCGCACGCGCACCGTGTTCTCGAGCTGGCCGGAAGCCCTCTGGAAGCGCAGGTTGAACTGCTCCTTCTTCAGCTTGGCCAATTCGTCGTTGAGTTGGTCGGCGCTCATCGCGCGGGCGTCACTGGCTTTCATCGTGCCAATCCTTCCATCCACTCCGCCGCCGCTACTCGGCGACGCGCGCAACGAAGCGCGTCTTGACTGGCAATTTCGCCGCGCCGAGGCGCAACGCCTCGCGAGCGATCGTTTCCGGCACGCCGTCAACCTCGAACATGATGCGGCCGGGATGAACCCGGGCGACCCAGAATTCCGGCGTGCCCTTGCCTTTGCCCATGCGCACCTCGGTCGGCTTGGACGACACCGGCACGTCCGGGAAAATCCGGATCCAGACGCGGCCGGCGCGCTTCATCTGGCGGGTGATGGCGCGCCGCGCCGCCTCGATCTGACGCGCGGTGATACGTTCCGGTTCCGTCGCCTTCAGGCCGAAGGCGCCGAAATTCAGCGCCGTACCGCCCTTGGAGGCGCCGTGAATGCGTCCCTTGAACTGCTTGCGGAATTTGGTGCGCTTGGGCTGCAGCATGGTTCAGTCTTTCGTTGTCCGTATCGGCCCGGTCACGCCGCCGCCTGGCGCCGGCCGCTGCCGCCATGTTCCTGGCCTTCGAGCGAGCGACGCTCGGACGCCATCGGGTCGTGTTCGAGGATCTCGCCCTTGAAAACCCACACCTTGACGCCGCACACGCCATAGGCGGTCAGCGCTTCGGCGGTGCCGTAATCGATGTCGGCGCGCAGCGTGTGCAGCGGCACGCGACCTTCGCGATACCACTCCATGCGGGCAATTTCGGAGCCGCCAAGACGGCCAGAGCAATTGATGCGGATGCCGAGCGCGCCGAGGCGCATCGCCGTCTGGACGGCGCGCTTCATCGCGCGGCGAAAGGCGACGCGACGTTCGAGTTGCTGGGCGATCGACTGGGCCACGATGCGGGCATCAATTTCGGGCTTGCGCACCTCGACGATGTTGATGTGGACCTCGGAGGCGGTCATCGTCGAAAGATGCTTGCGCAGTTTTTCGATGTCGGCACCCTTCTTGCCGATGATGATGCCGGGCCGGGCCGAGTGGATGGTAACACGGCATTTCTTGTGCGGACGCTCGATGACGACCTTGGCGATCGAGGCGGAGGCGAGCTCCTTTTCGAGATAGGCGCGGATCGCAAGGTCCTCGTGCAGGAGCCGGCCATATTCGCTGCGATTGGCAAACCAACGCGAATCCCAGGTGCGATTGACACCAAGGCGCATGCCGGTCGGGTTGATCTTCTGGCCCATCAGGCGGCCTCCTCTTGGACTTGGCGCACGATGATCGTCAGGTGCGAAAACGGACGCAGGATGCGCGAGGTGCGGCCGCGGCCGCGGACATGGAAGCGTTTCATGACGATCGACTTGCCGACGAAGGCTTCGGCGACGACGAGGCTGTCGACGTCGAGATCGTGGTTGTTTTCGGCATTGGCGACGGCCAATTCGAGTGTCTTCTTGACGGTGCCGGCGATGCGCTTGCGCGAAAACGTCAGGTCGGCCAAAGCCGTCTGAACCTTCTTGCCGCGGATCAGCTGGGCAACGAGGTTAAGTTTCTGCGGGCTGACCCGGATGGTGCGCGTCACGGCCTTGGCTTCGTTGTCGCCGAGTACGCGAGGATGCTTCTGCTTGCCCATCTTCAGACCCTCTTGGCCTTCCTGTCGCCGCTGTGGCCATGAAAGGTGCGGGTCGGCGAAAATTCGCCGAGCTTGTGGCCGACCATGTCCTCGCTGACGAGAACCGGAACGTGCTTGCGACCGTTATAGACGCCGAAGGTCAGGCCTACGAACTGCGGCAGGACGGTCGAGCGTCGGCTCCAGGTCTTGATGACCTCGTTGCGGCCGCCTTCGCGAACCTTCTCCGCCTTCTTGAACAGATAGCCGTCGACGAACGGCCCTTTCCAGGTTGAACGCGCCACGTTGCCTGTCCCTTACTTTTTCTTGCGCTCGTGCCGCGAGCGCATGATGAACTTGCCGGAAGTCTTGTTGGTGCGGGTCTTCTTTCCCTTGGTCGGCTTGCCCCAGGGAGTGACCGGATGACGGCCGCCGGAAGTACGGCCTTCGCCGCCGCCATGCGGATGATCGACCGGGTTCATGGTAACGCCGCGATTGTGCGGGCGCCGGCCCAGCCAGCGCTTGCGGCCGGCCTTGCCGATCGAGATATTGAGGTGGTCGGGATTGGAAACCGCGCCGACGGTCGCCATGCAGCTACCGTGGACGAGACGTTGTTCGCCGGAATTCAGCCGCAGGATCGCGTAGGCGCCGTCGCGGCCGACCACCTGGGCGTAGGAACCGGCGGAGCGGGCGATCTGGCCGCCTTTTTGCGCCTTCATCTCGACATTGTGGACGATCGTGCCGATCGGCATCGAGCGCAGCAGCATGGCGTTGCCGGGTTTGACGTCGCAGGTTGCGCCGGCAACGACCTTGTCACCCTTGGCGAGGCGCTGCGGCGCCAGGATATAGGCCAGTTCGCCATCGGCATATTTGACCAGCGCGATGAAGGCGGTGCGGTTGGGATCGTATTCGAGCCGCTCGACGGTCGCTTCGACATCCCATTTGCGGCGCTTGAAATCGACGATGCGATACGTGCGCTTGTGGCCGCCGCCGCGGAACCGCACGGTGATGCGGCCGAGATTGTTGCGCCCGCCCTGCGAAATCAGGCCCTCGGTCAGTTCCTTGACCGCCTTGCCCTTCCACAGTTCGGAACGGTCGACCATCACCAGCTGGCGCTGGCTCGGCGTCGTCGGAACGTAGGTTTTCAGTGCCATGGTCCTGCCCTTCCCGCTCCTAGAGGCCTGTCGTCACGTCGATCGAATGACCCTCGACGAGCGTCACGACCGCGCGCTTGGTATCGCTCTGGCGGCCGAGGAAACCGCGAAAGCGCCTGTTCTTTCCCTTGCGGACGACCGTGTTGACGGCCTTGACCTTGACGTTGAACAGCGCCTCTACGGCCTTCTTGATCTCCGGCTTGGTCGCCCCCGGCGCAACCTTGAAGACGACCTGATTGGCTTCCGAAGCCATGGTCGATTTTTCCGTGATCACCGGAGCGACGATCACGTC
The DNA here is from genome assembly GCA_963758355.1 of uncultured Alphaproteobacteria bacterium. Classification (GTDB taxonomy): domain Bacteria; phylum Pseudomonadota; class Alphaproteobacteria; order Rhizobiales; family Rhizobiaceae; genus BOKV01. The sequence continues at coordinate 719,253 of CAVWVG010000001.1, read as the reverse complement.
GTAATGGCGCAGATCGGTCATTTGCCTGCTCCGTTGAAACGCGCCTCGATCGCCTCGATTGCCGCTTTCGACAGCACCAGCGTATGACGCCGCAGAATGTCGTAGACGTTGAGACCCTGCACCGGCAGCACGTCGAGGTGCGGAATGTTGCGCGCCGCCAGGCGGAAATTGGCGTCGAGTTCGGCGCCGCCGATGAAAAGCGCATCCTTCAGGCCGAGTTTGGCCAGCCGGCTCTTGAGCGCGGCGGTCTTCGGCTCCTTGGCGCTCAATTCGTCGACGACGACCACTGCGCCGGCTTTCACCTTGGACGACAGCGCGTGCTTCATCGCCAGGGCGCGAACCTTCTTGGGCAGATCGATGGCGTGATCGCGCACGACCGGCCCGAAAGCACGGCCGCCGCCGCGAAACTGCGGCGCGCGGGCCGAGTGATGGCGGGCGCGGCCGGTGCCCTTCTGCTTGTACATCTTGGCGCCGGTGCGGCTGACATCGGAGCGGTTCTGCACGGCGTGGGTACCGGCACGGCGCTTGGCGAGCTGATAATTGACCATCCGGCCAAGGATGTCGGCGCGTGGCTCAAGGCCGAAGATCGCGTCCGAGACATCGATCTTTCCCGACGCCTTGCCGTCGAGGGTTGTGATCTTGAGTTCCATCAGGAATTGCCTCCCTCGGCGGCCGGGGCGACGGTTGGCTCGGCCTGTGCCGCCGCTGCCACCGCACGGACCGCGGCGGGCTTCGGCGCATTTTCCGGAGCCGGCGCCTTGACCGCGTCGCGGACGAGGATCCAGGAACCCTTGGCGCCCGGAACGGCGCCGCGGATCAGGATCAGACCGCGGTCGACGTCGGTGCGCACGACCCGCAGATTCTGCGTGGTAACGCGGACCTGGCCCATATGACCGGCCATTTTCTTGTTCTTGAAGACGCGGCCCGGATCCTGGCGGTTGCCGGTCGAGCCGTGCGAACGGTGTGAGACGGAAACGCCGTGCGTGGCGCGCAGGCCGCCGAAATTATGGCGCTTGATAACGCCGGCAAAACCCTTGCCGATGCTGGTGCCGGTGACATCGACGAGTTGACCCTCGACGAAATGATTGGCCGTGATCTCGGCGCCGATATCGATGAGGTTGTCGGCGCTGACACGGAATTCGGCAACCTTGCGCTTCGGCTCGACCTTGGCGGCGGCAAAATGGCCGCGTGCTGCCTTTGGCGTGTTCTTGACCTTGGCGAGACCGGCGCCGAGCTGGACGGCGGTGTAGCCGTTCTTCTCCTGCGTGCGCTGGGCGACGACCTGCAGGCCGTCGACCTTCAGCACGGTAACTGGGACCTGCTCACCAGCATCGGTGTAGATGCGGGTCATTCCCAGCTTTTGTGCAATTACACCTGAACGCATCGGTTCATCTTTCGGTTTCGTTGTTGGTCGGTCGTCGGTCGTCGTTCGGTTGAGTGCTCACGAATGACGAACCACTAAAAACGAACAACTCCCTACAACTTGATCTCGACATCGACACCGGCCGACAGGTCGAGCTTCATCAGTGCATCGACGGTCTGCGGCGTCGGATCGACGATATCGAGCAGACGCTTGTGCGTGCGCATCTCGAATTGCTCGCGGCTCTTCTTGTCGACATGCGGCGAGCGGTTCACGGTGAACTTCTCGATGCGCGTCGGCAACGGAACCGGGCCGCGAACCTGCGCACCGGTGCGCTTCGCCGTCGACACGATTTCCTTCGTCGACGCGTCGAGCACTCGGTGATCGAACGCCTTGAGACGAATTCGGATGTTCTGGCCGTTCATAAACTTGCGCCTTTAAATGGCGGGCCGATTACCGGCGCCGCCGCATTCCGACTACGATCCGGCCCGATTAAGATCCGCCATCGGGCCGGCAAGTGGCGGCGGTCGCAACCGCCGCCGCGATTATTTACTCCATGATCTGCGCGACAATGCCCGAGCCGACAGTACGGCCGCCTTCGCGAATGGCGAAGCGCAGCTTGTCTTCCATGGCAATCGGCACGATCAGTTCGACGTCGATGGAGACGTTGTCGCCGGGCATGACCATTTCGGTCCCCTGCGGCAGGGTCACGACGCCGGTAACATCGGTGGTGCGGAAATAGAACTGCGGCCGATAGTTGGTAAAGAACGGCGTGTGACGGCCGCCCTCCTCCTTGGTCAATACATAAATCTCGGCCTTGAACTTCTTGTGCGGCTTAACCGAACCGGGCTTGGCAAGCACTTGGCCACGCTCGACGCCTTCGCGGTCGACGCCGCGCAACAGCGCGCCGATATTGTCGCCGGCCTCGCCCTGATCGAGCAGCTTGCGGAACATCTCGACGCCAGTGCAGACCGTCTTGGTGGTGTCGCGGATGCCGACGATCTCGAGTTCGTCGCCAACCTTGACGACGCCACGTTCGACGCGGCCGGTAACGACGGTGCCGCGGCCGGAAATCGAGAACACGTCCTCGATCGGCAGCAAGAACGGCTGGTCGATCGGGCGCACCGGCTGCGGAATATAGTCGTCGACCGCCTTGAGCAGCGCGCGCACGGAGTTTTCGCCGATCTCCGGATTGGTGCCGTTCATCGCATGCAGCGCCGAGCCCTTGATGATCGGAATGTCGTCGCCGGGGAACTCGTATTTCGACAATAGCTCGCGCACTTCCATCTCGACGAGCTCGAGCAATTCGGGATCGTCGACCTGGTCGACCTTGTTCATGTAGACGACGATCGCCGGAACGCCGACCTGGCGGGCGAGCAGGATGTGCTCGCGGGTCTGAGGCATCGGGCCGTCGGCAGCCGAGACGACAAGAATGGCGCCGTCCATCTGCGCGGCGCCGGTGATCATGTTCTTCACATAGTCGGCATGACCGGGGCAGTCGACGTGAGCGTAATGGCGCTTTTCGGTTTCGTATTCGACATGCGCCGTCGAAATCGTGATGCCACGTGCCTTTTCCTCGGGCGCCGCATCGATCTGGTCATAAGCCTTGAACTCGCCAAAATATTTGGTGATCGCAGCCGTCAGCGTCGTCTTGCCATGATCGACATGCCCGATCGTGCCGATGTTGCAATGCGGCTTGGTGCGTTGGAATTTTTCCTTTGCCATTTGGGCTCTCCGTTTCCTACGGGCTCAAGGTTGAGGTTGATTTCGTCAACCGGCGAATTTCGCCTGGATTTCCTGTGACACGGCGTTCGGCACAGGCGCGTAGTGGTCAAACTGCATGGTGTACTGGGCACGCCCCTGGCTCATCGAACGCAGAGTGTCGACATACTTGAACATGTTGGCGAGCGGCACGTTGGCGTTGATGACCGTGGCGACGCCGCGCATTTCCTGGCCCTGGATCTGGCCGCGCCGCGAGTTGAGATCGCCGATAACATCGCCGACGTAATCTTCCGGCGTCACCACCTCGACCTTCATGATCGGCTCGAGAAGTTGCGCGCCGGCCTTCTTGGCAGCATCGCGGAAGCAGGCGCGACTGGCGATCTCGAAAGCGAGCGCGCTTGAATCGACGTCATGATAGGCGCCGTCGATCAGCGTCGCCTTGACGCCGAGCATCGGGAAGCCGGCGAGCGGGCCTGAATTGAGCACGCTCTCGAGGCCCTTCTGGACGCCGGGGATATACTCCCTCGGCACCGTACCGCCGACGACCTTGGATTCGAATACGAACTCCTCGGTCTCGGGATTGGGCTCGAAGGTGATCTTGACGCGGGCGAACTGGCCCGAGCCGCCCGACTGTTTCTTGTGCGTATAGTCCTCGGTGTGACTGCGCGTGATCGTCTCGCGATAGGCAACCTGCGGCGCGCCGATATTGGCTTCGACCTTGAACTCGCGGCGCATGCGGTCGACGATGATGTCGAGATGCAATTCGCCCATGCCGGCGATGATTGTCTGGCCGGATTCCTCGTCGGTCTTGACGCGGAACGACGGGTCTTCGGCGGCAAGGCGATTGAGCGCCATGCCCATCTTTTCCTGGTCGGCCTTGGTCTTCGGCTCGATCGCGATCTGGATCACCGGCTCGGGGAATTCCATGCGTTCCAGGATGATCGGCTTCAGCGGATCGCACAGGGTGTCGCCCGTGGTCACTTCCTTGAGGCCGGCGAGCGCGACGATATCGCCGGCAAAAGCTTCGTCGATGTCCTCGCGCGAATTGGCGTGCATCTGGAGCATGCGGCCGATGCGCTCGCGCTTGTCCTTGACGGTGTTGGCCAGGCTCGTGCCCTTGACGAGCTTGCCCGAATAGATGCGACAGAACGTCAGCGAGCCGACGAACGGGTCGTTCATGATCTTGAAGGCGAGCATCGACAGCGGTTCGGCGTCGTCGGGCTTGCGCGTGGCTTCCTGCTCGGTCTTGACATCGATGCCCTTGACCGGCGGGATATCGGCCGGGCTCGGCAGGTAGTCGACGACGCCGTCGAGAAGCGGCTGGACGCCCTTGTTCTTGAAGGCGGAGCCGCAGAACATCGGGAAGAACTTCACGTCGATCGTGCCGCGGCGGACGAGCGCGCGGATCTCGTCGTTGTCGGGCATTTTGCCCTCAAGGTAGCGCTCCGTCGCGCCCTCGTCGACGTCGACAGCCGTCTCGATCAGCTTCTCGCGAAACTGCTCGGCCTTTTCCTTCATGTCCGCCGGAATTTCGACGACATCCCAGGCGGCACCAAGCGTTTCTTCTTGCCACACCAGGGCATTCATCTCGATCAGGTCGATGACGCCCTTGAATTCGTTCTCGGCGCCGATCGGCAATTGCATCACCACCGGGGTGGCGCCGAGGCGCGACTTGACCATGTCGACGGATCGGTAGAAATCGGCGCCGATCTTGTCCATCTTGTTGCAGAAGATCATGCGCGGGACGATGTACTTGTCGGCCTGGCGCCACACGGTTTCCGTCTGCGGCTCGACACCGGCGTTGGCATCGAGCAGCGCAATGGCGCCGTCGAGCACGCGCAGCGAGCGTTCGACCTCGATGGTGAAAGTCGACGTGGCCGGGCGTGTCGATGATGTTGAAGCGGCGCATCTTGCCGTCGCGCCCCTTCCAGAAGGTCGTTGTCGCCGCCGAGGTGATGGTGATGCCGCGTTCCTGCTCCTGCTCCATCCAGTCCATGGTCGCAGCGCCGTCATGGACTTCGCCGATCTTGTGGGACTTGCCGGTATAATAGAGGACGCGCTCGGTCGTCGTCGTCTTTCCGGCATCGATGTGGGCCATGATGCCGAAATTGCGATAGTCCTCGATTTTGAATTGGCGGGGCATGTCGCGAAACCTTGCTTCAGAAGCAGACGACGCTTCCGTTTATCCTTTTCCGGCGCCTTACCAGCGATAGTGCGAGAACGCCTTGTTGGCGTCCGCCATCTTGTGGGTGTCTTCGCGCTTCTTGACGGCGGAGCCGCGATTGTTGGCCGCATCCATCAGTTCACCCGACAGGCGGCCAACCATTGTCTGCTCGTTGCGGCTGCGCGCGGCGTTGATCAGCCAGCGGATCGCCAGCGCCTGGCGGCGCTCGATGCGAACCTCGACCGGCACCTGGTAGGTGGCGCCACCGACGCGGCGCGAGCGGACTTCTACATGCGGGGCGACATTGGAAATCGCCTGGCGGAAAGACTTCGATCGGGTTCTGGCGGGTCTTCTGCTCGATGGTGTCGAGAGCGCCGTAGACGATCTTCTCGGCAACCGATTTCTTGCCCTCGAACATCAGGGCATTCATGAACTTGGTGACGACGATATCGCCGAACTTCGGGTCCGGGTTGACTTCGCGCTTTTCTGCGGCGTGGCGGCGGGACATTGGCTCTAGCTCTCTGTTTTCTATCGCGATCCCGGGTCTCGCTTCGCTCGCCCGGGATGATCTTCGCTGCGCTCAGATCACTTCGGACGCTTGGCGCCGTATTTGGAACGGCGCTGCTTGCGGTTCTTGACGCCCTGGGTATCGAGCACGCCGCGAATGATGTGGTAGCGCACGCCCGGCAAATCCTTGACGCGGCCGCCGCGGATCATGACGACGGAGTGTTCCTGCAGGTTGTGGCCCTCGCCCGGAATATAGCCGATGACCTCAAAACCGTTGGTCAGGCGTATCTTGGCAACCTTGCGCAACGCCGAGTTCGGCTTCTTCGGCGTCGTCGTATAGACGCGTGTGCACACGCCACGCTTCTGCGGGCACGACTGCATCGCCGGCACCTTGTTGCGATAAATCGCCGGCTGGCGCGGCTTGCGGATCAACTGGTTGACGGTTGGCATTGCAGCCCTGACCTCTTGTCGTCGTCGCTTCCCGCAATCCTGATGTCTGGAGGGGCGGGTAAAATCGTTCCAAACAATTCGTGGCGCAGATGCCAGACATGCATCAAAGGCTCACACCGGGGCGTTTGTTGCCCATGCGGAGGAGCCTTCGCAAAGCAGAGGACCGGTTACCCGGTCATGCGCCTGTATTTCAAAGCATCTGCAGTGCAGGCCTTGTTTGAGCCTTCCGGTCCGGAACGGGGCGCTCCTGGGACATGAATGTGGCTCACATCGGTCTGTTGGGGCGGGGTAATAGTGGGTAGCGGCTACCGCGTCAAGCCACCGAACCGCAAGAAATGCGCGGAATTCGTGCCTGGCCGGAAGGATTCTTCCGGCCAGGCGCGAATGGTCTCTATTCGGCGGCCTTGCCGGTCTCCAGCAGGGGCGCCTGGTCGGCGATCTTGCGGCGTTCCTCGATGATGAGGTCGTCGCGCTGGCTGGCCAGGCGCCGGATCTTGGAGATGACGCCGCCGGTACCCGCCGGGATCAGGCGGCCAACGATGACGTTTTCCTTCAAGCCCTCGAGCGCGTCGCTCTTGCCGGCAACCGCCGCCTCGGTTAGCACCCGTGTCGTCTCCTGGAACGAGGCCGCCGAGATGAACGAGCGCGTTTGCAGGCTCGCCTTGGTAATACCGAGCAGCACCGGGCTCGAGGTGGCCGGCTTCTTGCCGTCCTCCACCAGACGCTCGTTGAGCAGGTCCAATTCCAGCTTGTCGAGTTGCTCGCCGGAGATCAGGCCGGAATCGCCGGCATCGTTGATTTCCACCTTCTGCAGCATTTGGCGCACGATGACCTCGATATGCTTGTCGTTGATGACGACGCCCTGCAGGCGGTAGACTTCCTGGATCTCGTTGACGAGATAGCTTGCCAGCGCCTCGACTCCCTTGATCGCAAGGATGTCATGCGGCGCCGGATTGCCGTCCATGATGTAGTCGCCCTTCTCCACGGTGTCGCCTTCCTGGAGATGGAACGGCTTGCCTTTGGGGATCAGGTATTCGACCGGCTCGAGCGTCGAATCGTGCGGCTCGATGATGATCCGGCGCTTGTTCTTGTAATCGCGGCCAAGGCGAATGGTTCCGTCGATGGCCGCCAGGATCGCGTGATCCTTGGGCCGGCGCGCCTCGAACAATTCCGCCACCCGCGGCAGGCCGCCGGTGATGTCCTTGGTCTTGGCGCTTTCCATCGGGATACGCGCGAGCACGTCACCGGCCGACATCTGCGAACCGGGCTCCACCGACAGGATCGCGTCGACCGACAGGAAGAAGCGGGCTTCCCCGCCCTTGTGCTGACGGGCGATCTTGCCCTTGGCGTCCTTGATGACGATTGCCGGACGCAGGTTGGCGCCGCGCGGGTTGGCACGCCAATCGAGCACGACGCGCTTGGTGATGCCGGTCGATTCGTCGGTCGTTTCCGAGATCGACAGGCCGTCGACGACGTCCTCGAAATCAACGGTGCCGGCGACATCGGTCAGGATCGGACGCGTGTAGGGGTCCCACTCGGCTAGGCGCTGGCCCTGTTTGACCTTGTCGCCGTTGCCGACCAGAAGGCGCGAACCGTAGGTGATGCGGTGGCTGGCGCGCTCGATGCCCTTGGCGTCCTCGATGACCACGGCCATGTTGCGGCCCATCACCATCACGGCACCGGTCGAATCCTTCACGATGTTGGAGTTGCGCAACCTGACCTTGCCTTCGTAGGAAGCTTCGATGAACGACTGGTCGACAACCTGCGCCGCGCCGCCGATGTGGAAGGTGCGCATCGTCAATTGCGTGCCCGGTTCGCCGATCGACTGCGCCGCGATGACGCCGACCGCTTCGCCCATATTGACCGGAGTGCCACGCGCCAGATCGCGGCCATAGCACATCGCGCAAATACCGGTCTGTGTCTCGCAAGTCAGCGCCGAGCGAATTCGGACGCGCTTGACGCCAGCGGTTTCGATGGCATCGACGTCGGGCTCGGAAATCAGCGAATGAGCCTTGAGGACCACTTTGCCGGTTTCCGGATGGACGACGTCCTCGGCCGTGGTACGACCGAGAATGCGCATGCCGAGCGAGGCGACAACCTGCCCGGCATCGACCACCGCCTGCATGGTCAGGCCGGCGTCGGTGCCGCAATCGGGCTCGGTCACGATGCAATCCTGGGCGACGTCGACAAGGCGGCGCGTCAGGTAGCCGGAGTTGGCCGTCTTCAACGCGGTATCTGCCAGGCCCTTGCGGGCGCCGTGCGTCGAGTTGAAGTACTCGAGAACCGTCAGCCCCTCCTTGAAGTTGGAGATGATCGGCGTCTCGATGATCTCGCCCGACGGCTTCGCCATCAGGCCGCGCATGCCTGCGAGCTGCTTCATCTGCGTCGGCGAGCCGCGGGCGCCGGAGTGGCTCATCATGAAGATCGAGTTCATCGGCTTCTGGCGGCCAGACTTTTCGTCAACTTCCACTGCGCGGATGCTGCGCATCATCTCGTCGGCGACCTTGTCGCCGCACTTGCCCCAGGCGTCCACAACCTTGTTGTACTTCTCGCCCTGGGTGATGAGGCCGTCATTGTATTGCTGCTCGTATTCCTTGACGAGCGAATCGGTGTCGGCGACCAGCTTGGCCTTGGCGTCGGGGATCACCATGTCGTCCTTGCCGAACGAAATGCCGGCCTTGCAGGCATGGCTGAAGCCGAGCGCCATGATCCGGTCGCAGAAAATCACCGTCTCTTTCTGGCCGCAGTGGCGATAGACCAGGTCGATCACTTTGGAGATGTTTTTCTTGGTCATTTCGGTGTTGCAGACGTCGAATGGCACGTTGACGTTCTTCGGCAGCAACTCTCCGACGATCATGCGGCCCGGAGTCGTCTCGTAGATTTTCGAAACCGGCTTGCCCTTGGCGTCGACCGTCTTGAAGCGTCCACGCACTTTGGAATGCAGGGTCACGGCTCCGCTTTCGAGCGCGTGGTGCAGTTCTCCCATATCGGAAAAGGCCATACCCTGGCCGGGCTCGTTCTCGGCGGCGATCGACAGGTAATAGAGGCCGAGCACCATGTCCTGGCTCGGCACGATGATCGGGGCGCCGTTGGCCGGGTGCAGGATGTTGTTGGTCGACATCATCAGTACGCGGGCTTCGAGCTGGGCCTCCAGCGACAGCGGAATGTGGACCGCCATCTGGTCGCCGTCGAAGTCGGCATTGAAGGCGGCGCAGACCAGCGGGTGAAGCTGGATCGCCTTGCCCTCGATCAGCACCGGCTCGAACGCCTGGATGCCGAGGCGATGCAGCGTCGGGGCTCGGTTCAGCAGCACCGGATGTTCGCGAATGACCTCATCGAGGATATCCCAGACTTCCGGCTTTTCCTTTTCGACCAGCTTCTTGGCCTGTTTGACTGTCGAAGACAGGCCTTTGGCGTCAAGCCGCGAGTAGATGAACGGCTTGAACAGTTCGAGCGCCATCTTCTTGGGCAGGCCGCACTGGTGCAATTTCAGTTCCGGCCCGGTGACGATGACCGAACGACCGGAATAGTCGACGCGCTTGCCGAGCAGGTTCTGGCGGAAGCGGCCTTGCTTGCCCTTGAGCATGTCCGACAAGGATTTCAGCGGCCGCTTGTTGGCGCCGGTGATGACGCGCCCGCGGCGGCCGTTGTCGAACAGTGCGTCGACGGCCTCCTGCAGCATGCGCTTCTCGTTGCGGATGATGATATCGGGCGCGCGCAACTCGATCAGCCGCTTCAGGCGGTTGTTTCGGTTGATGACGCGGCGGTAGAGATCGTTCAGGTCCGAAGTCGCAAAGCGGCCGCCGTCGAGCGGCACCAGCGGGCGCAAGTCGGGCGGGATTACCGGGATGATCTTCATGATCATCCATTCGGGGCGATTGCCGGAACTCGATGAAGGATTCGACGACCTTCAGCCGCTTGGTCAGCTTCTTCTGCTTGAGGTCGGAACTCGTCGCGGCCAAATCCTCGCGCAATTGGCCGGCGAGCTTCGGCAGGTCCATGCCGGCAAGCAATTCGTGGATCGCCTCGGCGCCGATCATGGCGGTGAACGAATCCTCGCCATATTCGTCCATGGCGCGGAAATAGTCTTCCTCCGACAGCAGCTGAAGCTCCTTCAGCGCCGTCAGGCCAGGCTCGGTGACGATGTAATTCTCGAAATAGAGAATGCGCTCAAGGTCTTTCAGCGTCATCTCGAGCAACGTGCCGATGCGCGAGGGCAGCGACTTCAGGAACCAGATATGGGCGACCGGCGCGGCGAGCTCGATATGGCCCATCCGCTCGCGGCGCACGCGCGCAAGCGTCACCTCGACGCCGCACTTCTCGCAGATGACGCCCTTGAACTTCATCCGCTTGTACTTGCCGCACAAGCACTCGTAGTCCTTCACCGGACCGAAGATGCGGGCGCAGAACAAGCCGTCGCGCTCGGGCTTGAAGGTGCGGTAGTTGATCGTCTCGGGCTTGCGGATTTCGCCCTGCGACCAGGAGCGAATCTTTTCCGGCGAGGCGATCGAGATGCGGATCGAATCGAAATTCTGCGATGCCGCGGGATTGTTGAAGAGATGCATGATTTCTTGGTTCATCGGGCGTCTCCTGGCGGGGTTCGGGAGGGAACCCCTGTTCCGGCGCCCCGAAGCGGGCGGCCGGCGATTGCTTGGCTACAAAGCGGCGCTCCTGCCGCGAAGTTGGGCGGAGCGGCGCCTTACGCCGCTCCGCCGCGATTTACTCGGCTGCGTCCGGCAGTTCCTGCGGCGCATTCGGCGGCGGCGCGGTGTTGGCCAATTCGACATTGAGGCCGAGCGAGCGCATTTCCTTGACGAGCACGTTGAAGCTCTCGGGAATGCCGGCCTCGAACGTGTCGTCGCCGCGAACGATCGCCTCATAGACCTTGGTGCGGCCGGCGACGTCGTCCGATTTCACCGTCAGCATTTCCTGCAAGGTGTATGCGGCGCCATAGGCTTCGAGCGCCCACACCTCCATCTCGCCGAAACGCTGGCCGCCGAACTGCGCCTTGCCGCCTAGCGGCTGCTGGGTAACGAGCGAGTACGGTCCGATCGAACGGGCATGGATCTTGTCGTCGACCAGGTGGTGCAGCTTCAGCATGTAGATGTAGCCGACGGTCACCTTGCGGTCGAAGGATTCACCCGTACGACCGTCATAGACGGTCGACTGGCCGGAGGAATCGAGACCAGCCTGTTCGAGCATCTTGACGATGTCGGCTTCATGGGCGCCGTCGAAGACCGGTGTCGCGATCGAGACGCCGCGGCGCATCTGTTCCGACAGCCGCAAGATCGAATCGTCGTCGAATTCGCTAACACGTTCGTTGCGCTCGTTGCCGGCAAAGATGCCTTCCACCGTCTTGCGCAGCGCCTTGATGTTGGCATTGGCCTTGTACCCATCGACCAACTCGCCGATGCGCCGACCCATGCCGGCACAAGCCCAGCCGAGATGGGTTTCGAGAATTTGGCCAACATTCATGCGGCTCGGCACGCCGAGCGGGTTGAGCACGATGTCGACATGCGTGCCATCCTCGAGGAACGGCATGTCCTCGATCGGCACGATGCGCGACACCACGCCCTTGTTGCCATGGCGGCCGGCCATCTTGTCGCCGGGCTGAATCTTGCGCTTGACGGCAACGAAGACCTTGACGGTCTTCATCACGCCCGGCGGCAATTCGTCGCCCCGCTGCAGCTTCTCGACCTTGTCCATGAAGCGCGCTTCCAGCGCTTTCTTGGATTCGTCGTACTGATTGCGCAATGCCTCGATGCGGCCCTGCAGCTTCTCGTCGGCGACGGCAAAGTGCCACCACTGCGAACGCGGGTATTCACCCATCATTTCGGCGTTGACCTTGGTGCCCTTCTTGAAGCCCTTGGGGCCGGAAACCGGCTCCTTGTTCTTCAGCATGTCGGCGAGGCGGCCATAGACGTTGCGATCGAGGATCGATTGCTCGTCATCTCGGTCTTTGGCGAGTTTCTCGATTTCCTCGCGCTCGATCGCCATGGCGCGCTCGTCCTTCTCGACGCCGTGGCGGTTGAAGACGCGCACTTCGACGACCGTGCCGTAAGCGCCCGGCGGCATGCGCAACGAGGTGTCGCGAACGTCGGACGCCTTTTCGCCGAAGATGGCGCGCAGCAGCTTTTCTTCCGGCGTCATCGGGCTTTCGCCCTTCGGCGTGATCTTGCCGCAGAGGATGTCGCCCGGCCCCACTTCGGCGCCGATATAGACGATGCCGGCCTCGTCGAGGTTCTTCAAAACCTCTTCGGAGACATTGGGGATGTCGCGGGTAATTTCTTCCGGCCCGAGCTTGGTGTCGCGCGCCATCACCTCGAATTCCTCGATATGGATCGAAGTGAAGACGTCGTCGCGAACGATGCGCTCCGACAGCAGGATCGAATCCTCGAAGTTGTAGCCATTCCACGGCATGAACGCGACGAGGGCGTTGCGGCCGAGGGCCAGATCGCCAAGATCGGTCGACGGACCATCGGCGATGATGTCGCCGCGCGCCACCACGTCGCCAACACTGACCAGGGGGCGTTGGTTGATGCAGGTCGACTGATTGGAGCGCTGGTATTTCTGCAGGCGGTAGATGTCGACGCCGGACTTCGACGGATCGAGGTCCTCGGTAGCGCGCACGACGATGCGGGTGGCGTCGACCTGGTCGACGACGCCGCCTCGGCGGGCCTCGATCGAGGCGCCGGAGTCGCTGGCAACGACCGATTCCATGCCGGTGCCGACGAAAGGCGCTTCGGCGCGAACCAGCGGTACTGCCTGGCGCTGCATGTTCGAACCCATCAGCGCGCGGTTGGCGTCGTCGTTTTCCAGGAACGGAATGAGCGCCGCGGCAACCGAAACCAGTTGCTTGGGCGAAACGTCCATCAGGTCGACGTTGTCGCGCGGCACCATGATGACATCGCCGGCATGGCGGCAGACGACGAATTCCTCGGCGAAACTGCCGTTCGGCTTCAGCTTCGCGTTGGCCTGCGCGACATTGAAGCGCGCTTCCTCCATCGCCGAAAGGTAGACGACCTCTTCGGTGACCTTGCCGTGCACGATCTTGCGATACGGACTCTCGATGAACCCGTATTTGTTGACGCGCGCGAAGGTTGCCAGCGAGTTGATTAGGCCGATGTTCGGGCCTTCCGGTGTCTCGATCGGGCAGATGCGGCCGTAGTGCGTCGGATGCACGTCACGGACCTCGAAGCCCGCCCGTTCGCGGGTAAGGCCGCCTGGCCCGAGCGCCGACAGACGCCGCTTGTGCGTGATCTCCGACAAGCGGATTGGTCTGGTCCATGAACTGCGACAGTTGCGAGGAGCCGAAGAACTCGCGCACGGCCGCGGCAGCAGGCTTGGCGTTGATCAGGTCCTGCGGCATGACAGTGTCGACGTCGATAGAACTCATGCGCTCCTTGATGGCGCGCTCCATGCGCAGGAGGCCGAGCCGATACTGGTTCTCCATCAATTCGCCGACCGAACGCACCCGGCGGTTGCCGAGATTGTCGATGTCGTCGATCTTCGCCGCGACCGTCGCGCAATTCGACCAGCATCTTGACGATTGCCAGGATGTCTTCCTTGCGCAGGACACGCACGGTATCCTCGGCATCGAGACCGACACGCATGTTCATCTTGACCCGGCCGACGGCCGAAAGGTCGTAGCGCTCGGGATCGAAGAACAGCGACTTGAACATCGCCTCGGCGGTTTCCATCGTCGGCGGCTCGCCCGGGCGCATGACGCGATAGACGTCGAACAGGGCATCCTGGCGCGACTGGTTCTTGTCGACGGAAAGTGTGTTGCGGATGTAGGCGCCGATGTTGACATGATCGATGTCGAGCAGCGGCAACTGTTTGATGCCGGCCTCCAGCAGCGTCTCGATCGTACTTTTCCTCGAGCTCTTCGCCGGCCTCCAGATAGATCTCGCCGGTCTTGGCGTTGACGATGTCCTGGGCGACGTAGCGGCCGACCAGCTGCTCGTTGACCATATGCAGCGTCTTGACGCCCTTTTCGGGCAATTGCTTGAGGATCTTGGCCGTCAGCTTCTTGCCCTGCTCGACGACGACCTTGCCAGTCTTGGCGTCGACAAGATCGAATTCTGCCTTTGTGCCGCGCCACGAATCCGCGACGAACGGCAATTTCCAGCCTTCGCCATCGCGCGTCAGCGTCGAGTGCGTATAGAAGGTCGACAGGATCTGCTCGCCGTCAAGGCCGAGCGCCATCAGCAGCGAGGTTGCCGGAATCTTGCGGCGCCGGTCGATGCGGGCATGGACGATGTCCTTGGCATCGAATTCGATGTCGAGCCAGGAACCGCGATAGGGAATGACGCGGGCGGCAAACAGCAATTTGCCGGAAGAATGGGTCTTGCCCTTGTCGTGGTCGAAGAACACGCCCGGCGAGCGGTGCATCTGCGAAACGATGACGCGCTCTGTGCCGTTGATGATGAAGGTGCCGTTGTCAGTCATGAGCGGCATGTCGCCCATGTAGACATCCTGCTCCTTCATGTTCTTGATCGACTTGGCCTGGGTTTCCTCGTCGATATCGAACACGATCAGGCGCAGCGTCACCTTGAGCGGCGCCGAATAGGTCATGTCGCGCTGGCGGCATTCCTCGACGTCGTATTTCGGCGCCTCGAAATCGTAGCGGACGAACTCCATCATCGCCGCGCCGGTGAAATCGGAAATCGGAAACACGGACTTGAATACTGCCTGCAGGCCTTCGTCCTTGCGGCCGCCCTGCGGCTCTTCGACCATCAGGAACTGGTCGTAGGAGGCCTTCTGGACCTCGATCAGGTTGGGCATTTCGGCGACTTCGGCCATCTGGCCGAAAAACTTGCGGATACGCCGGCGGCCATTGAAGTTCTCCGCCTTGGGCTTCCTCGTCTGCGTCATCTGTGTTCCTCGCAAAAGTGCGTATGACACCCGAAATGACGTCGCCGGGGGACCCATCCAATCGGTCGCCGGGACACCGGTCAGTGTCGTTGCCACCTGGTTCAGAGCATCGCCGGATGTGGCATCGCCGGCGCTGGGGATTTGGGACACTCAACGCATGATCCACCAACGCGGAATTGCCCTGGCGACGAGATCATGCGCAAATTCAACACTGTGGGCGGATCCTTCGCTTGTCCGCCTGGAAAACGGCCCCGGGGAAGCAACGCCACCCCGGGAACGTAATTGCAGGAGTTCGGCCGGCTAACCGCGCCTTGCTCCGTTATTTCAACTCGACCTTGGCGCCTGCCGCCTCGAGCTTCTTCTTCATCTCCTCGGCCTGGGCCTTGGCGATGGCTTCCTTGACGGTTTTCGGCGCGCCCTCGACCAGATCCTTGGCCTCTTTCAGGCCAAGACCGGTGATGGCGCGGACTTCCTTGATGACCTCGATCTTCTTGTCTCCGGCTGCAGTCAGAACGACATCGAATTCGGTCTTTTCTTCTACCGGAGCGGCAGCAGCGCCGGCACCGGCGACGGCAGCCACGGCCACCGGCGCGGCAGCCGACACGCCCCACTTTTCTTCGAGAAGTTTGGAAAGCTCCGCCGCTTCCAGCACGGTCAGTTTCGACAGGTCATCGACGATTTTGGTAAGATCAGCCATGATATAGTCCTTTTGGGTTCGAATTCCAACGGTTGCGAGAACCGGCCTCAGGCCGCCTCGCTCCTTCCGGGCATAAGCCCCAACCACGCGCGCGACCCCGGAGGCCGGCTCGTTGAGGATGCGGGCGATGCGCGTTGCCGGCGTGCTCAGCATGCCGAGCAATCTGGCGCGCAATTCATCCAGCGACGGCAGGGCGGCAAGCGCCTGAATGCCCTTGTTGTCGAGGCTGGTTGCGCCCATGGCCCCGCCAATGATGACCAATTTTTCGTTGGTCTTGGCGAATTCCACGGCCGCTTTCGGCGCAGACACCGGGTCGCCCGAGTAGCAGACAAGCGTCTGCCCCTTGAACAATCCGGCGATCGGCTCCGCCTTGGTGCCCTGAAGAGCGATTTTGGCGAGGCGGTTCTTTGCGACTTTGACGGCACCCCCGGCCTGCTTGACCTTCGCGCGAAACGCGCTGATCTCGGCAACCGTGAGCCCCGCATAGCTCGCCACGACGATAGCGCCGGCATCCGAAAATGCCGCGTTCATCGTAGAGACGAACTCGCGCTTTTCCGCTCGTTCCATTTCGGTCTCTCCGTTGCGGCGGGCTTGGCCCGCCGGTTGACATTGCCGCCGTTCGTTTCCCCTTTCGGGGGAAGCATCCGGGCGACGCTTCCAGGTCCTGTCCCCTGGCGGTCGGTCCGGACCCGTTGGCAAGGGAGGCCGGAACGGCGCAAGGTCAACGAGTTCGAACCGGCTGTGCGGGCAAGCCCGACACGATCCGTTCCGCAACTCCCGTCTCATGCAGGCCGCCGGCGCCTCGAATGTGGCAAACCGGCAATTGAGGCGTCCCGCAAGGCTCCACCTGCAGTCTCGGACAGGATATTCCCCACTTTCCAGCCGCCGTTTCGGGCCGCTTTCGGCAGGACCGGCGGCAAGCCACCGGATTTTGCTCCCCGGCCGCCAACAGGCGGCGGCCGCAATCGAATCAGTCCGCCGGCGCCGCCAGCGTCGTCGGGTCGACCTTGACGCCGGGGCCCATGGTCGAGGAAACCGCCACGCGCTTCATGTAAGTGCCCTTGGCGCCCGACGGTTTTGCCTTCATGACCGCCTCGACCAGAGCGCGGATATTCTCCTCGATCGCCTTGACCTCGAAGGAAGCCTTGCCGACGCCGGCCTGAATGATGCCTGCCTTTTCGACGCGGAACTCGACGGCGCCGCCTTTCGACGCCTTGACCGCAGCGGCGACATCGGCGGTGACGGTGCCGACCTTCGGGTTCGGCATCAGGCCGCGCGGGCCGAGCACCTTGCCAAGGCGGCCGACCAGCGGCATCATGTCGGGGGTAGCGATACAGCGGTCGAATTCGATCTTGCCGCCATTGACGATCTCGAACAGGTCCTCTGCCCCGACAATGTCGGCGCCGGCCTTCTTGGCCTCGTCGGCCTTGGCCGCCCTGGCAAAGACCGCGACGCGGACCGATTTGCCCGAACCGTTCGGCAGGTTGACGACGCCGCGCACCATTTGGTCGGCATGGCGCGGGTCGACGCCGAGATTGAGCGCCACCTCGATGGTCTCGTCGAATTTCGCCGTCGCCCGCTGCTTGACCATCGTCACTGCGTCGGAAAGGCCATAGAGCTTGGTGCGTTCGATGCCCTGACGGGCGGTTTTCGTGCGCTTGCCGATCATCGCCTCACCCCACCACTTCCAGGCCCATCGACCGGGCCGAGCCTTCGACCATGCGCATCGCCGCCTCGATCGAGGCGGCGTTGAGATCGGCCATCTTCTTTTCAGCTATCTCGCGCACCTGCTTGGCCGATACCTTGCCGACCGAACCAGCCTTGCCGGGCGTCTTGGAGCCGCTGGCAATGCCGGCCGCCTTCTTCAGGAAGAACGACATCGGCGGCTGCTTCATCTCGAAGGTGAAGGACTTGTCCTGGTAGATCGTGATGATCACCGGGATCGGCATGCTCTTTTCCATTTCCTGCGTGCGCGCGTTGAACGCCTTGCAGAATTCCATGATGTTCAGCCCGCGCTGGCCGAGCGCCGGGCCGATCGGCGGCGACGGGTTGGCAGCGCCGGCCGGAACCTGCAGCTTCAGGAAACCGGTAACTTTCTTTGCCATCGTTTCTGCCTCATCTCAGGGCGCCGATCCGGCTGTCGCCATTGCGCCGTTTTCGTCTGGTTCCGGCCGTGCCCGGAACCGTGCAGTGGCGTGGTGCGGTCTGGCGGATTGGCATGCCGCCTCGCCTTCCACGCCGTTCGACAGCCGCCAGAGGCTGCGCTGCCACGGCTGCGCTACAACTTCTCGACCTGGCCGTATTCCAGATCGACCGGTGTAGCGCGGCCGAAAATCGAAACCTCGACCTTGACCCTGGCGCGCTCCTCATCGACTTCCTGGACGAAGCCGTTGAAGGACGCGAACGGGCCATCGGAAACGCGGACCTGCTCGCCGATCTCGAAGGTCACCGACGGCTTCGGCCGCTCGACGCCCTCCTGGACCTGCTGCAGGATTTTCATTGCCTCGCCTTCAGTGATCGGCATCGGCTTGTTGTCTGAGCCGAGGAAGCCGGTCACTTTCGGCGTATTCTTGATCAGGTGATAGGTATCGTCCGTCAGCTCCATCTTGACGAGGACGTAGCCCGGAAAGAACTTGCGCTCGGAATTGACCTTGCGGCCGCGGCGGACTTCGACGACCTTTTCGGTCGGCACCATCACCGTCTCGAATTTGTCGGCGAGCCCTTTCTGGCGAGCCTTTTCGACAATGGCGTCCGCGACCTTCTTCTCGAAGTTCGAGTAGGCATGGACGATGTACCAACGATGCGCCATTTGCGTTCCGGGTTCCTAATATCGCGCTCGGCCGTCAGGCTCGCTTCACTTGCCGAGGCCGAGCAAAAACTCGACGCCGAACCCGAGCAACTGGTCGACCGCAAGAAAGTAGATTGCTGCCAGGATCACCATAATGAAGACCATGATCGTGGTGATTCCGGTTTCGCGCCGGCTCGGCCAAGTGACCTTGGCAACCTCGGCACGCACCTGCTGGAAAAACGCAAACGGATTGGTTCGGGCCGCCATGAATTCCGTGCCTGATCCGGCGTCTCGCGCCGCAATGACTCTGATGTCGCCCTGCGCTGCCGATTTTCCTCGCTGAGGCGCCGGCGAAAATTCCGTACCACAAACTAAATTTGCGGCGCACAAGCCAATTCATCGGCTCGCCGCGACACGGGTCCGGAAGGCGGTTCATATAGGGGTGGCGGCAGGGTTGCAAGCGGAAAAGTGACGAAAAAATCACGAGTGCCGAAACCAGGAATTCATGGCCCTCGTGAAAGGCCACGCGAACCCGTTGCGCAACCATGTCGCAAGAAATTTCCGAATGCAACCAGCTTGCCAGAGCGTTAACAAGTTATTGCGATTTGAGTCGAAAGTTGTCACCAAAGAGAATAGAATGCTCGGCTTGGGGTGCCGTTGGGGCATGGAGGATGCGATGCGCATCCGGTATTGCGTTGCCGTTTCGGTGATCGCGTTTGCGACGCCGGCCTTGGCCGAGGTTGTCGGTGTAACGAAATCCGCCGACCAAATCGTCACTGGAAGTGTCTCAGGCGCTTCCCGCGTCGTCGTCACGACGGCCGAAATCTACGAGAACGAACGACTGCAAGCAAACGCCACTGGCAACGCGCAGATCGAACTGCGCGACGGCACCAAGATCGTTGTCGGTCCGAACGCAGATGTCGTGGTCGACAATTTCGTTTTCAACAAGGACAGCAACAAGGTCTCGGAACTGACGATCCGGGCGACCAAGGGCGCCTTCCGGTTCATCACCGGAGCCAGCGACCATTCGGCATACAAGATCGTGACGCCCTACGCATCGATCGGCGTGCGCGGCACCGCTTTCGACGTGACACTTGCAAATGGCGGAGCCAACATCGCCCTGCTGCAGGGACAAATCACGGTTTGCGATCGCGGCGGCAAGTGCCAGCGCGTCGATCGATCGTGCACCTACACTTTCGTCGGCGGCAGCGGTATCGAGAAACCCGCGGCCATGGTCAGCGCGTTCCAGGCGACGCGCAATCGCAACCTGTTTCCGCTGCTCGCAAATCAGCGTGGCCTGCGCAGTGAATTCCAGAAGTTCGCCCTGTCCTGCGGGACTGCGCAACTCGACATCCGCGACCGCTCGATCACCAATCCGCAAATCAACGTAGCGCCGGAAGTGGTTGGCGCTATCGGCAATCCTCCGGGAGGCAATCCCCCAGGCGTCGATCCTCCAGGGGTGGATCCGCCAGCGGCTGAGGGTGTGCCGAACAATCCCGGCAACGACAAGGAAGTCGGTAATGCCGGCAACAATCCGAATGGAAACAACGGATTTGGCGGCGAACACGGGCGAAGCGGTTCGGCTCCCGGCCAGAGCGGCGAACACGGGAATCCTCACGGTTGAATTGAGGACCGAACGGGCACGCCGTTTCGGGTATGTTGATCGGAGCTGCGTGGCCGGACATGCCGTGCGCGCAAGAGAAGCCTAAGCGCGCACTGCCCTCCCGGCGTCGAACATTTCTCTTGCGATGATTAACGCCGCTCGCGAAAGATGGGCCTAATTCAGCGATTTCGTGGGCGCTGCTGTTCGGATCGCTAAAAGACACGCTAAACCCCAGCGATTTCATTTAAGGAAAGTGAAACCACCCTGCCTAGTTTCCACTCGGATTCGCAGGGGGTTTCAATCCATGGTTATCAGACATTTGCTCCGATTCCGGAAAGACATTTCCGGGAACTTCGCCATCACGTTCGGACTTCTGATCTTCCCGATCATGTTTGTTGCCGGGCTGGCGCTGGATTTCTCCGAAATCGCCCGCGAGCGGTCGCGCCTGCAGGAGACTGCCGACTCCGCGGCGTTCTACGCCGTCAAGGAATTGGAAAAGGCCGGCTACACCGAAAGCGACCTGCAACGGGAAGCCGACAAGGTCGTCGCCTCGAATTTCGACATTAGCGACGATATCACCATCGAACTCGACAAGAACGGCAATCGCGTCATCGTCCAGCTCGCGGGCCAATACCAGCCGACCTTTCTGGCGCTGCTGCATCCCGACCCGGTGGACGTCGAAGTCTTGGCGGAGGTCGCCTATCACGAGGTCTATCAGGGCGCGAAATGCTTCATTTCGCTGAGCGACACCGGCAAGGGCGTGCTAAATCTCAACGGCAACGCCATCATCGACGCCGAAGATTGTTCCGTACAGGTCAATTCCAGTTCCGCCGACGCGGTCGACCTCAATGGCGCAGGAACGGCGCTGACCTCGGCGAGCAACTGCTTCGTCGGCGGCGTCCAGTCCGGCCTGTCGCGCATCCAGCCGCCGCCGGAAAAGGAATGCGCCTATGTGCCGGACCCTTTCAAGGAATATTCGATGCCGGCGGTCGGTCCGTGCATGAAGCGGGATTTCAAGATCAACGGCAATGTTACGAAGACGGTCGATCCGGGTGTCTATTGCGACGGGTTTTCGATCGGCTCGGGCGCCAACGTCACGTTCAATCCCGGCCTCTACGTAATCAAGGACGGCATCTTCAAAACCACCGGCTCGGCGAACCTCTACGGCGACGGCGTGACGTTCTTCTTCACCGGCACCGACGTGGCGCTGCAGTTTTCCGGCGGTACCACATTCCACTTTGTCGCGATGGATTCCGGACCTTTCCCGGGCTTCATCGTGTTTTTCGATCCGTCGGCGGTGACGAAGTTCTCGTCAAGTTTTTCCGGCAACTCGGACACCTATTTCGAGGGTATTCTCTATTTCGGCGAAAACGACGTCTCGATCGACGGCGAAGGCACGATCAATTCCGGCTCGCCGTTCAGCGCGCTGGTCGCCAACACGATCACGCTCAACGGCAACGCCAACATCCATTTCAACATCGAGCCGGGCTACAAGGATTTGCCGGTTCCCGAAGAACTCTACAACAAGACGATTGAACCCTATCTCGTGCGCTGAGCAACGCCGCCTCCGGAAGCAAGCCGGAGGCGGGCTTGCCGCCGAAACCACCCGGTGCGACAGTCGGGCAGCCGCAGGGTTTGCGGCAGTGTTGCCAGGGAGGCGAAAATGGCCACCTACATCGCGCTGATCAACTGGACCGAAAAAGGCATCAAGGAAGTCAAGGAATCGCCGGCACGCGCCGACAAGGCTAAGGCGTTGGCGAAATCGCTCGGCGGCGAACTCAAGACCATGTACATGACGATGGGCAACCACGACCTAGTCGCCATCCTCGATCTGCCCAACGACGAGGCTGCCGCAAAGTTCGCGCTTGCCAGCGCGGCCAGCGGGCATATCCGCACCAATACGCTGAAAGCCTTCGACGAGGCGAGCTATCGCAAGATCGTCTCGGCGGCGTGAGCGCCGCGGGTAGCGGGCGTAGCCGGCTAGTGGATGGAATCTAACACTTGGTGCCCGCGTTTGACGGCGGCGATGATTTTGTCGGGGTCGGCTGTCCAGGTGAAGGGTTTGGGTTTCTGGTTATGTTCGGCGATGTAGCGGTTGATGGCGGCTTGGAGGTCGACGACCGAATGAAAGACGCCGCGCTTGAGGCGGCGCTTGGACAGTTTGGCGAAGAAGCCTTCGACGGCATTGAGCCACGAGCACGATGTCGGTGTGAAGTGGAAGGTGAAGCGCTGATGGCGGTCGAGCCAGGCGCGCACCTTGGGATGCCTGTGGGCGGCGTAGTTGTCGAGGACGACATGGACGGCCTTGCCGGCCGGCACCCCGGCGTCGACGGCGTTGAGGAAGCGAATGAACTCCTGGTGACGGTGGCGCTGCATGTTGCGGCCGATGACGGTGCCGTCGAGCACGTTGAGGGCAGCAAACAGCGTGGTCGTGCCATTGCGCTTGTAGTCGTGGGTCATTGTGCCGAGCCTGCCCTTCTTCATGGGCAGGCCGGGCTGAGTGCGGTCGAGCGCCTGGATCTGGCTCTTCTCGTCGACCGACAACACGATGGCGTGAGCCGGCGGATCGACATAGAGGCCGACGACGTCGCGCAGCTTGTCGACGAACTGCGGATCGTTGGAGAGCTTGAACTGGCGCCAGCGATTGGGCTGCAGCCCGTGCGCCTTCCAGATGCGGCGCACCGCGCTGGCGCTGATGCCGGCAGCTTGCGCCATCATGTCGGCGGTCCAGTGCGTCGTCTCGCCGGGCGGGTCGGCAAGCGTCAGCGCCACCACGCGCTCGGCTACTTCCGGCCCGAGAGGTGGGATGCGCGAAGGCCGCGTCTTGTCGCGAAGCAGCCCCTCGGAGCCTTCCGCCGCGAAGCGCTCCTGCCAGCGCCACACGCAGGTCTTGGATTTGCCGGTCTGTCGCATGATCTCGACGGTGCCGAGGCCGTCGATGCTCAACAGGATGATCTCGGCGCGCCAGACATGCTTCTGCGGCGCATTGCGATCCCTGACCAGCGCCGTCAGGCGCTGGCGGTCGGTTGCAGAAACGGTGAAGGATATTCCTGTACGCATGCGTCAAACTCGCACGCGCGCTCGCCAAACGGAATCCCCAATCGGACTCCTATGTTAGGCGGAAACCACTAGCTTGAGACAAGCGCCGGCTTTCGATGCGGTTCGCGTGCCGGCTCGGCGCGCTGCGCTTCGTGTGGCGGGCGGATGCGGAACCATGCCACGTACAGCGCCGGCAGGAAGAACAGCGTCAACAGAGTCGCGACCGCCAAGCCGCCCATGATCACATAGGCCATCGGGCCCCAGAAAACGGTCGGCGCGATCGGAATCATCGCCAGAATTGCGGCGGCAGCCGTCAGCAGGATCGGGCGGAGCCGGTGTTCGGTCGCGCTGATGACCGCCGACCACGGCTCCTCACCGCCAGCAATGTGTTGATCGATCTGGACAATCAGGATCACCGAATTGCGGATGACCATGCCGATCAGGGAGATAACCCCGAGGATCGCGACGAAACCCATCGCCGCCTGCGAAACCAGCAAGGCGCCGGCAACGCCGATCAGCGCCAGCGGAGCCGTGAGCAGCACCAGGATCAGGCGCTGAAAACTCATGAGCTGGACCATGAGCACCGTGATCATCAGGAACAGCATCAGCGGGAAAACGACGAAGATGGATTTCTGCGCCTTGGCGCTGTCCTCGGTGACCCCGCCGAGCACTACATCGAAGCCGGGCGGCGTTTGCGCGCGGAACTCATCGACCGCCGGGGCCAGCCGTTTGGCTACCGTGCTCGCCTCGATGCCGGGGGTCAGGTCGGCCTGCACGGTGATGGTCGGCAGCCGGCCGCGGCGCCAGATCAGCGGCGGCTCGAGCGTGTAGGCGAGCGTTGCAATCTGCGCCAGCGGAACGCTCTTGCCGCCCGCCGCCGCAATGTTCAGCGTGCGCAGGGTTTCCAGCATCGCGCGCTCTTCCGGCAAGGCTCTGGCGACGATATCGATCAGGTAGGTAGCGTCGCGCATCTGCGTGATCGTCGTGCCCGAGAGAACGGCGTTGATCGTGTTTGCAAGCTGCTGCGAACTGATTCCAAGTGTGCGGGCGCGGTCCTGGTCGACATCGATGCGGATTGCCTTGGAAGTCTCATTCCAATCGTAGTTGATGTTTCGCGTGTCGGAATCGCCGCCCAGCAGCTGGGCAAATTTGTGGGCCAGCCCACGTACCTCATCGGGATCGGGACCGCTGACGCGGAACTTCAGGGGCCAGCCGACCGGGGGCCCCAGTTCCAGCGCGGATACCCGGGTCATCACGTCCTCGAAGCCGCTGGCGAATGCCGCGTTCAGCCGATCGACGACGCTGCCGCGCACATCGTAGCCCTTCGTGACCACGACGGCCTGCGCGAAATAGTCGTTGGCCAGTTGGGCGTCGAGCGGCAGGTAAAAGCGAATGGCGCCCTGCCCCACGTAGAAACTCCAGTGATCGATATCCGGATCGTTGCGAAAGATCTCTTCGACCCGCGCCACCACTTCCTGGGTGGCCTTGATCGACGAGCCCTTTCGCAACGTCAGGTCGACGAGGAGCTCGGGACGATCCGATTTCGGGAAAAATTGCTGCGGCACATAGTTCATCGCGACCGCGGCGAGCGCAAACAATCCGAACGCCAGTGCAATCACGAGATATTTGAACTGCAAGGCCATTTCGAGCGCTTGGCGGAACCATCCGGAAATCCGGGAGGCGCCATGGCCGCCATGTCCCTTCATTTTTTCCGGCAGGATGAAAACGCCGGTCAGCGGGGTGAACAGAACCGCGACCGCCCATGACAGGACCAATGCAATCGCCACGACGGCAAATAGCGAAAAGCAGTATTCGCCGGCCCCGCTCTTGGCGAATCCGACCGGCACAAAGCCGGCAATGGTCACCAGTGTCCCGGTGAGCATGGGAAAGGCGGTGGACGTGTAGGTGAATGTTGCCGCTGTGGCGCGATCGTACCCCTCCTCCATCTTGGTGATCATCATTTCGACGGCGATCATCGCGTCATCGACCAGCAGGCCGAGGGCGATGATCAGGGCACCAAGCGAAATGCGCTGGAGCGAAATCCCGGCATAGCCCATCGCCACAAATGTGCCGGCAAGGACAAGGGGAATGGCCACGGCAACGACGACGCCCGGCCGCCAGCCGAGGGCAAGGAAACTCACCGCCAGCACGATCACGACCGCTTCGATCAGGCTCTTGGTGAATTCGCCGACCGCTTCCTCGACCACCACCGGCTGATCCGCCACCAGATGGATGTCGATGCCGATCGGAAGATCAGCGGTCAGCTTCTCGACTTCATGCTTGACGCTTTCGCCCAACGCCAACACGTCGCCGCCCGCCGTCATGGAGATCGCCAGGCCGATGGCCGGTTCGCCGTTGTAGCGGAACATCGGCTGCGGCGGCTCGACATAGCTGCGCCGCACGGTGGCGATGTCGCTCAGGCGGAAGAACCGGTCGCCAACGCGGAAATTAACCTCGCGAAGGCTTTCCTCGGAAGTGAATTCTCCCGACACGCGAATGGCGATGCTTTCAGGGCCGGCATCGACGATGCCGCTGGGGGCTACCGCGTTCTGCGCCTGCAGGGTCTGGATCAGCGCGTTGGCGTCGAGGCCGAGCGAGGCCATCTGGCGCGTCGAGAATTCAAGATAGATTTTCTCGTCCTGCACGCCGATGAAATCGACCTTGGCGACATCGCGTACCTGCAGCAGGCCGACACGCACCTGTTCGGCATAGTCGCGCAATTCGCGATGGGTGAAGCCGTCGGCAACCAGCGCATAGACCAGCGAATAGGTGTCGCCGAATTCGTCGTTGTAAAACGGACCCTGGATGCTCGAAGGGAAGGCGCGGCGGATGTCGTCGATCTTCTTGCGGACCTGGTACCAAAGCGACGCAACGTCGTCCGCCGGCACGGTGTCGCGCAGATTGACGAAGACCACCGACTCGCCCGGCTTGGTGTAGCTGCGCACGAAGTCGAGATAGGGAAGTTCCTCGAGCTTCTTTTCGATGCGGTCGGTAATCTGGCGCAGCGTGTCTTGGGTATTTGCGCCCGGCCACAAGGTCTTGACGACCATGGTCTTGATTGTGAACGGCGGGTCTTCCTCGCGGCCAAGCTGGCGATAGGCCAGCGCGCCGGCGATTGCAGTGACCAGCATGAGGTAGAAAACGAAGCTGCGGTGACGCAGCGCCCATTCCGAAAGGTTGAAGCCTTTCATCGAGAGGCTTCCTCGAGCAGCTTCACCTTCTGGCCTTCACGCAGGCGGTTGACTCCGGCGGTTACAACGATGTCGCCCTTCTTCAGGCCCTCGCTGATGATGATCCGGTCGGTTTCGTAACGGTCGACGGAAACCGGCTTGAGGGACACGGTTGCAGTCTGCGGATCGAAGACCCATACGGCGGGCTTTTCGTTCTGGTCGAACAGCGCGCCGGAGGGCAACACCACGACCGGGGCGGTCTCGGCTTTCAGCCGCCCGAGCACGCTGGAGCCAAAACGCATGATCTGCGGCGGATCCTGCAGCGTGACCTTGACCTGAAACGTGCGCGTCGTCGGATCGGCGACCGGCGAAATCTCACGCACGACACCTTCGACCGAAATATCAGGGTTCGACAGCAGCGAGACTTCGACTGCCGGCAGCGTCTCCCGCTGCTCGCGGAAAGCGGACTCCGCGATCGAAAAGACTGCGTCCTTCTGATCCGGCGGCGCCAGGCGCACGATCATCTGGCCGACATTGATGACCTGGCCGGGCTCGGCGCCAACGGCGGTAACGATGCCAGCGAAATCGGCGCGCAGCTCGGCATAGCGCAACTGATCGCGCGCCAGTTCCGCCGCAGCGTTGGCAGCATCGAGCTGCGCTTGCGCCGAACGCAGGTTCTTTACCGCGGTGTCGTAGGCGACACGCGTGGTGGTGCCCTGGTCGAGCAACAGTTTCTGGCGCTGTTCGGCCGATTGCGCGTCGGTCAATACCGCTTGGGCCGAACCGACGTCAGCTTCGGCCGACTTCAGCTTGTTGCGGTAGTCCTGGTCGTCAATGCGAGCCAGCACATCGTCCTTCCCGACGACGACGCCGATATCGACCGGGCGCGACACGAGCTTACCGGAAACGCGGAAGCTGAAATCGGTCTCGGCGCGCGGTTTGATCTCGCCGACGGCGCGACGGTCGTCTTCGATCGGCTTGGGGTCGACGACGACAGTGCGGACCGGCCGGATTTCCGGCTCCTTCTTTGCCGTATCCTCGCAAGCTCCCAACGCAAGGCCTGCGAAAAACAGCGCAACAAGCCGCACCCGACCGGTTGCCCAACCCCACCGCAGACAGATCATTTCCACGCCCACAAGCCGCCCGGATGAACCCCGACTTAACCCTATTTCCAGGCGGCAAAACGCGCAAGCTGCGCACAGCCGGTAGTGTCGGGCAGGTTTGCAGGGCCAACGCTACACTGCAGGGTTCATTGGACCGGCGGCCGAATTCTGCGGTAGCAGCCAGATCCCCCGACGCTTCCCCCCGGCTTTTCGCTGTGGCCAAAGACGCAAGCTTGCATGACCGACCTTGCCCGCCTCGAATTTGCCATCGACCTGGCCCGGCGCGCCGGCAACTTCGCCAAGGCCCATTTCGACGCCATCGATTCACTGGTGATCGAGAGCAAGGGCCATCAGGACCTGGTATCCAACGCCGACCGCGATACCGAGACGCTGATCCGCTCGGCAATCGAGGAGCACTGGCCGGCCGACGGCATCGTCGGCGAGGAACATGGCCGCAAGCATGGCACGTCCGGCTATGACTGGGTCATCGATCCGATCGACGGCACCGCCAATTTCGTGCGCGGCATTCCGCAATGGTGCGTCGCCATCGCTTGCGCCAGGAATGGCGAGGCGGTTGTCGGTGTCATCAGCGAGCCGTCCACCGGAGAATTGTTCCATGCGAGCAAGGGCGGCGGCGCGTTCGTCAATGGCCGATCGGTTCGCGCCGCGATAACCGCGACAATCGGCGAAGGCTCGATCGGCACCGGCTTCTCGGGGCGGGCGCCCGCCGAAAACGTCGTCGCGGCCATCGGAGCCATCATCGCGGGCGGCGGCGTCTTCTTTCGCAACGCTTCCGGCGCGCTGATGCTGGCCTATGTCGCGGCCGGCAGGCTGCTCGGTTACATCGAAGAGCACATGAATTCCTGGGACTGCCTCGCCGGATTGCTCCTCGTCGAGGAGGCCGGCGGCAGGATCTGGCAGCCGGATCCCGCGACGTGCCTCGACCGCGGCACCGTGGTCATTGCTGGCGGCCCGAATGTCTACGGCACGATCGAAGCCATTGCCCGCGACGCCTTCAAGCTGAAGCACTCACTCTGAGATCAGCACCGGGCCGCGCGCAGGAAATCGCAGGGATATCTTCTTTCCGGCGGAAAGTTTCGCGTCGACGTCGCCGCAGACCACGAACACGCGGCCGATTTCGGTCGCGACGGAGCATTCCAGATGGGTTCCGACGTAGGTGACCTTCTCCAGGCGCGCCGACAAGGCGTTGGCGGCGGAGGGCGGCGCAATCTGGATGCGGCCAGGCCGGATCGCCAGGCGTGCCGGGCCCGGGGAAAGACCTCGCGCCGGTAGTGACAGGCGCACCGGACCCAGCCGGACCTCCGCCACGCCTTTTTTGGAGACCTTGCCGATTTCGCAGGCCAAGAGATTTGCTTCGCCGATGAAGTCGGCAACGAATGCGCTGGCAGGGGCGTCGTAGAGTTCGCGCGGCGCGCCCTGCTGGGCGATCACCGCGTTGTTCATGACGATGATGCGATCGGAAACGGCCAACGCCTCTTCCTGGTCGTGCGTCACATAGACGACGGTCAGACCGAGCTTCTGCTGGATATCGCGGATCTCCTCGCGCACCTGGCGGCGCAATTTCGCGTCGAGATTGGACAAGGGTTCGTCGAACAGCAGCACCTGCGGCTCGAGCACGAGCGCACGCGCCACGGCGACGCGCTGCTGCTGTCCTCCCGACAACTGGCTCGGCAGACGGTCGCCGAAGGATTCGAGCCCAACCAAAGCCAGCCCTCCCCTGCCCCGCTCGACAATCTCCTTCTTGCCGTATCCGGAGAACTTCAGCCCGTACTCGACATTGTCCTTCACGCTCATGTGCGGAAACAGCGCATAGGATTGAAACACCATCGACACATCGCGATCGGTGGCAGGAAGTGCCGTGACATCCTCGCCGCCGATGAGGATCCGGCCAGTCGTCGCCATTTCGAGGCCGGCGATCATGCGAAGCGTCGTCGTCTTGCCACAGCCCGACGGCCCGAGCAGCGTCGTCAGCGTTCCCGGCATCACCTCGAGCGAGATATTGTCGACCGCCGGCGACCCGGCATGGGCGTAGGTCTTGGTGACGTTGCGGAACTCGACCGAAGCAGCCTTGCTGCCAATAATGTCCATCTATCCGCCCCCCATCGCGGTGACATTGCCGGTGCCGACTAACTGGCCGGCACCGCGACGTCCGATTTCACGGCGGCCGACCGCCAGCTGCATCGCGGCAATCACCACCAGCATCACCGCGATCAGCGCAGTGGAATAGGCGATGGCAACGCCGTATTCGTTGTTCTCGACCCGGCCGACGATATAGCTCGTCGCCATGTCGTAACGGGCGCTGACGAGGAAAATCACCGCGCTGATCGCGGTCATGGCGCGCACGAAGGAATAGACCAGCGCCGCCAGGATCGCCGGGCGCAACAAGCGGCAGGATGACCTTATAGAAAGTCTGGAAAGAGTTCGCGCCGAGTGTCAGCGACGATTCATCGAGGCTGCGGTCGATCTGCGACATCGATGCGACGCCGGCGCGTACGCCGACCGGCATGTTGCGGAAGATGAAGGACAGCACGAGGATCACCCCGGTGCCGGTCAATTCGATCGGCGGCACATTGAAGGCGATGACGTAGGATACGCCGATCACCGTGCCGGGGATGGCAAAGCTCAGCATTGTGCCGAACTCGAAGGCGTTCTTGCCGCCGAAGTTCTGGCGGACCAGCAGCCAGGCTGTCAGCAGGCCGATGGCGGCGGTCAGCGGCGCCGAGATCAGCGATATCGTCAGCGTCGTCCAGAACGAACCCCACGCCGAACCCTTCCAGTGTATTCCGAATTCGTTCCAGCCGACGGCGAATGCCTGCACGTAGTGGCGCAAGGTCAGCGAGAAATCGACGCCCCAGAGCTGCACGAAGCTGCCGTAGACAATCGTCGCATAGACGAGGATCGTGAACGCCAGCCAGATTCCGGCGAGCACAGTAGATCGCAATCCTCAGGCCGTGCGGCAAAGGCGGATGGACGCCGGCATCGCCCTTGCCGGCAACGGTCGTGTACGACTTGCTGCCCAGCCAGATGCGCTGCGCATAGAACGCGCTGAGCGTAAAGGCGAGCAGCACTACCGCGAGGATGGCGGCCAGCGCCTGGTCGTTCTGGGCGCCGACGATGGCAAAGAATATCTCCGTCGAAAGCACGTCGAAATTGCCGCCCAGCACCAGCGGGTTGCCGAAATCGGCCATGCTCTCGATGAAGCAGAGCAGGAAGGCGTTGGCAAGGCCCGGCCGCATCAGCGGCAGGGTCACGGTCCAGAAGGTCTGCCAGCGATTGGCGCGCAAGGTCTGGGCCGCCTCCTCCATCGACGGGCTGACGCCCTTCGGCGACGCCGATCAGCACCAGAAAGGCGATCGGCGTGAAGGCCAGCGTCTGGGCGATCAGCAGGCCCGGCAAGGCCGTAGACCCAGCGCGTCGGCTGCAGATCGAACAGCCAGGCGACGCCCTGGGTCACCGACGCCGGAAAGACCGAACAACAGGATGATCGCCAGGCCGATGACGAAGGGCGGCGTGATGATCGGCAGAACGGTCAGCGCCCGCAGCAAGCCGCGAAAGCGGGAGCCGGTGCGCGCGGCGATCAGCGCGAAAACGAGCCCGAGCGCGGTGCGTGACAATCCCGACCGACGACCGCCAGGAACAGCGAGTTCCAGGCGACGCCGCAGCGCGGCCGCCGACCAGGCAATCCAGGCCCCACAGCCGCGCGCCGAACAGCTTGGCGAGGAAGGCTGCGACGCGAATAGCCGCCGTCGTTGGTGATCAGCGCGTTGGCAAGCATCTGCAGGATCGGCATGAAGATGAACAGGCCGACGAGCGCGATGACCAGGCCGATGGAGCCGACGACGAAGACATCGCCGCCGACGGCGCCGCGTGCGGCAAAGCCCGAGCGTTAGCAGGAACAGCAAGGCGCCGCCGACCAGCATGCGCGCCGTAGCCCATGCCGAACTGGCGGTCGGCCAGTGGGCCGAATGCAGCGTTCAGCCATTCGTAACGCCAGCCACGCAAGCCGATGCCGAAGCCCTGCGCGAAGAACCAGACGAGGCCGATGGCGCCGACGGCGATCAGGAAATTGCCGAAAAGCGGCTCCTGTTTCTCGCGCCGCCACAGCGCCAGCGGCGCCAGCAGCACGCAGGCGCCGAGCGGCGCCAGCCACAGCTTCTTGCCCTGCAGGACGAGAAACAGCGCCGGCGCGACCTCGGAGTCGAGCGGATAGCCGTCGAACAGCCAGTCGAGCGCAAAGAAATTGCTCTCGAGGCCGTACCAGGGAAGCACGGCGAAGCCGAGCCATCCCGACCGCCATCCACAGGATGACGGCCGGATGCAAGGCAGTGAGTTGGCTACCTAGCCGCACGAATCTATTGCGGCAGGGTCGAGACTTCGTCGTCCCACTTCTTCAGCAGGCGCTTGCGCTCGTCGCTCGAACCGTACTTCTTGAAGTCGTAGTTGATCAACTTGATCGTCGACAGATCGGGCGCCGCCGGCGACTGCACCGCCTTCTTGTTCGACGGCAACTGGTACGACTTGACGTCCTTGGCGCGCGACTGGATTTCGGCCGTCAATGCCCAGTCGTAGAACTTCCGCGCCGCCTCGGGGTTGCGCGCGCCCTTGATGATCGACATCGAGCCGATCTCGTAGCCGGTGCCCTCGCACGGCGCGACGGTCACGATCGGGAAACCGCTTTCGGTCTGCGCCACCGCGTCATGCATGAAGACGATGCCGATGGTGGTTTCGCCGAGGCCCGCGGCCTTGATCGGCGCCGAGCCGGACTTGGTGTACTGGTTGATGTTCTTGTGCAGCGCCTTCATGTAGTCGAAGCCGCCGTCTTCGCCGAAGAGCTGCACCATCGTCGCCAGCGTCGTATAGGCGGTGCCCGACGAATTCGGATTGGCGATCTGGATTTGGCCCTTGTATTCGGGCTTGATCAGATCCTTCCAGCATGCCGGCACCGGCAATTTGTTCTTCGCAAGCAGATCCTTGTTGTAGCCGAAGCCGAGCGCGCCGGAATAGACGCCGATGGTCTTGTTGCCCGACGCTTCCGCCTGGCGGATCGCCCAGTCTTGCAGCTGATCGCGCATCGGCGAAATGTATTCTTCGGTCAACCCTTCTTCGGCCGCCTGCAGATGCGGATCGCCGGTGCCGCCCCACCAGATATCGCCCTTGGGATTGGCAGCTTCCGCCTTCACCTGCGCATAGGTTTCGCCGGAACTCTTGCGGGTCATGTCGACCTTGATGCCGGTCTGTTCCTCGAAAGCGCGCGACACCATCTGGCACCAGGTCTCATCGACGCTGCAATAGAGCGTCAGGCTTTCCGCGTTTGCCGCCCACGGCGCCGCAGCAAATCCAAGCGCGACAATCGCGCCGGCCAGCATTGTTCTTCTCATTTTTTTTCCTCCCAAATCAGGCCGGACGTCGGCGTCTGCGCGCGCTCGGCCGGTGCGCGAGTGTCAATCGGATTTGGCGCTTTTGCAATCGCTTTCAACGCAACTTGCGGCCGCGCGGCGACATGCACACGTGGCCGAGAGCCGCGCGCGAACGGCGATATTTGGCACAGGCTGAAATTTTTGGCAGGGGCAGCAGGGATCGAACCCGCGACCTGTGGTTTTGGAGACCACCGCTCTACCAGCTGAGCTATACCCCTAGCCGGCCGGACGCTGTGAGGAGCGTTCGGGATCGCGCCGGGTTCATACTTGCAATTCCACAGGCGTTCAAGTGGAGTGCGCCGGCCGGTGTCGGTGGCAGCGGCCGGTCCCCGGGAGGCGCGAGATGGCTGGATTTGCGGGTTTCGGCAAGGAAACGATCCGGTTTCTCGAAGGGCTTTCGGCCAACAACAAGGCCGAGTGGTTCAACGCCCACCGCGCCGACTACGAGGCCCACTACATCGAACCGGCCAAGGATTTCGTCGTCGCCGTCGCCGGGCCTCTCAACAACCTCGCTCCGGGAATTCATGCCGAGCCCAAGGTCAACGGTTCGATCTTCCGCATCAATCGCGACATCCGGTTTTCGAAGGACAAGACGCCCTACAAGGACCATCTCGATCTGTGGTTTTGGCAGGGCGAGCGCAAGGCGGCGATCTCGGGCTTCTTCTTTCGCCTGACCAAGAACCGGCTGATCCTCGGTGTCGGCGCCCATGGCTTTGATCCGGCAAGGCTGGGGTCATATCGCCGCGCGCTGGCCGACAAGAAGAAAGCTGCGGCGCTGGAGAAAATCTCCACGGCGCTGGCGAAGGATGGCCTCTCCGCCAAGGGCGAACACTACAAGACGACACCGAAGGAATTTGCCTCGGCGAGCCCGGCAATTCAGCATCTGGCGAAATTCAACGCGCTCTATACCGCGCACGACCTGCCCCATCCGGGTGAACTGTCGAAACCAAATTTCGTCGGCTTTTGCGCGGAAAAATGGAAGCCGCTGGCGCCGCTGCACAAGTGGTTGCTGCAGATCGGCTGACATGCACCCGCTTATTCGCCTTCAAAAAAGCCATTCGCCGCACCGGAATGACAACCGGTGCAGTTAGATATCGTTCCGATATTCGGATGGCCCGCGGCGTAGGCGCGCGCACGGCGTCCATGCACGCGGTTGAACCAGGAAAGTTCGGTGATCCGCAAGATAGGTGGTTTCGTCCCCGGCTTTTCAGGCTGGGCTGCATCGCCAGCGTTTGCGACCAGGTAGCCTTCAATCTCCTGACGCACGGAATTGTCGAGGCTGGCATCCTCGCCGAAATGTTCGGCGAGGTTTTCCATGATCGCCTTCCATGATCTTTGCGAAAGAAAAGCCGGCTGGTAAGCCATATGACAGGCCGAACACTCCCGTGCCGTGGCCTCATTTGTAATCTTGCCGACATAGGCGCCCTCACCTTCCTCCGCGGAAACGTGATGCACTGGGAACAACACCGCGGCCGCCAGGACGAGCGTTGGTAATCCGGTACGTTTTCTCATCTTGCTTTCCTCAAACTTGCGGATTCAAAGGCTGGACAGATAGCTGATGACATCGCCCTTCTCCTTGGCAGAACACTCGCGGCCGAGGACGGTGTTGCAATTGCGACGGAACCATTTCTCGACCTTCGCCGCGTCCGTGAACCGTGTTGGATTGACGGACACTGCCATCGGATCGATCGCCTTGCCAGCTCGGGTCTTTCCCATCGCGCGGGGGTCAACGGTATGGCAGCTGGTGCAGCTTGGAGTGTCCGGATTGCCGCCTCCATGACTCCCTTGGAAGAACGCTTTGCCGTCGGTCGCCGACAAGGCAGTTCCGCCTGCGGCGGCGTAGCTCTTGGCGATGGCGTCGCGCGCCGGATCGGCGTCTGCCGCTCCTGACGCCACGAGCAAGAACGCCAATACGAGCATGGGCGGGCGTCTCAGATCGATCATGTCGGCAGTCCTCTTTTGTCTGGGTGTCTACGATCTCGGCGTCGCGATCATCTGGTCGTCGAAGCGGCCGCTTGCAGCATCGAGGTGGCAGGCCTGACAATTGGCAGGACTTCCAACGAGAGAGCTCTTGAAAATCGCTGTCGGAATTCGGCTATGCTTGCGGCGCCAGAAGGGGGTCGCGGTCATTCTTGAGGGATCGGTCGGGTCGACCTTGCGAAGCAGGTTCGCTGCTTCCGTGTCCCAGGCTTCGGATGCATATTTGTCGAGGTATGCGGCGATCGCTTTCGCCGTTTCCGGATCGAGGCTGGCGTCTTCCCCGAAGTGATTGTCCAGATGGACAATCAATCCCGCCCATGAAGCGCGCGGCAGCAGGCTTGGATGATAGGCCTCGTGGCAAGTGCCGCACTCTGTATTGTAGATCTTGAGCGGCGGCATCGCGACGAAGCCGGAGGCGGAATAGCTGTCGGCGGCCACGCCAGCAAAGGCAATTGCAATCCCGGCTGCGCCGAGCGAAATCAAGGCCAGCGGCCAGCGCGCCCGACGCTGCCCATCGATTGCCCAATCCGATGCAGCCTCGCGACCGGGGTTGGCAGGCAACCGTTTCTTGCCGGTGATCATGGCGCCGACCAGCGACTGGCCGCTCATCCGGCTTTCCAGCCAAACACCGGCAAGATGCAGCAATACCAGGCCGATCAGCACAAATGTCAGAATCGAGTGGATATGCCGCGCCGTCGTGCCGACCGAAAAGCCGGCGAACCCCTTCAGCGCGCCCTGATTTTCAACGCCTCCCAAAACAATCAGGCCGCTGATCAGTGTTGCTGCGATGATCGCAATCATCGCAAACACGCTCAGCGCTCCGAGCGGATTATGTCCGATCGTCTCGCGTCGCGGTCCGCCAACTAGGCCGTGCACATGTTCCAAGACGCGATGCGGGGGAAATATGAAACTGGAGAAGCGGCTGAGCTCGGACCCAAATACTCCCCAGACGAGGCGAAAGAGGATCAGCACGGCCAGCCCGTAGCCGATCCAGATATGGATGGAGAGCCACGATTCCGGGGCAAAGAAGCCGGTCAAAAGCGCAGCAGTCACCAGCCCGGCCTGCAGCCAGTGATAGAGGCGGGTAGGCAAGTCCCAGACCAGCAGCATGCTTTGCTGCGACGTTTCAGCGCTCAACTCGCCGGTTCTTGCGGGTGAATTGGACATGACGGCCATGAAATGAGGCTATCCACGGCTCGCTGACCGTTGGCCTACGGTGGTCGTCAGGTAATTGTCAGCTAGCGCCGCGACTTGGCTCAGCCGGCAGACGGGCGCAACGTGCTGCGAACGATCAGCTGGCAGTTGAAAACGCGCGCCTGGGCGATTTCCCCGGGTCGGGCGATCTGGTTGCAGACCAGTTCGATGGCGTTGTCGACGATCGATTTATAGGGCTGGCGGATCGTCGTCAGATCGTAGGCCGGCCAGCACGCCATCGACATATCGTTGAAGCCGATAACGCCGATATCCTCCGGCACCCGTCGTTTCAGGCCCAAACGCACATGGTCGATTGCGCCCATGGCGAGAATGTCGTCGCCGCAAAACAGCGCCTCGATGCCGGGATTGGCGCGAAGCATTCGCGCCGCGGTGCGGATGCCATCCTCATGCGAATAGCGGTCGGCAAAATCCTCGACCACATTGAAGCTGTGCAAGGCAGCGATTTCGAAAAAACCGCGGCGGCGGTCGATGGTGGTGGTTGCGATTTTGGGGCCGCCGAGAAAGCCAACATCGCGATAGCCGCGTTCGGCCAGCGCCTCGGCAGCCATGGCGCCACCGGCGTGGTTGTCGACACTGGCGGTGCCGAAGGGAGCCTTGCCGCGGTTTCTGCCGAAGGCAACGACGCTCGGTACGTCGAGCTTGGCCAGTTCGACATAGAAGGCGTCGTCGAGGGTCGAGGATGCGACTACGACGCCGTCGACGCGATACTGGCGCAGCATCAGAATCGCCTCTTCGTATTTCAGGTCCTCCGAAAGATTGACGATCAGCGGCCGCAACTTGCGTTCCTGCAATTTCAGCGTGAAGCGATGGAAGATTTCCATGAAATAGGGGTTGTGAAAATTGGTCGAGATGATCGCGATCAAATAGGAACGCTGCGTCGTCAGGCTGCTGGCGAAAGCGTTGGGCAGGTAACCGAGCTTTTCGGCTACTTTCAGGATGCGGGCGCGCTTCTTCGGAGCGACGCTGGCGCCCTGCGTGAATGCGCGCGACACTGCAGATATCGAAACGTCTGCCGCCGCCGCGACCTCGCGGGCGGTGACTTGGGGTTTCCGGACGGATTTGGCGACTGGGCTATCCATGTCGATTTGCGTGCTGTTGCGTTCCTGGCGCCCTCGCGTTGCAAAGGTTTGCAACGAACTTGCAAGTTATTGCAATAGCCGCACCGGCCCTATGCGGGAAAGGTGCGATCAGCATGAATTTTTTGGCTTTTGGCCAACCGGCGGTGCCCTCGACGGGGTATTGTGGGTATATTACGGTGACGCCATCTTGGGATCCGGGAGGAATGAAACCGCGATGACCCAATCCACCAGCCAACAAAAGCTTCACTTCGATCCTCCCGGGCCCGGTTCCTGGGAAATCGATCCCGTACACTTTCCGCGGCCGATGACCCGTTACTGGATGGAAATCCACCCCGACGCGCTGAAGCGCGGGGTGCGTGATTTCACCCGGTTCTACGGCATGCTGCTCGACACAATGGATTTTCAGTACGTCAACGGCTTTGGCTATAAAGCCATGGTTCCGCTTGCCGACGCGGAAGTGCCGAAGCGGTTCCAGCGCGCCGAGGAAGTCTTTGCCGGCAAGCTCTGGCGCCAGCAGCTCAAGGATTGGGACGAAAAGATCAAGCCTGCCTCGATCGCGCGGCACCGCGAACTGCAGGCAATCGAGCCAGACGAGCTTTCCGACGCCGACCTGATTTCCTATCTGGCCCGCTGCCGCGAACATCACGCGCAGATGATCAGCCAGCACATGCGCTTTACCGCTGCGGCCATGGTGCCGACCGGCGATTTCCTGGCGCATGTCGGCGACTGGACGGGCCTGCCGCCAGCCGACCTGCTTGGACTGTTGCGCGGCTCGGCGCCGGTTTCGGCCGGAGCGTCCGACGAACTTGCAACTCTCATTGGCGCCGTGAAGGCCGATGCGAAGGCGCGCCAGCTCATCGAATTGAAAGACCCGCCCGGGCAGGTTCTCGACCGGCTTCGAGCGATGAAAGGACCGGTTGGCGCCGCTGCCGCGGCTTATCTCGATCTCGTCGGCAACCGCCTGCTCGATGGCTTCGATATTAGCGAACCGCGGGCGATCGAACTGCCGGACGTGCTTTTGCGCGCCATTCGAGCGGCGATCGACGGAAAAAAAACCGACAGCAGCGACGTTGAAGCCCGGATTGCAGAAGTGCGCAAGAAGGTGCCGGAACCGCAACGGCCTGAATTCGATGAATTGCTCGGCGAAGCGCGCCTGACCTACCGCTTCCGCGACGAGCGCGGTGTGTTCAGCGACATCTGGGCTTCCGGCATCATGCGCCGCGCCGTGCTCGGCGCCGGGCGCCGGCTTGTCGCCAAGGGAAAACTGAAATCGGCCGAGCAGCTGATCGATGCCAGCTTCGAGGAAATGCGCGCCCTCATTTCCGGAAAAGGCGGGCCGACTGCCGACGAACTGGCGGCGCGTGCCAAATACCGCGCGACGCTTCGCGCCAAGGATGTGCCGGAGATGCTCGGCCCTCCCCCGCCCCCGCCGCCCGACCCGTCCGGGCTGCCGCCGGCGGCGGCGCGCATGATGCGGGCATTCGGAATTACCATGGGTTCGGTATTCGGCAGTTCGGAAGCTCCGCACGAAACCGATATGTTGCGTGGGCTAGCGGCCAGCCGCGGAATTTACGAAGGCCCGGCGCGGCGCGTGTCGAGCCCTTCGGCGAATTCGACCGCATCCAGAAAGGCGACGTGCTCGTTACCGAATCGACGACGGAAGCGTTCAACATCCTGCTGCCGCTGCTCGGCGCCATTGTCACCGACAGCGGCGGCCTGCTTTCGCATTCGGCCATCGTGGCGCGCGAATACGGCATTCCAGGCGTGGTCGGCACGCGTGAAGCGACGGCGCGGATTGCCGACGGTGCGCGCGTGCGCGTCGACGGCAACAGCGGCCAGGTCACGGTGCTCGGGTGAAACAGGTTGTTCCGCTGAAGAAAGCGAGCGATATCGCGGTGTTCGGCTCCAAGGCGGTCGGCCTCGGCCAGGCGATACGCGACGGCCTGCCGGTTCCGCCAGGTATCGCGCTCGCCGGCCCGATCGTCGAAGCCGTCGCCGCCGGCGAGCAGCGCGCCATGCGCGAAGTTGCAGCGTCGGTGGGCGAACTCGGGCCGGCACTGGCAGTCCGCTCGTCCGCCGTTGACGAGGACGGCGCCGCCGCCAGTTTCGCCGGGCAGCATCTGACCCTGCTGAACATACGCACGCCCGACGAATTAAGCGAGGCGCTGAACCGCATCTGGTGGTCGGCGAACTCGGACTCGGCCATCACCTATCGCCAGCGCGTCGGCCTGTTCACTCGCCCGAGCGTCGGCGTCGTCATCCAATCGCTGCTCGATCCCGACAGCGCCGGCGTCATGTTCACGAAAAACCCGGTCACCGGAGAAGACGAACGGGTGATCGAGGCGAGCTGGGGCCTGGGCGAAGCCGTTGTTTCCGGGGTCGTGATCCCGGACCATTATCGCGTTGCCCGTTCCGGCGAGGTGCTGGAGCGCATGCCCGGGCGCAAGCAGATCGCCATCCGCAACGCGCCCGACGGCGGCACGGTCGAAGAAGAAATGGCGCCCGAACTCGTCGAACGGCTCTGCCTCGATGACAACCAGCTCGGCGAGTTGAACGAACTCGCCGCCCGCTGCGAACAGGTTTACGATACCCCTCGCGATATCGAATGGGCGTTTTCCAGCGGCAAGCTCTACCTGCTGCAATGCCGCGCGGTGACGCGGGCGGGTTCCTGACGCAATCGATGAACGAATTGGTGGGGCGCCGATGAAAGCAGGTTCAGCGGTCGAGATTTTGCAGCGCGTTCCGCTGTTTACCGACCTGACCAAAGCCGAGGTTCGCCAGATCGCGCGCCTGTTCAAGGAACGGCGGTTTCCGCAGGGCGAAACCGTCGTCAAGGAAGGCTCC
Source organism: uncultured Alphaproteobacteria bacterium (assembly GCA_963758355.1). Lineage (GTDB taxonomy): Bacteria > Pseudomonadota > Alphaproteobacteria > Rhizobiales > Rhizobiaceae > BOKV01. The sequence continues at coordinate 679,217 of CAVWVG010000001.1, read as the reverse complement.
GGCGGCGCCGCGTTCTACGTGATCGAGCAGGGCGAGGCGACCGTCTTTGTCGGTGGCAAGGAGAATACGCGCCTGCACGCCGGCGATTTTTTCGGCGAAATCGCGCTGATCGACGAAGGCACGCGCATGGCCACGATCACGGCCGCCACCGATCTCGTCTGCTACGGCATCACCTATTGGGAATTTCGTCCGCTGGTCGAGTCCAACGGCGTCATCGGCTGGAAGCTGCTCCAGCGCCTGGCCAAGATCCTGCGCGCCACGCGTGAGGCCGTGCCGAGAAATTGAGAGGGCTGGAGCGGGTGAAGGGAATCGAACCCTCGTATTCAGCTTGGGAAGCTGCTGCTCTGCCATTGAGCTACACCCGCCAAATCGCGACACTGGCGCGCCGCCACGGCTAGTTTATTTTTTCGCACTTGGGAAGCGGTAGCAACTTGTGAATTTTCTGCTGCTACAGAATAGGGAATTTGCTTCCCGAAGCGAACGCACATAAGGTCGCGGCCATGGCCGGAAGGGTTAGGGTTCGTCTCGCGTCGTTGCTGTTGTTGGCCGGCGCGTTATCCAGTGGGTGCTCCGGCGCCAGCAGCAGTTATTATTCCGCCGATGACGCGCCGCGGACCGTACGCGAAGGCGATATCGATCCGCGCCTGGCGTTTACCCGGACGTTCGGCGGTCAATTGTCGCCAATTGTGCGAAACATGGCGGCGCCCTACGGACGCCTTCACTTCGCCGAGGGCTTGCAGGCGCATCTGACGCGGATCTGCAACCGCTCGACATCGTCGTCGTGCGTTCTCGCCCGGCGCTGACAAGGGCGATCTTCCCGAGCCATTTCACCCATTCCATCGTCTGGCTTGGCACGCCGCAGCAGTTGCGCGCCAATGGTGGGTTGCGGATCGCCGGAAAGCGGGGCGCCGATATTCTTGCCGGCGACACTGCCTATGAATCGGCCGGCGACGAAGTGCGCCTGCGCGGTATCGGACAAATCCTCAACACCGATGAAATCGTCATCCTGCGCCCGGCAAGCCTCGGCCCGGCTCGGGCGCAGGCCAAATACCGGGCGCTGCTGAGCAAGCTCGGCACGCCGTTCGACTACAATTTCGACTATGCCGACACCTCGCGGCTAACCTGCATGGAAGCGGTTGCCGATGCTTTTCCCGAGTTCGACATTCCCGTGCGCTACACTGCGGGCCGCTATGCCATCATCCCCGACGATATCGTGCGGCAGGCACTGATTCCCGGTTCGGGGCTGCGACTTGTCGAATACATTTCGGCGCGTGGCGCCGACGGCTACACACTGGGCGGCGCTGACGAGGCTGCCCCGATGCTCAGCGAGGCAAAGCCGAAGCCCCAATATGCGGCCTACTGAGGCGACAAGGCCCTATTGAATCGAGGCTGCCGTCCAGTCGACCAGTTGCGCCTCTACCGACTTAAAAACAGCCCGCAGCGCCGCGACCGCGGCACTTGGGTCCGAGCCATCGGCCGGCTGCTGCCCTTCGAAATGACGCACGGCGACGACAGCCCCCTCGCTGTCCATAATTCTCGCCATCAGATCGATAGCGGCGTTCGGCGTATCCTTTCCGGTCAGCCAAAATCCGCGAATATCGATGACAAGGTTGTAGTTGGCCTTGGGGCGTCCGCCGGCCTGAGCACATTGGTATATCCGGCATTCTCGAAACTCTGGATGATCCTGGTCTGGAACAGGTTGGGCAGGCTGTCGGCCCAGCGCGCCTCGCCGAGCGGCCTGGTGCCCGCGCCGTCGACCTCCTCAAGAACCTTGTCGGTATTGAGCGCCAGCACCACGGACGGCTCGTTGACCGCCATCTGCCATTCGGGCTTTTCGGAAAGCGGCGGAAAGTCGGCAGCCGCCGGCAGGTCATTTGAGAACCCCTTTTCCTTGTCGGAACCGCCGCCGGCCAGCCGCGCAAGACCTGCCAGAATTGTCATCGAAGCGACCTTTGTTCTTTTCGAGGACATCGTCGAGAACCCCGAGAATGCGGCTTGCCTTTTGCGTCCAGCTTCGCGAATTGCCGGGCTCGGCGACCATGACGCCCGACCCGTCGCGCACCAGCGGCGCGGCATCGGCGGAACCGCCGGTCAGCAGGATGCTTGCCGCTCCCGTCAGCCCGGCATAGTCGACGCCGGCAACGGTATCGGCGCGCAAGGGCACGACTTGGCCACAGAAATAAACGCGACAAGTTGCTCGGGATGAGACTGGGTCGAGGCGAATGCTATCGACCTGGCCGACCTTTACGCCGTTGAACAGGACATCGCTGCCGGTCGAAAGTCCCGAAATTGGTACCGAGAAGCGGACCTGATAGGCGACCCTCTCGCCGAAACCGCCGGTGTTCTTCAGCCAGTAGACGAAGCCGAACATGGCGACGACGACGACGACGGCAAACAATCCCGTTGAGTACGTATCGTGCGTTGAATTCCATTGTTCCTGCCCTTTATTTGCGGCCGGCGGCGCGCAGTGAAAGTCTGTTGCCGCGGCGCCCCCGGAAATAGGATTTCACCCATGGGTGCTCATTACGCGCCATGTCGGCCATGGTGCCGTCGGCGACGATGCCGCCGTCGGCGATGACGATGATGCGGTCGCAGATCGTGCGCAGACTTTCCAGATCGTGCGTGACCATGAACACGGTCAGTCCCAGCGTAGCCTGCAGCGTCGCGATCATTTCGTCGACCTCGCTGCCGAAATCGGATCGAGCCCGGAAGTCGGCTCGTCGAGCAGCACGAATTCCGGATCGAGCGCCAGTGCCCTCGCCATCGCCGCGCGCTTGGTCATGCCACCGGAAAGTTCGGACGGCCATTTCTGGCCGTCGGCGGCGGCGAGACCGACCATTTCGAGCTTGGCGGCCGCCATCTCGTCGAGCAGCCGCGGCGAAACATCGAGCACCTCGCGCATCTGGAACTGGACGTTCTGCATGACGGTAAGCGAGGAAAACAGCGCGCCCTGCTGAAACAGTACGCCCCAGCGCCGCTGCAGAATTCGCAATTGCTCCTGGTCAGCCTATCGACATCATGGCCGAACAGTTCCACTTTGCCGGCACGCCGCGGCAACAGGCCGATGATCGTGCGCAACAGCACCGATTTGCCGCTGCCCGACCCGCCGACGACGCCGAGGACCTCGCGGGCCGCGACATCGAGCGACACGCTCTCCAGCACGTTTCTCGGCCCGAACCCGACCGCAAGATCGCGAACGCTGATGACCGGCGGGCGTATTTTGCTTGCTCTCCGCCACGGCCTACATTCCTATCGCTGAAAGAACAAGGCGAAAAGCCCGTCGAGCACGATGATCATGAAGATCGATTTGACCACCGAACGGGTCGTGTGCTCGCCGAGCGAGGCAGCGCTGCCGTGCACCTGCAGACCCTCGTTGCAGGCGATGATGCCGATAACGGCGCCGATGAACGGCGCCTTGATCAGCCCGACCTGAAATGGTCGAGGGAGATCGCCATCGCGAAGCTGCTGGATATAGAGGTCCACATTCATGTCGGCATAGAAGACGGCGACGAGCCCCGCCCCGAGCAGCGCCGCCAATCGAACCGACGAAAGCCAGCGCCGGCAACGCCACGACCAGAACCAGCACACGCGGCAGGATGAGGATCGCCACCGGATCGAAGCCCATGGTCGTCAGTGCGTCGATTTCCTCGCGCATCTTCATCGAGCCCAGTTCGGCCGTATACGAACTCCCGGTGCGGCCGGCGACCATGATCGCGACCAGCAGCACGCCGATCTCGCGCATGATCAGGAAGCCGACCATGTTGACGACGTAGAGATCAGCGCCGAAGCGGCGAAACTGGAAAAATCCCTGCTGAGCGATGATCGCACCGATCAGCAATGTGATCATCAGAATGATCGGCACCGCCTGCCAGGCGACCCTTTCGAACTGGTGGACCGTTGATGTGAGACGGAAGCTGCGCGGATGGCGCACGGTTTGCACCAACTGCCGCGACAATCGCGCCAAGCATGACGAGGAAGCTCACCACTTCCCGGCGCAGAGCGCGAGAAAAATACGCCGTCGCATCAGGGCAGCCAGATGACGCCTGCCGGTCTGCCCGGAAGCCGCCGCCTCGCGGTTTAAATCCGCCATTTCGTCGAGCAGTGAACGGTTGCCCGGGGTGATGCCAACGATCTGAAGTTTGCGGTCACCAGCAGTCAGGTCGCGCCGAAGTCGTTCCACCAGCCAGGCGCCGAATGTATCGAACGCAGTCACCTCCGCCATGTCGATCGCGACACCGCGCACGTCTGCCGAGGCGAGCGTTAGCCGCGCCAGATTCGCTTCCAGCGCGCTGGCGTTATCGCGGGTCCATGACCCCTTTGCCCTTGCCCGCAGGAGACCGTCACTGCGGCTGAATGTCAGGAGAGCCCCGTCCTCCATCGGCCCGATCCCGTCAGTGCGCCCGCCGAGCCTAGTCGCCGATCATCGGCGCCGCATGTCGATGGTCAATGACTGCAACGGCACATCTTTGGCCGTGATCGCAATGCGCTGCCTGGTTTTCGAATAGCTGACGACCATCGTCACATTGACGATTCCGCTGACCTTGAAGCTGATCTTGTTGGGGCTGGCAACGCCGCTGATCGCGCCAGCCAGATGAAGATACTTCGTTTCTTCCCAGTACCCGAGCAGCCTGCCGTCATTGGACGACAGATGCGCCACCATGCGGATGTCGCGCGGGCCGCTGACGCAATTAATGATCAGGCGAAGCTGCGATGCGTTGCCGCTGTGATCGGCGTCGCAGGCGATGTGTTCCTTGTTGTCCTCGATGGTCATGAGGCCGCTGCCACTCCATTTGCCGATGACATCGGCAAACGGGTTTCGGCGGCACTGGCAGAAATCGCCGATGCCGCGACCAAGATCGCCGCCGCCGCCAGGCCACGCACATTGCCTGCGAAAAATCCGCGCCTTTCAATACTTCCCATACGGCACTCCCCTTGGAGATTCGCACGCATCTTGGCCTAAAACGCCGACATTCGCGAGTGTCGCGTTTCATCTGATTTCAACTGCACTTCGAGATACGTTTGAATCTGCGAGCGCGAGAGAAAAAGGGGCGAAATTTTCGCCCCTTTTCCACTAGCCGCTTTTTCCGCCGGCAAGGGCCGAAATCGCTTATTTCAGCGCCTTGTCGGTGATCTCGTGCGTCCAGGCGCCCTTCGGCTCCTTGGTGATGATCTTCTGGTCGAGCAGCGCCTTGGCGGTGCGCTCATAGGCCGCCTCGACCAGCTTGCCGTCGGCATTGTCGATCAGCTTGGCGATTTCGCCCATCATCCGCTTCTGGTGGTTCTCGTCCTGGCCGCCATTGTCCATGACGATGCCCGCCGCCTCGTCCGGGTTCTGGGTGGCGTATTTCCAGCCCTTCATCGAGGCGCGCACGAAACGCACCATCTTGTCCTTGAATTCGGGCTTGGCGAGCTTGTCTCTCGAGCGCATAGAGACCGTCCTCGAGCAGGTCGTTGCCCATTGCCGAATAGTTGAAGACGATCAGGTCATCCGGCTTGTAGCCGGCGTCGATCAGCTGCCAGTACTCGTTATAGGTCATGACCGAGATGCAGTCGGCCTGCTTCTGGATCAGCGGCTGGACGTCGAAGCTCTGCTTCAGCACGGTGACGCCGTCCGTGCCGCCGTCGGTCTTCAGCCCGATCTTGTTCATCCAGGCGAAGAACGGATATTCGTTGCCGTAGAACCAGACGCCGAGGGTGTGGCCCTTGAAGTCGGCTTCGGTCTTGATCGGCCCGTCCTTCGGGCAGACCAGTTCCATGCCGGCCTTCTTGAACGGCTGGGCGATGTTGACGAGCGGCAACGCCCTTTTCGCGCGCCGCCAGCGCTCCGCCCATCCAGTCGACGATGACGTCGGCGCCGCCGCCGGCGATCACCTGCTCGGGCGCGATATCGGGTCCGCCCGGCTTGATGTCGACGTCGAGGCCCTCTTCCTTGTAGAAGCCCTTGTCCTTGGCGACGAAATAGCCGGCAAACTGGGCTTGCGTCACCCATTTCAATTGCAGGTCGATCTTGTCAGCGGCTTGCGCCGACATCGCACCGAGCGAAAGGCCAACGGCCATGACGCCGGTCGAAAGGGCAAGTGTCAGTTTCTTCATGTTGTTTTTCCCTCTTGAATAACGTCTATCCACCGCGGACAGACGGATGCCAGAAACGTCACGGCCCTTTCGACAAGGGCCACCAACGCCATAGAACAGACGAACCCGCGACCGCCGCAACCGCGATCTCGGCCCAGACCATGTCGATATTCATCCGGCCGACTTCTGTCGATATCCGGAAACCCATGCCGACGATCGGGGTGCCGAAGAATTCGGCAACGATAGCGCCGATCAGCGCCAGCGTCGAATTGATCTTCAAGGCATTGAAAATAAAAGGCGCAGCGGCGGGCAGCCGCAATCGCCAGAGCGTCTGCCAGTAACCGCTGGCATAGGTGCGCATCAGGTCGCGCTCGATATGGCCGGAGGCGGCAAGGCCGGCCACCGCGTTGACCAGCATCGGGAAGAACGTCATCACCACGACGACGGCCGCCTTCGACTGCCAGTCGAAGCCGAACCACATGACCATGATCGGCGCGATGCCGATGATCGGCAGCGCCGAAACGAGGTTGCCGATCGGCAGCAGGCCGCGCCGGAGGAAGCCGAAGCGGTCGGCAAGGATGGCAACCGCGAACCCCGACGCGCTGCCGATAATGTAGCCTGCGAGCACCGCCTTGAAGATTGTCTGGCGGACATCGGCGCCGAGAACCGGCAGCGAATTGGCGAGGCGTTCGCCGATGGCGCTCGGCGGCGGCAGCAGGACGAAGGGCACGCCTGCCCCGCGCGTGATTGCCTCCCAGATGATCAGGATCCACAGGCCGAACAGGAACGGCACGAACAGCCTCAGGAACATGCGCGCCTGTTGCGACGCGGGATGCAAAGCCGACAACAGCGTCACCAGCCGCCATGCCGCGAGCCAGGCCGCCGCCAGCAGGAAAAAAAATGACAGCCGGGCCAACCCGTCATTGCCGTTGATACCGGCGATCAGCAGAAAGGCTGCGCTATGGGCGCCGATCAAGAGGGCCACCCAGGCAACGAAATTCGCCGGCCAGGTTTCGCCAACGGCAAAACCGCCGAGAACCACGGCAAAGATGACGAGCGTTTGGGTGGGGGAGATCGGCTCGCCAACCCCCGCGTTCATCAATGGCAGGCCGAGCGCCGCCACAAGGCAGAGCGCGATCGCCAACACCGCCTGCCAGGAAACGAGCCTCATGCCGAACGTGCACCCATGTTGCGTTCAACAAGATTGCCGATCAGCCCGACCAGCGCCACCAGGATTGCGGCAACGAGCGAGCCAGCGACCAATGCCGACCACATTTCGATGGTCTGGCTGTAGTAGGAACCTGCAAGCAGTTTCGCGCCGATCCCCGCTACCGCGCCGGTCGGCAGTTCGCCGACGATGGCGCCGACCAGACTTGCCGCGATCGCGACCTTCATCGACGCAAACAGGAACGGCACCGAGGCCGGAAGACGCAACTTCCAGAAGATTTGCGCGCGGCCTGCGCTGTAGGTGCGCATCAGGTCGAGCAGCAGGAAATCCGGCGACCGCAGCCCTTTGACCATGCCGACGACCACGGGAAAGAACGACAGATAGGCAGAAATCAGCGCCTTCGGGATGAGGCCGGTCACACCCACGGCAGCGAGCACGACGATGACCATCGGCGCGATGGCGAGAATCGGGATGGTCTGCGACGCGACGATCCACGGCATGAAGGAGCGGTCGAGCGCCGGCACATGGATGATGCCGACGGCGATCAGGATGCCGAGAACCGTCCCGAGCGCAAATCCGACGAGAGTGGACGAGAGCGTCACCCAGGAATGATAGACGAGGCTGCGCCGGCTCGTCGGCGCCACGTCGAATGTGGACTGATAAAAATTGGTCGCGATCTGGTGTGGCGCGGGCAGGATCGGCTTTGGCTGCGACCAGGTCTGCGCGATGAATTCCCGCGTGCCGGGGTCAACCGCGGCGCGCTTGTTCATGTCGCGCTGCACCGGTGCGTTCATGAAGATGGCGCCGACGTACCAGATCACGATGATGGCGGCGACGATTGCCGTCACCGGAAAGATTTTCCGAACGCCGGCCTCCATCGCAATCAATCTTGCTCCTCATAGCTGTGACCTGCCCGCAGGCCCTCGCGCACGCGCTGGGCGATTTTCAGGAATTGCGGGGTCTCGCGGATGTCGAGCGGACGCTTTTCCGGCAACGTCGATTCGATGACGTCGGTGACGCGTCCCGGGCGGGGGCTCATCACCACGATACGGGTGGACAGATAGACTGCCTCGGGAATCGAGTGGGTGACGAATAGGATGGTCTTGGCCGTCCGCTTCCACAAATCGAGCAATTGCTCGTTCAAATGGTCGCGGACAATCTCGTCGAGCGCGCCGAACGGCTCATCCATCAGCAGCAGGTCGGCGTCGAAGGAAAGCGCGCGGGCGATTGAGGCGCGCTGCTGCATTCCGCCCGACAACTGCCAGGGATATTTTTTCTCGAAGCCGGAAAGATTGACGAGGTCGAGCGTACGCTTCGTACGCTCGATCTGTTCGGCGCGCGCGTAACCCATGATTTCGAGCGGCAGCGCGACGTTCTTCTCGATCGTACGCCATGGATAAAGCGCCGGCGCCTGAAAGACATAGCCGTAGGCACGATTGCGGCGCGCCTCGTCCGGAGTCATGCCGTTGACGCGAATTTCGCCCGAGGTCGGCTGTTCGAGGTCGGCGACAACCCGCAGCAACGTCGTCTTGCCGCAACCCGACGGCCCGATAAACGAAACGAATTCGCCTTTGGAAACTTCCAAATCAACGTTCGAAAGGGCGTGCACCGGGCCGTCGGCGGTGGCAAAAGTCAGCGACAGTTCTTGCGCCGAAATCACGCTTTTGCGCTTGCCGCCCGCCGCTCGCGCCGCAGGCTTTGCCGCGGCCTTGCGCGCTGGCTTTGCTGCCCGTGTGCTGCGCTTCACCGAAAAGACCCCCGAACCTTCAATTTCCCGCATTTCGTTATAGGATCGACACGACCCAGGAGGAATGCGGCCAATGGTACTGAAATCCAAATCGCAAGCGCCGGCCTGCCGCAAGATCGTGCCGAACGCGACCTATGCCGGCAAGCAGGGCTTCAACTATTTCGAGGGCGTGGCGCGCGAGACCGTCGGTTCGGGCGCCATCTGCATGCACCTGCTGACGATACCACCGGGCGGCCGCGCCAAGGCCCACAAGCACGACAGCCACGAAACCGCGATCTACGTGCTCTCCGGCAAGGCGATCATGTATTGGGGCGGAAAGCTCGAACACTGCATGGCGACCGAGGCCGGCGACATGATCTACATCTCGGCCAACGTGCCGCACCTGCCGATCAACAACTCCGACGGCCCGGTCACGGCGGTGATCGCGCGCACCGACCCGAACGAACAGGAAAGCGTCACGCTGCTGCCGGAACTGGAAACGCTGGTGCCGTGACATCAGGCCGCCACGCTGCCTTCGTCATAACCCCACAGCCGCGGCTGGGCGAATTCGAGGCTGTTGCCGGCCGGATCGCGGAAATAGATCGAGCGGGCGCCATTGTCCCAGGTGATCTCGGCCTCGATCGCAGTTCCGTTTTTTCGCAAATGCTCGGCCCAGCGGTCGAGCGTCGCGCCGGGCGCGGCAAAGCAGGCATGGCCGGCGCCGTCGCAGCCGTGGCCCGGGACCGGCCGCGCCGGAGGCGGCAGCGGTTGCTTCCGGGTCTGCTCCGGATTGAAGACGAGCAAAATGGTCGGACCGCAGCGGAAGAACACGAAGGTGCCCGGGACCTCGAGAATCGTTTCGAATCCCAGTTTGCCGGCATAAAACGCTTTCGCGGCAGCCAGATCCTTCGCATACAGTGCGGCTTCGAGTACACCGCCCACCTTCGGCGGCGTACCGGCATCGGTTCCGGCCAACGGCCTAGACCCCGCTCGCCGGAATGCCCGTGCGTTCGACCTTGCGCGGAGCAACCACTTCCTTCCAGGTCGACAGCGCCTTGTTGACCGCCATGTGCGGTTCGCGGGCGATGAACTCGCCCTGCCCCGGATGCGCCTTGACCTTGCCGTCGTCGACGACGAGCTGGCCGCGGGTCAGCACGTAGCGCGGCAGGCCTTTGACCTTCATGCCCTCGAAGACGTTGTAGTCGATTACCGACTGCTGCTTCCTGGCCTTGATTTTCTTTTCCTTCTCAGGGTCCCAGACGACAATGTCGGCGTCGGCGCCTTCGACAATGGCACCCTTGCGCGGATACATGTTGAGGATCTTGGCGATATTGGTCGAGGTCACCGCAACGAATTCGTTCATGGTCAGCCGGCCCGGTATTGACCCCATAGGTCCACAACACCGGCATGCGGTCCTCAAGACCGCCGGTCCCATTCGGGATTTTCGTGAAATCGCCAACGCCGGAGCGTTTCTGCTCGGTGGTGAAAGCGCAGTGATCGGTGGCGACGACTTGCAATGAGCCGGCCTGCAAGCCGGCCCAGAGCGAATCCTGGTGCAGCTTGTTGCGGAAGGGCGGGCTCATGACGCGGCGCGCCGCATGGTCCCAGTCCTTGTTGAAATATTCGCTCTCGTCGAGCACGAGATGCTGGATCAATGGCTCGCCAAAGACGCGCATGCCCTTCTGCCGCGCCCGGCGGATCGCCTCGTGCGCCGGTTCGCAGGAGGTATGCACGATGTAGAGGGGCACGCCGGCCATGTCGGCTATCATGATGGCGCGGTTGGCGGCCTCGCCTTCGACCTCGGGCGGGCGCGAGTAGGCATGCGCCTCCGGGCCGTTATTGCCTTCGGCCAGCAATTTCTGCTGCAAGGCGGCGACGACATCGCCGTTCTCGGCGTGGACCAGCGGCAGGGCACCGATCTCGGCGCAACGCTTGAACGAGGCATACATCTCGTCGTCGTTGACCATCAGCGCGCCCTTGTAGGCCATGAAGTGCTTGAACGAGGTGATGCCCTTGCCGACGACCTTCGGCATCTCGTCGAAGACCTTCTTGCCCCACCAGGTGATCGCCATGTGGAAGGAATAGTCGCAACAGGCCTTGCCCGACTTGTTGTGCCACATCTGCAGCGCTTCGAGCAGCGACTGCTTCGGCGACGGCAGACAGAAATCGACGACCATGGTGGTGCCGCCCGAAATCGCGGCGCGGGTGCCGCTCTCGAAATCATCGGCTGAATAGGTACCCATGAACGGCATTTCGAGATGTGTGTGCGGGTCGATGCCGCCGGGCATGACATAGCAGCCGGTGGCGTCGAGGTCGTGGTCGCCGTGCAGGTCGGGGCCGATGGCGATGATCTTGTCGTGCTTGACGAGCACATCGGCCTTCCAGGTACGGTCGGCGGTGACGATGGTTCCGTTCTTGATGGCTTTGGACATGGATGGCGCCTCGAATGTTCGATTTCCTCGATTTCGGACTATCGGGATGGCAGTAGGACTTGGTTCAATTGCAAAAAGAAAACCAGCGCGCGATCAAGCATCTCGACAGATTCGCCGCTCAACGTTCCAATCGGGCCAAAAACTTTGGACATCGGATAAGTTTGCATTTTATCAACCATCAGTTGCGAACGCTTCTTCAAGCCGTTGTCCGTCGTCGGCTCGACAGTCACCCGAATAGTTGCATGCTCAACCAAGTCACTGGTAAATGGGCAGACCGTGATCCTTAGCAAACGCTCGACTAAGTAGTCCGCCTGAACAATTGCAGCGGGCCGCGACTTTCCATAGTCGCCCTTTCCCGACACAAGCACCACGTCTCCACGCTTCATTCGGGATCGTCTTCCCAAAGATCAGCGGCCAATTCATCGAGACGCTCGATCTCGCCAGAGCGAAGATCCGAAATGTTAATAGCTTCGCATTCGCGCTTGATACGCTCAATCACTTCGGGATTTTCCCAATCCAGAACCCACAACTCGACTGGCCGATAGCCCTCCGACAGCAGCTTGCGGCGCTCTTCCTCCGTCAATTCGCGTGGGCGGCCCATGGCGATCTCCCTGAATTTCTAACGACCCATATCTTACTCCACGATCCCTGCCGTCTCCACCACCGCGTGAAACAGCACGTCGGCGCCCTTGGCGGCCCATTCCTTGGAGATGTCCTCGGCCTCGTTGTGCGAAAGGCCATCGACGCATGGGCACATCACCATCGCCGTCGGTGCAACGCGGTTGACCCAGCAAGCGTCGTGGCCGGCACCGGAGATGATGTCGCGGTGCGAATAGCCGAGGCGCTCGGCGGCGCTGCGCACGGCGGCAACGCAATCCGGATTGAAGGCCGGCGGATCGAACTGGCCGACGATTTTCGATTCGAATTCGCAGCCGAGCGCCTTGCACAATTTCGGCGCGCGGTCGCCCAGTTCCTTGACCATGGCGTTCAGGGTGTCGAGTTCGTGCGAGCGGAAATCGATCGTAAACACGACCTTTTCCGGGATAATGTTACGGCTGTTGGGATAGACGTCGATATGGCCGATGGCGCCGACCGCGTTGGGCTGGTGCTTCATCGCGATCTCGTGAACCAGTTCGGTGATCTGGGCGAGGCTGCGCCCGGCATTGCGGCGCATGCGCATCGGCGTCGAACCGGTGTGCTGGCCCTTGCCGGTGACCGTGCACTCGATCCAGCGCAGGCCCTGGCCGTGGGTAACGACGCCGATGTCCTTGCCCTCGGCTTCGAGGATCGGCCCCTGCTCGATATGCAGTTCGAACAGGGCGTGCATCTTGCGGGCGCCGACCTTTTCGTCGCCGCGCCAGCCGATGCGCTTCAGCTCGTCGCCGAATTTCAGACCCTTGGCGTCGGTTCGGTCATAGGCCCAATCCTGCTCGATGACGCCGGCAAAGACGCCCGACGCCAGCATCGCCGGGGCAAAGCGGGTGCCTTCCTCGTTGGTCCAGTTAACGACGCAGATCGGATGTTTGGTCTTGATGCCGAGATCGTTGAGCGTGCGCACGACCTCGAGGCCGCCAAGAACGCCGAGCACGCCATCATAACGACCGCCGGTCGGCTGGGTATCGAGATGGCTGCCGACATAGACCGGAAGCGCCTTGGGGTCGGTTCCCTCGCGCATCGCAAACATCGTGCCCATCTGGTCGAGGCCCATTTTTAGGCCGGCGGCCTCGCACCATTTCTTGAACAGGTGGCGACCCTGCCCGTCCGCGTCGGTCAGCGTCTGGCGGTTGTTGCCGCCGGCCACCCCCGGCCCGATCTCAGCCATCTCGTGGATGGAATCCCACAGCCGGTCGGGATTGATCTTCAGGTTTTCGCCGGGTGCGGGCATGGTGAAGGCTCCTTTGTCAGGCGTGGAGCGGCGGCGGCGACATGGGATCGATGACCGGCACGCCTGTCGGCTCGAAATGGCGAACGTTGCGGGTGAGAACAATCATGTCGTGTGTCAGCGCGACGGCGGCAATCATGATATCCCTGAATCCAGGGTGGTTCCCCATGGCTGCCAGCCCGTCACTCAGCCTTCCGGCGCAGCGGGCGCTTTCAAGATCGAAACCGACGATGCGATTGGAGAACGTCGCAAGAGTGGCATCAAGCCATTGCGTCAGGACTTCATGTTTTTTCTTCGCACCCATTCTGGAAAGCTTCGAGAGCCCCTGTTCGATCTCCATGACAGCGACCGACGGCAGGTGCCAATGGTCGCGCGTTTCAACCGACCACTTACGCGCCTGAGCGTCAAACTCCTGCCGATCTGGCGCAAACATGGACAATACGGAAGTATCCACCAGAAATCGTTTCACTTGGAAGTTTTCCGAGCAGTTCCGCCGGATTCCGCTTCATCAATGCCGAACAAGTCCTTGAGATCAACGTCACGAATGGTCGGACTCTCCCCTGCCAGAAGCGCTTCCAGGTCGACCGGAAACTTCATGAGATGTTCGAGGAAATCGGGCTTCTTTTCGGCTTCGATTTTTTGTGCATCTTCCACCGGGACGACCACCGCGACAGGCTTTCCGTGACGGGTGATCGTGGTGCGCTCGCCGCGCTCGGCGGCGTCCACTACTTTCGACAAGTTCGCTTTGGCATCCCGCAACTGCATCGTGCTCATGGCCGCCTCCAAATATGACTACATGTGGTCATATTAGACAACGAGCCCTCGATTTCAATGGTCCAACGCGATCCGGCGCAATCAATGGTCGCTCGGGAACGTATAGACCGCGCCTTGGCGGATGCCGGTCGGCCAGCGCGAGGTCACGGTCTTCAGGCGCGTATAGAAATGCACTCCTTCCGGCCCGTAGATCGAATGGTCGCCGAACAGTGAGCGCTTCCAGCCGCCGAAGGAGTGATAGGCGACGGGAACGGGGATCGGCACGTTGACCCCGACCATGCCGATCTCGATGCGGTCGGCGAAATCGCGGGCGGTGTCGCCGTCGCGGGTAAAGATCGCCGTGCCGTTGCCGAACTCATGCTTGTCGATCATCGCTACCGCCTGGCCATAATCGGCGGCACGGACGACCGACAATACCGGCCCGAAGATTTCCTCGCGGTAGATGCTCATGTCGGTGGTGACGCGGTCGAACAGCGTGCCACCGACGAAATAGCCGCCTTCGTAGCCTTGCAACTTGAAGCCGCGGCCGTCGACCACCAGTTCGGCCCCCTGCCCAACGCCGGCGTCGATGTAGCCGAGCACCTTCTGCTTGTGCGCCTTGGTGATCAGCGGTCCCATTTCGGCATCGGGGTCGGTCGACGGGCCGATCTTCATGCTTTCGACTCGCGGCTTCAATTTGGCAACGAGTGCATCCGCCGTCTTGTCGCCGACCGGCACTGCAACCGAAATCGCCATGCAGCGCTCGCCGGCCGAGCCGTAGCCAGCGCCCATCAGCGCATCGGCGGCCTGGTCGAGGTCGGCGTCGGGCATCACCACCATGTGGTTCTTGGCGCCGCCGAGCGCCTGTACGCGCTTTGCGGCCGCGGTGCCGCGCGAATAGACATATTCGGCGATGGGGGTGGAGCCGACGAAGCTGACCGCCTTGATGTCGGGATGGTCGAGAATGGCGTCGACGGCCTGCTTGTCGCCGTGGACGATATTGAAGACGCCGTCTGGAAACCCCGCTTCCTGGAAAAGTTGCCAGGCGAGCATCGGCGCCGACGGGTCGCGCTCGGAGGGCTTCAGGATAAAGGTGTTGCCACAGGCGATCGCTACCGGATACATCCACATCGGCACCATCGCCGGGAAATTGAATGGCGTGATGCCGGCAACAACGCCGAGCGGCTGGCGGTCGGCGTAGGAATCGACCGACGGCCCGACATTGCGCGAAAATTCGCCCTTCAGCAGCGAGGGAATTCCGCAGGCATATTCGACGACTTCGATGCCGCGCTGCACTTCGCCGAGCGCGTCGGCATGGGTCTTGCCATGTTCGCGCGAAATCTCGCGGGCAATATCGGCCGAGTGCTTGTCGAGCAACTCCTTGAATTTGAACATCATGCGCGCGCGCTTCAGCGGCGGCGTGCTGCGCCATTCGCCGAAGGCCTTTTTTGCGACCATGACGGCACGGTCGATCTCGGCCGGGCTCGACAACGGCAGGTCGCCGACCTGCTCGCCGGTGGCAGGATTATAGACCGGAGTGCGCCGCACCGAGGTCGAGGCGATGCGCCGTCCGCCGATTGCGTTTTCGATGACCGGGACCACCGCCATCAGCCGACCTCAGCGAGTACGTCGCGAATGGTCGACACGATCTGGTCGACATGCTTTTTCTCGCAGATCAGCGGCGGGCTCAACGCGATGATGTCGCCGGTGGTGCGGATCAGGACGCCTTTTTCGTAGGCGCGCACGAAGGCGGAAAATGCGCGCTTGCTCGGCTGGCCGGCGATGGGCAGCAACTCCACCGCTCCGATCAGCCCTATGGTGCGGGTGTCGATGACATTCGGCGCGTCGGCCAGCGAGTGGATCGCGTCTTCCCAGTATTTCGACAATTTGGCGACCCGCTCGAACAGCTTTTCCTCGCGATAGGTCTCGAGCGTGGCGAGGCCGGCTGCCGAAGCGACCGGATTGCCGGAATAGGTGTAGCCGTGGAAAAACTCTATCAGGTGTTCCGGCCCATTCATGAAGGCGTCATGGATTTCGTTTTTCACGATCACCGCGCCCATCGGGATGACGCCGTTGGTCAAGCCCTTGGCCGAGGTGATGATGTCGGGCTTGACGTTGAAATATTGCGCCGCAAATGGTGTCCCGAGCCGGCCGTAGCCGGTAATGACCTCGTCGAAGATCAGCAGGATGCCATATTTGTCGCAGATGGCGCGCAGGCGCTCGAGATAGCCCTTGGGAGGCGGCAGCACGCCGGTCGAACCGGCGACCGGCTCGATGATGACCGCGGCGATGGTCGAGGGGTCGTGCAGCGTTGCGATCCGCTCCAGGTCATCCGCGAGTTCGGCGCCATGTTGCGGCAGGCCGCGGGTGAAGCGGTTCTTTTCCAGATCGTGGGTGTGGCGCATGTGATCGACGCCAGTCAGCAGCGTGCCGAACATCTTGCGGTTGGAGACGATGCCGCCGACCGAAATGCCGCCGAAATTGACGCCGTGATAGCCGCGCTCGCGCCCGATCAGGCGGAAGCGCGAGCCTTCGCCTTTGACGCGGTGATAGGCGAGCGCGATCTTCAGCGCTGTATCCACCGATTCCGAGCCGGAATTGGTATAGAATACCCGGTCCATGCCGTCCGGCGCGATATCGGCGACGCGATTGGCGAGTTCGAATGCGCCAGGATGGCCCATCTGGAAGGCAGGCGCATAGTCGAGTTCGGCCGCCTGTTCCTGGATCGCTTTTGTGATTCTCGGCCGGCAATGGCCGGCGTTGACGCACCAAAGCCCCGCCGTGCCGTCGAGAACCTCGCGGCCGTCGGCGGTGACAAAATGCATGTCCTTCGCCTTCACGAACATGCGCGGATTCTGCTTGAACTGGCGATTGGCCGTGAACGGCATCCAGAAAGCGCGCAAATCGTTGGGCGTGACAGCCAACCGGTTCGACATGAAGTTCCTCTCCGCCGGCCGCGCCGATTCAGCCACGGCTCACCTGAAATATTGACCGGTTGGTAAAGATTACAGGTTCCGATTTGCCGCACAAGGCATAAAATACCCCGCGCCGAGGCGGCAACGCCGCGGCCGATCGGGAGGAGAGTGCAACTTGGCGTCAACCGCACGAGCCGGCAAAACCCGGCGACGCACGCGCATCCAGGAAGCCAAGGAAGAGACGATTCTGCGCGCCGCGCTCGACGTGTTTTCCAAACGCGGATTTCGCGGCGCGACGATCGACGAGATTGCCGACGTGGCCGGCATGTCGAAGCCGAACCTGCTCTATTATTTTTCGACCAAAGAAGCGATCCACCGCCTGCTGATCGACCGGCTGCTGGAAAGCTGGCTCGAGCCGCTGCGCCAGCTCGACCCGGAAGGTGAGCCGCTTGCCGAAATCCGCACCTATATCCGCCGCAAGATCGAAATGGCACGCGACTTGCCGCGCGAGTCGCGATTGTTCGCCAACGAGATCCTGCAGGGCGCACCGCATATCGGCGAGGAGATGCACGACCTGAACCTGCTGGTCGACGAGAAGGCGCAAATCATCCGCCGCTGGGTCGCGGAAGGGCGTCTGGCGGACGTCGACCCGCACCACCTGATCTTCTCGATCTGGGCAACGACCCAGCACTATTCGGACTTCGATGCGCAGGTGCGCGCCGTGCTCGGTCGCGCCCGCAGTGCGAAGCGGTTCGAGGAGGCGGCGGCCTATCTCGACCGCCTGTTCGCCAATGCGCTGCGCCCGCCTGCAAAACGATAACGGCGCCGTTTCCGGCGCCGTTATGCGATTTCTTGCGCCCGCTTCAGCGGTTATTTCATCGTGATGCGCGGAGTGCCGGCCTTCACTTCAGCGACCTTGCGAATATAGGCCATCACGTCGTTGGCCATCAGCTTGGCCGATTCGGCGTTGACCAGCAACTTGCCGCCGCCGAAGGCGGTGTAGCCGTCGCCGCCGCGCGCCATGAAGTCGTTGGTGGCGACCTTGTAGGTGGCGCCATCATCGAGCGGCTTGCCGTTGACCATCACGTCCGACACACGTTCGCCCGCCGCTTTCGACTTGTCGATGGTGAAGGTCAGGCCGGAAACCTGCGGGAAACGGCCGGCGCCCTGCTCGATCTGGCTGGCACCGTTTTCGAGCGCTTCTTTCACCCCTTTTCCCGACAGCGCAATCATCAGCGTCTTGTTGCCGAAAGGCAGTTCGGTGAGGATGTCCTTGCGCGTCAGCTTGGAGCCGGCGGGGTACACCTTGTCGCCGCGAATGCCGCCGCCGTTGGTGATGGCGATGTCGGCGCCGACCGCCTCGCGCATGCCGTCGGCAACAAGATCGCCCATCATGGTTTCCATGCCACGTACCGACGCCTTGCGGCTGTCGAGTTCGACGGCAGTGGAACCGAGTTCGACGCCAAGTTCCTTGTCGAGTTCCTGCTCGTAGGAGGCAACCTTGGCGGCAACCTCCGGGTCCGGCGTCGCCGTTGCCGTATCGATGAAGCGGAAATTCGGGTGCCACTTGACGGTGCGCTTGCCGTCCTTTTCCTGGACGTCGAAGGTGACGTCGACCACGGCCACGTAGTGGGCGTCGGAACCCGATTCCACCGCGGCTGATTTGCCGTTGTAGAACATCCACATGTCGTGGTTGTGGCCGTTGAGGTCGAGGTCGACAACGCCGTTGTCGACAATTCGCTGGCCGATACTGCGCAGATTGTGGTTGATGGCGACGACGAAATCTGCGCCGGCCTCCTTCAGTTCCTTGGCTTTCGCCTTGGCAGTGTCAAAGGCCGACAGGAACTTGAGTTTGCCGGGCGACGACAGTTCGGGCGTCGTCTCCTCGGCCAGACCAATCAGGCCGATCTTCACCCCGCCTATCTCCTTCATCAACGTGCCGGCCATTCCCAAGGCGGGTTTGCCGTCGGCGTCGGTCACGTTTGCGGCGATCCACGGAAACTTGGATTCAGCCATGCGCTTGGCGGCAACGTCCACGCCAAAATCGAATTCGTGATTACCCGGCGCCATGATGTCGACACCGGCCATGTTGGTCAGCACGATCATGTGCTCGCCCTGGTCGAAACCGGAAAACAGCGACGGCGAAATGAGATCGCCGGCATGGACGAACAGAGTATTGGGATTGGCGGCCCTTTCCTGCTTTGCAATCGCCGTCAGACGCGGATAGCCGCCGCGTCCATGATCGTCACCCATTTCATAGGTGTCGTTGGTCAGGACGAAGCTGACCTTGACCTCGGCGGCCAAAGCCGAAACCGCCAGCGCCAGCCCGATCGCCGTCGCCAGCACGGCCGATTGAAACAGTCTGGAATACCTCATCGTTCCACCTCCGGATTATCGATTATGACAGCGAACCTAGCGCGGAAATGCATTGCATGGCCAGATGACAATTCGTTGTCCGGCGTGTTTCCCGCAGCAAAACCGTATCTCTCGAAGCCGCCCAACGTGCGGGGCCTCGTGCGTTATTTGTTACTTGTTGCACGAGACCCCGTCACGCCGGGAGGAGCCGTTACTCGGCCGCCGCCTTGGCGGCCGGGTTATTCGGATGTGTCGTCCAGTTGGCGTATTGTTTTTCCACCTTGGCGCCGGTGCGCTTGTCGATCTGGCCGGGCCTCAAGGTCACCATCTCGATGCAGCCTTCGACCGGGCAGACATTGACGCAGAGATTGCAGCCGACGCATTCGGCATCGATGACCTCGAACTTGCGCTTGCCGTTGACTGTCTGGGTGATCGCCTGGTGCGAAGTGTCCTCGCAGGCGATGTGGCAGCGGCCGCAGGAAATGCACAGGTCCTGGTCGATGCGGGCCTTGGTGACGTAATTGAGGTTCAGGTACTGCCAGTCGGTGACGTTGCTGGTCGCGCGCCCGACGATGTCATCGAGCGAACGGTGGCCCTTGGCGTCCATCCAGTTGCTCAAGCCCGTGATCATTTCGGTGACGATGCGGAAGCCGTAAGTCATCGCCGCGGTGCAAACCTGGACGTTGCCGGCGCCGAGCGCCAGGAATTCGGCAGCGTCGCGCCAGGTTGTAATGCCGCCGATGCCCGAGATCGGCAGGCCTTTCGTCTGGGCGTCGCGGGCGATCTCGGCCACCATGTTGAGCGCGATCGGCTTCACCGCAGGGCCGCAATAGCCGCCGTGGCTGCCCTTGCCATCGATCGTCGGCTCCGGTGCGAAGGTGTCGAGATTGACCGCGGTGATCGACGATATCGTGTTGATCAGCGAAACGGCATCGGCGCCGCCGGCCTTGGCGGCGCGCGCCGGATAGCGGATGTCGGTGATGTTCGGCGTCAGCTTGACGATCACCGGCATGCGCGTATTGGCCTTGCACCAGCGCGCGACCATTTCGATATATTCGGGCACCTGGCCGACGGCCGAACCCATGCCGCGCTCGCTCATGCCGTGCGGGCAACCGAAATTCAGTTCGATGCCGTCGGCGCCGGTTTCCTCGACCAGCGGCAGGATCGCCTTCCAGGCACTCTCCTCGCAGGGCACCATCAGCGAGACGACCATGGCGCGATCGGGCCAGTCGCGCTTGACCTGCTTGATTTCGCGCAGGTTCACATAGAGATCGCGGTCGGTGATGAGCTCGATATTGTTGAGGCCGAGCAGGCGCCGGTCGGCACCCCAGATGGCGCCGTAGCGTGGGCCGTTGACGTTGACGATCGGCGGGCCGGCCTCGCCCAGCGTCTTCCAGACAACGCCGCCCCAGCCCGCCTTGAAGGCACGCACGACATTGTATTCCTTGTCGGTTGGCGGGGCGGAAGCGAGCCAGAACGGATTGGGCGACTTGATGCCGGCGAAGTTGTTGCGAAGGTCAGCCATCTTGATGCTCCTTCCTACCCCATCAATGCCCGATGAATGCTCTCGGCCGCGTCGCGGCCCTGGGCGACGCCGGTGACCGTCAGGTCGTCGCCGCGATTGGTGCAATCGCCTCCGGCCCATATTCCCTTGACCGAAGTGCGCCCCTCCTCGTCGGTATCGATGCGGCCACCCGACATGCGCAACTTGGCGCTGAACAGGCCGTCGGGCTCGAACGATTGACCGATGGCGCGGAATACCTGATCGGCCGGCAAAGTGAGGGTTTTGCCCGCTCCCCTGAGCTTGCCGTTCTTCGACTTCGGTATATTCCAGTTCGATCGCCGCAAGCCGGCCCTTTGCCGCTTTCAACTTCTTCGGTTGCAGCCAGTGGCGAATGGCGACGCCCTTGGATGTGGCGAGTTCCTGTTCGTAGGGCGAAGCCTTCATCGCCTCGGCGCCGCGGCGATAGCAGATCGTCACATCCTCGGCGCCGAGCAGCTTCGACTGAACAGCCGCGTCGATGGCCGTCATGCCGCCGCCGATGACGACGACGCGCCGGCCAACCGGCAATTTCGATTTGTCTTTCGCCTGGCGCAGGCGGGCGATGAAGTCGACGGCGTCCTCAACGCCTTTCGGCTCGGCGCCTTTCAGGCCGAGTGCGTTGACTCCGGCAAGGCCGGTGCCGAGAAACACCGCATTGTGCTCGGCCATAAGCTCGGCGAGCTTCAACTTGCCGCCGAGCTTTTGGCCGTACTTGATCTCGATGCCGCCGATGGAGGTGACGTACTCGACTTCCTTCTGAGCGAAGCCGTCGATGGTCTTGTAGGCGGCGATGCCGAATTCGTTGAGGCCGCCGGGCTTCTTCTTCGCCTCGTAGATCGTGACCCTGTGGCCATGCGTTGCCAGGCGGTGGGCGCAGGCGAGACCGGCGGGACCGGCGCCGACCACGGCGACATGCTTTCCGCTCGATTTTGCACGCTTGAAGAATTGCTTGCCGGCCGCCATTGCCGCGTCGGTAGCGTGGCGCTGCAGCAGGCCGATCTGCACCGGTTTGCCCTCGGCCATCTCGCGCACGCAAACCTGCTCGCATAGGGTTTCGGTCGGGCAGACGCGGGCGCACATGCCGCCGAGAATGTTCTGGTCGAAGATCGTCTTGGCCGCGCCCGTGACATTGCCGCCGGCGATCTCGCGAATGAACATCGGGATGTCGATGGAAGTCGGGCACGCTGTGACGCAAGGCGCGTCGTGGCAAAAATAGCAGCGGTCGGCGGCAACCAGTGCCTCATGCGCATCGAGCGGCGGGTGCAGGTCGGCGAAGTTGTCGCGAACCTGCGCCTTGTCGAGCCGGCCGGCAACAATGCCGTCCTTCAACGTCGCTGCCGTCATCGGCTTCTCCCCTGCGCTGTCGCGACGAGGAAAAGCTACGTCAGAGAAAAATATTTATCAATTGGTAAATTTTTATCCGCCGGCCCGGTCTCTGTCTTCAGTCCACCTGCTCCGGCCAGAAACGCGACGATTTCGTCGACGCCCTGCCCGCGTCGCAGGTCGGTGAACAGGAAGGGGCGGCCGGCACGCGACTTTTCCGCATCGGCTCGCATGCGCTCGAGATCGGCGCCGACATGCGGGGCGAGATCGGCCTTGTTGATGACCAGCAGGTCGGAGCGGGTGATCGCCGGCCCGCCCTTGCGCGGGATGTCGTCGCCCTGGCACACCGAGATGACGTAGATCGACAGATCGGCAAGATCGGGCGAAAAAGTCGCCGCGAGGTTGTCGCCGCCGGATTCGATGAAGACCACGTCGAGGCCGGGATGGCGCGCGTTCAGTTCGTCGATGGCGCGCAGGTTGATCGAGGCGTCCTCGCGGATGGCGGTGTGCGGGCAGCCGCCGGTTTCCACGCCGATGATGCGATCGGACGACAGCGCCTGCATGCGCACCAGCGCCTCGGCATCCTCGCGCGTATAGATGTCGTTGGTGATGACGGCGATGGAGAAATCGTCGCGCATCGCCTTGCACAGTTTTTCGGTCAGCGTCGTCTTGCCGGAACCGACCGGGCCGCCAATGCCGATGCGGAGTGGTCCATTAGGCGATGCCGCCATTTCACATCCTCGCCAGCAGGATCAGCGCCAGGAACGCCGCGCCAATCAAAAGGCACAGCGGCGAATAGTATCGGCGGTTATAGGAGGCAAAGGGTTCCTCGCCGAATACCGAGGCAAATGCCTTCGAATAACCGCCAATGCCTCGCGCCAGGAACACCGCCGCCAGCGTCCACATACCGAGCGAGACGAAAATCTGTGGCACCGGCAGGCGGATCAGCCCGACCCCAAGCAGCGGCCAGGCGGCAGCGATCGCGACCGCCAGCGCCACGGCGAGTGTCGGGCCGCGCCCCGGCATGCCGGACATATTGCGCGCGCCAACGGCCACGCGCGACAGAGCCAGTCGGTCACCGGCCGGCCATGGCGACCCGGCCGCCCAGATCGCATGCAATGCGGCAATGGCCGCAAGCACCAGGCAGATCAGGACAGCGATCAGGAACGCGATGGTCATGGTGGCAGTTCCGGCACCTCCGTTCCGAAGCTATCAACTCCGAAACAGGCGGCTTTCGAGCGTTTCGTGGCGCATCGCGGCAATTTCCGCAAGCATGGCGCATCCTCCAATATCATCAACGGTTGTGGCTGACGCCCGATCGACGGCCGCCGAGATTGCCGTTTCCAACTGCGCCAGCAAACGTGCCGCCTCGAACTGGCCGACGACGCCAAGCCGGATTCCAGCCTGCAGTTGCGCGGAGCCAAAACCGTGCAAGAACGCGGCGAGCGAACTCGCCAGTGCAATTTCCGCCTTACCGCAAACCCATCCGGCCGCCACGGAATAAGGCGTTTCGCGCTCCGCCAAGGTCGTGGCTCCTGCCATATCCGGCCACTGTGCCACCGCATGCAGGAAGGATCGCCCGAGCGACAACATCTCGTCGAACCTCGCTTGCGAGCCGGCGAGCGCCACAGCGAGGTCGGCGATTTCGCTCAGTCCCGCAATCTGTTTGTCCGTGCCGGACCGCCAAGCTTCGCCGAACAGGACCGCGTCGTTCCATGCTGTGCCATGCAACAAGCTCGTCTCAAGCCAATCGCCGAGTTGCGCCGATGTGACAACGCGCCGCTCGAGGACGGCGGCTTCGAGGCCGCCTGAATAGGCAAAGTTGCCAGTCGGAAAGGCAGGCGAGAACCAAGAGATCAGGCGCAGCAACGCAGGCTCAGTCATGGTGGTGATGGTGACCGTCATGGCCGTGCCCGTGATCATGATGGTCATCGCCATCGTGCGAGCCGCCATAGGCGCCGCCTTCAGGATCGAACGACGCTTCGACCTCGTGAACCGTCGCGCCCAGACCTTGGAGCATTTCGCGGATTACATGGTCGCGGCGGATCAGGATGCGGCCCGGCTCGATCTGCGCTGCCAGATGGCGATTGCCGATCTGCCAGGCAAGCGCCAGCAAGTGGCGAGCGTCCGTGCCCCGCACGTCAAAGAGCGATTCCGGAGCTGCGACGACCTCGATGATGCGCCCGTCGTTCAGCACCAGGCCGTCTCCATTATGAAGAAGCCGCGCCTGCGGCAGGTCGAGCAGGAATTCGACGCCATTATCGGATTTGAGCACTAGCCTCCGCCGGTGACGTGATTGTCCGTCGAGGGTGATGCGGTCGGCGGAGACATAGTTGCCACCCGCGGGAGCAATCGTGCGGCAGGCAAGTTTCATCAGCCCTCGACGACGTGTTTCGCGATATCGCCGACGGGATGCTTGGTGAGGTCCTTGGCGATTTCGCAGGCGACGACGCCGGCGATATCCTTGCGAAGATGCTTGCGCAATTCGCCGAGGATCATCGGCGGCGCGACCAGAAACAGCTGGCTGTACGGATCGTCGTCATGGAGTTCGGCGAGCCGATCGGCGACAGCGTCGGCAAACTGCTTCTTGCCGAGCTTGTGAAAATCTGTCTGCTCGACCGCGCTCTTGTGAAAGCCGATGGAGTCGTTCACGCGGCCGGGCCGGTTGACCCCCTGCTCGCGGGTGGGCGGATTTTCTTGCGCCATATGCTCGACGACCTTGAGGTCAGGCTTGTCCGGCGAACCGTCGTTGACGAGGAATAGCGCCTTCTCGCCGTCGGCGACGAGAACGCGGGCACGGTGACGAAGGCGTGGAACGGGCATCTGCAACTCCTTGAAGGACAGCGGTACAATCTCACGCCTATATTTGGGGCTGCCTTGACGGCGATCAAATGGCGGAAGGCTGGCCAGGCAGAGAACCTATGCCCGACTTAGTCCCGCCGGACTTCGTAAAGTTCGAATGGTTCGCCCGGCCAAAACTTGTCGTTCAATGCATCGTGGACCGAGAATGGCGGCTCACTCGGGAATATCTTTGGAAGGAGGCCAGTCTCGTTGATGGCCTGACGCCTGCCTTCGGTATACGCGTCTTTGAATACTCGTTTGGGGTAGGACTTCAAACTTGGGCTGTCCTTGATGATACCCGGAATCCAAATTCGCTGCTCGCCAATTGTGATGCGCCAGCTCTCGCTGCGTCTGCCAGGTTGAAATTGCCATTTAAGCAGATGATGGATCAGTAGCTCCAAGCGCCTCTGAATTTCTCTCCTTTCGCTCCTTCCCACGCTTTCAATCTCCTCGGCGAGGTTCTCCCAGTCGATTTCATTGTGAGAGTGCGAGCGCAGCTTTCCCGCCTGGTCTTGCAGCCAGGCACAGAAGTCCCGTTCGTAAAGCGGGAGGTCGAGCGTTTCGTGCTTACCCATGCCTTCAGTCTAAGACAGAAAACACCTCGGCGCCATTGGTGCCGTCTCGTACTACCGCAGCTTTCTGCCGCAAACTTCCCTTTGAACAATGAACCCGAACTCGGCGAAAAACGCCCGGGCGCGCTCGTTGAAGCTCCAAAAGTCGACCCCGACATGTGCTACACCGCGTCGTTCCATCTCGACGAGTGCCTTTTCGACCAACGCCCGGCCAACGCCGCGGCGCCTGTCGTTGGGTTTTATTGAAATGTGGTGGATGTAGCCCGTATGCTCTGCATGAGCATAAAAGGTTTCGGATGGTTGGCGTTCCTCGCACCAAACGTAGCCAATCGGCTTTCCACGCTGCTCGGCGACCAACAAGATATTCATATTGTCTGCGAGCACTTTTGAGAAGAAGGCTGCGGCCGGCTCGGTCTCGAGCGTCCGCATGAAAACCTGCGGATGCGCTTCGGCGTGAATGTCTTGCACGTGCTGCATCAACCTTACGAGTGCAGGAATATCATCGCTCGTCGCGGGACGGATCATCAAAACAAGAAATACCGCTGCGCCATTGGCAGCACGGTCGCCGGTTCGCAGGTCAGCAACTGGCCGTCGGCGCGAACTTCGTAGGTCTCCGGATCGACCTCCATCTTCGGAGTAGCGTCGTTCAGCACCATCGACTTCTTCGAAATGCCGCCACGGGTATTCCCGACCGCGACCATCTGCTTGGCGGTGGCGAGCCGCGCCGGCAGGCCCGCCTCGATTGCCGCCTTCGATACGAAGGTGACGGACGAATTCGTCCGCGCCTTGCCGAATGCGCCGAACATTGGCCGGTAGTGGACCGGCTGCGGCGTCGGGATCGAGGCGTTGGGATCGCCCATCGGCGCGGCGGCAATCGAGCCTCCGAGCAGGACCATTTCCGGCTTCACGCCGAAAAAGGCAGGGTTCCACAGCACCAGGTCGGCGCGCTTTCCGACCTCGACCGAGCCGATCTCCCTGCTCATGCCGTGGGCGATCGCCGGATTGATCGTGTATTTAGCGATGTAGCGGGCAACGCGAAAATTGTCGTTGTCGCCTTTTTCCTCGGCCAAGCGTCCGCGCTGGCGCTTCATCTTGTCGGCGGTCTGCCAAGTGCGGATGATGACCTCGCCGACACGCCCCATCGCCTGGCTGTCCGACGAGATGATCGAGAACGCACCGAGATCGTGGAGGATATCTTCGGCGGCGATCGTCTCCTTGCGGATGCGGCTTTCGGCAAAGGCGATGTCTTCGGGAATGCGCGCGTCGAGATGGTGGCACACCATCAGCATGTCGAGATGCTCGGCGATCGTGTTGACCGTGTAAGGCCGGGTCGGATTGGTCGAGGACGGAATGACGTTCGCCTGGCCGCAGACCTTGATGATGTCGGGGGCGTGGCCGCCGCCGGCGCCTTCGGTGTGGAAGGCGTGGATGGTGCGGCCCTTGATCGCTTTTATCGTTTCCTCGACGAAACCGGATTCGTTCAGCGTGTCAGTATGGATCATCACCTGCACGTCGTAGTCGTCGGCGACCGACAGGCAGCAGTCGATGGCGGCCGGCGTCGTGCCCCAGTCCTCGTGCAGTTTCAGAGACGAAGCGCCGGCGAGGACCATTTCTTCCAGCGCTGCCGGCTGCGAGGCATTGCCCTTGCCGGCGAAGGCGAGGTTCATGGGAAACGCGTCGGCCGCCTCGATCATGCGGGCGAGATGCCACGGACCCGGCGTGCAGGTCGTCGCCAGCGTGCCGTGCGCTGGCCCGGTGCCGCCGCCAAGCATGCAGGTCAGCCCGCTCATCAGCGCTTCCTCGATCTGCTGCGGGCAGATGAAATGGATATGCGCGTCGAAGCCGCCGGCCGTGACGATCTTGCCCTCGCCGGCAATCGCCTCGGTGCCGGGGCCGACGACGATGGTGACGCCCGGCTGCGTATCGGGATTGCCGGCTTTGCCAATGCCGACGATGCGGCCGCCTCGGAGGCCGATATCGGCCTTCAAGATGCCCCAGAAATCGACGATCAGCGCGTTTGTGATGACGGTATCGACAGCGCCCTCAGCGCGGCTCGCCTGGCATTGCCCCATGCCGTCGCGAATGACCTTGCCGCCGCCGAATTTCACCTCCTCGCCGTAGACGGTGAAGTCCTTTTCGACCTCGATGAACAGTTCGGTATCGGCGAGCCGCACCTTGTCGCCGGTGGTCGGGCCATACATGGCGGCATAGGCGGCGCGGGAGATTTTTGCGGGCATTTATTGGCTTCCCATGTCCTGCAGCATTTGACGCAATTCGTCGGCACGCACCTTGGTCACACGTGCCAGACAATTGAATTGCAACATCGGCTCCAACGATCCCCCGCGCGCTTGGAAACCCTCGAAGTCGCAGAACGCGTCGCGATATTCGATCCAAGCGCGCTGCGCCTTGCGCAACGTCTCCTCGTAACCGGGTCGGCCGTCCTCTCCGAGGTTCTTCAGATCTTCATCATACCTCGTTGCGAAGGGAAACATTTCGTTCAATGCCTTTTCTAATTCCGCGTTCTCGTGTTCGTATTCGTCGCGCGCGCAGAAATTCATCTCCTGCTGATTTCCTTCCGGGTTGCATGCGATTTCCTGCGCGAAGGCCGGCTGGCCGATCAGGCTCAGCGCAACGAGCGCCAGGTACCGCATCAAAGCTTCCCCATGACCTGCTGGCGGAAGCCGTAGACCTTCCGTGCGCCGGAAAGCGGCACCAGTGTCACGTCGCGGCTCTGGCCGGGTTCGAAGCGCACAGCCGTGCCAGCGGCGATATCGAGGCGATATCCCCGTGCCTTTTCGCGGTCGAATTGCAGCATCGGGTTGGTCTCGAAGAAATGGTAGTGCGAGCCGACCTGCACCGGCCGGTCGCCGGTATTGGCGACTTTCAGCGTGATCGCCTTGGCGCCTTCGTTCAGCGTAATGTCGCCCCTTGCGACGATAACTTCACCGGGGATCATTGGCGTTTCCTCATGCCGCGCGTTTCGCCGCGCAGTCCGGCCGTCCGGACAACACGCGCATCGTCGACGGCGGATCTTTCGCCAGTTTCGACACGGGCCGGATCGGCCTGCGGGTGAACTCGCCACCGCAGTTCGGGCATTTGCCGCCGAGGACCTTGTCGACGCAATCGGCGCAGAAGGTGCATTCGAACGAGCAGATCATCGCCTCGCGGCTGTTGGGCGGCAGGTCGCGGTCGCAGCATTCGCAGTTCGGGCGCAGTTCGAGCATGTTGCCTCCTACCGTATCGGTTCGTGCACGGTCACGAGCTTGGTACCGTCCGGAAACGTCGCCTCGACCTGGACGTCGTGGATCATCTCGGCGACGCCTTCCATCACCTGGTCGCGGGTGATGACCTTGGCGCCGGCCTGCATCAGGTCGGCGACGCTGCGGCCATCGCGGGCACCTTCGACGACGAAATCGCTGATGAGCGCAATCGCCTCGGGGTGGTTGAGCTTGACGCCGCGCTCCAGCCGGCGGCGCGCCACCATCGCCGCCATCGAGATCAGCAACTTGTCCTTTTCACGCGGCGTCAGAAGCATGCGCTATTTCCATTCACGTTGCCCATATTTTCGGCAGCCCGGCCGCGCCATTGAGCAGACCGACCAGCGGCGACAGCGCTTTTCGCAAGGAATATCCGTCCCCGGCGACAAGCCTAGCAAGCAGCTTGCCATTTCGCCCTATGGATACATGACTTGCAGCCGAGACCAAATCGGGATGCCTGGCGAGCAGCGCGCGAACCTCGGCGAGGCGCGATGGCGCCTGCCCGCCGATGGCGAGGATGCTTGCCATTGCAGTTGCGCCTGCGGCGACCGCTCTGGCGGCCAGGATGGACTGCGCGTCGCCGTGCAGACGAAATTCCTCGGCATGGATCAGCTTGCCGCCGACGCGAACCCGCCAGGAATTGCGGAAATGGCACTCGCGCACCGTTTCGCCCATCGCCGAGCGCCCAAATACCAGCGGTTCGACCAGCAACAATTCGGCATCGCCCGCGAGATCGACCTCGATGCGCCGGGTCACCGCCGCCCCGTCGAACAGGATCGTTTCCTGCGGCAGCCAGGCTAGGCGCGCGCCCTGCCCGGCGCGTAACGCCACATCGACACGGGCTTCGCCCTCGCCGGCACGATAGGCCTTTTCGCTTGCCGGCGTGGTCAGCGTCAGCGACGCGGCGGCGGCGGCTTCGGCCTGCCAATGCAGCCGGTCGCCGCCGGTCATGCCGCCGGCGGTGTTGATGAGGACGGCTTCGAGCGCCGACGAAGGCGAAGCCGGGAAGCGGATCTTAGCCGAACCTTCCTGGAAGAGATCGGCCAGCCTCGTTTGCCCGCGCTTTCTTGCCACGACGATCCGCGCACGGCCTGCGCTGCGTTGCAGGGCTGGACCAGGCGATTCTTTGGAAGGTGTTTTTAGCGGCGACTGAAGCATCGTTGCGCTCAGGGCCTGCCAGCCTTGCCACGCGACGCCGGCTGCTTGACCCTGATCCGCAACACCCCGTTGTCGGTGCGATCGACCTCGAAACCGCCGGTCTCGCGCACAAGATCGCTCAGTTTGGGGAAGCCGAATGTACGGGCATCGAAGTCGGGCGCGCTATTGCCAAGCTGATGGCCGACGGCTCCGAGCCACACCCAACCGTCCTCGCTATCGAGTTGCTCGATCACCCTAGCGATGATCGGGATCGCCTCCTTCGGCGAACGAAGCGGCTTGGCGGTCGCTCTCTGCTCGCCGACATTTGCGGGTGCAGCAGTCAGCAGGTTCTCGGTGTAGATGAAGCGGCGGCAAGCTTGGCGGAAGCTCTCGGGCGTCTTCTGCTCGCCAAAACCGTAGACATCGACCCCTTCCTCCCTGATCCGCGCGGCGAGGCTGGTGAAATCGCTGTCCGAGGAAACAAGACAGAAACCGTCGAAACGCCCTTTATGCAACAGGTCCATCGCGTCGATGACCAACGCTATGTCGGAAGCATTTTTGCCGATGGTGTTGGCAAACTGTTGATGCGGATTGATTGCGTGCTTCGACAATATGTCGGCCCAGCCCTTCAATCGCGTGCCCGAAAAATCGCCGTATATGCGACGAACGCTCGCTTCTCCGAGTTTTGCAATTTCCTCGAACAGGCCATCGGCGATTTTCGGCGAGGCGTTGTCCGCGTCGATGAGCACCGCCAGTCGCGGCGAGCGCCCTTCTGCCGATCCGGTTTCAGTCGATTTCTGCCGCGCCTGCGCCATCAGTCGATCCTGCTCGCATCCTTGAACATGACCTTGTGGCGCTGGTTGTCGATCCAGTCTTCCAACTGTGCGTCGCTGAGATGACGCGAAGCATCGAAGCGGTTCCAGTGGACGATATCGGCGAGCGATTTGCGCCAGCGCTTGTAGGGCGCTTTCGCGGCCGGGCCGAACGCCATGATGTCGAGCACCGATAGTTCGTCGGGAATGCCGAGCAATGGCTTCATTGCCGTCTGTGCTGCCTCCTGGCCGATGGCCGTGATCCACCAGACATTGTAGCCGAGCGCGGCGGCGGCCAGATGCGCCGACATGGTCGCGGCCGCCACCGACTGCAGCAGGATGCGCTCGGCGTTTTCCTTGTACATGCGGTTCAGGTTGGAATCGTCATCCCGCAACATCGGAAACGCCCTGACCCAGCGAAAATCGGTGGCGACGACGATGAAGCCAGGCGCGGTTGCCAGGCCGCGATAGTCCGGCGTCGGGAACTTCATCTTCAATTTCGCCCGGCGGCGCTGCTCCTCGACGAAATAGCCGGCAATCTTCTGCTTCAGTTCCGGGTCGGTGACGACGATGAAATGCCAGGGCTGCGAATTGGCTCCCGACGGCGCGTGGCGCGCCGCCTCGAGGATGAGATCGTAATGCTCGCGCGGCACTTCGTACGCGGGATCGAAGGCGCGCACGGTGACGCGGTTGCGCACCACCTGCATGAGCGCGTCGTAGCGGTCGCGCGAGCCGACCGGCGGCAGATCGATTGCGACTTCAGGGGCGGCTTCGGCAGCGGGCTCCATTTGGGCGCCGCCGTTTCCCGCTCTGTCTTCGGCCATGACCGCCTCCCTATCGCGTCTCGGACAATGTAGCGCCTAAGGCATCAGTTGCCCGCCATTGACCTCGATCGTCTGCCCGATGATGTAGCCCGAAAGGCCGGGCGAGGCGAGAAACAGATAGGCGCCCAGGCAATCCTCGGCGACGCCTAGGCGCCCCTGCGGGATCATTTTCAGCGCAGTCTCGAGTTGCTCCCTGGTCGAATAGCGCTCGTGGAATGGGGTCGTGACGACGCCCGGCGCCACCGCGTTGACGCGAATGCCGTGGGCGATCAGTTCCTTGGCCATTCCGCGCGTCACGTTGGAAACAAAGGCCTTGGACGAGCCGTAGAGCCCGGCGCCGCCGCTGGCGCCGTTGCGGGCAGCGACCGACGTGGTGTTGATGATGAAGCCGCCGTGCTTTTTGAGGTGCGGGATGGCGGCCTGCGAGGCAATCACGACCGAGCGGGCGTTGAGGTCCATGATATCGTCGTAGTCGGCATCCGTCGCCGCTTCGTAGGGCACGCGCCTGACCATGCCGCCGGCGTTGTTGATCAGCCCGTCGAGGCCGCCGAGCGCGGCCGCCGCGTCGCCAACCGCGCGCCGGACTTCGGCCGAGACCGAGAAATCGGCCTTGACGAGATGCGCCGTGCCGCCGGCATCCTTGATGTCGCTCGCCACGGCTTTGGCCGCCTCGGCGCTGCTGTTGTAATGCAGCGCGACCTTGCAGCCCTGGGCCGCAAAGCCACGCGCCAGCGCGGCGCCGATGCCGGTCGAGGCTCCGGTGATCAGCACGGCCTTGCCGGCAAGATCCGGTATTTTCAGGTTGGATGAGATCAATGCAGTATCCCCCGCTTCGGCAAGATTTCGGCCGGAATCCAGTGCAGACTAACGTTTGCGGCCAGCCGCAAACAAGGCTTATTCGGCGTGCGCCAGGTTTTCAGAAAGGGAAGAGGAAATGATCGAAGGGTCCTGTCATTGCGGCGGCGTTCGTTGGGAATTCGAAGGCAATCCCGGCTCGGCGACCGCCTGCAACTGCACGACGTGCCGGCGCTACGCAGCGTTGTGGATATACGATTACGAAAGCGAACGCATCCGCGTCTCCGGGGTGACCAGCACGTATGAGCGCAAGGGCAAGAGCCCGTCTCTGCGCTTCCATTTCTGCCCGAACTGCGGCGCCGTAGCCTATTGGCGCGCCGTGGCCCCGGATGAAAAGGGCCGCTGGCGGCTAGCCGTCAACATCCGCCTGGCCGAGCCGGATGCTGTAGCGCACCTGCCGATCGACCACTTCGAAGGCCTTAATTCCTTCGAGGACCTGCCGCGCGACGGCCGGCGTGTCGCCGACATGTGGTTCTAGCGATGAGAGCGGCAAAGTTGGAAGAAAAGGGTCAAGGCATGGAACCTGCCGCTGCCATCGACGCAATCGTTAAGGAGCTTCAGGATCAACCGGACGTGCGGGCATTGTTTCTGAGTGGCAGCTACGGCGCAGGTCTCGAAGACAATTACAGCGATATCGATTTTCTGATGGTGGCGTCGGACGGCGCAACTGACGAAGTTTCAAACCGCTGGCGCAACGCTGTCAGCCGTACCGGTGAGATCGTGCTGTGGTGGGATCGGCAGGTCAGGCCGGCTTTGATCAACGCGATTACACGCGAATGGTTACGGATCGATGTCGTGATCCTGAAGCCCGACCAGATTGCCACTCAGACAAGAGACAGTCTGAAGGTTCTGTTTGATCACGACCGGATATTTGATGCCCTACCTGAATCTTCGAAAAAGATCCGCCTGGATCCGCGTCGCCTCAAGTACCAGTTCGAGGAATTCATTAGAATTCTGGGCCTCCTGCCACTTGGAATGGGTCGAGAAGAATATCTCAACGGCGTGACGGGTTTGTTCCACCTGCGCAACCTTCTCGTCGAACTGTTTATCGAGGAGACCGGAGCGCCCCATAGGGGTGGTGTACTGCATTTGAACAGGCTGATAACGGAAGAACAGCAGGAGGTTCTTGCCTCGCTGCCACCGCCGGTCCCGACGAGGGACCGGCTAATAGCTGCAAATATCGCCTACGCCTCGGCTTACCTGCCGCGAGCGCGCAGACTGGCCAAGCTGTGGGGCGTCGAATGGCCGGAACGGTTTGAAGCGGCAATGTGGGAAAGTCTCAAGAAAGAGCTGGCGATCGAGCCGCCGCAGTATTCCGGGTGAGTTGACCTCCTCCGAATTCCTCGCCACGGCCGGCCAGCGGCCGCGCTACCCACGCATTCTCTCTCCGGCCGGATCGAAAGGCGGCTCGGCCAGAATCCGCGCAGCCCGACGCTTGCCGAGGATTTCGATCTCGAACAGGCCGTTCTCCGTGCGCGCCGCCAGTTCGGCCGGCACATAGCCCTGCGCCATCGACAGATCTGACGAAGTGGGCATAGCCGCCGGAGGTGACCCAGCCGACGACGCGCCAGTCGCCGTCGCTCGATGCCGGTATCGGGATTGCGCGCCGAGTTGCGGTGCCGTCCGGTGTCGAAGCGCGGCGCGCCGTAGCCATGCGGGCTTTCGACGACGTAGTTGGTTGCGTCGCTGCGCGCCCAGATCGGCTCGTCGCCCATCACGTCGGCGTCCTCGGCATCGATGGCGAAGGAGACGCGGCGCAGCTTCGGGCCCTTCGCGTGCTCGCGTTTGGCCGCCGCCTCCGGCCGATGAACTCGCCCTTGTCCAGCTTGACGAAGCGGTCCAGGCCCGCCTTCGAACGGCCCGTAGATCGGCCGCAGTTCGCGGAACCAGGTCGGGAAGTTCTTTTCCAGCCGCATCGACAGCAGCGCCCGCATGCCGAAATCGACGATGCCGAATTCGGCGCCGGCCTCCTTGATCGCCTCGTAGACCAGGCGCTGCCAAGCCGGCGGCATCCAGATCTCGTAGCCGAGATCGCCGGTATAGGTGAGCGGTTGACGATGCACGGGGCGCCGGCGACATCCATCTCGCGGATGTCCATGAAGCGGAAGGCCGGCGTTGGAGACATCGGCGTCGGCCAGCTTTTGCTAGGACACGCCGCGCATTCGGCCCGGCGATCGACAGGCCGACCAGAGTCTGATGTCGTAACGGCGGACGCTGCACCTTGCCGGATCCTTCGGCAGGTGCTTTTCGAACCAGCGCATGTGGTATTTCTGCGCCGCGATCGAACCCCAGACCATGAAGCGGTCGTCGCCGAGCCTTGGCGATGGTGAAGTCGCCGATCATCTTGCCGGCTTCGTTCAGCATCGGCGTCAGCACGATGCGGCCGGTTTTCGGCATGCGTGTTGGTCATCAGGCGGTTGAGGAATTCTTCCGCGCCCGGCCCGGCGACTTCGTATTTGGCGAAGTTGGCGATCTCGGTGACGCCGACCGCTTCGCGCGTGCGCGCGCACTTCCTTGCCGATATGGGCAAAATCGTTGGAGTGGTGGAACGAGGCACGTCGTGGGCTCGGCTCGCCCTTCGGGGCGAACCACAGCGGCGTCTCGAGTCCCCAAGAATCGCCCATCACCGCATTGTTGTCGCGCAGCATGACGTCGTAGAGCGGCGTCGTCTGCGCCGGTCGCGCCGCCGGCAGTTCCTCATTGGGGAAGCGGATCGAGAAGCGCCGGGAATAGTTCTCGCGCACCTTGGCGTTGGTGTAGCGCAGAGTCGCCCATTCGCCGAAGCGGGCGACATCCATGCCCCAGATGTCGGCGCCGGGATCGCCGTGGACCATCCAGTTCGACAGCGCCAGGCCGACGCCGCCGCCCTGGCTGAAGCCGGCCATGACGGCGCAGGCGCACCCAGAAATTGGTCAGCCCCTGCACCGGGCCCGACCAGCGGATTGCCGTCGGGCGCGAAGGTGAAGGGGCCGTTGATGATCTGCTTGATGCCGGCGCTGCTCGATTGCCGGGGAAATGCCGGAAGCCGACCTCCAGCGACGGCGCGATGCGGTCGATGTCGGGGGCGAGCAGTTCGTGGCCGAAATCCCAGGCGTCGTTGTCCGGCGACCACGGCTTGCAGGCCTTTTCGTAGGTGCCGAGCAGGATGCCGTTGCGCTCCTGGCGGGTGTAGATTTCGCCCTTGAAATCGAGACGCCGATCATCTCGCGGCCGGTCGAGCGGTTGAACTCCATCGACCTCGGGCATCGTCCTCGGTCAGCAGATACATGTGCTCCATCGCCAGCACCGGCAGTTCGAGGCCGACCATGCGGCCGACCTCGCGCGCCCACAGGCCGCCGCAATTGACGACGTGCTCGGCTGTGACCGTGCCCTTGCTCGGTGACGACGTTCCAGGTGCCGTCGGGCCTCTGGACGATTTCGACGACGCGGTTGCGCAATTCGATCTGCCGCGCCGAGCTTGCGCGCCGCCTTGGCATAGGCGTGCGTCGTGCCGGACGGGTCGAGATGGCCTTCGACCGGGTCCCACATCGCGCCGATGAAGTTGCTTTCGTCCATCAGCGGGATACATCGCCTTGGCCTCGGCCGGCGTGATCAGCTCGGTCTCCATGCCGAGATAGCGGCCCTTGGCGTGGGCAAGCCGCAGGAAGTCCATGCGCTCGGGCGTGTCGGCCATCATCACGCCGCCGGTCAGGTGCAGCCCGCAGGACTGGCCGGACAATTCCTCGATCTCGCTGTAGAGCTGGACCGTATAGGCCTGCAGCTTGGCGACGTTCGGATCGCCGTTCAGCGTGTGGAAGCCGCCGGCCGCATGCCAGGACGAACCGGAGGTCAGTTCCGAGCCGCTCGATCAGCAGGCAATCGCTCCAGCCGGCCTTGGCCAGGTGATACAGCACCGAGCAGCCGACGACGCCGCCGCCAATGACCACCACACGCGCATGCTGCTTCACGTGAAATCTCCCGGTTCTTTGCCATGCTATCGCGTCGAATCATTGCCGCACATTGGGGAAGCGGCAGGTTGGCAACCTATTTCCGACGCGCGCGTGGCGCGAATCGGGCCTGCCCTGTGACATCGCACACAGCCGCCGGCGGGCGTGACTGCCATCTTCCCGGGGAATAACAGGCGTAAGGAAAACTTAACGAACCGGGAATGCGGGAGCGGCCGAGCTTGCCGTTCCGGGCCTGTTCCGGTAAGATCGCGGCAAATCCGCGCATCGAACGATCAGAATCAAGGGAGCAGCCACCATGACGGCAACTACCTGCGCATCGGCACTCGCGCGTCTGGTCCGTGCATTTTCCATTTTCGCCATAGCCCTTCTTGGGTTTGCCGCGTTCGGCGACGCGGCCTGGGCAAGCAAGCGCGTCGCCCTCGTCATCGGCAACAGCGCCTACGAGAATGCCCCGGTGCTCGCCAATCCGGCCAACGACGCCGCCGACATAGCCTCGGCGCTGCGCGATCTCGGTTTTGTCGTCGTCGAAGGACTCGATCTGAAAAATCGCGACATGCGCGACAAGATCCGCGAATTCACCAACGAACTGCGCGGCGCCGATGTGGCGATGCTCTATTATTCCGGCCACGCCATGCAGGTGGGTGGCAAGAACCAGCTGGCGCCGGTCGATACGCGGCTCGAATTCGAAAGCGATATCGATTTCGAAACGATCTCGCTCGACTTCATCGAGCAGCAGATGGAGCGCGAGGTCGATACGAAATTGCTGTTCCTCGACGCCTGTCGCGACAGCCCGCTGTCGAGAAGCTTGCGCGCCACTTCGCGGTCGAACGGCGCCGGAAGCGGCCTTGCCGAAGAAAAGACAGCAGTATCGGGCACCTTCATCGCATTTGCGACCAATCCGGGCAACGTCGCGCTCGACGGAAAGGGCCGCAACAGCCCGTTCACCAAGGCGATGCTCGACAATATCAAGCGCCCGGGCATCGAGATTTCGACGCTGATGACCGATGTCCGGCTTCAGGTCGTGCGCGATACCAACGGACAGCAGACGCCGTGGATCAATTCCTCCCTGCTCGGCCGTTTCTATTTCAACGAGGCCGAAGCCGAGCAGACCGCAGCGCTGGAGAACAATTCGTCCGACGTGAAAACCGATGCAAACGCACAGGCGGGGAC
Source organism: uncultured Alphaproteobacteria bacterium (assembly GCA_963758355.1). Lineage (GTDB taxonomy): Bacteria > Pseudomonadota > Alphaproteobacteria > Rhizobiales > Rhizobiaceae > BOKV01. The sequence continues at coordinate 641,633 of CAVWVG010000001.1, read as the reverse complement.
GAAGGTTGAAAGCCAGACCCAGACCAATGGTCAATCGCAACAGCTGAACAAGGCGCAGATCGAGTCGCTGGCGTGGAACGCGGTCAAGGACTCGAACAATCCGGACGAACTGCAGGCGTTCATCAACAAGTTCGGCAGCGGCTTTTATGGCGAGTTGGCGAAATTGCGCCTGAAGCGCGTCCAGGATAATGCCGGCACCGCCGAAGCAACCCAGAAGACCGACACGCAAAAGGGCGACGACAAGGCGGCCGCCGACACGAAAGTTGCCAACCTCGAACAGCCGAAAGTCGAGGACACGCGCAATCTAATGTCGAGGTCGATCCGCGCCAACTGGCCCTGAAGATCCAGACCGAGCTCGATCAGCTTGGCTGCAAGCCCGGCAATCCCGACGGCATCTGGGGCAACAACAGTTCAAGGGCGCTCGACCGTTTCAGCCAGTTTGCCAAGGTGCGCCTGGTATCCACCGAGCCGACGTCCGAACTGCTCGAACAGCTCAAGATCTACAAGGGCGACGGCTGCGATATTTCCTGCCCGCGCGGCCAGCAGCTTTCGTCGAAAGGCATCTGCTTTACCCCGCGCAAGACGGCCAATGTCGAGCAACCGGCACCGAAGACGGTGACGCGCTCGACCTCAAACCGAAACACGCGAGTGATCCAGCAGCAGCAGCAAATCGACCCGAACCAGCAGGTCATCATCCAGGACCAGCAGCCGGTCTTCCAGGGTCGCCAGCGCGTGATCGTGCAGCAGCAGCAGCCGGTGATCATTCAGCAGCAACAGCAGGTGCAGCAGCCGACCGTCGGCCAGCGCATCATGCAGGGCATCGGCGTCGGGATCGGCGTCGGCGTTTCATCATGCATCCTGAACGGCGGCTGCTGAAGCATCAGCCCCCACAAGCGGACAAACAAAAACCCCGGCTGCAAACCGCAGCCGGGGTTTTTTTTGTCGCAATCGGCAATAGGTCAGTTGCAGACGGTCAGGCGCACGCGCTGGCCATATTGAACGCGGTATTCGTAGCTGCAGCGCTGGCCGCGAATGAACGTCGAATACCAGTCCGGCGTCACGCCGGCGATGACATTGTAGTTGTAGGCATAGGTGCTGTCGGGCGCATAAGGCGAATAAGTACAGGCCTTTTGCCTCGGCCGCGCCGGCGGCGCCGGCGACCACGCCGGCTACCAGCGACATCGCGACGAATTTCCTCATGTTCAGCTCCAATGGTGTTGCAACACGGTTGTGAGCCCCAGGTTCCATACATACGAACAAAATGCGGATTTCGAGTGAGGATATCGCACAAACGTGATCGCGGTCGCGCCAATCTTTCTTGAGGCCTACGATGATCGAGCCATCGCGGCGCGGATGCCGCACTTGCCAAGGCGCCGAATCCTGCGAGACTTGTCATTCGCTGATAATTGCTGGGGCAATTTCCGGACCGCCATGAAGCAACCAGGTCGTTTTGGCATCGCCGTTACGGCGTTTGCGCTGTCGCTGGCACTGGCAAGCGCCGCGCTCGCGGCGCGTCCGGACGTTCGCGCCATGACCTGCGATCAGGGGCGATCGCTGATCGCCTCGTCGGGACAAGTCGTGGTCACCACGGGCGACAAGACCTACGACCGTATCGTTCACAATCGCGGGTTCTGCACGCCGGGTCAGGATACCGTGCAGGAAATCGTCAAGGCCCTCGACGACCCGCGCTGCACGATCGGCTACACCTGCCGCGACCGTGCCAATAACAATTGATCCGCCGATGAAGTGGATGCCGCGCTCACGCGTCGCCATTGCTGCGTTTTGCTTTGCGGCATTGAGCCTCGCGTGGATTGGATCGGGCCCGGCCCGCGCCCAATCCAATCCGGCGAAACCCGAACCGGCGCCCGAAATTGCAACGCAGGCGCAATTGCGGCCGCTGGTGCGCTCGCGTCAATTCATGGTCGTCACGGCGCGGCAGGAAGCGACACGCGCCGGCTACGACGTGCTTGCGGCCGGCGGCAACGCCATCGACGCCATGGTCGCGGTGCAGGCAATGCTCGGCCTGGTCGAGCCGCAATCGTCGGGCCTCGGCGGCGGTGCTTTCCTGCTCTACTACGATGCGGTAAGCGGAAAATTGACCAGCCTCGATGGCCGCGAGACGGCGCCGGGCGCTGCAATGCCGGACTATTTCCTCGACGGCGAAGGCAAGCCGAAACCCTTCGCGATCGCTTCGCAAGGCGGCCGCGCAGTCGGCACGCCGGGCACGGTCGCGCTAATGGCCGAAGCCCATCGCCGCTTTGGCCACTTGCCTTTACAGCAATTGCTGGAGTCGGCGATGCGGATGGCCAGCGAAGGATTTTCGCTGTCGCCGCGACTGGCCCAGTCGATCACGGCGATGGCGGAAAACCTCTATCCGTTCGATGCCGCACGCCGCTATTTCCTGTCGGAAGAAGCGGTGCCGCTTTTCGCTGGCACGCTGGTCAAAAATCCGGCCTACGCCGATACGCTTGCGCGCATCGGCCGCGACGGGCCGTCGGCCTTCTACCGCGGCGAGATCGCCAGCGACATCGTCGCCGCGGTGACCGCCTCGCCGGTCGAGCCCGGCCTGCTTTCGCTCGACGACCTCGCCCAATACCGCGTCGTCGAGCGCGACCCGGTCTGTTTCGGCTACCGCGTCTGGCGCATTTGCGGCATGGGACCGCCGTCCTCCGCCGGCCACACGCTGGCGCAAATCTTTGCCATGATCGAACCGATGGCGCTCGGCCAAACCGGTCCGGAAGACATCCAGGCATGGCGCCGGATCGGCGACGCGACGCGGCTCGCCTACGCCGATCGCGGCCGCTATCTGGCCGACAGCGATTTCGCCCGCATTCCCAAGGGCCTGCTCGCCGCCAGTTATTTGCGCGATCGCGCCGCGCTGCTCGCCGGAGATACGGCGCTCGCAAACGATGCTGTCAAACCGGGCGATCCACCGGACGACCACACCCAATTGCTCGGCGATGATGCTTCGGCCGAAATCCCCTCGACCAGCCATTTCGTCATCGTCGACGGACAAGGCAATGTCGTTTCGATGACCACTAGCGTCGAGAAATCCTTCGGCTCCGGCCTGATGGTGCATGGTTTCCTGCTGAACAGCGAATTGACGGACTTCTCCTTCCTGCCGGTCGAAAATGGCGCGCCGGTCGCCAATCGTGTCGAGGGCGGAAAGCGGCCGCGCTCGTCGATGGCGCCGACGATCGTCTTCGAAAACGGCAAGCCAGTATTGGCGATCGGCGCCACTGGCGGCAGTCGCATCATCCCCTTCGTCGCCACCAAGCTGCTGGAAATCCTCGACTGGAACGAGCCGCTCGATCAGGCGCTCGCTGCGCCGCACTTGGTCAACCGCTACGGCGCATACGAATTGGAAAAGGGCACTGACGCGACAAAATTGGCGCCGGCGCTGCAGGCGATCGGTTATCCCGTGCGGGAGATCGAACTCGATTCCGGCATGCAGGCTATTCGCATCACCGCCGACGGGCTCGAAGGCGCGGTCGATCCGCGCCGCGAGGGCGTAGCACTCGGGCGCTGATGTATTTTGCTCAGGCTGCCTTGGCGAGCGCGCGCATGTTGGCGATCAACCGTTCCTGCTCGGCCGTCAGTTCGACGATAAGATCTAATTCTTCGCGCAATTCGGCGCCGATGCGCTCGGCGATGACGGTCATCAGCGACTGACTGGCATGGTTGATGGCATCCATGCGGGCGAGCATGCTGGCGCGGTTGCGCTGCGCGAGGGAGGCCGGATACTCGATTTCGGTTTTGGGTCGGATCATGGTTGCCTCGAACTGGGACAGGCGGTTGGCCTTACGCCAGCGCTGGTGAGACCGGCGACGGCGCGAAAGCGAATTGTCGACCGGCGCGATTAACAAATGATTAGCGATGACGGCGAAGCGCCGCAGTGCTGGCGCCGGATAAACGGCCGCGATACAGAACCCGGCGCGCGGACGGTGGAGGAAGGGAATTTGACGGACAGCAATTGGATTCGTCGCCAGCGAAATCCCCGCGGCGCAAGAGGCGCTGGCGCTGCTTGCCAAGCGCTACGGAATCGTTGCGCCGGAAGCCGCCGACGTGATCGTCGCGCTCGGCGGCGACGGCTTCATGCTGACGACGCAGCACCGGTTCCTGAGTTCCGGCAAGCCGATCTACGGCATGAACAAGGGCACGGTCGGCTTCCTGATGAACGAATATTCCGAGGACGATCTTCCCCAGCGCCTCGCGGCGGCGAGCCGCAGCCTGATCCGCCCGCTCGACATGGAAGCCGAGGACATGGCGGGCGAAGTCCATCGCGCCAAGGCGATCAACGAAGTTTCGCTGCTGCGCCAGTCCTACCAGGCGGCAAGTCTTGGAATTTTCATCGACGGCCGCATGCGCCTCGACCCGCTGATCTGCGACGGTGTGCTGGTCGCGACTCCGGCCGGATCGACGGCGTATAACCTCTCGGCGCATGGACCGATCCTGCCGCTCGACGCGCCATTGCTGGCGCTGACGCCGATCAGCGCCTTTCGCCCGCGGCGCTGGCGCGGCGCGCTGATTCCCGAATTCGGCAAAAATCGAAATCACCGTCAACGAACCGTCAAAGCGCCCGGTCAACGCCGTTGCCGACAACACCGAAATCAAGTCGGTACGTCGCGTCGGCATTCGGCTCGATCAAGCTTCGAGCGGCATCATCCTGTTCGACCCGCAGCATTCCTGGGACGAGCGCATCCTGAGCGAGCAGTTCCAGGTGTAATCAAGCCGCAGCGGCAACATCGGCGGCCGGATTTCGGGCACCGCCGCAGCATCGTCGTTGGCGATGTCGCCCGGAGCGAATTCAGGCGCGAAATCAGGCAATTCGCCGACATCGGCGCGCGCTATTTCGGCTTCCAGCATGGCGGCGAATTCGGCCACTTCGCCGATCCGGCTGCGCCGGATCGAATGCCGCCCTATCGACTTCGGCGAAAACGGCGGGGATTGGCGATTGCATGTTGGCCGCAAGCGATTGCTCGAGGTCGAGGATCTCCTCGGCGAAATGCAGGCGAAAGCGGCGACGATTTCCGGGGCAACTTCGATGACGCCATCACCATAAGGGCTGCGCCGGTGTAGCGCCAGCGTCCTCGCCGGCTTCAATCTTTGCCGCCGATTCGAGCGCCGCGTGGAAATCGCTTCTGGCCTGTTCGCGGGCGGCCTCGGCGCCGACCTTGCGAAGCAGGATATAGACCGGATCGTTATCGTCGTCCGGGCGATAGGCTTCGAGCGCGGCTTGGAAATGCGCCACACCAGTTCGGTCGCGTTGTCGCCATGGCCGTCGGCGAGCGCCAGACGCCATGCGCATACGGAGTGCCAAAGCACTTCGCAGGCAGGGCGCGGCAATCCGGCACGCACGCACAGCGCGCGAAACGCTGCTTCCCTGCCCTGCCCGAGCAGCGCCTCGACCCGTGAAACCGGCGTTGCCGACAGCCGGGCAACGGCGCGCGAGAACAGTTCGAGGCTGCCGACCAAGACGCAGCGCAACAACAAGCGCGGCATTCATGTGCCCGTCATCGATGATCGCCTGGCAAATTTCGTCGATCTCGTGCTCGCCGGCATCGGCGGCAAGCAGGATCAGCGCCTTGTCGCAGCAATCGCGTGCAAGACTTTCGCGCCTTTGCCGCGGAGGCGCCTTCGCGCGCGGCGTCCGCGGCGAGTTTCTCGCCGAGTTTTTCGATCAGGAGAACCCGAGTTTTCGGCGACAGCATGGGCTGGACCAGAAGGCCGCGGCGAATTTCGTCATCGGTGCCAAAGCGATGCGCGATGGCATCGAGCGCCGAAGCGGCGAGCGCCGCCACCGGGTTGGTGATCAGCGCCAGGCAGGCATCGCGCCCAGCGTTCTGGCCGATGGCGCTGGCAAGAGCCGGTGAAACCGGCTCGCGACAGGCGATGGCAATCTGGGCCTCGGGCTCGCCGTCGCGCGCCATGCGCGCCAGTTCGCCATCGACCAGCAAGGGCGATTGGGCGAGCACCAGCGCCGACACCGCGACATGGTCGGCGGCCAGCGTCATGATCACATGGCGCGGCGCCAGCGGATGCGGGCCGAGCAGGCGCGCCAGTTCAAGGCGAACTTCGAGGTCGGCATCCTCGGCAAGAACGGTCAGCATCGCCGCGGCGGCGCGACGCGACTCGGCATTTTCGGCGCCGGGCATCAAGCGCGCAAACCGCTGCGCGAGCAGCCGCAATGCGGGCCGGCGAAGCGGCATTCTCCAAAACAACCAAGGCGTTGGACACGTTTCCTCACCGCAGGAAGCTCGCGCCGTTTCGCTAGGCGACGGCAATTGCAGGCGCTATCGTGGCAGGAAAGGATTAACGATTGGTTCACCATGACTAGTAACTATTTACCTGGCCTGACCTCCTCAGTCCTTCCACACCGGACGCCGCATGGTGAAATAGCCGTCCGGCCCCTGATAGTCGAAATAGCCCATGCGCGCGACAGGACGGGCAAGATCGGGCGCGAACAATCCTTCGCGCAACGCCTTCTCGTCGATATGGACGCCGACGACCTCGCCGATCACCATCGTCGCGGCGCTCGGGGCGCCGTCATGGCCAGCGAGCGGAACGAACTTGACCAGCTTGCATTCGAGCGCAGCCAACGCCTCGGCGACGCGCGGCGGCTTGACCAGCACGCATTGCGCCTTGGCGAGGTTGGCGTAGTCGAATTCGCTGACGCCGCGCGGCGCGTTGATCGACGTCAAATTCATCTTTTCGGCCAGCGCCATCGTCACGTGGTTGCAGACGAATTCGCCGGCTGGCGCGGATATTGGAAAGCGAATCCTTCTCGCCTTCGGAGGAAAACATTACCAAGTCGGGCCTGGTCGAAATCCCGTTGAAATAGCTGTAGGGCGCCAGATTGGCGACGCCGTCCGGCGAAAGGCTCGAAATCCAGCCGATCGGCCGCGGCGCGACGATCGCCTTGAACGGATCGTGCGGCAAACCGTGATCGCGCTTGGCGGTTTCATAAAACAAGGTCACACCTCGCTCAGGATCGAATCGAGCGACGGCCGGTCGCGCTCGGTCTTGGGCAAGGTCCTGCGGCCGATATAGAGGAAACCGACGATGCGCTCGCCGTCCTTGAGGAGGCCGAGATCGGAGCGAAGCGTGGTGTCATAAGCGATCCATTCGGTAAGCCATTGGGCATCCCAACCGTGGGCATTGGCCGCCAGAAGCAGGTTATAGGCCGCGGCGCCAGACGAAAGTACCTGTTCCCATTCAGGAATCTTGGGATGCGGCGCGGCGCGGCTGACGACCGCGACCACCGCCGGCGCGCGCGAAAACCGCGTCCGTTCGATTTCGGCTTCGGCCTCCGACAGCGGCCCACGCAACGCGATGGCACGGGCGAGGAAGCGCTCGCCGAGCCGACGCCGGGTTTCGGCGCCGTACGAGATGAACCGCCACGGCGCCAGTTTGCCATGGTCGGGGACGCGGCTCGCGATGCCGATCATCGCCCGTAACTCTTCGCGCGTCGGTCCTGGCCCGGTCATTGCCTTTGCCGCCGACGACCGGCGGCTTGCAAGAAAGGCAACGACCGCGTCGATCGGCCGTATTTCTGCAACGTCGTTCATTCTTGCCCTCGGCCCTTGTTCGGCGGATGGTTGCAAGACCGGTAGCCTTGAAAAAGGCGCAAGAAAAGGCTTGAAGTGCCCCTCGCCATGGAGACGCGCGTCTTGTCCCGGTTTCGGCCTGCGGTTCGGCACAGTTTGGCCAGCCTGCTTGCGGCTGTCGTACTCGCCTGCGCGTTGCTGGCGGTTAGCTCGCCGCAATCCGCGATGGCGCAGGCGAAAAACCCTTCGGTGCGCGTCACGTTCAAGGCGCGCATGATCGAAGGCGGCACGGTGATCGAAAACGGCCTGGCCTGGCGCGTCTTCGGCTCAACTGTTGGCGAAAACGGCAAATTGCTCCTGCTGGCGGAAGCTTCCGGCGGCAGCAAATCCTTCGACATGACGCCGGGCGAATATCTTGTGCACGCCGCTTACGGCTATGCAGGCGCAGTGCACCGCGTTGTCGTCGGCAAGGACCCGGCCGACGAGGAATTCGTGCTTAATGCTGGCGCGCTGCAGCTCAACGGCGTCACCGCCGACGACGCCAAGATTTCGCCGAGCCTCCTGCATTTCGACATCTACGCCGACCAGGTCGACCAGCGTGGCGAGCGGCAACTGATCGCGCGCAACGTGCGGCCGGGCGAAATCGTGCCGTTTCCGGCCGGCATCTATCATGTCGTCTCCGATTATGGCCGGCTCAACGCCGAAGTGCGAGCGGATTTGCGGGTCGAGCCGGGAAAAGTTACGCAGGCGACGATGCTGCACAGGGCGGCGCGCATGACTTTCCGCCTGGTCAAATCGGCCGGCGGCGACGCGATCGCCGACACGGCCTGGTCGATCATCACCGAAGCGGGCGAGGTCATCACCGAGAGCTCCAGCGCCTTTCCCGTGTTCGTGCTGTCGGAGGGCAACTACACCGCGATCGCCAAGAACAACGACAAGATCTATTCGCGCGATTTCGAAGTGCTGTCGGGCATCGACCAGGACATGGAAGTGCTGGCGGAATAGCCTGCAGGCTGTATGCCTGCCCGATCAAACATACAGCTCCTCGTATTCCGCGCGTTTCACATCCGGCGGCGTCGCCTCCTCGACAAGCGCCGCAATCGCTTCGGTGAGCGGCATCGACGCCTGGTCGCGAGAGCCGAGCCGCCGGATCGACACGGTCTTTTCCGCAGCCTCGCGATGGCCGACAACGAGCATAACCGGCACCTTGGCGAGCGAATGTTCGCGCACCTTGTAGTTGATCTTTTCGTTGCGGGCGTCGAGCTCGACCTGCAGGCCGGCGCGGCGCAGCTTCTTCACGACCTCTCCGGCATAAGTGTCGGCCTCCGACGTGATCGTCGCGACAACCACCTGAAGCGGTGCGAACCACAGCGGGAAATGGCCGGCGAAGTTCTCGATCAGGATGCCGAGGAAGCGTTCCATCGAGCCGCAGATGGCGCGGTGGATCATAACCGGCTGCTTCTTGGCCGAATCCGAATCGATGAAGAAGGCGCCGAAGCGCTCCGGCAAGTTGAAGTCGACCTGCGTGGTGCCGCATTGCCATTCGCGGCCGATGGCATCACGCAGCGTATATTCGAATTTCGGCCCGTAGAACGTGCCCTCGCCTTCGTTGATGCCGGTCTTGATGCGGTTGTCTTCGCGCGCCATGCGCGCCAGCGAACGCCTGAGAATATCCTCGGCGTGATCCCACATCGCGTCCGAGCCGACGCGTTTTTCGGGCCGCGTGGCGAGCTTGACCGTCACCTCCTCGAAACCGAAGTCGGCATAGACCGACATCATCAGCTCGTTGATTTTCAGGATCTCGGCTTCGAGCTGGTCTTCGGTGCAAAAGACATGCGCGTCGTCCTGGGTGAAGCCACGCACGCGCATCAGGCCATGCAGGGCTCCCGAAGGCTCAAACCGGTGGACGCAGCCGAACTCGGCGAGGCGAACGGGAAGGTCGCGATAGCTTTTGAGGCCGTGCTTGAAAATCTGGACGTGGCCAGGGCAGTTCATCGGCTTCAGCGCGAAGATACGCGGGTCGTCGGCTTCGTCTCCGGCGACCTGCACCTGGAACATCGACTCGCGGTACCAGCCCCAGTGGCCCGAGGTCTCCCACAGGCTCTTGTCGAGCACCTGCGGCGCGTTGACTTCCTCGTAATCTCCGGCAAGTCGCCGGCGCATGTAGGCAACGAGGTTCTGGAAGGCGCGCCAGCCCTTGGAATGCCAGAAGACGACGCCCGGCCCTTCCTCCTGGAAATGAAACCAGTCCATCTCGCGGCCGAGCTTGCGGTGGTCGCGCTTCTCGGCTTCCTCGCGCATCTTCAGATACGCATCGAGCTCGGCGCGGTTGGCAAAGGCGGTGCCGTAAATGCGCGTCAGCATGGCGTTCTTCGAATCGCCGCGCCAATAGGCGCCGGCAACGCTCATCAATTTGAAGGCATCGCCGATATCGCCGGTCGAGCGCATGTGCGGGCCGCGGCAGAGATCGAGTCCATTCGCCCTGCTTGTAGATGCGGATTTGCTGGTCGGCCGGGATCGCATCGACCAATTCGACCTTGTAGTTCTCGCCTTTTGCCGCGAAGAATTTTTTCGCCGCCTCGCGGCTCCAGACTTCCCTGGTGAACGGCTTGTTGCGGGCGATGATCTCACGCATGCGCTTTTCGATCACCGGCAGGTCGTCGGGCGTGAAGGGCTCGTTGCGGGCGAAGTCGTAGTAGAAGCCGTTGTCGATGACCGGGCCGATGGTCACCTGCGTGCCCGGCCACAATTCCTGCACGGCTTCGGCCAGCACGTGGGCGCAATCGTGACGGATCAGTTCGAGCGCGCGCGCATCGTCGCGGGTCACCAGTTCGATGGCGCCGTCGCCGCCAACCGGATCGGCAAGGTCGCGCAATTGGCCATCGAGCGCGTAGGCGACCGATTTCTTCGCCAGCGACTTGGCGATCGATTCGGCGACATCGCGGCCAGAAGCAGACGCGTCGAAGGCGCGGACCGAGCCGTCCGGGAATTTCATATTGACTTGTTTGGGGGATTGCGGCGCGGCCGCATCGGCGGAAGGCATGGCGTTACTCCTATCCAGTCCCGCAAACGAGCGCGGGTGGTTGGTTTGTGCGCCGGATATAGGCGAAACGGGCCGGCTGTCGCAAGTGGCCTGTGCCCGCCAAAAAGTGGGCTGGGTCCTCGGGACACGGCCTGCGCTGCGCTCCGGCCGGCCCGAGGATGACGACCGAGTTCGGGCATCGGCCCACGTCTATTCGTTCGCGCGGCACCTCTCATTCGTCATTCTCGGGCTTGTCCCGAGAACCCAGGGACGGCGGACCCTCGGCACAAGGCCGAGGGTGACGACCGTGATTCATCGTTCACGCGGCGGAATTCCGTCCGTGGCTTTTCTCATTCAATGCGCAAACCGCAGGGCGACGCACGCCTTTAGGCTTGGCTACTGTGTGCGGCCCTCGCCGCCCTGCGCGGAGATTTGATGTCCCATCCGAACTTCTCAGGCACACTGTCCTGGATGGGCCTCTTGGATGACGCCCCCGGCCGTTGTCCCTCTCGCAACTCCAACGCGGGAGGGGCGACAGGTCCGTGTCGAACCGGGGAGCCTTCCGTAAGTCGCCCACACATTCCCACCAAAGGGCTATGGACACGACCGCTCCGCCGCTGCCGCCCTCCGTCCGCTGGCGATCGTCCGGCGTTTGCTTGGACGGCAGTCAGAGCAGGATAAGGGAGCGTGGGAAGGCGGGGACAGATTTTTTCTCGCCTCCCACCTCGTCATTCTCGGGCTTGTCCCGAGAACCCAGCCTTTTCAATAGCCTGGACCCTCGGGAAGGAGCCCGAACTTGACGACAGTGGTTGGCGGGCGAGCAAGGCTATCCCTACTCGGGAACCGCCTCGCCGGTGCCGCCGAGTTCCTTCGGGAAATCGCGCAGCTTCGGCAGACCGTCCTTCATCGGCAGCACGGTCTCGGCATAGTTGACATGCACACCCGGCTTGAATGCCAGGCTCGGGATCGTTGCCGCATAGACATCCATCAGACCGAAGCCGGGATGGTAGGTCATGATGTGGCCGCCGCATATCTTGCAGAACTGGCGGTCGCTCTTTTCGGTCTTCTTGAAGTGACCGATGTGCTCTGCGCCTTTTTTCACTTTTACGGCGGCCGGCTTCCACAAGGTGAAGGCGTTGACCGGGCCGGCCGACCACGACCGGCAGGAAGCGCAATGACAATAACCCATGCCCTCCGGCGCGCCAGTGACTTCGATTTCGACTGCGCCGCAAAAGCATTTTCCAATATGGCGATCTGCCATGGTTCGACGCTCCAATGTTCGCCCCTGAGCGATCCTGCGCCGTCAGCGCGGCTTAAGGCAAGTGCATTTCGGCACACTGTCTATGCCGCGGCGTGCTTGTGAATGAACGCGATCGCTTCTTCGAAAAACCGGTCGAATGCGTCGGTTCCCTCCATCAGGATGTGATTGTTTCCGGGCAATTCGACGATGTCGGAATTCGGGATGCTGCGGGCGAGTTGTCGGCCTTCCTCCAATGGAGCAACGCGATCGCCGACGCAATGAAAGATCAGCGTCGGGGCGTTAACGCGCTTCGCCAGCTCCGTGACATCGACTTCGGAGTTCATCCTGAAAAGCCTGAGCGCGGTGTGGGCATCGGTCGAGATGCGCTGAAATTCGTCAAACATCGCCTGCGCCTGCGGCGACGCATCGGGAATGAAGCTCGAGGTGAAGAAGTGCCGGAATATCGGATTGGGCGAACCCCAACCGTCGTGGATCATCGCCAACAAATTCTCATACAGGCTTCTCTGCTCCGGATCAGGGCGACGCTGGCCGGCCGCGCGCATATCCGCCCAACAAGACGAGGCAACTGACCGTTCTGCGGATAGGCAACGGCAAATCTTATTGCGAACGCGGCGCCTTGCGACAGGCCGAACAAGGCAAAGCGGTCAATTCCCGCCGCGTCTACCACCGCCCGCATGTCTCCGACCATCACTTCCTCGGAAAATTCCCCGACATCCCAGTCCGACATGCCGTTGCCGCGCTGGTCAAACCGAACCAGGCGGGTAGCGCCCGCGAAGCGTTCAAGCAGCGGCCCGACGACCGGGCTGCGCCATTCGTATTCGATGTGGTTCATCCAGTTCGGCGCTTTCAGGACGGCAGGCCCCTCGCCGATATCGGCCCAGGCGATTTGCGTGCCGTCAGCGGATTTCACGTAGCGGATGCGCTGCTTGATTGCCGATTGCGCGGTCCTGCCGCCAGCGGCAGGCGAATCCGGCGTCCACTGCCAGACGCGGATCGGCCGCGAAATGTTCTTGACGCGCTGGCTGCCCATGTCGCGGAAGGGTTGGCCGACGCGGTCGGCGACGATCTGGTAGACGGCGTCGGAAACGCAAAGGCCGCCCGGCTCGGCCAATCCCTGCAAGCGGGCGGCGACATTGACGCCGTCGCCGAAAACATCGCCGTCGTCGAAGACGATGTCGCCGAGATTGATGCCGACGCGATAGGAGATGCGCCGGTCTGCCGCGACCTCGCGTTCGCGGTCGTGCATCGCCGTCTGAATGTCGATGGCGCATTTGACCGCGTCCTGGGCGGCGCCGAACTCGGCGAGAATGCCGTCGCCAGTCGTCTTGACGATGCGGCCGCCGCGCGCCGAGATTTCGGTGTCGATCGCCTCGCGGCGATGGAGTTTCTGGCGCTGCAGGACGTATTCCTCGTCCAGCTCCATCAATCGGCTGTAGCCCGCCATATCGGCCGACAGCACGGCTGCCAATCGCCGTTCCATGCGCTTCCTCCCGCGTGCCAAGACTAGGCCGGCCGCCCGCGGAGTTCAAATGCTTAGGAGACCGGCGACCGTCGGCGGCGCTCGATCTCGTCTGTCAGAAGTTTCAGGTTCCTGAGATTGGCGCGAAAGAACAGATCGAAAATCGGGCCGACGAAAGGAACTGAACCGCCAACAAAGTCGATGCCGACATTGAGCGCCATCTTCGTCAACATTGGTGGCTCGGCGCCGAGCCGGCGGGCCTGGTCGATCAGTCGCAGCGACACCACCGCCATGATTATGTCGCCGGCGACGGGCACCATGCCGACGATCGGGTCCCAGCCGAAGCGGATCGAGGTACCGGGAATGCGGTGGCGGCTGTCAAGCAAATCGGCGAGGCGATCAAAGCGATCGAGCCGGTCGACATAGTCGGCGGTGACCGGATCGCCGGCGCCGGGGATCGTCGCGACCGCTTTTGCGCCACGCGCGCCAATCATCGCACAGTCATCGCGCCGCGATGGCGAAAATCGAATAGACCCAGCGCGCTTCCTGGTCGCCATTGGCCTTGCCCTCGGCGGTATCATAGACCAGCCACACCGGCCCGCGGCCGCCAATCGATAACGGCTTTCCGTCCTGGTCGATGGCAAGCACCCAATCGTGGGCCGCCATTTCGCCGGGGTCGAACTCGATCTCGTAGCCGTCGAGCGCGGTGAAGCCGAGATTGGCGCTGGTGACGCCCGCCGCCGCCATTACGTCGGCCAGCGACGGACCGGACAGCTTGACCGGCCCAGGCCACTCCTCGGCATTGGCGGTGACGCTCTTTTGCGGAAGTGCCGCCAGTTCGGCGCGGGTAAAGGCATGTGCCTTGTCGAATTCGATGGAATTCGCACTGAACAGCGCATCGGCGAATTCATCCACCGGCCCGCGATTGGGCTTGGCAACGTCGCCGATCACCGTCAGCACCACCGGTTCGACGGTGTCGGCGGCCAAAGCGAAACCGAACCCCGAAAACAGGCACAAAGACAGGCATAGCGCCGCAACCAGGCTCACGATCCTCGACATCATAGTCTACTCCCTTCAACGTTTGTTCCGCTCGATGCCCGTTCGGTCACGGGCGACTGCACCCCGCCCACCTCGATGCCATTCCAATTGGCCAGAACGGGATGGGATATCCCGTGCAACGCCACGGTCTCAGCTTCATCCAATTTCAGCAGTGATTGGATCAGCGTTGCAATCGCCGCTTCGGCCGCCCTGGTAGCGCCGTCATGGACTTTGAGCGCGATGCCGAAACCCTGTTGGGGAGCGCCGCGACATATACCCCCTCGGCGCCGGTCTTGGTGAAGGCCCTGCCCTTCAGCGCCGTCATGATGCGCGTATCGACGCCGCCGGTGCCGGCAACCAGCTCCGGATGGGCAAAGCAGGCGTCGCGGATGCGTTGCATGGCGGCCGAGCGCGCCGGCCCGCCGCCTTCGCCGATACCGAATTTGGCAAATGCGATCGCGAGGTCTTGCAGCGGAATGGCGTAGGTCGGGATCGAGCAGCCATCGATGCCGTGATTTTCGGCCTTGTGGGCGGCACCTGTCGTCTCCGTCAGCGTCGCGGCCACGGCCTTCTGCGCCGGGTGGTCGATGCCGACATAGCCGCGCGTAGGGTAGCCGGCGTGTGCGGCGAAGGCCAGGAACCCCGAATGTTTGCCGGAACAGTTGTTATGCAGCGCCGTCGGCTTGCGGTCCTGGCGGATCAGCGTCGCACGGTCTGCATCGTGGCGCGGCCAGTGTGCGCCGCATTCGAGGCAGGCTGGTTCGAGGCCGGATTTCGCCAGCATCCCGGCAGCGCGCGTGACGTGCATTTGTTCGCCGTGATGGGAGGCGCAGGCGAGCGCGATGTCGGCATCCGAGAATTTGAAGGCGTCGGCGGCGCCGCTTTCGACCAGCACCAATGCCTGCAGTGCCTTGATAGCCGAGCGCGGAAAAACCGGACGCTCGGCCTCGCCATGAACGGCGACGAACTTTCCCGCCGCATCGGCGATGACCGCATCGACGAGATGACGACTCTCGGCCCGGCCACCACGCGTGACTTCGACGACAAGGGGCGATTGCAATTTCATGAGTCTTCGGAATCGGTTGGCGCCAAAAGCTCTACCACCATTTCATCCGGCCGGGCACGGGATCGTGGCCGCTGGTGCCGAAGGGATGGCAGCGGGCGACGCGCCTGGCCGCGAGCCAGCCGCCGGGGACGAGGCCAAAGCGGGCGATGGATTCATAGGCATATTCCGAACAGGTCGGAAGATGGCGGCAGGAATTGCCGATGAAGCCGGAGAGCGTCAGTTGATAAAGCCGCACCAGGCCGATGCCGAACAGGCGGCCAGGGGTGCGAGGCCATGGGCCGGCGTAGTTGCGGGTGGTCATTGCTGTTTGGCCAGTGCCTCGCGGCAGGATGCAGCGAGCCTCGGGATATCTTCCAACGCAACCTGCCACACGATGGCGAGAATTACGCCGTCATAGCCGTGGCTGAGACGATTTCTGAAACGATAGGCTTCCTTCAGTTCCAGCCCCGGATTGGATTCGGCAAATTGCGGATAACGCTGCAACACTCTGCCGGCAGCTTCGCCAACATTTTCGATCGCTTTGGCCAGGGCCAACTGCCTTACCTGATCGACCAGGAAGTCGTTTCGCGTAACCGCCGAGCGGATTTCTACCACAACCTCGCACCAGCGAATGATGCCTGCCAGCAAATCTGGTATCGAACGGCTATCGTCCGGCATCAAATCGATTTCATCTGGGAGGTTACGCGAGCCCGCATGGGCGCCTGCAGCTCGCTTGTCAGCAATATGCCGACGGGCACAGCGAGGATATCCTCCAGCTCCATCTCCAACCGCATCAATTGGAAGTATCCCAAGCTGCCGGCTTTCTCCACCAGCAAATCCAGATCGCTGTCCTCGGTATCCTCGCCGCGCGCCACCGAGCCGAAGACGCGTGGATTGCTCACCGGGTAGCGCGAGAGAATCTCCAGCACCTTGTCGCGGTTTTTCGCGAGCGCTTCGGAAGGTTTCGAGACTTTACCCCCTCACCGCACCTTGAAGCGGATGCCGGCTGCGTCGAGCGCATGGACGGCGGCAGCCTGCACGGCAGCCTGCTTTTCGGCCTTGGCGGCCTTTTGCTCGCGGCCCGAAGCGGCACGCTGCGCCTCGATCTGCTCGATGCAGTCGACTACGGCGTCGAAGGTCAACAAGGTCGAGGCATGGCGCGCCTTGTAATCGCGCACCGGCTCGAGGAAGCGGAACTCGGCGAACTTGCCGTCGGGCGGCGGACCGTTGTCCTTCAACATCGCGTACATCTTGTTCTTTAGCGCCTTCAGTTCGGCGGCAGTGGCGCCGATCACGTTGCGCGCCATGATCGAGGACGATGCCTGGCCGAGTGCGCAGGCTTTGACCTCATGGGAGAAGTCGGTGACCTTGTCGCCCTCCATCTTCAGATCGACGATGACGGTCGAACCGCACAGCTTCGAATGCGCCTTGGCCGACGCATCGGGATGCGCCAGCCGGCCGAGCCTGTCGATATTGCCGGCATATTCGAGGATCTTGGCGTTGTAGACGTTGTCGAGCATGGCCTTCGCGCGGTTGTTCCGTTCGCCGCGAATATATGGCGACGCGGACGAAAAATCGACGGGGTGACTCTAATTGGTGCGCGAGGATACGCCGATCCCGGAGAATATCACCGCAAGCACGAGCAGAACCCAGACTGCAGGTTTCTTTAGCATTGCAAGCAGGGCGACACCCAATGGGCTGCGAAGGTCCCAAAGCTGGCCCAGCAACCAGATGGCCGCCCAAACGACTGCGGCGATCATCGTGACGGTTAGCGCCAGTGCAAGCACCGCAAACAGGAATTCGGCTCCGCTGCGCAGGAAGCCCGAAAAGCCGTTGCCGCTCGCCAGTCTGCCGGCAAGCCGCTCGAAGATTTTCGACGCTGCCAGCGTCGTCCACGGTCGACCGCGCAGACCGCGCAAGGCAGCTTCGCCGAAATGCTGAACATTGCGCTGGACGATGTAACCGCTCCACAAATAGCAGCCGAGCGCGAGCAACAGCATAGCCAGGAAAATCGATGGAGCCTCGCTCCATGCCGGAATCCAATAACTTGAAAATCCCATCGTCGCTGTGGAGAGATAGCCTTCCGCGAATTCCAAGACCTTTGAAACGAGGTCTTTCGGGCCGTTCAGATATAGCCAGGTGCTGTTCGGCCAGAGCCACCGGACCGCCGGCAACACCAGCAACACCAGTGTCGGAAACAGCATCCCGTAATAGGTGACGACGCGCCAGAATATGTGGTTCCAGGTGCGCGCCTGTATGTCCATGCGGGCAGTGGCATCGGCCTGCGCCTCCCCTTGCGCGGATTCGCAGGCCCCTTGCCATTTGGTGATCTCATATTTCTTCGGCAGGCCGACTGGCGCGTAGCCGACCTTTTCGTCGCGGACGCGTGCAAACACGCTTCGGTGGACCTTCGGAAGTTCGACGACCACTTGCGGATTGGGATAGACTTTGCCGCAAAGCGTATCGACGTCGCGCGGCCCGTAGCGGAAATAGGCGGCCATCCCGGCGCGCGAATCGTGCAAATGGGCTGTCGCCTGGCGGGAATTCTCGAATTCTGCCAGACGATCGGGCTTGAACTTGATCTTCACGCCGTCGGCATTGGCACCGGCCAGAACTTCCTTGGCCATCCAGTCGGCCGTCACCATGGCCAGCCCGTATTCGGGATAGCCGCCGCCGATATCGGCGTGCATGCCGGCGAACCAGACCTGGCGGATGCGCGGATCGACATTGGCAGCGAAAGATTTGGTTTCAAGACCTTCGTAGGATCGGCCGACGCGCTGCTCGAGCTCATTGTGACCCGCGCCGCGATCGCCGCCGGGGCGGATCGCCTTGGCCACCGCATTACCCATTTGCTGCATCGGCCGCTGGCGGGTCGCGGCGGCCCCCGGCAATCGCTCGTCCCACAGCAGCGGATGGAAGGTCTTGCGCTTGTCGTCGAGCGACAGGGTCTGCAACGCGCGGTGGATGACTGGGCTGAGCCTCTGGTCGCGAAACTGGTAGGGGTAGATCAGGCGGTCGATCAGCACGGCAATCTCGCGCACCGGCATGCCGTAGGCGTCGACGGTATCAAAGACGCCGATGCAGCGCAGCGCCTTGCGCCCCTCGTTATCGACCGGTTCGTGCGCGAATTTTTTCATGAAGGAGTCGGGCGAATGAAACGGCTCCTTGTCGCGCCACAGCTTTCGCGCCGTGACGATCAGGCGTTCCCACACCGCATTGATGAGATTGAGATGCGGCGACGCCTTGCGCCAGTATTTATGGCGATATGTGCGGTAGGCCTCATGGATACCGAGCCGAAATCCCCTCTCCTGCTCCATGGTCAGATCGGGCCTGTGCGGCGCGGGCTTCAAGCGATCGACGATGCCGCAGGAGGCGATCAGGTCAACCAGGACACGCGCCGTGAAGGCGCCGCGGGAAAATCCGAAAACGTAAATGTGGTCGCCTGGCTCGTAGTGGCGGCAAAGGAATTCGTATAGCGCCATGACTTTTCGTTGCAGGCCAAAGCCGAATGCCTGCCCGATATAGGCCAGCCAGCGAAACGAGTTGGTGCCGACACCGTCGATGTAGTGGACGAGTTGGATCGGGTCGCCGGCCGGCGGCGGTCCGGCATCTACCGCCTCGTACAGGCGCCAGACATTGGATTTGGCGGCGGAGCGTGAACTGTTGCCGGTGCCGTCGGCAAACAGGATGATGTTCCTGCCGCCGGAGACGGCGGCACGGCTTGCAGTCGCGCGTTCGATGGTTTTTCGCCATGGCTCCACCCTGCCGCCCTTCTCGTAACTCCCTGCCGGAAAGCGTTTGCATGCAAATAGCAACACGATTGCCATGAATTCGAATCCGCGGGTTGTGGAAAAACGGAAACCCCTGCTCAGCCACAATGTTAAAGCGCCCGCCGGCTGGCCGGCGGGCGCTTCCAATGTCCGGATGGGATCGGATCAGACTAGCGGCAGACGCGGTAGCGCTTCACGACCGGACCGTAATACGGATCCCAGACCTGGCGCTCCTTCCACCAGCAATGCGGCTGCGGCTGGTAGTAAACCGGCGCGCCGTAGCCGTAGGAATACCCGCCATGCGAATGGGCAGCATCGGCGATGATCGCGCCGGCCACCAGGCCGCCGAGCAGCCAGCCCAGTTCCTTGCCGCCTCTGGCTTCGGCGATGTTCGGGACGGCGAGCGATGTCGTGGCAACGAGCGCAATCCGGCAGCGGCCGCGATCGCGCTGTTGCGAATGTTCTTCATGGTCTTGCTCCCGTTGCGGCGGGGCATTTCCGGACATTGCCGGCCCAAATCGCTTCCCGATTACGATGAGGCCCTATCGCTGAGCCGCCTCAACCGACGCTGAATGGAATTTGACGGTGACATTTAGCCGGGGCTGTCGCGGCGGAGCCTTTGCCGAAACGGCGACATCTGCCTATATGGTGACATGGCGTGCCCCGGAAATGACAGCTGGCGAGCCCCGATCGGAAATCATACCGGCATCATGGGACGACACCGCCACGCGAAGATGGACGAAATTACCCCCGCAAGCCGGCTCCGATCCCGCAAATTTCAGGGGCCGTCGCGATATCGACATGGACGCAATGCTCAGCAGCCTGAAGCAATCGGAGGACCGCAAAATATTGCCGAAATCCGAGCGCCCGAGCCAGGCGCAAGCCGAAGCCGCCGTTCGCACGCTGCTGCAATGGATCGGCGAGGACATCGATCGCGAAGGCCTGGCCGATACGCCGCAGCGCGTCGCCAAGGCGTATCAGGAAATGTTTTCGGGCTACGACGAAGACCCGCACAGACGGTGCTCGGCCGCACCTTCGAGGAGGTCGGCGGCTACGACGACATGGTGCTGGTCAAGGACATCACCTTCCATTCGCATTGCGAACACCACATGGTGCCGATCATCGGCAAGGCCCATGTCGCCTATCTGCCCGACGGCAAGGTACTCGGCCTGTCGAAGATCGCGCGCACGGTGGAGATCTTCGCGCGGCGATTGCAGACGCAGGAGAACATGACGGCGCAGATCGCGCATGCCATCGACAGCGCGTTGCACCCGCGCGGCGTCGCGGTGATGATCGAGGCCGAGCACATGTGCATGGCGATGCGCGGCATCCGCAAGCAGGGCTCGACGACCACCACGACCTGCTTTACCGGCGCGTTCCGAAACGATCCTTCGGCGAGCAGGCCAATTTCCTCTCGCTCATCCGGTTCGGCCGCGAATAGCCGATTTCGGCAAAACGCGCCGGCATTTGCAACGGAGCCCGCAATGGCCGCCGAACTCGCCGAAATCGCCAGCGCAACCGAACGCGAGACCACCGACCGGTTCGCCCCGCATTTCGGGGAAAGCGGCCTTATCACTGCCATTGTCACCGATGCATTAGCCGGCGACGTGCTGATGCTTGCGCATATGAACCGCGAGGCACTGATGCGCACGCTGGATACCGGCCAGGCCTGGTTCTTCAGCCGCTCGCGGCAGCGATTGTGGCGGAAGGGCGAAAGTTCCGGCGAGACCATGGCCGTCGTCGAAATTCGCACGGATTGCGACCAGGATGCCGTCTGGCTCAGGGTGCGCATGGAAGGCAAGGGCGCGGCCTGCCACACCGGCCGCAGGTCGTGCTTTTACCGCATCGTCGAGCCCAAAAGCGGCCAATTGGCGCTTGAAAAGGCGGCCCGATGACCGTCCCTCTTGTTCCGTCGCATTCCGGACGGAAAAGTGGCGTCCACTTTTCCAGGAATTGCTCGGGCGGCAAAAAAATTCTGTTGCAGCGCACATTGGAACTCTGAGGTCGGATTCACAATTTAATTAGAAGTGCGGCAGTAAGTTAACCGGATGGCGGGAGCCGTACGCAGGCTCGCCGCAAGCCTGCGAGAAAACCTATGTTGCTCGGACTAGTAGGAAAGGCCACCGCGGAAGTCGAAGCGCCGCAATTGCCGGAGGCCCGCAATGGCGCCGCGGCGGCAATCGTCCAAGGCGTTGCTGCAGAGGTCGACGGCAATGGCGTCAGCAATGGCAATGGCGTTAGCAACGGTATTGGCGCCCACAACGGCAATGGCTTCAACGGAGTCGGGCATCTGCCGGCGGCGCGCCGCGCTGCCGCACACTGGCGGTATCGCGCTGGCGCTCGGTGGCGGCGTCGCCAAGGGCTGGGCCCATATCGGCGTGCTAAAGGCGTTCCACGAGGCAAAGATCCCGATCTCGATGATCGCCGGCACTTCGATCGGTGCGCTCGCCGGCGGCTGTTACCTTGCCGGCAAGCTCGACCAGCTCGAGGACTTCGCTCTCTCGCTGACGTGGACGAGCGTATTGCGGTTCATGGATTTCACGCTGACCGGCTCGGGCCTGATTTCCGGCATGCGGCTCGCCGCGCGCATGGCCGAGCATCTCGATGGCATCAACATCGAGACGCTGCCGGTGCCTTTCGTCAGCATTTGCACGGATATTCGCACCGGCCACGAAATCTGGCTGCACGACGGACCGTTGATTGCCGCAATTCGGGCTTCCTACGCGCTTCCAGGCGTTTTTGCCCCGGTCGATCATAATGGCCGGCTGCTGGTCGACGGCGCCCTGGTCAACCCGGTTCCGGTTTCCGCCTGCCGGGCCTACGAGCCCGATATGGTCATCGCGGTCAATCTCAGCAGCGAGGCCTTCGGCCGCAATTCGGTCATCCGCTCTTCCCACTACGACGACCGCGGCCAGCCGGAACCGGCCAGGTCATCGGCCTGGTCTGCGTTCCTGCATGCCGTCGACCACCATGGCGCCGATGAAGTCCAGGCAGCGATGGAATCGCCGCCGGCGGCTAACATGAAGGCGCGCCGGCCGGCCAAGCTCGGCGTCACCGGCGTGATGATCGAGGCGTTCAACATCATCCAGGACCGCATCGAACGGGCGCGCCTTGCCGGCGATCCGCCCGACTACACGATCCGGCCCCGGCTTGCCGGGATCGGGCTCGCGGATTTCCATCGTGCCGCCGAATCGATCCAGATCGGGCGCGAAGAAACTGCCCGCCGCATCGAGGAACTGGTCGAAACCGGAGCGCTCGAGGCAATTACCCAGGTGGCCTGATGGGACCGCTTTCTCGGGCCTGCCTGCCGGAATCGCCTTAGGCCGTGGCGATATATTCGCGCAGTTCGGCTGCGTCGCGTTCGGCCTGTTCGATCTTTCGCTTGACCACGTCGCCGATCGAAACGATGCCGACGAGCCTGTCTGCGGTGATCACCGGCAGGTGGCGGAACCGGCCGGAAGTCATCACGCTCATGACGCGGTCGACGGTGTCGCTTTCGCTGCACGATATGACCTTGCGGGTCATGCAGGCTTCGGCTGGGCGGTCGAGCGCATCGGCCCCGTGTTTGGCGATCTCGCGCACGACATCGCGCTCCGACATTATGCCGACGATGGCGCCGCTTGCCTGCGTGATGACGATGGCGCCGATGCGGTGTTCGGCAAGGGTTGCGACGATCTCGGCAAGCGTCGCCTTGGCCGGCGCGGTCAAGACGTCCCGGCCCTTGTGCGCGAGAATGGATGCAACGGTCATGTTGTCCTCCTCCTCCTTGGCGCTGCGCCGTGCCGTTTAGGCTGGCGCATGATTGGCGTGGGCAAATCAGCTTGCGTCAGCCACAGGGCAAAAACAAGGCCGATCGTGGTGCGACGAGCGCTGCGCGCTACCGCCGTTCCAGCAGCGAGAAACCGGCGAGCCCGGCAACGAAGCCGCCTACATGGGCTTGCCAGGCGACCTGGACATTTTCGCCTGCAATCGGCGCCAGGCCGCTGCCGAACACGTAGTTCAACACCAGCCAGATGCCGACGAAGGCGAGAAAGCCGGGATTGGTTAGCACTGCGCTGAGCTTTTGGGCCGGCAGGTCGTGACGGGCGAAGCCGCCGGGCGCCGAAAATACGAAGCGCGAGGCGGCGCCCATGAAGCCGGCGACGATGGCGGAGGCGCCGATCACCGGCACCAGTTCGCCGGGAAACGCGAGGTAATGCGCCAGCGCGCCGCCAAGGGAGGCAAGCGTTGCGAGCACCACCGTGCGGGCCGGGCCGAAACGCCGCGCCACGGGGCTGGCGAAAGCGACCAGCCAAGCCAGGTTCATCAGCAGATGGCCCCAACTGCCATGCAGAAAACTGTAAGTTAGCGGCGACCATAGCGCCGCCGCATGCACAGGCAGGCCGGCGCCGGCCTCGGCATATCTGGCGGGAATGAACGAGAACAGGATCATGGCCTCAGTGTGCGCGTCCGGCGAAAGCGCATAGGCGAAGATCAGGTGGATCGCCACCAGCAGCCCGGCAAAGGCGGTGACGATGGCCGGCAGATTGAAGATCGGCTCGTGCGATGGCCGGCGCGTTTGCGTCCCTGATTGCGTTTGGGGCGAAGGCGCCGGATCGTCGCGGCCTTGCGGCTTCGGTTCGGGCAATTCCATGAACCATCGTTAGCGGATCGACCGCTACATTCAAAGGCATACCCGGGCGGGCGGCCATGTGTGTCCGAACTGTTCGAGGCGCGTCGTCCGAAAGTTACGCGACCATCGCCGAGATCATCGGCACGATCAAATTCGGCGCGACTACAAGAAACAAGTGCCGGAGGACACCACGATCGAGGCGGTCGAGTACCTGATCCCGAAGGCCAAGCCGTTCATCTCCAGTACGCCGAGCATGTCAGGGCATAGCTGATCGAGTGGACAGGACGATTCGACGGCGGCGCTGGGCCGCCTGGCGTCCGGCCATCAGGCGACAATCGCGATGGCGAAGCCGTCATAGCCCTTGGCCCCGACGGTTTGGATGGCCGTAGCTCTGAGACGGGGATGGCCGGCAATCAGGTCGATGCCGGCCCGGGTACCGACAATGCTGGGGTCGCGGCTGGTGGCGTCGATGACGCCGCCGCTGCGTACCACGTTATCGAGGACGATGACGGTGCCCGGCCGGGACAACCTGATACCCCAATCGAGGTAGATCGGGTTGCTCGGCTTGTCGGCGTCGATAAAGATGAAATCGAAGGGCCCTGCCCCCTCGGCCGCGAGCCTGGGCAGATTGTCGGCGGCGGCGCCGACACGGATGTCGACCATGGCACCGAAGCCGGCGCGGTCGATGTTCCGCCGGGCGGTGGCGACGTGACGCGGCTCATATTCGAGGGTGACGAGCTTTCCACCGGCCGGCAGCGCGCGGGCTAGCCAGATGGTGGAATAGCCGCCGAGCGTCCCGACCTCGAGAATCGACTTTGCTCCGGTAAGCGTCACGAGGAGGTTGAGGAGCTTGCCCTGCGTGGCGGAAACGTCGATGGCCGGCAGGCCGTCTGCGGCGTTCTGCGCGAGCGTCGCCTCCTGCACCGGATCGGCGCCCAGCAGCTTGCCGGCAAAGTACTCGTCCACCCTGGACCAGGTCGTCTCGTTCATCGAACTGTCCTCATGCTGTGACGGGCATACTAGGCAAAAGAGAAGGGGCCCGCGAGGGACCCCTTTGGGATGGTTTGCGATCTGCGGCTCTGCAGCGACGCAAGGAGCTCAGAATTGGCCGTCGCCTGCTTCTTGCCGTCGGTAAACAGCCGACCGTTGAGTTCATCGAAATCGACTTTGTCGGAGCATGTCCGGCGGCAAGCCAAGCGCGCAAAAGAAAACCGCCCGGCGCGAGCCGGGCGGCTGGTCAGGACCCCATTTTGCCCCGTCCGAAGACCAAAGGCGTAGTCAAGCAAACCCAGAACAATTTCGACTTTGCGGCTTTCGCCGCGGAGCCCGGTCAATCTGTCAGCAGCGCCGCCGCCGCGCAAGCGAAAGCACTCGTTAAGGTTAACGCGGCCGGGGTCGGAGGTCACTTGGCACGGGACCTGCAACGCCTCGGAGCATGAGCAAGCAGCATCCCGCTTTTGTACGGATTTCGCACAATCGGCCCGGGCGCCCCGGGACCCGGGCACCAAAGCGGGACGCTTCGAAGCGCTGCGGCTGCTCGACGCAATTCCAACGGGACATCCGGCTGTGAGACACGAACACTGCAAGACCCTGTTTTCCTACTGGAACACGCTGCGCGGCGAGCGGGCGGCACCGGAACGGACCGAAATCGAGCCGGTTGAAATCCGTCATATCCTTGGCGACACGTTCATCCTGGAAATCTCTGCGCAATTGCGCACCATCTCGTTCCGCCTGGCGGGCACGAGGCTGTGCGGCGCATATGGACGCGAACTCAAGGGGCTAGGCTTTCTGGCGATCTGGCGCGAGGAGGACAATTTCGAGATCGCCAAGGCGATCGCGCGGGTTTATCGGAATTTCGAGCCGGCGCTGATCAACTACGGCGCTCATGCCGGCGAAGGGCATGTGACCGAATTCGAGATGCTGATGCTGCCGCTCGCCCCTGCCCCGGACGGCAACTCGCGTATCCTCGGCGTCGCGGCGCCGCGCTCGACACCCTACTGGCTCGGCGCCCAGCCTGTGCAGGTCAACCATCTCTATTCGATCCGCTATCCGAAGCCGACACGGGCCGATCCGCCGGCGGTCAAATCGGTGGCAAAGTCGGGAGACAAAGCGGCGCTCACGCCAGTCGAATTGGCGCCGCCGCTTGCGGTGGATACAGGCTACCAGTCCGGACGCCGCGTCGCGCATCTGACAGTACTGGACGGCGGCCGCGACTAGCGCCGCCTCGGGGTCACGCCGCGGCACCAATTCGAGCCGCGTCGGGCCGACTTTACCGTTTCATTAACCACTTGCGATAATACTCCGGCCCGGGGATTTGCGCGTGGTGGCCTATGGCGGCTTTGGCCGAAAAGATCGATATTGGCGAGGTCTCAAACGCCGAACGCCAGTTCCAGCGCGTCGACTTGACGCTGTTCGGCCGTTATATGCTAGCCAATCGGCAGGAATTTCCCTGCCAGATCCTCAACATGTCGCCGGGTAGCGCGGCGCTGATGACACCCAATCTCGGCGAGGTCGGCGAGCGCGTGATCGCCTATGTCGACCTTATCGGCCGCCTCGAAGGCAAGATCCTGCGAATTTTCGAGCAGGGTTTTGCGATGAGCATCAACGCCACCGAGCGCAAGCGCGACAAGCTGGCGGCGAAATTGACCTGGCTTGCCAACCGCCACGAACTGAACCTTGCCGAAGACCGCCGCCACGAGCGCTTCGTGCCGCGCCAGCGCGAAACGGTTGTGCGCCTCGAAGATGGCCGCACCTATCAGGCACGCATCGTCGATTTGTCGCTGTCGGGGGCGGCAATCGAGATGGATGTGCGCCCGGCAATCGGCACGGTGGTGTGGCTCGGCAACATGCGCGGCCGCATCGTGCGGCATTTCGACGAAGGCATCGCCGTCGAGTTCGCAGTGGTGCACAACCGCGATTCGCTAGAACGCTTCCTGATCGGCATGCCGGATTAGATCGTTGTCCGCCGACGGGAGTCGGCGCAGCCGTCAGTGCAAAATCTGGCTCAGGAACAGCTTGGTTCGTTCGTGCTGGGGATGGTCGAAGAACGCCATCGGCTCGTTCTGTTCGACGATCTGGCCCATATCCATGAAGATGACGCGGTCGGCGACCTGGCGGGCGAAGCCCATTTCGTGGGTGACGCACAGCATGGTCATGCCGTCCTCGGCCAGTTCGACCATGGTTTCGAGCACTTCCTTGATCATTTCGGGATCGAGCGCGGAAGTTGGCTCGTCGAACAGCATGATGCGCGGGTTCATGCACAGCGAGCGGGCGATCGCGACGCGCTGCTGCTGGCCGCCGGACAACTGGCCGGGATATTTGGCGGCCTGTTCGGGAATCTTGACCTTGGAGAGGAAGTGCATGGCAACTTCCTCGGCCTTCTTCCTCGGCATCTTGCGCACCCAGATCGGCGCCAGCGTGCAGTTCTCCAGGATCGTCAGATGCGGGAACAGGTTGAAGTGCTGGAACACCATGCCGACCTCGCGGCGGATTTCGTCGATTTTCTTCAGGTCGTTGGTCAGTTCGATGCCATCGACGACGATTTTGCCCTTCTGATGCTCCTCGAGCCGGTTGATGCAGCGGATCATGGTCGATTTGCCGGAGCCCGACGGCCCGCAGATGACGATACGCTCGCCGCGGTGGACGAGCAGATTGATGTCGCGCAGCACGTGAAATTCGCCGTACCATTTGTGCATGTCGGCGATCTCGATGGCGACTTCATCGGATACCTTGTGGCGGGCGCGGCCGGCTTTGGCCGGCATGTTGGCGTCGCCGTTGGCGGAAGCCTTGGCCGCACGATCTTCGGCAATCTTGGCGGCGGCAATGCTCGGCACCGTGGCGACACCGGCCTTGCGCTGGCGAGATTTCGGTTTCGTTGCGGCCTTGCTGGCGGCAGCCGGTTTTTTGCGAGTTGGCTTTGCCATGGTTCGTTGCCTTCCTTGAACTAGATCGGTTTTTCGCAATTCCGGACGGAAAAGTGGATCCACTTTTCCTGGAATTGCTTTAGCGGTGTCCCGTATCGAGCCGGCGCTCCATGAAGATCGAATAGCGGCTCATCGCGAAACAGAACAACCAGAAGACCATCGCCGCAAAAAGGTAGCCGGTCAGCGATTGCACCGGCGAAGCCCATTTCGAGTCGGAATAGCTCGACTGGATCATGCCGAGGAAATCGAACAGGCCGATGATCAGCACCAGAGTCGTGTCCTTGAACAGCGCGATGAAGGAATTGACGATACCGGGAATGACGAGCTTCAGCGCCTGCGGCAGGATGATCATGCGCATCATCTGCCAATAGGATAGGCCGAGCGCCATGGCACCTTCGTATTGGCCTTTCGGCAGCGCCTGGACGCCGCCGCGCACCACCTCCGCCATGTAGGCGGCCGAAAACAGCGCGACGCCGATGAGGGCGCGCAACAATTTGTCGAAGGTGACGCCCTCGGGCAGGAATAGCGGCAGAACCACCGACGACATGAAAAGGACGGTGATCAGCGGCACGCCGCGCCAGAACTCAATGAAGATCACCGAAAACATGCGCACGACTGGCAATTGCGAGCGACGGCCGAGCGCCAGCAGAATGCCAAGCGGGAGCGAGGCGACAATGCCGGTGATTGCAATGACCAAGGTTACCAGCAATCCGCCCCATACCGAAGTGGAGACCGGCGTCAGGCCGAAATCCCAGGCGCAGATCAGCAGCACGATCAACAGCAAAATCAGCGCGGTCGCGCAGGCGCGAAGGATCGGCGCAAACGGCGATTGCGTGCCGCGGGCGAAGCCGTAGCCAGCGGCAATCACGATTGCCGCCATCAGGCCATAGTCGACCAAAAACTTGAAGATCGAGGGAGCCATCACGAACCTTGGAAGCAGGAAACCGTCGAGGTTAATGTGGCCGCCGGTGAGCAGGATGAAGGCGGTGACCGGGAAGATGCCCAGCACGAATAATGCGTTGAGGCCCTTGAACGGGACTGCCGGGATCAGCATCGGGATGAGGCCGGCCGCAAACAGGCCGTAGACCCAATTGACCCGCCAGATCTCGCCGGTCGGGTAGCGGCCATAGATGAACTGCTTGAAGTAGGCGCCGATATAGGGCCAACAGGCGCCGAACCAGCCCTGCGGCTGCACGCCGCCCTGGGCGGCATCGGTACAGGCCTCGCGGGATTCACCCGACCAGACCGCATTGACGAGGCCGAATTTCACGAGCGGCGGCACCACCAGCCAGATCAGGAAAATCGCAAACAGCGTGAGCAGCGTGTTGGGTATCGAGGAAAACAGGTTCTTGCGCACCCAGCCTATAAAGCCGACTTCGAGTGCGGGCGGCGCCTCGGAATCGAGGAATGCGTCGCGGACGTAAGTTTTCGTTGCCATGGTGCCGCGTCCCCTAGCGCTCGACCAACGCCATCTTGGCGTTGAACCAGTTCATGAACAGCGATGTTAGCAGCGAGATCATCAGGTAGGTCAGCATCGTGATCAGCAGCACTTCGACCGCCTGGCCGGTCTGGTTGAGCACCGTACCGGCAAACACAGAGACCAGCTCCGGATAGGCAATGGCCACCGCCAGGGACGAGTTCTTGGTCAGGTTGAGATACTGGTTGGTCATCGGCGGGATGATGACGCGCATCGCCTGGGGAATGATCACGAGGCGCAACGCCGCACCCCGCCGCAAGCCGAGCGCGTAGGAAGCCTCGGTCTGGCCCTTGGAGATGGCAAGAATGCCGGCGCGGACGATTTCGGAAATATAGGAAGAAGTGTAGGTCGTCAGCGCCACCAGCATGCCGAGAAATTCGGGCGGTATGCGCGCGCCGCCGCGTGGGCCAAAACGCGAGGCGGTGGCGTATTCGAAGCCGACCGGCATGCCGGTAGCAAAATAGGCAAGCAGCGGCAAGCCGACGATCAGCGCGAGCGTGACGCGGAAAACCGGGAATTGCTGGCCCGTCGCCATCTGCCGGGCTCTGGCCCACCAGGCGACGAACCAGCTGATCAGCAGAGCGGCAACGAAGGCAATCGCGATCCAGCCGGCGCCGTCCGCCAGGATGACGCGCGGCGCATAGTAGCCGGCGATGTTGAGCAGGCCGAGCGGCCCGAGATCAAGGGGATTGGCCTTGTCGGGCAGCAGTCGCAGGACCGAGAAGTACCAGATGAAAATCCATAGCAGCAACGGGATGTTACGCATCACCTCGACCCAGGCATAGGCCAGGCGAGAAAGGATCCAGTTGTTTGACAGGCGGGCGATGCCGATGGCGAAACCGATGATGGTAGCAAAGACAATGCCGATGCCGGCGAGTAGAAGCGTGTTAAACAGGCCGACCAGGAAAACGGTGCCGTAGGAGTCGACCTCGCTGTAATTGATGAACGGCGAGAAATTGATGCCGAAGCTAGCGGGACGACGCAGGAAGGCAAATCCGGAAGCGATATTTGCCGCGGCGAGATTGTGGACGGCGTTACCGACCAGGAACCAGAACGAGAAGCCGATGATGGCGAGCAGCAGCATCTCGAAGAAGAAATTGCGGATCGAAGCGTCGTTGAACACGTTGCCGGCGAAGACCTTGGCGCCCTCATCGGCGCGCCAGGTGACGACGCGCACCACAATTCCCACCGGGAATAGCAGCAACAGCCAAGCCATCGGGTTGAGGAAGGCGCCCCAATTGCCGTTGGCGAGCCCGACGAATACGCCGCCAAGCGAGGCCGACATGGCGCCGAAATTGCCGTCGAAGAAATAGACGAAGGCGGCAATGTAGAAAACCAGGATGCAGATGACCGCGAAAGCGATAGCCAATACAGGACGGGGATCGGATTCGCGGGCTACTCCGATTGCGACATTGCGTTCAGACATGCTTTCCCCCTGCCGGCCCCATGGGCAGCTGCGCCGGCGCGCGCGCATTTCCCTCGCCACAATTAAGCCGCGGCAGCCCCTGCAGTCGGTCGAACATCAGTCCATGTTATCAGCGAGTTCGCAATCGGTCGATGCGCCATCGAAGCACAGCCCCGCGGCAGGAATTGTTGTGGCATATGCGAAAGAAAAATGGGCCGGCGTCTGCCGCCGGCCCGCAAACTTCGATCAATGGAACGGCGGGGAATATTGCAGGCCACCCTTCGTCCAAAGCGCATTCTTGCCGCGGGCGATTGCCAGCGGAGTATTCGGGCCGACATTGGCGTCGAATATTTCGCCATAGTTGCCGACCTGCTTGATGATTTGATAGGCCCAGTCGTTATTGAGACCCATGGCCGCACCCTGCTCGCCTTCCTTTCCGAGCAGGCGCCGGATTTCGGGGTTTTCCGAGTTGAGCATCTCGTCGACATTGGCCTTGCTGACGCCGTATTCCTCGGCCTGGACCGTGGCGTAATGCGTCCACCTGACAACATCAAACCACTGGTCATCGCCCTGGCGAACGGCCGGCCCTAGTGGCTCCTTGGAGATGATCTCGGGCAGCACGATGTGGTCAGCGGGATTGGCGAGCTTCAGGCGCTGCGCATACAGGCCCGACTGGTCGGTGGTGTAGACGTCGCAGCGGCCGGCGTCATAGGCGGCGACGACCTCGTCGGCCTTTTCAAAGGCGACGACTTCGTACTCCATCTTGTTGGCGCGGAAGAAGTCGGCGACGTTCAGTTCGGTCGTCGTGCCGGTGTTGGTGCACACCGATGCGCCGGACAGTTCGAGGGCCGATTTCACGCCGAGCGATTTGCGCACCATGAAGCCCTGTCCGTCGTAGTAGTTGACGGCGCCAAAGTTGAGGCCGAGCGTCGTATCACGGACGATCGTCCAGGTGGTGTTGCGTGACAACAGGTCGACTTCGCCCGACTGCAGCGCGGTAAAGCGCTCCTTGGCCGATAGCGGGGTGAACTTCACCTTGGTTGCGTCCCCGAACACTGCCGCGGCCAGCGCCCTGCAAAGATCGACGTCGAGCCCGGTCCAGTTGCCCTGCGCGTCCGGATTCGAGAAGCCCGGCAAACCCTGGCTGACGCCGCATTGGACAAAGCCCTTGGCCTTGACATCGTCGAGCGTGGCCGCGGACGCGGCGGCAAATCCCGCGCCGGCAACCATTGCGGCTAGTATCGCCGTCAACATCTGTTTCTTCATGAGTTGAGCCTTTTCTGTTTCCCTTGATACAAAAAGAGCGCCTGCGATCGAACGATGCGCACAGCGTAGGTCAAACCTGCGCCATCGATGCGACAGGCACAGTTCGGAAGCGGTGTCCTCCCTGGAATCGCCCTTAAGCGGGATCTTTGTCCCGTTCCTTCCGTACGGTGCATCGAAGACAATTCCGCGTCCCGCGTCAAGGCTTCAGGCGCCGCAAAGCCGAATCAAGGGAGCCTCATCGCGAAAAACGCGCCCGATGGCGTCCTGACGCACGTAGAAATCGGTCCTAGAAATCGGTCGGGGCGCCGCCCTCGCGTTTGCGGCGTTCGACGAATTCGGAAAGCTCGGTTGCGATCGCCGCGTCGATCGGCGGCGGTTCAAACTCGGCGAGGATCTTCTTCCACAGCGCGTTGGCGCGTTCCGGTGTCTGCACCGAACCGCGGTCGCGCCAGTTCTCGAAATTCGACCAGTCGGAAATGAACGGCGTATAGAAGGCGGTTTCATAGCGCGCCTGGGTGTGGGTGGCGCCGAAGAAATGTCCGTGCGAGCCGACTTCGCGCACCGCGTCGAAGGCAACGTCATCGGGCGTGGTGGTCACCGGCTTCATGTACCAGATCAATTGCTGGAGGACGTCGCAATCCATGATGAATTTCTCGTAGGAAGCGCACAGGCCGCCTTCGAGCCAGCCAGCGGCGTGGTAGACGACGTTGGTGCCGCTCGACATTGCCGCCCACAGCGAGAACATGCTCTCCCAGGCGGCCTGCGCATCCGGCGCATTGGCGGCGCAGGCGTTGGTCGAACGCAGCGGCAGACCGTAGAAGCGCGCCATCTGGCCGGTGACCTGGGTGGCGCGCACATAATCGGGCGTGCCGAAGGCCGGCGCCCCGGTCTTCATGTCGACATTGGAAGTAAACGTGCCGAGCGCGCAGGCGCATCCCGGCTTGACGATCTGGATGAGCGCGATGGCGATCAGCGCCTCGGCGATCGACTGCGTCACGGCTCCGATCATCGTGACCGGCGCCATGGCGCCGGCGAGCGTGAACGGAGTGACGATCGTCGGCTGGCCGCGGCGGGCTAGCCGCATCATGCCGTCGAGCATCGGGGTGTCGTGCTTCAGGGGCGAAGTTGAGTTGATGTTGGTGTACATGCGCGGCGTAGCATCGAACTGGTCGTGGGTGAGGCCGCCGGCGATGCGCACCATCTCCATGACATCCTCGACCCGCTCCTTGCCGAGCGAATAGGCGTGGCAGACCTTGTCGGTCAGCGTCAATTTGTCGAACAGGCAGTCGAGATGGCGTACCGACGGATGCACGTCCATCGGCTCGACCGGATAGCCGCCGGCGAAATGAATGCAGTTGAAATACTGCGTGAAGCGGATGAAATCCTGATAGGCGGCGCGCGTCCCCGGCCGGCGGCCGACATCGAGATTGGAATAGTTCGGCGGCGACGAGACATTGCCGAAGACGACATGCTGGCCGCCGATGATGATCGTGTGATCAGGATTGCGCGGCGTCAGTGTGAATCGGTTCGGCGCCTTGCGCACGAGCTCCATGAGCATATCGCGGCCCATGCGCACATTCTGTCCGTCGACGGTTGCGCCCGCCTTTTTCAGATAGCCGATGGCCTCGTCATTGAGCATCTCGATGCCGATCTCCTCGAGAATGCGCATGGCGCCGTCGTGAATGGCGGCGACGCCTTCCTCGCCGATCGGTTCGGTCGGCCGGTCGGTGTTGACCGGCAGCGTCCACGGCAATTGCTTGATCGCGGCGCCACGGCCGCGCGTATTGGCGGAGCGACCGCCGCCGCGACGGTGGCGATGGGCTTCGCCCGCGCCAGCCGGAATTTCGCTGACAGGGTCGCTCAACGTTCCAACCTCCGAGGCATCGGCGCAATTATCTGCCGACTTCGATCCGATACACACACGAATGCGACGGGATTTGGCACCAACTGCGGCGGCGTGGCAGGCGCGGGCGATAAAAGGTGCAGCGAGCCGCACCATGGTCGCACGCAAGGCGTCGTCCATGTGTTGCGTACGTTCCGTTACCTATGTTCACGATGTGTGCCGATGATGAAACACAGAGATCGGCTGTTCCTTGTTCATTTCCATCGACCTCGCCTAAAACTCGCCGCGTGTTTTCTCTCTCCTTACGACGTGACAACGCGACTGAGGAAAGACGCCCCACATCACAACCTTAGGCAAATCGTGTGCGCGATCTTCATGAGGTTCCCGGCTAAGTCATTGACGCTGTCAGCTGTTTGTTGAATTACGGTCATGGTCAGAATCTCGTTATTGTGCCGAGCGATCTCGTTTCCTTTCGGCAAATGGAGACGGTTGAAGGCGATCGCCAATTCCGGCTCTTTGAAACTGTGTGTGAATGTCCCATGGACCAAGCAATCTCTGATTTTCGAGACTTCCTTGGCCCCTGCCAGTTCGTGAAGGGCGTGATGCCGAATGTCTTTGAGCTTCAGCAGCTTTCGGAAGCATTTTCGAAGCGACTTTATTTGATCGTCGAATGTCGTTGACCTTCGGACGTCGATCCCATGTTCGCGGGCGGCATCTTCAAGTGAGACGATCAGAAGGTCGACAGCCTGATCGACGAAAGACCATCCGATAACGATGGTGCCGACCGGTTCCGCCAATGCTTCCTCCGTCACGCGACGTTCTTGCATTGGCGGGAGCTTGAATCTCGGCGTGTATTTCATATTGCTCTCGCGGCTATCTGCTTCGAAAAACTTCAAAGGGCACAAATTACGACCCTCGAACCAGTGACCATAGCATAGAGGGCCGGTGTGAGCTGTTCATATGGCAGAATCGCTTGATCCGGACCCGGGAAAGCGGACATAGACTCAGATGCCGGTAGCAGGGTCGGTTCGCCCAGATGGTCGCAATCCGGCATAACGGGATCGCTTCGGCTACAGGACCATGCGCAGATCAGCCATCGCAAGCACGGTCTTCACGCGGCAGGCATGCCC
Organism: uncultured Alphaproteobacteria bacterium; assembly: GCA_963758355.1. Classification (GTDB taxonomy): domain Bacteria; phylum Pseudomonadota; class Alphaproteobacteria; order Rhizobiales; family Rhizobiaceae; genus BOKV01. Next base: position 606,835 of record CAVWVG010000001.1, on the reverse strand, counting down.
TTCGGCCGCATCAGGCGCTTCTGCGCGGCAATGCGAAACGGCGCGTTGGCGGCGCCGTAGCCGTCGTAGGATTTGACGCGCTGGACCACCTCGAAAAACTGGCCGTCGCCCCAGGGCCTGGAATAAAACTGGAAGAACGCGCCCTTGGCGTCTTCGTCATAGAGGATGTTGTGTCGGGCCATCTTGGCGATCGCGTCGCCGGCAAGCGCGAAGCGGGCGGTGAGGTCGTCATAGTAGTTTTTCGGCATCGGCAGCGGCTCGAAGCCAAGAGCCGCGAGGCGCGCGGCCGTCTCGAAAATGTCGGTACAGGCAAATGCGATATGCTGGACGCCAGAGCCGAAGCTGCCGGCGAGGAATTTCCCGGCGAGCGTCCGATGCGTCTCGGCGCCGTTCAAGGTGACGCGGAAGGTCCGCGTCGGGGTGGCGATCGCCTGGCTGCGGACGACGCCATCCGGATCGATGACATCGACCATCGCCGTTTTGTCCATGTCGAAAATGGCCGTGTAGAACAGCGACCACGAGAGCATCTGGTCGTAGCTCATCGTTTCGGCGATGTGATCGACGCGCTGCAGCAGCGCCTCGCCTTCGACATTGGCTGTGCGCGCAAATTCGATATCCCACACCTCGGCGAGGCCGCTTTTTTCATCGAGGAAATGCATCACCGATCCGCCGGCGCGCCGGATTGCCGGGATCTGCAACTCGCCCGGCCCGACCGCCTGATCGAATACCTCCGCGTCCATGGCGCGGGCGCGCTCGACCGTTTGTCCGGCATTGGCGACGCGCAGGCCGATATCGCAGACGCAAGTGCCGTGGACGACGAAGGCCGAATGCGCGAAGCCGGTGCGCTCGGTGTTGACGACGATGTTGATAGCGCCCTGGCGCCAGTGCTGGACGGCCTTGGTGCGGTGGTCGGCGACGTGGACAAAACCCATGGTCCGCAGAGTCGCGGCGAGACCCTCTGCCTCCTTGCCCTGGCTGGCGAATTCGATGAACTCGACCCCGTCGACGCCGATGCGCGGGGGGATGGCCGGACCGCCGATGCGGGTATCCGGTTCGAGGCGACGGACCTGGTCAACCAGGTAGAGCAGCGAACGATGGCCGTCGCGCGCCAGACCAGTGGTCTGGCCGCCGCGGAACTGGTCGTTGAAGATTTCGAGGCTGAGCGGCCCGCCATAGCCGGTTGCCGCCACGGCGCGCATGAAGCCAACCACGTCTAGATCGCCCTCGCCCGGCATGTTTCGGAAATGCCGCGACCAGTACAGCAGGTCCATCTCGATTGCCGGCGCGTCGGCGAGCTGGACGAAAAAGATGCGGTCGCCGGGAATGCGGCGGATGCTGTCGGGATCAATCTTGCGGCCGAGCGTGTGGAAGCTGTCGAGGATCAGGCCGATGCTCGGGTGATCGGCGCGACGCACGACCTCCCAGGCGTCGCGGTGATCGTTGATGTGCCGGCCCCAGGCGAGCGCCTCGAACCCGACGCGCAGCTTGCGTTTGGCGGCCCGCTCGCCCAGTTCGGCAAAGTCGGCGGCGGCCCGGTCGATGCCACCAAGCGCGGCCGGGTGGACCGACGAGCACACCAGAACCAAGTCAGTGCCGAGCTCGGCCATGACATCGAATTTGCGCTCGGCGCGGTCGAAGGCCTTGGCCCGCAGCGCGGCGGGCAAGCCCTCGAAATCGCGGAACGGCTGGAACAGCAGGATTTCGAGGCCCTTGTCGCGCACGCGCTGGCCGATTTCGCGCGGCGAAGCGATGTCGGCGATGAAATCCTGCTCGAAAATCTCGATCCCGTCGAAGCCTGCCGCGGCAATGGCGTCGAGCTTTTCGCCCAGGTTGCCGGAAAGAGAAACCGTTGCGATCGAGGTTTTCAATGAACCGTCATCCTGCGTAGCCAAGCATATGCGGCAAGAACAGCACGATCTCGGGAAACACGATCATCAGGGCGAGCGCGAATACCAGCACGCCAATGAACAGCCATACCTCGCGGATCATCTCCTTCAGCGATATGCCGGTGACCGCATTGATGACGAAAAGGACAATACCATAAGGCGGCGTGATCAGGCCAATCATGCAGTTGACGACGGCGACGACGCCGAAATGGACAAGGTCGATGCCGAGCGCCCGGCAGGCCGGGATGAACAACGGAATGATGACCAGGATGATGGTCGAGGCATCGAGCAGGCAGCCGAGCACCAGGAACAGCGCATTGACGATGAGCAGAAACGCCAGCGGTGATACCTCGAGGGCGCTGACGAAAGCCTGGACCTTCGCCGGTATGTTTTCCGAGGCAATGATGTAGTTGAAGATCAACGCGCCGCCGATGACGATGCCGACGGCGGCAGCCTGGCGGGCACTCACCGTCAGGATTTCGGCGAGCGTGCCAAACGACAGTGCCCGGTAGAACAGCGCCGCCAGAATCAGCGCATAAAGCGCGGCGATTGCGGCCGCTTCGGTCGGCGTCGTGATGCCGCCGTAGATACCGTAGAGGAGGATCACCGGCATCAGCAGTGCCGGGAAGGCGTTGACCGTCAGCCACGGGATTTCACGCGCCGGCACCGGCTCTTCGAGCTTGAAGTTACGCCGCCGGGCGATCCAGGCGTTCATCGCCATCAGCACCAAGCCCATCAGCACGCCGGGCAGGACGCCGCCGAGGAACAGGTATCCGATCGAGGAATTGGAGACGAGCGCATAGAGCACCATCGGAATGGACGGCGGAATGATCGGCCCGATGGTCGAGGAAGCCGCGGTGATCGCGGCGGCGTAGCCGGCGGGATAACGCCCGTCCTTGCGCATCATCTCGATGACGATCTTGCCGATGCCGGCGGCGTCGGCGACCGCCGAACCCGACATGCCGGCGAAGATCATGCTGGCGACGACATTGACGTGGCCGAGCCCGCCGCGGAATCGACCGACCAACGCAATGACGAAATTGAGCAATCGCTCGCTGATCGTGCCGGCATTCATGATGTTGGCTGCGACGATGAACAGCGGCACCGCGAGCAGCACGAAGCTCTCGTAGAGGCCCTGGATCAGTTGCTCGGCCGGCAGCGACAGGTCCTGGCCGCGCACGGCGACATAGACGATGGCCGAGACGAGCATCGATAGCGAGATCGGCGCGCCCATTGCCGCCAGCACGAACAGGACGAGCAGGCAGAGCCCGAAGGCGAGTGTCATCGCTGTTGCGCTTTCTCGCCTTCGACGAGGGCCTCGTGGCCGAAGGGTGCTTCGTCGGGGGATACCCCGCGCAGGATGCGGATCGCCCGCCAGCCGTAACGCACGACGATCGCCACGGCGAAGGCGCCATAGATGGAATAGACGTAGTCGAGGCGCAGCTTCAGGACCGCGCTGCGCTTGATCTTGTAGAACGTGATGTAGTCCCAGGTTGCCGGGAGCGACGCGAACATGGCGACGACGATGGCAAGCGCCGCGACAACCGCGAGGATGCGGCGCGTGCGCTGCCCGGCGGCGACATAGAGGATGTCGAATTTAACGTGATCGCGATCATCGAGACAGAAGGCCGCGCCCCAAAACACCAGCCACAACCACAGCGTAACGCAGACCTCGACGGTCCAGCCGATATTGGCCTGCGGGAAGAAGCGCAGGATAATGTAGCGCGAGCCGATCTGCACGAGGAAAGCGATGAACATGGCGGCGAGCATCGCCGCCGCCACGTCATCCGCCCGTTTGCGAAGCCAATCCATGCGCCCCCCTCGGCTGGCTTCGCGAATTTACTCAGAGCGCGTTAATCTTGTCGACCATCCCGGCGGGCCATGTCTTCGAGAAGTCCGATTCAAGATACGCCTTCTGGACGTGGGTGCGGAAGGCGTCGATGTCGGGCTTGTAGACCTTCAGGCCCTTGTCCTTGAAGAACTGTTCCAGTTCGGTCTCGAGCGCCAACTGCTTCTGGCGACCGGACTCGGCGGCGTCGTCTGCGGCCTTCTGCACGGTCGCCTGCTGCTCTGGCGTCAGCGCGTCCCATATCTTCTTGGAGAAGGCGAGATAGTTGAGGTCGACGAGGTGGCTGGTCAACACGATCTGCTTGGTCACCTCGTAGAACTTGGAATCCTTGTCGGTCGGCAGCGGGTTGTCCTGGCCGTCGATGGCGCCGGTCTGCAGCGCCGTATAAACCTCGGTGAATGCGAGCGGCACCGGGCTCGCTCCGAGCGCCTTGCCGAGGAACTGCCAGGCGTCGGTGCCGGGCATGCGCAGCTTCACGCCAGCCAGATCAGCCGGGGTCTTAATCTCCTTGTCGGTGCGCAGGTTCAATTGCCGACGACCGAGATACATGACCGTCAGCAATTTGACGCCGAGCGTATCCTCGACCTTTTGCTTCATCGGTTTCATGAAATCGGCGGCAAATACCTTCTTCTGGTGTTCGGCATCCTTGTGCAGATAGCCGGCGGTGAAGATCGAAAATTCCGGGATCAGCGTCGCCAGCTCCTGGGCCGAGGTGATCGACATTTCCAGGTTGCCGCGGGCAATCGCCTCCAGCTCGGTGCCCTGCTTGAACAGCGTGGCATTATAATGCGGCTCGTAGGTAGCGAAGCCTGCGACCGCAGGGCCGAAGATCGTGGCAAGCCCGACCGAACGTTGGTCGGTCTCGGTTGCCGGCGTCGACAGGCGCAGGGTGATCTTGTCGGCCGAACGAGCCTCAAAACCCAACATGCCGGATGCAACTCCGGCCAACAGCGCAACGCTGGTGGTGCCGAGCAGCCTGCGGCGGGTAATCGCGTAGTTCATGATTGTTCCTCCCTCAATGCATGGGCGGACGCGCCCATGGACGCCATGTTTTTTTCTTTTTGGCCGTGCCTGCTTGCCGGCTCCGGCCGTGAGCGATCGGGCATCCGTTCCGGCTGCCACGTCGCCGGATTAGTGCATAGTTTACTTTTTCGATCAACCCATGTTGATCGACATATCATAGATTTTCGATTTCATATGATGGTCGCAGACCAAGCCCGCCAGGGATGCTATCCCGCCAGACCGAGCTGCACGCCGGCCTCGACATGGCGGCGCAGGATGGCCTGCGCAGTGGCCGCGTCGCGCTTGAGTGCGGATTCCAGCATCTGGCGATGCTCATCGGCCGCGATCTGACCGCGGAACGTGAGCGAGATCATCTGGTAACGCAGGTATTTGTCGAAGACTGCGGCGTGCGTTTCCATCAGCACCTGCGAGCCGCAGGCCGAGATCAAGGCCTGGTGGAACTCCCAGTCGAAGCGCTTCCACTGCTTCGTCACCGACGTATCGCCGGCAATCATTCGGCATTCCATCTGATGCAGCTTGTGGTGGGCGGCCACGACCCTGCCCTCCCAATCGATATCGCCGGCGGCAAATGACTGCTCAAGCGCATGGCATTCGAGCAGTTGCCGCATCTCCGCGATTTCCTTGAGGTTTTCCTTCGAAATCGGCGCCACCTCGAAGCCGCGCTGGCCCTCGGCGACGACAAATCCATCCGAGGTCAGGCGGTTGAGGATTTCGCGCAGCGTCGAGACGCTGGCGCCGTAGCGGCTGCGCAACTGGTCGAGTTTCAGGCGCTCGCCCGGCATCAGGCGGCCGAAAATGATGTCGCCGCGAATCTGGCGATAGGCGGTGTCGCCGATGGACAAGAATCTTGTGCTATCTACCATTTGACAAAAATATCATATTAAATCGGAAATGCCATATGATAAACAGCCTGCCGGGGACAAGCGGTGACGGCGCAAGCAAAAATCGCAATTGCCGGAGCGGGCCAAATCGGCAGGCGCCATGCCGAGGCGATCCGCGCGAGCAAAGGCGCGGTGCTGCACTCGATCGTCGATCCGGCGCCGGCGGCTGCAGAATTTGCCAAATCGCTTGGCGCGCGCTGCTTTGCCTCGCTCGACGAAGCGGTCGCCGACAAGCCGGACGGCGTGATCCTGGCGACGCCGAACCAGCTTCATTTCGACGGCGCCATGCAATGCATCGGCGCCGGCATTCCCGTGCTGGTCGAAAAGCCGCTTTGCGCCGATCTGGCCAACGGCGAGGCGCTGGTGGCAGCGGCCGTGGCAGCGCGCGTCCCTGTCGCCACCGGCCATCACCGCCGCCACAATCCGCTGATCCGCCGCGCCCAAACGGAAATCGCCGAAGGGACAATCGGCGAAATCGTGTCGGTCCAGGCGACGACCTGGTTCTTCAAGCCCGACGATTATTTCAACACCGAATGGCGCCGCCGCGCCGGCGCCGGTCCGATCCTGCTCAACCTGGTCCACGACATCGACCTGATGCAATTCCTGTGCGGCCCGATCGCCGCCGTCCATGCCTTCGAATCGAACGCCGTGCGCGGCAACGAGGTCGAGGAAACCGCGGTCGTTTTGCTGCGCTTCGCCAATGGCGCGCTTGGCACGCTGAACGTTTCCGACACCATCGTCGCGCCGTGGAGCTGGGAACTGACGGCACGGGAGAACCCGTCCTATCCGCCGACGGGCGAGGCCTGCTACTGGATCGGCGGCACGCACGGTTCGCTCGAACTTCCCGGGTTGCAGCTGTGGGCGAATGGAAAAAAGCGAGGCTGGCTGGAGCCGATCTCGGCGACACAAATGCCGTTCGGTTTCGCCGATCCGCTGGTGTTGCAGGTCGAGCAGTTCGCTGCCGTGATCCGCGGTGAGGAGGCGCCGTTGTGTTCCGCATCCGACGGGCTTGCCGCCTTGCGCGTCATCGCCGCCATCAAGGCATCAACCGCAAGTGGAGCACCGATGCGCGTCGAACCAAATGCGGAGGGCGGAAGGTGATCACCGGGCACACCCGCCTCATCGCCCATCTCGGCGTGCCGACGCATTCGTTCAAGGCGCCGATGGTTTACAATCCGTGGTTCGAGGCCAAGGACATTGACGTGGTCGTTGTTCCGTTCGGCTGCGAAGCGGAAGATTTTGCCGCCCTACTGCCGCTGCTGTTTCGCCTGCGCAACATCGCCGGCGCGCTCGTCACCATGCCGCACAAGGTCGCCGCCGTCGCGCTTCTTAACGAGGCGAGCACGACCGTCAAAATCTGCGGCGCGTGCAATGCGGTGCGGCGAGACGCGCAGGGCCGGTTGATCGGTGACATGTTCGACGGCGAGGGATTCGTGCGCGGCCTGAAACGCAACGGGCGCGCGGTCGCCGGCGCCAGCGCGTTCGTTGTCGGCTGCGGCGGCGCCGGCTCCGCCATCGCCGCCTCGCTTGCCGCAGCCGGGGCGGCGCGCCTGTCGCTGTACGACCGGGACGTGCCGGCAGCCGAGCGCCTGGCCGCTCGCCTGAAGCAGCACTACGTCGGGCTCGCCATTTCGACCGGCAGCAACGACCCCGCCGGACACGACATCGTCGTCAACGCCACGCCGCTCGGCATGAGTGCCGGCGACCCGATGCCGGTCGACATCGAACGGCTCGACCCGGCCAGCTTTGTCGGCGAGGTGGTGATGAAGCAGGAAGAAACGCCGTTTCTCGCCGCCGCGAGAGCGCGCGGCTGCGTCACGCAGGTTGGCACCGACATGCTGTTCGAGCAGATCCCGGCCTATCTGGAATTCTTCGGCCTGCCCGTCGCATCCGCCGACGAACTGCGCGCGCTGTCGCGCATCCGCTACTGAACAAGCCAACGCCGGTTGCAAAAAGAGGTTGTCATGGACTTGCCTAAAAATACATTCAAGGCGGCGATCAAGGCGGGAAAACCGCAGATCGGACTATGGTGCTCGATCAACGAGCCGACGGTCGCCGAAATGCTCGCCGGCTGCGGCTTCGACTGGCTGCTGTTCGATTGCGAACATTCGCCGATGGACACCTTCTCGGTGCTGCCGCTGTTGCAGGCAGTCGCGCCCTACCCGGTCAGCGCCGTCGTGCGGCCGACTTCGCTCAACCCGGCCGAAATCAAGAAGCTGCTCGACAGCGGCGCCCAGACCCTTCTGGTGCCGTATGTGCAGAACGCCGAGGAGGCGCGTCTGGCAGCAGCCGCCGTCGCATATCCGCCGCAAGGCATACGCGGGGTCGCCGGCGTGACACGGGCGACCCGCTACGGCACTGTCGCCAACTACCACAAGCATGCCCGCGACGAGATTTGCCTCTTGATCCAGATCGAGACCAAGGCAGCGCTGGACGAGCTCGACGCCATCCTGGCGGTGCCGGGCATCGATGGCGTATTCATCGGCCCGGCCGATCTCGCCGCTAGCCTCGGCCACACGGGCGAGTGGTCGCATCCGCAGGTGCGCAAGCTCTGCGTCGATACCGTCAAGCGAGTTCGCGCCGCCGGCATGCCCGCCGGCTTCCTGACGCTCGACCAGGATTTCCTGGCCGAGATCGTCGAAGCCGGCAGCGTCTTCACCGCCGTCGGCGTCGACAACGTCATTTTGCGGGACGGCGCCGTCGAACAGGCGAAGAGGTGGAGGAAGAAGGTGGCGGGGTAGTGGCACCGCAGGCGGCAGCAGGCAAGTGATCGGATATTTTGGCGGACAGAGGGCATCCTGGCCGCTTGACCGCATACCGGTATTCGGTATATCCACTCCTTGATGATCCGATCGTTCGGCGACAAGCGCACAGAAGCGCTGTTCCGGGATGAGCGAATGCGCGAGTTCGCCGGCATTGCGCGTGCCGCCAAGCGCAAGCTTGAAGCGATCAACGCAGCAAACAGTTTGCATGATTTGACGATACCGCCGTCGAACCGGCTGGAGAAGCTCAAAGGGGAGCTGAAGGACCTCTACTCGATCCGGATCAACGACCAGTGGCGAGTGATCTTCGAATGGATCGATGGTGAGCCGCATGGGGTGCGGATCGTGGATTATCATTGAAAGGACACTGCAATGGCGAAGAATGAATTTGCACCGGTCACGCCCGGGGAAATGCTGAAGGAAGAATTCATTGCCGAGTATGGCCTCTCACAGAGCCAACTCGCGAAAGCCATCGGGATCTCGCCAAATCGAATTGCAGAGATCGTGAACAACCGGCGACGAATCACGGCTGACACGGCACTTCGGCTGAGCCTTTACTTTGGCAACAGCCCGGAGTTCTGGATGAATTTTCAGACGCACTACGATCTGAAAACGGCCAAGCGAAATCTCAAGCCCGAAGATGCCAAACGCATCAAGCCACTTCGAGCCGCGTGAGAGCGGAGTGCTACGTCGCGATTATGCGAACTACAGCAACCGACCGCAAGCGAGTTTGGCGACCCCGGCAGGACTCGAACCTGCGACCATCGGCTTAGAAGGCCGGTGCTCTATCCGGCTGAGCTACGGGGCCGGCTTTGCGCTTCATACGGCAGAATCACGCCCGTCGGAACTCGTTCTGAAGCGGCAAACGGCGGGAACGGGTCCGCGTTTCGTCCTGTGCTGCTCAATGCGTCCACGGCGTCTTGCGCGACCAGGCGAAATTGTCGGCATAGGCGGCCTTGCGCCGGCGGGCTTCGACCGGCTTGACCAGCACAAACGGAATGCCTTCGCGCTTGCACCAGTCGATGGCCGCTTCGGCCGAGTCGAAATGCAGCTTGACCTGCTGGCGCATGTCCGACGAGGAGGTGTAGCCCATCAGCGGCTCGATGCGGCGCGGCGTTTCCGGCTCGAATTCGAGCCGCCACTGGTTGTTCTTGGCGCGGCCGGACTGCATCGGGTTCTGCGCGGGCTGGTAGATGCGGGCAAGCATGGTGGGCCTTTCTTATCTCGCATGCTCGCATGGCCCGGCGCGCCAACGGCTTGCCGAGCCGAAGCTCGCGGCAGCAGTCCGCCTACGCCCAAGACGGCTTCGGCGTGACAGCCTTCTCTCGCCTCGCGAGCGAAGGCTGGTCGGAGCGGCAGGATTTGAACCTGCGACCCTCTGGTCCCAAACCAGATGCGCTACCAGACTGCGCTACGCTCCGCACCGCGCGAACCCCTACACGCGGCATGGTAATGCTACAAGGCCGTGCCTGCGACTGCCAAGCGAGCCAACGTAATGATGCGGCTCAGCGGGAAAAAATCGGGTGGACCAGGCGCTGGCCGGCTTTCAGGCCGATCAGGCGGCTGACGCCTGCCTTCAGTTCGAGCACGAAGGCAACGGGCTCGCCCGAAGTGATAAGTGCGTCGGAATACGGCTCGGTGCGCTCGGCGATGCGGGCGATGGTTCCGTCGCCCCGGATGAAAACCATGTCGAGCGGCATCACGGTATTGCGCATCCACATGGTGACGGTCTCGGTGCCTTGAAATCGAACAGCATGCCATGGTCGGCGGCCATGGTCTGGCGGAACATCAGGCCGCGCTCGCGTTCGCTTTCCTCGTCGGCGATCTCGATTTCGAAGGCGAACTGCCCGGAACCGGTCTTAACGGTGAGCTTGTCGCCATCGACCGGCAGTTCGACGGACTGATTGGCCGCCGCATTGCCCCCTTGCGCAGAGGCGGGGCCAGCGCCGTCGACCGGGAACGTAGGGCCGCATGCCAGCGCCAATGCCAGCCCGGCAGCGGCAATCATGTTGCGAAGCGGAATTGCGGACAAGAAATTCACCGAAGCTGGCGGGACCGTGATTGAAGAATACCTGCTACGGCAAAATGGCCGGTTCGCGGCAACGTCGCCCTCAGTGGGCGAGCGGCCGAAATCGCGGATTGTCCGGATAGATCTCGGCGGCCATCAGTCCCTTCGGTCCGCGCCCAAAGCGCACCAGAACATATTGCCCGGGGCGAAGTTCGGTCAGGCCGAAGCGGCGCAGCGTTTCCATGTGGACGAAAATGTCCTGCCCATCCTTGACGACAAAGCCGTAGCCCTTGGTCCGGTTGAACCACTTGACGGCGACGCGTTCGATCTCGCTTTCGGGCTCGACTTCGGTGTGGGTGCGCGCCGGCTTTTCCTGTGCCTTGGCGATCGCCGTGGTGTCGTCCATCGACAGGATGCGCAACGCCTGCAATCCGCGATCACGCTGCACCGCCTCGCAAACGACGCGGGCGCCTTCCAGCGCCACCGGAAACTTGTCGCGGCGCAGGCACGAGACATGCACGAGCACGTCGGCCAAACCGTTGTCAGGAACGATAAAGCCATAGCCCTTGGAAACGTCGAACCACTTGATCGCTCCCGATACGACGATCACGGGCCCGGAAAATTCGCCGGCCGCCCCACCTTCCGCTCCGACATCCGGTTCGGAATCCAGCGGCTTTCCCTTGTCCCCCATCCGCCATGTACCCTTTGGTTCGCAATTCCGGAGCGTACGCGGAAATTGATTCTCCAAAACATGATAACACCGACACGCCGACGTGCCAGAATGCAACTGGAATTTTTTGTGAGTGCGACTTTCAGGTACAAAATGCTGTTGATATTGCCCAAACCCAATCGCGATTCTTGATGAAGACAATCCGCTAACGCCGGGAGCCCCAAGATGAAATATCTCCACACCATGGTCCGCGTCACCGACCTCGATGCTTCGCTCGAATTCTATTGCAAGAAGCTCGGCATGCGCGAAATCCGTCGAAACGAAAACGCCGCCGGCAAATACACGCTGGTTTTTCTCGCCGCGCCCGATGACGAGGCGGCGGCGAAGAAGCCGGACGCCGACGGTCACACCTCGCCGTGCCTGGAACTAACCTACAACTGGGATCCAGAGGTCTACACCGGCGGTCGCAATTTCGGCCATCTGGCGTTTTCCGTCGACGACATCTACGCGACCTGCAAGTCACTGTCGGAAAAAGGCATCGTCATCAACCGGCCGCCGCGCGACGGGCGCATGGCCTTCGTCCGCTCGCCCGACAACATTTCCATCGAGCTGCTGCAGAAGGGCGCGGCGCTGCCGATCAGCGAGCCGTGGAAAAGCATGCCCAACACCGGCGTGTGGTAAAGTTAGCAAGGCAGTAGGGGAGTAGGGGAATAGGGCAGTAGGTTGATCCTCGACCTCTCGCTTATCTTGCCCCACTGCCAACTGCCTACTGCCTTACTGCCTTACCGCCGCCGCATTCGCCGGTCACGGATTCGCAGCTTCGGTTCGCCGGTGAATCGCATGAGCCGCGATTGGCGCCGGGCCGAAGCCCAGGTGACAAAAAATAACGGTTCCGGCGATCCTGCCCTGAGCGGACGACCTGGAGCCGAGACAGGTTGGGCGTGGTGGACGGAGCGGTTTGCGTCGGGCGGACGCGGCAGGCGAGCGCAAGGCTTGCAACGGCGGGCGCTATCTTTGCGCTGGCGATCGGCACGCCGTTGCTTTCGGGCTGCGTTTCGTCAGCGACGAATTCCACTGCTTCCTCATTCCAGCCGACCTCTTTCCAGTCAACGGGCGAGGTCGCATCGGTCGAGTTCGATGGCGTCGACCGGCTTGTGCCGGGTTCCCGCGAAGCCGCGCAAGACGATGCCGATGTGGCTGTCGTCGCGGTCGCCACGGTCATCCCGCAAAAGGCGCCGCGCGACGGCAACGGCAACCCGCTACTGCTCGATGGAGCCAGGATGGCCATCGTCTATGCGCCGCCGGTGCTGGACGAAACGGTTGCCTATGCCCCGGCCAGCGAAGATTCGGTCGCCAGGAATACTTTCGAGGCCCTGCTGGCGGCGCAAAAGGAAGCCGCAGGACGCGGCGGGGGCAACGTCGCCGCCCTGCCCGGCGTTAAATTGCGCCAGGACCTGATCCCGACCGAGGATGGCGAAGACGAGAGCGGTTTGGACGGTGTGCAGGTGGCGTCCGCCACCGGTTTCGGGCGGCTGTCGCCGCTCGGCCTGCGGCTGCAACGCGACTCCGTCGACGTCCATTGCTTCCCGCCGGAACTGCTGGCGATCCTGGCGAGCGTCGAACAACATTTCGGATCGAAGCCGATCATCACCTCGGGCTTTCGCAGCGCCGGCCAGAACCGGCGGGCGGGCGGCGCCACGCATTCCATGCACGTCGAATGCAAGGCCGCCGATATCCAGGTCGAGGGCGTATCGAAATGGACGCTCGCGAAATACCTGCAGGATGTCCCGGGACGTGGCGGCATCGGCACCTACTGCCGCACCGAATCGGTCCACATCGATGTCGGCGAAGCGCGCGAATGGTACTATCCGTGCCGACGCGTCGACCGGCGGCGGCCATCTGCGTGATTCGGCGGGCTGATCTCGTTCGCAATTACGCTTCCGCAAGCGGCGATACCCGGACGCGAACCTGCCATTTTGCAGTTGATGCGACCGGCGGCGGACACTATAAGCCCGTGCAATCGCCGCCTGGCGCAAAATCGTCGGCGGCGTTCGATTCGCGCGCCCTTCGTCTAGCGGTCCAGGACACCGCCCTTTCACGGCGGTAACACGGGTTCGATTCCCGTAGGGCGTACCAGACTTGCCTGTTGCGACCCGCCGGTTTGCTAGGATAGTTTGCCGGCCACGCGCCCTTCGTCTAGCGGTCCAGGACACCGCCCTCTCACGGCGGGAACACGGGTTCGATTCCCGTAGGGCGTACCAGCAAACCGGCCAGCAACCAGTTTGACACGCAGATGAGACGTTTCGCAAATCCGGCCTATGTCGTTGCCCTCATATGGCTTGCGCCTTGTTGGCGATGCCACCCTCGGCGCTGGCGGCAAACGACGCCGCCAAATGCCGCAGCCTTACGGGCGATGCCGCCATCGCCGCCTGCGACAAAGCGATCGCCAAAAACCCGCGCGATTTCAATTCGATCTACAATCGCGGCAACGCGTTTGCGGCCAAGGGCGAGCACGAAAAGGCGATCGCCAACTATAGCGCGGCGATCGAAATCAAGCCGAAGGATGCTAACGCCCACTACAACCGCGCCAATTCCTACGCTGCGATCGGCGACGACGACAATGCGATCGCCGACTACGATGTCGTCACCCAAATTAATCCCGGCTTTGCCTTCGCCTATTTTAACCGCGCCAATTCACTCGCGAATAAGGGCGAGGACGACAAGGCGATCGTCGACTATAGCGAGGCGATCAAGCGTAACCCGAAATTCGCCTATTCCTATTTCAACCGCGCCAATTCGCTGGTGAAGAAGGGGGATGCCGGGGACAGCGCCGCCTATGGCAGGGCGGCCGCCGACTATCGGTTGGCCGTTGCCAAATTGGCCGCCAGCGATCCGATCCACGACCAGGCGGAAAACGCGCTCGCCGAAGTCGAGGCCAAGCTCGAGGAAATCAAGGCTGAGGCGAAGCCCGAAATCGAGGTCAAGACGGGCGAGGAAGTCAAGGCCGGCGAGACGGGGGCCGCGGTCGATGCCTCGACCGGACCGCGCGTAGCGCTGGTGATCGGCAATGGCAACTATGCGCATGCGCAATTGCTCGCCAATCCGCGCAACGATGCACAGGCCTTTGCCGACAAGCTTTCCGGTCTCGGGTTCGAGGTGATCGAGGGGCTCGACCTTTCCAAGGCCGGCATGGAAGACGCGATCCGCCAGTTCGCCCGCAAGGCGAGCAACGCCGATCTCACGTTGCTGTTCTACGCCGGCCACGGCTTGCAGATCGGCAACCGTAACTATCTCGTGCCGGTCGATGCCGAACTCAGCGAGGAAAGCGATGTCGCGTTCCAGCTGCTCGATGTGCAGGAGACCATCATCGACCTGATGGGCCGCGACGGATCGGCCGGTATCGTGCTGCTCGACGCCTGTCGCAACAACCCGTTCGCCGACAAGCTGGCGCGCTCGTTTTCCAAGACCCGGGCGACGACGATTTCGAGCGGGCTGGCGCCGATCCAGGGCGCCGGCGGGTTGCTGATCGCGTTCGCAACCGCGCCGGGCGCCGTGGCACAGGACGGCGACGGGGCCAACAGCCCGTTCACGACGGCATTGCTGCATCATTTCGACGAACCCGGCGTCGAAATCGAGCAGATGATGAAGCGGGTGCGCAACGACGTCTTCACGACTTCCGGCGGCAAGCAGGAGCCGTGGCAGAACTCATCGCTGCGCTCGGAGATTTTCCTGGTGCGTCAGTGACCGTGGCGCCGCCGTTGGCGCCAATCGCAAAACGCGATCGTCATCTGCCTCACCGCCATCTGACAACGGCGACGAGTCCAGACACCAGGATCGCCAGCAAGAGCAAATGGAAGATAAAGTCGCCAGTGGTTTGCGGGCCGACACCAATGTAGATGGTGAACGCGCCGACCAGTGTGCCGAGAAGCGCGAAAGCCTGAGCCGCGAGCGCGCTCGCTCGCAGCCGCGCGGGCCATATGAAGCTGGCAATCAGGCCGAGAGCCAGAACCGTCGCGATCACGCCCTCGGCGGTCGATGCGCGCGCATGCTCGTATCCGCCAAGGAGGATGCCGGCGTGGATCAGCGAAGCAACCGCAAACAGCAGGAGCTCGAACGCGAGCAGGAGCGCCGGCCAGGCAATCATCTAACTGACTCCTCTTTGGCTTGCATGGTTAAATGCGCCACAACCATGATGGTTCCCAACTGCCACCGCAACGTTCAGCGCACCGTGCGGTCCGGCAATGCAGCGTCGAGGGCGTGCAATTGGACGCGGCGTGACCCCTGCCACCACTCGGCCGAAAGATTGCCGGCGACGTGCATGGCGTCGGGCGCCTGCAGGATCGTCTGACCGAGAGCAGTCCCGGCGGCGCGGAAGGCGACGGCGCGCAGCGATGCTCCGTCCGGCGGGCGCAGCAGGAACGAGACGTGGTCGCGCCCGACGATGCGCGGACTGCGGATGGCGTGGGCCGGAAAGGCGAAGACCGCGCGCGGATGGCCCTGGCCGTAGGGACCCGCCTGTTCGATGAGATCGCAGAATTCGACCGTGGCGCCGCGCGCCGTCAGCGCGCCATCGATTTTCAGCGCATCGCCGTCGCGGACGGCCTGAACGACGGCACCGAGGCGGTCCTCGAGGAAGGCCCGCAAATCGGCGAGACGCTCGCGCGTCACCGTGATGCCGGCGGCCATGGCGTGGCCGCCGCCCTTGACGAGAATGCCTGCGTGCACGGCTTCGCGCACGGCATGGCCGAGATCGATGCCGGAAACCGAGCGACCCGAGCCGGTTGCGCGTCCGGACAGATCGAAAGCCAAGGCAAACGCCGGGCGGCGGTAACGCTCCTTCAGGCGGGCGGCCACAAGCCCGACAATGCCGGGATGCCAGTCGCGGCCCTCGACGACGAGGACCGACGGGCCGTTGCCCTCCCCGATCTCAGCGTCTGCCTGGGCAAAGGCGCTTTCCAGCGCCGCGGCTTCCTGTGTCTGGCGCTCGCGGTTGAGCTTTTCGAGCTTGGCGCAGATCGCCTCGATCTCGCTCGCGTCGTCGCTGGCCAACAGGCGGGCGCCGAGCGCGGCGTCGCCGATGCGGCCGCCTGCATTGATGCGCGGGCCGAGCATGAAACCTAGATGATAGGGCCCGATCGGCCCATCGAGACGGGCGCAGCGGGCGAGCGCGGCGAGGCCACGATTGGCCTCGACGCGGATCACCGACAGGCCCTTGACGACGAAGGCTCGGTTGAGGCCGGCAAGCGCAACGACATCGCAAACGGTCGCCAGCGCGACGAGATCGAGCCATTGCAGCAGATCGGGCACCGCCTCGCGGTCGCGCAGTTTGCGCGCCACCGCGACGAGAACGAGGAAGACGACACCGGCGGCGCACAGATAGCCGAGGCCCGACAAATCGTCCTGGCGATTGGGATTGACGACGGCGACGGCCGGCGGCCGGGCCTCGTCCATCTGGTGATGGTCGATGACGACGACGTCGACGCCGAGCTTTTTGGCCTGCTCGAGCGCTTCGAAGCTCGCCGAGCCGCAATCGACAGTAACGATCAAGGTTGCCCCGCGCCCGGCCAGTTCGGCGATCGCGGCCGGGTTCGGGCCATAACCCTCGATGATGCGGTCGGGGATGTAGATTTCGGGATCGTTGCGAAAAAAGCGCAGGAACCGCGCCAGCAATGCGGCCGATGCCGCGCCGTCGACATCGTAGTCGCCGAAGATGGCGACGCGCTCGCCGCGCCGGATCGCCGCGCAGATGCGCTCGCTTGCGGCGTCCATGTCGGTCAGCACATTCGGGTCCGGCATCAGCTCGCGCACGGTCGGCGTCAGGAACCGCACGGCCGCGTCAGCGGCGACGCCGCGCGCGGCAAGGATGCGGGCGATCAGTTCCGGGATTTCAGTCGACTGCGCGATGGTTGCCGCCGTGTTGCGGCCACGCGCATCAAGCCGCTCGCGCCAGACCTGGCCGAGCAGGGAAGCGCGGACATCGAGAAACGGGCGTTCGTCGTCGGACATCGAATTCGACAAGACCATCCTGGGTCCGGTGGTTCAAGGGCGATACATCAGCCGCGGCACATGTAGTCCGTCACCCCAGCGAAGGCTGGGTCCAGCTAGGGCCTTGGGTGGCGCGCGAGAATGAAGCTGGATGCCAGCCTACGCTGGCATGACGGAGTCTATGATTTCATTTCTCGATGCGGATGCGCTGGGGCGGCGAGACCAGGTGGCCGTCGCTGGCGACGCCTCGTAGCGCCGTGTCGACGGCCTGTTCGGTGGTGCGGTGGGTGACCAGGATCACCGGCTGGGCGCCGTTGAGCGACGCGGCGGCGGCATCCGATCGCGGCCGGTGCTGGACGATCGATTCGAGCGAGATCTTCTGGTCGGCCATGCGGCGGGCGATGGCGGCGAACACGCCAGTGCGGTCGTTGACCGAAAGGCGGATGAAATAGCCTCCCTCGTGGGCACGCATGCGGGCCTTCTTGTAGGGCCGCAACTGGCTCGCCGGCACGCCGAAGGCCGGCGCAGTCTGGCGGCCGGGGCGCGACTTGGCGATGTCGGCAATGTCGCCGGCAACCGCCGAGGCCGTCGCCATCCCGCCCGCGCCGGGGCCGGACAGCACGAGGCGGCCGACGATATCGCCATCGATGGCGATGGCATTGGTGACCCCGTGGATCTGCGCCAGCTCGGAATCGGCGGGCACGAGCGTCGGGTGAACCCGCTGTTCGATGCCGGTTTCGGTGCGCTGGGCGACGCCGAGCAACTTGATGCGGTATCCGAGATCATCGGCGGCGTGGATATCCGAAGGGGTGATCCCGGTTATGCCCTCGACGTAAATCTGGTCCGGCGCCGGGCGCGTACCGAACGCCAGGCTGGTCAGGATGACGAGTTTGTGGGCGGTGTCGTGACCCTCGACGTCGAAGACCGGATCGGCCTCGGCGTAGCCGAGACGCTGGGCCTCGGCGAGGCAGTCGCCATAGGCAAGGCCTTCGCGCTCCATGCGCGTCAGGATGTAGTTGCAGGTGCCGTTGAGGATGCCGGCGACCCGATCGATGCGGTTGGCGGTCAGCGCCTCGCGCAAGGTCTTGATCACGGGAATGCCGCCCGCGACCGCGGCCTCGAAATTGAGGATCAAACCGTTCTTTTCGGCCAGCGCCGCCAGTTCGCGGCCGTGGCGGGCGAGCAGCGCCTTGTTGGCGGTAACGACGTGCTTTCCGGCGGCAAGCGCGGCACGGACGGCGGCATAAGCCGGATCGCCATCGCCGCCGATCAGTTCGACGAAGATGTCGGTTTCCTCGCTGGCGGCGAGGGCCACCGGGTTTGCATGCCAGCGCGTTCCGGAAAGATCGATGCCGCGATTGGCCCGCCGCTTGCGGGCGCTTACGCCGGTTACGACCAGCGGCCGACCGCAATGCTCGGCGAGGAACGCGCGCTTTTCCTCGAGTACGCGCACCAGCGTGGCGCCAACCGTGCCCAATCCAGCAATGCCAATGCGAATGGCCTGCGCCATGTCCCCAGCTCCGATATGCGAAAATCTAACTGCGGTGCGCCTTCAGGGCCACGACGTTGCCGCCGTCATTGGTGGCGGCCGCGAGGAAGCGCTTGATGTTGCGCGCCGCCTGGCGGATGCGATGCTCGTTTTCGACCAGCGCGATTCGCACGAAATCGTCGCCGTTTTCGCCGAAGCCGATGCCGGGCGAGACCGCGACTGAAGCGTTCTCGACCAGCAGTTTGGAAAATTCGAGCGAGCCAAGGTGACGAAATGGCTCGGGAATCGGAGCCCAGGCAAACATCGTTGCCGGCGGCGCCGGCACGCGCCAGCCAGAGCGGCCGAAGGCATCGACCATGACATCGCGGCGCTGCTTGTAGATCAGGCGGGCGCGCTCGATCTCGTGATCCTGCGTGTTGAGCGCGTGGGTGGCGGCAACCTGGATCGGCGTAAAGGCGCCGTAGTCGAGATAGGATTTGACCCGGGTGAGCGCTGCGATCAGGCGCTCGTTGCCGACAGCAAAGCCGATGCGCCAGCCGGGCATCGAATAGGATTTCGACATCGAGGTAAATTCGACGGCGATATCGATGGCGCCGGGTACCTGCAGGATCGAAGGCGGCATTGCACCGTCGAAATAGATTTCGGCGTAGGCCAGATCGGAAAGCAGCACGATGTCGTGGCGGCGGGCAAAGGCGACCACGTCGCGGTAGAAGTCGAGGGTCGCCAGTTTCGCCGTCGGGTTCGACGGGTAGTTGAGGATCAGCGCCGTCGGCTGCGGGATCGAATGGCGCACGGCGCGCTCGAGGGCGGCAAAAAAACCGTCATTGGGGTCGGCCGGCACCGAGCGGATGGCGGCGCCCGAAATGATGAAGCCGAAAGAATGGATCGGATAGGTCGGGTTCGGCACCAGCACGATATCGCCCGGCGCCGTGATCGCCTGGGCCATGTTGGCGAAGCCCTCCTTGGAGCCGAGCGTGGCGACGACCTGGGTATCCGGGTTCACCTTCACGCCGAAGCGGCGGGCATAATAGCCGGCTTGCGCCCGCCGCAGCCCGGCGATGCCCTTGGAAGCCGAATAGCGATGCGTGCGCGGATCGCGGGCGACTTCGGCGAGCTTGTCGACGATGGCCTTGGGGGTCGGCAAATCCGGATTGCCCATGCCGAGATCAATGATATCGGCTCCGCCGGCCCGCGCCGACGCCTTCAGCCGGTTGACCTGCTCGAACACATAGGGCGGCAAGCGCCGGATCTTGTGAAATTCGTGCATGGATGATGGTGACCCTGTCGCAACAGCCCGTTCGCCGCGATCGCAAGCGTCCATACGCTACTTTTCGATGCCGTTCAAAGCATCCTGATAATGGCTGGCGCCGTGTTTGCGCAACCATTCTGCATCGGCCTGCTGGGCGGCGATTTCCTCTTGCGAGACTTCGGCATTCAGTATGTCGGTCTTTTTCTTGAGATCGCCCTTGAGCTTGGCCTGGTCCGCCTTCGAAAGCTG
Organism: uncultured Alphaproteobacteria bacterium; assembly: GCA_963758355.1. Taxonomy (GTDB): domain Bacteria; phylum Pseudomonadota; class Alphaproteobacteria; order Rhizobiales; family Rhizobiaceae; genus BOKV01. The sequence continues at coordinate 586,784 of CAVWVG010000001.1, read as the reverse complement.
CTTGGCCGACCCCGCCTGGGACGCAAATATATTCGGCTTGATATCGGGGTTGCTGGCGGCCTTCGCTCGGATTTCGTTGAGCGCTTGTTCGCGGCTGGCGCCCATTTGCGGCATCGGCGGCATTTCGTGGCTGACGGCGACATCTTCGGCGGCGCCGTCGTCGGCCACCGGGATTGGCGCCGCAGAGCCGGTTCCCGAAAAACTTGTATTGGCTACAGCTTGCTGGCCTGATGACACTTCATTGATGGCGAGCGCCTGCGGCGACTGGTCGAGCACTGCGGCCACCGGCGCCGACGACCGGGTCGCACCGACGCCGTGCAAACTGACACGCCTGGCGCAACCGGATGGCACGGCCAGCACCGCCGCGAGCAACAGCGCGCCAAAAATTCTGAAACCGTTCGAATTCATGTTCGCGTCCCGGCTGCCCTGCCCGCCGCGCCGGCAACAAAGCTTAATGTCCGCCGACGATCGTCCTAATCCATAAATAATTGCTCAATATGGTGGAATTCGGTCTATATACAAACGCGGGAGGATGCCATGGCTCGACAGGAGCAGGAAACCGGCATGAAGCCGGGCAAGGTCCGCCAGCAAAAAGGCTTCCGCCCAAATCGGAACAGCGCCAAGAACGACTTCCGAAACAAAGGCCGAGTTGAAAAACGGACCCCAACCCGGACCGGAGCCGGGACCGGCGGCCGGAAAAATTGCTGGGCAAGGCGGCGCCGGACGGACTGCCAGGCAAGCCGCCCCGCCCGGGGCCGGAACTGGACCGGGAATGGGAGCCGGATCGGGACCCTACGCGGTCCATAACGCCGATGCCTTCGCCCACAACCTGGCGCGCATGGTCGAACAGGCCGGCCACGCGGCCGCGGCTTGGCTCGCGCCGCGCGAAGAGGGCAAGCGCCAGGACCAGTTTGCCGACACGCTTTGGCGACGTATCCAAGACATTGTCGAAGGTTGCCGAGTACTGGCTGCGCGACCCACAACGGGCACTGCATGCCCAGACGCAGCTGTTTTCGCGCTACATGGAACTGTGGAACGCTTCGATCCGCAGGATGGCGGGCGAGGAAGTCGCCGAGGTCGCGCCGGGCGAGCCCGGCGACAAGCGCTTCAGCGATCCCGAATGGAAGAAGAATCCGTTCTTCGACATGTTGCGCCAGGCCTATCTGATCACCGCCGGCTGGGCGGAGGACCTGGTTTCGCGGACCGAGGGGCTCGACGAGCACACGCGCCACAAGGCGATCTTCTATACCCAGCAACTGATCAATTCGCTGTCGCCATCCAATTTTCCGGCGACCAACCCGGAGGTGCTGCGCGAAACTTTCGCCAGTGACGGGGCAAACCTCGTGCAGCGGCATGAAGATGCTGGCCGAGGATATCGCGCTTGGCGGAGGCGACCTGAAGCTGCGCCAATCGGACGGATCGAAATTCGTGTTTGGCCGCGACGTCGCCAACACGCCGGGCAAGGTGATCGCGCAGAACGATGTGTGCCAGGTCATCCAGTACCAGGCGACGACGGAAAAGGTCCTGCGCCGGCCGCTGGTGATCGTGCCGCCATGGATCAACAAATTTTATATCCTCGACCTCAACGCGCAGAAATCCTTCGTCCGCTGGTGCGTCGAACGCGGCCACACCGTCTTCGTCATTTCCTGGGTCAATCCGGACGCCCGCCAGGCCGGCAAGAGTTTCCGAAACTACGCCGAGGAAGGCGTGCTCAGTACGCTCGAAATCGTGCGCAACGTCACCGGCCGGCGCGGCGTCAACATTATCGGCTATTGCGTCGGCGGCACACTGCTGGCGGTGACGCTGGCGATGCTGGCGCGGCGCAAGGACGACCGCATCAAGACCGCGACATTTCTTCGCGACCCAGGTCGATTTCACCGATGCCGGCGACCTCAAGGTGTTCGTCGACGAGGAGCAGATCGCCAATGTTGAGGCGACGATGGCGACCAAGGGCTATCTCGAAGGCGCGCGCATGGCGACCGCCTTCAACATGCTGCGCTCGCGCGACCTGATCTGGCCGTATTTCGTCAACAACTACCTGCGCGGCAAGGATCCCCTGCCCTTCGACCTGCTCTACTGGAATTCCGACGCGACGCGGATGCCGGCGGCGAACCACTCGTTCTATTTGCGCAACTGCTACCTGGAAAACCGGCTGAGCCGCGGGACGATGGAGATCGATGGCGAACGGCTCGATCTGAAGCAGGTGACCGTGCCGATCTACAATCTGGCAACGCGCGAAGACCACATCGCGCCGGCGAAATCGGTTTTCGCCGGCTCGCAATGCTTCGGCGGCGAAAGTGACCTATGTGATGGCCGGTTCCGGCCACATCGCCGGCGTCATCAATCCGCCCGAAGCGAAAAAATACCAGTTCTGGACCGGCGGGCCGCCGACCGGCCAATTCGAGAACTGGGTCAGGAACGCAACCGAGACGCCGGGTTCATGGTGGCCGCACTGGGACCAGTGGATTCGCGACCATGACGCGCAGATGGTAGACGCAAGAGTCGTCGGATCGCAAGACTACCCGCCGATCGAGGACGCTCCGGGAAGCTATGTGCGGGTCAAATCCTGAACTGGAGCATTGCAAAAAAGTGAGTGGGACAGCGACAAAATACCCATTGCGGTCCGATTGATTTCGCGTAATTTCATGGCGCGGAACAAGATGCAGGCGCGGAGGGCGTCTGCGGGCGACAAGGGCGGCGGATGGTCTGGCCGTCAAACAGTAACGGAGACGAAAATGAAGAATGCAGTTCGGGCTTTGGGCTTCGCTTCGCTCATGTCAATGGCGATGTCGGGCGCGGCTCTGGCGGACGCCAAGATGATGATGGACTCCTACGTCGCGTGCAATACCAACTATTCGCAGTGCGTCTCGCATAGCGACATGACCATGGCGACAACGCCGCAGGCCGGCGCCGAGAAGATCAAGATGAACATGATGCATGCCAGCGAATGCGCCACGCAGCTGCAGGCTTGCTACGCCGCAGTGAAGTAGGCTGATTCGGAATTTCGAAGCGCCGGCGGGTTTTCCGCCGGCGTTTTCTCGGCTTGCGACTACGGTATTATAGTACCGTATTTTTAACCTGTTGTTTTTCCTGATATTTTTAGATCGATTTGACTTGCCGGTAGCTTGACGGCGGCAATGCGAGCCAGTACAGGTCGCCGCCGAGACGGTGCCTTGCCGGAAATAATCAGGCGCCGATGTCAAAACCATGGAAGCTCTAAAATGAAGACCTTTTCGCAGAAGCCTGCGGAGGTGGTGAAGAAATGGGTGCTGATCGACGCCGAGAACCTGGTTCTCGGTCGGCTGGCGACCCTTGTCGCCAAGCGCCTTCGCGGAAAGCACAAGCCGACCTTCACCCCGCACGTCGATGACGGCGACAATGTCATCGTCATCAACGCCGAAAAAGTCCGCCTGACCGGCAACAAGCTCAACGACAAGATCTATTACTGGCACACCGGCTATCCGGGCGGCGTCAAGCAGCGCACCGCGCAAGCCGATGCTGGAAGGCCGTTTCCCGGAGCGCGTCATCGAAAAGGCGGTGCAGCGGATGTTGCCGGAAGGGCCGCTGGCCCGCCAGCAATTGAAGAATTTGAAGGTCTATGCCGGCGCCGAACACCCGCATGCGGCCCAGCAGCCCGAAACCGTCGATATCGGCGCCATGAACGCCAAGAACAAGAGGAGCGCCTGATGTCGGGTCTCGAATCGCTGGAAGCGCTCAGCCCGGTTGTCGAACCGGCCGCTCCCACACATGTCCAGAAACTCGACGCGCAGGGCCGCGCCTATGCGACGGGAAAGCGCAAGAACGCGGTCGCCCGCGTCTGGGTCAAGCCGGGCTCCGGCCGCATCGTCGTCAACGACAAGGATTTTGCCGCCTATTTCGCGCGGCCCGTGTTGCAGATGGTGCTGAAGCAGCCGATTTCAGCGGCCAATCGCGACGGCCAGTACGACATCGTCGCCTCGGTATCCGGCGGCGGGCTTTCCGGCCAGGCCGGTGCGGTGCGCCACGGCATTTCCAAGGCGCTGACCTTCTACGAGCCGGAATTGCGACCGGTGTTGAAGCGTGGCGGGTTCCTGACCCGCGACAGCCGCGTGGTCGAGCGCAAGAAGTACGGCAAGGCGAAAGCGCGGCGGAGCTTCCAGTTCTCCAAGCGCTGATCGCAGAGCGACCAGCCGGAATTCGAACGGGGCCCTCGCGGCCCCGTTTCCATTTCTGCGCCGTGCAGTTGATTGACTTCCCCTTGGCCGGTGGCATCAAGGTCGCCATCCGCGAGCGTTAGCCGAGATTCGCGGCGCCATCAGGGGGCAGCATGGAATTGGCGAAGGACGGACGGCATATCGCAATCGTGCTGGCCGGCGGCGCCGGCACCCGCCTGTGGCCGCTTGTCGCGCGGCCGACCGGCCGAAGCCGTTCCTGCCGCTGATCGGCGGCGCCGATCTGTTTTCGCTGACCCTCGCCCGCCTGGCGCAGGCAGCACCCGTTGCGGGCATCGACGAACTCATCGTCATCGCCGCCAGCCAGCACCGCGGGCCGGTAGCGGCGCGCATGGCGATGGCGCATCCGCTGGCGTGGCGTATCGTGCTGGAGCCGGCGGCGCGCAATACGGCGCCGGCGATCGCCGCCGCGGTCGCGCTGGTCGGTCGCCAGCACCGTGACGCCATCCTGTCGGTGTTCCCGAGCGACCACTTTGTCGAAGACTGGTCGAAATTCGCCGAAGACCTGCGAACCGCCGTCGATGCGGCGCAAGGCGGCGCGATCGTCTGTTTCGGCGTTCCGCCGAAGTCGCCGAACACCGCCTATGGCTATATCGAGACCGATGCCTCCGGCGCGGCTGTATCGCCGATTGTCCGCTTCACCGAAAAACCTGACCTTGCGACCGCCGAGCGCTGGGTCAGTCGATAATCGCCATTTGTGGAACTCGGGAATGTTCGTATTTCGCGCCGATGCGATGGCCAGCGAGTTCGAGCGCCAGGCGCCGGACATTTTCGCCAGTGCCGGCGCGGCCGTTACGAGCGGCGAAACCGACGGCAACGTCACGGTGCTGGATGAGCGCGCGTTCGCTGCGGCGCGCAATATTTCAATCGACTATGCGATCCTCGAGAACGCGGCAAATCGCCAGGTCGTCCGCGCCGGTTTCGGCTGGTCCGACCTCGGTGCCTGGGACCAAGTCGCCGAGATCGCCGCGGGCCGAAGCGGGCGGCGCCACGCACATGGCAATCGACAGCGACGGCGTTCACGTTGCTGGTTCGCGACCGGCTGGTGGTGACGCTCGGAGTAAAAGGATTGCTGGTGGCCGATACCGCCGACGTACTGCTGATCGCGGACCTGGCGCGATCGCAGGACGTGGCGCGGGCGCTGAGAGAGGCCGTCGCCATCGACAAGAGCTATGGCGACAGGACCGATTCGATTCTGGCGCTCGGCAAACTGGCGCGCGCCAACCGCGCATTCGCCCGCGAGTATGTCGACACCCTGCCACCGGTAGCGCACGGTGGATTTGGCGAAGCTCCGATTGTTGGCGCGCTAGCCGAACCGGCTCCACCCGCCGCATTGCTGGCATTTCTCGAGCAGTTGCCGGATGCGGCAAGCGACGCGCCATGCGCCGAAGCCGACTTGGCGGCCCGGCGGTTCCTGGACCACCATTATATCGCCGAAGATTGGCGACTTTCCCGCAACGCCGTTGCCGATGGGGAGAGTGAAACTCGCGCGCACTACGCCTGGGCGAAAGCGCTGGCGCGGCGGTTCGCAAACCGCAGCCATCCGATGGCCGAGATCGCGAGGCGCCTGGCAATTCGCGCCGAGACCTCGGCGATCGGCGCGGATGGCCAAACCATCCGCAGGGAATTCGCCCCGGATTCCCCTGCCGACGAACGCGCCTCTACCGCTGCCGTCCGCATCGAAGCACTTGCCCGGCTGGCAGGGCTCGGCTTTGGCGAATTCCGCCGACCGCTCGAAGATGCTGTAGCAATCCTGCGCGCCCGGATCGGCAATCGGCCGTCGCGCCCGATTGTTACAATCCGAAGACAGCGTCTATGCAGTTGGGCTCTCCGCCTATCTCGATCTTCGACGATTCTGCGACCCAACGGTGAATCAGCCCGCTTTGGATGGCGATTTCTCGGCCGTCGCCTTTCAATCGCTTCTCCGCGTCGCTGCGCCGCTGCTCGGCGATTTCGGTGATGACGTCGTGCAATTCCGGGTTCTGTGCCAACAAGCGGCGGAAATCGGGGGCACTCGAGCACCAAAAGTTCGGTATGGCGCACGGCCGATACCGTCGCCATTCGCCTCGCATCGTGGTCGAGCAACGCCATTTCGCCGAAGAAGTCGCCCTCGCCGAGGCGCACCGGATTGTTGCGCCAGCTCGATCTCGACCTCGCCATTGGCGATGAAGAACATCGCAGTCGGCAGCCTCGCCCTTTTGACACGATCGATGGTGTTGGCAGCGAACTTGCGCGCGTGCAGCAGCCGCACCAGGCGTGCGATCAGCGTGGTTTCCAGGCGCGCGAACAACGGCACGCGGGCGACCATGGCAAAGGAAACGACGAAGTCGGATTGCTTGATCTCCTGCTGGAAGCCGTTGGCGATGATGCCGACAGGCAGCGCGAAGAAGGCGATGCCCATGACCATGACGAAGCCGGCGATGACGCGGCCCAGCGCCGTGATCGGCGTGACATCGCCGTAGCCGACGGTCGATAGCGTGACGACGGCCCACCACATCGCCGAGGGCACGTCGCCGAAATTCTCAGGCTGCAGCTTGCCTTCGGCCAGATACATGGCCACCGACGCCAGCAGCAGCAGGCCGGCAAAGATTGCCCCGCAGCCGACGAGCGAGCGCCATTCGTTGGCAAGCACCCGGCCGATCGTGGCGATCGCCGGCACGTAGCGAGCCAGGCGGTAGAAACGGACGATACGGATGATGCGGATCGCGGCGACATTGGCGCCGGTGAATATTTCGATGAAGAACGGCAGGATCGAGATGAAGTCGACGATCATCATCGGCAGGAACACGACCCGCAGCCGCGCCACCAGCGGACCTTTCGACGCCAGCAGCGGATGCTCGGGCGCCGCCCAGATGCGCGCCGTATATTCGCAGATGAAAACAATGAGAGCAGAACGTGTCGAACGGCCCCATCCAGAAGCCATGGCGCTGGTGGATCCAGTCAACGGTCTCCAGCACCGAAACCAGCACGCTCGCCAGGATCAGCGTGATGATGAAGATGTCGAAGGCTTGCGAAATCGTCCCGCGCCGGCCGCGCTCGAGGATCTCGAAGGCGCGGGCGCGCCAGGAAATGCCTTGGCCTGGTTTCGGCGGCCACGGCGGTCATGGGTGGCCATCAGGCCGACGAGCCGGCGCGCGGCGATACCGTCACGCATGCGCCCACTCCCAGTATAGTTCGCGCGCCTTGGCCGCGATCGGGCCGGGGCCGGTCTCGCGTTCGTCGAATTTCACGATCGGCACGACCTTGGAATAGTTGCCGGTCGAAAAGATTTCGTCGGCGACGCGGAAATCCTCGAGCGTCAGCGTCGATTCATAGACCTTGTAGCCGGCGCCGCGCAGCAATTTGATCACGCGCTGGCGGGTGATGCCGTTGAGGAACGTGCCGTTCGGGATCGGCGTGAACACCTCGCCGTTCTTGGCCATGAAGATGTTGGAAGTCGCGGTTTCGGCGACATTGCCGAGAGCGTCGCAGACGATGGCGTTCTGAAAACCCTTCGACTGCGCCTCGCGCAGCATGCGGGCGTTGTTGGGATAGAGGCAGGCGGCCTTGCAGTTGGTCAGCGCGGTCGCCAGCGTCGGGCGGCGTGAATTGCGTAGTGGTGACACTGAAGCCGGTCGGCGGCCCCATCGTCGCTTCCTCGATGCAGAACGCGAAAGCAGTCGAATCCGGATCGGCGTCGACGGTGACCGAACCGCCCTCGCGCGACCAGTACATCGGCCGGACATAGAGCGCCGACTCTTTCGGGAATTTGGCGATGCCATCGCGGGCGATTTCGATCATCTCACCGGTCGGCACGGTGGGCTTTAGCCCCATCGCCATGGCCGAATGGTTGGCGCGGGCGCAATGCATGTCGAGATCGGGGGCGACGCCCTCGAAGGCGCGCGCCCCGTCAAAGACCATGGTGCCGAGCCAGGTGCCGTGATCGGCGGCGCCGAGAATCAAGGTATTGCCCTGGCGCCATTCGCCCTCGAACCAGGTCCAGATACGGCGATTGGGAAGCATGGCCATACAGGATTTCCTATTGATTTTAGCGGATTATGCCGCCCGAACGGCCGAAACCAGTCACGCCAGAGTCGGCGCAAAGCATCGCGCGCGCGGTTTCGGCTTGTCAAGCAGACCAGCAGCAGACCCGGCGGACCCGACAGGCCTATGTCGGATACGGCGCGGCCGAATTTCGCCGTTGCGCCGGCCGCCGATATCGGAAACTGTGATTGGCGAGGAGCAAACGGTCATGGCCACCATCCAATTGGTAACCGACGCGCAGGCGAGCGCCGAAGTCCGCGAAATCTTCGACGACATCCGCAAGGTCCGGCAGACCGATTTCATCAACAATTTCTGGCGGGCGCTGGCCAACAATCCTGTCGAACTGAAGCGCACCTGGGAAGAGGTCAAGCAGGTCATGGGGCCCGGATCGATCGATCCCCTGACCAAGGAAATGATCTATATCGCGGTATCGGTGGCGAATGCCTGCAGCTATTGCATCCATAGCCACACCGCAGTGGCGAAGGCCAAGGGCATGAGCGAGCAACAGCATGGCGAACTGCTTGCCGTCATTGCCATGGCCGGCAAGACCAACCATCTCGTCACCGCCATGCAGGTCGAGGTCGACGCGGCGTTTCAGGTTGGCGGCTGATTTCGCATAGAATTGGCAACCGTCGAATCAAAAGGATCAAGTCCATGGCCGTGTCCCCTTCCCCCTACGCGATGGTCGCAACCAAAGCCGGCGATGCTTCGGTCTTCGAGCGCCACCCGATCGAATTGGCAAAACCGGCCAAGGGCGAGGCGAGAATTCGCCATACCGCCATCGGCATCAACTTCCTCGATGTCTATTTCCGCACTGGCCTTTACCCGCTTCCGTCCGGTTTCCCGACGGTTCTCGGCGGCGAAGCCTGCGGCATCGTCGAGGCAGTCGGCCCAGGCGTCAGGCACATCAAGACGGGCGACCGGGTCGCCTATGTCGCACAGAGCGGCGCTTACCAGAGCCACCGGCTGATCGCTGCCGACCGCCTCGTCAAGGTTCCGGCCGGCATTGACGATACCGTAGCTGCCGCGTCGCTATTGAAGGGCATGACCGCGCAATACCTTATCCATGACAGCTACAAGGCGAAAGCCGGCGACAAGGTGCTGGTGCACGCTGCGGCCGGCGGCGTCGGGCTTATCGTCGGGCAGTGGCTCAAGGCCAAGGGCGTCACGGCCATCGGCACCGCCGGCGGTCCGGAAAAATGCAAGCTCGCCAAGAAGAACGGCTATGCCTATGTCATCGACTACCGCAGCGAGGATTTCGTCGAGCGGGTCAAGCAAATCACCAAGGGCGCCGGCGTCGCCGCGGTCTACGACTTGGTCGGCAAGGATACCTTTCCCGGCTCGCTCAAATGCCTGCGCAAATTCGGCACCTGGGTGCTGTACGGGCAGTCGTCGGGCGTCGTCACGGATTTCAAGCTCGCCGATCTCGCCGCCAACGGTTCGCTGTTCGCGACGCGGCCGACGCTGTTCAACTTCATCGCCGAGCGCGAGGAGCTCGAGAGACGCGCGCGTCAGCTCTTTTCCGTGATTCGCTCTGGCAAGGTGAAGATCGCGATCAACCAGAGATTTCCGCTTGCCGAGGTTGCCGAGGCGCACCGGGCCATGGAGGGGCGCAAGACAACCGGCCAGACCGTGCTGATCCCATAGGTGCGCGGTGGCGAAAAAGACCGACCATGCCATTCGGCCGGGCGAACTGACCGGCGCCGCCAGCGATCCGACCTATGCCGGCGTCAACTCGTTCATGCGGCGGCGGTTCACGAAAACGCCGGACGGCGCCGATGCCATCGTCTGGGGCGTTCCGCTCGACATCGCGGTGACCAACCGGCCGGGCGCCCGCTTTGGGCCGCAGGCGATCCGCCGCGCCTCGGCGATTTTCGACAACGACCCGCAATACCCGTTCTCCATCGACCTGTTCGCGGCGCTGGCGGTGGCCGATTTCGGCGATTGCTCCTTCGATGTCGGACGGCCGTGGGAAGTGGCCGAAGCGATCGAGCGCCAGGCCGCGGAGCTGCTCAATACCGAAGCCTTCCTGCTGTCGCTCGGCGGCGATCATTTTGTCACGTGGCCGCTGCTGAAGGCGCATGCCGAGCGCCACGGGCCGCTGGCGCTGATCCAGTTCGACGCCCACCAGGACACCTGGCCCGACGACGGCGAGCGCATCGACCACGGCAGCTTCGTGACGCGGGCGGTGCGCGACGGCATCATCGATGCGACCCGTTCGATCCAGGTCGGCATCCGCACCATCGCGCCGGAAGATTACGGCATCGAGATCCTCTATGGCGACGATGTCGACGAAATGACGCCGGCGGCGCTCGCAGAGACCATCAGCCAGCGGGTCGGCGCCGGGCCGTGCTACCTGACGTTCGACATCGATTGCCTCGATCCGGCCTATGCGCCGGGCACCGGCACGCCGGTTGCCGGTGGGCCGTCGACGGCCAAGATCCTGAGCGCAATCCGCAAGCTCGGCGGGCTCGATCTCAAGGGCGCCGACGTGGTCGAAGTTTGCCCGCCCTACGACCACGCCGATATCACCGCCATTGCCGCTGCGACGGTCGCGATGTATACGCTCGGCCTGCTCGCGGAGCGGCTCGGTGATCGCTAGGTTATCGCCCGCTGCTTCAAGTTCTGAATCAGAGTTCAGGTTTTCCGCGTAACATACGGATTCGCGTAGGCTTTTAGATCGCAAATGGCTGCGAAAATCTACATCGACGGCGAGCACGGCACCACGGGCCTGAAAATCCGCGAGCGGCTTGGCATGCGTCGCGATATCGACCTGATGTCGATTCCGGCCTCGGAACGGCGCAATCCGCTGTTTCGGGCGCGCATGCTCAATGAGGCCGACATCGCCATCCTGTGCCTGCCGGACGATGCGAGCCGCGAAGCTGTCGCGATGCTGGAAGCCGGCGGCAATAACAAGACGCGGCTGATCGACACCTCGACGGCGCATCGGGTTGCACCCGGCTGGGCCTTCGGTTTTGCCGAATTGACCGCCGGTCAACGCGACGAAATCGCCCGCTCGGCGCGGGTAACCAATCCCGGCTGCTGGTCGACCGGGGCAATCGCGCTGCTGCGGCCGCTGGTCGACGCCGGCATGCTGCCGACAGAGTATCCGGTCACGATCAACGGCATCTCCGGCTATACCGGCGGCGGCAAGAGCCTGATCGCCCAGTTCGAGGACAAGGCCGACCCGGATCCGATCGCGTCGGTCAACTACCTCTACGCGCTCGGCCTCACCCACAAGCACGTGCCGGAAATCCATCACCGGGTCGGTCTGGCGCGGCGGCCGATCTTTACGCCCAATGTCGGGCGTTTCCCGCAAGGCATGCTTGTCAACGTGCCGCTGCATCTCGATTTGCTGATCGGCCAGCCGAGCCTTGCGGATGTCCATGGCGTGCTGGCGTCCCATTATGCCGGCCAGGAACTCGTCAAGGTCGTGCCGCTGGAGGAAAGCGCCAAGGCCATCCGCCTCGATCCGCAGGAACTGATCGGCCGCGACGACATGAAGCTCTATTGCCTCGGTACTCCCGGCACGGGCCAGGCCAATCTCGTCGCCTCGCTCGACAATCTCGGCAAGGGCGCTTCCGGCGCCGCAGTCCAGAACATGGACATCATGCTCGGCGCCACGAACGGGAAGTGATGATCCGCGTCGTCGGCTCGATTAATCTCGACCTGATTGCCAATGTCGAACGCCTGCCGATGGCGGGCGAGACCGTGCACGGCACCGGTTTTTCGACCGCTCCCGGCGGGAAAGGCGCCAACCAGGCGCTGGCGGCGCGTCGCGCCGGGGCCGAAGTCGCCATGACCGGCGCCGTTGGCGGCGATGCCCATGCCGGCCAGGCCCTGGAACTGCTGCAACAGGCGGGTATCGACTGGACAGGCGTGCGCACCGCGCAAGCGCCAACCGGAATCGCGCTCATCCTCGTCGACGCCAAGGGCCAGAACCAGATCACGGTCGTTTCCGGCGCCAATGGCGAAGTCGGCGTCGACATGGTGCCGGCGTTCTCCGCTGGGGACGTGGCGTTGCTGCAACTGGAAATCCCGCTTTCAACGGCGGCGGCGGCGATTGCCGCGGCGCGAGCCGCAGGCGCAATCTCCGTCCTCAATACCGCGCCTTCGCTGCCGGATGCCGTCAAATTGCTGGCGCAAGCTGATTTCTCAATCGCCAACGAGCACGAATTTGCCTTCTATGCCGACGCGCTCGGCCTCAACGGCAAGAGCCGGCGGGCGAAAATGCGGCACTTCGCGTTGCGCACCGGCCGCACCATCGTCGTTACGCTTGGGCCGGCCGGGGCAGTGGCCGTATCGCCGCAGGGCATGTTCGAAGCCCCTGCCCTTGCCATCACGCCAGTCGACACCGTCGGCGCCGGCGACACGTTTTGCGGCTATTTTGCCGCGGGATTACGCGAAGGCCTTGGCCTTGAAGATTGCCTGCAACTGGCCGCCACTGCCGGCTCGCTTGCCTGCCTCAAGCCCGGCGCGCAGCCGGCGATCCCGGCGCGGGGTGATGTGGAGAAGGAAATGCGAGGACAGTTTACTTAATTCGCCCGATGCCGCCTTGTTCGCAACTTCGCAGGTGACCGCGAATTAAGTAAACTGTCCCCGTATTTCCGCATTCATAGCCGCTTGAGCCGCTCGGTCAGCAGCGTGAAAAACCCGTCGGCGTCGATGTTGCGCATGACGCGGGCATTCTTCGGCTTGCGGGTGACGCCCCACCAGTCGACGACCGTCGCGCCCATGGTCAGTTCGGACACGGTCTCGATCGCCACATTGCAATCGCGGCCGGAAAACAGTTCCGGCTGCAACAGAAAGGCGATCACGCAGGGATCGTGCAGCGGCCCGCCGTCGGTGCCGTACTTCTGTTCGTCGAAGCGTTCGAAGTACTCCAGCATGCCCGCGACAGCCTCGCCGACCGGCGTGCCAATGGCGCGGATCGCAGCGATGCGCTTGGCCGTCGTCAGCGCCTTGTGGGTCACGTCGAGCGGAATCATCACGATCGGCGCACCGCAGCGCATGACCACATCGGCGGCGTGCGGATCGACATAGATGTTGAACTCGGCCGAAGGCGTGTAGTTGCCCTGCTCGAAGTAGCCACCACCCATCATGACGATGCGCTCGATGCGCGAAGCGATCGCCGGCGCGCGGTTGAGCGCCAGCGCGATGTTGGTCAGCGGCGCCGAGCGTCGCTAGCGTCACCGTACCGGCCGGCTCGGCAAGCAGCGTTTCGGCGATGAAATCGGCGGCATGGCCGGGCTGCAGCCGCATCCGCGGCTCGGGCAACACCGCGCCGTCGATGCCGGTGCGACCATGGACATGTTCGGCGGTGACCAGGTCTCGCACGAGCGGCCGAGCGGCGCCCGCAAATACACGCGTCCCGGTCTTGCCGGCCAGTTCGCAAATCTTCAGCGCATTCGTTTGCGACTGCGCCAGCGGCACGTTGCCGGCGACCGTGGTGATCGCCAGAATTTCGAGTTCATCGCTCGCCAGCGCCAGCAGGATGGCGACGGCATCGTCCTGGCCGAGATCGCTGTCGATGATGATCTTCTTGCGAACCATGGAACCCCTTGCCCCTGAAGAGAACGGTCAAGTGCGGATGCGGATCGCCGTCTGCGCGGCGACCGGGCCGATGGTGCCGCGCCAGTGGGCGACCGCAAAACCGAGCAACAGGAACGCCAGCAACTGGTGGCCCAATGCCAGCGCCAATGGCACTTGCAGCATCAGCGTCGCGACGCCGAGCCCTGCCTGACCCAGCGCCAGCAGCACGAGGATCACTGCGCGATAACGGTGCGGCCGAGCGACGTCGGGCGACCAGGAGAAAGCGGCTTGTACCAGCGCAAGCAGCACGACCGCATAGCCGCCGAGGCGGTGATCGAACTGCACGGTCTTGATATTTTCAAACAGGTTGCGCCACCACGGTGTGAGAATGCCGAGATCGCTCGGGATGACGGCACCGTCCATGGTCGGCCAGTCGTTGAAGGCAAGGCCGGCATCGAGGCCGGCGACGAGGGCGCCGAGGAAGAGTTGGAACAGGATGGCAAGCACGAATAGGCGCGGCGAACCGGATGATGCGACGCGGCGCCGGCTTTGCGGTGTGCGGAGCCATGGCGCGCGCGAGCCATACGGCATAGCTGAAAATGATCGCAGCAAGTGTCAGATGGGTTGCCAGGCGATACTGGCTGACATCGACGCGGTCGACGAGGCCGGACGAAACCATCCACCAGCCGATGGCGCCCTGGAGGCCGCCGAGAGCGAGCAGCGCCAGCAATCGCGGCTTGAAGTACGGCTCCAGCATGCCGGCGAGCCAGAAAAGAACGAGCGGCAGCGCGAACACGGCGCCGACCAGCCGCCCGAGCAGGCGGTGGGTCCATTCCCACCAGTAGATGAACTGGAAGCCGGCAAGCGTCATGTCGGCATTCATCTGGCGGAATTCCGGAATCTGGCGGTATTTGGCGAATTCCTCCTGCCATTGGGCTTCGTTCAGCGGCGGGATGACGCCGTGGATCGGCTGCCATTCGGTGATCGATAGGCCGGAATGGGTCAGCCGCGTGGCGCCGCCGACAACTGCAATCGCCAATACCATCGCGGCGATGGCATAGAGCCACGCGCGCACAAATGCGCGGTTGCGGCGTTCGCGCCGCGTGGCGGCCAACATTGCGGTCGGATCGGGATTCATCGGTTCGCTTCCGATGTCACCCTTGGCGCATGCGAGGATTCATGACAAGTCGGTCGGCGCGGCGACAACACGTCGCGCTTCGAAGTGCATTGCGGAGCGGCAACTTGCGAAAAATCCTCGGCACCGTCCTGCTGCTGGCGCTGATCGGCGTCTATAGCGTTCGCCGTGACGATCGCCGCGGCGCGCCTCGGCGATGCATCGTCATGGGTAATCCTTGCCTATTTCGCCGTCACCGGATTGCTGTGGGTCATTCCGGCAATGTTCATCATCCGCTGGATGATCGGGCCGCGCAGACAGGCAGATTAGCCGATATTCACCCGGCGCCCGCGATTGGCGATGCGCGCCGGCAATCCCGACAGCAACGCCATCACGTAGGGCCGCTTCTGGTAGAGGCCATTGAGCGAGATGCGCGGCAGCGCGTACCGATGTTCGCGATGCCCGCCGGTAACAACGCCGTGGCGGGTCGTGACCGCGGTCGCAAAACCGGCCGCTTCGACCATCGCGAATTCGCGCGGCCCGGCGGCGGCCGGATAGCCGTAGGGATAGGCGAAATGGCGCGGCCTCTTGCCGAGCTCGAGTTCGATAATGCGGGCGCTCTGCTCGATCTCGTCGGCGGCGCGCTCCTCGGTCAGCCGGGCAAGCGCGAAATGATGGATGGTGTGGGCGCCGATGGTGCAGAGCGGGTCCTCCGCCAGTCCGCCAATCTCGGCCCAGCCCATGATTTCCTCGGCGCAGCGGGCGGCCGGATCGAGCCCGCGCTGCCAGTTGAGATGGCGCACGATGCGGCGCTGCTCGTCCTCGCCGACCGTGGTCGTCAGTAACTCGAGCAACTCGGCATAGACCTGCTTCTTTTCGGCGGGCGAGCCGATTTCGAAACGGATATTGCCGCGCGGCAATTCGAGGATGAAACTGGAGCGCCGGCGAATGACGGCTTCCAAATCCTCCCACCACAGTTCCGCCTTTCCGTCGACCAGACCCGGGGCGATGTAGATCGTGTACGGCGCCTTGTGCTTTTGAAACAGCGGCACTGCGTTTTCGAGGTTGTCGCGATAACCGTCATCGAGGGTAAAGGCGATAAAATCCGAGCGCGCCGTCGATTCGCCGCTGAGGCGGGCCGCAACCTCGTCCATGCTGACGAATTCGTAGCCGGAACGCGACAGCGCGCCGAGCAGGCGGTCGAGAAATCTTGGCGTAACGCTGAGATGGGCATTGGGGGCAAAGCCGTCACGCGGTTCGCCCGGCCGCACCCGATGCAGCATCAGGATCGCGCCCATGCCGCCGAGGATCGGGCGGGCAAGCGTCGATAGCCCGAAGAAATACATGCTGCTCAGCGCAGCCTTGTTGAGCCATTGACCTGCCATGAACCGCATCCTGGTGGTCGGATTTCGGCGCTTGCGACCACGTCGGGGGCAAATATCGGAATCAGGGGACCACTAGCAACTAATCTTGCGCAGGGAAGCACCGAAAATGAATTTCGACGCGGCGCCTGTCACGGGGAGGATTAACCTAAATCGCATTCGACCGATGCATGCCAGATTTCGCCGATGTATGTATCTGGCAACCAATCTTTTTTTCAGACTTTCCTGTTAGCGCTGCAACGGGAGATTGCAATGAACGTGGCCGCGCTGGACACACGACAGAGTGAGAAAACCGCCGCAAGTGCCTGGCCGAGCGCCGGGAATGTCGCGGAGCGGCTGGAGATCTCGATCTGCGACCGTCCCGCCGGCGTCGAGGGACTGTGGCGCCAACTCGAATCGGTGGCGGCGGCGACCGTCTACCAGCGCTATGACTGGGTCGACGCGAGCCTGTCGACGCTTGACCGCGGCGAAAAGCGTAGCGCCTTCGTCGTCACCGGCACGCTCGATGGCGAGCCTGCATTTCTGTTGCCGCTATCCATAAGGGGCCGGTTGATGCGCGAATTGACCTGGGCCGGCGGCAACCATGCCAACTACAGTTGCGGGCTTTATTCGCCCGACTTTCTGAGCCTGCTCGGTCCCGGTGATTTCGCCGCGATCATGAACCGGATTCGTGGCGCTGGTCCCCGGCGTCGGCATCATCAAGATGTGTTGCCAGCCAGCGCTATGGAACAACACGGCAAATCCGATGCTGGAAATGGGCGGACAGCGGGCGGTCAACCAGGCGTTCGTGATGGATCTGCGCGACGGCTTCGATGCCCTGCTCGCCCGCGGCAACGCCAAGCGCAAGCGCAAGCGTTTCCGTCACCAGGAAAAGATCGCCGCGGCCCACGGCGGCTACCGCCTGGCGATGCCGCAATCCATCTCCCAATGCGACGAAATGCTCGCCATCTTTCTTGCGCAGAAATCGGCGCGCCTGCAAACCAGGGGCCTGCGTGACGTCTTTGCCTCGCACCATGCCCGCGATTTCCTCGCCGAGCTGGTGAGCAAATCGGTCAGGGCAAGGGAGCCGCTGCTGCGCCTGTTCGGCCTCGAAATCGGCGGAAAAGTTCGCGCCGTACTTGGAGGCGGCGTCCACCAGAACCGGATGTCGGCGTATTTCACCTCGATTGCCGAAGACGAATTGGCCGCATTGAGCCCCGGCGAGATGCTGCTCTATCTGGTTGCCGAACAATGCGCCCGCGAAGGCCTAACGCATATCGATCTCGGCGCCGGCGAGGAACGCTACAAGCGTTCATGGTGCGACGGTACCATCGAAATGTTCGACGTCATCATTCCGACCAGCCTGCCCGGCCTGCCGCTGGCGGTCGGTTCGCGCACGGCGCTGACGATCAAGCGCATGGTGCGCGAGCATGGAGGGCTGTGGAACGCGGTCGGCGCGTTGCGCGGATTGCGCCGCAGATTGGCCGGCTGAAAGGCAACGCTGCTTCAGGCGGCGATGGCGATGGTTTCGCGAAATCCGCGGTTGGCGAAATCCGAGACGCGGGCGGCGACATCGGCGGCCTCCAACGTATCGGAATCGACGAGGACGAGCGAGGTCAGCGGCAGCAAGCCGAGCAGCGTGTCGCCGCCGGCATCGCCACAGTCGATGACGAGATAGTCGAAGGATTCGGCCATGGCAGCAACGATTTCGCGGACGCGCTCAAACGGCAATGCCGCGTCGGGACGCGCCATGTCGCCGGCCGGCATGATCTGGACGCTTGAGAGAGGATCGGGATAGACCGCCTCGGCAAAGCCGCATTTGCCTTGTGCCAGTTCGGATAGCCCGGAGCGCATGCCCTGACCGAGGAATTCGGCCGACACTGACCCGTCGGCCGAAAGATCGATGACTGCGACGCGAGTGCTGGATGTTTCGAGTTCGCGGGCAATGTCGACGGTAACCAGCGAACCGCCCTGCGGCGAGATCATCGCAACGATGCCGCCACCGAGCGCGCGGATCGCCGCGACCGCATCGTTGGGGCGAAATTGCTCGAACTCGGGTGACATTGGTGCCGCGGCTGGCGCACGAACATCAGCGAGGGGGATTTCGGCGTCGGGAATGTCGCTTTGCAATGCCGGCGGCTCGACCTGCCGCAGGTTGGCGCGGCGGGTCGGACCAACAGCCGGCAGCGGCTGGTCGGTCACTGCTTCAGGAAATTGCGGATCCTCGAAGCCGGGCTCCGGCAAGCGGCCAATCCTGGCGGCCGCTACCGGCCGCAAGGCGCGCCCGCTCAGTAGTGCCCACGACAAGATGCCGACGATGCTCAACACCATGGCGACAGTGGCGCCGGCGACGGTGAAAGGGACGACCTTGGGAAAATAGGATTCGGTCGGCAGGATCGCCCGCGAGATGATGCGGGCATCGACCGGCTGGTAGTCGCCCTTCTGGCGACTTGCCGCCTCGCGGAAGCGAGTCAGATAGGATTCGAGCAATTCGCGCTGTGCGGTCGCTTCGCGTTCGAGCGCGTGCAATTCGACTTCGGCCTCGCCCACGCGGGCAGCCTCCGCCTTCAGCCGATCGACCTCGTCGAGCAACACCGTTTCCTGCTTGCGGGCGAGGACGACATTGTTCTCCAGGCTCTTCAGGATATTCGACGCGGCGGACCGGATCTGCGCGTCGAAGTCGCCGACCTGGGATTTCAGCGCCTTGAGCTTGGGATGGCCCGGCAACAACGTCGTCTCGAGTTGCGAGATTTCGCCTTGCAGCGAGGCCTGGCGCTCGCGCAGGCGCTGGATCAGGGGCGAGGCGATAACCTCGGCAATCGTATCGAGCGAGCCGCCGCCAGCGAGCGCCGCCCGGATCGCATGCGACCTTGGCCTTCGGCGGCCGATTTATCGGCGCGCAATCGCGTCAGTTCCGAGGAGGCTTCCGACAGTTGCTGGGTCGCCAGCAGGGCATTGTTGTTGCCGATCAGCAGATCGGACTTGCCGCGAAATTCGGCGACCTTGGCTTCGGCGGTGCGCACTTTGGCGCGCAGGTCGTCGATCTCCGGCCCAAGCCAGCCAGTCGCCTGCGATTCGGCTTCGAGCTTGGCCTGCTTCGTCAACTCCAGATACTCATCGACCAATGCATTAGAGATTTTCTGGGCAAGCTCTGGATCGTAGGCCCAGATATTCGACGACGAGCACGCGCGACTTGTCGGCCGCATAGACCAGCAGGCGCTTGCGAAACGAGTCGAGCATGCGTTCCTGTGGCGTACCGGAGCTTGCCTGTTTGCTCATTGGCAACGAACTCATCAGCGAATCCAGCAGGCCCGGCTTGGCATCGCCGGAAAACTCCGGCGCCTTGGTCAATTGCAGCTTGTCGATGACGCGAAGGGCAATGTCGTCGGAGGTCAGCACCTGCACCTGGCTGCCGATCGCCTGCTCGTCGAACTGGCTTGTGGAAAGGTTGAAATCGCCGTCGTTCTGGCGAGTGAACACCGATTCGCGCTTTTCGATGAGCACGCGGGCGCTCGCCTTGTAGCGCGGCGGCGACAGCGAGAGGGCGACAAATAACGCCGGCACCGGCCACCAGCGTGATGGCGATGACCAGCCATTTCTTGCGCCAGATCTCGGAAAACAGCCCGGCGACGTCGAGATCGACATCGCTGGTCAGCGTTTCGGCCCCGGACATTTGTTACTCCGCGAACGCGTTGGCAAATCTCAACGGAACGTGAAGCAATATGGTAACCGGGCAGTTAACGCGGCGAACCAAAGTCAGCCTTTGCCCGGCTTTACCGGACATTAACCATAGCCATCAATAAATCGGTCTGTCGCCGCGCAAGAAGCGCTTCGTGTCGCCGCAAACCGCCGGAATGGTAAATGCAGTATCGAGGGTTTTTAACGCGTATCGGCCCGATCATCGCGGTGATGCTGGTCGTGTTGAGCGCATGCTCCTCCTATCGGCCGGTCGACGAAGCTTTCCAGGCGGCGCTCAACCAGCCCTATCGCCTCGACTCCGGCGACCGCATGCGCGTGACCGTGTTCGGGCAAACCGACCTCTCCAACACCTATGCGGTCGACAAGGCCGGCTATATCGCCTTCCCGCTCGTCGGCTCGGTGCTAGCGCGCGGCCAGACGCCGAAGCAGATGGAAGGCCGCATCGCCGAAATGCTCACCAAAGGTTTCGTGCGAAATCCGGATGTCTCAGTAGAAATCGACCGTTACCGGCCGTTCTTCATCATGGGCGAGGTCGGTGCTCCCGGCCAATACCTATATGTGCCGGGCATGACGGCGCAGAACGCAATTGCGATCGCCGGCGGATTCACCCCGCGTGCCCAGCAGATCGACGCCGACATTACCCGCCAGATCAACGGCAGCATCCTGACCGGACGGGTGCCGATCAGCGATGCAATCCTGCCCGGCGACACGATCTATGTCCGCGAACGGCTCTTCTAGCCTGCCGGCGCTCCGACTGACGCTGCGCATCGTCCACTGCTTCCGATCGCCGGTCGGCGGGATATTTCGCCACGTGCGCGATCTTGTCGATGCGCAGCACGCCGCCGGCCACCAGCTCGCCATCCTGTGCGATTCCACGACCGGCGGTGAATACGAGGAGCGGCTGTTCGCGGATATCCGCCCCAAGCTGGCGTTGGGTCTCATCCGCATTCCGATGAACCGCGCCGTGACGCCTAGCGATTTCATCGCGCTGATGCGCAGTGCGCAGGCCATCTACCGGTGGCGCCCCGATATCGTGCACTCTCATGGCGCCAAAGGGGGCGCTTACGCGCGCATCATCGCGACTGCGATCGGACTGTTCGGGCCGCGTCCGCTGCGGCTCTATAGCCCGCACGGCGGCAGCGTCCACTACGATCCGGCACTGTTTTCCAGCCGCCTGTATTTCCTGTTCGAACGGGTGCTCGAACGCATGACCGACCGCCTGATTTTCGTCAGCCAATACGAGGCGGACGGCTATCGGCAGAAAATCGGCACGCCGCATTGCCAGACTTCCGTTATCTACAACGGGTTGCGAGAAGCCGAATTCGAGCCGGTCGCGGCGAACGCGGATGCCGCCGACTTCGCCTATATCGGCATGATGCGCGACCTGAAGGGCCCGGATGTGTTCCTGCGCGCGCTGGCGATTCTGCGCGACCGCCACAATCGTCAATGCTCCGCCCATTTCATCGGCGATGGCCCGGACAAGCCGCGCTATCTTGAGATGATTAAAGACCTCGGGCTAGAAGGCCAGGTCGCGGTGCACGATTCCATGCCGGCACGCCAAGCGTTCGCCATGACGAACGTCGTGGTCGTGCCGTCGCGGGCCGAATTGATGCCGTACCTGGTTCTCGAAGCGGCGGCGGCCGGCAAGCCGCTGGTCGCCACACGGGTCGGCGGTATCCCGGAAATTTTTGCCGACGAGGCCGGCGTACTGGTCGAGCCGGACAATGCCGAAGCGCTCGCCGAGGCGATGCTGTCGGTCTTCGACGACGGCGAAGCACGCGCCGCGCGGCTGCGCCAATCGGTCAAGGCCAGATTTTCGCTCGAGCAAATGGTTGCAGAGATCCAGGCGATCTACGAAGCGCCGCGGTAGGGGACGCTTTCGGGCGGATGGTGCGAATTTTACTGACCACGCCAACAATTCGTTAACCCTGCGCGTCGACGGGCCGCGTGGTTGCGCGTTGGCAAACCCATATGCGCCAAGTCTGCAGGCTTTTTTAGCGATTTGCGCATAAGCCGTTGGCTGTAGGCGGTTGGATTGGGGCGCATTCGCCCGGATCGCAAAATATCGGTTGTGAATGGCTGAGGCTTTCAATGGCACAACCCGCGTCCGGTTCCCGTGACCTGACGGCGCCGCCGCCATCAAATGGCGGCAAGGCGGCGGCCGGCACACGCGCAAAAGAATTGAACGACATCGCCAGCCAAGTTGCGCAACTCTACGCCGCCGGATCGTTGGCGCCGACGCTGGTGACCGGCACGGTGCGCGTGCTGGAATTTACCGGGCTGTTGGCCGCGGCCTATGTCGCGTTCCAGTTTCGCGCCGACGCAGGCGACGGACCGGCCATGTTCTACCAGGTGGCCAGTGTGCTCGGTGCGGCCCTGGCCGTCGCCTTCGCGCAAATCGCCGATGCCTATCAGATCGCGACGTTGCGCAGTTTCGCCAGCCAGTTCGCGCGCGCCGGCTCGACGTTCGTACTCGCCCTGATCGCGCTGGTGATGATCGGGTTCCTGACCAAGGTTTCGATCGAATATTCACGGCTGTGGTTCATCGCCTGGCTGGTATTCGGCATCGCCTTCCTGCTGGTGTTCCGCGCTGCGGTCGCCGCCTATGTGCGCCGCGCCATCCGCAAGGGGCGCATCGAGCGGCGCGCCGTGATCGTCGGCGGCGGCCAGCCCGCAGCCGAACTGATCCGCTCGCTCGAAGCCGACCAGCAGGGCGATATCCGCATCTGCGGCATTTTCGACGACCGCAACACCGATCGCTCGCCGGCGATCGTCGCCGGCTATCCGAAGCTCGGCACGGTTCCGGCGCTGGTCGAATTCGGCCGCACCGCGCGCATCGACATGCTGATCGTCACCCTGCCGCTGTCGGCGGAACGGCGCGTGCTGCAATTGCTGAAGCGGCTATGGGTGCTGCCCGTCGATATCCGCCTTTCGGCCCATGCGGCGCAATTGCGCTTTCGCCCGCGCTCGTATTCGCACGAAAATGGCGTGCCCCTGCTCGACATTTTCGACAAGCCGATCGCCGACTGGGACGCGATCTCAAAGCGCGCATTCGATATCGTGGCGTCGCTGCTGGCGCTGATCGCGCTGTCGCCATTGATGCTGGCAACCGCAATTGCCATCCGGCTCGAGACGAAGGGGCCGATCATCTTCCGCCAGCGCCGTTACGGCTTCAACAACGAGGTCATCGAGGTGCTGAAGTTCCGCTCGATGCGCCACGAGATGGCCGACCCGCACGCCAAGAAGGTCGTCAGCCGCGGCGATCCGCGCGTCACCCGCGTCGGCAGGTTCATCCGCAAGACCTCGGTCGACGAGCTGCCGCAGCTCTTCAACGTGCTGAAGGGCGAATTGTCGCTGGTCGGGCCGCGGCCGCACGCAGTCAACGCGCACACGCAGGATCGGCTGTGGGACGAAGTCGTCGACGGTTATTTTGCCCGTCACAAGGTCAAGCCGGGTGTCACCGGCTGGGCCCAGATCAACGGCTGGCGCGGCGAGGTCGACGACGAGGAGAAAATCCGCCAGCGCGTCAATTTCGATCTCTACTACATCGAAAACTGGTCGCTGCTGTTCGATTTCTACATTTGCGTGATGACGCCGCTGCGGCTCTTGAACACGGAAAACGCGTATTGAGCGCGACAGCGGCCATTGGCGGTGCGGTCGGCACCGGCGGAGCCCACGCCGCAAGCCGTGCAAATGGTCGGCGCCTCGCGGCTAACCTGCAGAACTGCGCCATCGGTCTTGCCGTGTTTCTGGGCGGCTTCGTCATCTTCGAGCCGGCGCCGTACGAGCTCTTCCTGTCGGCGCTGCTCGGGCTTTGGCTCCTGCTCGGATTGCGGATTCCGGGCAATGTCATTCCGCTACTGGTGCTGCTGCTTATGTTCAATGCCGGCGGCGTCATCTCCTCGTTCCAGATCGAGCAATGGGATCGCGGCATCATCTATGTCGCGGTGTCGACCTTCCTCGCGCTCAGCGCCGTGTTCTTTGCCATCGTCATCCAGCGCGACATGGGCCGCCTGCGGCTGATCTTTCGTGCCTATACGGTTGCCGCGGTGATCACGGCGAGCCTCGGCATCATCGGCTATTTTGACGCCGTACCCGGCTTCGAGGTGTTCACGCGCTATTCGCGGGCTATGGGCGCGTTCCAGGACCCGAACGTGTTCGGGCCGTTCCTGGTCGCGCCGATGCTCTACCTCGTCTACGGCCTGCTCAACCGCTCCGCGGGCCTGGCGCCTGTGCGCGCCGCGGCGCTGATCGTGCTGGCGCTCGGCCTGCTGCTGGCATTTTCGCGCGCCGCCTGGGGATTGTCGCTGATCTGCGGATTGCTGTTTTATTTCCTTCTGGTGGTCAACGAGCAGTCACCGAAGGTGCGGCTGAAATACGTCGCCGCCGGCATTGCCGGGGTAGCCGCCGGCGTCATCCTGATCGCGGTGTTGCTGCAATTTGGCGCGGTCGCCAAGCTTTTTGCCGAGCGCTTCCAGCTCGTGCAGAGCTACGACGCCGGGCGCGAGGGCCGCTTTGCCCGGCACGCGGCCGGCTATCTGCTGTCGCTCGAAAAGCCGTTCGGCATCGGGCCGCTGGAATTCGGCTACATCTTCACCGAGGACACCCACAACATCTTCCTGAAGGCGCTGATGGACTATGGCTGGCTCGGCTTCATTTCCTTCATGTCGATGATCGGCCTGACGCTGGTCGGCGGCATTCGCATGCTGTTCCGGCCGCGGCCATGGCAGCCGTATTTCCAAATCGCCTACGTCATCGTCTTGGGGCACATGACCATCGGCAATGTCATCGACATCGACCACTGGCGCCATTTCTACCTGATGATCGGAGTCGTGTGGGGCTGCTTTGGGTTGGAACTGGCGTGGCAACGGACGGTAAGGCCGACAGTCCGGCTCGCCGAGCCGAGGCCCTCCAAGCGAAAGCTGGTCGGAGCGAGAGGATTTGAACCTCCGACCCCCTGAACCCCATTCAGGTGCGCTACCAGGCTGCGCTACGCTCCGGACCGGGCCGCAACATAGAGAAAGCGCAAGCCGGAAACCAGAAGATTTCCGCGACGGCTTCAAATTTCAGGTTTTCGCCCGTGCGGGGTCGCGGATTTGGGCATTCACCCCCTCACCTGATCCAGCAGGCGCTTGCATTCGAGCAATTCGTAGAGCGTCTCTTGCAAGGCGCGGCGGTCGTCCGGCGTGAAGCGCAGCGGGCTCAGGCGAGGCGAACCGCCGGTCTCGCCGCGCAGGCGGGCTAGCAAACCGCCCTGACGGGCCGCATCGGGATCGTAGAAACTCGAAACCGGCACGGCCTTGCGTCCCGGCGCGGGCGCGCCGGGAAAATCGTCGGCGAGTTCGTCGAGGCTCTGCGGCTCGGCCTCGGCTGAGGATTTCGCAGCGGCCGCATGCATTTCGGGCGTGGTTTCGCCCTGCACCGAGGCAATCACGAAACGGTTGCCCTGCTCGCGCAAAATCCGCTGCAGGCCGCGGATGGTGTAACCCTCGTCGTACAGCAGGTGCTTGATGCCGCGCAGCAGGTCGACATCCTCGGGCCGATAATAGCGCCGGCCGCCGCCGCGCTTCAGCGGCTTGATCTGGCTGAACCGCGTTTCCCAGAACCGCAGCACATGCTGGGGCAGGCCAAGGTCCTCGGCCACTTCCGAAATCGTGCGAAATGCATCCGGGCTTTTCGTCACTTGACCGCTCCTCCCCGCTCAAGCGCGCAGCTATTCATCGCCGCTCATCTTATGCGTCTTACACGATTCCGCAATCGTGGTCAGGGGGCGGAGGACACCGGTTCGGCGTTTGCCGGTTCGGACGAGCGATTGCCGTCAAGCACGGCCTGCTTCAGCACATTGGACGCCTTGAACACCATGACGCGACGCGGCGAAATCGGTACCTCTTCGCCGGTCTTCGGGTTGCGCCCGACGCGCTCGTTCTTGGAGCGAACCAGAAAAGACCCGAACGACGACAGCTTGACGGTCTGGCCGGAGACCGCGGCGTCGCGGACCGTCTCCAAAATCTGCTCGACGAGTTCGGCCGATTCGGTTCGCGAGAGGCCGACCTTTTGATAGACCGCCTCACACAGGTCGGCACGCGTCAGCGTTCTGCCAGCCATCCTTCCCTCCTGCCGTCACGCAGATGTGGCATCGGCCGCCCCCTGCGGCCTTACCCACGCACAATCCACCACATGTGGCGCAACGATACCGCCATCGCCCGGTTCGGGAGGCTTTCGCCGATACGCACAACCACCCGCCCTGTTCAACGGCTATGCTTGTTGAACGCAAATAGCCTAGCTCATTTTCCGTGACCGCGAAATGGCGAGTGCCAAGAAAATCGACCAAGATCAATCGTTTGCGCCGAAAGCGCAAACGCCGGAATAAATCGCTGGCAATCGGGTCGCGCCAGGGCAGGCGATTGCGGCGGGCGCGGCAGCGATGGAAAAGAATTGCGCCAGGTCGGTTCATCGATTCACGGAATCGACGAACCGATCTATCTTCTCGTTTCGTCGCAATTCCGGACGGAA
Organism: uncultured Alphaproteobacteria bacterium; assembly: GCA_963758355.1. Classification (GTDB taxonomy): domain Bacteria; phylum Pseudomonadota; class Alphaproteobacteria; order Rhizobiales; family Rhizobiaceae; genus BOKV01. The sequence continues at coordinate 560,331 of CAVWVG010000001.1, read as the reverse complement.
AAGTGGCAACCACTTTTCCTGGAATTGCTGCCTACCAGCGCACCAGCAGCGAGCCCCAGGTGAAGCCGCCGCCCATTGCTTCGAGCAGCACCAGGTCGCCCGGCTTGATGCGGCCGTCGGCGACAGCCTCACACAAAGCCAGCGGGATCGAGGCTGCCGAAGTATTGCCGTGATGGTCGACGGTGATGACGACCTTCTCCTCGGGGATGCCGAGCTTGCGCGCGGAGGCGTCAATGATGCGGCGGTTGGCCTGATGGGGAACGAACCAGTCGATGTCGGCGGATGTCAGGCCGGTCGCGCGAAGGCGGCCTCGATCACGTCGGTGATCATGCCGACAGCATGGCGAAAGACTTCGCGACCTTCCATGCGCAGATGTCCGACAGTGCCGGTCGTCGACGGTCCGCCGTCGACGTAGAGTTTTTCGCGATGGGCGCCGTCAGAGCGCAAATGCGCGGTGAGGATGCCGCGATCGGCAACCTTGCCCTCTCCCTCGGCGGCCTCGACGACGACGGCGCCGGCGCCATCGCCGAACAGCACGCAGGTGGTGCGATCGCTCCAGTCGAGAATGCGCGAAAAGGTCTCTGCGCCGATGACCAGCATGCGCTTGGCGAAACCGGAACGAATATATTGGTCGGCGGTCGTGAGCGCATAGATGAAGCCGGTGCACACGGCCTGCAAGTCGAAGGCGAAGCCGTGGTGCATGCCGAGCCGGTTCTGGATTTCGACGGCAGTCGCCGGAAACGTATGGTTCGGCGTCGAGGTCGCGACGATGATGACGTCGATGTCGGCGATGCCGATGCCGGCGCGTTGTGCAGTGCGGCGCGGGCGGCGTTCTCACCGAGGTCGGCCGTCGTCTCGTCCTTGCGCGGCGATGTGGCGTTCGCGAATGCCGGTGCGCTGCGACGATCCATTCATCGGAGGTATCGACGATGCCTGCAAAATCGGCATTGGTCATGATCCGCGCCGGGCAGATAGCTGCCACAACCGCGCGATGACCGAACGAAACACGCGACAATCGCTCACGCCTGGGTACCTGCATCCTGTTTTTCGCGCAGATCGCCGAAATAGCGCAAATCGGCCTCGATTCTCGAAATGATTCCGTTGCCGACCATGTCGTGGCCCACTTCGATCGCCGCGGCAAATCCGACGGCATCGGTGCCGCCATGGCTCTTGATGACGACGCCATTCAACCCGAGCAACACGGCGCCATTGACCTTGCGCGGATCCATCTTTTCGCGCAGGTGGTCGAAGGCCGAACTTGGCGAGGAAATAGCCGAGCGCGGGCCAGCAGGGTTCGGCTCATGGCCGCGCGCAGATATTCGGCGAGCTGGCGCGCCGTGCCTTCCGCGGTCTTGAGCGCGATATTGCCGGCAAAGCCTTCGGTGACGACGACGTCGACCGTGCCGCTGCCGAGGTCGTCGCCTTCGACGAAGCCGTGATAGGAAAGATTGCGGCAATTTCGCCGTCGCGCAGAATCTGGCCGGCTGCGCGCACCTCCTCGACGCCCTTGACCTCCTCGACGCCGATATTGAGCAGGCCGACCGTAGGCCGGTCGAGGTCGAACAGCGCGCTGGCCATGGCGGCGCCCATCAGCGCAAAATCGACGAGCTGGCCGGCGTCGGCCCCGACATTGGCGCCGACATCGAGAACCACGCTTTCGCCCTTCAGCGTCGGCCACAGCGCCGCGATCGCCGGGCGCTCGATGCCCGGCCATGCGTGCGCAGGCAGAATTTCGCCATTGCCATCAGCGCGCCGGTGTTGCCGGCCGACACGCAATAGTCGGCTTCGCCGGCTCTTGACCGCTTCGACCGCGCGCCACATGCCCGACTTCCAGCGGCCGCGGCGCAGCGCCTGGCTCGGCTTCTCGTCCATGGCGATGGCGATATCGCAATGAATAATGCTCGAAGCCGCTTTCAGGCGCGGATGCGCGTCGAGGCGGGCAGCAATCGCTGTCTGATCGCCGAAAAACACGAAGCGGGTTTGCGGCCGGCGCGTCAACGCGATTTCGGCACCGGCAATCGTGACAGCCGGCCCGTAGTCGCCGCCCATGGCGTCTATCGATACGGTCAATGAGGATGACATGGAGGCCAGTCGGCGTCGCTTTCGGGTTCCTGTGGGACAGGCGGCTCTACTGTGCCGCATGAGGCGACCATGAGCCGGTCAACATAGAGCGGTTCGCAGGCAATTGGAAATCGCTTTTGCCGGCGGCGGACGGCGGCGGCGTATTACACTGTTGGCTTCCTCGCCGCCAGCGCGGCAAACGGGGAATTATCCACAGACGAATGTTTGCCTTGCGGTGGCCATTGCCCTTCGAATACAGCGCCAGCGACGCGCGGGAACGGATCCAGCGCCAAGACCAGGCATTCGGCGACGATCGCCCAGATGTCGATTTCGTCGCCAGCAAAGCTGTCGGGCGTATCCGGACCGAGGGGATCGATGATCCATTCGCCGCCGGATTTGGGCTTGGCCAGGGGCGAACCTTGCGGAACGAAGGTGCGCTCCACGGTTATGTCGATTTCCTCGTCAACCGGCGCGAGCGTCACGACACATTCCCGCTCGACAGTTGCCCGCAGCTTGCCGGCGACCGAGACACCGTCGCTGCGCCAGTGCTTGACCGTCAGACTAACCGAGAGGCGGCGGATGGCGGGGACCGCGCAAAATCGCGCTACCAGCGCGGCCTCCTGTGGCGTCGCCGAAATCTCGACCGGGAACCCGCCAGACGGCAGCACGCGCACATGCACCGGATAGGTCGGCAAATCCCGTGGCTGCTTCATTTGTCAGTCTCCTGCGGCTGCGGCCAGGTCAAGGTGCCCGCCAGCAATTCTTCATCGGCAAGTGCCGCCAGCTGGCCGGCGGCGGCAATCAGATATTCGGCAAGGCGCACCGCCATGTCCGCCGCGCCATCGCCAAGGAAGCGACGGTTCGCCATCGCTGCAATCGCCGTCTTTTCGGGCGTACGCCACAGCGGGTCGAAGGCGGCAACGAGCCCGTAGAAATCGCGCACCATGCGCTTCTTGCGCTTCGGCACCGACAGATCGCCGACGCCGAGTTGGCGCAGCGCCAGGTCGAGGGCGTCGATATGGCGGTCGAAGATTTCCTGCGACAGCTGACCGAGCCCGGGCGCCCGCCCGGCGCCAAGCCGATGCGTCAGCAGAAAGAGATGAAGATGCAGCACGTCGAGTCTGCCAAGCACGGTGTCGGAAAATCCGAAGGAGCGGAAAAACGCCGGCAGGCGAGCCTGAGCAGCCGTCGCATCATAAAGGCGCGCGGCCACATCGGGGTGTTTCGGCTCCGCCACAACACGGCCCCATAGCCGATGCAACATTGCGCGCTCCTTGCGGCGGTTGAAACCTTCCCGAGCTTGATATACCGGACCAGAACCGGCAGACAGGGGTTGGACCGAGCCTGCAGGAGCGGATAATTTGGTGTTGGCAGGACGGTCGGAAGGCAGCATGTCCCGGGAAATCACGATTTTTGCCGTTGCAAAAAAGCGCCGGGCCGGGAAGCACCGGCTGATAGCGGCGACCGCGCTGCTGGCGGCAACGGCGCTATCTGCCTGCCAGCCCCAGCAGATTTTCACCCACGGCGCGGTCATCTCCCAGGACCAGATCGATCTGGCGCCGGTCGGCTCTAGCCGCGACCAGGTGCTGTTGGCGCTCGGCACGCCGTCGACGACCGGCAATTTCGGCAACGAGATATTTTACTACATCAGCCAGAAAGCGCAGCGCAAATTCGTCTACGCCAAGGCCAAGGTCGTCGACCAGCGCGTGCTGGCGATTTATTTCGACGATACAGCGACAGTAGCCCGGGTCGCCGATTACGGCCTGCAGGACGGACGCGTATTCGACTTCATCACGCGCACGACGCCGACCGGAGGCCGTGACCAGACTTTCCTTGGCCAGTTGCTGGCCGGACCGGGCAAGAACGCAGCCCCGATCAATCCGATCCTGCCGGGCGACCGCAGCCCCGGCAGCAAGTTGTAGGTTGGCCGGCACGGGCGAACTTACTTGGAAAGCGCGATCGCGTAATCCAACGCGTCCTTGGCCATCTTGATCAGCTGTGCCTTGATCTGGAAATCGTCGGCCGAGGTGTAGTAGAAATCGGGCGATGCGCAGGCCTTCAAGGCCGGCTCGATCTGATTGTAGATCGGCTTCACATGCGCCTGCCAGAACACGCTGTCCAGCAGCTGCGGGTACTGGATATTCAGGACCACGACACGGACGCCGTTGGTCTTGAAGGTGTCGCAGGACTTCGGATCGATCGCCGAGATGTCATCTACGCTCGGGATTTCCTTGGAGTTGCGGACGCCGTCGGTGAGGATGAACACCGTCTTCTTGCGGTCCTTTTTCGACGTTCCGCCGCCGGACTTGCCGATATCGGCGGCGATAGCGGGAAACACATCGTTCATGTAGCTGGTATAGTGCGCGATGTCGATCTTGTTTTCCTTGGCGGCCGCCATCAGGTTCTGGCTGTTGGCGGTCGCCTTTGACAGCTGTTCCCACTCGCGGCTGAAGGCATACAAGCCAACCTTGATCTGGTCGGCGTGAACGCCGTTGATATCGGACATGATGGTGTCGGCGACGGTCTGCATATCGGCGCGCATCACGTCGCCGCGAACCGGGATCGAATGTTTCTGGGCGATCTCGTGCATGGTTGCCGGCTGGGCATTCTGATTGGGCGGCGTCGCGCTGAGGTTACCCTTGCTGTCCATGTACGGCTCCCAGCCCTGCAGGTTATGGCAGGAAAAGGCGCAGCCGTTCGGGGCATCCGCGTTCGTGAATGCCTTGGTCAGATTCTTCAGCTTCGCGGCGTCGGCGTCGCTGGCGGCGATCTGCATCAACTCGGACACGTCGAGCACGAAGTGGAATTCCATATAGCGCTCGGTCAGTTGCACTTCCGCCTCTTTCTTGAGGTCCCAGTTCTCGATGCCGGCCAGGCGTGCAAACGAGGACTCGTAGTTCAATTCTACGCCGCCGATGACGGATTTACCCGGGTCGACTGTTATCGACAGGCCGGAAAAGCCGGTGCAGGCATTGTCCTGGCAATTGGAGGCCACAACTTCGCCGCCATAAGCCTCAGAGGCGGCAACATCGAGCGTTTCCTGATATCGCGAGGCAGCGGCAAGAACGCCAGAGTCGATTGCCTGCTGGAGCGCGCTTTCGTGCCGGCTTAAATCGGAATATTCGACGGCGATGCCGGCGATCAGCATGACCGGCAACGCCACGATCGCGAATGTAATTGCGTAGTTTCCGGATTCGCATCCGAGGAAACGAAGGAGCGGCTTGCGCATGGCCATTTGCTTTCGGGGATAGGTGGGGTTTGTCCCAAACTAGCAGAGGTCTGTTTACCTGCCGTTACGTGTTGCCTCGATTTTTCGGAGATTGCGTAAACCTTTGTTTGGCCATTCCCGATCGGAGGCGGCGGCGACGCGCCGCATCAAAAGAAAACCCCGCGGGAAGCGGTCCCCGCGGGGTCTGATTTTTCCGGGCGACGCCGCTCAGGCGTGCGCCAGCACCGCGAGCAGCAGCAGCGCGACGATGTTGGTGATCTTGATCGCCGGGTTCACGGCCGGGCCGGCGGTGTCCTTGTAGGGATCGCCGACGGTGTCGCCGGTGACCGAGGCCTTGTGCGCCTCGGAGCCCTTCATGTGCTTGACGCCGTCCTTGTCGGTGAAGCCGTCCTCGAACGACTTCTTGGCGTTGTCCCAGGCGCCGCCGCCCGAGGTCATCGAGATGGCGACGAACAGGCCGTTGACGATGACGCCGAGCAGCGAGGCGCCGAGCGCGGCGAAGGCCGAGGCCTTCGAGCCGGAGATCAGGCAGCACGCCGAAATAGACGACGAGCGGCGCCAGCACCGGCAGCAGCGACGGGATGATCATCTCCCGGATCGCCGCCTTGGTCAGAAGGTCGACGGCGCGGCGCATAGTCCGGGCTTCGACGTGCCCTCCATGATGCCCGGATTCTCGCGGAACTGGCGGCGCACCTCCTCGACGATCGAGCCGGCGGCGCGGCCGACCGCGGTCATGGCGATGCCGCCGAACAGATAGGGAATCAGGCCGCCGAAGATCAGGCCGGCGACGACGTAGGGGTTCGACAGGTCGAACGAGACCGTGCCGATGTCCTGGAAGTACGGGAACTTGTCGCCATTGGCGGCGAAGAACTTGCAGGTCGTTGCGAATAGGCGGCGAACAGCACCAGCGCGCCGAGGCCGGCCGAACCGATGGCGTAGCCCTTGGTGACCGCCTTGGTGGTGTTGCCGACCGCGTCGAGCGCGTCGGTGGTCTGGCGCACTTCCTTGGGCAGGCCGGCCATTTCGGCGATGCCGCCGGCATTGTCGGTGACCGGGCCGAAGGCGTCGAGCGCGACGATCATGCCGGCAAGGCCGAGCATGGTGGTCACCGCGATGGCGGTGCCGAACAGGCCGGCGAGCTGGTAGGTGGCGATGATGCCGGCGACGATGACGATCGCCGGCAGCGCCGTCGATTCCAGCGACACCGCGAGGCCCTGGATGACGTTGGTGCCGTGGCCGGTGACCGAGGCCTGGGCGATCGAGATCGACCGGGCGCTTGCCGGTGCCGGTATAGTATTCGGTGATGACGACGATCAGCGCCGGTGACGACCAGGCCGATGATGCCGCAGATGAACAGGTTCATGCCGGTGATCGACTATGCCGTCGACGATGCCGATCTCGCCCCAGCCGATGGTGAGCGGGTGGCGAGCGCCGAGGCCGACGATCGACAGCACGCCGGTGACGATCAGGCCCTTGTAGAGCGCGCCCATGATCGAGCCGTTGGCGCCGAGCTTGACGAAGAAGGTGCCGACGATCGAGGTGAGGATGCAGGCGGCGCAGATCGCCAGCGGATAGAGCATGACGCGAAGCAAGCACGGCCGTGCCGGCGAAGAAGATCGAGCCGAGCACCATGGTGGCGACGACGGTCACCGCATAGGTCTCGAACAGGTCGGCGGCCATGCCGGCGCAGTCGCCGACATTGTCGCCGACATTGTCGGCGATGGTGGCCGGGTTGCGCGGATCGTCCTCGGGGATGCCGGCTTCGACCTTGCCGACCAGGTCGCCGCCGACGTCGGCGCCCTTGGTGAAGATGCCGCCGCCGAGACGGGCGAAGATCGAGATCAGCGAGGCGCCGAAGCCGAGCGCGACCAGCGCGTCGATCGACGTCGCGGTCCGGCGATGTCAAAGCCCATCGGGCCGGTCAGGATCCAGTAGTAGACGGAGACGCCGAGCAGCGCGAGGCCGGCGACCAGCATGCCGGTGATGGCGCCCGACTTGAAGGCGATGTCGAGGCCGGCGGCGAGGCGTTTCGACGCCGCCTGCGCGGTGCGCACATTGGCGCGCACCGAGACGTTCATGCCGATGAAGCCGGCGGCGCCCGAAAGCACGGCGCCGATCAGGAAGCCGATGGCGGCGGCCGAAGACAGCAGCAGCCAGGCGAGGATGAACACGACCACGCCGACGATGGCGATGGTGGTGTACTGGCGGCTGAGATAGGCGCTTGCGCCCTTCGCGGATGGCGGCGGCGATTTCCTGCATCTTCTTGTTGCCGGCATCCGCGGCCATGACCGAGCGGATGGTCACAATCGAATAGGCAACCGACACCAGTCCGCACAGGATTGCGACTGTCAGAGCATTCATTTTTCAAAAGTCCCCGTTTGCGCGGCGGCTTTTCAATCGGTTTAAGGCCGCCGATACCAAAATGCCGGGAGAACACGCGGTCCGCCCGGCAAAGCCGGGGGCACTTGTATTCAGAAACCGCGCCGGGTCAAGGCGGAAATCTTTTCGAACCGCTACTCTCCACGCGCCGAAGAAAACCAGAACCGAGCGCCGCGGGCGAAGCCGTGCGGTCGGAGTGAAACGGGAAGCCAGCATTCGCCTCCGACTGCCAATAACACCGTGCTTGTGTGTTCAACATCCCTTTCATACACCTCGGATATCCGACGCCAGTCCGGCCCACGCCGGGCGAAGGCAGTATGAATTCCAAAAACCATCGGCAAACAAAGGGCTTATGTTACAACTTATTGATAATGCTGGTTATTTTTTACCGTCGTTGATAGATGCGACTGCCTCCTCACTCTGCCTTCGCCCGGCGCGGACCGGACTGGCCGCGGCTTTCCGCCAATTCTTCATGTCTATTCATTACCTTTTGGCGCACATTGGAAAATTTATTCATTTTTGCCAATGGCTTGAATACACGAATAAATACCGCATGTTGACTTTTCATATGGCGCACCTTATATTTTCGGAATCAACCGCGGAGTACCCATGAGCGAATTTGATGAACTGGACGCGATGAAGAAAATTGCCGCGGCCCTGGAACCGCTGGACGATGCAGCGCGAGCGCGCGCCTTGCAGTGGGCGAGCAGCCGATTCCGAGGACCGAATGCCTTGGTTGTTTCCGGCGGATTGACACGTATGGCTAGCCACGGGGGCGACACAACGACGAGCGGAGCGTTCGGCTCTTTTGCCGAATTGTTTGACGCAGCAAGTCCGACTACGGAAAAGGATAAGGCGCTTGTTGCGGCTTACTGGGTGCAAATGTGCCAGAACGTCACGAGCTTTGCCTCACAGTCATTGAACGATTTGTTGAAGGACCTCGGGCACGGCGTGGGGAATATCACGGAAGCGCTCAATCAATTAAAGGGCGAAAGACCTGCGCTTGTTCTTCAATTGAAAAAAAGTGGAACCTCCAAGCAGGCGCGCAAGACATTCAAATTGACGAATGAAGGAGCGAAGCGCGTTTCGGAAATGACCAAAGGCTTGGCTAAATCCGGCGAAGCCTCTTAGCGGGAATTGATCAATGGCAAACGCTAAATTGACCACAAAATCGGGCACCGTCATCAAAATTGATGGTACGCCCGACGAGGTTGCTAAGCTCATTTCGCAATTCGAAAAGCCGCAGAGCAAATTACCGGTATCACCAAAACAACCGCGACAAGCTCGATCTGCAAAGGTCGGCATAGTAGAGTTGCTGCTGGCGCAAATCGAAGAAGGTTTCTTCAAGAAGCCAAGAGAGCTTGGCGCTGTCAGAACTCAACTGGAAGAAGGCGGGCATTACTACCCAAATACGACTATCGCCCCGCAGCTTTTGCGATTGGTGCGCAGGCGCATCCTCCGGCGGATTAAGGACAACAAACGGTGGGCATACGTGGGATAGCCGATGGCAAATCAATCGTCACAAAACGCAGATTTGATCGCGCGCATCGAAGCGCTTGAGCGCGTGGTATTTGGCGCGAATCCGACGCCCGCGAAGTCCCAAGCGGCCGCACCGCCTACCGACGGTTTTCAAGGCGCAACGGGTGGGTTGCGCCTCCTCATTGTGAAGAGCTTTTTTGATCGCCGCCGAAAATTCTCTGAAATTGAGACCGAACTCAATAAGCAGGGCTATCACTACAGCAAGCAAGCCATTCAAACACCATTGAACCGTCTGTCGGTTAAGACCGGTCCGTTAGTTAGTTTAAGAGAGCAGGGGCATAAAGTCTATGTCAAAAGGAAATAGCAAGACGCAAGAATTGGTCGGTCATATTTCGCAAGCGCGTGACGCTCTCGATATGGCATTAAAACTCTTACAAGCCCAAGGCGCCGCACCAATGGACGTCAAGCCGGCGAAAATTGTGCGCCAAGCTCCAGGGCAAGCTGCGGCTCTCGATTTCACGATGTCTCTCCGCCCATTTGTGAAGAAGTATAGTGATGCTATGAACGGAGCAAAGAAGTTTACACTCTTGCTTGCCTACCTGACCAAAGGAGATGTCACAAAGACGGTCGCTTTATCCGAAATCGAGACTCAGTGGAATAAAATGACTGGAAAAGAGCTGCTCGGGATGCGTTTCAATCGGCTGTACAGCTCTCAAGCAAGAGACAACGATTGGGCAAGTACGGAAAAGGCCGGAGCTTACCGCCTCAGACCTTCGTGGAAGGGAATATTCAATGGCTAAACCACGCTCGGCCGCCCGTCGTGGCTCGGTCGCGGCGGCACCAGCTCTCAATTTGGCGAATTTCCTGACTCCGCAGTTCGCAGCCAAGCACATCGGTCCTGCGATCACCCACTACTTGAATGCTGTTAACGATTACAGCAAGGGCGATTGGGAAGTATGCATTATTAAGGCAGGAAAGTTCGTGGAAGCGCTGTTAAAAGCTATTGCGGTGCATTGCAGCGTCCGGTTCGACACTGGCCGTAAGTTCAAGGCCGATAAGTTGATGAACGATTTGGCCAACCTCCCTAATGGATCGTTTGATGATTCGCTGCGACTTCTTATTCCTCGAGCATGCCGGGTGGTCTACGACATCGCGAGCAATCGAGGCGCACGCCACGATCCCGATGAGGTGGACCCCAACTCGATGGATGCTAATGCGGTGATGCCGCTAGCGTCTTGGCTCCTTGCAGAGGCGATTCGATACGCACAGAAAGGTGCCGTCGATCCTTCCGACGCCGAACAGATAGTCGCGTCTCTGACCGAACGGCGTTACTCCGTAGTCGAAAATGTCGAGGGGCGCATCTACCTTCACGCGGCAAAGAAATCCGCTGTAGAAGTAGCACTGGTCGTTCTGGCACAGCACCACCCTAAAAGGATGGCCCGCGTTGATCTGGTCGAGGCTGTGAAACGCAACGGCTTCTCGCAAGATAATGCGAACGTCGCCGTTACACGTATCAAGCCGTTGGTCGACCTTGATAATGCTGGGCACATGCGCCTTTTGTCCACTGGTCTTCGCCGTGCCGAAGATATAATCCGAGCTGCATCGTGATCTTGGCTCGGACACCTTTCGGACCCGCTCACAGGCGCTCGCCGGGCAAATAGCTGACTTGCCGGGCGATATCGACGTAGCGCAGGCCCTTGCACTCACCGCGCCCGCGACGCCAAACGCCCCTACCCCACCACCCCGCGCAGTCCCCCTCAGCACCATCCACCCCAGCGCCAGCAGGCACACCACAACGACCGGAAACACCAGCGCGTTGATCAGTTCCCAGCCGCTGGCCGACAGCAATTTGCCGCTCATCAGCGAGGCGAAGGCGAATATGCGCAGATCGACGGTTGAAAAAGACCTATTGCGGTTTGCATGGGTCGGACCCTAGGATTTCGCTTCGCGAAATTCCCGGCAGGGGAAATGCCATGCATAGACGGAAACTGCTTGGCCTTGCGGTCTTCGCGTTTGCGCTGCTGTTTGTCATCAGCCTCTACGAAGCCTACCGCGACGGCAAATCTGTCGATGCGATGGAAGTTGTCCTGCAGCTTGCCGACAACACGCTATGGGTCATCCTGATGTACGCCGTCATCCACACGATCAACGAGATGCGCTACATCCGCGACGAGCGGGCTTCCCTGCAGCGCGAACTGGAGCGGTCGCGCCTCGATGGCGAAAAGTGGCGCCGCGAAGCGCAGAGTTACATCGAAGGACTTGGCGCGGCGATACGGCGGCAACTGGCGAATTGGGAACTGACGGAAGGCGAGGCAGATGTCGCCTTGCTGATGCTTAAGGGCCTGTCGCATCGCGAAATTGCGCAGGCGCGAAAGACCGGAGAAGGCACCGTCCGGCAGCAAGCGCAATCGATCTACGCGAAATCGAAACTGCGCAATCGCGCGGAACTCGCCGCCTATTTCCTCGACGACATTTCGGCACCGATTTCGGAACCGTCCGCTCCGCCCGCAATTCCTCTGCGCCCCGCGGCGCGCAACAACGGGCTGCGTCGCAACCAATCCTGAATCGCCCGCCGGTACGCGCAGAACCGCGCGGATTCGCGTTTCGGCCGACTTGGCTGCATTTCATACAAATATCATATGCACGATCGCAACGTGCTGTTTTGTCACGCTTTTTTTGTGACAACCCATGTTCGATTGCCCGTGTGCGGATCGTTCTCCACCCATTGCGCGACAACGCCATGGAGAACGCAATGTTTCACGGCACCACGACACTGCCCCACAGAAATCGCGACAAAATCGCGGTGATGGCGCGATATCTTCTCGACCGGTCGCGCACAGCGGAAACGAGCGTCGCCGCGATGCCGTTGCGCCTGCTCGAGATCGGTCCCGGCATGGCTGTACGGCATCTGGGCAGCCAGGCTGGAATCTCCGGCGCAAAGCGAATGATGCACAAGCTGGAAATCGGCGTGCGCGCGGCAGTGCCGATGCCAAGATCGATGTATGAAAGCTATGAAACCGCCGAGATATTTCAGGCTTTGGACGACGCCGGAATTTCGAAAACACAGGTCTCGGTTCTCGACCATGACCCTGTCGTGCTCGACGTGGTGCGGTCGGAACACTGCGGACGACTGGAGCATTTGATCCACGCCGATCTGTCATCGCCCCGGCTGACCTGCGAAAGCGCGCGATTGCCGTGGTTCGACGTCGTTTTTGCCGCTGCGGTGCTGCCGCGAATTCCGGTCGGCAAAAAGCGGCAAACTGCGGCTCAAAATGTTGTGGCCCTGTGCAAGCCGGGCGGTCTCGTTCCGGCTACCCCCGAATTGCTGGAATTGTGCGGTGGCAAATCCGAGCGCTATCCGGGATTCTGTCTGACGCCGGAAGCCTGAATCGGATTTCGGCAGGTCAGTGTGCCGCCTGCCGCTTCCCCGCCCACGTCATCCAGCCCAGCACCAGCAGGCAGAGCGCGGCGATCGGGATCGCCAGCAGGTTCAGCAGGTCCCAGCCGCTGGCGGTGAGCACGCGGCCGCTCATCAGCGAGGCGAAGGCGACCGACGAGAACAGGATCAGGTCGTTGAGGCCCTGCGCCTTGCCCCTTTCGGAAGGCCGGTAAGTGTCGGTCAGCATGGCGGTGGCGCCGATGAAGGCGAAATTCCAGCCGATGCCGAGCAGCACCAGCGCGCCCCAGAAATGGGCGAGGCTCTGGCCGGACAATCCGACCAGTGCGCAGGCGATGAGGACGCCGAGGCCGATGGCGACGATCGGCGCCTTGCCGAAGCGCGAGATCAGGTTGCCGGTGACGAAGCTCGGCGCGAACATCGCCAGCACATGCCACTGGATGCCGAGCGTCGCCTGGTCGACCGAAAAGCCGCAACCGACCATGGCGAGCGGCGCGGCGGTCATGATGAAGCTCATCAATGCGAAGGCGCCGGTCGCGCACAGCACCGCGACGACGAAGCGCGGCTGGGCGGCGATTTCGGCGAGCGGCCGTGGTGGCGACAAGCCTTCCGCAGCGGCAAATGCCGGCGGCGGCGCCGATGGCGCCAGCAACGACAGAAAACTTATGGAGACCACGAACAGGATCGTGCCGCTGAGGTAGGCCCCGGCGAACGGAACCGGGTCGAGCAGATTGCGCGTATAGAGGATAAGCTGCGGGCCGATGATGGCGGCGAGCACGCCGCCGGTCAGCGTCCAGCCGATGGCTTTGGCGCGGAAATCGGGCGTGCCGCGGTCGGTCGCGGCAAAGCGGTATTGCTGGGTGAAGGCGCCGGCGGCGCCGTTCAGCACCAGCGCGGCGGCGAACAGCCAGAAATCGTGGCGCAGGATCGCCAGAGCGGCGAGCAGCATACCGCAGATGCCGATCAGCGCGCCGGAGATAAAGCCAGTCTTGCGCCCGAGCCGGCGCATCAGCATCGCGGCCGGCAGCGCCATCAGCGCCATGCCGACATTGAAGCCGGTGATCGGGGCGGTCGCCAGTGACTTGTCAGCGCCGAGCAGAAAACTGCCGGCGAGGCCGCCGAGCGCAATCGAGACCGGTGACGCGGCGCCGGCGACTGCGCCGCACGCCGCATACAGCAGTGCATTGCGCCGGGCGATGGCATTTTCGGCATCGGCTTGCGCCTGCGAAAGGCCGGCGGCGATGATGTTCATGAGCCGATGTCCGATTTCAGAAATGCGCGTGCGAGGCCCGGTCAAATCGCATGGCGCTGCCGTCGCCAGCAAGGATTTTCACGCGGCCGCGACCAGAACACGCTGTTGTGAGCGAAGTGGCGCGTCAGCCGCGACTTGGCCAAGGCCGCCGCGAAACCAGTGACATTTGCGCGCCGGCACGGTGAAAGAAACTGGTAGTCGTCGCCACCGGTCAGCGCGGTTTCGAGCGCGCCAGAGTTGCAGCGCGCCGCGCACCGGGCGCGACAACGGCACGTCGGACTTCGCACGCGTGAAATCGACGCGCGAGGCGCGCGGCAACTTTTCGAGGTCGCCGACCAAGCCCGTCGGAAATGTCCATGGCGGCCGAGGCGAATTCGCCGATCAGCGGCGCGAACTCGACCGGCGGTTCGGGATGTTGATACGGCGTCAGCAGCGCGCGGCGCCGCGCAGGGCCGACGTATTCCGCTTCGCCGCGGCGCACCCTCAGACCGATCGCCGCGTCGCCGATCGTGCCGGTGACGATACAGCCGGTCGCCGGGTTTCGGCGCCGAGGCGCGAGCGGTAGCGGCGCGGATCGATTTCGCCGAAGGCGGTGATCGGAGATCACCGGCCCGGCCGGCGCGCATGAATGTATCGCCGCCGGTGAGTCTCACGCCATATTTGCGGCAGTCGTCGGCTAGGCCACGGGCAAATCCGGCGAGCCAATTTCGTCCGCCAATCCGGCGCAGACCGAGCGCCAATGAGAACGCACACCGGCCGCGCGCCCTTGGCGGCGAGGTCCGACAGATTGACCCGCAACGCCTTGGCGGCAATCACTCGCCGGCGGATCGTCTGCGAAGAAATGGACGCCGGCCGCAATCGCGTCCTGCGTCACCACCAGCGCCCTGCCCGGCCTCGCCTTCATCAGCGCGGCGTCGTCCTTCAGGCCGAATGCGCCGCGTCCGGCGAGCGGCAGCGAAGTAGCGCTCGATCAGTTCGAATTCTCCGGGGCGCCGTTTCGACGCGCCCTTGCCCACCGTTACCGCCTCTTGGCCATCGTCACTCGCGGCTCCGGATTTGCGCCGGCGCGCCATTTCCTGCGGCCGCTCGATCCGGCCGATGCGATCGAGCACCTTGTTGATCAGGCCGGTCTCCTCGTCGCCGAAAAAGGCGCGGGCGACATCGAGATATTCGTTGACGACAACCTTGGCCGGCACGTCGCGGCGTTGCGCCAGTTCGAAGACGGCGGCGCGCAGCACGGCGCGCAGCAGATTGTCGAGGCGCGCCAGCGGCCATTCAGCCGGCAGCGCCGCCTGGATCGCCGGATCGATGCTGGCTTGGCCCGCAACGACGCCGGCAACGATGACGCGAAACCATGCCCGCATCGGCGGCGAGATACTGGTCGCCGTCGACCTCCTGGCCGAGGCGATGGCTTTCGTATTCCGCGACGGTCTCGAGTCAGGCCGCCGCCCGAAACATCCATCTGGTAGAGCGCCTGGACCGCGGCGAGCCGCGCCGCGCCGCGCTTGTTGGCGGGCCGTGTTCCGCCCGGATTCGGCGGCAGGTTGCATCGGTCAGGCCCCGAGCCGCTTGCGCACTGCGATCATGGCGAGTGCGGCTTCGGCCGCCGCGCCGGCCTTGTTCTTTTCGCTGACGCGGGCGCGGGCCCAAGCCTGTTCGCTGTTCTCGACCGTGAGGATGCCGTTGCCGATGGCGACGCATTCCTCGATGGCGAGGTCCATCAGCGCGCGGGCCGATTCGCCGGCAACGATATCGAAATGTGCGGTCTCGCCGCGGATGACGCAGCCGAGCGCGACAAAGCCGTCATAGCGGGTGCCGCTGACTTCGGCGCCGTATAGCGCCATGGCGATCGCCGCCGGGATTTCGAGCGCGCCCGGCACCGAAATGCGGTCGTAAGTGGCGCCGGCGTTTTCGAGTGCATTGACCGCGCCGGACAGCATTTCGTCGGCTATGTCCTCGTAGAAGCGGGCTTCGACGATCAGAATGTGCGCGGGCGTGGGCATGTTGCAAGCGAGCCGTTGATCGCCCGGCACAAACCATGGAGCCCTGCCCAACGCAAGGGTTCAGCCCATGCCCGCGTCGAATTCGGCGAGGCGGACGAGATGGCGCGCCAGCACGTCGACTTCGAGATTGACCTTGTCGCCAGCCGTCCGCTCGCCCCAGGTCGTGACCGCGAGCGAATGGCGGATCAGCAGCACGTCGAACTCGGCACCGTCGACGGCGTTGACGGTAAGCGACGTGCCGTCGAGCGCGACCGAACCCTTCTGCGCAATGAAGCGCGCCAAGTCGGGCGGCGCGCGCAGGCGGAAGCGCACTGCTTCGCCCTCCTCAACCCGCGACAGGATTTGCGCCTGGCCATCGACATGACCCGAGACGATGTGGCCGCCGAGCTCGTCGCCGACCTTCAGCGCGCGCTCGAGATTGATGCGGGTGCCGACCTGCCAATTGCCGGCGGTGGTCAGGCGCAAGGCTTCTTCCCAGGCCTCGACCTCGAACCAGCGCGAATTGTCGCCGTCCTTCGGCAAGCCCGTTACCGTCAGGCAGACGCCGGCGCAAGCAAATCGAGGCACCGACGGCAATCGTCGCCGGATCATAAACGGTATCGACGCGAAGGCGCCTGCCGCCGGCAAGATCGGTTGACCGCCGCGACGGTGCCGATATCGGTGACGATTCCGGTGAACATCAACTTGCCTTTATAAATTCGCGCCAGCGATCCTCGCCGAAGACGAGTTCGCGCGCCAGCCGGAAGCCGGCGATTTCGGCGTCGGGCGGCACCGGCGACTTCACCGGGGCAGCAACTTCGAGAGGTTGCGGCGAAGCAATCGCGATCAGCCGATCCACCAACCCTTCGGCCAGAAACGACGCCGCGACTTCGGCGCCGCCCTCGACCAGCAGCCGCATCATTCCTTGGGCGCCGAGGTCTTCGAGCAGTTCCGGCAGGGCGATGCGGCCCCCGTCAATCTCGGTTGCCAGAATTCGGCAGCCGGCGTGGCGCAATGCCTCGACGCGGTCTGCCGGTGCCGCGGGCGAGACCGCGAGCCAGACCGGTACTTGGTGCGCCGACTTCACCAAGGCCGAAGCGAGCGGCAACCGCGCCTCGCGGTCGAGCACGATGCGCACCGGGCTGCGGTCCTCCATGCCCGCCAATCGCACCGTCAATTGCGGATCGTCGGCGAGCGCGGTGCCGATGCCGACGAGAATGGCGTCGCAGGTGGCACGCAGGACTTGCGCCTGGGTGCGGGCGACCGCCCCGGTAATCGCGACCTGGCCCCAGCCCTTTTCGCCGAGGTGGCCATCGGCAGAAATTGCAAGTTTTAGAATCACTTCCGGGCGTTTGCTGGCATTTTTAATCAAGTAGCCGGCGAGATCGTTTTCGGCTTCGCTAGTGCAAATGCTGGTCACGACCTTGATGCCGGCTTCACGCAGCATCGCGTAGCCCTGGCCCGAAACCCGATCGTCCGGGTCGCCGCCGGCGGCAACGACGCGCGCAATTCCGGCCTCGATCAGCGCCTGGGCGCAGGGCGGCGTGCGGCCGTGGTGTGCGCAGGGTTCCAGCGTCACATAGGCGGTGGCGCCGCGCGCCAACCCGCCGGCTTCGGCGAGCGCAATCGGCTCGGCATGCGGCCGTCCGCCCGGCGCGGTAACGCCGCGGCCGACGATGACGCCGTCGGCCGCGATCAGGCAGCCGACGGACGGGTTGGTGCCAGTGCGCCCGAGATTGCGCCGCGCCAGGCGGATCGCGGCGGACATGAAGCGGATGTCAATCGAGTTCATCTTGGATCGACTGATATGCAAAACCGGCCAACTCAGACCACAAGATCGTCGATGTCGAGGCCGAGCGCACGGGCAAGCTTACCAAGTGTTTGGGTGGAACCTCGCCGCTTGCCGGTTTCGATCTGGGAGAGATAGACCGCATCGATTCCGGCTACCTCGGCCAACTGTTTCTGCGTCATTCCGCGGTATTGGCGAAAAACCTTGACCGGATTGTCACTGGCCATCAGACGGTCGACAACCTCGAGGGGGAAATACTCCCCGCCGGTCGCCATCGCAGCGTCGTAGAGTTCCTCGTTCGACCGAGCCGCGTCGGCGGCATCGGGCACGAGCGCACGATACTCTTTCCAGGGGAGCACCGCATAGGCCGGATTGCCCGCTTCATCGCGAATGATCTGTATCCTGCTCATGAGGCTTTCCTAACCTTTGTAAACATCGCCCCTCGGCGCGATGCGTTCAACAGCCAGAACACGAACAACGTCGTCGCGCTGGAAAATGACGCGATAATTGCCGATGCGCAGCCTGTAGGCGGGGCGTCCGCTCAGTGATTTCACATCAATATCCTTGCGGTCGGGATCGACGCCCAACTTTTCGAGCGCCGTGCGAATCCGCTTGGCGTCTGCCGGCTGCATTCGAACCAGATATTTCAACGCTGGTTTGCTCAGGGCTATCGCGTAAGACTTGTCCGCTCGCATCACAATGACTTCCAAGGTTCGAGCGGCTTGTCATGCACAAGTGAAGTATAGCATTGCGCTAGCATTGGTCAAGCAAATTGCTATATGGCTAGGGGCCCGTCGCGCCAGGCGGATGGCGGCGGACATGAAGCGGGTGTCGGCTTTTTGAGTATTATTCGAAACTTGATCGATGGACATTGCACGCGCATATTTGCCATTGGAAACGCGATCAATCCATTGATTGGATGCCGCCCGATGACAAGCCTGCTGAAACTGGCAATCGAAAAACTCGAGAAGCTATCTGCGGAACGGCAGGACGAGTTGGCGCGAATGCTGTTGGACGCAGCCGACGATGAAATTTACGTCCTTAGCCCGGCTGAGCGGGCGGCGGTGGAAGAGGGCTTGGCCGATGTCGAAGCCGGCCGCTATGCAAGCGATGAAGAAGTAGAAGAGATCTTTGCGCGGCACCGGCCCAAATGAAGGTTCGGATATCCCGCCGCACCTATCGGGAAATCGCCTCGATCAGCAATTACTTCCTCAGTAATAATCCCGCCGCCGGAGAACGTCTTTTCGGCCGAATTGAGGATGTGTTGAAGCTTTTGCGTTCGGCCCCGCTGGCCGGGCATGCCACATCCAAAGCCGGCATTCGCACATTTGCGATCCCGCAAACGAACTTTCGGATTCTACCGAATTGAAGGCGACACAATCGCCGTTCTCAGCATCTTCGATGGCCGCCGAGAACCCAGAGACGCTCCCAAATAGCCGAACGGCTTCACTCCCGCTTCTCCATCTCCCGCAGAAACGCCTCGAAATCCTTGGCCTCGCGGAAATCCTTGTAGACGGAGGCGAAGCGGACATAGGCGACTTCGTCGATCTGCTTCAGGCCTTCCATGACCAGGCGGCCGATTTCGGAGGTCGGGATATCGTCCTCGCCCATCGATTCGAGCTGGCGAACGATTCCGGAAATCATTCGCTCGACCTTTTCGGGCTCGACCTGGCGCTTGCGCAAGGCGGTGTGGATTGAGCGCTCGAGCTTCTCGCGGTCGAAGGCGAAGCGCTTGCCCGATTTCTTGACCACGGTCAGTTCGCGCAACTGGATGCGCTCGAAGGTAGTGAAGCGGCCGCCGCAGCCCGAACAGACGCGGCGGCGGCGAATCGAGGCGCCGTCTTCGGTCGGGCGCGAATCCTTGACCTGCGATTCGGCGTGTCCGCAATAGGGACAGCGCATCTCAGAAATCCGGGTAGATCGGAAACCGTTCGGTCAGCGCCATCACCTTTTTCCTGACGGCGGCTTCCACTGCGGCGTTGCCGTCGTCGGAATTTGCCGATTTCAAGCCGTCGAGCACTTCCGTGATCAGTTCGGCGATCTGGCGGAATTCGGCGATGCCGAAGCCGCGCGTCGTTCCGGCCGGCGTGCCGAGGCGGATGCCCGATGTCACGAACGGCTTTTCCGGATCGAACGGTATGCCGTTCTTGTTGCAGGTGATGTTGGCGCGGCCGAGCGCGGCCTCGGCGCGCTTTCCGGTGGCGTTCTTCGGCCGCAGATCGACCAGCATCAGGTGGTTGTCGGTGCCGCCGGAGACGATATCGAGGCCGTTGGTCTTCAGGTGCTCGGCGAGCGCGCGGGCATTGTCGACCACCGCCTTGGCATAGAGCTTGAACGAGGGCTGCAACGCTTCGCGCAGTGCCACCGCCTTGGCGGCGATGACATGCATCAGCGGCCCACCTTGAAGGCCGGGGAAAACCGCCGAATTGATCTTCCTGGCAATTTCCTCGTCGTTCATCAGGATCAGTCCGCCGCGCGGACCGCGCAACGATTTGTGCGTCGTCGTAGTGACAACGTGGGCGTGCGGAACCGGCGAGGGATGAACGCCGCCAGCCACGAGACCGGCAATATGAGCCATGTCGACCATCAGCCAGGCGCCGACCGAATCGGCGATCTCGCGGAAGCGCTGCCAGTCCCAGAAGCGCGAATAGGCGGTGCCGCCGGCAAGGATGAGCTTCGGATTATGCGCGTGGGCGAGCCGTTCGATCTCGTCCATGTCGAGCAGGTGGTCGTCGCGGCGCACGCCATAGGAAACGACGTGGAACCACTTGCCGCTCATGTTGACCGGCGAACCGTGGGTCAGGTGACCGCCGGAATTGAGATCGAGCCCCATGAATGTGTCGCCCGGCCGCAGCAGCGCCAGGAACACCGCCTGATTCATCTGGCTGCCGGAGTTGGGCTGGACGTTGGCGAAGTTGGCCCCGAACAGCTTTTTGGCGCGCTCAATGGCGAGGGTTTCGGCGACATCGACGAACTGGCAGCCGCCATAATAACGCTTGCCCGGATAGCCTTCGGCATATTTGTTGGTCATGATCGAGCCCTGCGCCTCGAGCACGGCACGGCTGACGATGTTTTCGGAGGCGATCAGTTCGATCTCATGGCGTTGGCGACCCAGCTCATCGCGAATGGCGGCGGCGATTTCGGGATCGATCTCGGCGAGCGGGCCGGAAAAGAAGCTGTCGGGGCGCGGCGCGGGCTGTGTCAGGGCCATGGAAAATCTCCGGTCGGTCGAGGAATCGGCGGCGGCCAAGGCAACCGATAGTAGCGGCGCGCCACTAGCACGATTGACGGCCTCGCGCCAACGCCGCTACGCGGAAAGCGACGTGCGAAACTCCGGCTGCGGCCTTGCAATTGAGGCGCAAGAACCTATTTTCCGGCGCGCAGGGGCCCGTTAATTGCGCTTTTGGGAGCGGCGGGCAAATTGATGCATCATTCATCGCCGGATTTGCGTATATTGGCTTTCCGCTTTAGCGGTGGAAGTTGATGGAACAGCGCCTAGCAGCCGTCCTGGCCGCCGACATGGTCGGTTATTCCCGCCTGATGGAGGCGGACGAGCGTGGCACGCTCGAGCGTCTGCGGACGCATCGCGCCGAATTGATCGACCCGGCGATCGCCAAGAACCAGGGCAACATTATCAAGACGACCGGCGACGGCATGCTGGTCGAATTCCAGAGCGTGTCCGATGCGGTGCGCTGCGCTGCCGAGGTCCAGGACCGGATGCGGCGCCGCAACGCCGATGTTCCCGAGGCACGCCGCATCCAGTTCCGGGTCGGCATCAATCTCGGCGACATCATCTTCGACGAGGGCGACATCTACGGCGACGGCGTCAATGTCGCTGCCCGGCTCGAACAGATCGCCGATCCGGGCGGCATCTGTGTCACCCAGGCCGTCTACGACCAGGTTTTCGACCGGATCGGAATTACGTTCGAAGATCTCGGCAAGAAATCGTTCAAAAACATGTCGAGGCAGCTGCAGGTGTGGCGCGTCGTACTCGACGCCCAGCCAACAGCCGACGGCCCGGCCGCCGGCGCCGAGCCGCGAGCGGCGGCAAAGCCGGCCATCGCGGTGCTGCCTTTTGCCAACATGAGCGGCGACGCGGAGCAGGAATTCTTCGTCGACGGCCTGACCGAAGACATCATCACCGAACTTTCGCGCCACCACGAACTGTTCGTGGTCTCGCGCAACTCGACCTTTGTCTACAAGGGCCAGAGCGCCAATCTGCGCGAGATCGCCCAAAAGCTTGGCGCCCAATACATCGTCGAAGGCAGCGTGCGCAAAGCTGGCGGCAATGTGCGCGTAACCGTGCAGCTGATCGACACGGCAAGCGATGCCCATATCTGGGCAGAGAAATACGATCGCAAGCTCGACGACATTTTCGCACTCCAGGACGAAGTCACCTCGGCGATCGTGGCGACCTTGCCCGGGCGCGTCGAAGCTGCCCAGCGCGACGTGATCGCGCGCAAGACGCCGTCGAATCTTGCCGCCTATGAATGCGTGCTCGCGGCGAAAGTCCTGCATCACCGCAGCAATCGCGCAGACAATGAGCAGGCTCAGAAACTGATCACCCGGGCCGTCGAACTCGATCCCGATTATGCGCATGCGCATGCCTGGCGCGGCTGCATCCTCGGCCAGGCTTGGGGATATGGCTGGATCAAGGACCAGGACGCGGCGTTTACGGAGGTTTCGGCGGAACTGGAAAAGGCGCTGACGCTCGACGACAATGACGCTGATGTTCATCGCATCCTGGCGGCGATGCACATCATGCAAAACGACCATACCAAGGCCCGCTACCACCAGGAGCGGGCGCTGTCACTCAATCCCAACTACGATCTTGTCGTCGTGCAGCAGGGCGAGCTGCTGACCTGGCTCGGGCGGCCGGAAGAGGGAGCCGAGTGGATCAGGAAAGCGATGCGGCTGAACCCGCATCATCCGGCGCGGTTCTGGAGCCATCTCGGCAAGGCTCACTTCAACGCCCGCCTTTATGGCGATGCAATCGAGGCCTTCATGCATCTGTCGAGCATGGACGCCGGCCAGCACGCGTTTGTCGCCGCAGCCTATACGTGGATGGGCGACACAACGGCTGCGGCGGCGCATGCGGCGAAAGTCAGGGAAATCGACCCGAAGTTCAGCCGGGAAACCTTCGTGCCGACACTGCACTACCGCCGGCCCGACGACTCCGCCCACCTGCTCGATGCACTGGTGAGGGCGGGGATCCTATCCGACCAGCCGCCGCAATCCGCCAGTCAGATGACCACACCGGTGATTCAGCCCGGTAGCGATTCCTGCGCCTGAGCGGAAACGCCGAGCGGCAGGGCAGCGAGGCGTTCGCTGAGATAGTCGGAGACCGCGCGGATGCGGGCGCTGGTGCGCAGTTCGCGGTGCGAAACCAGCCAGACAGGCAGTGCCTCGATTTCCATTTCAGGCATGAGGCGGACAAGCGCCGGTTCGCGGCGGGCAAGGAAATTCGGGCCGAAGCCGATGCCGATGCCATCGCAGACGGCTCGCCAGCAGGCGACCTGGTCGTCGCAGCGGAAGCGGAAGAAATCGCGATCGGCTTTCAGGCCCATGCGAGCCATGGCGTCGATGATGAGGCTCGAGCGGTCATAGCCGATGACGACATGGCCGGCGATATCGGCAAACCCGGTCGGCGTGCCAACGCGATCGAGATAGTCGCGGCGTGCGTATACGCCCATGCCCATGTCGTTGACCTTGCGGGCGATCAGGTCGTTCTGGGTCGGCCGCACCATGCGGATGGCAATGTCGGCGTCGCGGCTCAGCAAATTTGCCTGTTCGTTGGACGGCACCAGTTCGACGGCGATGCCCGGCTGGTCGGCCAGCAGTCGAGCCAGGATCGGCGGCAGGATGAACGTCGACACCACATCGCTGGCGGTGATGCGCACGGTGCCTTCGGCGGAAGCGCCCTGCCCTTCAACTGCCATGGTCAACGCCGCCCCGGACTGGCGCATCGATTTCGCCGCCGCGGCAACCGCGATTGCCGCTTCGGTCGGCTGCATGCCGGCGCGGCCGCGCACAAACAGGACGGCTCCGAGCGCCGATTCGAGTTCGTCGATGTGGCGGCCGAGCGTCGGCTGGCTCAAGCCTTTCGCCGCAACCGCGCCGGCGAGCGAGCCGGCCTCGATGACGGCGAGGAAACTCTTGACCAGATTCCAGTCGAATTCTGCCACCATCATTCCGCCCCGCGGCCGTCGTAGATTGAGAGCAATTCATTTTTGAATATTAAACATGCAAAATTCGACATTTTCAATTCAAACTCTGCACCTAAATAGCGGCAGGTACGAACCGACGGAGGCGGGCCATGGCCAGCAAAACACACACAATCGCGGTACTCGGCGCCAATGGGCGCCTCGGCCGGGCTGCGGCGATCGCATTCGCCGAGGCCGGCTGGAACGTGCGGGCAATCACCCGATCCGGCAAAGGCGACATCGCCGGCATTGAGTATAAGGCCGCCAATGCGACCGTGGAGAAAGAATTGATCGAGGCGACGCGCGGTTGCGATTTCATCTTCAACGGGCTCAACCCGAAATACACCAACGCCGAATGGCAGCGTCTGGTGATGCCGCTGGCGCGCAATGTCGTGGCGGCGGCGAAAGCCAATGGCGCGGCGCATCTGTTCCCCGGCAATGTCTACAATTTCGGCACGGCTATCCCTGAGCATCCGACCGAGACGACGCCGTTTGTCGGCGACCACGCCAAGGCGGCGGTCCGCATCGAGGCCGAAGCCCTTTTCGAGAGCGAAGCGCGCGAGCATGGCGTCCAGACGCTGATCCTGCGGGCCGGCGATTTTTATGGCGGGCACGGACGCGGCTCGTGGTTCGACCTGATCGTCGCAAAGGATGTCGCCAAGGGCAGCTTCGCGTCGCCCGGGCCGCGCGACCTGGTGCATGCGTGGGCCTATCTGCCCGACCTTGGCCGTGCCTTCGTGCGGCTTGCAGAACATGCCGACGAATTGCCGGCCTTCGCCCGGTTCCATTTCGGCGGCCACAACGTCACCAGCGAGGAGATGCAGCGCGCGGCGGAGGCCGCCATCGGCCGCAGCCTGAAATCCAAGGGCGTGCCGTGGTGGCTGCTGCGCACTTTGGCAGTGGCGATGCCGCAGATCCGGTCGGTGTGCGAAATGGCCTATCTCTGGCGCCGCCCGCACCGGCTCACCGGCGAAAAGCTCGAAGCGGTCATCGGGCCGCTGCCGCATACGCCGCTGCAACAGGCCGTGGCCGAGGCGCTCGCCGATCTCGGTATTTTGGCGAAAAAGACGCCGCGCCGGCGTGCCGAGATGCCGACGCTTGCGGCATGAAGTAATCGCCGGCCACTACAGCGTCGTCTGGGTTCCGAGCGCCAGTTCCTCGACGCCGTCGCGATGGTAGATGTCGTCGCGGAACTGCACGACGCCGGGCTGTGTCGACCAGGCGGTGATGTAGGTGAAATAGAGCGCCACCGGGTTGGCGACCTCGACCGGCGTGTTGGCGCCGCTGGCGATTGCCTTGTCGATGTCGGTGCGGCCCCAGCCCGGCGTGTCGCGCAACAGCCAGGCGACAAGGTCGCGCACGTTCTGGACGCGCACGCAGCCCGAGGAGTGGAAGCGCTCGATCTGGCCGAACAGGCTCTGCTGCGGCGTGTCGTGCATGTAGACGGCGTGCGGATTGTCGAAATTGATCTTGGTTGTCGCCATCGCGTTGATCTTGGAGGGATCCTGGCGGAACATGTAGTCGACCGCTTCTTCCGTCGACCAGTCGATCGCTTCCGGCGCGATCTCTTCGCCGGTCGCCTCATTGATGATGCGGATGCCGTTGTTCTTCAGGTAGTCGGGATCCTTCCTCACCAGCGGGATGATGTCCTTCTGGATAATCGATTTCGGCGCCGTCCAGTACGGGATTGAAAATGATCTCGCGGATCTTGGAATTGAGGATCGGCGTTTGGCGATCGATCTTGCCGACCACCGCTTGGTGGCGCTGGACGACGACGCTGTTTTCGACCGCCTCGATCTGGGCGGCGGGAATGTTGACCATGACGAAGCGGTCGCCGAGATAGCCGGCCATCGAGCGCAGCCGCACCAGGTTGGTTTCGAGCTGGCCGAGGCGGATCGACGGCGGCACGTTCATCGCCGCGAAAGTGTATTTGCCCATGACGCCGTCCGGCGGCAGACCGTGGCGAGCCTGGAAGCGACGCACCGCCGCCTCGACCCAGCTGTCATACGTCATCGAATCGCCGGCGGTCGGGGCAAGGTCGCCCGAAACGATCAGGCGCTTGCGCAGCAGCTGGACCGCAGTCCAGGCCTCGCCGAGCTTCATCTTCTGGTTCGCCGGCACCACCGGCCAGCCGCCGTTGAGCGCGATCTGGTTGTAGTCGGCAATCGCCTGCTCGATGAAACCCGGCGTGCGGTCGGAAAATACCGGTACGTTCGAGCCGCCGGGATCGGTATCGCCGCGCCGGGCGTCGAACTCGTCGCTCCACTGGCCGCGGCGCGGGCTTTGCAGCAGCTTTTCGATCGGGTTCTTCGCCTGGGCAGCGGCGGAATGGGCCGCGGCGGCGGCGGCGAACCCGGCTGCCGCGCCGAGAAAATGCCTGCGATGCATTCGACCCATGATCCCTCAGCCCGATTGGCGCAACGCGTGGTTCGCGTAGTGCTGATTCTCGCCCGCGAACCCTCGTTCCGGCATGGTTAACATGCGGCAAACGAATGCGGAAAATCAAACTGTCGGCATCTCAACCATCAAAAAGGGGCAAGTTTCAGGCAGGTTTTGACGCGTTTCACCGTTCACGCGGCATCGCTGCCCGTGGTGTGAGAGTTGCGAGGCGCGGGGCTGCAAGGTCAGCCTCTAGCCGTGGGGTAGATCGTGGCTGCCATGCAGCCCCGCGTCGGCGTCTGACACAGCGACAATTCGTTTCGCTCCGGCCGACCTGTCCAGCAAACCTTACGGGCGGCAGGCCGGCTTGGGACCAGCGGTCGTGGCAGCCGGGTCGTAGTGCCCGGCGGGAAACCTTTAGTCGCCGGCCCGGGACAATCGCTTCCGTGAAAGCGACTGGCGCGGGCGCCGGCCGCTGCCCCGATTGAACCCGGCGGTACCCCCGGCCTCGCAAGACAGCGACGGGGGCAGGATAA
Source organism: uncultured Alphaproteobacteria bacterium (assembly GCA_963758355.1). Lineage (GTDB taxonomy): Bacteria > Pseudomonadota > Alphaproteobacteria > Rhizobiales > Rhizobiaceae > BOKV01. Next base: position 533,645 of record CAVWVG010000001.1, on the reverse strand, counting down.
GGGAGGTTTCGAGGGCGGGGACAGATTTTTTTGGTGAATCGTGAATGGTGAATGGGAACAGAGGTTTGGCGGAATCGCTCGAAAAAGAAATCCGCGTTGCGACTGCCCGATCCAAAGATTCCAAAGCCTTATCCGGTTTTCTTCAATCGGAAGGATTGGCCCCCGTCGGCTGATGAAAGCTGTCCCATGCGGGCGAGGGCGCTGAGCGTGAACGCTATTTTCTTCTCGGCCTCGCGTGCCTTGCGGAACTGGCGGGCAATATCAGCCGCCGAGACTGGCGCGTCCGCCCGCGCCAGCACCAGCGTGACGGCAATCGTCTGCTCGATTTCGGATTTCGGGAAGGAAAGTTTCTTTACGGCCGGCTTTTCCTCGGCCATGCCGTCGCCCGCCCCGCCTTCCAGTTCGGCTTCGATCTGCGCTTTGCCCGGCTCGGCGCCAAATCGCGGAATCTGATAGTCGGGCCGCAACCAGCGGATCGTGCCCCGCCGCTCCTCCGCCGCGCGTTCACGATTGAGCACGACAAGGCGCTCTAAAACTTCGGCTTCTGGCAGTTCGGCCGGCCAGCCATAGGCGCGCGCGACGGCGGCATCAAGCCGTTCGTGAAGATGTTTCAACGTTCCGACCAGCGCACTCTGATAGATATCGTGCTCCTCGGCCGAAAGGTCGTCCGGGTCCGCTGCGGCACGCAATCGTTCCAGCACATTGTACATCTGCGTCAGCGTTACACCGTGCTCGGCCTGCGCCCGCTTGCGATGCGCGTCGATCTCCTCGGCAATCGCGGCGATCTCGGCGCGGGTTTGCGCGTCGGGGTCAGGGAAGGGGAATGGATCGAAGCAGCGGGATTTGGAATAGCGCGGATCATTGCCATAGCCCAACCAGCCGCCGGAACGGATTGCCCACATCACGTGCCACCGCGACGACAGCACGCCGAGATGGAACGCGTCATCGGAAGCTATGGCAATGATCATGTGATCCGGGAGCACTTCGGTGCTCAAGAACTGAAACAGGCGATGCTTGGACGTTTCGGTGGTTCCCATAAATCTGGAAATATCGCGATTACCCGCTCGTATTTGCGGCCGCGACCGCCCAAAAAGCCACCAATTGGTTTTGAAAGCCCGATCGCGGCTCTTTTGACGCTCCGGCTTAACCGTGTGAATTAGATGTTGAAAAATAGCCGGATGTCTTTTTCTTGCGTTGTCTTCAGTCAGCCCGAAAAGGTCAATAACGTATCTCCGCGACCATTTGCGGACCAGTTCACCGCCATTGATGAACGGTCTTACGACTGATTTGGCCCCGATACCGTCTTGGGTTATCAAATGTTCAGCTTCCGAAGGCGATAACACAAAACCGCGTCCTGCTAGCATCATGCCGTTACAGGACAGGCCAAGGTTGGACTGCAGCGGCTGTGTAGCGGTTATGTCGATGCCTATCGATAGGTCAGCATTTATTCTGCCTAGGGAAACGCGCGTTTCGATCTTCGGTTCATCCGTGTCCAAATCCTCTTCGTGGATGACTTCGACCAGGTGTCCGTCGCTCCGCCCGTCGGAGCCGACTGTCATCGCAATTCGCACTGATGCTGAATCCGGTGTCGCTTTGGTCCACGGATGATCCGGAATTGCAAAGAGCAAAGAAAGCGGAGATTTTGCACCCAAATATCGCTCTACAACCCGCCGATTGAAAACTTGGGTTATCGAGTTGGTAGTAACAAGCCCAAAGCGCCTTAGCTTGCTCCCCTTTTGGGTCAACAGCTCCGCCGCGTGGTCCCACCAAAACATGACGAAATCGGCGCTTTCGTTCATCTGGGGGTGGACTTCCCAAAGCGTCTCGACATAGAAATCGCTTAGCGCAGATCGCATCATCGAACCTTTGCCTATAAATGGCGGGTTACCGACGATGAATTCCGCTTCCGGCCAGTCTGGCCGCCGTGCCATCGGCGCCGCCTCCTTGCCGTCAACAACGGTGGGGACCGGATATCCTTCCCAGGTCAACACCGCATCTGCGTGGACGATATTCCTGTAGTCGCGCAGCACCGGATCGCCCGGCAATTCGCCCTTGTTCCGCTTGTGCCATTGCAGGAAGCCGATCCACAGCACCAACTCGGCGATGTGGCGGGCACGCGCGTTGATCTCGATGCCGAGAAACTGGTGCGGATCGACCTCGTGGCGGTCGAGCCCTTGCAACGCCTCTTGTCCACCAAGGTCGAGCAACGCCTCCAGCACTTCCCCTTCGAGGCGCTTCATCAATTCCAGAGAAACATACAAGAAATTGCCGGTGCCGCAGGCCGGATCGAGTACGCGAGTATTGAACAGGGCCTCATGGAAACGCCTCACCGCGCCGATCGCCTCCGTCTTTCGGCCTTCGAGCGACAGGCGCTCGGCGGTGTTGCGGACGTTCTGCCAATCCTCGCGCAGCGGCTCGATGATTGTCGCAATCAACCAGCCGCTCGACATAGGCGCGCGGCGTGTAGTGAGCGCCGAGGCGGGACCGTTCCACCGGATCGAGTGCTTGTTCTAAAAGCGTTCCGAAGATCGATGGATCGACTCCTGTCCAGTCGGCCTCGGCGGCTTCCTTCAATTCGCCAATTTCCTCGGCGGCAAGTTCGAGCACCTTGGCGTCGTGGAAGAGACTGCCGTTGAAGCGGCGGACCACGGCTTCGATGCCGTAGGCGAATTCGCCCTTGTCCATCGCCTGCCAGAGTTGCTGGACCATCGGCGCAAATTTTTCCGGGGCCACGGTGCAGCGCCCCAGCAGGTCGCGGAATGAGTCCTTCGGCAACAGTTCCATGTCCTCCGCGAACATGGTGAACAGGCAGCGCATCAGGAAAGCCGCGATTTCCTCCGGATCATGCACCGGCTTGCCATCGACCTTTCGCGCTTCAAGCCGCTTCGAAACTTCGGCCAGACGCTTGGCGATCGCGCGCGACGCGCGCACCGCCTTTGCGGTCGGGTCGAGAGCCTTCGGATCGGTCCAGATTGCCCTCAGGCGTTCGCGAATTGCTTCATTGCGCAGGTCTTGCAGAAAAATGCGAAAGCCGCGCCGATCTGGAAACTGAGCGTAGTTTTTGCCCTGTCCCGTAAAGTCGGCATAGACTTCCATGCAATAGCCAACATCGCAGACCAGCACGAAGGGTGGCCATCCGTCTTCTGCTGGCAGTGCCTTGGCGTATTCCTCCGCCTGCCGGCGGGGCGTTCATCATCAGGACGTCCCAGCGCCGGTCGGCGCGGCTGGACTTGGCGGCATCGGTTTCGGCGGTGAACAGGTCGGATTGGCCGGGAATCGCCTTCTTACCGTCTTTCCACCGGCTCTGCTTGGCTTCAAGGACGAAGCATCCGCGTTTGTAGAGATCGATGCGGCCGTGGCCAATCCGGTCGCCGGCCTCGCGGAACGTTACGGCCCGCTCGAAAACGTAGTGGTTCAGTTCGGTTTCCGCGCCGGCCGGTTCGGGACGTTCGACGCCTATGATCTCGCAAAGTTCCGTCAGGAACAGGGCATAGTTGGCGCGTTCCGCACCGCCGGTGCTGCCGCCCCAGCGCGCGATAAATTTTTCGACAGGTTCCGCAGCATTGCCCACAACCCTGAATTTGCACAGCGGCGATCAATGGGCAAGAATTGTCAGATGACGAATCGAAAGCAACCCGACCTCTTCGGCCCCGGCGAAACGCTCCAGCCCACCTAGAAGCCGGACCCCGTGAAGGTCCGTCGCCGTCTCGACGGCATCCTCGCCGAGGCGCGGGCGGCCGAGACCATGCCTTGGGACCGGCCGCAGCAGAGCCTCTACCGCAAAATCTTCCCCGACATGGCGCGCCTGCTGCCGGAAGAAGAAGCGGCACAATACGTGCTTCAATTCGAGCGGGAGTGGGAAAGGCTGAAAGCCGCCTGACGGACAGCGCCAACACGCCCGCCGTTGCCGGCGGGCGCGTCGGTGACAGATCGGCCGGGACAAACTCAGAGCCGATACAAAATCTGATCCGTCCAGAAGCGCTCGAGGCGCTGCAGTGACTTGTTGAGCCGGGCGAACTCGTCCGACGAGATGCCGCCGACCTGTTCGATCGAACCGACATGGCGGTGATAGAGCTTCTCGATCATCTGGGCGATCTTGGCGCCATCCTCGGTCAGGCTGACGCGCACCGAACGCCGATCGATGCGCGAGCGCTGGTGATGGATCAGCCCCTGCTCGACCAGTTTCTTCAGATTATAAGAAACGTTCGAGCCGAGGTAATAGCCGCGGGTGCGCAGTTCGCCGGCGGTGAGTTCGGAATTGCCGATGTTGTAGAGCAGCAATGCCTGGACCGCATTGACGTCACTGCGGCCGTGGCGGTCGAACTCGTCCTTGATGACGTCGAGCAGGCGGCGATGCAGCCGCTCCACCAGCGTCAGCGCCTCCAGGTACGATGTCTTGATGTCGCCGGTCGGCGCCGGGTCGATGGCCTTGCCGACCAGTCCGTTCGCGTTCTTCATCATGAAAGCCTTCCTGTCCCCGGTGGGATTGTTTCCTCCCACTCGGCGGCGAACGTAGCGCATTCGGATAAAATTCGACTTAAACGGCAGGCTTAATTGCCGGTTACCCGCGCGACGCGAAATTGACCGGAATTGGGACAATCCTGCGGTGTAGCGCCAAAGAAAACGGGCGCGCCGTGGATGGCGCGCCCGTTGTTGGCATTGCGGCAGCGGCTCAGGCGACCGTGAAATAAAAGGCGAGCGCGAGGCCACTGAGGACCGTCGACCAGGCGACATAGCCGATCAAGCGATTGACCGGCATGGTCGCGGCGGCGGCGGTGCGGGCGAGGATCAGGCCGAGCACCAGGAACACGATCAAGTTGAACAGGCCGTGCGTGATCCAGTGGTGGCCGGTCAGCCCTTTCATGAAGTCTTCGACCCCGGCGACGTTCTCCTTGAAGATGACCAGCAGCACGTTGAAGACCGCGGTGATCGCATAGGAAAGACCGAAACCGGTGATGGTGGCGCCAACCGAATCGACGCCCTGTTTCGCCTGGCTTACGGACATTGCTGCCGGTCCGGCGGCTAGTCTGACTTGCGTAGCGGACATGATTGCACCTCCTTTAGGAAACTTGTTTGGCAAGGAGCGCGACCTTCGCGCCCATGCTGATCACCGCGCCGGCGCCGTCCATGGCGAAGATCATCAGCGCGACGAAACCGGAGACATAGAGCACCAGCTTGCGCGCGGCGCCCGATTTGCCGACATCGGCCTGGACGGCGAACGCCAGGAAGGTGGCGAGCAGCAGCACCATGAAGAAGGCGTGCTCCTTCGTCTCCATGAAGAACGAATGGGCGAAGGTCCATGGGCCGGACAGGATCAGTGCCTTGTCGGCGCTGTAGAACAGCACGTAGAAATAACCGCCGGCGACATAGGCGAACCACACCAGGACCGCCGTCAGCACGCCTACCGTGCGGATGCGCGCTGCGTTGGCCGGGTTGGCGTTCATTGCCTCGACGAATACCCAGACCGCTCCGATCAGGGCGAGCACGCCGAAGGTCGGATGTACCATCAAAATCATTTCCTTGGACATTGAATGTCTCCTTATGCAGTTGGCCGAAGGGCCGCGTGCGGACGGTGCACGAACCGAAACACGAACGCTGCGGCGACGCCGAACAGAACCTTGGAAGCAAGGCTTACCTGCAGCGGCAACAGCGCCACAAAATCCGGATTGATCGCCGGCAGGACGACGAAGAAATTGATCGTCCACACGCCGATCAGCGCCAGCACGATGGCGACCGGCTCTACAACCGTGCCGACCAGGCGCGGCAGCAGCGCCGAAACGGCAAGCGCGATAGCGATACCGAGGGCTGCGGCCAGCGCCATGTGAATGGCAAGGCCGAGCGCGACGGCTGCCGCTCCCGGCGCCAGGCCGGGAATCAGCGTTTGCGCGACGGCGCCGGCGACAACGGCACCGTCGCCGCCTGCGACATTTTCATAAATGCCGATCCAGGCGATTTCGGCGGCGCCGCCGGCAAGACCGGCGAGAATTCCCGCACCGATCGCGCCGGTAGCTCGCCGACTACTGTACTGGGTCAAATCGGTGGCGAACATTTTCTCCATCCCTTTCTTTCGAATTGCGGCGAATGCCGCCGGAAACACGCCCATCATGACGCATGGCGCGGTCGTCGCCTTGATTTGCGTCAAGATCGGTGTGCCGGCATGGGGTCGAAGGCGAAAAAAAGCGGCCGCTGTTGCCAGCGGCCGCTTCGTTTTCGGTTGGCGATACGATCAGTTGGTCGTCTCGCCCTCGACCTTGATGGCAAACTGGAACCTCGGAAGGTCCTCGCCCGGATGGTCGGTCGCGTAGGTCAGTTGCGGAAGCCGGAAATTGATCGGCCGCCCCTCCTTGCCCTTGTAGACGGCGGGATACAGATCGATGAAGTGCCAGCCCGGCGCGCCGGTTGCCTTCAGGTAGATCACGACATCGCCCTGGCTGTTGAAGCCGCAGGCATAGCCGATGTAGCTGTTGTCGTAGTTGATCGCGTAGATGTTGGCCGTCTCCGTCCAGCCGACGCCTTTCAGGTGGACCGTGAACTGCGTTCCAGCCGGACCGCTGCTGACATCGAGCGGCAACGCCGAAGGCGCAATCCAGAAGTTGCCGGCAACGTCACCGCCAGCGGTTTCCACACGAACCTTGTGGACCCCGCCGAGATCGTCCGGAGCGCTCAGCCGATACTCCAGCCTGCCCGACGCGTCCGCTGTCGCTGTTGCAATGACACGTTCGCGCTCTTCCCATCCGGTTCCGGCAACGCGATTGCCGGTGACCGTCGACCAGTAGAGCGGATAGGCCTTGTTCGGTTCGAACCCGGTGCCGCCTATGACGACCGGCTGTCCGACATTGGCGAATGCCGGTTCGGCCGCGAGCTGGCCCTGTTGCGGCAGGCCGCGGATTTGCGTCTGCACCTGCAGCTCGGGCGCTGGCGGCAACACCGCCTCTCCCTGCGTGATCTCGAAGGGAATGGCAAAGCGCGGGCGCAGCGGCTCGGGCGACTGCTGCATGTTGCGGTACGGGAAAGTGAAATCGCCGTGCAGCACTTCCAGGACATGCGTGCCCGGTTTGCCGGCGGCCGGGATCGTGAACTTCGCCGATCCCTCGTTCGTCACCGACGACATCCAGCCGGTGAAGTTGTTGTCGTAGAGCAGCAGCCAGCTGTTCTGCAGTTGCCGCCAACCGATGCCTTTGACGTCGACGGTAATCGGTGTCCCGACCGGACCGTTCTGCGGCGAGATGTCGACGGTCATGTCGACATTGAACGCCGCCTGGATAAACAGGCGATCGCCCTGCTGAACGGTCACGTCGTGCCAGAAGCCGAAATCGTCCGGCGCCTCGAACTTCGCCTCGAAAGAGCCGTTGGCGTCGGTCGTCACGGTGGCGATGCGATAGCCGACCGGCGCATAATCGCGGCCGTTATACTCGGCATTCTCGACCTTCCACTTGCCCTTGACCGTACGCCAGACAAGATCGAACTGCTGTCCGGCGGGCAGGCCGGACCCGCGCACGGCAATCGGGGTGCCGATCGCTCCGTGTTCGGGTTCGACCGCGAGCCTGCCGACAAAGCCGCCGGCGGGTTCAACCAGTTTTACGGACGGGCCCAGTTCGGCGGCGCGCTGTGCGCCCACCGCCTCGGATGCGAATCCGATTGCGATTGCCGAAACGGCGATCGCGAATCCGCGGAATGCGAATTTGTTGCTCATGTCGTTTCCCTTTCGATTTCCGGTGTGCCTACTTGGTGAACACCGCTTCACCGGGGATGACCATCAGCTTCGACAAGTCGACATTGAACGGCGTCCACTCATGCGCATTGCCGTCCATGTCGGTGGCGACGACCTTGTATTCGACCGTGCCCGTCGGGTAGTCGGCGGGAATGGCCCAGGATGTCGCCCAGAACTTGTCGGTCGGATTTTTGCGCGGATGGGTTCCGTAATGCATGTCGAACTTGGAACCGTCGCTCAGCACGACCGTCAGGCCTTTCAGCACCTTGTCGTCGGCCGGGGTTCCATCGGCGCCCAGAACGCGCACACGCCAAGTGACGTGTTCCTTGCGCATGTATTGGCTGGTCAGCACGCAGGTCGGGCCGGTCGCTCCGTCCTGCGAAGCACCGCGAACCATGTCGCCTTCGAAAAAGAAATTGGCCGCCTGTGCAACGCCGGCGGATCCGACCATCCCGGCGGTAAGCATCGCTGCCGTAATCATTCGGCTAAGTTTCATCATACCCTCCTGGGGCTAGCACGTCCGAATGACTTCATCGGACTGTTTCAAATTCTCACCACGTGCCCATGCCCGCGTTGACGTGAGTCAACCGCACTGCATCATTTTGGCTTGGCGTAAATCTCGTCGAGCTTCTGCAGCCACTCGTTGACGTTGGCGACCAACTGCTCCGCCGTCGGCCGCACGAACTCCTTGGGCAACGTGTGGGCGATTCCCTGATGGCAATCGATGCAGGTCAGGTGGCCATTCTCAAGGGCGATCTGGTGGTTGCGCTGGGCCCCGCCCCACTCGGCACTCATGTCCTTCCAGACGTTTTGGTGACAGTTGCGGCATTCCCGGGAGTCGCTGGCTTTCATCGAATGCCACACCGACAACGCCATGCCGAGGCGGTGCTGCTCGAATTTCTCCGGCGTGTCGATCTTGCCGGTGATGTGAAAAAACAGGTCCTTGCTTGCAATGATCTTGGCGCGGATTTTGGAAGCCCATTCGTGTGGCACGTGGCAGTCCGAGCAAATCGCGCGCGTTCCGGTGCGATTGACAAAATGAATCGACTTTTCGAGATCCTTGAAGGGCTCGTCGCGCATCTCATGACAGGAGATGCAGAATGTCTCCGTGTTCGTCAGTTCGAGCGTCCAGTGGAAACCGCCCCAGAAAACGATGCCGCCGAAAAATCCCAGGATCAGCAGTGACGCCAACGACAGGGCAGTGCTCGGCCTCCACAGGAATCGCCAAAGGCGAACGATCCATCCGCCGGTCGCATTGGAATCAGCCTTCTTGGTCGCGCTCATGGCCACGCCTCCCAAAATCACGCTATGGTCGCGGGAAGCATTCGGCTTTGACTTGCGTCAAGCAAACCGGCAGTGCCGGCATTTCGGGAGAATGGCGCTCAGCGTTCGTTTCTCGCCGGCCGGCGGCGCGTCATCGTCTGGCGGGCGACGAAGAGAGCGGCCAGAATTGCCAGCGCGACGAGGTGAAAGATGAGCCTCGGCGTATCGGTGCCGAACATCGATTGCAGCAGGCCATACATGGCGATTTCGGCCACCGCCGCGCCGATCCACACCACCACGCCCCAGGCGTGCAGGCCCCATAGGCCAAGCGCCGCCACCGGCAACACCACCGACAGCGAGGCCGAAACCACGCGCCAGTGATTGGACATGCGGTCGAAGCCCGATTCGGGGCCCGGCGAAAGGCCGGTGACGCGCATCCAGTACAGAATGGCGAAATAGAGGAGCGCGAGAGCGACGATGCGCAGAAAAATGGCTTCGGCCTGGGCGATGCGGCGTGCGGTCGGATTCTTTTCGCGTTCTTCCACGATTGGTTTGCCTTGCCGTCCTGTCGCCAACGCACTGGATCCTCGCAGCGCTAGGCCAAGCGCGCCCGGTTGACAAGCGCCCGGGAGGGGCCTTGAAGTCCGGCCATGCGCCACGTTTCCGACATCAAAGGCCAAACGCCCCTGCCCGACGTCGACGCCATCACTGGCGGAAAGCGCATGCGCCGCAACCGCCGCTTCGACTGGTCGCGGCGGCTGGTGCGCGAACGCGAATTGTCGGTCAACGATCTGATCTGGCCGATCTTCATCATCGAGGGCAAGGGCAAGCGCGAAGCGATTGCAGCGATGCCCGGCGTCGAGCGGATGAGCGCCGATCTCGCGGTCGAAGCGGCACAGCAGGCGGCCGAGCTCGGCCTTCCGGCGATCGCCACGTTTCCCTATGTCGACCTTGCCAAGCGCGACGCGACCGGTTCGGAAATCCTCAATTCCGACAATGTCATCAACAGTGTGACGCGGGCGATCAAGAAGGCCGTGCCCGGCATCGGCATCATCACCGACGTGGCACTCGACCCGTTCACCAGCCACGGCCATGACGGGATTCTGCGCGATGGCATCATCCTCAACGACGAGACGGTGGCGCAACTGGCGCAAGCCGCGGTGCTGCAGGCCGAGGCCGGCGCCGACATCATCGCCCCCTCCGACATGATGGACGGGCGCATCGGCGCGATCCGCCAGGCGCTCGACGCCGCCGGCCACCATGACGTGGCGATCATGAGCTATGCGACGAAATTCGCTTCATGCTTCTACGGCCCGTATCGCGAGGCGGTCGGCACCGGCGGACTGCTCAAGGGCGACAAGAAAACCTATTACCTCGATCCGGCCAATGGCGACGAAGCGGTGCGCGAAACCGCGCTCGACATCGAGGAAGGCGCCGACATGGTGATGGTCAAGCCCGGCCTGCCCTATCTCGACATCATTGCGCGGGTGAAGGACGCCTTCGCCATGCCGACCTTCGTCTACCAGGTGTCGGGCGAATATTCGATGATCATGGCCGGCGCCGAAAAAGGCTTCCTCGACGAGCGTCTGGCGGTTCTCGAAACCATGATGAGCTTCAACCGCGCCGGCGCCGACGGGGTATTGACCTACTTCGCGCCGAAAATTGCGAAGTGGCTCAAGGAAGGCTGAATCGGGTCAGCGCGCAGGTCCGTTTTTGCGGCCCGTGCGCGCTGAATTCCCCGATCTAGCCTGCGGCGCGGAGTTTCGACGCCGGACGCACCATTGCCTCGCCGGGCTCGATCGCGCCGAGACTTTTGACGATCTCGAATTTTCCGCCCTTCGCCTGGCCGATATACATGTTCATGCGCGCATGGTGCTGGCCGGGCGCCATTTCGGCCGGCCCGCCTGGGCCGTCGGCGATCCGCGCGTGATCGAGTGCCGCAATGACATCGTCCTGGCGCAATGAGCCGGCCTCGTTGACGGCGGCCTCCCACAGCTTGATGCCGCGGTAGAGGCCCGAGCAGGCGCTGCCGCCGGTGAACTGCTCCATGCCGGGAAACTGCTTGTTGTAGGCGGCGAGCAGTTGCTTGCTGAACGGATCGTCGACGCTCTGGTAATAATCGAGACAGCCGTACAGGCCGTCGACCTGCGGAGCCGGCAGCAAGCTCAGCAGGTTCTCGTCGAAATAGGTGCAGACGAGTTGGCCGCCACGCTTCTGAAACCCGGAATCGTGCAACTGCTCGAGGAATGGCATCAGCCCCGACGGGACGATGGTGTTGAAAACGACCTCGGCGCCGCTCGCCGCAATCGCTGCCACCGTCTGGCGATAGTCTGAATGGTCGAGTGGGAAATATTGCTCGCCGACGATGGCGCCGCCGTTGGCGGTGACGACCTCACGGACCTTCTTGTTGAGAACGTGCGGCCAGATGTAGTCGGCCGACGGCAGCCAGAACTTCTTCGCTCCGGTCTTGCGCATCAACCACGGGATCAGCGGATCGACCTGCTGGGCCGGCACCGGACCGGTGCAGAAGATCAGCGGGTCGGATTCCTGGCCCTCATACTGTTCGGGATAGATGTAGAGTTTGCCGCCTTTGGTCACGGCAGCGCTTTTAATCGCCTGGCGGGTCGAACTGTAGATGCCACCGAAGACCACATCGACGCGATCGCGCTGGACGAGCTTTTCGGCCTTGGACGCGGCGACGCTGTCGGTCGTCGCCCCGTCTTCGACAATGAGTTCGATGTGGCGACCGAGCAAGCCGCCGCGAGAATTGATGTCGTCGATGACCAATTTCGCGACGTTGGCGTTCGCGCGTCCCATGAACGACAGCGCGCCGGTCAGTTCCGCGATCATTCCGACCTTGATGGATGGTTGCTTCACGTTGCGCTCCTCCTGCATGTTGCCGCGCCGGATGGCTCGGCTCATGCCGGCAACCTGCCAGCGGCGAGAAGCCCGCACATGGGGAATGTTCCCTAGGAGACGAAAAGACCGGCCTGCACGATCCCGCGCTCGACGGCGTAAAGAGCCGCCGCGGCCCTCGTCGATACGCCGAGCTTGGAATAGAGGTTCTGGATGTGGTTGTCGGCTGTCTTGGGGGCGATTTTGAGCGCCCGAGCCGCTGACTTTGCGGTATTTCCCGCCGCGATCAGCCGCAGCACCTCGGTTTCGCGCGGGGTCAGGCCGGCCGGGCGCTCGACCGGGCGGCGCGACGACTGGCCGGCACTGGCAAGAACCGCCTCGACGGCTTCGGCGTCGAGCTTTTCATCCGCTGTCGCGATTCGCAATCGCGCGGCCGCTGCGGCATCGCTCAGCGCCGCCCGATACGGCCGCACCTCCCGGGCCGTCTGGAAAGCCTCTGCAGCGGCCAGGATGCGCGCCGACGGCGAAAGATCGGTGCCGCGGACATAACGGTGATAACCGGAGCCATCGAGGCGCTCGTGATGGCGAAGCACAAGCGCGGCAACGCTTCTGCCGCCCGCGCCCAGCGCCGCCAGCGCGCGGTCGCCGTGGTAGGGGTGAAGACGAGCCGCGTCGGTCTCGCGCTCGCTCAACGCGCCGGCTCGCATCCAGGTCGAAACCGGCACCGCCAACTCGCCGATGTCGTGGACATAGGCGGCCCAGCGAATGTCGCGAATGTCGCCGGCCGGAAGCCCCATGCGCGTGGCAGCCGCGTCGGCGAGGGCGGCGACGGCACGCGAATGGCCGTAGGTGAACGGCATACGCATGTCGATCATGTCGGCGATGGCGAGGAACGCTTCCTCGCATGCCGCCTCGTCGAGTTCGCCATGCGGCTGCGGTTCGAGCGCCAATATCGTCTCGCGGTCGACCGGGCCATCCAGCGCTTTCATGAATTTCGCCGCGTCGGCAAGAAACAGGTCGGCGAGCTTCGCCTCGTAGGCGCCGTCGCGTCGCTTTGTGATGGTCGCAACCATCGCTTCATGTCCGCGGGCTTCGCTCAGCGCGATGGCGTCCTGTGCCAGCGTCACCAGCCGGACCGGCAGCCTGACGGTATCGCCTTTCAAGCCTCTGGGCAGGCCGTGGCCGTCCCAGCGTTCATAGAGCTGGCCGAGGTTTTCCTGGATCTCGGGAGATAGACCAATGCGCTGAGCTATCCGTCTCGCCACTTCGCAATGGCCCGCCAGAATGGGAACGCTGGCGTGCAAGGCCTCCGCGACCCCTTCCGTCACCGCCCGCTGCAATATTTCGGGTTGGGCGTCGGCGAGATGGCGCCTCAAGGCGCGGATGAGGGTCTCGCCAAGCTCGGAATGGTTTCCCATGTCGGTGCGGGCAAGGTCCTGGCGCAAGGCGATTTCGTCGCCCAGCTCCGCGACCAGCAGGTGCGTATCGGCATTGCATCCGATGTAGCGCAGTAGCGCCTGATGGTAGACGCTGTTGCGTTCGCCCCGGTCGAGACCGGCGGCCTCGGCAAGCCGCATGGCAAGGACACAGGAGCGGGCGGCAAAATCGCGCGACTGCCCGGTCGCAAGGTCCGTGGCATAGGCCAGCACCATGAGAAAATGCGCGCGTCTGACGGTCGATTCCGATTGCATGCGGGGCGCCAATTGCTGTGCGGAGTTGCGAACCTAACCTGAATTGGCGCACATGACACTGGTTATCGGGAGCCACGGAGGCGGATTTGGACACGCTCCACAACCCGGTTCTTGAAGCGGGCGGGGCCAGTCACCATTTTCGCAAGGCCAAGAACGCAGACAAATGCAAAACATGAACACCACTCCCCTGCCCCAGGCCGCGCCATACGGCACCGCCGACCTCGACGACCGGCTCGACGGCGTGCGCACGCGGCGCATGCTGGCGTTCGTCGTCGACTATGCCATCGTCATCATGCTGATCGTCGTGGCGGCGGTTGTCGTCGCCTTTCTGGGCTTGCTGACTTTCGGCCTGGCCTGGCTCGCCTATCCGATCCTCGGAGTGGCGATCGGGCTCTTCTATGTCGGCTCGACCATGGGCGGGCCGGAACAGGCAACGCCCGGGATGCGGATGTTCTCGCTCCGGATCGAGCGCGACAATGGAGACCGAACCGGGGGCGACAGAATCGATTTCTTCACGGCGATCGCCCACATGATCCTGTTCTGGATCGCGCACGTGACGCTGACGCCGCTGCTGCTGGTGGTGTCGCTGTTTTCGAGCCGCAAGCGCCTGATCCAGGACATCCTGCTTGGAACGGTGATCCTGCGTTCAGACCGGTAGACGCGCCGGCCGCCTCAGAACGGCCAGATCATCGGAATGAAAATCACCGCGATGACGGCGACCAGCAGGTGCATCGGAGCGCCGAACTTCAGGAAATCGGTGAAGCGGTAGCCGCCGGCGGTATAGACCAGCGTATTGGTCTGGTAGCCGATCGGCGTGGCAAAGCTGGCACTCGCCCCGAACATGACCGCGACTATGAAACCGCGCGGATCGACGCCGAGGCCGCTGGCGAGCGAAATGGCAATCGGCGTCAGAATGACGGCAACGGCATTGTTGGTGACGAGTTCGGTCAGGAGCGAAGCGAGAAGGAATACGATGGCCAGCGCGACCAGCGGACCAGCGGCGGCGAGCCAGGGAACGAGCGCGGCGACGATGGTTTCGACCAGCCCGACCTTGTCGAGCGCCGCGCCGATGGCGAGCATGGCGACCAGCAGGCCGATCAGCTGCCAATCGACCGATCGGACCGCCTCGTCGGGTTCGACGCAGCGCAGCACCAGGACAACGACCGCGCCGATGATGGCGAGCGCGGCGATCGGCATGAGGTTGAAGGCGGCGCCGAGCACGATTGCGGCCATGACGGCGATGGCGATTGGCGCCTTGTCGCGGCGCCAGCCGCGCTCGGACGGCTCGACGACATTGATGAGCCCGGTTTCCTCGGCGAGGCGGCGTACATCCTCGGGCGCGCCTTCGAGCAGCAAGGTGTCGCCGACCTCCAGGGGGACGGTCTCGTAGCGGCTTTTGAGGTTGACGCTGCGCCGGTGCAAGGCAATCGTATAAACGCCATAGCGGCGCGGCATGCGCAGATCCTCGATGCGCCGACCGATGAGGCGTGAGCGGGGGGCAACCAGCGTCTCATAAACAGCCGAGCCGCGCGAGGCGATTTCGATCATGCCAGCCTGCATGCCAGCGCCGACCTTTGCGGCGCTGGCTGGCTTGGTGGCCTTCGCTTCAGCACCAACCCTGGCGGCCTTCGCGCTCGAATTGGCTTTGGCGGCTTGTGCGCCGACGCCGATCTTGCCGGCTTCCTGCATGGTCAGAACCTCGGCGACTGCCGAGCGGACGACGACGATGTCGCCGGCCTGGAGCAGCACTTCGGGCAACATCCAACGCCGCAACTCGCCGTGACGAACGATGTCGACAATGCGGCGTTCCTCGTTCGACAGTTCCTTGACGTCGAGGGCGCGCTCGCCGAGGTGGGGATAGTTTTCCTCGACGACGATCTCGACGAGGAATTTCGCAGCGGCATCCTGGCCGAGTGCGGAGGCCATACTGTCGCGGTCGGGGAGAAATCGCTGGATGACGAACAGGTAGGCGAGACCGGCCGCGGCGACGACAAGGCCGAGCGGCGCGATCTCGAAAATATGGAACGCCGGCAGCCCCTTCTGGCGGGTGACGCTGTCGACGATGATGTTGGTCGACGTGCCGATCAGCGTGCAGGTCCCTCCGAGGATCGCCGCATACGAAACCGGGATGAGCAGGCGCGACGGCGCCCGGTTCAATTCGGCGGAGAGCCGGATCGCCACCGGGATCATCAGCATCACCACCGGCGTGTTGTTGAGAAACGCCGAAAGAACGGTAATCACGATCAGAAACCCGACGAGCACGACGCCAGTACGCATTTTCGCATGGCGTTTCAGGACATTCGTGAACGATCGGATGGCACCGGTGCGAACCAGCGCGGCCGAAACGATGAACAGTGCCATGATCGTGACCGGCGCGCTGTTGGACAAAACCTTGAGCACGTCGTCCAATTCAAGGATGCCGAGCGCCAGGAAGATCGCGACCGCGGCGCCGGCAGTCACCTCCGGCGTGCGCACCTCGGCGACGAAGGCGGCGAAAAGCGCGATAATGCCGACCGCAACGATCACCTGGGCGTATGGCTCAAGCCCGAACGACATGCGGCCTCCGACGGAAATGTGCCTGTCACACGAGTTGCAACAAGCCCGATATAGGTCGTGGCAATCCTATTTGCGCCCGGTGGCGCGTCGAGTGAAATATTTCCGTTGACGCAAGCCGTCCGGCAATAATTTGGCGGTGGTGCGGGAAAAGCGAAAAAGACGGAGGCCGGCGACGAACCCGTTAACGCCGATATCGTCTGTAACCCGCAGGCCGCTTGTTTTGCCCGCCCGGCTCACCTAGTCTGCGACAAGTTCGTGAATGTTGGCGCCATGACCCGTCATGCCCTCGATACTCCGCAGTTCTACCTGACGGCGCCGGCGCCCTGCCCGTATCTCGACAACCGTCTCGAGCGCAAGGTCTTCACCCACCTGATCGGCGAAAAAGCCCCACAGGTCAACGACATGCTGACCCAGGGCGGTTTCCGCCGGTCGCAAAACATCGCCTACCGGCCGGCCTGCGAAGCCTGCCGCTCGTGCGTGTCGGTACGCGTCATCGCCGACGAATTCCGGCCGGCACCGGGCTTCCGGCAAATCGCGCGACGCAACCTCGACTTGATCGGCCGGCAATCGCCACCGACAGCAACGTCGGAGCAGTTCCATTTGTTCCGCGAATATCTCGACGACCGCCACGCCACCGGCGGCATGGCCGAAATGAGCGCGCTCGACTACGCGATGATGGTGGAAGACAGCCACGTCAACACGATGTTGGTGGAATACCGCAAGCGCGCGCCGGACAGCGGCATTACCGGACGCGGCACCGGCAAGCTGATCGGCGTTGCGCTGACCGACATCCTGGCGAACGGGCTGTCGATGGTCTACAGCTTCTATTCGCCAGACCAAGCCACGCGCAGCCTCGGCAGCTACATCATCCTCGACCACATCGAGCGGGCGCGAAAGCTCGGGCTGCCTTACGTCTATCTCGGCTACTGGGTCGCCGAGTCGCGCAAGATGGCCTACAAGCTGCGCTTCCAGCCGCAGGAACATCTGACCGTCAACGGTTGGGCGCGTTGGAGCGGCCGGCAACAGGCCTGATGCGAGCCGCCAGATCCATGGCAAACCGCAAGACCATCACCGCGGTCGAACTGGCACAGTCGCTGGCCGGTCATGAAGGCGTCGATGCCAACCACACCAGCCGCATCCGCATCCAGGCGCTGCTCGACCAGAACAACTCGCTGGTGCAACAGACGCAGTTTGCCGACGCCAAGGCAGGCGGCCTCGTGACGCTGGTCGGCTTGCTGGCGCTGAAGGGGCCGGTGCCGGTAACGAACATGACACCGTCCGACCTGGTCGGTTTCGGCGTCGGCGCGATATCGGCGGTATGCATCCTGTTCTGCGTGCTGACGGTTTTCCCGCGCTATCCGACCCGGCGCACGCGCGCGCATCTGTCGGATGTCGACCGCTACTCGTGGCCGGCGCTAACCGCGACGGATTTCGACGGCGACGCCTATGCGAGCTACATGCAGTCGGCGGAGGTTTCCCAGATCGTCTATTCGATCGCACGCTCCAACAGCGCAGTCTCGCGCATCCTGCTCGCCAAGTTCCAGATGCTGCGCATCGCCTTCGGCTTGTCGATGGTGCTGTTCGCGCTGGTGTTCTTGCGACAGATCGGCGTGGTGTGAGGCGGCGATGCCGCTGGCTGTCCAGCCCGTTCACACCTCGTCGCGAGGGATGACGGCCTTTTCGGCGAGCGCGGCCTTGCGCCATTTCTGCCAGGCCGGCAGCGCGATTACCGCCGCCATGTAGCGGTTCACGGCTTCGTTCGACGACAGCAGGTAGGTGGCAAAGCGGCTCACTACCGGCGCATACATTGCGTCGGCATTGCAGAAATCGCCGAACAGGAACGGCCCGCCGGAACGATCCAGGCATTCGCTCCAGATCGTCTCGATGCGGGCAACTTCGGCGCGAACGTCGTTGCCGACGGCAAGCGCGACCGGGGTACGGCGCATGTTCATCGGGCAGTCGTTGCGCAGGGCGCGAAAGCCGGCATGCATTTCGCTGGAAATCGCGCGCGCGGTGGCACGGTCGGCCCGCACTTTCGGCCAGAAGCCGCGGGCCGGATATTTTTCAGCGAGATATTCGAGGATCGCCAGCGATTCCCACACCTTGCATCTTGCCGTCTTCTAGCACTGGCACCAGCGAAGTCGGAGAAAACGCGGCGTGTTGCGGGTTGGGGCCGTCGGCAAGGAACGGCGTCAGCTTCTCCTCGAAGGCGACGCCCTTGACCGTCAATGCGATCCACGGACGGAACGACCAGGAGGAGTAGTTCTTGTTGGCGATGTGAAGACGCATCGATTTATCTCGCAGCCAGCGAATCGAACTCGGAACGTTCGAGCGCCCAGGACACGGCAAAGCCGATGACCAGGCCCCAGAAAGGGGCACCGATCGACAGGATCGGGACATTGGCGACGGTAACGAGAAAGGTGACCGTGGCGCCGAGCGTGAAGCCGCCTTTGAAGGAGACGATAAAGGCGCGTTCGAGGATGCGCACCAGGGCGAGCCCCGCCAGGGCGGCTATGAAAGCCTTTGGCGTTGCCAGCATGAAGCGGGTGAAGAGCGGCGAGAAGATGCCGAACAGCAAGGCCAGAAGCGCAACCACGACGCCGGCGGCGTAGTGCTTCTCCTTGTCGCCACTGCTGGCGAGGATGGCATTGACCGGGCCGGTGAGGCAGGTCGAGACCGTGCCGACCGACGCCGCGATCAATGAACCGACGCCGCATGCCGCCGTGATCATGTTGACCGGCGGCTTGTGCCCGGCGGCTTCGAGCACGGCGAAGCCCTGCGCATTCTGCGCCGCCAGCACGGTAATGGCTAGCGGCAGCACGAGTTCGACCATGGCGGCGGCGGAAAATTGCGGCGCGTAAAGGTTCGGCCGCGCAAAGATGTGGGTCGCGGTTCCGCTCAGTTCGAACGTGCCAGTCAAGGCGATCACAATCATTCCGGCAACCAGCGCGCCGATCAACGGCGGCAATGCGCGGCCAAGCGCGGGGACCGCCGAGAGCAGCAGGAACATCGCCGTCATCGGCGCCGCGATGAGGAAGCCGTCGCGGACGGCGAAAACGAGATTGAGGCCGAACTGGAGGAAGACCCCGGCCACCATCGCCATCACGATCGGCATGGGCAGCAGCTTCATGCATTTGCGAATCCAGCCGCTCAGGCCGAGAACTAGCATCAGCACACCGGTGGCATAATAAGCGCCGATCACCTGCGCGAAGCTCAAATGATCGAGCGCCTGGCCGACGAGGACGGTGCCCGGAATGGTCCAGAAGAAAACCAGCGGCTCCCGGTAGGCCAGGCAGAAGACCAGCGTGATCAGTCCATTGATGAAAAAGCAGCCGAACAGCCAGGACGCGATATCGGCTTCGGCCAGTCCGCCGGCGGCGCCGGCCGTGAGGATGATCGCGACCGGGGCAGAAGCAGCGAAAAGAAACGCGACCACGGCGTTGACGAGATAGACGCCGCGGAACCCGCCGAGCAGATGGGAAAGATCGAATTTCGGGTCGGCGGGCCATTCGAGCGGCATGGCCCGCAATATGGGGGCAAGCGACGTGGGCATTTCCTAGTCCAGCATCGAATAGATGGCGTTGCGCATGTCGTCGATCATCGGCACCTTGGCGCCGAGATACTGGCTCATCACCAGCCCGATGAGCTGTTCTTGCGGATCGATGAAAAACCAGGTCGCGGCGGCGCCCGACCAGCCGAATTCGCCCATGCTGCCGAGCACGAAGGCGCTGCCGGGATCGGTCATCACCCGGCCGGCCAGCGAGAAGCCATAGCCCATCAGGCGGATCGGGCCGATGGCAAGCGGATATTTCTCGGCCGCGATGCGGTTCGTCCACATGAATTCGACGGCCTTGCGCGACAGCAGGCGCGAACCCTTCGCGGCCTTTCCGTTGGCGAGAAAACGCGCAATTTCGAGAAAGTCCGGTGTTGTCGAAAACAGGCCGTAGCCGCCGCGGCCGAAGCCGGTATCGTCGCACGGATAGCCGTCGGAGACATCGGCGCGGATCAGGGCCTGCGGACCTTCGGGATAGTTCTGCAGCAGGTCGAGATTTTCCTGGCCGAACATCGGCAGGATGCGCTTGCGCTGCTTCGGCGCAACAAAGTAGCCGGTGTCTTTCAGACCGAGCGGACCGGTGACACGTTCCGCCACCACCTCCTGGATTGGCCTGGCGCAGATGACTTCGATGACACGGGCGAGCACGTCGGTCGCCACAGAATAGCGCCAGGCCGTGCCGGGCTCGAAGGCGAGCGGAAAGCCGGCGATCGTCTTGACGAAGTCCTCGAGCGGCCGGCGCGTGTGACGCAGGTCGGTCGTACGGTAGAGCGCGGCAACCGGGCAATCGGACAGAAAGCCGTAAGACAAGCCCGACTGGTGCGTCATCAGATGCTCGATCAGCATCGTGCGGCGAGCCGGATGCTCGACGCCGGCCTCGCCGAGGATCTTGCGATTGGCGAATTCCGGTAGATACATCTCGACGGGCTCATAGAGCCGCAGCCGGCCTTCCTCGAGCAGCATCATGGCGATTGCCGAGATCACCGGCTTGGTCATCGAGTACATGCGGTAGATCGGCACTTCGGGAAGTTCGATGCCGTTCTGCGGATCGGCCATGCCGACGCGGCCGGAGAGCCAGCGCTTCTTCTTGTGCACCGCGAGCCACTCGATCGAGGCGAAATTGCCGGCCGCGCACAGACGCTCAGCCACCTCCTCGACAGGATTTTGCCGTTTCTTCATGTGCCTGCTCTCAATCGTGTGACGCCCGGCCGGATTCCTTCCGGGATTTGGTCGTGGTTGGCAATGGCCAACTTTGCCTCGGGCGGCGAACTCCCTTAGGTTTCGGCGAGACCACGGAGGTCCTTGCTTGGAGAAGATCGGCCAACAGATCAGCGACCAGATCGGCGAGCAGATCAGCCACCATGCCGGCGGCATCGGGCCGATTGCCGGCGTCGCGCTGGTGGCGGTGATGCTCGGCCTGGTTTTCGTGCGGCTGCGCCAGCCGCCGATCGTTGGTTACATCCTCGCCGGCATCATCCTCGGACCGACCGGGTTCGGCTTCATCGAAAGCTCGCAATCGATCGAACTGCTGGCCGAACTCGGTGTGCTGATGCTGCTGTTCCTGATCGGCATGGAAATCTCGGTGCGCGCTTTCGTGCTGGTGCTGGCGCCGGCGCTGCTGATCGCCGGAGGACAGCTGTTGGCGGGCACTGGAATTGCGGCCCTGTTTGGCTGGGCGCTCGGTTGGAGCCTGGCGCAGACGGTGCTGCTCGGCTTCATCGTCGCGGTGTCGTCCACCGCGGTTGCCATCAAGATCCTCGACGAGATCGGCGAATTGCGCACCGAGACCGGACGCATCGCCATCGGCGTGCTCGTCGCCCAGGACATTGCCATCGTACCGATGCTGATCGTCGCCGAAAGCTTCGGCGGCGGCGCAGGTTTCACGCCGTGGACGGTCGCATTGATGGTCGGTTCAATCGCCGCGCTCGGCGGACTGATCTGGTACCTGAACGAGCCCGGCAAGATCCACCTGCCGTTCAGTGCCCAGATCACCGGCAAGCCCGACATGATCGCGCTCGGCATGATGGCGCTGTGCTTTTCGGCGGCAACGGTTTCGGCGATGCTCGGGCTGTCGCCGGTCTACGGCGCCTTCGTCGCCGGCCTGATCGTCGCCAATTCGACGCTGCGCGCCGAGGCGATCCAGCTGACATTCCCGGTGCAATCGATCCTGGTGTTCGTCTTCTTCCTGTCGATCGGCCTGCTGATCGACCTCGACTACGTCTTCGCCAACTGGATTACCGTGCTCGGCTTCGTCATCGCGACGGTATCGGCCAAGACGGCGCTCAACATCGTACTGGTGCGGCGCGCCGGATTCGGCTGGCCGGTGGCGTTTCCGGCCGGACTGGCGATGGCGCAGATCGGCGAATTCTCGTTCATCCTGGCGGCGACCGGCTTTCGCAACGGCGCGCTCGACTTCGACAGCTACCGGCTGGCCCTGTCGGTGATCGCCATGACGCTGGTGATCTCGCCGATCTGGATGGTGTCGGCGCGCCGCTTCCACGACGTGACGACGCGCGGGTTGACCGACCTGAAGCTGGCGCTGGCCGAAACCTATGCGCCGGAGATCGAGGAGTTGCTGCGTGGACGGAGCGCGGCAAGCCGCGCCATCTTCCGCGGCCGCGTCTATGTGCGGGCGGTGCGGATCGCCCGCCACAAGCGGCGCAGCGGCACCGCCAGCGCCGAGGCCGCCGAAACGCCGGTCACGCCGCCCGAAGCTGCGGCGACCGGCGATGCGCCAGCCACAGAAAACCGCCAATCAGGGTGAACTGAACGGCGGAAACCAACGTTTCGACCGCGATCCATGAACCGATATTCGGCACGGAATATTTGCCAGCTTCGGCGAGCGCCATGTAGCTGGTAAGAAATCCGCCGAGAAGCCATGCCACTGTCAGCGCCGAAAGCAGGCTGCCGTCGCGGGTACGCGTATTGGCATAAATCCAGGACAGGATCGCTCCCTGGATGACCATCGAGGAAATGCCGAGCGCAAATACCGGCTCGGCACGGTTGTACGTGACTTCGGCGTAGTGGGTGGCGTTGACGGCAAAATGCGAGGTGCCCTGCACCAGCAGGGTCGCGAATATATACCCGGCAATCGTCAGCAAATGTGCGCGCATGGTTTCCTCCGCCATTCCTTCATGCGTTCGTCGGTCCGTCGCACGGCCGAATATTGACTTGCGAAATGCAAGCTAAATTATTAAGTTGCAAAATGCAAGCATCATTCCATATTCCATGCATGGCCGACGAAGCCGCCACTGAACGCACAATCGAGCCCAATTGGCGCTCGCACTGCCCGATCTCGATGTCGCTCGACATTTTCGGCGACCGCTGGAGCCTGCTGATCGTGCGCGACCTGCTGTTCAAGGGTGCCACCTGCTTCAGCGATTTCCAGGGCGCCGAGGAAGCGATCGCGACCAACATTCTTTCCGACCGCCTGGAGCGGCTCGCGCGCCACGACATCATTGAAGCTCGACCTGACCCCGGGGACGGCCGCAAGAAACGCTATGCGCTGACCGCCAAAGGGCGCGAGTTGGGGCCGGTACTGTGCGAGATCATCCAATGGTCGGCGCGCCATCACGATACCGCCGCGCCGCCGGAAGTCATGAAGGCAATGGCGGACGGATCGGGACGGGTTCTTGCGCATGTTGGCCGGTGGCGCGACGGCGGGGCCGACAGCTCCGGGAACAAATACACAGGACTAGCGCGCAAGGCGGCATCCAAGGGTGCTGGCACGACGGCCTTTCGTGCTTCTTGACTTCCTTCGTTTTGCATTTATGTTAATTAACGTGAGTGCGCAGCAAAGTTGAGAAATCCTGCCTGATGTCCAACCTCCACCAAACCTTCGCCGCCCTCGGCGACGCCACCCGTTTCGCCATTGTCGAGCGCCTGCTGAACGACGGCGAACTTTCGGCTGGCGAGATCAACGAGGGCGCCACCATCTCGCCGCCGGCAATCTCGCGTCACCTGCGCGTGCTGCGCGAAGCCGGCGTGATCGAGCAGCGCATCGACCGCCAGCGCCGGCTCTATTCGGTGCGGCCGCAAGCGGTCGAGGCAATCAGCGCGTGGACGCAGAGCTATCGCGAATTCTGGGAGGCGAGCCTGCATCGGCTCGAAGCCGCATTGGCGAAGGAGATTTCCCGCAAATGAGCAAACTGCGTCTCGAACGGCGATTTCCCGCCGACGCCAAGACCGTCTTCGAGTTCGTCACCAAACCGGAAAACCTCGCCAAATGGTGGGGGCCGGAAGGCACGAGCCTGCCGGAAAAGCATCTCGATTTTAGGCGGCCCGGGCCCTGGTCGAGCGTGATGGTGAACGCCGAAGGAAAGCGCTTCAAGGTGACCGGCAAGGTAGTCGCCGTCGATGCGCCGCGATCGGTCGAGATCACCTGGG
Organism: uncultured Alphaproteobacteria bacterium; assembly: GCA_963758355.1. Taxonomy (GTDB): domain Bacteria; phylum Pseudomonadota; class Alphaproteobacteria; order Rhizobiales; family Rhizobiaceae; genus BOKV01. The sequence continues at coordinate 509,629 of CAVWVG010000001.1, read as the reverse complement.
CCTGGCACGACGAAAAGGACGTGCGCGGCCACGAAAGCCAGGTGCGCTTCGAGGTGAAGCCCGACGGCACCAATGCCTCGGTATTCACGCTCGTACATTCCGGCCTGACGAACGAGGAAAGCGTCAAGAACCACAATATCGGCTGGGTGTCGTCATTGAAAAAACTGGAACGGATCGCGCGATAGGCGCGACCAACAAGGAGGTAGGAACATGGCGAAATATGTATTTGCGTATCATGGCGGAATGGCGCCGACCAATCCCGCCGATATGAAGAAATCCATGGATGCTTGGACGAAATGGTTCGCAGGCATGGGCAAGGCGGTCGTCGATGGCGGCCACCCGGTCGGCAAATCGAAAACGGTAACGTCCAAGGGTGTAAGCGCCAACGGCGGCGCCAACCCGATCTCCGGATATTCGGTGATCGAGGCCGCGGACATCGAGGCGGCGCTGAAATTGGCCAAGGGATGCCCGATCCTCGGCGACGGCGGCAGCATCGAAGTCGCCGAGGCGATGAAGATGTGAGGCACCGAATTGCCATCAAGTTTCCCCTCGTCCTTCGAGGCTCGCTGCGCTCGCACCTCAGGATGAGGGGAAACGTCCGAGCGCCCATCCCGATAACCGAATCCAGGTTACTCCCATGACACCCGAAGTCTGGTACCTGTTCCTTAGTTCCGTTCTTCTCGCGGTGCTGTGGATCCCGACCATTGCCGGGCAGGTCTATCACAACGGCCCGCTGCAGACCGACGAATACCGGACGCTGCGCGATCCGAACGCCGCACCGAACTGGGTGCGACGGGCGAACCGCGCGCATGTCAACCTCGTCGAGCAGTTCGGCGCGTTCGCCGGCCTCGTCATGGTCGGCCAGTTCGCTCACATTTCCACTGCGACGACGGCAATCTGCGCGGCGGTATTCTTCTGGGCAAGGCTCGCCCATGCAGTGATCATGATCTCGGGAACCGGCTTCCTGAAAATCAGGACCGTCATCTTCACCGTTGCGTTTCTGTCGCTGATGGTCTTCGCATGGCAACTGTTCGCCAACATGCAATGACGGGAGCCGCCGATGTACGGCATCACCATTCTCTATGAGTATTCCGGCGACGAAGCGGTCTGGCAAAAGACAATCGCCGACTTCATCGCGGCCATCGACACCGATGCCGAAGTCGCCGGCCGGCTGCACTATCGCGTCAACAAGGCGCGCGAGGGCAACCGTCGCGTCCACTGGGGCTGGTGGGACAAGCCCGAAACCGTCGCCAAGATGCAGTCGCGCGACTACTTCAAGACGTTCTCAGCCAAGCTCCGCGAGATGGCGGGCGACACGCTGACGACCATTCCTGTGACGCGGCATGGGGAGACGGCGGAATAAGGCGGCGCACCTCCAACTCGGTCGTCACCCTCGGGCTTGTCCCGAGGGCCCAGCTTCCTGGCGCCTGGGTCCTCAGCACAAGGCCGAGGACGACGAGTGGGGCGTTGCGAGACTAACCAAAAGGTGCCGGCATCACGCCAGCTTCTGCTTGAAGAACGCGATCGTGCGGCCCCAGGCGAGGTCGGCGGCGGGCTTGTCGTAGCGGGCGGCGGAGGTGTCGTTGTTGAAGGCGTGGTTGACGCCGTCATAAACATAGATGGTGAAGTCCTTGCCGGCCGCTTCGAGCGCCTTCTTGTAGCCGTCGATGCCGGCGTTGATGCGCTCGTCGAGACCGGCATAGTGCAATAGCAGCGCGGCCTTGATCGCCGGCACCTGATCGGCCGAGGGCTGGGCGCCGTAGTAGGCGACCGCGGCGGCGAGATCGGGGGAAGCCACCGCCGTCTGGTTGACGAGGCCACCGCCCCAGCAGAAGCCGACGACGCCGACCTTGCCGGTCGACTGCTCGTGGTTCTTGAGAAAATTGACGGCGGCGACAGCGTTGGCGACCGTTTGCGCCTTGTCGAGTTGGCCGATCATGTCGCGCGCCTTGTCCTCGTCGGCCGGCGTGCCGCCCAATGGCGACAGGAAATCGACGGCAAGCGCGTTGAAGCCTTCGAGCGCGACTCGGCGGGCGACGTCCTCGATGTGCGGATTGAGGCCGCGGTTCTCATGGATGACGACGACGGAAGGTAATTTGCCGGAGGCGCTAGCGGGGCGGACGAGATAGCCCTTCACCTTGCCGCCCTGGCCGTCGAACTCGACCTTCTCGGCCTCGAGGCGGGCGTCGTCGGGCTTGACCATCTCGGCGGCAGCCTTGTTGGCCGAAAGCAGCGGCAGGATCGCCGCGGCAGCCGCGCCGGAACCGGCGAGCCGGGTCAGATCGCGCATCAGCTTGCGGCGGTCGAGCGTCAGATGGGTATATTCGTCATAGGCGTCGATCATCGCCTGGGTCACAGGCATCGGGGTTTCCATTGCCCCGGATTTCGGGGTGACCGGCGTCGTATCGTTCATGGCGTCGTTCCCTTTTTTCGGTCTGTGGTGGTCGCCCGCGGGCAAGCTAGCCGAGGAAATCGGCCATGCGCAGGGCAGCAAGGTAACGATGGCGTGAGCGGATCAAACTCCGCATACAGGTTTGCTCTCTGGAAAAAGCCCGCAAACAGCGCGTAGTCTCGGGACCATCACTGGAGGTCAGGGGATTGCACGAGCAAGCCATCGATCACCGTGGCCTGGTCGCCGCGCTCACGGCGGAGCAGCGCCGGAACTTGACCGAAACCTCCGACAGCGCCGGCCTCGTTCATCTGTTCACGCACGTAGGGCTGATCGTTCTCATCGGCGGAATGATCCTTGCGGGCGTCCCACTCTGGCCGCTGCTGCTGCCGGTGCAGGGCATCCTGATCGCGTTCCTGTTCTGCGTCGAGCACGAGACGATCCATCGCACCGCCCTGCCCGCGCCTGCGCTCAACGACTGGGTGGCCCGCGCATGCGGCTTGCTGATCCTGCTGCCGGCCGACTGGTTTCGCTATTTCCATTTCGCCCACCACCGGCATACGCAGGACCCCAATCGCGATCCGGAACTCGCCGCGCCCAAGCCCGAGACGCTTGGCGATTACCTGCGCCACGTCTCCGGCTTCAACTACTGGCGCGCGCAGACCGCCACGCTGTTGCGCAACGCCACGGGGCGCTGCGACGACGCCTTCGTGCCGCAGGCGGGCCGGGCGAAGGTTCACAACGAGGCGCGGATCATGCTCGGCCTCTACGGCGTGTTGGCGCTCGGTTCGCTGGCGGCCGGTTCGGCGGCGCTGCTGTGGGTCTGGATCGTGCCGGCCCTGCTCGGCCAACCGTTCCTGCGGCTGTTCCTGCTCGCCGAGCACGGGCGCTGCCCGTTCGTCGCCAACATGCTGGAGAATTCGCGCACGACGTTCACCAACGTGGCTGTGCGATGGCTCGCCTGGAACATGCCGTTCCACAGCGAGCATCACGCCCTTCCCGCCGTGCCCTTCCACAAACTGCCGGTGTTGCACGCGATCGCGCGCGAGCATTTGCGCGTGACGGAGCGGGGGTACGCGCGGTTCTCGGCGCGGTATGTCGCGGGGCTGAGGGGGTGAGGAACGTTGGTCGCGGCCGCTTCGGCGATTTGCCGTAAACAAATGTGCGGCATTAGCCAGCTCACAAAATTTCTATTTCGAATTAGTATCCGTCGGCCGATAACTGGTGAAAGATCGCTTTTTGGAGCGTGCTGCTATGAGCAATACATACGTTGGATGGGGTAACGCATTCTCAATAAGTGATTTTATTCAAGATGACGAAGATTTGGAATTTTGCAAAAATTCCGCATATTATATATTTTTATCTGCCATTGCTGATCATAAACTGAGTAAGATACTTATTCAATTTTCGAGATTTCTCCCAGAAAGAATCGTGGGCGCTAGTGGATGGAATTTAACACTTGGTGCCCGCGTTTGACGGCGGCGATGATTTTGTCGGGGTCGGCTGTCCAGGTGAAGGGTTTGGGTTTCTGGTTATGTTCGGCGATGTAGCGGTTGATGGCGGCTTGGAGGTCGACGACCGAATGAAAGACGCCGCGCTTGAGGCGGCGCTTGGACAGTTTGGCGAAGAAGCCTTCGACGGCATTGAGCCACGAGCACGATGTCGGTGTGAAGTGGAAGGTGAAGCGCTGATGGCGGTCGAGCCAGGCGCGCACCTTGGGATGCCTGTGGGCGGCGTAGTTGTCGAGGACGACATGGACGGCCTTGCCGGCCGGCACCCCGGCGTCGACGGCGTTGAGGAAGCGAATGAACTCCTGGTGACGGTGGCGCTGCATGTTGCGGCCGATGACGGTGCCGTCGAGCACGTTGAGGGCAGCAAACAGCGTGGTCGTGCCATTGCGCTTGTAGTCGTGGGTCATTGTGCCGAGCCTGCCCTTCTTCATGGGCAGGCCGGGCTGAGTGCGGTCGAGCGCCTGGATCTGGCTCTTCTCGTCGACCGACAACACGATGGCGTGAGCCGGCGGATCGACATAGAGGCCGACGACGTCGCGCAGCTTGTCGACGAACTGCGGATCGTTGGAGAGCTTGAACTGGCGCCAGCGATTGGGCTGCAGCCCGTGCGCCTTCCAGATGCGGCGCACCGCGCTGGCGCTGATGCCGGCAGCTTGCGCCATCATGTCGGCGGTCCAGTGCGTCGTCTCGCCGGGCGGGTCGGCAAGCGTCAGCGCCACCACGCGCTCGGCTACTTCCGGCCCGAGAGGTGGGATGCGCGAAGGCCGCGTCTTGTCGCGAAGCAGCCCCTCGGAGCCTTCCGCCGCGAAGCGCTCCTGCCAGCGCCACACGCAGGTCTTGGATTTGCCGGTCTGTCGCATGATCTCGACGGTGCCGAGGCCGTCGATGCTCAACAGGATGATCTCGGCGCGCCAGACATGCTTCTGCGGCGCATTGCGATCCCTGACCAGCGCCGTCAGGCGCTGGCGGTCGGTTGCAGAAACGGTGAAGGATATTCCTGTACGCATGCGTCAGACTCGCACGCGCGCTCGCCAAACGGAATCCCCAATCGGACTCCTATGTTAGGCGGAAACCACTAGCTCACTATGCAATGGAATCAAAGAGGAGCGGCAGCTATAGCGAAGGAAATAAGAAAATCAACGGATTCATGGTAGTTTTCAGAGCAATAAAAAAAACTAAGAACTCGCTCCACGCCACTTCGAGTGGTGAGGTTATTGGTGGAAGCGAGATAAAAGAGCGCGCCGAAGTACTGGTGAAGCTTGTCAAAACGCTGGTTGACGTTGAACAGCAGCTTCTGCAAATCAGGCCCTGACTGCCCTACCCCCCGAACTTCCCGCTCCGTGGAAACCCCTTCGGCGGGAGGCGGCCGGCCTGGGCGCGGTCGCCGAGCCAGTCTTTCAGTTCGGATTTGGGCTTGACGAAGGCGCGGCCGGCGGCGTCGGTCCAGGAGAGGCCGTCGGCGAGCTTGAAGGTTTTCGCGTCGAGGATGCCGCCGTCCTTGTATTTCTGCAGGCGCACGCCCTTGCCGCGCGTCATCTCGGGAACCTGCGCCAGCGGGAACACGATCATCTTGCGGTTTTCGCCGATCGATCGCGACGTGGTCGTCGGCCTCGGCGACGACGGAGCAAATCCGCGCCTCGACCGGCAAAGCGACGTTCATGACCTGCTTGCCCTTGCGCGTGTTGGCGATCACCTCGTCCTCGGGCACGACGAAGCCGTTGCCGACGGTGGAAGCGACCAGCAGCTTGCGGCCGGGCACGTAGCACGAAGGCGTCGACGATATCGGCGTCGTTTTCCATGTCGACCATCAGGCGGATCGGCTCGCCTGCGCCGCGCCCGCCCGGCAGCTTGTCGGCGCCGAGCGTGTAGAACTTGCCGTTGGTCGAAAACACCACAATCTTGTCCGTCGTCTCGGCGTGGAAGGCGGTCTTGAGGCGGTCGCCTTCCTTGAAGGTCAGCGTCGAATAGTCGGCCATGTGGCCCTTCATCGCCCGGATCCAGCCCTTCTCCGACAGCACCACCGTGACCGGCTCGCGCTCGATCATCGCCTGCTGGATGTCGGCGACGTCATGGGCCGGCGCCGTGCCGAAGGTCGTGCGGCGCTTGCCGAGCGTCGTTGCCGGGCCGAATTCGTCGCGGATCGCCTTGATGTCGCCGGCGAGCACCTTCCACTGGTTGGCTTCGGATTCCAGCAGCGCCTCGATCTGGCGCTTCTCGACGCTGAGGCCCTCGTGCTCCTTCCGGATCTCGATTTCCTCGAGCTTGCGCAAGGCGCGCAGGCGCATGTTGAGGATCGCCTCGACCTGGATCTCGGTGAGCTTGTAGCGCTTCATCAGCTTCTGCTTCGGCTCGTCCTCGAAGCGGATGATGCGGATGACCTCGTCGATGTTGAGATAGGCGATGAGGAAGCCGCCGAGGATTTCGAGCCGCTTTCGATCTCGGCGAGGCGGAAGCGCGAGCGGCGGATCATGCACCTCGCGGCGATGGTCGAGCCATTCACGCAAGGCCTCGCGCAGCGACAGCACGTGCGGCACCTTGCCCTTCGACAGCACGTTCATGTTGAGCGAGAAGCGGGTTTCGAGCTCGGTCAGCCGGAACAGCGATTCCATCAGCAGCTCGGCGTCGACCGTGCGCGATCTTCGGCTCGAGGACGATGCGGATGTCCTCGGCGCGACTTGTCGCGGATGTCCTCGAGCAGCGGCAGCTTGCGCGCCAGCAGCAGTTCGGCGATCTTCTCGATCAGCCGCGATTTCTGCACCTGGTAGGGAATCTCGGTGACGACGATGCGCCAGGTGCCGCGGCCGGCGTCCTCCTTTTCCCACTTGGCGCGCACGCGGAAGCCGCCGCGGCCGGTCTTGTAGGCCTCGAGGATCGTCGCGCGGTCCTCGACGATGACGCCGCCGGTCGGAAAATCCGGGCCGGGCACGATGTCGACCAGCTCGTCGATCGTCGCGTTCGGATGCTTGATCAGGTGCATCGCCGCGTCGCACAGTTCGGCGGCGTTGTGCGGCGGGATCGAGGTCGCCATGCCGACGGCGATGCCGGAGGCGCCGTTGGCCAGCAGGTTCGGGAAGGCGCCGGGCAGCACGACCGGCTCGCAGTCCTCGCCATCATAGGTGGCGCGGAAATCGACCGCGTCCTCGGCGATGCCCTCCAGCAGCAGGGCGGCGACCTCGGTCATGCGCGCTTCGGTGTAGCGCATCGCGGCGGCGTTATCGCCGTCGATGTTGCCGAAATTGCCCTGGCCGTCGACCAGCGGATAGCGCATGGCGAAATCCTGCGCGAGGCGGACCAGCGCGTCGTAGATCGATTGGTCGCCATGCGGGTGGAACTTGCCGATGACGTCGCCGACGATGCGGGCGCATTTCTTGAAGCCCGGAATCGGGATCGAGCCGCAGGATGCGCATCGCATGCAGGATGCGCCGGTGCACCGGCTTCAGCCCGTCGCGCACATCCGGCAGCGCCCGGCCCATGATGGTCGACAGCGCATAGGCGAGATAGCGTTCCTCAAGCGCGGTCTTCAGATCGACCGGCTCGATGTGCCCGTCACCGTCGCCGCCGGGAGGAATCAGCGTTTTTCCCATGGATGCGGGGTAATCCCGGCTGACCGGTCACGCAAGGCGCGAATCCGGACGAATCCACTTGCCGGCCGTAACGAATTCGCCATGATTGGGCGGGAAATTCGCCTCGACTCAATCGAGGTGCGTTCGCCGAATGGCCTGCGAGGTAACCTGCATGAATTTCCGCATTTCCCTACGCGCGCTGGCGCGTTTCATATTCGTATGCCTTCTCTCCAGCGGCACCCCCGCTTTTGCCGCCCCGCCCGATACCGAGGCGCTGTTGACCCGCCTCGATTTGTGGTTCTCGCAAAACGGGCTGACGACGGAATTCGGCCCCGTCGAATTCGGCGGAAGCCGGACAATTTGCGATCGAATATGTCAACTTCAGCGGCGGCCGTCTCGCCAAGCCGGTGCGCATCGAGAAGATCGCGATTACCGGCGCCGATATCGACGCCGATGGCGCAATGACCATCGAGCATCTGGCGGTCGCCACGATGCGCCAGGAGGGCGAGAGCAAATCCGGCAAGGCCTACACGTTGACGGTCGAGGGCGCCGAGGCCGACGGACTGTTCCTGCCCGATCCGCAGAGCGAAACGGCGCCGCTGGTGGCGCCGCGGCCGTCGTTATGGAAAATCGGGCCGCTGACGCTGGTCATGCTCGGCGCGACGGACGGAGCAGCCGCGCTCACAATCGAACGCATGGAAGGCCACAGCGAACCGGATGCCAGCCGCCAGGCGGTATCGACTTCGGCGCGCATCGTCGGCATGCACATCGATGCCGAGGCGATGGATGACAGCGAACTCGATGCCAAGGCGGCAGACATCGATGTCAAACAATTCGATGTCGCGCTGAGCTTCGCCAGCAACTGGAATTCAACCACCGGGCGGCTGCAGGTCGACCAATGGCGGCTCGAGGCGCCGGGCCTCGGCGCGTTCGACCTGCAACTGTCACTCGACGGCTATACCGGCGAAAAAGTGCGCCAGATGCGCGACGCCAGTCTGGCCTCCAAGGACGACCAGGGCGACAGCGCCGAGGCGATGCGCCAGGCCGGAAAACAGATGATGGCGGCACTGGGCGACATCTCGCTTTCGGCTGCGCAGCTTCGTTTCGAAGACGATTCGCTCACCCACAAGGTGCTCGAGGCGCGGGCAAAGTCCGACGGCCAGACGGTCGAGGAACTGGTCGCCATGCTGCCTGACATGTCGCTGAGCTTCACGCAGATGCTCGACATGCCGGAGTTCTCGCAACATATCGCCGACGCGCTGCGCACTTTCCTCAGCGATCCGAAATCCATGACCATCAAGCTCCACCCGGCCGCGCCGGCGCCGGTTGCCGGCATGATCGGCATGGCGCTGTTCTCGCCGGCGGCGCTGATCGAGCAACTCGGCGTCGAGATCACTGCCAACGAGTAGCGCGGTAGGTCATCAGCGGCAGCAGAGCGGCGACGCCGACGACGGCAACGGCAACGATGACGGCGACCGCCGCGGGATTGCCGAAATGGTCGCTGGCAAGTGCGATGGCGACCGGCGCAGCGGCGGTCGCGACAATGCGTACCGCGTGGAGCTTTCCGGTGAGCGCGCCGTAGCCCTGCGCGCCGAAGATCGCCAGCGGGATGGCGCCGCGCACGATATAGGCAAGCCCCTGCCCGGCGCCGAAGAAGATCGCAAAGGCAATCGCCGCCGTCACGCTCAAGCTGAGCAGCAACAAAAAGGCAATTCCGATCACCAGCACCACGCTCGAGGCAAGTCCGACCGTGACCGGATGGCGGGTGTGTCCGAATATAATTTCGGCGACACGTGCGCCGACCTGGCAAGGACCTATGAGCGCGCCAAACCCGGCGGCGGCGGCGACCGTGTAACCGTTTTCGACGAACAGGCGCGGGAAGTGGGTCTGCACGGCGGCGATTACAAAACCGTTGGCAGCGAAGGCAACGGCCATCGTCACAAACGCCATTGTGCGCGCCCGGCCTGTCGGCGCAATCTCGGGAAGATCGGCGCTTTCCTTCGGGATCCCGTTCGTCGCGTGCGCGCTCGGCAGCAGCCAATGGATCGGCAGGCAAACCAAGAGATTGATCGCGGCCAGCCAAAGATAGACCTCACGCCAGGTGAAATGCGCTAGCAGCAGGCCGCAAAGCGGCCAGAAGATCGTCGAGGAAAATCCGGCGATCAGGGTGACGGCCGAAATCGGCGCCCGCGCCGCGCGGCCATATATCTGCGTCAGCGTCCCAAACCCCGCCTCGTAGAGCGTGAACGCCGATGCCGCTTCGACGGCGACCAAAGCACCTAGAAACGCCGTGGCACCCGATGCGTACGACACCAGCAACAACGCGGCGCTGGCGATAAGCGTTCCGGCGACAAGAACGCTGCGGCCGCCATAGCGGTCGAGCAGGCGGCCGGCGATCGGCGCCAGCAGCGCGCCGGACAGGAGCGCGGCTGAGAATGCACCAAAGACAAACGACCGCGTCCAACCGAAATCGGCCTGGATCGCCGGAGCGAGGATGGCGAAGGAATAAAACAGCACGCCATAGCTCACCGTCATGGTGACGCCGAGGCCGATGCTGACGCGATCGAAACCCGACAGGATGCGGCGGTAGGCCGAGGCAGCAGGAGCTTGCGACGCTTTTGCGCCGCCGTCAGTTGTCGCCATATTTGGACAGCATCTCGCGCGCCTCTTCGCGCTCGGCCGGTACGGCCGGATCGTAGGTGACGAAGCGGCCGAGCTTCACCTCTACGCCGTCGATCATAACTTTGTCCGACGCATCGACCGGCAATTTCGCCGCCAGCGCCGCGAACACGGTTTCGAGGTCGGCGCGACTGGCAAACTTCGTCGTGTAGGTCGAATTCTCGGTGGCGACGCCGAGCGACTTCGCCAGCGGCGCAACCTCGGCGGTATAGGAAATGATATCGCGACCGCGAATCTCGGCGAGGCCGTACAGGACGCCCTGGTCTTCGTCGTCGGCGGCGGCAACGTAGAAGCCCGGGCGCACGCCCTCCCCGGCCAGCGGAAACAGCCGCGTGCGCAGGATTTCATCGGCGTGATGCCAGACATAGACGCCATCTTCCAGCGTGACTTTCCAGGCACGCTTTTCATCCTCTGACTCGCCTACCAAAGTGAACTCGGCGGGCAGCGGCGTCGCTACGGCAACGCCTTCGTAGAGCGGTTCGCGCCCGGCGATGCAGCCGGCGAGAACAATCGGCAGCAAGGCGAGAAGAAATCGGATGATTTGAGACATGCGCGTGCCGTTAAAAATCCGGCCTTTGCCGGGCGGCGCCACCGAATACGTTTTTGTCGGCAATGTCCACTGTGAGGCCCTCCCCAGCAAAATTTTCATCGGCATGCCTTGACTACATACCAACCGGTCGGTATGTATTGCCTACAACGTGAAATGGGCTACGGGCAATGACTGCGACAGGCTTGGAAAAGACGAGCGCCAGGGAGAAACTGCTGATGGCCGCCTTCAGCGTCATCCGCCAGAAAGGCTATTCGGCGACCTCGGTCGACGACCTGTGCAAGACGGCCGGCGTTACCAAGGGCGCCTTCTTCCACCATTTTCCTTCGAAGGAAGCGCTGGCAGTTGCAGCCGCCGACCACTGGTCGGCGACGACGGGAACTTTGTTTGCCGCAGCGCCGTTTCACCTGCCGGACGACCCGCTCGCACGCGTGCTCGCCTATGTCGATTTCCGCAAGGCGCTGATCCGTGGCGATCTGCCGGAGTTTACCTGTCTGGTCGGCACCATGGTTCAGGAGGCCTATGGCGAGAACCCGGCGATCCGCGACGCCTGCGCGCGCTCGATCACCGGCCATGCGGCAACGCTCGAAGCCGATATCGAAAGGGCGATGGCGGAGCGTGGCATCGTTGCCGAGTGGACGGCCAAAAGCCTGGCGCTGCACACGCAGGCGGTGATCCAGGGAGGCTTCATCCTGGCCAAGGCCACCGGCGATCCGCAACTCGCCGTCGACTTGATCGAACACCTGCGCCGCTACATCGAATTGCTTTTTGGTTCAGCAAAAAAAGGAACTACAAAATGAGAAAAGTCATCGTCGGCGCCATGACCAGCCTCGACGGCGTCATGCAGGCACCGGGCGGCCCGACCGAGGACCCGACCGGCGGATTCAAATTTGGCGGGTGGGTTTTCCCCTATTTTGACGAGACGCTTGGGCAGGCGGTCGGCGATCTGTTCGGCAAGCCGTTCGATCTGCTCCTCGGGCGAAAGACCTACGACATCTTCGCGGCGTATTGGCCGTATGTCGGCAAGGAAGACTCGATCGGGCCGGTATTCGACCGCGTTACCAAATATGTCGCGACCCGCAATCCCGAACTGAAACTCAACTGGCAAAACAGCCAGGCGCTGGGTCGCGACGTCATCGCCTCGCTGAAGAAGCTCAAGGGCGCGGACGGCCCCGACCTTCTGACCCAGGGTTCGACCAATTTCCTGCACACGCTGTTCGCCAATGACCTGGTCGACGAGATCAGCCTCACCCTGTTTCCGGTCGTTCTCGGCAAGGGCAAGCGGCTGTTTGCCGATGGCGCCGCACCGCACGCGTGGACGCTGGTCAACTCGAAGACCTCGCCGCGCGGGGTCATGCTCAACCGATATGCGCGCGCCGGCGATGTCGCGACCGGCTCGTTTGCAGCCGATCATCCGAGCGCAGCCGAGATCGAACGACGCAAGAATCTGAAGTGACGCGCGCCAGCAAACCGACACGACAAGGACAAGGAGAAAAAGCCATGGAACCGTCCGTTTATCTGTTTTTCGACGGCAACTGCCTCGAAGCCATGCAGTTCTACGCCAAGACGCTCGGCGGCGAGATCACCGGCGTGTTCAAGAACAAGGATGCGCCAAAGGACAGCAAGATGCCCGGCGGCGACGACATCGTCATGAACATGGCGATGAAGCTCGGCAACACTTCCGTGATGGCGTCCGATGCGCCTGGCGAATGGTACTCCAAGCCGCAAGGCTTTTCGGTGGTGGTCTCGCCGAAATCGCTGGCCGAAGTCGACCGCGTCTACAAGGCACTGAGCAAGGACGCGCAGAAGGTGTCGATGCCGCTTGGCGAAACCTTCTGGGCGGAACGCTACGCCATGTTCACCGACAAATACGGCACGCCGTGGATGATCAATTTTAGCGGCAAGAAGGCGATGAACTGAAAGCAAGGTTGATCGGGAGCAATCCGATGTCCGACAGAATTGAAGTCTACAACCTCAACCATCCGGGAAAATCGAACCTGGTCGATGCGACAAAATATGCCGCAATGAAAGCGGCGATACTGGCAACGCTGCCGGCGCGCGAACCTGGACTGACCATCGCCGATGCTGCCTCGGCGGCAAAAGCGCGATTGTCCGAAACGGCATTTCCGGGAGGCGCGACCGCTGGCTGGTGGTTCAAATGCGTGCAGCTCGATCTCGAGGCACGCAAAATTGTCAATCGTTCGAAATCGTCGCCACTGCGGCTATGGCGCAAAGCCAACTCCTGAGGAGAAATGAGATGGAACGGTCAGGCCAAAATGCCGACTACGCGTTGGCAATGCGGGCGATGTTCGCGGCAATCGCAGGCAAGCTGCGCGACGAGCAGTCGGCGCAGGTGATCGAACTGGCAGCCGGTCGCAGGGCTGGCGAATTGGCCGGCTCTGGCGGTGCGACGGGCGGTTCGGCTGGCACCCTGCCCGCCAGCCGGGCTGCATGAGCGCAAGTGAACGCAAAAATCAGGAGGAACAGATGGACACGCTAGCCACGCTGACACCCGCCAAGGAATTGGCAAAACGCAACAAGGCGCATCTCCCCAACGAGAGCAACGAATACCGCAAGGCGCGCAACGCCTTGCTGGCCGAGGAGATCGATCTGCGCCGGCATATCGAACGGGTCGCCGAAATGCGGCGGGAGTTGCCGCCCGGCGGCGTCATGCGCAAAGACTACGAATTTGTCGGCGAAAATGGGCCGGTGACGATGTCGGGGCTTTTCGGCGGCAAGCCAACGCTCGCGATTTACAGCTACATGTTCGGGCCGCAGCGGGAGAAGCCGTGCCCGATGTGCACGTCGCTGATGGGTTCGTTCGAGAACAAGATCGCCGATATCGAGCAGCGTATCGCGATTGCCTTCGTCGCCCGTTCGCCGATCGAGCGGCTGATCGAGGCAAAGAAGGCGCGCGGCTGGCGCCACCTCAAGGTCTACAGCGACCCGTCCGGCGAATATACCCGCGACTATGTCAGCGCCGACGACGCGGATATGCCAGGCTATTCGGTGTTCTCGCGGCGCAACGGCTCCATCCGACATTTCTACAGCGGCGAAATCTCCGGCGAAATGGCCGATCCGGGACAGGACCCGCGCGGTTCGCCCGAACTGGATGGGCTGTGGCCCCTGCTCGACACCACACCGGAAGGCCGCGGAACCGACTGGTACCCCAAGCTCAGCTACGCGATGCCATGACTGCCCCAGAGACGATGAAGATGAAGCGGCTTTTGGACGGACTAGGTCTGGTCGAGTCTCCGCGATGGCATGACGGGAAGCTGTGGTTTGCCGACTGGAACGCCGGCGCGATTCTGGCGCTCGACAATACTGGCGTCGCCCGAACGGTCGCCCGGGTGCCATCCTTGCCGCTCAGTTTCGATTTCTTGCCGGACGGCAGCTTGATTGCTGTTTCCGCGCCGGACGCAAAATTGTTGCGGAAGACTGCGGATGGCGAACTGGCGCTTTACGCGCAACTGCCCAATGACCTTCAGGGCAGATGGAACGAAATCGTCATCGATGGCCGCGGCAATTGCTACGTGAACGGACCGGCGCTGGCGTTGGTCCGGCCGGATGGTCGCGTTGATATCTTTGCCGAAGGCTTCGCGTTTCCGAACGGCATGGCGATCACGCCGGACAATCGGACCTTGATCGTGGCTGAGTTGCACGGCCATCGCCTGACCGCTTTCGACATCGCGCCGAACGGCGAACCGTCGCGGCGGCGGATCTGGGCCCAACTCGGCCCGGGCACACCGGACGGCATTTCGGCCGATGCCGAAGGATGCATCTGGTTTGCCGATGTGCCGAACCGCTGCTGTGTGCGTGTTCGCGAAGGCGGGGAAGTTCTGCAGCGTGTCGAACTCGACCGAGGCGCTTTCGCCTGCATGCTTGGCGGCAACGAGCGGCGGACGCTGTTCATTACCGCGGCCGAGTGGCGCGGCATGGACCAGATCGCGCAAATGCCCGGCTCGGGCCAGATTCTGTCGATCGACGTGACGGTGGCCGGGGCCGGGTGGCCATGAACCGACCAGCCGCAGAAACCCATATCGAAGTTGAAAGCGACAAGGAGCCGGCGATGAAAAACAAGGTTCGCACCTGCCTGTGGTTCGACAGCCAGGCGGTCGAAGCAGCGAAATTCTACGTCTCGCTGTTGCCCAACTCGAAGCTCGAAAATCCCGCATCTTTAGAGAACATGGTGACGGGCGAAGAAAACGGCGTAACCTACGTTGAGTTCACGCTTGCCGGTACGCCCTACCAGGCAATGAATGCCGGGCCGCATCACAATTTCAATGACGCGATGTCGATGGTCATCATGACCGACGACCAGGCCGAGACCGACCGGCTGTGGGACGCGTTGACGGCGAATGGCGGCGCGCCAGTGCAATGCGGCTGGCTCAAGGACCGCTTCGGCGTGTCCTGGCAGATCGTGCCGCGGCGAATGGTCGAACTGGTTTCGAGCGGCGAGAAGACCAAGGTGCATCGCATGCTGCAGGCGGTGATTCCGATGCAGAAACTCGACATCGCCGCGCTCGAAACGGCCTATCGCGGCTGAAGATGGAGGCGGCAACGAGCCGAGAATCGAAATCGAGAGGTCAATCATGGACACGGCCGGATTTCCAGCGACGATCGCAGAGCTGCAAGATTCCTATGCAGCGGGCCGAGCCAATCCGGTGTCGGTCATCGAGAACGCGCGCGCCGCATGCGAAAAGTCGCAAAAGCGATTGAACGCTTTCGTGAATCTTCGCGATACCAAGGCCGAGGCCCGCGATTGCGCCGCTCGGATTGCCGCGGGTAAAGCCGCTTCGCCGATCGACGGGGCGCCGGTTGTCGTGAAGGATTTCTACGACACAGCAGACGTTCCCACGACTGCGGGCTTTCAACAATTTGCGCGCCGCCAGCCCAAAAAGGACGCGGCGATGGTCGAGAAACTGAAAGCGGCGGGAGCGGTGATCCTCGGCAAGACCAATATGGACACCTTCGGACAGGCAACCACAGGGCTCGCCAGCGACTTCGGCGCAGTGGTCAATCCCCGATGGCCGGATCACGTCCCGGGCGGCTCGTCGTCCGGCTCCGCAGCGGCCGTCGCGGCCGGATTAGCGATGGCCAGTATCGATACCGATGCTGCGGGCTCCGCCCGGCTGCCTGCCGCCTGTTGCGGCATCGCCGCTTTCAAACCCACTTACGGGCTTTTGTCCGGCGAAGGCATCCTCGCCGATCAACCCGTCGAGCCCGTAATCCTCGCGCTCTCCCATGTCGGGCTGCAGGCGCGGACCGCTGCCGATCTCGCTTTGGTGCTGGAGGCACTGACGGGGCGACCGGCGGCCAAGCCCAAGCAATTGCGCTTCGCGCCGGTAGCAAATGCCGCCGTGCACACAGCGCAGCAAGCTTCAGTTGCGGCTGCGGTCGGGGCGCTTGGGCGGATTGCCGAACCAGCGGCCGCGGTGGAGACGCCGTTTCATCTCGCTGTCTTCGATCATCGGCAAATCGGGGAGCATCGGGCATCCAGCGACTCCCTGCTCTTCAAGAGCGCCGATGTGCTGGTCTTGCCGACGCTCGCCGAGCCGGTGCCGACGTTGGCGGCAGCACGGGCAGCAGGCAACACGGCTGTGCGCCAAGACAACGTGTTTTTCGCCAACTATTTCGGCGTGCCGGCCGTCTCCATTCCGATTGGTCACGACGACCAGGGGCTGCCGATATCGCTGCAACTGGTAGGGCGGCGCGACGCGGACGAAGCCTTGCTGGCTCTGGCAGCGGCGCTGGAGGCCCTCAATCCTATTCCGGTGGCGGCATGAGCCAGTACCGGGCAGGCTTCAAAATCAAGATACCTGGTGCGCCATCGCGCCGCTGACGACATTCAACTGAATGCGATAAGCAAAGGAGAAGCCCATGCTTGCTGTTGAAAAAACCGGAGCGCCAGGCCTGGCGCTGAGCGTGCCGAATGTAGTGACGCTGAAAGCCGAGCCGTACCTGGCAGTCGCGGCCAAGGGGCCGATGCCGAAACTGCCGCAGTTCGCGCCGCCGAAATTCGACGAGCTGCACGATTGGATGGCGAGCCACGACATCGATTCGGGCGGCAAGCCATTCTTCCGCTATCGCCGGTTCGACAACGCCGGCAATGTCGAACTGGAGGTCGGCAACACGACGCTGAAAAAGATCGCCGCCAACGGCGCGGTGATCGCCGGCGAACTGCCGGCCGGGCGCTACGCCACCGCCACCTATTCCGGGCCGTACGACCGGCTCTACGACTGCTTCCTGATGCTGGACGGGTGGATGCGGGGGCGCGATTTGACGCCGGCCGGCAAGCCCGGGCAGCCCGACTGCCAGCTCGAAATCTACCGCGTCTCGCCGGCGACGGAACCGGACCCGAGCAAGTGGGTCACGGATCTGCTGATCCGGGTTAAGGACTGAGGACGGGCGACTTTGGGAAAGGAAAGACACACATGAACCCGATCGTCGATCGTAACGAATGGCAACAGGCCCACGCTGCTCAAATGGCGGAGGAGAAGGCGTTGACGCGGGCGATGGACGCCTTGGCCGCCAGACGCCGCCGGATGCCGTGGCTGAAGGTGGAACGAGACTACCGTTTCACCGGTCCCCAAGGTCCGCTCTCGCTCACCGACCTGTTCGACGGACGCCGCCAGCTTCTTGTCTACCACCACATGCTGAAGCCCAGCGACGCGGCGCCCTGCCCTGGCTGCTCGATGTATGGCGATCAGGTCCCTCACATTTCGCACCTGCAGGCGCGTGACACGAGCTTCGTGATGGTCGCGCGCGCGCCGATCGCCGATATCGAAGCCTATCGGACGCGCATGGGTTGGTCATTTCCGTTTGTGGAATCGGCCGACGGTTTCGGCGACGACTTCGGCGTGCCGAGGGGCTCGCACGGCCTAAACGTTTTCATCCGCGACGGGCAGTCGATCTATCGGACCTGGTTCACGACTGCGCGCGGAATGGAGACGCTCGGTTCGGTTTGGGGATTGCTCGACCTCACGCCGACGGGCAGGCAGGAGAAATGGCAGGACGCGCCCGATTGGGTGGACCAGAGCGAGCCTTATCGCTGGTGGCGCATCCACGACGAATATGCGCCGGCGAAAGCAGCTTCGACCGCGGCCTGAATCGGCGAAGACGGCGAGACAAGGAGGATCGGAAATGAGCTATGTCAGTGGATTTGTATTGGCGGTGCCGACCGCCAACCGCGAGAAATATCGCAAATACGCCGCCGAAGCTGCATCGTATTTTCGCGAACACGGCGCCACGCGCGTGGTCGAATGCTGGGGCGAGAACGTGCCGGACGGCAAGGTGACTTCGTTTCCGATGGCAGTGAAGGCCAAACCGGACGAGACGATCGTGTTCTCCTGGATCGAATGGCCGACGAAGGAAGAAGCGGAGCGGACCTTTGCGGCGATGATGAAGGAGCCGCGTTTCGACGCGAAGACCAACCCGATGCCGCTCGATGGCCAGCGGATGATCTGGGGCGGATTCGAGACGCTGGTGGATCGCTGAAAAACCGTCAGTAGGTGAGACACCCTGGCGCTTGACGAAAGTCGATGCGCCGGTGCAACCTGCGTATGTCCGATGCCGGGCATGGGGGCGATGGTCTTGGGGCTATCGTGGAGAGACCCATGTTCTCAGAGAAATCGCTCGTTCCTTTGGCAACCGCCATTTTTTGCGGTGCCGTGTTCGCTTCGCCGATCCCGGCAACGGCCGGAAATCCGGCCGAATGCGCGGTTTACGCCAATGCCGCCGTCACCCAGAACGCCATCAACCTGCAGAAGCAATGCGGATACACCGGCCTGCGCTGGCTGTCGGACTACCCGGCGCATTTCGGCTGGTGCCTCGGCGCAACCAAGGCGCAGGCGAACGCCGAGCGCACCGCCCGCAACGCCATGCTGGCGACCTGCACCGGCGGCGGCGGACAGCCGCCCAACCAGGCGACCTACAACGAGCCGGTGATCGGCGGCTTCCGCCTCGACTGGTGCCAATACTGGGCAGCCCAATGCGGCGCGCCGGCGGCGAACGCCTATTGCCAGACCAAGGGCTATTCGCACGCGACCAAATGGGCGCTGGCGAGCAACATCGGCACCTTCGCCAAGACCAAGGTGATCGGCACCGGGCAGGTGTGCGACGGACCGGATTGCGACGGCTTTGCGTGGATTGCGTGCTCGAATTGATTGCCTGATTGCCGCGATGGCCGCGCGGCCATTGCTACACCAGCCCCTGCTCCTCGGCAGGGAACGGCGTCGGCTGCCAGTACTTCTCGAGCTTCATCGCGTGGATCGCGGCGCGCTCACGCTCGTGGAGGATTGCGATCAGAGCGCGCTTGTCGTCGATCGACAGCTTGTCGCCCTGCTCTGCCAGGCGGTCGCCGAGGCCGGACGAAATTTGATCGAAGTCTTTCCGCAAGGGCCTGCGAGGATCCTCGTTATCGAACAGCGCCTTTGCATTGGCGAATTCGCCAAGAGCGATGAGATATGGCAAGGAGATGCGCTCATAGTGGTAATCTCCCGGACGATAGCGGCGTGTGTCCAACTCAAGCGCTGATTGCCAGTTTGCCAGGGAGGCAATCTGCGGCAGCATTTCGGTTGCGATGGCTTCGCGAAGAGCGTCGGGGTAATCAGGATCGCCCATCAACCAGGGTTCAGGTTTGATCCGATCCAGCAATTCCTTGTTGAAAACATACTCTTCGCCAATTGCCTGACGCCAGGTCTTGGCGCCCGGACGCATGAACGGGAATGCCGCGATGTGCGGGAAATCCGGTTGCATGCAGCATAGGGGCCTGACCATGATGGTTGGATCGAGATCGTCGCGATAGGCACTGCGGGCAAAATACAAGCTGGTGAATATCGAGCGTAGCGGCACGAACAGGAGATACCGATTGACACAGATGACATCGCTGCGGCTGTCCACCAGCGGCTTGCAGAGAAGACGGATATCTCTCTGGTTCGGCATCAGCCCGGTCTCACCTCGACTATAATGAAGCGCTTGGCGCGGGAGAATTCCTTGGTTACCGCCTTGCCGATTTTTCTCACCTGGGCAGGCGTTAGCCCGGCCTTTCCGGTCTTGTGATCATACACGCATACCGTGTCTTCGGACACCCTTTCAAATATATCAAGACGCGACGAGCCCTTCTTGCCATAGCGCGGATTTTCGTCGATCTCGTCAAAGGACTGCTCCGCGACGAAATTGCTGTCTTGTTTTGATTCCACATAGAGCTTCATGCGATGGTGAACGGCCGTGCCGAATTGTTGCGGCGAGCCGCGAAATCCGGCGCGCACTTCCCGGGCGATCCGAGTTAGATTCGAGCGGACTTCCGGGTATTTCTTGCAAGCCTCATCGGCCTGTTCTGTCGTAATCTCGCCGACAAATTCCAGCGAATAAGAGCCGTCCCTGGCCGGCCGATACTCGCCTGCCCGAAAGCTGATGACGGGCTGGCTGCCGCCCCGGACCAGCCCCTGCACCAATTGCCCGTAGAGTGCGATGCCGCCGAGATATTGCTGCATCGCGCGCGCCGCCGCTTCGCCGAATGCAGGCGCCGGGCGCATAGTCAGGTGATGGGCTGCTTGCCGCACCGCCACCGGCTCTGGGCCGTTCCTGCCCCACCGGCTGGCCGACAGGAGTACGCCATCGGTATCGTAGATGCTCTGGATGCCGTCGCGGCCATTGTCGACGCGCAACGACGAGCCGTCTGGCATTTTCACGAGGTGGCGCGAACTTTGCCGGCCGGTGATCAGGCCGGCGCGGCCTTCGCTGATGATCGTCGCGCCGTCGCTCGCCCGGTGTTCGGTCCGTTCGCCGGAGCCGTCGACGAGCGCCTCGCGGCGCACCAGGTGCCAATTGGAAGGAGCCTCAGTCTCGCGGCCCGGCGGTTCGCGGCGGGCGCGACTACCGGAAGATCGGGCGCCGCCCGCCGTGCGTCCGCCGCCGGCATCGGTCCATTGGCCGCCTTCAGGGTTGCCGGCTGGTACGCGCGGCTGGTTGGGATTGAACTTGGCTTGGGTGATGTGCCTCGCCGCAGCGCGCATCTTCAGCGTCGCGATTCGGAATTTTCGAACAAGCCGCTGTTCCGGCGGTTGACCGGCAGTGCGACATTCCACGACGAAACCTCATTTCGGTTTCGCTCAGAATCGCAGCATTCAGACGGGCGGGAGCAGATTATTCAGAGAAAAGCGGATTCCGCCTGCGTTTTCAGGCAATTAGTACGATCACGCCGAAGCGGCTATGCTTCCTACCCCTTGGCCTGCGGCAGCACGCGGATCGACAGTTCGCCGAGCTGCTTCGCCGTCGCCTCGGTCGGCGCGCCCATCAGGAGGTCGGCGGCTTGCTGGTTCATCGGGAAGAGCGCGATGTCGCGCAGGTTTTTCGCGCCGACCAGCAGCATGACGATGCGGTCGATGCCGGCGGCCATGCCGCCATGCGGCGGCGCGCCGTACTGGAACGCGCGGTAGAGCCCGCCGAACTGCTCGATGACGTCGTCGCGCTTCAGCCCGACCTTCTCGAAGGCGGCGACCATCAGTTCCGGCAGATGGTTGCGCAGGCCACCGGAGACGATTTCCGAACCGTTGCAGACGAGGTCGTACTGGAACGCCTTGACGGCGAGCGGATCGTTGCCCGACAGCGCCTCCATGCCGCCCTGCGGCATCGAGAACGGGTTGTGCGAGAAATCGATCTTCTTTTCGTCCTCGTTCCATTCGTAAAAGGGGAAATCGACGATCCAGGCCAGTTCGAACCTGTTCTCGTCGGTGAGCTTCAGTTCGAGGCCGGCCTTGTCGCGCGCAGCGCCGGCGAAGCGGAAGAATTTCTTAGGATCGCCAGCTGCAAAGAAGCAGGCGTCTCCATCGCCGAGCCCGAGTTGCACGCGCAGCGCCTCGGTGCGCTCCGGGCCGATGTTCTTGGCGAGCGGACCGGCGCCACCAATGCGCTCGTCAGTGAACGCAGACATGCCAGTTGCCAAAGCGACAACGGCTCCCCCTTCACTCGATGGGCCTTCGCCTTCCTTGCGCCAGAAAATATAGCCCAATCCCGGCTGGCCCTCGGCAATCGCCCAGGCGTTCATGCGATCGCAGAAGGCGCGGGAGCCGCCGGTCTTCGCCGGGATCGCCCAGACGCGATTGTTGGCTGACGAAGCCAGGATGTTGGCGAAGACCTTGAAGCCCGAGCCGGCGAAATGCTGCGACACATCCTGCATGACGATCGGGTTGCGCAGGTCCGGCTTGTCGGAGCCGTATTTAGCGATCGCCTCGTCATAGGGAATGCGCGGGAATTTTGCCGTCACCGGCTTATCGCCAGCGAACTCCTCGATGACGCCGCGCAGCACCGGCTCCATCGTGGCGAGGATATCGTCCTGCGTAACGAAGCTCATCTCGACGTCGAGCTGGTAGAACTCGCCGTAGAAGCGGTCGGCGCGCGGGTCCTCGTCGCGAAAGCACGGCGCGATCTGGAAATAGCGGTCGAAGCCCGAGACCATCAGCAACTGCTTGTAGATCTGCGGCGCCTGCGGCAGGGCATAGAATTTGCCCGGATGAAGCCGCGACGGCACGAGGAAATCGCGCGCGCCCTCGGGCGACGACGCCGTCAGGATCGGCGTCTGGAATTCGTTGAAGCCGGCCTCGCTCATGCGCCGGCGCATCGACGCAATCACCCTTTGCCGCGTCATGATGTTGGCGTGCATCGTCTCGCGGCGAAGATCGAGGAAGCGGTATTTCAGGCGGATGTCCTCCGGATAATCCGGCTCGCCGAACACCGGCAGCGGCAGTTCTTCGGCCTTCGACAGTACGTCGATGGCGCGAAGCGACGACCTCGATTGCGCCGGTCGGCAGGTTCGGGTTGACAGTCTCGGCCGAGCGCAACTTGACGGAGCCATCGACACGGATGACCCATTCGCCGCGCACCTTCCCGGCGGCGGCAAAAGCCGGCGAATCCGGATCGGCGACGATCTGGGTCAGGCCGTAATGGTCGCGCAGGTCGATGAACAGCAGTCCGCCATGATCGCGCACGCGGTTGACCCAGCCCGAAAGGCGCACGGTCGCCCCGGCATCGGATTTTTTCAGCGCGCCGCAGGTATGGCTGCGATAGGCATGCATGGCGGGTTCCGGGCATTTGGCGCGCCGGATTCAGAACGGGCGACGCGGCGGCGGATTTCAGGGAATTGGCCGGGGCAAGTGCATCAGGGGGAGGAGGTTGTCAAGGGAAGTGGGTCGCCTTGCGCCTATGCCGCATCGGCGATCTTCATCTCGACATGCAAACCTGCAGCAACCGCCATGTTGACCAGTGTGTCGAGACCGAAGCGGTCGATCTTGCCGCGCACCAGATCGGAAACGCGCGGCTGCGTCACACCGAGCCGCCGCGCCGCCTGCGCCTGCGACCAGCCCTGCCGGGCGATGTGCTGCTTCAATGCAATCATCAGCGTCGAACGCAACTTCATGCTTTCGGCCTCGACCGCCGAATCCTCGATGGCGTCCCAGACGCTGTCGAACTGTTTGCTTTTCATCGTGCTTTTCCAATTTCCTGGACCAACACCCGATATCGCTGTGCGGCGAGTTCGATATCGGTTTTCGCCTGCCGGCAACGGGTCAAGGCAGATGAGGCGTGGCCAAGCGGGCTGCCACCGCAACTGGTGCTGTGGTAGCGGAGGAACGCGAGGAACGGAAGGGAATGGCGCGACATCGCCCCACACTCCGTCACCCCGGCCGCCACTGCGAGCCGGGGTCTATTGGCATGTGCCAGGTGGAGACTCGCTGAAAGTGTCGCGACGAGCCACCGCCACTATCGCGATGCCTCGGTAGGCCGAATCGCCAATGGGCCCCGGTTTGCATGGCAACCGGGGCGACGCCGAAGTCGGGGGCGGCGTCGGCGAATACCAGCCGCATTGCCTCCATCGACTTGACGGAAAACAAATCTATCAGCCATGTCTCCGAATACCTGTCAGCCATCTCCCCGGGCTGAACATTGAGCCCGCTGATAGTGTCCCCTACTCCGCCGCCCGCATCGCCTTTTGCGCGCAGAAGCAGGAGGCGGCAACGCGGGTATCGGCGCGGGCCTGAGCGAGGTCGAGGCGATTGCGGATGTGCGCGATCTCCGCCTTCTCGCCGCGAGCGGCGAGGCAATCGTGCAGGCCCTTGAGGCTCCAGACATTGTCGGGGTGGACGGTAGCGCGGCTGACCTGCCCGCCCAGGCCCAAATCCTCGCGGAACACTTCCTCCGCCTCTTCGACCTTGCCCTGCTCCAGCAGCAGCGCGCCGAGGGCGTGGCGCGTCGGCTGCATCCAGCCCCACGGTTCGTCGTAGGGCAGATTGTCGTCGATCTCGACGGAGCGGCGCAATGCCGCGAAGGCCGCTTCGTGCTCGCCGCGGCGGTAGAGGATTTCGCCGCGCAACATTTCGGCGGCGATCTTCAACAGGTCGACGACCTTGTTGTTGTGCAGCAAGCGCGTCTCCGGCACGCGCGCCGCCGCCTCACGGAAAAGCTTCTCCTCGGCCTCGGCCTTGGCGATCTCGCCGAGCGCCGCATAGGCGACGCCGCGGGCGTAATGCACATGGGCAACGAGCGTGCAGTAGAGTTTCTGGTCCTTCGGCAGTTCGAGCGCTATCGCCTCGCGCCACTTGCCGAAGCGCACCAGTATGTGCGGCTCGAAGGCGAGATAGGCTTCGAAATAGTCCGCCATAGGCGGGCTTTCGGTGCGCAGCATTTCCTCAGGCACGGTCTCGGCGGCGCCGCACACGGCGGCCATCGCCGGCGCGAACTGGCCGAGGAAAAGCGCGCCGTACATGACGAAGTGGTAGTTGTGCAGGCGGTAGCCGGAATAGATGTTGAACGGCCCCTTGTCGCGCCAGTATTTCAGGTCGGCTTCGACCCCGACCTGGTTCCAGTGGACGACGTCGCGGTAGTTGCCGCAGAGCACGTCGATATGCGTCGGCATGTGGATGAGGTGGCCCGCGTCCGGCACCAGGGTGCGCAGCACGTCGCCGGCCTTCAGCGCCTTTTCCGGCCACGGCGACATTTCCATCAGATGGACATAAAGATGCAGGATGCCGGGATGGCGCATCGCGGCGGGGTCATGCGACAGCGCCTCCTCCAGAACCGCCTGCGCTTCCGCCGTTGAAGTGCCGTCGGCCGGCGTGCCGGATTTCAGGTTCCACATCTTCCACGGCGTGCGGTTCATCAGCGCCTCGGCGAAGACGGCGCGCACCTCGCGGCTGTCGCGATTGGCGTGGAAGGCATCCGCATGGCGTCGGCGAAGGCGTCGTTCCACGGCTTCATGTCGGCAACCGGCTCGGCCTGCGGATAGCGAGCGGGAACGCCTCGATCAGCGCTGCTTCCCACGGCGTCATGCCATGACACGCTTCAGCGCTTCCTGCGCGGCGGCGTGGCCCTTGGCCAGCGCGCCGGCGCGGCCGGGGTCGTCGAACAGCTCCCACGGCATGTTGTAGTTGGGCCCGGCGGCGTAGCCGACGCCCCAATGGGCGATGGCGCAGCCCGGGTCGGCTTCGATCGCCTTCTCGAAACAGGCAACGGCCTCCTCGTGGTTATAGCCGTAGGTCCAGGTCAGGCCACGGTCGAACCATGTCTGCGCTTCCGCCGATTTTGTCGTGACCGGAAAATGGTGTCCGCCGAGATCGTAGCCGTAGTCCATGGTTACCTCCCGCGATTGCCCTGCCAATCATAACCGAATGCACGCCAATCAAAAGGCAAGGTCGCCCAAGACATTTGCGCATCAATTGGCTATAGAAATCCGCATGCATATTGTCACGACCACGGCGGACCTCGCCGATGTCACCGCCGCCATGTCGCGGCAGCCGTTTGTGGCGGTCGATACCGAGTTCCTGCGCGAAGTGACCTTCTGGCCGGAACTGTGCCTGATCCAGCTGGCGACGCATCAGCAGGCGGTGATCGTCGATCCGCTGGCGCCTGGCATCGATCTCCAGCCGTTTTTCGAACTGATGGCCAACGAGGCGGTAACCAAGGTTTTCCACGCCGCCCGCCAGGACATCGAGATCGTCTTCAACCTCGGCGGGTTGATCCCGCATCCGGTATTCGACACGCAGGTCGCCGCCATGGTGTGCGGCTACGGAGACAGCATCTCCTACGACCAGCTTGTGTTCCGCATCACCGGCGAGAGCATCGACAAGTCTTCGCGGTTTACCGACTGGAAGCGACGGCCGCTCTCCGAGCGGCAGCTCGAATACGCGCTTGCCGACGTGACGCATCTTTGCCGGGTCTACGAATCGATCAAGGCCAATCTGGAGGAACAGGATCGCGCCCATTGGGTCAGCGAGGAAATGGAAATCCTGACCTCGCGGGGGACCTACGACATCGCCCCGGCCGACGCCTGGAAGCGGCTGAAGCTTCGTGTGCGCCGGCCGCGCGAATTCGCGATATTGCAACTCGTCGCCGAATGGCGCGAGATCATGGCGCGGCGCCACGACGTGCCGCGCGGCCGCGTCATCAAGGACGAGGCGATTTACGAAATCTGCTCGCACCCGCCGAAGGGCCCGAACGACCTGATGCAGTTGCGCGGGCTTTCGCGCGGCTTCGATCGCGGCCGCTTCGGCGCTGACCTGCTTGCCGTGGTGCGCCGCGCGCTGGAAATGCCGAAACCGGAAATGCCGGCGCTGCCTCAGCACAAGTCAATGCCGGAAGGCACCGCCGCGGCAACGGAAATGCTGAAGGTGCTGCTGAAGCTGATCGTCGAAAAGCACGGCGTCGCCGCCAAGGTCATCGCCACCAGCGACGATCTCGAACGCATCGCCGCCGACGACGAGGCTGACGTGCCGGCCCTGACCGGCTGGCGGCGCGAACTGTTCGGCGAGTACGCGCTGGCCTTGAAGCACGGCCGCATCGCCCTCGGCTTCGATGGCAAGAGCGTCGCCATTATCCCGACCGAAGCGGGCCAGGAAGCGCTTGTCAAAGCGGCCGAGTAATTGCCGATTTCTGAATCTAACTTCCGATAACCAATTCGATTTTGCGCCCCGATTCGCGCGCCAGTCCGGCGAGGCGTTCGTCCGGCCGCTCGCCGCACAGGGCGGACAATTCGGCCGGCACGATAAAGGCGAGCGATCCGTCGCTGCGCCGATCGAAATTCAGCTTGGGCAGCACCCCGGGCATCGAAGCCGAATAAAGATAGACGACGCGGAAAATCGCGGCGAGCAGGCGCGCGCGCTCGACGACGCGAGGCCCGGCAATCTTGACGATCGGATCGGGCGCGGCGACCTTGTTGCCGAGGCCCTGGTAACGGAAATAGTTGGCGAGCGCGAGGAAGGCGCGGCCAGCGTGGTTGATGCCGACGAAGCCGGCATTCGAGATCACCGCGAGATTGTGTTGCGCACGGAAATCCGGATGCGCCCGCCAGCCGACGTCGGCGAGCAGGCACGCGGCAGTGCGCCAGCGCGCTTCATCCTCGCTTTCCTCGACGCCAAAGACGGCAAAGCTTTGGGCCGTGAATTCGACGAGCTCTGCCGCATGGATCGGCGAGCGCGAGCGCAGCACGCACAAATCGCGCGCCGCCGCCATCAGAGAATCCTCGGCACGTTCCTCGGGGCTCAACAGCGAATAGAGATAACCCTCGCGCACGCCGAGCGAGGAAGCAAAGACCTGTTCGACGCCGAGGTGGCGTATCAACTCGCGCATCACGGCAGCGCCGTAGGACAGCAGCGGCCGGCGGTTGCGCGAGACGACATCGACGCCGGAGACCTTTTCGACCCCGTCGGCAATGATCTTGTCGCAGAAGCGCATAGAGATCCCCGGCCGCCACCTGGTAGTCGTGAATGATCGTGAGCGGATAGCCGGTATTGGCGATGTGCATCTTGAACAGCGAGCGCCATGTGCCGCCGACGGCGTAGAAATTGCGCGCTGGTCCGGGCCACGAGATCTCGGTCTTTTCGAGCGTCTCGCGAGCAAGCTTGCGCGCCTTGTCGAGAGATTTGCCGGCCGTTTCCGCCAGGCGCAACCCGCCGAGCGGCAACGTCTGGCCGCTCTCGATCTCGCCGTTGATGGCGACCAGCTCGAGGGAGCCGCCACCCATGTCGCCAACAATGCCTTCGGGCTTGTGAAAGCCGGCGCGCACGCCCCAGGCGGCATACATCGCCTCCTGCTTGCCGCTGAGGATATCGATCCTGTTGGCGAAGATCGTCTCGGCCTGACGCACGAATTCAGCGCCGTTTTCGGCGTCGCGCACGGCGGCGGTGGCGAGGACATGCGTCGCCGAGACCCGCGCCTGGCGGCCAAGCGCGCGAAACCGGGTCAGCGCCGCCAGCGCCCGGCGCATGGAAGCCTCTGACAAACGACGTGTCTCGCTGAGCCCCTCGCCGAGCCCGCACAGCACTTTCTCGTTGAACAGCACCGCAGGCGACCTGGCATGGCCCTCGTAGATCACCTGGCGCACAGAGTTTGAGCCGATGTCGACAACGGCGATCGGCACCCGCGTGCCGAGGCGGCCTTGCGCCCCCGGCTCCGGCAGATAGGTCGGCGTTTCAGAGATGCGCGAACTCGCGTTTGGTAAATTTCTTCGGCGCATCATAATTGAGCAATTCGCCGCGGCCGGAAAGGCTCGGATTGGTCATAAAATAGGCCTGCGCGCTAAAGCCGTCGCCTGGAGATTTCGGGCTGATGCGCCGCGACTTGCCGTCGGGGCCGATTTCCCAGCTCTGGAGGTTGTCGAGGAGGTTGGCGAGCATGATCTGCTCCAGCACCTGCTGGTGGACGGTCGCATTGGTCAGACGGACCATGACCTCGACGCGACGGTCGAGGTTGCGCGGCATCAGGTCGGCCGAGCCGATATAGACGATGTTACCGCGCGACGGCATCTCCTCGCCATTGCCGAAGCACAGGATGCGGCTGTGTTCGAGGAAGCGGCCGATGATCGACTTGACGTGGATGTTCTCCGACAGCCCGGCGATCGCCGGACGCAGGCAGCAAATGCCGCGCACCACCAATTCGATGGTGACGCCGGCCTGGCTGGCGCGATAAAGCGCATCGATGATGACCGGATCGACCAGTGAATTGACCTTGATCCAGATGTTGGCCGGGCGGTCGGCGCGAGCGTGGGCGATCTCGGCATCGATGTGGGCGAGGATCGTCTGCTTCAGCGTCGTCGGCGAGATCGCCAGCGTCTCGAGATGGTCCGGCTGGACATAGCCGGTCAGCAGGTTGAAGACCTTGGCGACATCGCGAGCGACCGCCTTGTCGGAGGTGAAGAACGACAGGTCGGTGTAAATCTTGGCGGTCACCGGGTGATAGTTGCCGGTGCCTATATGGACATAGTTGACCAGCTTGCCGCCTTCGCGGCGGATGACCTGGCTCAATTTCGAATGGGTCTTCCATTCGACAAAGCCGAAGACGACCTGGGCGCCGGCGCGCTCAAGGTCGCGAGCCCAGCGGATATTGGCTTCCTCGTCGAAGCGCGCCTTCAGTTCGACCAGCGCGGTAACCGACTTGCCGGCTTCGGCCGCCTCGACCAGCGCCGCAACAACCGGGGAATCGTTGGAAGTGCGGTAGAGTGTCTGCTTGATCGCCACGACGTCCGGATCGCGCGCCGCCTGGCGGATGAACTGGACGACGACATCGAAGGATTCATACGGGTGGTGGACGATCAGATCCTTGGCGCGGATGGCGGCGAGGCAATCGCCATTCAGTTCACGGATGCGCTCGGGATAGCGGGGGATGTAAGGAGTGAATTTCAGGTCGGGGCGCTCCAGCGAAACGATCTCCGACAGATTGTGCAGCGCCAGGATGCCGTTGACGACAACGGCCTCGCCCTCGCCGATGCCCAGCTTGGCGATGACGAACTTCTTCAAATTCTTGGGCATGCCGGCATCGATTTCGAGGCGAATGGCCGAACCGCGGCGGCGGCGCTTTAGCGCCGTCTCGAATGTGCGCACAAGATCCTCGGCCTCTTCCTCGACCTCGATGTCGGAATCGCGGATCAGGCGGAAATTTCCCGAGCCCGAAACCTGGTGGCCGGGAAACAGCTTGGTGATGAACAGTCCGATCACCTGTTCGATCGGGATCAGGGCCGTTGCGCCGGATGCGCAGGGAAGATCGACGAAACGGCGCAATGCCGCGGTCAGACGGATGAGGGCGATCATCGCCTCGCCGGTTGCCGTGTTCTTCAAGTCATAGATCAGCGTGTAGCCGAGGTTGGGAATGAACGGGAAAGGATGGGCCGGATCGATGGCCAGCGGCGTTAGGATCGGGAAAATCGTGTCGAGAAAATGCGTTTCGAGCCAGGCTTGGTCCTTGGGTGACAAATCGGCGGCACCGACGATATCGATCTTTGCAGCGGTAAGATCGCCGCGCAGTTTGCCCCAGGCGCGCTGCTGGTCGACTTGCAATTCGGCGATCGAAGCGGCAACGGCTGTAAGTTGCTCGCGCGGGGTCAATCCGTCCACCGAAGGCGTTTCGACACCCTGGCGGATCTGGGCATAGAGGCCAGCGACGCGAACCATGAAGAATTCATCGAGATTGTTGGCCGAGATCGACAGGAACCGAACGCGTTCGAGGAGCGGTTGATTGTCGTTGTTGGCTTCTTCCAGGACACGACGATTGAATTCGAGCCAGCTCAACTCGCGGTTCATGAAGCGGTTGGGATCGGAGAAAAAATCGCGATCGTGCCGCTCGGCGGCCCGACCTTCCGCGGCCTGGCGTTCGGCGGCTTTTTCCGATTTCGTCGATTTTACCGGCTTATCCATTTCTTACTCTGACACAGCAAGGCCGCTGGTGCGCAAGCAGGCCCCGCGCGGCGAACTTTATCATATCTA
This sequence comes from uncultured Alphaproteobacteria bacterium, assembly GCA_963758355.1. GTDB lineage: Bacteria > Pseudomonadota > Alphaproteobacteria > Rhizobiales > Rhizobiaceae > BOKV01. The sequence continues at coordinate 479,195 of CAVWVG010000001.1, read as the reverse complement.
ACGCAAAATCGTGACCATTTGCCTACAAACGAAGTTCGTCAGGCGGTTCGGCATCGCGACCGACCGCCAACCGCTCCAAAGCGGCGGCTACGATCGCCCGGCTTACCGGTCGTCGCCGGGCCAGCGCCTCGGTGTCCATCGCCGCGGCGAGCGCGCCGGCGGCGGCAAGAGATCGCGGCATGCGCGAAACCGCGTATTCGATCAGCGCCGGATCGACCGATATCTGGCGATCCGACAGCAGCTTGAACAGCACCGCGCCGAGCAGCCTGTCATCCGGCTCGCCGATCTCGACAATTGCCGCGGTGCGCAAGCGCGACGCCAGATCGGGCAGCGCGATGTTCCAGGCGGACGGGCGGCTGCGCGCGGTAAACAGGCAATAGCCATGGGCAGCGCGCACGTGATTGAGCAAGTGGAACAGACCGCGCTCGGGGATCATGCCGGGGCGGACGTCCTCGACGAGGAACAGGCGCGCATCGGGCTCATTCGCTTCGAGGCCGGAGAGATCGCGCAGGCTGAGCACGCGGGCACCGCTGATGTGCGCCCAGACGCCGCCCATATGCGACTTGCCGGCGCCCGCCGGTCCGACCAGCACGGCCAACGGAGCCGGCCAGTCGGGCCATGCGTCGACCAACTCGATTGCGGCGCGGTTGGCGGGACTGGCGATCAGGTCGGCACGGTCGCTGCCGCCAATATGGGGCAAATTCAGCGGAAGCTGGGTCGGGGCCATGCTCATCGCCATTGCACGCGGGCGCAAATCAACGCTTGTCCTTTCGGCTCCGGCGCGAAACCGACGACTGCGCCGTATCGGCCGCGGCGCGGGCATGGCCGATATACATTTCGCTTGCGAGATACCGTCCGAGCGCGAAGCGGATGACGACGGCAACAGCGGCCGAAGCCGGCACCGCCACCAGCAGGCCGGTGAACCCGAACAGCGAACCGAAGGCGAAGAGCGAAAACATCAGCCATACCGGGTGCAGGCCGACGCGGTTGCCGACAAGCTTGGGCTGCAGGACATAGCCTTCGAGGAACTGGCCAACGGCAAACACGACGACAACGAGAGCGACCGGGATCCAGTTCGGCCAGAACTGGACCAGCGCGACGCCGACGGAAATGACGATGCCGGAAAGCGAGCCGACATAGGGAATGAACGAAACCAGTCCGGCGAACAACCCGATGAGCAGGCCAAAATTGATCCCGAGAAAAGTCAGCGAAATCGCGTAATAGAGCCCGAGGACCAGGCACAGCGTACCCTGTCCGCGGACGAAACCGGCGACCGCTTCATCGATCTGGCGGAATAGCTCGTGAATCGTGTCGCGATGCTCGCGCGGCAACCAGGAATCGACAATGGCGACCATCCTGTCCCAGTCGTGCAGCATGTAGAATGCCACGACCGGCGTGACGATCAACAACGATACGACGCTGACCAGCGTCTTGCCGGAACTCCACAACTGGGCGATCACGGTGCCGAGCCAACTTGCCCCTTGGCGGATCAGTTCGCCGAGATTGTTTTGCAGCGACTTGATCTCGATGCCGAGGACATCGCGCAGCCAGTTGCTTTCCGAGCCGGAGAGCAGCGCCTGCAGGCGAGTGACCAGTTCCGGCAATCGTTGCAGGAAGCCGGCGACCTGGCTGCCGAGGATCGGCACGACAATTATCAAGATGACGATGAAGCCAATGACAAAACAGAACAGGATGACAATGGTCGCCAAAAGCCGGGAAAGGCCCATGCGCTCGAACATGTCGGCGACCGGATCGAGGAAATAGGCGAGCGCCAGGCCGGCAACGAACGGCAGCAGGATGTCGGAAAACAACCACAAAATCGCCAGGAAAACCGCCAGCGCCAGGCTCCAGAAGAAAGCCTGGCGGCGCAGTGCCTGTTCTGTGCGCGTATCCATCGCTGCGAACTCCGTCATTTCCAGCCGTCGCATAGCAGAATTTTGCCGCCGCAGGCATGTTCATAACTGGCAAATTCGCTTGCTGGGCCCTGCTGCCAGCGTATATCTGCGGCGCAAAAGCCATGCCCGCAATGCCCCGCAGCGCCCGCAACGGATTGTCCTACGCCGATGCCGGTGTCGATATCGACGCCGGCAACGCCTTGGTCGACGCCATCAAGCCGGCAGTGCGCTCGACCCGTCGGCCGGGCGCCGACGGCGAGATCGGCGGCTTCGGCGGCCTGTTCGACCTGAAGGCGGCCGGATATTCCGACCCGGTGCTAGTGGCGGCAAATGACGGCGTCGGCACCAAGGTCAAGCTTGCTATCGACGCTGGCATCCATTCCACCATCGGCATCGATCTAGTCGCAATGTGCGTCAATGATCTCGTCGTCCAAGGCGCCGAGCCGCTGTTCTTCCTCGACTATTACGCCGCCGGCAAGCTCGACGTGGCGGCGGCCGCCGAGGTGATCGCCGGCATCGCCGAAGGCTGCCGCATCGCCGGCTGCGCGCTGATCGGCGGCGAAACGGCGGAAATGCCCGGACTTTATGCCAAGGGCGATTACGACCTGGCGGGCTTTGCGGTCGGCGCGGCCGAGCGCGGCAATTTGCTGCCGCGAGACGACATCAGGGCTGGCGACCTGCTGTTCGGGCTGGCGTCCTCGGGCGTTCATTCCAACGGCTTCTCGCTGGTGCGAAAAATCGTCGAATTGTCCGGGCTGCGGCTCGAGGAGCCGGCACCATTTTCGCCGAACCGCTCGCTCGGCGCGGCCCTGCTGACGCCGACGCGCATCTACGTCAAGCCGCTGCTGGCGGCGATGCGCGCCACCGGAAGCATCAAGGCGATGGCGCATATCACCGGCGGCGGCTTTGTCGACAACATTCCGCGCGTGCTGCCGGGCGGGCTAGCGGCGCACATTGAACTCGGCGCGGTGCAGTTGCCGGCGGTGTTCGACTGGCTGATGCAAAGCGGCGGCGTGGCGCAAAACGAGATGCTGCGCACCTTCAACTGCGGCACCGGCATGGTGCTGGTCGTCGATCCTGAACGCGCCGAGCCGACCATGCGGGCGCTGAGCGAGGCCGGCGAGACCGTCACCCGGATCGGCAAGCTGGCAACCCGCCGCAATCTTGCCGTGGAATTTCACGGAAGCTGGTCGGCGTGAGTCGCATTGAAAACCGCAAACGCGTCGTCGTGCTGGCTTCGGGCCGCGGCACCAACTTGCAGGCCCTGATCGAAGCGGCGCGCGACCCGGCCTACCCGGCGCGGGTGGTGGCGGTATTCGCGAATCGTCCGGATGCGGTGGCGTTGCAGCGGGCAACCGACGCCGGAATTGCCTGCGAAGCGATCGACCAGGCGAAATTCGACAGCAAGGAGGCGCATGAAACGCGGCTGATGGCGGCCATTGACGCCGTCGTGCCCGATATCGTCTGCCTTGCCGGATACATGCGCGTGCTGTCGCCTGATTTCGTGCGGCACTATGCCGGGCGGCTCATCAACATCCATCCGAGCCTGTTGCCGGCGTTCCGCGGCCTCGACACCCATGCGCGGGCGTTGCAGGCGGGGGTGCGCATTCACGGAGCAAGCGTTCATTTCGTTACCGAGGGCGTCGACGAAGGTCCGGTGATTGCGCAAGCGGCCGTCGGCGTGCGCAGCGACGACACCGCCGAGACGCTGGCGGCGCGCGTGCTGGCAGCCGAACACCAGCTCTACCCGTCGGCGCTGGCGCTGGTTGCCTGCGGACAGGCGCGCTTGAGCGGCACCGCGACCGTCACCCGCGAATCCGATCGCGGCAGCGGCGAAGCGCTATTCTCTCCGCCGTTGTCGCCGTGAACTACCGTCACGGCTTCCATGCCGGTAATTTTGCCGACGTTTTCAAGCACGTCGTGCTGACCCGCCTCGTCGAATATCTGAAACGCAAGGAAGCGGCGTTTCGCGTCTATGACACGCATGCCGGCGCCGGCAGCTACGATCTGACTTCGCAGGATGCCGAGCGCGGCGGCGAATGGCGCGATGGCATCGCCCGGCTTGCCGGCGCGGCGCTGTCGCCGACGACGCAGCAACTGCTGGCGCCCTACATGGCCGCCTGCGGCATCGACGGCACCACCATGCTCACCCAGTATCCCGGTTCGCCGCGGATCGTGCGCGCGCTGCTGCGCAAGCAGGACCGGCTGTCGGCCTATGAATTGCAGGAGGGCGAACATGGCCGGCTGGCACAGGTTTTCGCCGGCGATTTCCAGGTGCGCGTCACGCGGCTCGATGGCTGGCTGGTGGCCGGCGCGCATCTGCCGCCCAAGGAAAAGCGCGGACTGCTGTTCATCGATCCGCCGTTTGAGACAAGCGACGACTTCGCCCGCATCTTCGACACGCTGACGAAGGCGCATCAGCGCTGGCCGGGCGGCTCAGTGCTGGCGTGGTACCCGGTCAAAAACCTGTCGGTGGTGCGCACCTTTCGCATCCTGCTTGCCGATACCGGGCCGCCCGACCTGATCAACATCACATTCAAGGTGCGAAGCATGGACGCGGGAGGCACGCTCGCTGCGGACAGCGACGAAGGCGGCCTTGCCGCTTGCGCCCTGGCGATCAAGAACCCACCATTCGTGCTGGAGCAGGAATTGCGCATCCTGTTGCCGGAGCTGATCCGCATCCTCGGCCGCGACGGCGCCGCCGGCTTTGCAATCGAGCGGCTGACGGCGGAATAGGCGCCGCCCTCCCCGACACTAAGGGAATCAGCTAACGGCTGCGTCATGACACTGGTCGCGACGCTGCCGCATCCGGCGCTGCCCGCCGCACAAGCGCGGCTCTTGCGGCTCGAAGCGGTGCGCGGCTTTGCCGCCGCCTATGTCGTCGCCCACCATGCCGTGGCCCACAATCTCCACCTGTTAGGATTGCCGATCGGATTCCTGTTCCGCTTCGGCCAGGAAGCGGTCATCGTGTTTTTCTTGCTGTCCGGCTTCGTCATCCACCATTCCTTTGCCGAACGCCCGACCTCGGCCGGGGAATATCTGTTCAACCGGGCGGCGCGGATTTTCATTCCGCTCGTGCCTGTGCTGTTGCTGAGCTATGGCGCCGCGGCGTTGGCGGCTCATCGGCCGATCGATATCGATATCCGCGACCTATTCGGCAACCTGCTGATGTTGCAGGATATTTCCCTGATAAAGCCGGGCGTGATCGTCGAACCCTACATGGGCAATCTGCCGCTGTGGTCGCTGTCCTACGAATGGTGGTTCTACCTTGCCTATATCGTCCTGGTGAAGCGCTTCGGCACGGAAGCGGCGCGGGGAAGGATCGTGCTGGCGACCGGCATCCTTTGCGCCGGCACCTATTATTGGCATCCGGACTGGGCGCTGAGGGTCGGCTTCTACCTGACCATCTGGTGGTGCGGTGTCAGCCTTGCGCAGTGTTATCGGCAAAGCGGCGGCCAGCCGATCGCCCTGCGCCCGTATCTTGGTGCCGCCGCCCCGCTACTGGGGGTCACCATTGTGCTGGTTTGCGGTGCGGTGCTAAGCGGCGCGCTTGCCGAAGCCCGCTATCTTGGCCGCTATCCGGTGCTGGAAATCCGCCACTTCGGCGTGGCTGTGGTGTTCGTCGCGCTCGCCTATTTCTGCCAGCAACGGCGGCTTCGATGGCTGGCGCTGCCGTTGTCGGCGTTCGCGCTGATCGCGCCGATCTCGTACGCCCTGTACATCAGCCATGTGCCGATCCTGAAACTCGCCACGGCTCTCGGCGCCAATCTGCGCGATCCGGCCGAACTGGCGCTGGCCATCGTCATTGTCGCGGTGTTTTGCTCTGGCCTCGAACTCGTGTTCTATCCGAGGGCGCGAAAATGGCTGCGCCGCTTGCTGCTCGAACGGCCGGTGCCGGGCGCGCCGTTACAAGGCCAAATGCCTGGTTGATAAACGTTTGATTGACCGGGCCGGTAAATCCGGCGATCCTGCCTGACCGGGCGATTCCGCGGGCGCATGGAGACGGAAAATGATGGCTCAGTTTTCAGGAAAGCTATCCCGCCTTGGCGCTACCGCACTCACGGCCGCATTCGTTGCCTGCGGGATCGTCAGTGCGCGCGCGGATATCTACGACTACGGCCCATATTTCGGCCTGACCTCTTTTCCCGATTGCGATTCGCCGGCGGTGATCGCCAAGATCCACGAAAAATTCGCATGGTCGGAGGCCGTTCACGGCTATCGCGGCGTCGGCCTTGTCAATGTCGACCGCATCGGCGAGCGCCGCACCGAATATTTCGGCCCGCAGCCGATTTCGCGGCGCTATTGCCACGCCCGCGCCTGGCTCACCAACGGCCGCAAGGTTTCGTTGCCTTATTTGATCGAAGAAGGCATGTGGGTGGCCGGCACGCACTTCAACGTGCAGTTCTGCGCCACCGGCTATGACCGCTGGCATGTCTATGGCGGCTATTGCCGGGTGCTGCGGCGTTAGGCCTGTTCCAAGGAAGCCTTACTCGACGATTTTCCAATACGAGTCCTTGCGGATTACCTTGCCGTTTCGGAACGAATAAAAATCGCAGCCTCGGACCTCCGTGCGTGTGCCGTCGGGCGTGGTGCCGGTGAGAGTCCATTTCGAGATGCCGGTATCGGCGGCCAAATCGACGAAGTGTTCTTCGTTGCCGTAGTGGACGTCCGGCAATCCCTCGAAGCGGCCTGCCAGCGCCTTGCGCACCTGCGGCTTGCCCTCAAGCCGAGTGCCCCATGGGCTGGCGCCCCTCGGCATTTCCAGGACGCAATCGTCGGCAAAGAATGCCATGATGCGATCGAGATCATGCGCGTTGAAAGCTTCACACAGTCCCGCCAGTGTCGATCGAATATCCATCTGCTGCGCCTCCATCCGCACGAAAGGTCGTTACGCTCGGTTCAAAATAGGTCATCGGCAAGCGGGCAGGTCAAGGCCGCAGTGATCGCGTCATGATGCGGAAGTCGCCTGCGGCTCCAAACCAGTCGCACGCGGATCAGCCATGACGAGCCGATATCCTGCGTCATATTCATCGAGGGCGAGCAAATCGGCGTAGCGGCGCTGCCGGATCGGACGTGTGGATCAAGATAGGCCGCTGGCCGGCGCCAGTAGGCATAGAGGAACCCGTCGCTGCAATCGTACGGCACCGGGACCAGCGTGACCTCGACGGAACCCAGCCATCGTTCGTAGTCGGACATCGCCGGCATTTGCGCCTCGTCCAGCGCCGCCAGCTCCGGAAGATAGTCGGCCAGCCATGGCCGGTGCGACGGATCGAAAGTGAGCAGGACGATGCGGCCGCGCGTCACGCGGCGCATCTCGCGCAGGCCAGTCTCCTTGTCCGGCCAGTGATGAAGGGTCAGGATCGCCATCGAGGCGTCGAAACTCTTGTCGTCGAACGGCAGATACTCTGCGCTGGCCTGAACCGCCTCGGCCGCCGACGGACTGCGCTTTCGGATCATTTCGCGCGAAGGCTCGACCGCGATCACGGATCGATCGGTCGGTTCGTAGGAACCGGTACCCGCGCCAACGTTCAAGACGGTTTGCGCAGACCCGAGCGCGTTCTCGATGATCGCCGCTATCCGCTGATCCGGCTTTCGAAGCTCCGCATAGTTCAGTCCGATGACGTCATATTTCGCACCCATCGGACCCTTCTCCCGCGAGTCACCAGCGTCTGCAAGGATCAAACCAGTGTCTGGGCAAAGGGTCGGCGAAAGCTCCGCACGCGCGCTCGGCGACATCATCGGCGGCGACAGCTCGCGAGAGCTGCCACCGCCGAATCCGTCGCTGCCTCAGAGCTCGCGATCCATCACGATCAGAATTTGAAACCTATGCCGAGTTTTATGGCGTGGCCGCTGGCATCGACGTTGGCCGGCCCGGCCCCCAGTGCATAGGTGCGGTCGGCAAAGTCGGAATAATTGTATTCGACCCGGGCGGTGACGTTCTTGCTCAGGAAGGTTTCCATACCGCCACCGATCTGCCAGCCGAGATTGACCTTGGCGTCGGAGCCGGTGGCGTCGGATACGTCAAAGCGCGCGCCAGCGAGGCCGGCCAGGCCGTAGATCATCGAATTTTCGAAGGCATAGCCCATGCGGCCGCGCAGCGAGGCCTCCCAATCCTGGTCCACCGTCACGCCGCCGCCGGTCGCCTGCGCTCCGGACACCCCGGCCATGCCCTCGATGCCCGCGACCCAGTTGTTGTCGAATTGATGATTGAAGCCGGCATAGGCGCCGCCGTCGAAGCCATCGAGATGGTCGATCGCGCCCACGCCGCCAACGGAAGGATCGAGCCACATGTAGCCGCCGTAGAGGCCGGTATAGAGGCCGCTCCACAACAGTGGCGGAGTTTGCGGCGGGGCGACGTCGTTTTCGGGCGGTTTGTCGATGGCATCGGCGGCGAACGCCGCGCCCGCGCCGGGGAGCAGCATCGCCAGTGCCCACAGGGCCGCCGCGCTGAAGCGCTTCATCCTGCTAATCCCCTGGTGTTGGCCCTGGTTTGGGCCCCTCGGGTCGTTGCCCGTCCGCCGGATTTGTTGCCACGAGATTTCGCCCGCGAATGTGGCCGCGCGCGTCAGAAATTTGGGCGGCGAAACGATCAAATGCGGTGGTTTTGTGGAAGCGCAGCGCCACTTGCCGGGATTGACGGCTATTGCATCTACCGAGTTGCGGCGTAGGAACTGGTCATGAACGATGCGAACGAAAAAACCGCGCCAAAAACCGCGCTGGTTACCGGCGCGGCGCGCCGGATCGGGGCGGCGATCGCGCGCGACTTGGCGACGCATGGCTGGCGTGTCGTCGTGCACTGTCACCGTTCGGTCGCCGAGGCCGAAGAACTGGTCGATGCGCTGCGCCGTGACGAGAAGGAGGCGGCCGTCCTCAGCGCCGATCTATTGGACGCGAACGCAACTGCCGGCCTGATCGACAAAGCGCGCGCATGTTTCGTCCCGATCGGGGTTTTGGTCAACAACGCTTCGGCGTTCCTGCCAGACAGTGCGACAAGCACCGGATTGGGAGGCTTGGGACACCCATTTCGGCCTGCACGTGCGGGCGCCTTCGCAATTGGCGGCAGGCATTTGCGGCACAAGCCGAACTCGAAGCCGGCCTGATCGTCAATCTGACCGACCAGCGGATCTGGCGGCTCAATCCGCGCTTTTTTTCCTACACGCTGTCGAAATCGGCATTGTGGACGGCGACACGGACGATGGCGCAGGCCTTCGCGCCGCGCATCCGCGTCAACGCCATCGCACCCGGGCCGACGCTGCCGAACGAGCGCCAAAGCGAGAGCGATTTCGAACGCCAGATCGATGCGTTGCCGCTGAAGCGCAAACCCGGGATCGAGGAGTTCGGACGGACGATCCGCTGGCTCGCCGAGACGCCCTCGGTCACAGGGCAGATGATCGCACTCGACGGCGGCCAGCACCTTTGGTGGCGCACGCCGGATGGCGACGGGATCAACGAATGACCGCGCCTGACGAAAAGACCGAGGTCGCGGCCGGCAGGCAGGCTTGGGAGGCGGCGCCGGCGAATGCGGCCAGCGGCGCCGAGGTGATCGCCGAATTCGTCAAGCGGCTGCCGAATTCGCCCGGCGTCTACCGCATGATGAACACGGCCGGCGACGTGCTCTATGTCGGCAAGGCGCGCAGCCTGAAGAAGCGCGTCGCCAACTACGCCAAGGGCCCCGGCCACACCCAGCGCATCGCGCGCATGGTGGCCGAGACGGCGGCGATGGAATTCGTGCGCACGCGCACCGAGACCGAGGCGCTGCTGCTCGAAGCCAACCTCATCAAGCGCCTGCGGCCGCGCTTCAACGTGCTGCTGCGCGACGACAAGAGCTTCCCCTACATCGTCTTTACCGACGAGCACCCTGCCCCCGGCCTGTTCAAGCATCGCGGCGCGCGCGTCGGCAAAACGATCCTATTTCGGCCCCTTCGCATCGGCCGGCGCGGTCGGGCGCACGATCAATGCCATGCAGAGGGCGTTTCTGGTGCGCACCTGCTCGGATTCGGTCTTCGAAAGCCGCACGCGGCCATGCCTGCTCTACCAGATCAAGCGCTGCTCGGCGCCATGCACCGGCGAGATCGCGCTCGCCGACTATGCCGAGCTCGTCGCCGAAGCCAAGAACTTCCTTTCGGGCAAGAGCAGCGACATCCGCGAGAAATTCTCGCAACGCATGCAGCTGGCTTCGGGCGATCTCGATTTCGAAACCGCGGCGATCTATCGCGACCGCCTGTCGGCGCTTTCGCATGTGCAGGGACATCAGGGCATCAACCCGCGCGGCGTTGCCGAAGCCGATGTCTTCGCGGTCGCACAGCGCGGCGGACAAAGCTGCGTGCAGGTGTTCTTCTTCCGCACCGGCCAGAACTGGGGCAACCGCGCCTATTTCCCGCGCGCCGACAAATCGTTCGAGCCGGGCGAAGTGCTGGAAGCCTTCCTGGCCCAGTTCTACGACGACAAGCCGCCGCCGCGGCTGGTGCTGGCTTCCCATGCGATCGGCGAAGCGGGCCTGCTTGCCGACGCGCTGACGCTGAAGGCCGGCCACAAGGTCGAGGTCGCGGTTCCGGCGCGCGGCGAACGCAAGGACCTGATCGAGCATGCCCGGCTCAATGCTGCGCGAGGCCCTGGCGCGGCGGCTGGCCGAAACCTCGACGCAGACGAAGCTGCTCGAAGGCGTCGCCGAAACCTTCGGCCTCGACGCCCCGCCGCGTCGCATCGAGGTCTACGACAACTCGCACATCATGGGCACCAACCCGGTCGGCGCCATGATCGTCGCCGGCGCCGAGGGCTTCGCCAAGAACCAGTACCGCAAATTCAACATCAAATCGGTCGAGCTCACTCCCGGCGACGACTACGCGATGATGCGCGAGGTGCTGCGCCGACGGTTCTCGCGCCTGGTCAAGGAGAGCGGCGAAGGCGATATCGAAGCCGAGGAAGCCGAAAACGCGGCGTTGCCGCCGTGGCCCGACCTGGTGCTGATCGACGGCGGCCAGGGCCAACTCGGCGCGGCGGCCGAGGTGATGGCCGAACTCGGCCTTTCGGCCCGCGTGCCGCTCGTCGGCATCGCCAAGGGACCGGACCGCGACGCCGGCCGCGAAAAGTTCTTCCAGTCCGGCAAGGCCGTCGTTCATGCTCGGCGAACGCGATCCGGTGCTGTTCTTCGTCCAGCGCCTGCGCGACGAGGCGCATCGCTTCGCCATCGGAACGCACCGCGCCCGGCGCAAGAAGGAAATGACGAAAAACCCGCTCGACGAGGTGGCGGGCATCGGTCCGTCACGCAAACGCGCCCTGATGCTGCATTTCGGCACCGCCAAGGCGGTTTCGCGGGCGGCAAAGGCCGATCTGATGGCGGTCGAGGGCATTTCGGCGCAAATGGCCGAGGCAATCTGGGCCTATTTTCATGAAAACGGCTAAAATCACGCCTATAGTTACGATTCGCGGTATGCAAAGGCGGAGATGCCGGGGTGACTGACGCATTGCGCGCCGAGGGGCAGTTCATGAAAAAGCCGGGCGCTCACTGGGCGGCGCTTCCGAACCTGCTGACCTATGGCAGGATCATCGCAGTGCCGCTGGTGGTGCTGTGCTTCTTTCTGGAAGGCAGGCTGCAATCGAGCGATTTCGCCCGCTGGTCGGCGCTTTTCATCTTTATTGCTGCGAGCATTACCGATTATTTCGACGGCTATTTCGCGCGCATCTGGGAGCAGTATTCGACCATCGGGCGCATGCTCGATCCGATCGCCGACAAACTGCTGGTCGCAACGTGCCTGCTGCTGCTAGCGGCCGATTCCATCATCGCCGGCTGGTCGCTGTGGGCGGCGATCATCATCCTGTGCCGCGAAATCCTTGTATCGGGACTGCGCGAATATCTCGCCGAGCTGAAAGTCAGCGTGCCGGTAACGCGGTTGGCCAAATGGAAGACGACGATCCAGATGACGGCAATCGGCTTCCTGCTCGCCGGCCCGGCCGGCGACAAGATACTGCCGCTACACGACGCAGATCGGCATCACGCTATTGTGGATCGCCGCGGTGATCACGTTATATACCGGCTACGATTATTTCCGCGCCGGTCTCAAGCACGTGATCGAATGAGGCCATGAAGCTATTGTACTTCGCCTGGATCCGCGAACGCATCGGTCGCGGCGAGGAAGATATCGCCCTGCCGCAGGAAGTGCGCACCGTCGCCGACCTGCTGGCCTGGCTGAAGACCAGAGGCACGGAATTCGGCCACGCGCTGGAACACGATGCGCTGGTGCGCGTTGCCATCGACCGGCAACATGTCGGCGACCGCTCGGCGACGATTGCGGGCGCCTCCGAGATCGCGCTGTTTCCGCCGATGACCGGAGGCTAGGCGGGCGATGACGCCGACGGTGCAAATCCAGCGCGAGGATTTTTCCGTCGAGGCGGCAATCGGCGAACTCACCGCTGACCGCACCGATATCGGCGCGGTCGTCTCTTTCCTCGGCGTCGCCCGCGACGAGGACGGGCGCCTCGCCGCGCTCGAACTTGAGCATTACGGGGCAATGGCGCGCGACGAAATCGCCCGCATCGCCGGCGACGCCATCGCGCGTTGGCCGCTGACCGGCCTGACCGTCATCCATCGCTTCGGCAAACTTGCCCCCGGCGACAACATCGTCCTGGTGGTCGCCGCGTCGTCGCATCGCGAGGCGGCATTTTCGGCCGCGAGCTTCCTGATGGATTATCTGAAAACCAGGGCGCCGTTCTGGAAAAAAGAGCATCAGGCCGAGGGCGCAAGCTCCTGGGTTGGCGCCAAGGACGCCGACGCCGCAGCCGCTTCGAAGTGGAAAAGCTGAATCATTTTCGTCCCTTGGCCCGGCCGGCTGAGAAAACGATTTCAGTGCCTCAAGGATCGATTCAACTGCCGCGCCTGCCGCCTCAGCCAAGCGCCGCGGCGAAGCTCGAATGCGATACCGCGATGAAGTGGCAAGTTGCGGCGGCCAGCACAAAGCCATGCCAGATGGCATTCTGGTATTTCAGCTCTTCCCAGCGGTGAAAGATCACTCCGGCCGAGTACAGCAGGCCGCCGGCAACCAATAGCGCGACTGCGCCGCCCGGTAGTTCGCGCCACAGCGGCAGCACGACCAGGATACCGGCCCAGCCCATCGCCAGATAGGTGATGGTGGTAAAGCGCTCGAAGCGGTGGACGAATGCCAGCTTGGTCACGGCGCCGAAAATTGCCGCCAGCCAGACGATGCCGAGGAGACCCCACGCAAACAGGCCACCCAGCAGGGCGAGCAAGGGCGTATAGGTACCGGCGATTTTCACGTAGATCGCCGCCTGGTCGAAGCGGCGCAGGATCGGCTTCAGTGTTTCCCCGGGGATGAGGTTATAGGCGGCCGAGGCGACGAACATCAGCAGCAAGGCCGCGCAATAGACGCTCAGGCCGATGCCGGAGGTCAGGCCGACACGCGGGAGAGCCAGGACCAGCAAGACCGGGACGGCAATCAGGCTGGCAACGATGCCGACAACATGAACCGCGCCGTCGACGGCGATTTCGGACATCGAATATTTGCGTGCCAGCTTGGCCATCGCGTTGCGGCTTTCCGGTTGAGCGCCATCTGGCCAAAACCAGGCCAAGCGTCCCGCCATCCGGTAACCTACATCAAATGCAATTGCGATATGGTGAAGGCGCGCGGTCAAAAATCCACTAACGCGGCATCAGGCCGCAGCGTTGGGGCCGGACGCCCGCCTGCCGCTGGTGCCTCAACCGACGATCTCGGTTGCGGAAAACCAGTAAGCAATTTCAGTTGCAGCGGTCTCGGGAGCATCCGAGCCGTGGACCGAATTTTCGCCGATCGACAACGCGAAAGTCTTGCGGATCGTGCCTTCGGCGGCGTTGGCCGGGTTGGTGGCGCCCATGATCTCGCGATACTTCGCGATTGCGTTTTCGCCCTCGAGCACCTGCACGACCGTCGGGGCCGAGGACATGAAGTCGCACAGTTCGTCGAAGAACGGCCGGCCGCGGTGGACGGCGTAAAAGCCCTCTGCCTCGCGCCGGCTCATCCAGACCCGGCGCGATGCGACGACGCGCAGGCCGGCCTCTTCCAGCACTTTCGTGATCGCGCCGGTGAGATTGCGCCTAGTTGCGTCGGGCTTGATCATCGAGAACGTGCGTTCCACGGCCATTGGTCACCTGTAATTTCGGGGATTTCGGCCGGCTCTATATCGGCGCCGCAGTGCTGCGGCAAGCACCGAGCGGATACTTAATGTTCGGCGCCCCATGAGACCACAAAGTTCAGAGTCTGCCTATATGAGCCCGCGGAAACCTCGGCGCGGAACTCGTAAACGCCCGTCCGCACAATGGGCACTTCGAATCTTCCAGACTGTCCGGCCTCGGCGTAGCGCATATGCTTGCTGAATTTGATGGCCGGCCATGGCGCTATGTCGAGGTAAATCTTTTCGCCAGGGTCGCCGCCGACTTCGTAGTCGATATATGCCGTTTGGCCCGCAAACAGCAGCATCGCCGACGAACCGAAGTTCGTTTCGGTTTCGGTGCCAAGTGGTGACGAGAGGTCGAATGGAGCGCCCGAGCGAGCCTCGAGTGCATGAAACGCGAACGAGCGATAGCCGAGCCACGGAAAGAACCCGGTGGCAAACCCGCCAAACCAAATGAGCGCGGCCAATAGAGCCGCCCCCAGGCGGGGCCACCATCGGGCAAACGACGACCGCTGTTCCTCGTCGGTGACCGCCCCGAATTCGTTTTCACCGAATGTCAACATGACAAAAGACTAGGCGAACAGTGGAAACAAAGCGTTTCCTTCCCGCACGAGCTAACTCGGTAAAATTCTATGTAAACTTGTTTTAATATTATGATATTTATGACTACGCCAAAATATATACATAGTTTTACTGGAACCGTAAAGCGGATGAAGCGTTAATATTTCATCCCGCAATTGCCGCCGCATGGCGGCCAACCTCAGGGAGAGAAAAATGGCAAGGCTAAACAGCAAATTCACCTCGCTCCTGATTTGCGGCATGTTTGCCGCAGGCTATTGCACACCAGCTACGGCGCAGAGCCTCGGGGGAATGATCGATGGCACACTCGGCGGTATCGGTATTGGCGATTCCGGCTCGACCAGCGCCTCTTCCGACATCTCGGCATCAGCCAATATTTCCGGAGGTGGGGGCGCGACAGGCGGAACCAACGGTCTGTTCGGTATCCAACCAGTCAACGTCGATATCTTTGGGAATACGGATGGTCAAAACGGGTTGACCGGCAGCGGCACGCTTGCCGACGGCGGAATTACCGCAAATCTCGGCAATGCCGCCAGCCTCAATGTGCTTTCGGGAGCAGGTACCGGTGACAATGGAGCGTCGGGCCAGCTCAACGCCGATCTCGGCCTGTTCGGATTGGGAAACGCCAATCTCAATTCCGGTGCAGGTACCAGCAGCGGCCTCAACGTCGGACTGGGGCTGACCCTTGACCTCGGCGCTCCGGGCACGCCTGGCAGCGGCGCGGCAGCAAAAGCCGGCGGCACCAACGCTGCGGGTGCCAACGTGGCGGTCGTCAATGCAGTCAGCTCGCTCAGCGCCAGTCAGATCGCCGCTTTCAAAATCAAGTGCAGCCAGATCCTGCGCAATCCGGAAAGCTTCGATCGCGACCTGGTGGCGATGTGCGGGGTCTTGCGGAAGTCAGGCAGCTGAAGCAGTCGGCCACGCATGGCAAGGGACCGGCCGACCGGCCGGTCCCTTTCAGCGCGCGCCGATCAGGCCCGGCCCGAAGATCCCGAAATCGGGTAGTGTCTCAGGGCAGCCCATAGCTTGGTCCGATGGAAGAATTTGTACAAAATCATCGCCTATCTCCAAATGCTTTCCGGTAAGCATATAGGAGTCGCGGCGGGGATTCGATAGGCTGTCAGCGGGGCGGGATTTCAAACTGAGACACTACCCGAAATCGCGATGGCTTGCGGCCGTTTCGATGCTTTCCGCCATTGCCCTACGCGGCGGCGAATGGGAGACTGGCGAGAGGGAGCAAGCGGCCGATGAAGACACACTACGCCATGTTCGCAGGATACAACGCCTGGGCCAACCAGTGCCTTTATGCGGCCGCACAGAAGCTTTCGGCGGAAGAATTCGGGCGCGATGTCGGCGTGTTTTTCCATTCGATGAAGGGCACGTTCAACCATTTGCTGGTGGCCGACCGCGTCTGGATGCATCGGTTCACTGGAGAGGGGCCGTCGCCGACCGCGCTTGCCGACATCGTATATGACGGGTTCGACGAACTTGCTGTGGCGCGCAATGCCGAGGACCGCAGGATCATACGGTATGTCGGCGGGCTGGAACCGGATCAGCTATTGCAGAGGATTTCCTATACAACGATCACCGATGCCATGCAGGTCCGTCAGGGCCTTTCATCGGCGTTGAGCCATTTCTTCAATCATCAGACGCATCACCGCGGTCACGCGCATGCGGTGCTGTCGATCCTCGGCAAGTCGCCGCCGCCGCTCGACCTGCTCTATTTCCTGCGCAGCGAGGAGGGAAAGGCTTTCGCCTGAAGGTAAGTCTATCCGCTAACCGCGTTGCCTCGGTGAGCGCTCGTAGATCAATCCGACCTCGTCGGCGCGGCGCATCACGTCGAGATCGCCTTCCATTTGACCTTGCCATAGGCCGCGCGAATTGGATTGGCCGATTTCACCTACCGCAACTGCGTGCGCAGAGCGTCCTCGATCGCTTCCTTCTTGGTTCGCGCCGGTCAGTTCCATCAGCTCGGCCAGGAGCTTGTCGTCGATTTCGACATTGGTGCGCATGTTGCGAGTCCGATATGCATGATTTTCAAAATCATACATATCGACGGCCGCCGCGCCACTACCCCTTGCCCGCATCCGCCGCATCGGCCAAAAGCCGGCGATGCTGGCGATTTCCGAATTGACCATCCGCATTGCCGGGCGTCCCCTGATCGAGGGCGCCACGGCCAGCATTCCGGCCGGCGCCAAAACCGGGCTGGTCGGCCGCAATGGCTCGGGCAAGACCACGCTATTTCGCGCGATTACCGGCGAAATCACGCCGGACGGCGGCACAGTTGCAACGCCAAAAAGCTGGCGAATCGGCGGCGTCGCCCAGGAAGCGCCGGGCGGCGAACAGGCGCTGATCGACATCGTACTCGCTGCCGACGGCGAGCGGACGCGGTTGCTGGCGCGGGCAGAAACCGAAACCGATGCCCACGAGATCGCCCATATCCACACGCGCCTAGCCGATATCGATGCTCATGCAGCCGAAGCGCGCGCCGCGGCAATTCTTTCTGGTCTCGGTTTCGGCGAGACGGAACAGCTGCATCCGGCGAGTTCGTTTTCCGGCGGCTGGCGCATGCGCGTGGCGCTCGCCGCCGCCCTGTTCGCGCGGCCCGACATCCTGCTGCTCGACGAACCGACCAACTATCTCGACCTGGAAGGTACGCTGTGGCTCGAGAACTTCGTCGCGCGGTATCGCGGCACTGTGATCGTGATTAGCCATGATCGTGACCTGCTCAACCGCTGCACCAATTCGATCCTGCACTTGGAGGCGCGACGGCTGACCTTCTATCGCGGCAATTTCGACTCGTTCGAGCGCCAGCGAGCCGAGAAGCTGGCGCTCGCCGGCAAGGCGCAGGAAAAGCAGGCGGCGCAGCGCAAGCACCTGCAGGCATTCGTCGACCGCTTTCGCGCCAAGGCGACAAAGGCGCGGCAAGCGCAGTCGCGCATCAAGATGCTGGAGCGCATGCGCGACGTTTCGATCGCGGTCGATGCCCTGGCCCTGCCGATCCGCCTGCCCGATCCGGCAAAGCTGCTGGCTTCGCCAATCCTGCGCATCGAAAGCGGCGCAGCCGGTTACGCTGCCGATAATCCGGTGCTGCGCCAACTCGACTTGCGCATCGACCAGGACGACCGCATCGCCCTGCTCGGCGCCAACGGCAACGGCAAATCGACCTTCGCCAAGCTGTTGGCCGACCGGCTGCCCTGGCATGAGGGCGAAATTGTCCGCGCGCCGGGCCTGAAGGTCGCCCTGTTTGCCCAGCACCAACTCGAAGATCTGCGTGCCGGCGATACTGCGGTCGACCACGTCCGGCGGCTGATGCCGGGTGCGCCGGAATCGAAGGTGCGCGCCCGCGTTGCGCAGATGGGGCTCGATACGGCGCGCATGGACACGAAGGCCGCCGATCTTTCCGGCGGCGAAAAGGCGCGCCTGCTGCTGGGCCTCGTCGCGTTCGACGGGCCGCAATTGCTGATCCTCGACGAGCCGACCAACCATCTCGACATGGACGCACGCGAAACCCTGATGCTGGCGCTCAACGACTATTCCGGCGCGGCGATCCTGATCAGCCACGACCGTCATCTCATCGATGCGGTAGCCGACAGGCTGTGGCTGGTGCGCGATGGTCGCGTGCTGCCCTATGACGGCGACATGGATGACTACCGCGCCGAGGTGCTGACCGGTCGCCGACCGGGGCGCAAGGGCGCGCGCGAACCAATCGCCGCGCTGCCGGCGACCGGACAGGAGCGCCGCAAGGTCGCGGCCGATCGCCGCCAGACGCTGGCGCCGCTGGTCAAAAAGATCAAGGAAATCGAAGCGCTAGTGGCAAATCTGCAGAAATCAATTCAGCGCATTGACGGCGAACTGGCCGCCCCTGCCCTGTTCGAGCGCGAGCCAGACAATGCCACCCGACTGTCACGCCAGCGGGCCGAGCACGAAAGGCGCCTCGTCGCGCTCGAAGAGCAGTGGCTCAACCTGTCCACGCAACTCGATTCGGAAACGGCCGGGAACTGATTTGCGCCTGTGGCGAGGCCGCAACGGCATCGCCTGCTTCAATATTTTGTTTCTTGCCCTGCTCCACCGAGCCGATTAGGCTGGCGGCAAATAGCGAATTTTGGGATGGGAGAGCGTCATGAAGCTGTTGGGCCAATTCGCGATTTTCTGCCTGCTTTCGATCTGGCCGATCGTCGCCTTCGCCGATACCTGGGACGACTGCGCCGGCGACGATTTCAATCTGTCGATTTCCGCCTGCACCAAGATCATCAAGGCCGGAAAAGAGCCACCCAAGAACATGGCGATGGCCTATTCCAACCGGTCGCGCGCGTATTATCACCTCGGCCAGAACGACGACGCGATTTCGGACGCCAACAAGGCGCTTTCGCTGAATTCGCGATACACCAACGCCTTCATCAACCGCGGCAATGCGTGGTTTGCCAAGGAAGACTTCAACAAGGCCGCCGCCGACTATGCAAAGGCGATCGAAACCGACGGCAAAAGCGCGATCGCGCATTTCAACTACGGCCTCGCCTATCACCGCCTGGGTCAGTATGAGAAGGCGATCCCGAGCTTCGATACCGCCATCAAGCTCGACCCCAAGGCCTCCGACTACTGGAAGACGCGCGGCAACGCCAAATACAATCTCAGCCGCTATCGCGAATTGATCGACGACTACAACCAGGCGATCCAGCTCAATTCGAATTTCGGATATGCCCATTATGACCGCGGCCTGAGCTACGAACAGCTCGGCGAATTCCAGGCAGCGCTTTCCGATTTCCAGCGGGCGGCAAGCCTCATTCCCGATCCGATTCTTGGCACCAGGAAGCGCTAACCCGAAGCGGCCTGATGCAGGACAAGATTGCCTCGCTCGGTTCGGGAAAGAGCTCCGACGACAGCGCCAATAACAACGACAATAGCAACAATAGCGGCGTCGCGTCCGACAGTGACTGGGACGGCTGCGCGGGCGAAGACGACGACAAGGCGATCCAGGCGTGCGGCGACATCATTCGCGCCGCCAAGGAACCGGCCAAGAACCTGGCGATGGCCTATTCCAACAAGGCGCGCGCGCACTACCACAAGGACGAGTTCGACCAGGCGATCGACGACGCCACCGAAGCGATCAAGCTCAATCCGAATTTCACCAATGCCTATCTCAACCGCGGCAACGCATGGTTCGGCAAGGAAGACTTTCAAAAGGCAGCCGACGACTACGCCGAAGCAATCAAGACCAACAAGAAAAACCCTGACGCGCACTTCAATTTCGGCCTAGCGCATCACCGCATGAAGCACTACGAGCAGGCGATCGAAAGTTTCGATACCGCGATCAGCCTCGATGCCAAGAGCGCCGACTATTACAAGACCCGCGGCAACGCCAAATACAATCTCGACCGCTACCGCGAATTGATCGACGATTACGACAAGGCGATGCAGCTCAGTCCGCAGTTCGGCTATGCGTTATTACGATCGCGGGCTGAGCTACGAGCAGCTCGAGCAATATCAGGACGCGCTCAACAATTTCTCGAAAGCGGCCTCGCTGATCCCGCAATCGGACACCTGGCAGCAGGAAGCCGAAAAACGCGTCGCGCTGATGCAGGACAAGCTCGGCGGCAATGCCAAGGCGGTCGTCGAAAACGACACCAAGGAGAGCGCCGGCACTGACGAAACGCTAAAAAGCGACGTGTTGAGCAAGCATTCGTCGCGACGCCTGGCGCTCGTTATCGGCAACGGCGCATACCGCAACGCGAACCCGCTGCCGAACCCGCCCAACGACGCGGCTGCGATGGCCGCATATGCTGCAAAGCATCGGCTTCGACGTGATCTCGGGCATTAATCTCGACAAGCGAGCGATGGATCTGAAGGTGCGCGAATTCATCGACAAGGTCGACTCTTACGACATCGCGTTACTGTTTTATGCTGGTCACGGCATGTCGGTTGCCGGCAAGAGCTATCTGCTGCCGATCGACGCGGTGCTAGAGAAATCGAGCGCGCTCGAATTCGAAGCGGTCGAGGCCGACAAGCTCTACCAATACATGGCCGGCGACAACCGCACTTCGATCGTGCTGCTCGATGCCTGCCGCAACAATCCGTTCTCGCGTTCGTTCTCGCGCAGCCTCGGGGCAACGCGCGCGGCACTGGTCGGCCAGGGTCTTGCCTCTCCGAACGTCATCGGCGGCAATATCCTGATCGGATTTGCTACGGCCCCAGGTGACGTGGCGGCCGACGGCGACGACGGCAACAGCCCGTTCACCCAGGCGCTGCTCAAGCATTTTCCCGAGCAGGGCGTCGAGATCGAGCAGCTGATGAAAGAGGTCAAGGCCGACGTCTATGCCAGGACCAACGGGCGCCAGCGCCCGTGGCACAATTCCGACCTGATCCAGTCGGTCTACTTGCGATAACGCCTTAGGTCGGTTCATCGTTTCATGGAATCGGTGAACCGACCTATCTTCAGTTTGTCGCAATTCCGGACGGAAAAGTGGCACCCACTTTTCCTGGAATTGCTTCAGCGTCGGCGCCGGTTTTTCCTGCGCCGCCGTTTCGGTCTGCCGGTCATAGGGTTAGCGAAAAAGAAAAGGACGGCGCCGCCTGCCAGCGCGACAAGTCCGGGCGCCGCGTAGCGCCAGTCGGGCGCGGCGTAGCCCGTGCGGACGACGGCAACCGCGCCGGAAAAGCTCATGTCGGCGGCCTCGTCGGAACGAACGGTGACGGTATAGAGCCCCGGCCCGTCGACGCGGAATTCCGGCGTCACGATGCTTGAACCTGGGCTCGCCCGATTGCCATCGCCCTGAGACGGTTCGGGCAGCGGCAGTTCAAAATTGCCCTCAGTGACGACCTGACCGTTGCGCGCAACCACCACCGCCAGTCCGGTCGACTTCTGGCGCCATTGCGCGCCACGCTGAAACTCGGCTTCGACGCGGATGCGCACCGGGTTGTCGTCGCGCGAAAGCCGGACTTGAACGGATCGCCAGCCATGTTCCCAGCCGCCGTCGGCGCGATCGAACACGGTCAGTCGAGCCTTGTCGGCGCCGGAATTGCCGGCGAACAGGTAGGGCAGACCGATCGCGGAAATGAGGCCGGCGACGGCGAGCGCCGCGCTCGCGGCGCGAAGCGGATTTACGCCCGCTTTTGCCAACGGCCGCTCGCCTCCTGCTGCCAGTAGGTAACCGCGTGGCCGGCGGCCTTTTCGATCTTCCAGCGTGCCCGTGCCTGTTCGAGCGCGGCCGCGTCGTGGCCGTCGAAGACATAGACGCCACGCTGGTAGGCTGCGAGGTCGGGCGGCTCGGCGCCATCGACGAGAAAGCGCACGGCCGCCCGATTGGGGTTGTCGGTCTCAACCGTCAGCCACACCGGCTGCAGGGCCTCGGTGCCGTCGCGATCCATCGAGTGCGGCAGGAATGAATCGTCGCGCCATGTCCACAACAGGCCGTCGAGCGCCTCCAGGCGCTCGCGCGAGCCGGCCTGCACGATCGCGCGCCAGCCGCGCTCGAGGCACTTCTCCACCAGAGCCCGGCAGCGCCTGTTCCAGCGTCCGTTCGGTCAGGTGGTAGAACAGCACCTCGGTCATGCGGCAGCTTTCGCCTATTCGTAGTTGTCGGCGACCAGCCGGTCGAGCAGGCGCACGCCGAAGCCGGAGCCCCAGGACTGCGAGTACTCGTTCTTCGGCGAACCCATCGCCGTGCCGGCGATATCGAGATGGGCCCAGGCCGATTTGTTGACGAAACGCTGGAGGAACTGGGCGGCAGTGATCGCGCCGCCGTAACGCTCGCCGGCATTCTTCATGTCGGCGAATTTGGAATCCATCATCTTGTCGTATTCGGGCCCATCGGCATGCGCCAGACGCGCTCGCCGGTTGCAAGCCCGGCCGCGGCAAGACGTTGTGCCAATTCATCGTCGTTGGAAAACAGGCCGGCATGGTGCTGGCCGAGCGAGACCATGATAGCGCCGGTCAGCGTCGCCAGATCGATCATCGCCTGCGGCTTGAAGCGGTGCTGGCAGTACCAGAGCGCGTCGGCCAGCACGAGGCGGCCTTCGGCATCGGTGTTGATGATCTCGATGGTCTGGCCCGACATCGAGGTGACGATGTCGCCGGGGCGCTGCGCGTTGCCGTCGGGCATGTTCTCGACCAGGCCGATCACGCCGACGGCGTTGACCTTGGCCTTGCGGGAGGCGAGCGCCTGCATCAGGCCGGTGACGGCTGCGGCACCGCCCATGTCGCCCTTCATGTCCTCCATGCCGCCGGCCGGCTTGATCGAGATGCCGCCGGTATCGAAGACGACGCCCTTGCCGACGAAGGCGATCGGTGCCTTGTCCCGGCTTGCCGCCGTTCCACTGCATGACAACCACGCGAGCCGGCCGCGCCGAACCTTGGGCGACGCCGAGCAGCGCGCCCATCTTCAGCCGGCGTCATCGCCTTGTCGTCGAGAACCTCGACCTCGACGCCGAGCTTTCCGAGCGCCTTGGCGCGGGCGGCAAATTCGACCGGGCCGAGCACATTGGGCGGCTCGTTGACCAGGTCGCGGGCGAGGATGACGCCATCGGTAACAGCATCGAATTCCTTCCATGCTTTGCGCGCGCCGGCCGGATCGGCGCAGCCGATGATGATCTTCAGCGCCGGTTCGCTCTTGCGGTCCCTGGTCTTGTAAGAATCGAAATCATAGGCGCGCAATTTCGCTCCGGCGGCGATGGCAGCTGCCTGATGTGCGGTGATCTCCTCGCCGTCGACGACGGCGATCAGCGTGGCGACCGTGGCCTTGCCAGCGCCGGCGCACAACGCGCCACCGATCTTCATCCAGTCGGGCTCGCAATTCTTCGGAGAACGTGCCGCAACCGATCAGAAGGGCACGGTCAATTCCTGGCCTCGGCGCGACAATGTCGAGGCTCGAAGCGAGCTTGGCCTTGAAATCAGCAACTGCACGGGCGCGTTCCAGGCGGCCTTCGCTGTCGAACCGGCGTGCCAGCGCCGGCAATTTGCCGTCCTTGGCGACAAGGAAGGCGACGGCGCCGGATTTGGGCAGTTCGGGGGCAGAAAAGGCGATCGTGATTCTACGGGCCATCGTCGGTCCTTGCTGGAATGATCTACCGGGAATGCGACCGCCGGAACCGCGGCCGCCGAATCCGCGGGTTTTAGCCGGTTTCGGCGCCGGTGTCTGCATCGCGACGAGAACCGGACTGCAATGATCGCCACCGCCAAGTTGCGATGCCGCAACAGTGGCCGAAGAATCCACTTAAATCACTGTTAACCCAGTTTTTTCGCCGCTTTTTAGCCATTTAAATCGAGGATGCTTAATGGGATGGTAACCAAGGCTGCCGGCGCCAGTGCGGTGCTGGCAGGTTTGGCTTGCGCGGACGGGCGGTGCTGCTTTTTCAGGTGGCAACGGCGAGATCGGGGACCGAATGAATCTGATCGAGCGGTACATCTTTCGGCGCGCCGGTTTTGCGGCGCTGCTGACGCTCGGCAGTCTGGTCGGCGTCGTCTGGATCATACAGGCGCTGCGCCAGCTTGATGTCATCACGACAAAGGGGCAATCGGTCATTGCCTATTTGATGCTGACGACGCTGGCGATCCCGATGCTGGTGCTTGCGGTCATTCCGATCGGCTTGCTGCTAGCCACCGTTTTCACGGTGAATTCGCTCAACACCAATTCCGAACTTGTGGTCATCAATTCCAGCGGGGCATCGAACTGGGTGCTGTCCAAGCCGCTGCTGATGCTGGCGCTGATCTGTTCTCTGGTGACCGGGTTGGTCGGGCACTATGTGACGCCGCGCAGTCTCTTCAATTTGCGGCTGTATTCGACGCAGATGCGAGCCGACCTGGTATCGGCACTGATCAAGGACGGTCAATTCACCCCGATCGAAGACGGGCTGATGTTTCATATCGACCGGCGCGAGGCAGGCGGCGTGCTGTCGGGCATCCTGATTTCCGACGAGCGCGAACCCGATCGATCGATCATCCTGTCGGCGGCGAAGGGATTCGTCAGCCGGCGCGGTGACGACGCATTCCTATTGCTCAAGGACGGCGAAATCCAGCAACGCAACGCTGACCGCCGCGGGCTGACCATCATTCATTTCGAATCCTACGTATTCGACCTGGCAACGTTCGCGCGCAAAACGGATATCGGCACCTTGCGCCCCAAGGAGCGAACCACGCTGCAACTGCTGTATCCCGATCCCGACGATCCCTATTTCAAGGAGCATCCCGGACTTTACCGTTCGCAAATCCACGAGCGCTTTTCGGAGATGCTGTGGCCGTTCACCTACGTGCTGGTCATGCTCGGTTTTGCCGGCTTTGCGCGATCCAACCGCCAGAGCCACGGTTCGGCCATCGGCAGCGGAATGATGGTGGTGACGATCCTCCGCGGGCTGGGCTTTTCCGCAGTCAGCGCCTCGAAGTCGATGGTCGACGCAGTCTGGCTGATCTATACGCTGCCGCTTGCCGGCATCGTGGTTGGCGGGTGGTTGGTATTGCACAACAAGCCAGCCGCCCTGCCCCAGGCCGTGCAGATGCGCTTCGATATCGCCGCGGCATCCCTGCGCAATCGGGTGCTGAGCATCGGCGATCAGTATCGGACCTGGCGCCGCCGGCTTGCCGGAGCACGGGCATGATCGGTCGCACGCTCGGCATCTATATCGCGTGGCGCTTCGTACGGACGCTGGTGGCGATGCTGATTTCGCTCCTGGCGATCATCATCATGATCGAGTTCGTCGAGCAGGTGCGCCGTGCGGCAGAGTCTTCGGATATTTCGCTGTGGAGCCTGCTTGGGCTGGCGGCGCTCAAGGCACCGGTCTTCATGGACAAGGTATTTCCATTCGCCGGCCTGTTTGCCGCAATGCTGACGCTGACGCAGCTCAACCAGAAGATGGAACTGGTGGTAGCGCGCGCTGCCGGGGTATCGGCGTGGCAGTTCCTGATGCCGATCAGCGTTGCCGCGATCGGCGTCGGCTTGCTAGCCGCCTTTGTCTTCAATCCGCTAGCGATCCGGGCGCTGGAGGCCAGCAAGGACCAGGACGCCTGGATTTTCCAGCACGCGGAGCGCAAGCCGATCGCCGACCGCACCAGCTACTGGATCAAGCAGAACGATGGCGACGGCACGGCGATCATCAATGCCCGGATCGCGCGCCAATTCGGCACGCAGCTCGACGGTGTCAAGGTTTTGCGCTTCGATCGCGACGGCAGTCTGCGCGAACGTCTCGACGCGGATACCGCATCCTTTCAAGAGGGGCATTGGCAACTCAACAATGTTACACAAACGCGCCGCGATAGCTTGCCGCGGCCAATGGCGGAATTCGATCTGGCAACCGAATTGACGCGTGAGATCATCGACGGCGCGACCGCCTCGCCCGAATCGGTGCCGTTCTGGGACTTGCTGTCGGCGGCGCACAAGGCCAGCCTCGCCGGCAACAATCCGGATCCGTTCCGCGTGCAATGGCACGGCCTGCTGTCGCTGCCGCTGTTTCTGGTGGCCATGGTGCTGATTGCTGCAACGGTGTCGTTGCGATTCATCCGTTTTGGCCAGGTCGGCAGACTGGTTTTGGGTGGAATCTTGTCCGGCTTTCTGCTTTATGCCTTCACACAACTGGTGACGTCCCTGGGAAGCAACGGGATCGTTCCGCCTGCAATTGCGGCATGGTCCCCGTCGATGGTGGCAATCCTGTTCGGTTTCGGCATCCTGTTGCACCAGGAAGACGGCTGATGCGTCCCTCCTGGTTGCAGCGCGCGTACAGATTGAGTGTTGGCGCCGGCTTCCTCGTCGGGGCAATCGCGGTTGGCGCCGTGACCGGTTCCCTGTCAGCGCATGCACAGACGACAATTCCGCCCGGCGTTCTCGGCGCTTCCGACGGCGACAGCCAAATGCTGCTGGAAGCGGATCAACTCGTCTACAATCAGGACCAGAACACGGTTTCGGCCGTCGGCGCGGTGCGCGTCGCCTATAATGGCAATACGCTGGTCGCCGACCGGGTGACCTATTCGCGCGTCAGCGGGCGGGTGATCGCCACCGGCCATGTCGAAATCGTCGACCGGAACGGATCGCACATCTTCGCCGAGGAAATCGACATCACCGACGATTTCCGTGACGGCTTCGTCTCCTCGCTGAAGGTGGAGACTGCAGACAATACGAGGTTTGCCGCCGAAAGCGCGGAACGGCGCGAGGGCCAAATCGCAGTTTTCAACAACGGCGTCTACACCGCCTGCGAACCGTGCCGCGAGCATCCGGAACGTCCGCCGCTTTGGCAAATCCGTGCCCACCGCGTCACTATCAACAACAATACGCGCACGGTCGAATACGAGGGCGCGAGTTTCGAACTGTTCGGCAAGCCGATCGCATATCTGCCGCGCTTCAGCCATGCCGACCCGTCGATCAAGCGCAAGACCGGATTCCTGGTCCCGCAGTTTCGCCATACCGACGCGCTCGGCATCGGCATCAAGAACACGTTCTTTTGGGCACTGGCGCCGAATTACGATCTCACCTTCGGCGGCACCTATCTTTCAAACCAGGGGTTTCTCGGCGAAGTTGAATGGCGTCACCGCGTCGAGAACGGCCAATACAATCTGCGCATCGCCGGAATCGATCAGCGCAATCCATCCGATTTCGGCCTGACGACCATCGATTCGCAGCATTCGTCACGTGACGCGATCATGAGCGCCGGACGCTTCGAATTGACCCCAAACTGGCATTTCGGATGGAACTGGCTCTACCAGAGCGACGCGGACTTCGCCCGCGCCTATGCTCTGGAAGGCTATAGCGACCGCAACGTCACCAACCAAGTTTACCTGACCGGCCTTGCCGGCAAGAACTATTTCGATGTCCGCGCCCAGCAGTTTCTTATCCAGGATTTGCTGCGGGACCAGGATACGACGTTGCCCGGTGTGCAGAAGTTCCAGGACCAGCAGGCGACGGCACTGCCGGTGCTCGACCTCAACCGCGTTTCGGAGGAACCGGTCGCCGGCGGCGAAGTTTCATTCGACGTCAATTACCGCAACAACTACCGCCACGACCCGCAGATTGTGAATTATGACGGCATCGCAGGCAAGGCGATGAACGAACGCTTTCACGGCATCGTCGGCAATTCGTCGCGCGCGACGGTGCAGAGCGAATGGAAGCGCAGCGAGATAATCGGCGGGTCGCTGGTCACCGCGTCGTTATCCGGCCGGGCCGACGGTGTTTGGCAGGATACGCAGAACCTGGCCAGCGACCTCAACCCGTTGCTGTCCAACGAAAGCATCTGGCGCGCGATGCCGGCGGCGATGCTGGAAATCCGCTACCCGCTGGTCGCCCATGACGGATTTGCCTCGCATCTGTTCGAACCGATCGCGCAGATCATCGTTCGGCCGAACGAGACCCATATCGGCACCTTCCCCAACGAGGACGCGCAAAGCCTGGTGTTTTCGACGGCAAATCTTTTCGAGCGCGACAAGTTCTCGGGGTTTGACCGTGTCGAGGGCGGCACAAGGGCAAATGTCGGCTTCCGCTACTCCGCCGGCTTCCTGAACGGCGCCTCGCTCAATCTTGCTTTTGGCCAATCCTATCAGCTCGCCGGCGAGAACTCCTTTGCCCACGCCGATCTAGTTAATGTCGGCCTCGATTCGGGGGTTGGAAAACAAGCGAAGCGATTTTGTCGGCTCGGCGCAACTCGACAACGGCCACGGATTGAGCCTCGGACTTGACGGGCGGTTCGACGAGAAAAGCTTCGAAATGCATCGCGGTGAATTCCGCGGCGTCTATGCCATGCCCAACCTGTCGCTTTCCGCCGGTTACGCGTTCATCGGCGCGCAGCCGAACTACGGCTCGCAAACCAACCGGCACGAGGTCAGCACCGCCGGCAGCGTCAAATTGACCGATACCTGGCGCGCTTTCGGTTCGATGGCATTTGATCTGGAGAACTCGAACCTGTATCAACGCGGCATCGGCTTGGCCTATGATGACAGCTGCTTCTCGTTGTCGGTCGCCTATAACCGGACCGACAACCGTTATACCGGCGATCCGACGGGGACCTCAGTGACGTTCCGCATCGGATTGCGCACAATTGGCGATTACACCTACCAATTCTCGCGCAATGACACCCGATAAGCGAATTGCGATCCTGTTGCCGGTTCTGGCGCTGGCATTGTCGGCATGCGTGTCCTCGGCTAGCGGCTCCGACGGCAAAACCGACGCCGCGGCGGCCGAACAATCTGATGGCGGCGCCAAAATCATCCGCAAGGAAGCAACGGTAGCGCAACGCGGCGCCTTTATTCGCATCCTCGTCAATAACGAACCGATCACCAATTTCGAGGTGCAACGGCGCGCGCGCTTCCGCCAGTTGCGGCACCTGAGCGCGAACACGGAAGAAACCGAGCGCGAACTGGTCGACGAAATGCTGAAATTGCAGGAGGCCAAGTCGCGCAACGTGCTCGCCACCGACGCCCAGGTCGACCAGGCGTTCGCGAATTTTGCCAAGGGCAATCACGCGACGCCGGAGCGTATGGCCGCCCAGCTCGAGCAGCTTGGCGTCGGCATAGAGCATTTCAAGCAGTATATCCGTGCCCAGATGAGCTGGAACCGGGCCGTCGCTGGCAAGTTCCAGTCGGATACGATCCAGAACACCAGGACGAACGCCCTGTTCGAACTGCGCAAGTCGGGGGCAGCAAAACCGGAGACGACCGAATATACGTTGCAGCAGATCATTTTTGTAATACCGCAGGACAAACGTGCCGCCCTGATGAAGACGCGCAAGGCCGAGGCACTGGCCTTCCAGCAACGCTATAGCGGATGCGACACGGCGATCGATCTTGCCAAGCAACTGCGCGATGTCGCGGTCAAGGATCTTGGCCGCATGATGCTGCCGGAACTGCCGCCGCTGTGGAGCAAGGACATCCAGGCCACAGCAATCGGAGCGACGACGGCCCCGAAGGAAACGGATAAAGGGGTTGAATTGATCGCCGTGTGCAAGGCGCGGGTTGTTTCCGACGATCGCGCCGCCCAGGTCGTTTCTCAGAGCCAGGCCTTCGAGAAGATCGAGCAGGAGGGCAACGCGGCGGCCGATTCGTATCTGGCTGAACTGCGCAAGTCGGCCGTGATCGTCTACAAGTAGCCATGGCCGGGACAGCACCCCTCGCCGTGACCATCGGCGAACCGGCCGGAATCGGACCCGACATCATCCTCAAGGCCTGGTCACAATGGGATCGTCGGCGTCTGCCGCCGCTGGTCGTGGTCGGCGATCCGCACTTGCTCGATGAAAGAGCCAAGTTGCTCGGGCTTCATGTTGCTATCAGCGACGGCGACGACAACCGCAACGGGGCGCTTCCGACGACCTGGCAGGGCGGCAGAATGGCCGGGCGGCCGGGGCGGCCGTCGCCAGGCGATGCGCCGCAGGTCATTGCGGCGATCGAATCTGCCGTCGCCATGGTCCACGCCGGCAGCGCCAGCGCCGTGGTCACTGCGCCAGTGGCGAAATCGGTGCTGCTCGACGCCGGATTCCGCCATCCCGGACAAACCGAATTCCTGGCCGAATTGGCGAACCGACATTGGGGCGGGCGGCGGCAAGCGGTGATGATGCTGGCTGGGCCGCGACTGCGCACGGTGCCGGTGACGATCCACATTCCCATTGCAGCGGTGCCAGCCGCGCTCAGCACCGACAAAATCGCGCGCACCGGCCGGATCGTCGCAGCCGAACTCACCAGCCGCTTCGCAATACCCAGGCCGCGGCTGTGGTTTGCCGGACTAAACCCGCATGCCGGCGAAGTCGGCAAAATCGGAACCGAAGACGAAGCCGTGATCCGGCCCGCAGTGGCGGAGCTGCGCGCCGCCGGTATCGACGCGCGCGGCCCAATGCCCGCCGATACGATGTTTCACGAAACCGCGCGCCCGCAATACGACGCGGCAATCTGCATGTATCACGACCAGGCGCTGATTCCGGCAAAGATGCTCGATTTCGATGCAACCGTGAACGTGACCCTCGGCCTGCCATTCGTGCGCACGTCACCCGATCACGGCACCGCCTTCGACATTGCCGGCACCGGCAAGGCCAGGCCGGACAGCTTTATCGCCGCCCTCGACCTGGCGTGGTCGATGGTGCATGCCGGGCAGATCGGTTGAACACGGCCGCGCCTGCAGGCGCCGACGGCCTGCCGCCGCTGCGTCAGGTGATCGCCAAACATGGATTGGCGGCGCGCAAGTCGCTCGGCCAGAACTTCATCCTCGACCTCAACCTGACGGCGCGGATCGCGCGTAGCGCCGGCCCGATCGATGCGTGCGACATTCTCGAGATCGGCCCCGGCCCAGGCGGGCTGACGCGGGCACTGCTTGCCTGCGGGGCGCGCCGCGTCGTCGCCATCGAGCGCGACGAGCGTTCACTGCCAGCGCTTGCCGAAATCGCCGCGCGCTATCTTGGACGCCTCGATGTCATCCACGGCGATGCGCTTGCGCTTGACCATTCGCATCTCGTCGAACGCGGAGCGCGCATCGTCGCCAACCTGCCCTACAACATTGCCACGCCGCTGCTGATCGGCTGGCTGTCGGCCGAGCCCTGGCCGCCATTTTATTCGAGCATGACGCTGATGTTCCAGCGCGAGGTCGCCGAGCGTATCTGCGCGACGCCTGGTACGAAGGACTATGGTCGGCTGTCGGTGCTAGCGCAGTGGCGCTGCAAGTGTCGTGTCGATTTCGACATTCCGGCGCGTGCCTTTACGCCGCCGCCGAAGGTGATCTCAAGCGTCGTGCAGTTCGAGCCGTGCGCAAATCCGCTTGCCTGCGACCGCACCAAGCTCGAAAGGGTCACCGCCGCCGCATTCGGCCAGCGCCGCAAGATGCTGCGCGCCAGCTTGAAGAGCCTCGGCGGGGAAGGCCTGTTGGACCGGGCCCGCATCGACGGCCGACGCCGCGCCGAGACTTTGTCGGTGGCAGAGTTCGTGGCGCTGGCGAACCTGATATGACCGGTAGCCTTTGGTGTTCAGGCACGCCGCGCGGCGGAAAACATCCAGATCGCAAGGAGTGCGGCCACAGGCGCGCCAACATAGGACACCCATTGCGGCACCGTATGGCTGCCGATGACGATCTGGAACCCGGTGTAAATGCGCACGAGATGGGCGATCGTCGCCAGCGTGAAAATGGCAGCTGCGACATAGAGGGCCGATCTTTGCATACCGCAGTCTCCTGCCTGCTACTGGATATATGGCGAAATGCACTCGCGGCGCGGATAAGGCCCATACGGCTGGTAGGTATTAGAGCCAGCGTCGTAGGAAGCGAACTTATTTCCGCACCATACGTAGTGGGCTTGCGGATAGCCGCTCGGCGCCACCACTACCGGCTGCTGTTGATAGTAAACGATCGGACCACCGATGATCTGGTGGTAGTGGTTCGGACCGGCATAGCCGTGCGTGTGACACCCTAGTCCCGCATGGCAATGATATTGCCCCGCTTGCACCACCGAACTGATGATCGCGCCGGCAATCACGCCGCCGATCAGTCCCTTGACGAAGTTATTTCCCGCGAGGGCTTCGTCGCCAACAGTCAAGACCGGAGCCATCGCAATCGCCGAGGCGCAGGCAGCAGTCAGTAGCAATCGCTTCATATCAAAACCTCTTCAGTTCAGCACTACCCCAAGTGGCACCGCTACAACCGGTAGCTAGTGCAGGTCTTTGATCAGTGTCAAATTCGCTTCACCAGCAGCGACTCTTCAAAGTCGAACAGCCCGGGGCGGCGATCGCGGCGCAATCTTTCGGCCACCAGGATCGAACGCACTTCGTGGAAGGCGGCATCGAGATCCTGGTTGATGACGACGTAGTCGTACTCGCGCCAATGGGGAATTTCGACGAGCGCGTTCGCGAGGCGCTGTTCGATGACTTGCGGCGCATCCTCGGCGCGGCGATTGAGGCGGGCGCGCAATTCGGCCATCGAAGGCGGAAGGATGAAGACGCTGACGGCGTCGGCGCGCGCGCGTTCCATGATCTGGCGACCGCCCTGCCAGTCGATATCGAAGAGCATGTCGCGGCCCTCGGCCAATGCGCTTTCCACCGGTTCGCGCGGCGAACCGTACAAATGCCCGTGAACTTCGGCCCACTCGAGCAGCGCGTCAGTGTCGCGCAGCCGCGCAAATGCGTCGCGCGACAGGAAATGATAGTGAACGCCGTCGATTTCGCTGCCGCGGCGCTTTCGCGTCGTCACCGAAATCGAAAGCTCCAGGCCAGTTTCCTCATGGTCGAGCAGGTTGCGGGCGATCGTCGATTTGCCGGCCCCCGATGGCGAGGACAATACCAGCATGATGCCACGGCGCTCGACGGCAGCACCGATGTTGCCGGCCATCGTCTTCGATTTACTCGACATTCTGGACCTGCTCGCGAAACTGGTCGATGACGATCTTCATGTCGAGGCCCAGCGCCGTGACTGCCGCGGCGGTCGACTTGGAACAGATCGTGTTGCATTCGCGGTTGAATTCCTGGGCGAGGAAATCGAGCTTGCGGCCGGCCGGGCCACTTCGGCCGAGCAACTGGCGTGCCGCGTTGACATGCGCGGTCAAGCGGTCGATCTCCTCGCGGATATCGGACTTGACCGCCAGCAGCGCAGCTTCCTGATACAGCCGGACTTCGTCGAGTTCGCCGCCGTTTTCCAACAGCCGCGCGACCGCCTGGCGCAGGTTGTCGCGGATCGCCTCGGGCGTTCGCGACGGATCGGCGGCGATGCGGCCGACCAGCGCTTCGATTTCGGCAAGGCGTGCTTCGAGGATTCCGGCAATCGCGCCGCCTTCGCTACGGCGCGCTTGTGTTAGCCCATCGAGTGCTTCGGCAAGACCGACGAGAACCGCATCGTCCAGGCGACGCAGCTCGTCCTCGCTGAGCTCGCTGGCCGCTGGTTCGAGCACGCCCCTGACCGAAAGGAGGGCCGCCACTGTCGGCGGCGCACCACCGACGCGCTCGCGAACAGCCGCGGCAGCGACCAGCG
Organism: uncultured Alphaproteobacteria bacterium; assembly: GCA_963758355.1. Lineage (GTDB taxonomy): Bacteria > Pseudomonadota > Alphaproteobacteria > Rhizobiales > Rhizobiaceae > BOKV01. The sequence goes on along the minus strand of CAVWVG010000001.1, from coordinate 445,660 downwards.
CCGCTTCGAGTGCTGCCGTGTTGAGCACCGGCAGCGAAGCACCGTCACGATCTTCGAGAACCAGGCTCGCCGCGACCGACCCGCGCGACAACGCTTGCTGGATGCGTTTTCGACTTTCACCCTCCAGGCGTTCGGCGCCGGACGGCAGGCGCAGGCGAATGTCGAGACCCTTGGCATTGACCGAGCGCAACTCCCAGGTCCAGCGCAGCGCGCGCCGACTGCGCTCGAAGCGACCCGCGGCGCTGGCAAACCCGGTCATGCTGTTCAGGCCCATGCGTTCGCCCCCCGGCTGCCTGCCCAAAGATGCCGCCGCCCGTCTGTTGGGCTGGCCTACTGGGATATGGCAAGCGCCTTCCTGGCCGATCGACAGGTTGGCGCCGCCATCGGTGCCGACGACCGAATCGTCGGCTCCCGGAGCCGCTTCGCCGGCCTTCTTGGCTGCCTCGTCGCGCAGGCGCTTTTCGACAATGCGCCAGCGCTTCACATTCTCCTGGTGGTCATCCAGCGTTTCGGCAAAGGCGTGGCCGCCGGTGCCATCGGCAACAAAATAAAGATCGTTAGTGTGCGCCGGATTGGCGACCGCCTCGAGTGCGGCGCGGCCGGGATTGGCGATCGGGCCAGGCGGCAGTCCGTCGATCAGGTAGGTATTGTAGGGCGTCGGCTTGTCGATATCGGCGCGTTCGATGGCACGGTCCGGCGGCCGCCCCTCGCCGCCGAACAGGCCGTAGAGGATCGTCGGGTCCGATTGCAGGCGCATGCCCTTCTTCAGGCGGTTCATGAAGACCGCAGCCACGCGCGGCCGTTCGTCGGCCTTGCCGGTCTCCTTTTCGACGATCGAGGCCAACGTGACGAATTCGTACTGGTCCTTGATCGGCAGATCGCGGTCGCGCCGCGACCATACGTCGTTGATCACACGCTGCTGGGCCCGCATCATCTGCTTGACGATTTCGCTCGCGCGTCGTGCCGCGCTGGAACGGGTAGGTGTCCGGCATGAGGCTGCCTTCGACCGGCATTTCCTCCGGCAATGGCCCAACCAGCACTTCGTCGGCGGCAAGCTTGTCGAATATCTGCTTGGTCGTCAGGCCTTCCGGCAGGCTGACCTTGTGGACGACGCCTCTGCCGGAACGCAGCGTGTCCATGACGTCGTACATGCTGACCCGCGGCTCGAAGGCATATTCGCCGGGCTTGAGCGAGCCCCCGACGCCATAGCCGTACTGCACTCCAGCGCGGAAAATCAGGTCGCTGTCGATGATGCCGGCCGATTGCAGCTGTTCGGCAATGCGGGCAAGGCTCGATCCTTCGCGCACGACAACGGTGCGCGCGCTGTCGAGAGGGCCTGGCTCCTCGAAGCTCTTCTTGCCGAAAAAGACGACGACGCAGGCCATCACCGCGACAAACACCATCAGGCTGACGATGGAATTGAGGAACACGACAAAGCCGTTTCGCGCCTGGCGCGAGCGCCGCGGCGGCGGCGGCGCGGCAACCGGCTCCAACTCATCGGCGGGCGTGCGCAGGTTCATGCGATCTCCGGCAACACTGGCCGGATATCGCCCGCACCAGGCCGATAAGCCGCAAATTCGCTTTGACGGTTCAAGATGCTTTCGCCGTCTCCGATGCTCAAGATGTCACCCCTTCATCCGGCAAATCGCTGCCGACGCATAACCCCGTTGGCGGCCCCATTCCAGCCGAAATCGCCAAATGCGATTGCGATTAAATGCGGCGAATGTGGCAATTTGCCGAAATTCGGCGGCGGCCGAACCCCTCAATTCGATGCCCGAAGGTTAGCCTAAACGGCGCGGAAAATCAGCGAGGCGTTGGTACCGCCAAAGCCGAAGGAATTGGACAGCGCCGCGGCAATCGGGCGCCGCCTGGCCTTGTGCGGCACCAGATCGATCGGGGTATCGCGCTCCGGATTGTCGAGATTGAGGGTCGGCGGCGCGACCTTGTCGCGAATGGCGAGAATCGAGAAAATCGCCTCGACGGCCCCGGCAGCGCCGAGAAGATGGCCGATCGCCGATTTTGTCGACGACATCGATGCCTTCGACGCGGCGTTGCCGATGAACCGTTCGACGGCGCCGAGTTCGATGGTGTCGGCCATGGTCGAGGTGCCGTGGGCGTTGATGTAGTCGATTTCGGAGACGTCCATTTTTGCGTTGCGCAAGGCAGCCTTCATGCAGCGATAAGCGCCGTCGCCGTCCTCGGCCGGTGCGGTGATGTGGAAGGCATCGCCGGAAAGGCCGTAGCCGACCACTTCGGCGTAGATTTTGGCGCCGCGGGCGCGTGGCATGCTCCAGTTCCTCCAGCACGACGACGCCGGCGCCCTCGCCCATGACGAAGCCGTCGCGGTCGCGGTCATAGGGGCGCGAGGCCTTTTGCGGCTCGTCGTTGCGCGGTGGAAAGCGCCCTGCAGGCGGCGAAGCCGGCAACCGAAATGCGCGATATCGGCGACTTCGGTGCCGCCGGCGACCATGACATCGGCATCGCCGAGCATGATCAGGCGGGCGGCGTCGCCGATGGCGTGCGCGCCGGTCGAGCAGGCGGTGACGACGGCATGGTTCGGCCCCTTCAGGCCGATGCGGATCGATACCTGGCCGGAGGCGAGATTGATGAGGCGGCCGGGAATGAAGAACGGGCTGACGCGGCGCGGGCCGCGTTCATGCAGCACCAGCGCAGTTTCGGCGATGCCGGCGATGCCGCCGATGCCGGAACCGATCAGCGTGCCGGTGGCGCATTTCTCGTCTTCGCGTTTGCGGATGCCAGCCGGCATGGTCGAGCGCCTGCGTCGGCCGCCGCCATGGCGTAGATGATGAAGGGATCGACCTTGCGCTGTTCCTTGGGCTCCATCCAGTCCTCGGGATTGAAGGTGCCGTCGCTGCCGTCGCCGACGGGAATCTGGCAGGCGACCTTGGCGGCAAGATCCGCGATCTCGAATCCGGTAATGAGCGCGGCGGCATTGCGGCCTTCGATCAGCCGGCTCCAGTTACTTCGACGCCGCAACCGAGCGGCGAGACCATGCCGAGGCCCGTGACGACGACCCGTCTCATCGGCGCCCGCTTCCAATCCTCCGCCGCAACCAGTCGGAGCCGGACGCGACGCCCGCCAAGACGACACCTCCAGCGCCCGCCTTCACGTCCGCGCGCAAGCCTTCAAATTCGCCAGCAAAATGGATTTGCGGCGCGATCGAAAGACCGCCCCGAAACAAGTCAGGCCGACGCCTTCTCGATGAACCGCACCGCATCGCCGACTGTCTGAATGGTCTCGGCCGCATCGTCGGGAATTTCGACGCCGAACTCTTCTTCGAACGCCATGACGAGTTCGACCTTGTCGAGCCAATCGGCGCCCAGGTCGTCGATGAAACTGGCGTTTTCGGTTACCTTTTCCGGATCGACATCGAGATGCTGATGACGATTTTCTTGATCGCGTTCGGCGATATCACTCATTTCATGATCCTCGACGATTGCGCAGGCGTTGCGCCGTTGATAGCCGGGCCGCAAGTGCCAGATCAAGCCGCGCCGGAGCGGCTTCTGGCCAGCGGAAATCAGGCGTTTCGGGGCATCCGCAGGCCGAAAATTGCCGCAAGCCGAAACGGGCGAGACAGCGGCCGAGCCGGACAGGCCGGAAAAGCGCGCCCGCTTAACACAGTTCATCTGGCGATGCCAGCGCCCGCAATGCCGCCGGGCGATTCAGATCATCGCCATGCCGCCATTGACATGCAGGGTCTGGCCGGTGACGTAGCCGGCGGCCTCGTTGGACGCAGATAGAGCGACCGCGGCGGCGATTCCGGGCCGGCGCCCATCCGTTTCATCGGGATTGCGGCCATGATCGCCTCCTTCTGCTTGTCGTTGAGCTTGTCGGTCATGGCCGAGTCGATGAAGCCCGGGGCGACGCAATTGACCGTGACGTTGCGGGAGGCGATCTCCTGGGCCAGCGATTTGGAAAAGCCGATCATGCCGGCCTTGGAGGCGCAATAATTGGCCTGGCCGGGATTGCCGGTGACGCCAACGACCGAGGTGATGTTGATGATGCGGCCAAAGCGGCGGCGCATCATCGGATAGGCGATTTCGCGGGTCAGCCGGAATACCGCAGCCAGATTGACCTCGAGCACGTCGTCCCAGTCCTCGTCCGACATGCGCACGAACAGGCCGTCGCTTGGTGATGCCGGCATTGTTGACAAGGATGTCGACGCCTCCGAGCTCGGTTTCGGCGCTCTGGCCGAGCGCCTTGACCTCGTCGCGGTCGGCAAGGTCGGCCGGCATTACAGCTTGATCCGTTCGCCGAGTTCGGAGGCCAGCGCTGCGAGTTTTTCCTCGCGCGTGCCGTGCAGCGCGACGACGGCGCCGGCGCCATGCAGGACGCGGGCAATCGCCTCGCCAATTCCACCCGGTGCGCCGGTGACCAGCGCCTTGCTTGCCGTCAAGCGAGAACATTTTTCACTCCCTGTCTCGGAGCACACCGGCCGCAAGGGCGGCGGTCAAATGGCCGAGCCAGTTCATGCCAGATTGCCGCCAGCGCCGCATCGATCTCGCCGGGAGTGCCGACCGAAACCGTCGCGACATCCCTGGCGATGCGCCGGGCCAGGCCGCTCAGCACCTTGCCGGAACCGACCTCATAAATTTTCGTGACGCCATTGGCGGCGAACCATTCCACCGTCTCGCGCCAGCGCACCCGGCCGGTCACCTGTTCGACCAGGCGGGCGCGGATCTCGTCGCGGATCGCTGATCGGCTCGCGCGAGACATTGGCGACCACGGGCACGCCCGGCGCGTGCTTCGTCACCGAGGCCAGCGCCTCGGCATGGCATCGGCCGCCGGCTGCATCAGCGCCGACTGTGAAACGGCGCCGACACCTGCAGCGGCAACGCCCGCTTGGCGCCCTTTTGCGAGCGCAATTTCGCCCGCCTTTGCGACAGCCTCTTTTGTCGCCGGAAATCACGATCTGGCCGCCGCCATTGTCGTTGGCGATCTGGCAACTCGCCGGCCGTCGGCGCAGGCGGCTTCGACTCGGTCCTGTTCGAGGCCGATGATCGCCGCCATCGCTCCCTCGCCTACCGGCACCGCCGCCTGCATGGCATTGCCGCGGATTCGCAGCAGGCGGGCCGTGTCGGCAAGGCCGACGCTGCCGGCAGCGCACAGCGCCGAATATTCGCCGAGCGAATGGCCGGCGACGAATGCGGCCTTTTGCGTCAATTCGAAACCGCGCAACGACAGCGCCCGCATCGGCCGCAATCGATACCGCCATCAATGCCGGCTGGGCATTTGCCGTCAGCGTCAGCCGCTCCTCGGGTCCCTCCCACATGATCTGCGAGAGGTTTTCGCCGAGCGCCTCGTCGACTTCGTCGAAAACCGCGCGGCATTGCGGAAAGGCATCGGCCAGCGCCCGGCCCATGCCGACCGCCTGGCTGCCCTGTCCGGGAAATGTCACCGCCAATGTCATTCGCCGCGCCCCAATGCGCCCGGGGCGCCATCCGCGCCCTGGCGGCGTTAGTGCGCATTCGCATCCGGCGAGTCAAGACTTTGCAATATCAGCACGAATCGCCGGGGATATCCCAATTTCGTGGGTGCAATCCCAATTCCTTGGGAAGTTCGCGCGTGTCCACAGGTGCTATCGGTCCGTGTGGAAATCGTGTTCGGCACTCGGGGGGGAATAACATGACAGACAGCGCAAATCCGGCCGCAGGCGCAATCGCGGCGCGGACCCTTCGCGACGAGGTTCGACTTCTTGAAACCATTATCTTGCGCCGGCGCGGCAAACGCGAAAGCGCGCGGGTATCGCGGGCACTGATCGACCGCTTCGGGCGCATCGGCAATGTCCTGCGCGCCGGCTGCCGCGAACTCGCCAGCGTCTCCGGTTCGGGGCCGGATATCGGTGCCGAAATCCGCGCCACCGGACGATTGCTGCTGGCGCTCGCCCGCCATGACATCAGCCATCGCCCGCTATTGGCCGCGCAAGACGCCGTGGCGCGATATTGCCGTAGTCTCATGGCCGGCGAACGCCGCGAGCAATTGCACGTGCTTTATCTCGACAAGGCGATGCGGCTGATCGACGGGGAGCGCCTGCAGGTCGGCACCGTCGATCATGTCTGTGTCTATCCGCGCGAGATCATTCGCCGCGCGCTCAACCGCTCGGCGACCGGCATTATCCTCGCCCACAATCATCCGAGCGGCAGCCCGCAACCGAGCACCGCCGACATCGCCATGACCGAACAGATCCGGCGTGCCGGCACGATTTTCGGACTGAGGCTGGTCGATCATGTCATTGTCGGAGCCGCCGAAGGAATACAGTTTTGCCGCCAATGGTTTGCTCGCGCCGATTGCCCGGCCGTGAGCCGGTGCGGAATCGCCACATGTTCAACGTAAAGGTCTATGCCGATTTCACCGTCGCGCCGGCGGCCAAGAAACCGGATCGGCTGTTCCTTGGCGAACTGCGCGACGTGCGCGACCAGACCGGCGCGCGGTTCGTCAATTTCTCGGTGTACGATTATCGCAAGGAGAACCCCGACACGGTCCATTTCCTGACCTATCCGATGGACTGGATCAGCCAGTACATCCGCAACTTCTACCTTGGCGTCGACCCGCTGGTCCACTTCGATTTTCGCCGCGCTTCCGTCGTCGATTGGCTCGACCTCTATCACGAGCCCGCCGCCGCAAGCCTGTTCGAGCATTTCGTCGAAGCGGGAATCGGCAACCACGGCATCTCGGTTGCGACCCATGCTGGCGCCAGCAGCTATTGCGTCCTGTCGCTGGTCTATCGCAGCCGCCCGGATGACTGGGCGAAATTGCGAGCGGCGAATGTCGACTTGTTCCGTTTCCACTGCGACCGCCTCGGCGAACATTATTTCGAACTGTTCGAAAGCCGCGGCCGCACGAGCGCGACAACTGACCCCACGCGAACGCCAGGTGCTCCAATACGTCGCGCTCGGGCACACCGACGATCAGATCGCTGGGCTGATGGGGATCGGCAAGTGGACGGTCGTCAGTCATATCCAGAGCGCAAAATTCAAGCTTGGCTGTGCCAATCGAACCGCAGCAGTAGCGCACGCATTGGCATCGGGAATAATTGAATATCACCGGGCAATCGGCGAATACTGATTCGCGAAACAACTAGCCTAAGAAACGCAACCACCTATATTTTGGTGATTGTCTAACCTGCAGCCGACGCGAACTTGCTTCGATCATCCGATCTTGAAGCAAGGGGCGCCGGATCATGATCCATTACATCGAACCATTCAGCAGAGAGCAGAATTCTGCTCTCCTGCACAATATTTCATGCTGCGAAAATCCGTATTCTGCGACCAGCTTGGCTGGGTCGAAGCATCCGCGGATGGCATCGAGATCGGATGTCTTCGACGACATGTTCAATGTCTGCATCCTCAATCTCGATGACAATACCCGCTCGGTTACCGGCGGTGTACGGCTGATGCCGACGACCGGGCCGACATTGCTGCGTGAAGTGTGGCCGCATATGCTGCCGCACCCGGAAGATTTCCGGTCGCCGAATATCTGGGAAGCGACGCGATTTTGCGTTGCCCAAGATTCGAATGCGACGCGCAAGGGCAATTTCGTCAACCGCGCCACGCTTGCGCTGTCGCTGGCGGTGATGGATTTCGGCGCCGCCAACGGCATTACCCAAGTGATCGGCGTGTGCGAGAAGCAAATTCTTCGAGATGTCGAGCGCCTACGGCGCCCATGCCGAGGTGATATCGACCGAAACCGACCGCAACGGCGTCGAAATTTGCTGCGGCATCTGGTCGACCGGGCGGAACTGAACACGCTTGGCTGGGCGCGCGTCTTCCTTGGCGCCGCCGAACCCCTGGTGCTGGCGCAGGCGGCATAGCCGCGGCCGCTCGGCCGCTGGTTCAGTTCGCCGCGATCCAGTTCAGCGAATCGCGCCAGTCGATCATGCGCACCGGGGCACCGTGGCGGCCGGTTTCAAACAGCAGATAGCGCACCGGATAGTTGGGGATGGTGGTGCGGATCTTGTGAAAGAATTCCAGCGTCGGCTTGTAGTCGTAGTCCGGATCCCAGGAGCCGTGGCCGATGATGAGCGGGATGTAGCTGGCTTTGGCCTTGACTGCCGGCGACGACAGGAAGCGATCGTCGGGAAAGCCCGAAAGCAGGATGAGGCCGTCGACCTGGCGCGCCGTCGCCGGGTCGCGCGCCAATTGCCAGCAATGGACGTTGCCGAGCGAGCCGCAGGCAACGACCAGCTTGCCCGAGGTCAGCGGGCGGAACTTTGCCACCAGCGCTTTGATGTCAGCGAAGCCGTCGGCTTCGAAATCGGTGAAATCGGGGCTGATGTAGGCGCCGCCGGAATTGAGCGCGAGGTTCTTCAGCCGGTTGAAATTGCCGCCGAAGCGTTCGTCGTCGAAGCCCCAGTCCTTGTTTCCCCCCTTGCCGTGGACATAGATCACCGTCAGTTTCGAGCCGCCGGCAAGTGCGCCGACGGCACGGTAGGTATTGGTGCGGCCGCCGACCGAATAGCTGGCTTCGACTTCGGCGTCCCTCGGCAATTTGCGCACGTAGTAGGAACGCACCTTGCGCACCGGTATCTCGTCGCGGCCATTGACGTCGCGCAATTCGTCATAGGGCACGCGCAGGAAGCGACCACCGTCGGCGACTTCCAGGAACGGCCGGTAGCGGAATGCGCGCTCAAGGAACTCGCCGATCGGGCCGGGCGTCGGATAGACGACGGCGGACTGCGCGGCCGCATCCTGCTTGGCGGTAACAAGCGCCTTGAGCGGCGATTTGGCCGTTTGCAGGTCGCTGGTGCTTTCGCCGTCCTGGAGACAGCCGGATAAGGCGAGCGCCGCTACAAGAAAGATCGCCCGTCGAAATATTGTCCCGGCCGGTTTCATGGGGGCGTTCTAGCAGGAGAACGGACGAAGGGAACCCTTGGCGTTTCGGCTATTCCTCCGGCTCGGTCGTAAACAGCAACGGATAGCCCTTGGCGCGGCCGGCGTCGGTTGCCTGCGTCGCCTTGGTCTCGGCGACATCCTGGGTGAATACGGCAACAACGCAAACCCCGCGGCGGTGCGCCGTAATCATGACCTTGTAGGCCTGGTCCTCGCTCATGCGGAAAATGCCCTTGAGCACGGTGACGACGAATTCACGCGGCGTGAAGTCGTCGTTGACGAGGATGACCTTGTGCAGGCGCGGCCGCTGCGTCTTCGGCTTCAGCTTGACGCGCGGCAATGTGACGGTATCGCCGCCGCCGGGCTTCGCGGCGCTTTCGATCTGCATGGAACTGCTCCCTGCAGCTTCATCTAATGGACAGTTACTATTTTCCCACAATGGCGACATCGGGTCCACGGCCGGGTCGATCGCGCCGTGGCCGGCCATCGCTGCCATGCCTGTCAGTAGCTTTTCAAGTTGTCCGGTTTTTGTAGCACATCAGTTGTCCGCTTTGGGTTGACGGCGAATCCGGGCGAAAGCGGAATGACACCCGGGCCGTTGGCCGGTTCATGGAGCCGGCGGTGGGCCGCCGGCCCCGTGTCGAGACGCAGTCAAGGCTGGCCGCCGCGCGGTCGCCGGCACCGGCCGCGACGCCTCCAGGCCACGCCTTGACGGCGTCGAGCACGGGTGCAGCATGGGCGAGATCGGCTCGCCGATCTCGCGGCCCTGTGCATCGTAGCGGCCGATGCGGCGCGGTCCGTGGAAGACGGCGAGGCTGCCGTCGGGATATTGCCGAACCTTCACGCATGCCTTGACGAAGTGATGCCGGATCGGGCTTTGCGGCAGTTGCAGCCGCAGCCGCCCGAAGACGACGGTGTTGTCACGGCTCACCACGCGCTCCTCCTCCACGCACAGGATGTCGGTGAGCTGGGCAGGATCGGCCGCCACGAAGGCGCTCTCGGCAATCTCGGGGGGACTGGCGAAGCGGGCGTTGTGGGCCGGCAGGTAAACCTCGGCAATAAAGCGGTTGGCGGCCCCGATGTCGCCGATCCCGGCCAGCCTCAGTTCCTTCGGCAGCCGCTCCTGCAACGTGCCGAACATCCGTTCCGAGCGGCCGCGCGCCTCCGGCGAATAGGCCGGGATATGTTCGATGCCGAGCCGATCGAGCGCCCGGCCGACCTGGGTGAGGTGCTTCTTGTCCACCGCTTCGCCCGCCTTCGGCGTGAAGAAGTAGTGGCTGCCGCGATCGGTATAGAGGCTCGCCGGCAAGCCAACGGCCGAGAACGTCTCCAGCAGCGCTCGCAATGTCGAGGCCGTGCCTTCCTCCTCGACCAGAAACGCCGAATGGATCGTGCTCGTGGCATCGTCCATCGTCACGATCAGGTCGAGCTTCGGCTGGCCCGACAGCCAGTCGTGCCGGCTGCCATCCTGGTGCAGCATCATGCCTTCGCACGGTTTCCTCGGCCGCTTGCGCCGGTGCGCCCCGCGCCGTCTCGCCCGCTCCACCAGGCCGGCAGCGTGCAGCTGCGTCTTCGTCCAGGTGTAACCCCAGGCGAAACCGTGGCCGCCCACCAGGTGCTCGTGAAAATGCTTCACGTTCCAGCCCAGGTAGTCGTCCCGGTAAAGCTCCAGCATCCGGTCCCGATCGCGCTCTGGCGCCCGCCGCGGCGACGCCTTGCCAAGCCGGCGGTCGACAAGACCGCCAACCCCTTTTTCCTCGTAGCGGTCCCGGTAGCGCCGGAACTGGCGCTCCGACATCCCCAGCAACTCCCCAGCCTCCAACATCGACAACTCGCCGCCTTCCCAGCGGCTCAACACGTCCCGGAACTTCTGCATCCGGCGCTCCTGTAGCCACGCTGCCCGTCTCATCCCCAGCCTCCGTTCGCTGGAAATGAAACCGGACAACTCGTGTGCTACCTAATCCGGACAACTCGTGTGCTTACGACACCATCGCTGCCATGCCTTGCAAATGGCGGAAATCCCACCTATAGAGGCCGCCGTTTATGAACTCGGACATTCCGCCGGGGGCTGAACGGAGGTTGCGAACTTCGCAAAGGCCGGGAATCGGTCGTCCTCCCGTGTCTCCGCTCTCGTCCATCCCCTCGCCTTTCCGAGCCGGCTCAGCCGGCGGGAATTGCGACGGAGGCTTCGCGCGGGATTTTCGAACTGACAAGGGAAAGGCTTCATGGCCCTCTACGAGCATATATTCCTGGCGCGCCAGGACATTTCCGGCCAGCAGGCCGATGCGCTTGCCGAGCATTTCAAGGGCATCCTCGAAGGCAATGGCGGCAAGGTCGCCAAGGTCGAGAACTGGGGGCTGCGGACCACCACCTACCGCATCAAGAAAAACCGCAAGGCGCACTACCTGCTGCTCAACGTCGATGCCCCGGCCAAGGCCGTCGGCGAGATGGAGCGCCAGATGCGCATCCACGAGGACATCCTGCGCTACCTGACGATCCGCGTCGAAAAGCACGAGGAAGGCCCGTCGGCGATCCTGAAGAAGGTCGATCGCGAGGAACGTGGCGACCGAGGCGACCGCTTCGATCGCGGCCCGCGCCGCGATCGCGGTGACAGAGGCGACAGGGGCGACCGCGGTGATCGCGGACCGCGGGATTTCGGCGACCGGCCACCGCGCGGTGACGGCCCGCGCGGCGATGGCGAACGCAGCGCCCGCGCCGAAGGCGGCGAGGTTGCCGAAAAGCCGAGACGCAGCCGGTCCAAGCCGGCAGAGACCAGCGAAGGAGAAGCATGATGGCCGAAGCCGGTTTCCGCCGCCCGTTCAGCCGCCGGCGCAAGACCTGCCCGTTTACCGGGCCGAACGCGCCGGTGATCGACTACAAGGACGTGCGCCTGTTGATGCGCTACATTTCCGAGCGCGGCAAGATCGTGCCGTCGCGCATCTCGGCCGTCAGCCAGAAGAAGCAGCGCGAACTCGCCCAGGCGATCAAGCGCGCGCGTTTCCTCGGGTTGCTGCCCTACGTGTTGGGCTGAGCAAATCCGGCTGGCGGGCCCCTCGCCCGCCAGCCGCAAATGCCGCCGGTCGCGGCAGCGCTCCTGGAGCGAGCGCGAACTAACGAAACCGAGTTGGGGCCTAACGGCAGCGTTGCGCCCCTAACTGTCGAAACGGCAGGACAGCGCCTTGAACCGCCAGACGATCGCCATCGCAATCGGATGCGTTGCCGGCCTTGCCGCCGGCCTGATCGTGCTTGCTGGATCGCGGCCGCTGATGGCGGTCGTGCCGCTGCTGATCGTGGCGCCATTGCCGATCCAGATCGCGACACTGGGCTGGGGCCCGATTGCCGGCGCCCTTGCCGCGGCCATCGCGATCGCCATCACCGCATTCGGCATTGGCGGCATTGGCGCCGCCAGCCTGGCGACGACCATGCTGCTGCCGGCGGCCTGGGCCGCTCACCTCGCCAATCTCGCCCGGCCGGGCGCCGACGGCAAAACCATGGTCTGGTACCCGCTGCCGGCGATCCTGGCGCATTTGGCGATCGCTATCATGCTCGGTTGCTGGCTCAGCGGCTATCTTCTCGGCTATGACGAGACGAAAGTTACCGTCGTATTCGCGCAGCTCGTCGAGGAACTGAAAACCGCGCGGCCCGACTTGCCGCCGCCGTCGCCCGATGCGGTCGGCATTGCTTCCAGCTTTTATGCCGCCGTCATCCCGTTCGCGATGCCGGCATTGCTGGTGATCCTGCAGGTGCTGACGCTTGCCATCTCAGCGCAGATCACCCGATTGTCTGGTCGGCTGCCACGCCCGGCCGACGATATCGCCCGCGACGCCGGCCTGCCGGCGGCGATGCTGGGGCTGGCGCTCGCCAGCGTCGCCGGAATTTTTCTGCTGCAGCCGCCGTATTACGACATCGCCGCCGTTGCTGCCGGCGCCAGCGTTGCCGCATTCGGTCTTGTCGGCCTTGCCGAACTGCACGCGATCACGCGCGGGCGGGCGGCGCGGACGCTGATTCTGACCGGCACCTACCTGATCCTGGTCCTGATCAGCGTGCCGTTATTGGCCTTTGCCGTGCTCGGTGCCATCCGCGTCTATCGCGGCAATGCCCGGCCACCCGTCCTGCCGCCCCGCGCGGGCGGTCAAAAACCTTAGCCAGATACGAAAGGAAGCAAACCATGGAAATCATACTGCTCGAACGCATTGCCCGGCTTGGCCAGATGGGCGATGTCGTGCGCGTCAAGAGACGGCTACGCCCGCAACTTTCTTCTTCCCCAAGGTAAGGCGCTGCGCGCATCGGAAGCCAACCGCAAGAAGTTCGAGGGCCAGCGCGTCGAACTGGAGGCGCGCAATATCGAACGCCGTACCGAGGCGGAGGCGATCCACGCCAAGCTCGAAGGCAACACCTATGTGGTGATCCGTTCGGCCGGCGAGACCGGCCAGCTCTACGGCTCAGTGTCGGCGCGTGACATTGCCGAGGCGCTGGATACAGGCGGCTTCAAGATCTCGCGCAGCCAGGTCAGCCTGACGGCGCCGATCAAGACGATCGGCATGCACGCGGTCGCAATCGATTTGCATCCGGAAGTCCGCTCGATGGTCACTCTCAACGTCGCGCGTTCGAACGACGAGGCCGAGCGCCAGGCGCGCGGCGAAGACCTGACCCAGCGCGATCGCCAGGAAGCTCCGCCGGCCGAAGAAACGCCAGACGTGACGGCGATGTTCGAAAAGTCCGAAGATGCGGCCGAGGCGGTGGGCGAGGAAGGCGCAAACATCCGGAGGAATGCAAGGAAGCCTGAGCACAGGGGTGGCCGACGGCATTTGCCGCCGCTCATACCCTGCGAATCGGCTATCATCCGCGGCATTCAGCAATTCCCGTGTTTGTCCACTAGCGCGCCGGCAAATCCTTCGCTATGACCGTTCGGCTCCTGTGGACGGCGTTGATAGTGGCAAGAAAGCGCGACCGGCGGCGGAGCGCGCGCGATAGAAGCATCACTCGCAGCTAGATTGGCGCCGGGCGCATGCTGATTTGTCGGCTTTGCCGGCGGCATACGGGGCACGAGGACGATGGCGGAAGCAGTCAAAAACTGAATGTCGCTCGAGCCGAACTGGCGCACGCCGCCGCACAATATCGAGGCAGAGCAGGCATTGCTCGGCGCGATCCTCGTCAACAACGATGCATTCTACCGGGTCTCGGATTTCCTGAAACCCGAGCACTTCTTGGAGCCGCTTCACCGCCAGATCTACAAGGTCGCCGGCGACATGATCCGCGCCACCAAGCGCGCCAACCCGGTGACGATCAAGACTTTCCTCCCCGCCGACGAGAAGATCGCCGACCTGACCGTCGGCCAGTACCTCGCCCGCCTCGCGGCCGAGGCCGTCACCGTCATCAATGCCGAGGATTATGGCCGCTCGGTCTACGACCTGCATGTGCGCCGGCAGTTGATCACCATTGGCGAAGACATGGTCAACATCGCCTATGACGCGCCGGTCGACGTGCCGCCGACGAGCCAGATCGAGGATGCCGAACGGCGGCTGTTCGAAATCGCCGAAACCGGCAAATACGATGGCGGTTTTGCCGATTTTGCTTCCGCCATCGGCACGGCCATCGACATGGCGAGCAACGCCTACCAGCGCGAGGGCGGGCTTTCTGGAATCGCCACCGGCATACTGGCGCTCGACAGCCAGATGGGCGGCCTGCAGCCTTCCGATCTCGTCATCATCGCCGGCCGGCCGGGCATGGGCAAATCCTCGCTTGCCACCAATATCGCCTTCAACATCGCCCACGCCTATCGCGGCGAGGTGCTGGCCGACGGCACGCACGAGGCGCTGGATGGCGGGGTTGTCGGCCTGTTCAGCCTGGAAATGAGCGCCGAGCAGCTCGCCACCCGTATTATCTCGGAGCAAACCGAAATCCCTTCCTCGAAAATTCGACGCGGCGAAATCACGGAAGCCGATTTCGAGAAACTGTCCTATTGCGCCCAGGAGATGAGCCGCCTCCCGCTCTATATCGACCAGACCGGTGGCATTTCGATAGCCCAACTCGCGGCACGCGCCCGGCGGCTAAAGCGCCAGCGCGGTCTCGATGTCCTCGTCATCGACTATATCCAGCTGATGCAGGCCTCGAAGCGCTCCGGCGACAGCCGCGTCCAGGAAGTCACCGAGATCACCACCGGGCTGAAGGCGCTGGCCAAGGAACTGAACATCCCGGTAATCGCGCTTTCGCAATTGTCGCGCCAGGTCGAGAACCGCGACGACAAGCGGCCGCAACTTTCGGACCTGCGCGAATCCGGCTCGATCGAACAGGACGCCGATGTCGTTCTGTTCATCTTCCGCGAGGAATATTACCTGCGCAACCGCGAGCCCAAGCAGGGCACCGAAGAGTGGTTCAAGTGGGAGACGGAACTCAAGGACGCCACCGGCAAGGCCGAAGTCATCATCGCCAAGCAGCGTCACGGTCCGACGGGAACCACCAAGCTCGGCTTCCAGGCGATGTTCACCCGCTTCTCCGATATCGCCGAGGACGACCACCTGCCGGCGCAGAATTTGTAGGCCGGGAGTGGCCGCAACTGCCCGCCTGACCGTCGATCTCGGCGCCGTCGCCGGCAACTGGAAGTTTCTCGCCGAACAGGCGCCGCGCGCTGAAACCGGTGCGGCGGTCAAGGCCGACGCCTACGGGCTCGGCGCGGCTGAAATCATCCCGACATTGATCGCAGCCGGTTGCCGGGATTTCTTCGTCGCCGACATCGGCCGAGGCACTCCGCGCGCGCAAGCTCGATGGCGCAATCCGCATCTTTGTGCTGTCGGCCGGCGTCACCGAAAATGCCGGCGCGCTCGCCGCTCATCGTCTCGTGCCGGTCTTGAACCAGCGCCGCGACGCCGAGATCTGGGCCGCATTCAACCGCCAATCGCGCGAGCCCCTCCCTGCGCGCTGCATGTCGATACCGGCATGAACCGGCTCGGCATGACGCCGGCCGAAGCAATCGCCCTGACCCGCGACCTGACGATTCCGAAGACGCTTTCGCCGTGCCTGGTGATGAGCCACCTCGCCTGCGCCGACGAGCCGGCCATCCGATGAACGAGGCGCAGTTCGCGGCGTTCACCGGCGTGGCCGATCATTTTCCCAATGTTCCGCGTTCGCTCGCCAACAGCGCCGGCATTTTCCTCGGGCCGGATTATCATTTCGACCTGACGCGGCCGGGCATCGCCATCTATGGCGGGGCGCCGGTTGCCGGCGCGCGAAAACCCGATGCTGCCGGTCGCGACGCTGGAAACGCGCATCCTGCAAATCCGCTATGCGGCGCGCGGCGAAACCGTCGGTTACGGAGCGACCGCGAAACTCGGCCGCGCGAGCCGCCTTGCCGTCGTCGGCGCCGGCTATGCCGACGGGATTTTGCGCTCGGCGTCCCGCTCCGGCGTTGCGGTTCGCGAAGGGCCGAATGCGCGCCTTGCCCCGACCGGCTGGCTGCTCGGATACCAAGTTCCGGTGATCGGCCGAGTGTCGATGGACCTGATGGCATTCGACGTGACGGAAATCCCGCCGCCGCTGCTCGAACAGGCCGGGTGGATCGAACTGTTCGGGAAAAACGCTTCTGCTCGATGCTTTCGCCTACGCCGCCGGCACGATCAGCTACGAGGTGCTCACGCGCATCGGGCCGAGAGTGGAAAGACGGGTGTTGGAGTAGATTGGCGCAGGCAAACGCAAGGGCTCCTGCAATTCGCGATAAACTTCGGGTCAAAGCGGTTGACCGGCAACAATGGCGCCTGCGATAGGAACATATCACGAACAAGATTCAAGCTGATCGACCATGGCCAAATCGCCCCGCACCCAGTTCGTCTGCCAGAATTGCGGCTCGGTATCCCCGCGCTGGTCGGGCAAATGCGAGGCCTGCGGCGAGTGGAACACGCTGGTCGAGGAGAATTCCGGCTCCGGCGTCGGCGCTGCGCCGGGCGTGCGAACCGTGCGCAAGGGCAGCCCGGTGCAGCTGGTGCCGCTCGCCGGCGAAATCGAGGAAGCGCCGCGAATTGCCACGGCGATCGCCGAATTCGACCGCGCCATCGGCGGCGGCTTCGTGCGCGGTTCGGCGGTGCTGATCGGCGGCGATCCGGGCATCGGCAAGTCGACGCTGCTGATGCAGGCCGCCGCCGCTCTAGCCAAGGCAGGCCACGCCGTCGTCTATGTCTCCGGCGAGGAAGCGGTGGCGCAGGTGCGGCTGCGCGCCCGCCGGCTCGGCTGCCGTCGAGGCCAATGTCGGCCTCGCCGCCGAGACCAGTGTCGAGAACATCCTGGCGACGCTCGAAGCCGGCCCGCCGCCGGCGCTGGTCATCGCCGATTCGATCCAGACGCTGTGGACCGATCTTGCCGATTCCGCGCCGGGCACGGTCACCCAGGTGCGCGCCAGCGCCCAGGCGCTGATCCGCTACGCCAAGAAGACCGGCGCGAGCGTCGTCTTCGTCGGCCATGTCACCAAGGAAGGCCAGATCGCCGGCCCGCGCGTCGTCGAGCACATGGTCGACGCGGTGCTCTATTTCGAGGGCGAAGGCGGCCACCATTTCCGCATCCTGCGCACGGTCAAGAACCGTTTCGGGCCGACCGACGAGATCGGCGTTTTCGAGATGACCGACGCCGGCCTGCGCGAGGTGGCCAATCCGTCCGAGCTGTTCCTTGTCGGAACGCATCGACCGCGTCGCCGGGCGCCGCGGTGTTCGCCGGCAATCGAAGGCACGCGGCCGGTGCTGGTCGAAATCCAGGCGCTGGTTTCGCCTTCGGCGCTCGGCACGCCGCGCCGCGCCGTGGTCGGCTGGGACCAGGCGCGCCTGGCGATGGTGCTGGCGGTGCTCGAAGCGCGCTGCGGCGTGCGCCTCGGCGGCCACGACGTCTATCTCAATGTCGCCGGCGGCTACCGGGTCAGCGAGCCGGCCGCCGATCTCGCCGTCGCCGCCGCGCTGGTTTCTTCGCTGACCGGCGCGGTATTACCGGCCGATGCGGTATTCTTCGGAGAAATCAGCCTTTCGGGGGCGACGCGGCCGGTCGCGCATGCGCCCATGCGGTTGAAGGAGGCCGAAAAGCTTGGTTTCGGCCAGGCCTTCGTGCCGGCCGGCAAGCAGGGCAATGGCCGCGAAGCCGGGCGCGGCAATCTCGCGATCCGCGAGTTTTCCGATCTCGCCGGTCTGGTGGCGGCGGTAGCGGCTCGACCTACGAGAGAGTGAGCGCTAAGCGCGTCAGACCTTGTCCGGGCCCCTGCCGACGCGCTCGCGCGCCAGATCCGGGGAATTCAGCAGGCGGATGCCGAAGCTCGCAACGAGTTCCGCCAACAGTCCGAACACCAGCAGCTGCACGCCTACGACATCGAGCAAGACGCCGAGCATCAATAGCGGCCGCGTGCCGATAGTTGCGCCGGTCGTAATTTTCAACAGCGTCAAATAGGCCAGGATCAGCGTACCGAACGCGAAGATTGCCAGGCCAATGCCGCCGAGCAGATGACTTGGGCGCATCTGGAAACGGGTCAGCATGACAACGGTGAACAGGTCGAGCATGCCCTTGAGTAGTCGCCCGGTGCCATATTTGGACACGCCATGGCGGCGCGGCCGGTGCTCGACTGCGATTTCGCCGATACGAAATCCGTAGCCGTCGGCGAGCACCGGGACGAAACGGTGCAGTTCTCCATACAGCCGGATGCTGTCGAGGATTTCGCGGCGATAGGCCTTGAAACCACAGTTGAAGTCGTGGAGACGGACGCCGGACATCGCCGCGGTCATCTTGTTGAACAACAGCGACGGAAGCGTCTTGTCGAGCGGATCGTGGCGCTGCTGTTTCCAGCCCGAGACGAGATCGTAGCCCTCGTCGAGCTTTGCCAGAAATCGAGGAATTTCCTTCGGCGAATCCTGCAAGTCGCCGTCCATGGTGATGATGATGTCGCCGGTGGTTTCGCGCGCTCCCTGGCTCAGCGCAGTTGCCTTACCGAAATTGCGCCGCAGGCGCAGGCCCCTGATCCGGGCATCCGATTTGGCCAATTCGCAGATTGCCGGCCAGCTTTCGTCGACGCTGCCATCGTCGACAAACAGGATTTCGGCGAGATCGATATGCGCCTCGGCGCAGGTGGCGACGATCTCATCGACAAGCTGGCGGATATTGGCTTCCTCATCCTTGATCGGCACCAGCACTGAAATGCGAGCGCTCCTCGCGAGCCTGGGCTTGCTTTCCGAGGATGCCACATCGCTGCGACGACGGTTCGAATTCATCGGCAATTTCCGGTCGTTGAGCCTGGTCCGCCCTTGTATAGCCGATATTGGTATCGGCGCGTGCGCGTGTCGCTCCCCAAGATGTGCAGGTCGACGGAGCGTTCCATTGTCGGGGCTGCGAGCAACGCAGACAACCGGCTATTGGCGTATTCGACGAACGGGGTAAACAGGCTTTGCGCCGGCTCGGCTTCCACAACCGCGGCAACAAACAGACAATCGCCATCCGCCGATGCCGGATCGGGCCAATAGCGCAGCGGAAATTGGATATTGACGACGCGCGATCGCGGGAACTGGACGCGCAGATTGCCGCCGAGGTGATGATCGTCGACCAGGATCGTTCCGTGTCCGCCATATCCGGCTTGGCGGATATCGTCCGCCAATTCGGCGATCGGCAAATGCGCGCGGCATTGCCCGCAGTTGCGCGGTTCGTTCCAGTATTCGCCCCAGCGGCCGGCAATCGCGAGCACGGCGACGGCAAGAAGAATGCCGGCGTACTGGTTGAGGCTTCGGTTCGCAATAACGGCGCCATCGGCCGGAACGAAAGCGATGACGGGCAGCATGAACAAGGCCGGTTGCAGCAGCCGTTCGTTCAGATTGGCCGCGCCGAACAGGATCGCGATCGCGTAGTGCAGTGTGATCGCGACGAGCGTGATCAAGGCGGTGATGGCGGTAGCACTGGGCAGGTCGTCGGGCCATGCCAGCAGCCGACGGGCGCGGGAGGCATCCATGAAGCGCCAGAAACAGGCCAGCAGGATGATGAGCAGCGGCTGCGGATAAATCATCGCGGACAAGGTGAGCTTGGCCACGGACGAAGCCCGGTCCATCAGAAAATTGCGATTGCCGGCGCCGAGCACGTTGGCGACGCCGTCACCTCCCGGCCCGAAATACGCAGTCGACAAGATCGTCGGGCCGGCAACGAGGACAAGGCCCGCGACCGCGGCCAACATGCCGCGATGAAACAGAATCTTGCGCCGCAGAATCGGCAACACGATCAATACGATGGCAATGGCGGCGAGATGAACGGCGAAATTCCATTTGCTGATGACGCCCAAGCCCGCGGTGACACCAAAGGCAAGGTACAGCCCGATGCGTTGTTCGCGGAGCAGGCGCAGTCCGAAATACCAGTTCGCCGCCAGCGCTGCCGTCATCGCGGTGGTGTGGGTCAGGTCGTGATGACTGTAGAAGCCGAAAATATAGATTGCCGAAAATCCGTAGGCGGAGAGCGCGGCCAGGCGCCGGTCCTCAAGCAATAGCCGCGCCGACAGGAACACGAATACGAAAATCGCGGCAAGCAAGGCGTAGCGCAGCAAGCTGATCGTGACGATTCCCGGATTGGCAATCCGGTTCAAGAGGAGCAGCGCCCAGGTGAACGACGGCGGCGCGCGGTAGCGATAAGACCATTCGAACTGCTGGGCATAGAGCGCCTGCTCGGCGTCGTCGATGCCGAGGGTCGGCCACATAATCATGCGAATGGCAAAATGGATCGTCAGATAGCCGATCAGAATCAGCGCAAACCAGCGCGGTTCGGCCCAGAATGGAGATTGTTGCGCACCTGCGGCGGCAGGCCGACGCGAAGAATTGGGCAATTGAAGCGTGCCGGGGCGCAAGTTCGACATTCCGGATTTCGCGGCCCTGGCCTTTTCCCGATTTGGTGGCGGCGAATGGATGCGCCATGGGCGGCAAAAATGCAATCTTGGGGGCTGCATCGCGCCGGTGGCGCCCCCCGGTACCAGAATCGGTTGCTACATATTTCCAGGCCGGCCAGAGCCCGCCTCGGGATGGCGGCAATTTCCTGTCAGCGACGTAGCGTCGCGCCGCTTTTTCGGTGGAATTTTGCCCGTTTCCAGTCTATTGGGTCCGGGATTCGGGTCGCTGCGGAATGGCTGCGGCGCGCCTGGTCGGCGCAGGCAACCTCGGCCGATCGAAATCGTGGGAAATGTCCATGCCAATCACCCTGTTTGACGGGCTCCTGATCGGCCTGATGCTGGTTTCCGGAGTGCTGGCAATGATCCGCGGATTTTCGCGCGAGATCTTGTCGGTCGGCTCGTGGATCGCGGCAGCGGCGGCCGCCTTCTTCTTCTACAAGCGCCTGTCGCCGCTGGTCGCGCCGTATACCGCCCAGATTACCGCCAGCCAGACAGTTGCCGACGTAGTCGCGGCCGCGATCATTTTTGCCATAACCCTGCTCGTCGTCAGTCTGCTGTCGATGCGGATTGCCGATTTCATTGTCGACAGCCGCATCGGCGCGCTCGACCGCACGCTCGGCTTCGTTTTTGGGGCGGTGCGCGGCGCCCTCCTCGTCGTCGTAGCGGTACTGTTCTACGACTGGCTTGTCCCAGACAACCAGCCGGGCTGGGTCGCCAACGCCAAGTCCAAGCCGGTGCTCGAATTGATCGGCCAAAGCCTGGTGCAATTGCTGCCCGACGACCCGGAAAAGACGATCATGGAAAAACTGAAGCCGGGCGGCGACAAGGAAGCGCCCGACGAGGGCGGCGACAGCCAGGAGACGCAGGGCCAAAAAGGCTGACGCGAACACCCGGGCCTAGTCGCGCTCGCCCGGGCCATACTGGCAGGGAGTTGCCATGACACCGTTCGACCTGTCCCCGGATCATGACGACGATACGCTTCACGAGGAATGCGGCGTCTTTGGCATATTCGGCCACGGCGACGCCGCCGCGCTGACGACGCTCGGCCTGCATGCGTTACAGCACCGCGGCCAGGAGGCGGCTGGCATTGTCTCCTTCGACGGCGACCAGTTCCATGCCGAGAAGCACCGTGGCCTGATCGGCGATACCTTCACCCGCAAGGCGGTGCTGGAGCGGCTGACCGGCGACCGCGCCATCGGCCACACCCGCTATTCGACCACGGGCGGCGACGAATTGCGCAATGTCCAGCCATTCTTCGCCGAATTCGCCGGTGGCGGCTTTGCCGTCGCCCACAACGGCAACTTGACGAATGCCCTGACGCTGCGGGCTCGCCTGCAGCGAGAAGGTTCGATCTTTCATACCACCTCCGATACCGAGGTGATCTTGCACCTGATCGCCACGGCGCGTCAGGCACATTTCGAGGAACGGCTTGTGTCAGCGCTGGCCCAGCTCGAAGGCGCATTTTCCTTCGTCGGCATCACCAACAAGAAACTGATCGGCTGCCGCGACGCGCTTGGGGTGCGGCCGTTGGTCCTCGGCGATCTCGACGGCGCCTATATCCTCGCCTCGGAGACGTGCGCGCTCGACATTATCGGGGCGCGTCACGTGCGCGACATCGAACCCGGCGAACTGGTGGTCATCGACAGCCACGGCCTGAAATCGAGCCGGCCGTTCGAGCCGGCGCGGTCGCGATTCTGCATCTTCGAATATGTCTATTTCGCCCGGCCCGATTCGGTGATCGGCGGGCACAATGTCTATGAAGTGCGCAAGCGCATCGGCATGGAACTGGCGCGCGAGCAGCCCGCGGATGCCGACATCGTCGTGCCGGTGCCGGATTTGGGCAATCCGGCCGCCATCGGCTTCGCCCAGGGCGCCGGCCTGCCGTTCGAACTCGGCATCATCCGCAACCACTATGTCGGGCGCACGTTCATTCAGCCGACCGAATTGATCCGCCATATGGGCGTGAAATTGAAACACAACGCCAACCGGCGCACCCTCGAGGGCAAGCGCGTCGTGCTGGTCGACGATTTGATTGTGCGCGGCACGACGTCGCAGAAAATCGTCAGCATGGTGCGCGACGCCGGCGCCCGCGAAGTCCACATGCGCATCGCCTCGCCGCCGACGATCTCCTCCTGCTTCTACGGCGTCGATACGCCAGAAAAGCAGAAGCTGCTGGCCTCGCGCATGTCGATTGCGGAGATGCGAGATTTCATCCGAGTCGACACCCTCGGCTTCCTGTCGCTCGATGGGCTGTATCGGGCCGCCGGCGAAACGGCGCGCAACGGCGACGCGCCGCAATTTTGCGATGCCTGCTTTTCCGACGAATACCCGACACGGCTGACCGACCAGGAAGACAGCGGCAAGGTGAGGCATCTGTCCCTGCTGGCGGAAGCGAAAGGGTAGTCGTTCGTAATTCGTTGTTCGTCGGTCGATTTGCGATTACGAACGACGACCGACGAACCACGAACGACCATAATGGTATCCCTTTCCAACCGCATCGCACTCGTCACCGGCGCTTCACGCGGTATCGGCTTTCATGCGGCGGTAGCGCTTGCCGGCGCCGGCGCGCACATCATCGCGGTCGCGCGGACCGTAGGCGGGCTTGAGGAACTCGACGACGAAATCCGTAAATCCGGCGGCAGCGCCACGCTGGTGCCGTTCGATTTGACAGATTACGCGGCAATCGACCGGCTCGGCGCCGAGATCGACAAACGGTTCGGCCGGCTCGACATCCTGCTCGCCAATGCCGCGATCCTGGGCGGTCTGTCGCCGCTCGGCCACCACGAGCCGAAAACCTTCGAGCGCGTCATGGCGGTCAATTTGACGGCGAACTGGCGCCTGATCCGCTCGATGGACCCGCTGCTGCGCGCTTCCGATGCCGGCCGGGCCATTTTTCTTTCTTCCGCCGCGGCGCATTCGTGCCGGGCCTATTGGGGGCCCTACTCGGTATCGAAGGCGGCGCTCGAAGCGCTGGCGCGGACCTATGCCAACGAATGCGCGCAGACAAACGTGCGTGTCGTCATCGTCGATCCCGGCGTCGCTCGCACCGCCATGCGAGCGCAGGCGATGCCGGGTGAAGACCCTGAAAGCCTGCCGCCGCCGGCCAGCATCGCGCCGGAACTGGTGAGGCTTGCCTCACCGGATACCGAATATCGCGGCATCCTTTATCGCTGCTCCGAAAAGAAATTCGCAACGCCGGTTAAGCCGGTCGCAGCAGGCTGACTGCGGCTATTCTGCCACCTGCAGGCGCGGGCCTGGCCGGCGGCGACCGGCTGCCTCGCCTTCCTCGAGGCCAGCCAGACGGCGGCGCAATTCCTCGATTTCGAAGCTGTTGACCGCTATGGCGCTCGCCAGTTCGGCGGTGGGAGGCGCCTTCGGCTCGGCTTCCTTCGCGCCGACGAAACGGCCGAAAGCCCAGCCGAGGAAGCGCGAAACGTCGTCCATGATCAGGAAGAAGGACGGCACCACAACAAGGCTCAAGGCGGTCGACACGAGGATGCCGCCGATGACGGCGACGGCCATGGGGCCACGGAACGTGCCGCCTTCGCCGAGGCCCATGGCAGAAGGCAGCATGCCGGCCGACATGGCTATCGAGGTCATGACGATCGGGCGGGCTCGCTTGCGTCCGGCTTCGACCATCGCCTCGGTCCGCTCCAGCCCGACGTGGACCATTTCGACGGCGAAATCGACGAGCAGGATCGCGTTCTTGGTGACAATGCCCATCAGCATCAGGATGCCGATCAGCACGGGCATCGAAAGCGCGTTGTTGGTGAGGATCAACGCGGCGGCGACGCCGCCGATGGCCATCGGCAACGAGAACAGGATGGTGAATGGCTGGATAACGTCCTTGAACAGAAGGATCAGCACGGTCAGCACCAGCATCAGGCCCAGGATCATGGCGTTGCGGAAGCTCACCAGCATTTCCTGCTGGATTTCGGCGTCGCCGGATTCGGAGACGCGAACGGCCGGCGGCAACTTCGTCGCATTGGCGATTTCGCGGAAACGGGCGGTCGCGGTATCGAGGGCGACTCCGATCGGCAGGTTCGCGCCGATCGTCACCTTGCGCTGGCGATTGAGGCGATCGATCGTGTTCGGCCCTGCGAAACGGAGATGTCGGCGACGGCGCTGAGCGGCACCGAATCGCCGCTCGCGGTGCGCACGCGCAACGCGCCGAGCTTCAACGGGTCGGTGCGCAGGTCCTTGTCCAATTGCACACGGATGCGGATCAGGCGGTTGTCGACCGACAACTTCGCCAGCGAGGCGTCACCCTCGCCGATGGTGGCGACACGCACCGTCTCAGCGATCGCCTGGGTGGTGACGCCAAGGCGCGCGGCCTCCTCGAAGCGCGGTACGATGTGAACTTCCGGCCGCGGCATCGCGCCGGCAGCCGATACGTGGGCGAGCAGCGGATCGCTGCGCAGATCGGACTCGAGCGCGGCAACTGCCCCCTGCAGATCCGCATCATTGTCTGACAGGATTGAATAGGAAATATCGCGGTCGCCGCGGTCGTTGAGCTTATAGGCGCGCACGTCCGGGATTTTCTGGACGGCGGCGAACACCTCGGTCTCGATCTCGCCCTGCGGTTTCAGGCGCCCGTTCGAGGCCGGCTCGGGCACAATCAATTTGGCGCCGGGTATTTTTTCGCGCGCCAGGCGCATCAGGCGATGGACCAGCGAATGGTCGAGCTTTTGCAGAATCACCTGAAACCGAGGCGCGACGCACATCGAGATCGCCCTTCGGCGAGGCGCCGCCGAGAATGAAGATGTTCTCGACACCGTCGATCCCGGCGATCTCCTTGCGAATCTGCTTGGTGACACGGTCGGTGTCGGTCAGCCTGGAGCCGGGCGGCAATTCGACGCTGATCGAGATGCGCGAAACGTCGTCAGGCGGGATGAAGCTGCCCGGCACCTGCGCCATGAAATACAGCGAGACCGCAAGGAACAGGATCGCCGAGGCCAATGTGACGAAGCGACCGGGGATCGACAGCCAGCCGCTGGCACGCGCCAGCATCGGCTTGGTCACCGGCAGGCGCACCAGACGCGCCAGCAGGTAGAGCGGGTAAAGCAGCGGCAGGCATAGCTGCAGGCGGCCGCGCAGCGTCGTCTTGATCAGCCAAGTGTAGCTGCGCATGATCCAGCCTTCGCGCTCACCACCGTCTTCGCCATGAGCGTCGCCGGTGCGCATCAGGTAGGCGGCCATCATCGGCGTGATCAGGCGGGCAACCAGCAGCGAGAACAGCACAGCAATCGCGACCGTCAGGCCGAACTGGCGGAAATACTGACCCGGGATGCCGGGCATGAAGGAGACCGGAACGAACACGGCAACGATGGTGAAACTGGTGGCGATGACGGCGAGGCCGATCTCATCGGCGGCTTCGATGGCGGCGCGATACGGCGTCTTGCCCATGCGAATATGGCGGGCAATGTTCTCGATCTCGACGATTGCGTCGTCAACGAGGATACCGGTCGCCAGCGTCATCGCCAGGAAGCTAACCAGGTTCAGCGAAAAGCCGAGCAGGTCCATGATGTAAAAGGTCGGAATCGCCGATAGCGGGATCGCCACCGCCGAGATCAATGTCGCGCGCCAGTTGCGCAGGAACAACAGCACGACGAGCACCGCGAGAATCGCGCCCTCGATCAGCGTGTCCAACGCCGCTTCGTAATTGCCGTAGGTGTAGAACACCGTGTCGTCGACCGGCGCGATGATGACTTTCGGGTATTTCGCTTCGATCTTGGCAAGCGACGTTCGTCGACGACCTCGGCGACGCTGACTTCGCTCGCACCCTTGGCGCGGAACACTGCGAAGGTGACGACCTGGCGGTTGTTGAAGCGCGAGAACGAACGAACCTCCTTGAAGGTATCGATGACCTTGCCGAGATCGCCGAGGCGGACCTGGCGGCCGTTCGGAAGGGCGATCGTCGTCTCGGCCAGGCGTTGCGCCGACTCGACGTCGCCGAGCGTGCGGATTGCCTGCTCCTGGGCGCCAATCTCGCCGCGGCCGGATCCGAGGTCGGCGTTGGTCGCGCGAATCTGGCGATTGACGTCGGCGGCGGTCACGCCGTTGGAATCGAGCAGCACCGGATCGAGCTCGATGCGAATTTCGCGGTCGGCACCGCCATAACGGTCGATCCTGCCGATGCCCGGCCGGCTCTGCAGTTCGCGCTTGATCTTGTCGTCGACAAACCAGGACAGCTCCTCGATCGACATGTCGGCGGAGGCGACCGCAAACGTCATGATCGCCTGACCTTCGACATCGATGCGCGTCACAACCGGCTTGTCGATGTCGGCGGGCAGGTTGCCGGAGATGCGGTCAACGGCGTCCTTGACGTCCTGGACGGCCTTGTCGGTCGGCACTTCCATGCGGAACTCGACGGCGGTCGTCGAGACGCCGTCATTGACCGTCGAAATGATGTTCTTGACGCCGGTGATGCCGGCGACCGCGTCTTCGATCTCGCGCGTCACCTGCATTTCGAGTTCGGCCGGCGCGGCGCCGTTTTGCGTCACGGTGACCGCGACCAGCGGTACGTCGATATTGGGAAAGCGGGTGATCGGAAGCGTGTTGAACGACTGCCAGCCGAGAACCAGCAGCATGAAGAACGCCAGGATCGGCGCAATCGGATTGCGGATCGACCATGCCGAAAAGTTCATCGCCGGCCCCTGGATTCCCTAATTCGAGACAACCGCCGGGTTGGCGATCTTGATCGGTTCGACATGGTCGCCATCGCGTACGAAGGCGCCCGATTTGGCAACAATGAAATCGCCCTCGGCCAATCCCGAAACGATCTCGATCTTGTTGCGATCATGGATGCCGTCGACGACCGCCACCTCGCGCACGACGCCGTCGACGACCTTCAGCGCCGTCAGCCCGGACGGGCCGTTCTGCGAGTGCCGAAACCGGAACGACCAAAGCGTCGTGCTCGGCGACGTGGATCACCGCATCGGCAAACATGCCCCATTTGACTTGGCTCGGATCATCAATGCCGATGCGGACGCGGCCGAGCCGGCTCGTGGTATTGATCGTCGGCTCGATCAGCCGCACGGTTCCAGCAATCGGCGTTTGCACCCCTGCGACACGGATTTCGGCGTGCTGGCCGACCTTGATGCGCAGCACATCCTGCTCGGCGACATCGGCGTGCAGTTCGAGCAGGCCGTCGCGCAGGATGACGAACATCGGCTGGCCGGCGGCGCTGGCGATCGCGCCGATATTTGCGTTGCGCTGGACAATGATGCCGGCAACCGGCGCCTTGATCTCGGTGCGCGCCAACTGCAGGTCGACATCGGCGATCTGCGCGTCGACCAATTTACGCTGTGCGGTTGCGGCGCGACTGGCCTGCGCGGCGGCGCTAACACGTGCGGCTGCGGCCTCGGCGTTCGCGTCGGCCTGTTCGGCAGCGGACTTGGCCGTCATGCCGCGCTCGGCGAGTGTCGCGGCGCGATCCTTGGACCGCTGCGCCTGGTCGGAAGTCGCCTTGGCCTCGATCTGCTGGGCTTCGGCCTGGGCGATTGAGGCTTCCGCGGCAGCAAGCTGTGCTTCCAACTGGCTCTTCTTCAATTCGAGCGCGGAGCGCGACAGGCGGGAAAGCACCTGGCCTTTTTCGACCCAGGCGCCGACCTCGACCTCGAGCGACTTCGATAGCCTGGCCCTCGATTTGCGGGGCGACCGAGACCTGCTCGACATGCGAAACCAGGCCGGAAGCGGAAATCCGGTCGGTGACCATGGCGCGGGCAACCGGCAACACGGTGATCGCCGGCAGGTTGCCGATCAAGGCGTTTTCGGGCGGCTTCTTTTCGGCAGCCATCGCCGGCGCCGCCCCCGACGAAATCACGGGCAAGATGAGGACGAGCAGGATTGCAAGCGCGTTACGCATGATGCTGGGTCTTTCGTATCGGCATAGCCGATGGGCGTGTCGGCATAGCCGCCGGGCGTGTCGCCAGCATGTCGTCGATCAGCATGTCGATCGAATCGTTGACCAGATTGGCCAGTTCGACATCATCGTGGCGTTCGGCGTTGGCGCTGCTGCGGGCGGTTTCCTTCCACAAGCCATGGACCAGCATCATGATGAGGCGGGCGTGGTTGTGGTAGCGCTTTGCCGCTTCCGGTATCGGCACGCCGGCAAGGCGCGCCAGGACCTCGACGATATTCGACAGGACCTGACCCTGCATTCGTTGCAACAATAAGGCGATCTGCGGGCGACGGGCGGCGGTGGCCTCGATCTCCGCCCACAGACATCCGGTGGCGCAATCGATTTGCGAAGCCTGTTCGATCACCACTTCGCGCATCACCTTGCGCGGCTCGGAAGAGCGGCGGATGCGCGCAAAGCTGCGTTCGGCATTTTCCATGTCACGCTGAACCAGCGCCTCGATGATCGCCGCCTTGGAGGGGAAATAACGATAGAAATTGCCGGCGCTCATGCCGGCGGCATGCGACAGATCCTGCATGGAACTGCCTTCGAAGCCCTTGGCCGACACCGCCGGGCGGATGCGACCGAGGATTTCCTGCATGCGCAGTGCGCCGGGTGCGAGAGCAGTTTCCATCGGATTTTCCGAGTTGGTTGGGGTGAATGGCAGACGGAATACAGCCGGGCATATATGAGAATGAACGTTCATTTATCAAGGTGGTTGTAACAAAACGTGAACTTCAGCCGGACAATTTGCACCGGCTGCGCGCGTCGCCGGTCAGCGGCGGCCTCGTGGCTATCCCGGGCGTTGGCCTAATGGGCAGATTTGGCCGTACCGGCCTTGTCGCCGGTGGCGTCTGACGTGCCGTCGTCACCCGGCACGGCGTCGCCTGGCGCGGCTTGGCGCGCCGCTTGCGCCGCGCGCCGCTGATAATCGCGGAACGACAACGGCAGCGTGGCGAAATACAGCGCGATGCAGGTCAGGAGCGTGCCCCACGGATAGCTGAACAGCAGACCGACGAAAGCGACGATCGCGATCAGCAGCGGCAGCACCTGGGCGCGCGGCACGCGGCGGCCGAAATCCTTGCCCGACCAGGTCGGCAGGCGCGATACCATCAACAGGCCGACGCCGAGCGCATAGAACGAGGCCAGCACCGCGAATGCAGGAGACGGCTCTGCGCCCAGCAACTCAACATAAACCGGGGCGAGCACGAGCATGGCGCCCGCCGGCGCCGGCGCGCCGGTGAAGAACTGGCTCTGCCAAGGCTGCTTGTGCGGCTGGTCGAGCTGGACGTTGAAGCGGGCGAGCCGCAGGCAGTTGCAGATGGCGAAAATCAGTGTCGCGATCCAGCCGACGGAGCCCGCCCGGTCGAGCAAAGTGAAGTACAGCAGCATCGCCGGCGCGACGCCAAAATTGACGAAATCGGCGAGGCTATCGAGTTCGGCGCCGAAGCGAGAAGCCGATTTCAAGAGGCGCGCAACGCGGCCGTCAATGCCATCAAGAAAAGCAGCAAAGATGATCGCCACCACCGCCAGCTCGATGCGGTTCTCGGCGGAGAAACGAATGGCGGACAGTCCGGCGGCAATCGCGAGCAGCGTCAGCAGGCTCGGGAACACCGAACGCAGCGGCATGTCGCGCAGGCGTTGCCCGTTCTTGCCGCTTGCTGCGACCGAGCTCACTCCGTCAGGATCGAATGGCGGAAACGGGTTTTCCATCATCGGGCGCCCAATGCTATTGGGTCCGGGTGGTTTGCGGCGTCGCCGCGCCGTCGTATCGCGCGATCACGGTCTCGCCAGCGATTGCCGTCTGCCCCGGCACAACTGCGACTTTGGCGCCGTCAGGCAGATAGATGTCGACGCGCGAGCCGAAGCGGATGAGGCCGAAGCGCTCGCCGGCGGCGAGCTGGACGTCGGGCCGCGCCCAGCAGACAATGCGCCGCGCCACCAGGCCGGCGATCTGGACGACGGCGACTTCACCACGTTCGCTGGAGATGACCAGGCCATTGCGCTCATTGTCGTCGCTCGCTTTGTCGAGTTCGGCGTTTAGGAACTGACCCGGCTTGTGGACAATACGCATGGCCCTGCCTGCGACCGGCGCCCGGTTCACGTGGCAATTGAAGACATTCATGAAGATCGAGACACGCTGGCGCGGGGCCTCTCCGAGCCCAAGTTCGGACGGTGGCACGGCGGCGCGAACCGCCGAGACGCGGCCGTCGGCCGGCGCGATCACCAATTCCGCGGAGACTGGCGTCACCCTTTGCGGATCGCGAAAGAAATACGCGCACCAAGCGGTGAAAAGCAGGCCAAGCCAGAACAGCGGCGCCCACAGCCATCCCAGTATGACCGCGCCGGCAAAAGAGCCGGCAACGAACGGCCAGCCTTCGCGATGGACCGGCACCAGCGACTTGCGCAGGGTTTCGAGGAGGTCACCAAATTGCATGGCGCCTGCTTAGCGCAGGGCGCAAATTTGGGAAATGGAAAAGGTGGGTGCCGGGCGCCTGCGGTCAAGGGACGGCAAACACATAGATTCCCGCGCAGATCAACGCGACGCCGACAAGACCGGTCAGCCGCTGGCCGAAAGGCGCGAGTTTCTCCAGCGCCACAAGCAGCGCCACGCCGGCGATCCAGTAGAGGTTCATGATGCCGCCGACGAACAGCAGCGCCATCAGGAAGATGCAGCAGCCGGCGCAATAGGCGCCGTGTTCAAGGCCCATGAGGAAGGCGCCGGCGGCGCCAGGGCGGCGATGCTCGATCAGGAAATGCATCGGACTGCGACAATGCTTCAGGCATGCGTGTTTCATCGGCGCGAACTGATAGATGCCTGCGGCAACGAGCAGGCCACCGGCGAGCACGCGGCTTTTGACCGCCATCATCGTCGCCGAGACCCAACCGGCAAATTCGAGCCCCCACTGCAATCCGGTCGCCACGAAACTGAATAGCGCCCAGATCGCCAGATAGCCCGCGACAAACACGGCGGCATGGCGCGGCGCGGCCGCGGGTGCGTTGCCTTGCCTTGCCAGCGCGGAATAAAGCAGCACGGTCGGCGCGGCGCTCGGCAGCATCATGGCAATCATCATGATCCACCACATGAGGAAGACGAAAATCGCGTAGGCGAGCGTCCAGGCTCCGGGCACAAACAATCCGGGCATATCGGTCATGCCGGACATCGCCGTCATGTCGACGGCCGACATCGGCATGCCGACGCCGGCGATCGTATAGGCGGCGGCAAGCAGGCAGACGGCGGCAAGCGCCAGCGTAACGAGCAACCGCTCGCGCCGCAGCAGGCGCTCGGCGAGACTGTCGGGCTTTGCCACCGAGCCGCTCATCGCAAACGGAAATGCACCCCGGTTTGGATCAGGCGGCCTTCTGTTCGACCACGCCTTTGTGCGAAAGATGCAGGCGCGCCATGTGGACATGGCTGTTGTTGTTGTTTTTCAATTCGAGTTCACCGCTGGTCTTGCTCGTGCCGCTGGCGACCTCGGCGAAGCGGTATTCGAAGCCGTGCGGCAGATTGATGCGAGCGCGATGGTCTGCGCCGGTGACCGGGTTCTTGATCGGTTCGACCTTGGTTTCGACAACGCCGGGAATACGCAATTTGCCGCTGCGTTTTTCGATATCGAGGTCCATTTCGATAGGCACAAAGAGCGTCTTGAGCTTGTTCGGCGACATCGCGGCAAACACCCACCACATCGTCGCCATGTCCTCGGTGTCCTTGCCATTCATGATTTTTTCGAGCGCATCGCGCTGCTTGGGATCGGCGCGTTCATCGATGTAGTGCTGCTGCGTGCCGTTGCCGAGGTGGATCGGGCCGGGCCATTTGGTGATCGATGCGCAGCGCAATCCGTCGAGCTTGACGGCGCCGTAGTGGCCTTTCTCGATCTGGACGAAGCCAACGAATTCGCAACTGCCTTGGGTCGGAAGCGCGTTGAACTGGCACGGGCAGCCATAAGCGCAGTTGCAGTTGTCCATCTCGAGACCGACGATTTCCCAGGGTGTCATGGCCAATACCTCCGGACGCAGGTTGAAGGCGCAAAGCCTATTCCTGGATCGTCATATTCGCAACACTGTTCGGCAGCGCTGCGCCGGCGCAACCGGCGCGAGCGGCGAGTTCGCGCTCAAGTCGTTCCGCAAGACTTCGCTATCAGACCGTCTCGGCCCGCTTACGCACGACAATGCCGAGGGCATCGGTCTCGCGCGCGTGCCGCAGGCGGTCCTCGGCGGCAATCGCTTCGCGCTGGCGGTTCCACATCTGGGCGTATAGGCCCTTCTTGCGCAATAGCGCGCGATGCGTGCCGCGTTCGGCGATCTCGGCCGTCCTTCAGGACGATGATCTCGTCGGCGTGTGACCACGGTCGACAGCCGGTGGGCGATGACGAGCGTGGTGCGGCCCTGCGAGACCAGATCGAGCGCCGACTGGATTTCCCGCTCGGTCTGGGTATCGAGCGCCGAGGTCGCCTCGTCGAGAATCAGGATCGGCGGCGCCTTCAGAATCGTGCGGGCGATGGCGACGCGCTGCTTTTCACCGCCCGAGAGTTTCAGGCCGCGCTCGCCGACCTGGGTCTTGAACCCCTGCGGCAGGCCGCGAACGAAATCGCCGATCTGGGCCATGTTCGGCGGCCTTTTGCGACCTCGGCGTCCGTGGCGTCGGTGCGGCCGTAGCGGATGTTGTAGGCGATGGTGTCGTTGAACAAAACCGTGTCCTGCGGAACCATGCCGATTGCCGCGCGCAGGCTTTCCTGGGTGACGGCGCGAATGTCTTCGCCGTCGATGAGGATGCGCCCTCCGGTCACGTCGTAGAAGCGGAACAACAGCCGCGAGATCGTCGATTTTCCCGCGCCCGAAGGCCCGACAATGGCGACCGTCTTGCCGGCCGGGACCGTGAAGGAAACGTCCTTCAGGATCTGGCGGTCGGGATCGTAGTGGAAGTCGACGTCTCGAAACGGATTTCGCCGCGAGCGACCGCCAACGGCTTTGCGTCGGGGGCATCGACGATCTCCGGCCCGACATCGAGCAGGTCGAACATCGCCTCGATATCGGTCAGGCCCTGGCGGATTTCGCGATAGATGAAGCCGATGAAGTTGAGCGGTATCGAAAGCTGCATCAGCAGCGCGTTGATGAGGACGAAATCGCCGACCGTCTGCTTGCCGGCGGCTACCGCGAGCGCCGACATCACCATGCAGGCGCCCATGCCGATACCGAGAATGACCGCCTGGCCGAAATTGAGCCAGGCGAGCGATGTCCACACCTTGACGGCGGCGGTCTCGTAGCGCGCCATCGAGGCGTCGAACCGGTCGGCTTCCCAGGCCTCGTTGCTGAAATATTTGACCGTTTCGAAATTGAGCAGCGAGTTGATCGCCTTGGAGTTGGCGTCGGTGTCGTTGTTGTTCATGTCGCGGCGGATGGATATGCGCCAATCGCTGGCCCTGACCGAGAACCAGACATAGAGCCAGATCATCACGGCGACGACGACCACGTATTTCCAGAAGCCGAACTGGTACCAGATGACCGCCGGCCATGAAGGCGAATTCGAGGATCGTCGGGCCGCCGTTGAGCATGGTGAAGCGGACGATCGTCTCGATGCCCTTGGTGCCGCGCTCGATGATGCGCGACAGCCCGCCGGTGCGCCGCTGCAGGTGGAAGCGCAGGCTCAGCGCATGGATGTGGACGAAAGACGATGGCGGAAAGCTGGCGCACCGCATGCTGG
This sequence comes from uncultured Alphaproteobacteria bacterium, assembly GCA_963758355.1. Classification (GTDB taxonomy): domain Bacteria; phylum Pseudomonadota; class Alphaproteobacteria; order Rhizobiales; family Rhizobiaceae; genus BOKV01. The sequence goes on along the minus strand of CAVWVG010000001.1, from coordinate 411,335 downwards.
CCGACGGCGGCGAACATCGAGTCGCGCAGCTGGCTGAAGCCGACCATGCACGATGCGGCCGACATTGTAGGCGATGACCAGCATCGCCGGCGCGACCAGGATTGCCGGCAGGTGAAACGGCAGCGCCGTGCCGCCGGTCAGCGCATCGGTCGCCCATTTGTAGAGATAGGGCACCGACACAGTGATGATCTTGGCGACGACGAGCACAACGAAGGCCCAGACGACGCGCACCTTCAGATCCGGCCGCTCGGGCGGCCACATGATACGGCCACAGATTGCGGATTGTCGTGCCGAAGCCTTTCTCGCCGGCGTCGACGGTCTTGCGGTTCTCGGCGCGTTCGGTTGACGCTTGCGCTCGACACGCGCGTCCACGTTTGGCGGCTTTCGGGGCTGTCAGCCCGTTCAGCCATTTGCGGCTTCTCCGTGGTTTCCACCCGGCATAACGGCAACTAGGGCACGAAGCCCTTGCCAACCTGCCGAGTGCCGCGCGGTCGAGGCTATAGGCCGAACGGTTGCCGTCAGGCGCATAAAGGACGATGCCGGCCTGGCACAGCAGATCGAGGTGTTGCGAAATCGTCGACTGCGCCAGCGGCAGGCAGGCGCAAAAATCGTTGGAGCAGCAGCGATTGCGCTCGGCAAGCTGGCGCACGATCTCGAGCCGGACGGGATGGCCAAGGGCTTTCAGTTGAGCGGCAAGGCCGAATTGTCGCGGCGGCAGAATCCGCACCGCAGCACAATTTACGCTGGGGCATGAACGCTCTTTATCGGCATTTGCCGATAAAGTCAAAACCGGCAAAGCGGCAACTTACGGCGCGATGTTCCTCAACCGTCTCCAGCTCCCGAATCGGCGGCGGGCACCGAGAACACCTGGCCGGGGTAGATCCAGTGCGGATCGCGAATTTGGTCGCGATTGGCTTCATAGATCACGGTGTAGTGGATGCCGCGACCGAGCATCCGGCGTGAGATCTGCCACAGATTGTCGCCACGCCGGATCAGAACCGATGAATTGGTGCGCAGCGGTTCGGCCTGCTGCACCGCGCCAGACTCGGTCTTGGCCGCCATTTCCTGTTTCGGCTCCTGCTTCGGGGCCTCTTCGGTTTTTGCCGCCATCCGCTCCTGCAGCGACGCGGCTTCCTCGGTCTTGGCCGCCTGCTTCGGTTTCGGCGTTTCCTCGGTCTTGGCGGCTTGGTCCTGCTTCGGCGCTTCCTCGGTCTTGGCGGCCTGCTCTTCCTGCCTGGGAGTTTCCTCGGTCTTGGCAGCTTGCTGTTCCTGCTTCGGAGCCTCCTCGTTCTTTGCCGCCTGCTCGTCCTGCTTCGGCGCCTCTTCGGTCTTGACGGCCTGCTCTTCCTGCTTCGGAGCTGCCTCGGTTTTAGCCGCCTGCTGTTCCTGCTTCGGAGCCTCTTCGGTCTTCGCCGCCTGCTCTTCCTGCTTCGGCGCTTCCTCGGTCTTTGCTGCCTGCGCTTGCTGCTTCGGCGCTTCCTCGGTCTTTGCCGCCTGCTCCTCCTGCTTCGGTGCTTCCTCGGTCTTTGCCGCCTGCTCCTCCTGCTTCGGAGCTTCTTCGGTCTTCGCCGCCTGCTCCTCCTGCTTCGGCGCTTCCTCGGTCTTTGCCGCCTGCTGCTGCAGCTTAGGTGCTTCCTCGGTCTTCGCCGCCTGCTCTTCCAGCTTCGGAGCCTCTTCGGTCTTGGCCGCTTCATCTACCTCATGCAACAGAGGCACCTCGGCGCGGTTGACGACCTGAGTCCTGTTCTCAGACAATTGGTCTGCCCGTATCTGGTGGGTTCCGGCTTCCAGCGACCCCCTTGCCTCCAGGACGAAATTTCCCTGCGAGCCGACGGCAACCGAGCCGAGAAATGCGTTGTCGAGATAAATGTTGATGTTGCGGCCAGGTTCGCCGATGCCGGCGACGAAAATCTTGCCCTGATCGACATCGACCGCTTCGACCTGGACCTGTCGAGTGAGCAGGTCAGGCTTGGCCTCGACCTTGGTGGGCTTCCACCTTCGGCTTTGGTTCCGGCTCGGCCTTGGCAAGCTCCTGCGTCTTTGCCGGCTCCGGCTTTTGGCTTCCTCCTTCTTGGCGCTCTTCGCCTTGGCAGCCTCCTCGGTCTTGGCTACTTCCTCCTGCTTTGGTGCTTCCTCGGTCTTTGCAGCCTGCTCTTCTTGCTTCGGCGCCTCCTCGGCCTTGGCGACCTGGTCCTCCTGCTTCGGTGCTTCCTCGGTCTTTGCAGCCTGCTCTTCTTGCTTCGGCGCCTCCTCGGCCTTGGCGACCTGGTCCTCCTGCTTCGGGCTTCCTCGGTCTTGGCCGACCTGGTCCTCGGCTTGCGGCATTGGCTGCTCTTCGACCTTGGCGGTTTCCTCGGCCTTCGGCGCAGCCTGCTCGCCGGCGCCCGCTTCAGCCTCAGTCTTGGCCGCCGCACCGGCTTCGGCCTGGCACCGGCTTGAGCATCGGCCTGCGGCTCGGGCTTTTGCATCACCCGCGTCGGCGCACCCTCCTTGGTGACCATGGCCAGCAACTCGCCACCCTTTTCGGGAATCGAGACGATCCCGGTCTCGCCGGACTCCATCGTCTTGCCATCGGGCAAGAAGGCACGCAGCTTCAATTCATAATCGCCTTTGCCAGAGGGTTATCGAGGACTATGGCGAAATCGCCGCCGGCATCGACCTTGGCCTTGCCGACAACGTGACCGTTGGCCAACACCTGCATTTCGCTGCCCTGCGGTCCGCTTCCGGCAATTACCGCCGAACCGTCCTGCTCGACGCGCAGGATGTCAAAACGCGGACCGGATGCTAGTCTCTGCGCTCTTTGCTGCTGCGCTGTCGGAATTCGGCCTTGGTCTCCTCTTGACGGCTTCCTCGACCGCCTTGGCCTGTGGCTCAGCTTCTCGCCTTCTTCTCGGCAACGACGCCGTTGGCATCGCCGCTCCGGCTTTGGGCTGCGAGTAAAGCCATGCGCCGCCGGCACCGCCGATGACAAGCACGGCTCCGAGCAACCAGAACAAAGCGGATTGGACCGAAAGAACGAAGACATGAACTGCCCCTTGATCAAGGCCGTGGAACCGGCAGGCCAGCAGCTGGGCCCGGATATTGGCGCGGATTTTGGTCGATATAGACCAAATCCGACGGGAAAGCCAAACCGCAGGAGTGGCCAAGAGGACCAATTGCGCGGGACGGTTGACGATTCCACCGCGGATGGTGGTATGGCTGCAACAACACGATTCCGCCGGCCAGAAAACGATGTCAAATTTTCGTTCGATTTGCGTGTATTGCGGCTCGCAAAGCGGGGTCCGACCCGGCATATGTCGAAATCGCCCGCCAGTTCGGAACCGAAATGGCCCGGCGCGGCCTGGCGATTGTTTATGGCGGCGGCGCCAAGGGGATCATGGGCGCGGTGGCGGGGGCGGCGCTGGACAATGGCGGACAAGGTAACCGGCATCATTCCGGAATTCCTGCTTGGCAAGGAAGCAAGCCATGGCTGGCTGCCGAAATTGACCGAATCCGTCGTGACCGCCGACATGCACGAGCGAAAACACGCGATGTTCGAGCGCGCCGACGCTTTCGTCGCATTGCCAGGCGGCATCGGCACGCTCGAAGAGATCATCGAGGTGATGACCTGGGCGCAACTCGCCCGCCACCACAAACCGATCGGCCTGCTCAACATTGCCGGCTTCTGGGATCCGCTGCTGACGTTGCTCGACCACATGCGCGCGGAGGGCTTCATCCACACGCAATCGCGCGTTCGTCCGATCGTCGCAGCCGATCCGCGCGGCCTGATCGACAAGATTATCGAGGCGGCCGCCGTGCCCGAGGACCGAGCGACGGCAGCGGCAATCGATCGGATGTAGCCATGGGCGGTTCGTGACCGTTGGCTGCCGCGGGCTGGACGTTGCTGCAACGCCCGCATCGGCCCGCCGACGCACAGCGCGGGCGCGAGATCGTGACGGAAAATGCCAGCCCTGCCATGGCATCGACGGTATCGCGATGATCCCCGAGGCACCCAATCTGGCCGGTCAGAATCTCGCCTACCTGATCAAGCAGATGTTTGCTTTCCGCGACGGCGAGCGAACTCGACGAGAAGATGACGACAGTCGGCTGCAACATTGAGCGATGCAGAAATTGGCGACGTCGCCGACTGGTACGCCTCGGTCAAGATTATTGTCGACGTTTCGCGCTAGGCGGGCGCGTTGCGCGACAACCTGATCAGCGAAAATGTGTAGATCGACAGCGCTGACCAGATCAAGGCTGAAAGCCACTGCCTTGTAGGAGCTGAACGGCTCGCCAAAAACGAAGACTGCGACGAGAAAAATCAGCGTCGGCGCGATGTATTGCATGATGCCGATGGTCGACAGCCGCAGCCCTTTGGCGCCGTTGGCATAAAGAATCAACGGGATAGCGGTGACAAAACCAGCGCAGGCGAGCATTGTCGTATCGTAGCTATTGCCGACGGCGAAATGCCCCTGCCCGAACGCCGCCAGCCATGCCACGAACGCCAGGGCAGGCAGCGACAGCAGCACGACTTCGAGGAAGAACCCCTGCGCCGGACCGATCGGCAAAGTGCGCTTGAGAAAAGCGTAGCACCCCCAGCTCAATGTCAATCCGACCGCCACGACCGGAATGCCGCCCGCCTCGACCGCCAATACGCCGACAGCAATCGCCGCCAGAACAATGGCAACGATCTGCGTGCCGGCGCAGGCGCTCGCCGAGCAGCACTGGCGCCGAGAAAGATCGAAAACAGCGGATTGATGTAATAGCCAAGCGCGGTTTCGAGCGCCCGGCCGGCGCCGATCGCCCAGACATAAATGCCCCAGTTGACGGTGATGAATGCGGCAGCGAGGCCGCTCTGGGCGAGCGCTTTGGGTGAACGAAGCGCTGCGGATATCCGCGGTGCGGCCGAGCCAGAGCAGAATAAGCCGGCGAGCGGCACCGACCACAGGATACGGTGGGCGACCACTTCGGCCGGCGGGATGTGGGCGACCGCCTTCATGTAGAAAGGGAGCCCGCCCCACAAAATGTATGCGGAGAGCGCGTAGAAGTACCCCTCGCGGGTATCGCCGGCGGCTGCCGAGACCGGGTTGGCATGGTTTTGTGTGCGGGTCATCGCAGCATAATGACCGAGGCGACCCGGATTCACAACCCGATTCGAGCGCGTCGTCAGAGTGCGCCTGGCGCACGGTACGTAATCTTCAATCTGCAACGCCTACTTCGAGCATGTCGAGGACGGCACAAGCACCGTCACCGTCCATCTCGCAACGCGCGACCGCCTCGGCCAGGATCGCTTCCAGCTTGCGCAGGTCGCGGATGCGCGAGCGCACCGCGTTGAGATGCGCTCCCGCGAGCGCACTCGCGGCTCGGCAATCGCGGCGGCCCGGTTCGGCAAGGCCGAGCAGTGCCCGGACTTCGTCGAGCGAAAAGCCAAGCTCGCGAGCGCGGCGGACGAACGACAGGCGCTTTGCTTCAGCCGGCCCGAAGCTACGGCGGCCAGCCACGGAGCGTTGCGCCCGATCGAGGACGCCAATGCGCTCGTAAAAGCGGATCGTTTCGATGTTGACGCCAGTACGCCGGGCCAGTTCGCCGATCGGAAACTCTCTCGGATTCGTGATTGCGGGCATGATGCAGCCTTCTTGCTCCTGTAGCTACTACAGGAGGTAGGCTTGCCAAATCCGCAGTCAACCGCAAGCGAGACACGAAATGTTGAAACTTCTATTCGATCCGACGAGTGCGGGCAGTGGGTTGGTGGCCGCGATCGGCGCCGGCGCGTGTTGCGTCATTCCGAACGCGCTGTTTGCGGCGGGAGCCGCCAGCGCCGGCTCGGCCTGGTTCGACGCTTTCAGTTGGCTGAGCCCGTACCGGACCATCCTGCTCGGCTTCGCCGTTCTGGCCACGGCTACCGGCCTCGCCCTACAGTGGCGCTCCTGGCGCACGGAATGCGCGGTCGATGGCGCTTGCGCCCGGCCGCTGACGCGCCGCGCGACGTTCTGGCTGCGCGGGCTAGCGCTGGTCATGATCGGTGGAGTGCTTGTCTATGGCTGAGGCAACGGTCGCAGGCGCTTTGGCTGGCGCCATCGTCTTGCATTCGACGCTCACCTGCCCGCATTGCGGCCATCGCCAGCGCCATGAAATGGCGACCGATTCCTGCCGGGTGTTCGAGACCTGCCCAGAATGCGGCGCGACACTGCGGCCAAAGGCCGGCGACTGCTGCGTGTTCTGTTCCTATGGCGACGTGCCCTGCCCGCCGGTGCAGGAAGCGCGCGCGGCCGGCACGACCGCAAGCTGCTGCTGAGACAATCCTGGAGGGTCGCTCAGGCCGTTTTCGCCTTCAGCAATTTGTACTGGATCGAATCCATCAGCGCCTCGAACGAGGCGTCGATGATGTTGGCCGATACTCCGATGGTGGTCCAGCGTTCGCCGGACGAGTCCGCCGATTCGATCAGCACCCGCGTCACCGCCTCGGTGCCGCCATTGAGGATACGCACCTTGTAGTCGACCAGTTCGAGATCGGCGATGGTGTCCTGGTATTTGCCGAGATCCTTGCGCAAGGCCTGGTCGAGCGCGTTGACCGGGCCGTTGCCTTCGGCCACCGACATCAGCCGCTTGCCTTCGACCTCGACCTTGACGACGGCCTCGGCCACGGTGACGAGATCGCCGCGGGCATTGAAGCGACGCTCGACCGTGGTGTGGTAGCCTTCGACCTTGAAGAATTCCGGCACCTCGCCAAGCATGCGCCGGGCGAGCAGTTCGAAGCTGGCGTCGGCCGCTTCATAGGCCCAGCCCTGCGCCTCGCGCTCCTTGACGATTCCGATCAGGCGGTCGAGGCGGCCGTCGTTGCGGGCAAACGGGATGCCGCGGCGCTCGAGCTCGGCAAGGAAATTCGACTTGCCGCCCTGGTCGGAAACCATCAGGCGGCGGCGGTTGCCGACGGTCTTCCGGCGGAACGTGCTCATAGGTCGCCGGTTCCTTCAGGATCGCGGAAGCATGGATGCCGGCCTTGGTGGCGAAGGCCGAAGCGCCGACATATGGCGCCTGCGCATCGGGGGCGCGGTTGACCAGATCGTCAAACTTGTGGCTCACCCACGTCAGCTGCCCGAGCCGGTCGCGGTCGATGCCCATTTCGAAGCGGTCGGCATAGAGCGGCTTCAGCAACAGCGTCGGGATCAGCGACACCAGATTGGCGTTGCCGCAGCGCTCGCCGATGCCATTGAGCGTGCCCTGGATTTGGCGCGCACCGGCTTCGACGGCGGCGAGCGAATTGGCGACCGCCTGGCCGCTGTCGTCATGGGCATGGATGCCGAGCCGATCGCCGGGAATGCCGGCAGCAATTACCTGCGAAACGATATCGCGCACTTCGGAAGGCTGGGTGCCGCCATTGGTGTCGCACAGCACCACCCAGCGGGCGCCGGAATCGTAGGCGGCTTTTGCGCAGGCGAGCGCATAGTCGCGGTTGGCCTTGAAGCCGTCGAAGAAATGCTCGCAATCGACCATCGTTTCGCGGCCGGCGGCAACGGCGCGCTTGACCGAATCGCGGATGCAGGCGAGGTTTTCCTCGTTGGTCGTGCCGAGCGCGACACGCACGTGATAGTCCCAGCTCTTGGCGACGAAGCAGATCGCGTCGGTCTTGGCTTCGAGCAGCGCGGCAAGGCCCGGATCGTTCGAGGTCGACACCCCTGGCCGGCGCGTCATGCCGAAGCCGACGAAGGCGGAACGCTTCGTGCGCTTTTTCGAGAAGAATTCGGTGTCGGTCGGGTTGGCGCCGGGATAGCCGCCCTCGACATAGTCGACGCCGAGTTCGTCGAGGAGTTCGGCAACGGCGATCTTGTCGGCGACCGAAAAATCGATGCCCGGCGTCTGCTGGCCGTCGCGCAGGGTCGTGTCGAAGAGATAAAGGCGATCTTTTCATTGTCTCACGGATTTGCCCAACAGCCCTTGTTAAATCGGTAAAGGCGTCGCTAGCCCAATTGCGGCCGTCCGCGTTCATGGTCCGGATGCTGATGGCTCTCGATATCGGCCATGAAGGCGGCGACCTTGGCGTTATCGGCAGCCGAGCGGACCGGCAATTCGTGCAGGCGGGCGAAAAACGACAATCGGTCGGCCGGATTGACCTGCAATACCGGCGCGGCCCGCCCAGGATCGTCGAGCGCGCCGATGGCGATTTCGACGTCGCCGCCCCAATCGTAGGCGAGCGGCGTGCCGCATTCGCCGCAGAAGCCGCGCCGCACCTTGTTGGAGCTCTGGAACCATTTAGGCTCGCCGCGCGTCCAGGCCAGGCCCTTGGCGGTGACCAGCGGGCCGAAGAACGAGCCGAATGCCTTCTGGCACATGCGACAATGGCAGATCGTGGCGCGGCCGAGGGTTTCGATGCGAAAGCGCACCGCGCCGCACTGGCAGCCGCCGGTGATTGGCTCAACCATGGCGAGCCTCCGGCGGCCAAACTGCCGTCTCGTGGTCGGGGTGCTGCTGGTTGCTATGCTGAATTGCCTTGATCTCGTCGGAGGAAAAATCGTCTTCCGTCACCTTTTGGCGCGTGCCGGCCCATTCAGCGACGAATGGCACGCGCGATTCGACGGAATCCTCGGAGACGGGCCGATAGCGCGACGGATCGTCGAGGCTGCCGAGTGTGACCAATAGACGGTCGGTAGTTACAGGATCGAAGAAAAGAGGGGTGCCACAATCTCGAGCAGAAGCCACGGCGCACGATGTCGGATGAATGGAACCAGCTGGGTTCGCCGCGCGTGATGACTATCCGCTCGCGCGGCGCGCCGGCGAGCGGCATGAAGTAGTTGCCCGCCGCCTTCTGGCACATGCGGCAATGGCAGAGATGCGGATTCTCAAGCTCGTGTCTCGACGCGATAGCGCACCGCGCCGCACTGGCAGCCGCCGGTGATCGCCTCAGCCATGGCGCGCCTCCATCGGCCATTCGGCCGTGTCGTGGTCGGGATGCTGATATGAATCCGGCAAGGTCCGGCTTCCTTGCCCGGCAATGCCGCTACGCCAGCCAACCAGTCCATTCGTGTCTCGGTGCCGAACTGGCGGTCGGGCGGAAAGTCCTGTGGGCGGTCGAATGCGGCGACCGCGATATCAAGCGTTGCGTCGTCGTCGACGCGGAAGGTCAGCGGCGTGCCGCAACGCGGACAGAAGGTCCGCACCGCCTTGGCCGAACTGCGGAACGACGCCGGCTTCGCCCCGCGTCCACTCCGAACTTATCAGCTTCGACCGTCAGCCAGGTGACGACCGGCGCCGCATGCGCCTTCTGGCACATGCGGCAATGGCACAAGGCAGCGCTGCGCGCCGGCCCGCTGACGCGGAAGCGCACGGCGCCGCATTGGCAGCCACCAATGTGCGCCTGTTGCGTCATCCTGCCGCCGGTTTGTGGCAAACCGCCTCGATGTTGTGGCCGTCAGGGTCGAGCACGAAGGCGCCGTAATAGTCGGCATGATAATGCGGGCGCAGCCCCGGCTTGCCGTTGTCCTTGCCGCCGGCCGCGATCGCCGCCTTGTAGAACGCGTCGACTTGCGCCCGGTTATCGGCGGCAAAGGCAAAGTGGAGCGGCGGCTTCTGCTTGTGCCCCTCGCTCAGCCAGAAGTCCGGCTTGGTCTTGCCATAGCCGCCGACCTTGACGCCGCCAGTATGTTCGGGCGCCACCACCATCAGCAATTTCGCGCCGAGCGGCGCCAGCGCCGCGTCGTAAAATTTCTTGGCCGCGTCGAAATCGGCGACGCTCATTCCGGTGTGGTCGATCATGGCAATGCTCCATTGTCTGCGGTGAACGCCGACGTATTGGCATGAGGCTGCTGACAGCTTGGTGGCGGGAGGAAATTCGTCGCGCGCTTCACCGCCTCACCTCCCACTTCGTCTTGCGTTCGCCGGTCTCGGGATCCTTGTAATCCATGAGTTGGACGCCCTGCTTGGCCAGGTCCTCGCGGATTTTGTCGGCCTCGGCGAAGTTCTTTTCGCGGATCAAGGCGAGGCGATTCTCCAGCGTCTTCTGCAGTTCGTCCTTAGACGTTCCTGCTTGCTCCAATGCTACCCGGTCAAAGGCATCTTCGACGGCTGCGCGAACGCCGGCTGTTTGCCCAGTCCTTATCTTGGCGCCGATTTCTGCGGTCCGTTTGTCCTCAAGTCCGAGGAAATAGATTGATGCAGCGATATCTGCCAGATCAGCAGCGCCGTTCTGGATCGCCATCACAGCGAGCCGAGTATTTAGGTCATCGGAAAGCGCCTCGACCACTTCCGGCATGACATGGCCGTCGTTTGGGCCATATCGTCGAATTAGATTGAGAAAGCCTGTGCTTATTGCATTCGCCTCCTCCAATCTCCGCACGGAAAAATCGATCGGCTCGCGATAATGCGTCATCAGCATGGCGAGGCGCAGCACCTCGCCCGGCCATTTGCGGCCGCCGAATTTTTCCGTCTCCAGCAGCTCGTAAATCGTGACGAAGTTGCCGAGGCTCTTCGACATCTTCTGGCCTTCGACTTGCAGGAAGCCATTGTGCATCCACACCGTCGCCATCATGTCCGTGCCGTGGGCGCAGCGCGATTGGGCGAGTTCGTTTTCGTGGTGGGGGAAGATGAGGTCGAGGCCGCCGCCGTGGATGTCGAAGGTCTCGCCGAGCAGTTCCTTGCTCATCACCGAGCATTCGAGGTGCCAGCCCGGCCGGCCGAAGATCGCGACGCGGTCGCCGGCCCACAGGAAATGCGCATCCCAACCGGGTTCTTCGGCGGAAGATTCCTTCCACAAAACGAAGTCGGCCGGGTTCTTCTTGTGCGCCTCGACCGCGACGCGGGCGCCTGCCTGCTGCTCCTCGAGCTTGCGCTTCGACAGAGCGCCGTATTCGGGCATCGAGTTCGACCTCGAACAGAACTTCCCTGCCCTCGGTGCCGATGGCGAGATAGGCGTTGCCCTTGTCGATCAGCGCCTGGATCATTTCGATCATGCCGGGAATGTGGCCCGTTGCGCGCGGCTCGGCGGTCGGCGGCAAGCAGCCGAGCGCGGAGACATCCTTGTGGTACTGCTCCGTCGTCGGCTGCGTGACCTTCGCGATCGCCTCGTTGAGCGGCAGGCCGGGAAAGCGCTCGCGGGCGCGGGCGTTGATCTTGTCGTCGACGTCGGTGATGTTGCGGACATAGGTGATCCGGCTGCCGTCGGCGGCGTTGCCGGGGCCTGGGTACATATGTCGCAGCAGCCGGTAGAGAACATCGAAAACGATCGCCGGGCGGGCGTTGCCGATATGGGCATAGTCGTAAACGGTCGGGCCGCAGACATACATGCGCACGTTCTTCGAGTCCGCCGGTTCGAAGACCTGCTTCTGCCGCGTCAGCGTATTGTAGAGCTTCAGTTGCGCCATCTCGTCCGCCGATGTTCCTGTTCTTGCAAGCGAAAATACCGCCGCCGGCTGGCCGGGGCGTCCGCTTCAGGAACAACGAATGAAGGGCGAGAACGACCGGGCCAGCGCGAAGGCTAACCGATAATCTTGCAGCAGATGCAAATGCCGCACGTCGCGGCCAAGGTCGTCGTCATGGCGCCGCTTATCGCCGCAAACCGGTTAGCGGTCAATGAATTTTCAATGCAATTCTGCCACGGAGTTCACATCCGGCGAATCGCCCAAGAATTGCCCAAGTCGAGGCGCTTGCCAGCGATGCCGCAGGAGGAGCGCGGCCAAATCCGCAAAACCACCCCAAAATACGAGGAAATTCTATGTCTTCCTATCATGCCGGCCACCATGCCGGTTTCCGTTCGCGCGAGGAGATGCAGCGCGAACGCGCCTTGACGGGCCAGTATCGCCAGATCGGCATCAAGGCCGTCGTTTCGGCAACGATCGCGGCTCAATCGTCCGGCGCCCCGCGCCAGATGGGCGCGCCCGGCACCAGGCAGCAGCAATTCGGCGCGCCATCAAATTCCGGCCCGAAGCAGCAGCGATAGTCCAAGCGCGGCCATCACCACGGCGATTGTGCCGTCGAGGATGCGCCACGCCGTCGGTCGGACAAACACCGGCGCCAGCAAGCTGGCGCCGTAGCCGAGCCCGAAAAACCAAACGAAAGAAGAAGCCATCGCGCCCGCCGCAAAGGCCGGGCGCGTTGCGCTTTCAAGGGCCGCCGAAAATCCGCCGACCAGCACCACGGTGTCGAGATAGACATGCGGGTTCAGCCAGGTGAAGGCAAGGCATTGCGCCAGCGTCGCCGGCAGGCTCGCTGCGATGTCACCCTTGGCGGTCAGCCTTCCCGGGCGGATTGCCCGCCAGGCGGCAATGCCCGCATAGGCGAACAGGAACGTCGCGCCCGCAATCGCGATCAGACGCAGCAGGCCTGGGTTGGCGCTGACGAGCGCGCCCATTCCGCCAACGCCGGCGAGGATCAGGAACGCATCGGACAGCGAGCAGACCAGGCAGATCGCAAAGACGTACCGGCGGACAAGACCCATGCGCAATACGAACGCGTTTTGCGCGCCAATGGCGATAATCAGGGAAGCGCCGAGGAGGAAACCGGAAACGGCGGCGGCAAGAAGCGACGCCATATTTCAGAACAGATCGCCTTGGGCGGACGGCTTGGCGGCAGCTTTGCGTGCTTTGGCAGAAGCAGGCGGCGCGTCGGCGCGCTCGCGTTCGGCGGCAGAAATCGGTATCTGTAATTCCGGCCCGTCATTGGCTGTGCGGTTGACGCGGTCGCCGACGGGAACAGCCTCGAGCAAATCCGGCGAGGCCGGCAGCAGCACATCCGCAATTTCGATGGGCGAAACGTTCCCGCAGTCGAGCCAGCGGCCGAAATGTTCGGGCGGCACGATCACCGGCATGCGGTCATGAATCGGCGCAATCGTCGCGTTGGCGTTCGTCGTCAGGATCAGGCCGGTGTCGATTTCGCTGCCGTTCTTGCCGGCCCAGTGTTCCATCAGGCCGCCGAAAGCGACGACGCCGCCAGCGCGCGGGCGGACCCAGTAGGCTTGTTTTGGCGCCCTGCGGTCGGCTGGGCGGCGCCATTCGTAAAAGCCGGAAGCCGGCACGAGGATACGGCGATAGCGCATGGCATCGCGAAACGACGGCTTTTCGACCACGGATTCCGAGCGGGCGTTGATCTGAAGGGAAAATTCCCCTGGCTCCTTGACCCAGTGAGGGATCAAGCCCCAGCGCAGCAGCATGCTAGCACGAATGCCAGCGGCATTGATGCCGACCGCCAGGATCGGCTGGGTCGGGGCAATGTTGTAGCGCGGCGGGAACGCTTCCGGCGTTTCGACGCCGAAGAGGTCGGCAATCTCCTCCGGGGTTGCCGTCAGCGCATATCTGCCGCACATGATTGCCTCGGTCGCGATTGCCCTCGCCTGCAAACATAGTGCGCCCCGGGCGCATCCGTCCATGTAGGAAGCCATGAAACGGCGCGTCGGCGTATCGATCGCGGTTTTTTGCGGCACCAGGATACTGCTGGTGCGGCGCGCCAAGGCGCCGTTTGCCGGGTTTTGGTCACTGCCGGGCGGCGCGGTGGAGGATGGCGAGACGCCGGTGCAGGCGGCCCGTCGCGAACTGTTCGAGGAAACCGGACTGCGAATCGGACAACTCGATTTCGTCGAATGGTTCGCACCGCACGGAATGGATGGTGTGCAGGCGCGAGTTCGAACTCGCCGTGCACGCTGCATCGACCGCAAGCGAAGGCGGCCGCGCCGGCAGCGACGCGGCCGAACTGGCCTGGTACGAACTCGACCGGTTGCCGGCAGACGAAATGACGCCGGGCGCGCCCGACGTCATTCGCCGCGCCCACGTGGCCCTCGTCCGGAAATCATGAAAAACTGAGTGGCGGGATTACCGGAGCGAACTGGCCGCACTTGCTGCTTGCCATCGCCGACGGCTATAGTTGCGCGCTGTTCGGCAAGGAAACCATGCGCCCTCGCTCCTTTTGCCCCCGCCCGGTCCTCACATTTGTCGTCGCCGCCATTGCAGCGGCTGCCCTGCCGCTGCCTGCCGGCGCCGCGGACGCCCAGAACGACAACACGCTGCCGCCAGCCTACGAGGAACAGATACTCGAGCTCGCCGAAATCCTCGGCTCGCTGCACTATCTGCGCGAATTGTGCCAGGCCGGGGAAAACGGGCTCTGGCGAGCGCAAATGGAAGGCATGCTCTCGGCCGAGCAGCCGTCGCCCAACCGCAAGGCCTATTTCGTCGCGCGATTCAATCGCGGCTTTCGGGCGCTGCGCGAAGTCTATCGCGCCTGCACGCCGGCAGCCGCCGAAGCCGCCAACCGCTACCTGCGCCAGGGCATGCGGATCGCCGCCGAAATCCCCAACCGTTACGGCCAATAGCGCGGTCTTGTCCGTTCGCTCGCCGGATTCACGATGCGTCTTAACCATGCAGCAAGGTTGAGCCGACGTAACCTTTCGAAGGCAATTCGATTGTGGCAAGAACAGGCGCCATCGCCATTCGGCGCCATTGAACCAGTATCATGATCGAGAACGAGAACGAGAAGCCGCTCGCCGCAGCCATCGCGGAACAGAAACGGCTGGTTGCCGAGGATCTGTTTGCCGAGGCGTGGGACGGCGGCATCAGCGCCGGAATCGAACCGGATATCCTCGCCGAAATGCTGGCGCGGCGCGCGCTCGAATCGCTTGCTGGCTGCACCGGCGAAGCGGCCGCGGCCGCCGTCGTCGCACGGATCGGCGCGTTGCATGAACAAGGCCGGCTGTCACGGCGCACCCTGCAATAAGAGCGGCCGAAATCCCTTTTCACAGGCATTTTCGTTTGCGGATTGCGGAATCACGACACTAGCCACCCGCGCGATCCGTTCGCCAAGGCAATTCCACTTTGGCGGATCATGCGCTAGGCTTGCGTCATGGTCCTACGCTCGGCCCCAATGCGGCTAATCGCCCTGGCTTTCGGTTTGGGCCTTATCACCGGGCTGGCCTGGATGCCTCCGGCATTTTCACAGCAACAGGATAATGGCGCGGCCGAAGAACCGCCGGCGCCGGACGCCGGCCAAACTGGGCAGGAAAATCAGACCGGGCAGGACGACCAATCGGGGACAGAGGATTCGCACGCCCGGCCCGACAAATCGGCACCGCCGGCCGAAATCATTCGCGATGTCTCGCTGCTTCCCTTCCCCGCCCGGCGTATGCACGAATTGCTGATCGAGGCGGCAAAATCCGGCAATATCGAGCAATTGCGCCAATATATCGGTTCCGGCGACGACTCGACGATGCTGTCGCTGGGCGGGCTTGAAGGCGACCCGATCGAATTCCTGAAGTCGCAATCGGGGGATGCGGAAGGCAGGGAAATCCTTGCAATCCTGCTGGAAGTCCTGGAATCCGGGTTCGTCCATCTCGATGCTGGCACCGATAACGAAGTCTATGTCTGGCCGTATTTCTTCGCCGTGCCGCTGGATGCGCTGACACCGCAACAGAAAGTCGAACTCTTCACCATCCTGACCTCCGGCGATCTGGAAGAAATGAAATCCTTCGGCGCCTATGTTTTTTATCGCGTCGGCATTTCGCCCCAGGGCCGCTGGCGGTTTTTCGTCGCCGGCGACTGAACCGGTCAAATTCGGAAAATCCCCTTACAGGTGCCCTTGCCGGCGCAACCTTCGGCGAATATCTGCTCGACATGACCAAACCGGCTGTAATGAAGGACGCTTCGCATATCGGAGCGCCCGGTGCGACCCGGGTCGCAACGTTAGGCGACCGGGCGCTGCTGCGCATCGGCGGCAGCGATGCGGAGGCATTCCTGCAGGGATTGGTGACCTGCGATGTCGCCGGCATGTCGCCCGGCGAAGCCCGGTTCGGTGCGCTGCTCAGCCCGCAGGGTAAAATCCTGTTCGATTTCTTCCTGGTCCGCGGTCCTGAAAGTTTCCTTATCGATGTCGCCCAATCGATGCGCGAGGACCTGTTGCGCCGGCTTGCGATCTACAAATTGCGGGCGAAAGTCGAGATCGAACCGTTCGACCCGCGCACCGGGGTCCATGCGTCCTGGAACGGTGAAGCGCCGGTGGTCGATGGCATCGCCGTCGTCGATCCGCGCGTGGCGGCGATGGGACACCGCCTCTATTGCCGAAAGCCGCCAGAGGGCGAGGCCGGCGACTACGAAGCCCATCGCATCGACGTCGGATTGCCGGCGGGCGGCAGGGATTTCGCGTACGGCGATGCATTCCCGCACGAAGCATTGATGGACCAGTTTGCTGGCGTCAGCTTTTCCAAGGGCTGTTTCATCGGCCAGGAGGTTGTCTCGCGCGTGCAGCATCGCGGCACGGCGCGAAGCCGCATCGTCAAGGTGACCGGCAAATCGGAACTTCCGCCGCCTTCCACCCCGATATTGGCTGGCGGCAAGGCGTGCGGACAGCTGGGCAGCAGCGCGGGAAAGGTCGGCCTTGCCCTCGTCCGTCTCGATCGCGCCGCGGAGGCGATGGCGAAAGGCACGGGCCTCAACGCCGGCAGCGTCGCCATTGTTGCGACGATCCCCGCATGGGCGCATTTCGACTGGCCTGCGGTAGCCGGTGCCTGAACGTCGCCGCGGCTTGCCGAACGGGCGCGCCGGCACATAAAAAAGCAAATACCAGGAAGGCAACCCGACCGTGGCCAAACCGACCGCACGCGCCTGGCAGCGGATGCTGTCTGGCAGACGCCTCGATCTCAACGATCCCTCGCCGCTCGACATCGAGATAGGCGACATCGCCCACGGTCTGGCGCGGGTAGCACGCTGGAACGGCCAGACGCTCGGCCGCCATGCTTTTTCGGTAGCGCAGCATTCCTGTCTGGTGCTGGCAATTTTCGAACGCCGCAATCCCGGCGCGGACGGCGCGGCACAGCGCAGCGCGCTGCTGCACGATGCCCCGGAATATGTCATCGGCGACCTGATCTCGCCGTTCAAGGCCATCATCGGCGCCGACTACAAGGCCGTCGAGCAACGCCTGCTGTCAGCGATCCGTTTGCGCTTCGGGCTACCCGCCATCCCGGAACCGCGACTGTGGCAGGCGATCAAGCGCGCTGATACGGTCGCGGCCTATCACGAAGCGGTCACGCTGGCCGGTTTTGGCCCGGCCGAAGCGCGCAAATTGTTCGGCCGGCCGGACCTGGATGCGCCGGAACAGCGGCTTTTGGAACCGCTCGCCGCCAGTTCGGCGCAGCGCGGCTTCCTTGCGGCGTGGCGGCGATGCGGCGGCGAGGTCGAGGTCAAATGAAGGTCAGCAACGCCATCGAGATCGGGCTCAACGCCGCTGTCGTCGCCATGAGCGGCAGCGACCCGGCGATCCTGCGCGTTCCGGGGGAGGACGCGCATTTTGCCGATGCGTTGCCCTCCGGGCCGTTCGATCCGCGCCGGCACCGGACAATAGAAATCGGATTGCGCGGCTTTGTCGAAGAACAGACCGGGCTGCGCCTCGGTCATGTCGAGCAGCTTTACACCTTTGGCGATCGCGGCCGCCATCAGCCACGCGGCGAATCCGGCCCGCATGTCGTGTCGGTCGGCTACCTGGCGCTCACCCGGCTGCGCTCCGAAGAAACCGGCACGCTGAGCCCGGCGCATGCCTCGTTTCGCAACTGGTACGATTTCCTGCCGTGGGAAGACTGGCGCGGCGGCCAGCCGGCCATGCTGAACGAAGCGATTCGGCCGGCCATTGCCGCGTGGTCGGAACGACCGGATTCACCGTTTCCGCAGCGCGGCATCGGGCCGCAAATGCGGGCGCGCATCGCGTTCGGACTCGACGGTTCAGCCTGGGACGAGGAACTGGTGCTCGACCGCTACGAACTGATGTATTCGGCCGGGCTGGTTGACGAAAGCATCCGCGACGGCCGCTTTGGCCGGCGCCAGATCGAGGTGGCAACCGGCCGGCCGATGGACCACGACCACCGTCGCATTCTGGCGACGGCGATGCAGCGATTGCGGGCGAAGATGAAGTATCGGCCGGTGATCTTCGAACTGCTGGCGAGCGAGTTCACGCTGACCGAATTGCAGCAGACGGTGGAAAGCATATCCGGCCGGCCGACGCACAAGCAGAATTTCCGCCGCCTCGTCGAAAACGCCCAGTTGGTGGAACCGACCGGCGCCACCACGACAGCCACCGGCGGCAGGCCGGCGGCTCTGTTCCGCTTCCGCCACGAGGTGCTGGCCGAACGCCAGGCCGCAGGGCTGAGGCTGGGCCGGCGGGGATAGACTGCAATCAAGGATCGTGCGTGGCAGAAAAGCCGAGCCAGCCCAATGCCAAGCCGGTCGCGATCAATGCCACCGACAACGCGAAAGAGCGCGCGGCGAAATAGACATATGTGTCGGCCATGACATTGGCGAACACACGCCGCGTCGCCTCGTCTCGGGGCCGGGCATCCTTCGGCAGCAGCAGGAATGTTTCGGTGCGCTTCGGTTCGCGGCCCGGCGCGGTCTGGGCGAACCACAACAGGATTGCCGCGACGATCAGCGCGCCGGTGCCGCCGACGCGGCAGGCCGCCGACGGGTCGAAGGCAAAGGAAAGCATGACCAACGCGTTGGCGAGCATGGCGAACAGCACCGCCCGGCCGATGCAGAAAAATGCGGTTTCGCGATAAAGATCCATCTCGCCGTCCTCGCATCAAATTGGCCGACGGCACAGCGACGCGCAAATCAACATTTCGCGCGTGCCGAACCGCCTTAGATCGGTACGCCGCAATTCCGGACGGAAAAGTGGAACCACTTTTCCTGGAATTGCCTAGTCGACCACCACATCGAGCCCAAGATCGAGAGTCGGCGCGGCCATGGTGATTTTCGACGTCGAGATATAGTCGACGCCCGTCTCGGCGATTTGCCGGATCGTCTCCAGCCGAACGTTTCCGGAGGCTTCGAGTTCCACGTCGCCGCCACGCTTGCGGTTGATTTCGACGGCTTTGATCATTTCGGCCACCGGCATGTTGTCGAGCAGCACTGCGTCCGGGCCCGCCGCAAGCGCCTGGCGCAGCTGGCCGAGGTTGGTAACCTCGACTTCAATCCTGACAAGATGACCGGCGAATTTTCGGGCGCGTTCGATGGCAATCGCAATCCCTCCGGCGACCGCGATGTGGTTGTCCTTGATGAGGATGGCGTCGTCGAGGCCGAAGCGGTGGTTGGAGCCGCCGCCGCAACGGACGGCATATTTTTCGAAGGCGCGCAGCCCCGGAACGGTCTTGCGGGTGCAGGTGACGCGGGCGGCGGTGTGGGCAATTGCGGCCTGGAACCGCGCGGTATGGCTGGCGATGCCGGACATGTGCATGAGGAAATTGAGCGCGACCCGTTCGGCCGCCAGGACCGAACGGGCATTGCCGGCGATCCGCGCGACCGTTTGGCCGGGTTTCAAGGCATCGCCATCGCGCAGTCGGGTTGCAAAAGCGACATCCGGATCGACTGCGGTGAATACCGAACGGGCGACATCCAATCCGCACAGGATGCCGGCCTCGCGGCTCGAAAGGATCGCCTTGGCGGTCGCGTGCAGGGGAATTGTCGCCTGCGAGGTGATATCGCCGGCGCGGCCGAAATCCTCACGCAGCGCGGCGCGCACGGCGTCATCGACCAGCACCGCCGGCAGTTGCGGCATTTGCGAAGCCTCCGGGCGTCTCAACGTGCCTCCATGCCGGCGAAGGCGCTCGCAGTCGCTTCGGCGGAAATCGCGTCGGCCTCGCCCAGTGTCATGAAAGTGCGGTGGCGCCATTCGGGCCGCTCGGCGGGAAAATCGTCACGGTAGTGGCCGCCTCGGCTTTCCTCGCGTTTCAGCGCGGCTGCCGCGATCAGCCGGGCCGTCGCCAGTGTATTGGCAAGCCGCGGCGAGTGCGGTCCAGCCGCCAATTCGGCCAGGCCGCGCAGCGCACGGACCAGGCCGGCGCGATTGCGGATGACGCCGACATGATCGCTCATCAAGCGGCGAAGCCGGGTGAGAGAAGGCTCGTCGTCGGTTACCTCGGGTATCGTCGAAGGGCGGTCGATCATCGCATGGCTCAGGGGTATCGGAAGCAACCCGGAAATATCGTCGGCAATGCGGGCGGCAAAGACGACGGCTTCGAGCAGCGAGTTCGACGCCAGGCGATTGGCGCCATGGGCGCCGGTCGAGGTGACCTCGCCGCAGGCCCACAGCCCATCGAGCGACGTGCGGCCCTCAGCATCCGTGAAGATACCGCCCATGTGATAGTGCGCGGCAGGAACCACAGGGATCAGGTCCGTTGCCGGGTCGATGCCGGCGTCCTTGCAATAGCCGTAGACGGTCGGAAACTCCTCGGCGAAGCGGGTGCCGATCGCGGTGCGGCAATCGAGGAAGGCGCCGCGGCCGGCCGCAACTTCGGCGAAGATGCCGCGGGCGACGATGTCGCGCGGCGCCATTTCACCGGCCTTGTCGATTTTCAGCATGAAGCGTTCGCCGGCGCGATTGACGAGCGTTGCTCCCTCGCCGCGCAGGGCTTCGGTTGCCAGCGGCGCCGGGTCACGGCCGACATCGATGGCGGTCGGGTGGAACTGGACGAATTCCGGGTCGGCGATCACGGCGCCAGCGCGCGCCGCCATGCCGGCGCCGCCGCCACGTGCCTCGGCAGGGTTGGTGGTGACGGCGTAAAGATGTCCGATACCGCCCGAGGCCATGACGATGGCGCGCGCCGGCAATTGCGCGCGGCGCGACCCATCGCCGCCGTGCAATCGGGCGATGACGCCGGTAACCGCCCTGCCCTTGACGACCAGCTCCTCGGCGACGGTATTTTCGAGCACGCGGATCGAGGCGGTGCGGCGGACGGTGGCGACCAGTGCCTCCATGATAGCGCGGCCGGCCATGTCGCCACGTACGCGCACTACGCGATTTTGCGAATGCGCGGCTTCGCGCGAAGTGACAAGGTGGCCCTCAAGGTCGCGGTCGAAAGGAACCCCGTATCCGAGCAGGTCATGGATGCGGTCCGCGGCCTGGGAAGCCATCAGGCGGGCGATCTTTTCATCGACGATGCCGGCGCCGGCGGCAATCGTGTCGGCGACATGCTTTTCGACAGTGTCGCCCGGCGATACCGCCGCGGCGATACCGGCTTGGGCCCATGCCGACGAAGCGCCCTGGCCGATCGGCGCGGCGGCAAGCACCGTGACCGGGCGCGGCGAAAGCTTAAGCGCGCAAAACAATCCCGCGAGCCCGCCGCCAACGATGACGACATCGTCAACGCCGCTTTGCGACAATGGCGGGAACAGGTCGGGCTGGGTGGAGGGCATGAAGGAAACTGCCAATTCAAGAGTGCGGCGGCATCGCGTCGCTCTCAATTCGCCTTGAGATTGACCATGGCCTCGACCGCGCGACGGGCGCGGGCGGCGACAAGCGGGTCGACGGTGACCTCCTCCTTCAATTCGAGCAGGCTGTCGAGAATCTTTGGTAGCGTGATGCGCTTCATATGCGGGCAGAGGTTGCACGGCTTAATGAACTCGACGCCCTTGGCCTCCTTCTCGATATTGGAAGCCATCGAGCATTCGGTGACGAGAAGCACCTTGGCGCCGGGCTTGCGGCCCTTGGCATAGGCGATCATGCCGGCGGTCGAGCCGGTATAGTCGGCGATCTTCACAACGGATGGCGGGCACTCGGGATGGGCGATGATCTGGATCGCCGGATCGTCGCGCTTGTAGGCGAGCAATTCGTCGGCGGTGAAGCGCTCGTGAACTTCGCAATGGCCCTTCCAGGTCAGAATTTTCTTCTTCGTCTGGCGCGCGATGTTCTGGGCGAGAAATTCGTCAGGGATCAGCAGCACCGTGTCGGAAGCAAAGCTTTCGACCACGCGCAGCGCGTTCGAGGAGGTGCAGCAGATGTCGCTCTCGGCCTTCACTTCGGCCGAGGTGTTGACGTAGGTGACGATCGGCACACCCGGATAGCGCTCGCGCAACAGGCGGACATCGGCGCCGGTGATCGAACTCGGCGAGGCTGCAGCCGGCACGCAAGTCGGGGATCAGAACCGTCTTGTCGGGGTTCAGCAGCTTCGAGGTCTCGGCCATGAAGTGGACGCCGCACTGGACGATGATGTCTGCCTCGACCAGCGTCGCCTCACGGGCGAGCTGGAGCGAGTCGCCGCGGATGTCGGCAACGCAGTGATAGATTTCCGGCGTCTGGTAGTTGTGCGCCAGAATGACAGCGTTGCGCTGTTTTTTCAGGCGATTGATCCAGTAGACGTAAGGCGCATGCACCGGCCATTCGATCGCGGGAATGTGGTGCTTCACCTTTTCGTAGAGATGCGCCGTCGCCCTGGCGACCGCCGGCGTATAGGCAAGCTCGGGACGGGGCAGAATGCCGAAGCGCTCGGCCGCTGTCCTATTATAGTGCTCGGGGCGCTCGTCGCGCTCAGGCGCCGTGACGGCGGAATGGGTCTGGCGGTCCATCGCATCCTCCACGCGAATTATACTCAATGTGAGCATATCTAAGGCACAAAACAAACCCGCGCGCGGCGGATTACCGTCAACTTATGCTCGCATCAGAGCATAATCAAGACCGGCAAGATGGCCGAGCGATCAATTTGCCGCGCTTTCCGTTTCAGTCGCATCCGGCGGCGCCGGCCGGTTGCCGACGAGGATGCGCTGGTAGAAGCGGCCGATGGCAAGCAGCGACAGGCCGAGGCCGATGAACGAAAATGCCCGCAGCGCGCCGGACAATTCCGACAGGTCGAGGAGGAATACCTTGCAGATCGTCAGGCCGATGAGCAACGCCGAAGCGAGGCGGACCGGCATCGATTTGAGCGCGATGCCGATCGCGAGCACCGCCGCACCGGTGACTAGCCATGCGGCCGAATATGTCCAATACTCGTTATCGCTGGTGAAATGCCACAGCGCCAGGAATTCACCCTGCCAGGCGTGGCGCACCGACAGCGTCACGAAGGCGAACAACAGCAGGCCCGATAGCGCCGCCAGTCCGAGCGTGTACCAGCGCGGCCTCACCGGCCGGGCGTATAGTGCGACCAGGCCGGCGGCGATGCCGGTCAGCAGATAGCCCGGCGCCAACAGGTTGAAGAAAGTGCGCGAGCCGACGCTGTCGTCGGTGAAGGCCGGATTTTCCACCGCCAGCAGCGCGATGGCGATCCAGGCGGCGCTGATCGCGCCGGCGACAGTCGAGGCGTGGCGATAGAGATTCGGCGCCTGTGAAAGCCCCTGCCCGCTGCAGGCCTGCAGCAAAGCCGAGGGCGGCAAGCGTCTGGGCCGCCGCTTCGGCAAGATCGAGCCCGGGCGCATCGAGATTGCCGCCCGAGAGCCAATGGCGGATTTCGGTGCCGACGAACAGGCCGGCAACCGCGAGCCCGCCGGCGCCGACGAGGGTGGCGGGCAGCGACGGGCCGTTGCGCCGCAGGATTTCGCCGCCGGCGATCAGTGCGACCGCCGGAACGCCGAGCAGCACGATCAGGCGGTTGAAGAACGGAGTCGTGCCGATGATCGACGCATCGAACGGCAGGCTCGCCCACAGCGAGGCAACGCCAATGACGGCGGCGATCACGGCCAGCCACGGCAGGGTCGCGACCGGGCGGACGGTGTAGACGTAGGCGATCCCGGTCGAGGCCAGCGTGAAGGCGAGCGGGAACCAGCCAGAATCAAGCGAGACGCCGATCGCGAAACAAAGCCCGGCAACCGCGGCGACGGCGAACGCGGCCGGCGACGGCGCCGTCATGTCGCCGGGGCGCAGCCGCGTGAAATTTTCAGTCAGGCCGGCTGCGGCAATCGCGAGCGCGAGGCCAGCGGCGCCGAAACCGGGCCTGGTCTCGAACGGCGCGATCCTGAGATAGGTCAGGACCAGCGCCCCGACGGCGATGAGCGAGGCGCCGCTGGCGAGCCAACCGGCGGTCCTTGGCGCGTTTGCCGCCGTGCGCCAGGCGCCATGCAGTAGCGCCGCGCCGGCCGGCACGGCAATGAGCGCCGCGCCACCAAGATAGGCGGGAATATCGGTCGGCACCTGGCCAAGCAGGATGCTTTCCTCGTTGACCAGCCCGCCTTCGACTTTGTGCTTGAGCGCCAGCATTCGGATCGCTGAGAAGGCAACCACTGGCGGAGCCATCGAGATCGGCGCAAAGGACGGCCATCGCCACGCGACGCCGGCGAGCAGAAGCGCACCGGCGGCTCCGGCCACCGCGATCGGCAGGTTGGTGTTACCGAAGATTTGAAACAGGAAGCCAAGCCCGCCAATCGCAATCGCGATCAGGCCGGCTTTCTCCCACTGCATATCCTGCGGCGGCGATGGTGTCGGCGAAATGCGCCAGGCAAATGTTGCGACAATCATCGCGGCAACGCCAAGCATCAGCACCAAGCCGATGACGCCGTTGGCGATCTGGTCGATTCCGGCCGAAAGCGCAGTCCATGCGACACCACCGGCAACGCCGCAGAACGCCAGCCAAAGCCATGAACGCAGCCGCGCCACTCCCATGACCGACGCAGTGACGATCAAGACATGAAGGGCGAGCGCGATCGGATTGGGCTCGGCAGTCAAGACCAAGGCCGGCGCGCCATAGGCGCCGACGACGCCAAGTGCGGCCAGTTTCGGACCGTGCACGGCCGATAGCGCCAGGCTGGCGAGGCCGATGGCAGTCAACAGGACGAAGGCGACGGCCGGGCCGATAAATTGGTAGAGGCCATATGCGGCATAGACCGTGGCAAAGGCACCGATGGCGCCGGCGCCGGTCAGGATGCCGGGGATGTCGGCATTGGCGATGACCGGCAAATTGAGCTTCTGGTCACGGCGGCGCAGCCATTCGCCGACCGCGAACAACGCGAGTGAAAAGAGCGCCGCGGCGGCAATGCGAGCCTTCGGGCCGAGCAGGCCGGCTTCGATGCTATAGCGAACCAGAAAGATCGCGCCGAGGGCAACTGCGATGCCGCCGAGGATGACACTCCAGCGCGCTCCGATCGCCTGTTCGAGGTCTTCCCAACTGCGGCGCTTGCGCGGCGGAGGTGGCTGCGGCGCGGCGGCCGGTTCGACCGGTGGCGGCAAAGGTTCGGATTTGTCCTCGAGCTCCAGCGCCGCCGGTTCCTCGATTGCCTGCGGCTCGGGCGCGGCGGCTTCAGGCGCGGCATCGGGCGCCGGCCCTGAGGGCGGGCGCGCGGAACGCAAAACACCGAGATGGCTTTCCAATGACTTTACGCGCCGTTGGAGGGCGGTGATGCTGTTCTGTGCCTGGATTGCGATGATCAGCCCGGCGAACGGCAATGCTATGACAGCAATGACGCCGAGAACGCCAAACAGCCCGAAGATTTCCATCGATGGCTCCCCGCTCCGGCGCTGCCCGCGCGCACCGGAATGCGACTATAGAGTCTTCCGCGGCCTACCGGAATTGCCCGAGCCAGCGCTTGCGCTGCGATCCACAATCTTCGCGCCGCATCAATTCGGCTGAATCGAGCCGTGCAAACAATTGATTTCCGCGGCGATTGCCCGATTGCGGCGACAGTTCTATCTACCGCCGAGCCCACGGGGAATCCGTTCATGCAAGCAACGCAAAAGCCGACAGCAACCCTGCCCTGGCTCGTTGTCATCAGTGGCTGCCTGATCGCAGTACTCACCTTCGGGCCGCGTTCGGCGATGGGCTTCTTCCAGTTGCCGATGATCGAGGCGCATGGCTGGGACCGCACGACATTCGGCCTCGCCATGGCGATCCAGAACCTGGTGTGGGGCCTCGGCCAACCCTTCTTCGGAGCAATCTCCGATAAATTCGGCACATGGCGCGTCCTCGCCTTCGGGGCCGTGTGTTACGCGGTCGGTCTCTACGGCATGTCGATTGCCGACACGCCGGCGTCGCTGCATGTTTCGGCCGGCATCCTCATCGGCCTCGGCATTGCCGCCGGTTCGTTTTCGATCGTCATGGCGGCGTTCGCGCGCAATGTCGCGCCAGAAAACCGAACCTTCGTCTTCGGTATCGGCACAGCCGCCGGATCCGCCGGCATGATGGCGTTCTCGCCCTTATCGGTGGCGCTGATCGCTTCCTACGGATGGCAGCAATCGCTGGTCTTCATGGCGGCGATGATGCTGGTCGTGCCGTTGCTGGCGGTTCCACTTGTCGGCAATTCGAAGACCTCGCGGGTTTCCTCCCGCGAAGCCGAACAGACCATCGGCGCGGCGTTGCGCGAAGCCTTCGGCCACCAGAGCTATGTGCTGCTGGTCACCGGCTTCTTCGTGTGCGGCTTCCAGGTCGCTTTCATCACCGCGCATTTTCCCGCCTACATCAACGATATCGGCATCGATGCAAAATGGGCCGGGATCGCGCTGATGCTGATCGGCATGTTCAACATCTTCGGTTCGCTCGGCTCCGGCCTCCTCAGCCAGAGATATTCTAAGCCGATGTTCCTGGCGCTGATCTATGTCGGCCGCTCGATCGCGGTGACGGCGTTCCTGCTGCTGCCGCAATCGCCGACAAGCGTCGTCATCTTCGCCTGCGTCATGGGCATTCTGTGGCTGTCGACCGTGCCGCCGACGAATGGATTGGTCGCCGTCATGTTCGGCACGCGCTATCTCGGCATGCTCGGCGGCATTGTCTTCCTATCCCACCAGATCGGATCGTTTCTTGGCGTGTGGCTCGGCGGCTATCTTTACGACATCTACGGCAGCTTCGATGCTGTGTGGTGGTTGGGCGTGGCGCTCGGGATTTTCGCTGCGATCGTCCACTGGCCAATTCGCGAGGTGGCGGCGCCACGGCCGGTGGTTGCCGCGGCCGAGTGACAATCAGCCCTTCGAGGCAAACGGAAAGATCGCGCAGGTTTCAGTGCCGATGGCGATCAATTTGCCGTCGGCGGATTTCAATGTCGCCTCGGAGACCGCGGTCGTGCGGCCGAAGTGCAGGACGCGGCCCTGGCAGATGACTTCGCCGGTGTTTTCGAACATCGGCCGCAGGATGTTCACCTTGAATTCGATGGTGGTGTAGCCGAAACCGGCCGGCACCTTGGTGTGCACGCAGCACCCCAGCGCTGAATCGAGCAGGGTGGCGGTCCAGCCGCCATGCACCGATCCGGCCGGATTGTAGTGCTCGGCCAACGGCACGCCGCGAAATTCGGCAAAACCATCGCTGGCCTCAACCAGCTTGAAGTTCAAAGTCTTGGCGATCGGCGCTACCGGCGCGCGGCCGGCAATCATGTCGGCGAAAATTTCCGTAGCCGGGCGGGTAGCCAAATCCTCGGCCGTCAACGTGCCTGTCCGGGTACTATCGTCGTAGTAGCGATGACCGGGCTTCACATCGAACCTCCAGGTTTGCCGGCGCCGGCAGCTTCGGCGCTTTTTTCGAAAGCACGTTCGACCAGCCGAAGGAAGGTCGCCCTTTCGCCAGGCTCGGTCAGGCCGCGCGGCTGCCATACATGCATGGCCAGGAAATGTCCGGTCAGGGCGAAGGCGTCGCGCAAGTCACCCCACGTGCCTTCCGGCGGCGGACTTGGAGCCAACCCTGATTCGTTTCGGACCAGGAACGCCGGTAATCGCAGCAACTTGGCCGCCCAGGGCGTACCGGCGGCGCGGCTTGCGGCCTTGCCGGTCATCGGCGAGACCCAGGCTAGATCCTGCGTCGTGCCGGTCAGGGCGCAACGCTTCAGGTCGAGACCGAAACCCAATTCGTCAAGCAGCTCGATCTCGAAACGCGCCATCAGGCGGGCTACGACCGCAGCATTGCCAAGGTGCCCGAGGATGACCTCGCCGGCCGCGTAGAGACCGGGATGCGGATCGCGCTCCGGCAGCAGGCGCAAATGGCCGGCCAGCGTCTGCACCACACTGAGCGCCAATGGCGAATCGATGATCGAAGCGGCGCGCAACTCCTGCGGTTCGACAGCGTAGTTGCCGAGATGATCTTCAAGGCGAGCGCGCCAGGTGAGCCCGACCGAGTTGCCGGTCTGCAGCAGCGCGCGCATCCGTGACGAGCGACCGCCACGAACCAGGCCGAAATGGCGGCCATGGCCTTGCGTCATCGCCTCGACAATAACGCTTGCCTCGCCATGGCGGCGCAGCCCCAAAATCACGCCATGATCCGACCATTCCATCTGCTGAGCGCCCTACTGAGTGTTGGGCCGCGACTTGTCGATTGCAAGACCCATGGATCGCAGCCGGGCCGGGTCGTCGCTCCATTTCTCGCGCACCTTGACGAACAGGAAAAGGTGCACCGGCTGCTCGAGCAGCTCGGCGATCTGCTTGCGGGCGGCCTGCGACACCGACTTGATGGCAGCGCCGCCCTTGCCGATGACGATCTTCTTCTGGCCTTCGCGTTCGACATAGATGACCTGCTCGATGCGCAGGCTGCCGTCCTTCTTCTCCTGCCAGCCTTCGGTTTCGACATGGCAGGCGTAGGGGATTTCGTCGTGCAGCGCGCAGGAAAAGCTTCTCGCGCGTAATCTCGGCGGCGAGCTGGCGCACAGGAAAGTCGATGATTTCGTCCTCGGCGAAATGCCACGGCCCCTCCGGCGAGCGGCTGGCGAGCCAATCGAGGAGTTCGTCGCAGCCGTCGCCGGTCAGCGCCGAGACCATGAAAGTGGCGTCGAATTTCGCCAGTGAATTGGCTTTTGCCGTCAATGCGAGCAGGCTGTCGCGGCGAACACGGTCGATCTTGTTGATCGCCAACGCGCATGGCTTCCGCCGTTTTTGCGAGCCGGAAAGGATCGCCTCCGATTCCGCGCGTTAGGCCGGCGCGCGGCATCGATCAGCACGCAGCGCGAGTCGGCATCGCTGGCGCCGCCCCATGCGGCAGCGACCATCGCCTCGTCGAGCTTGCGGCGCGGATCGAAAATGCCGGGAGTATCGAGGAACACCATTTGCGTCGTGGCATGCGTGGCGATGCCGCGCACGATCGTGCGCGTGCGTCTGCACTTTGTGGGTGACGATCGAAACTTTGGCGCCGACCAGCCGGTTCATCAGCGTCGACTTGCCGGAATTCGGCGCCCCGATCAGCGCGACAAAGCCGCAACGGGTTTGACATCGCCCACGGCGGCGCCCCCGTCGCGACGTGCCAGACGCCCTCGCGCTCCAGCATGGCGCGCGCGGCATCCTGCTCGGCGGCACGCTTGGAGCGGTCCGCGGCCGGTCGCTCGGCCACGCCGCCGACATCGACGACGACCGTGAACTGCGGATCGTGGTCGGGCCCAACGCGGGAAACGCTCGCGATAGCGCGGCACGTCGAATTTGCGCCTGTGGGCCCATTCCTGCAATTCGGTCTTGGAATCGCGGCGCGCCGGCGTCGATTTGGCGAGCCGCGATTGCCAGTATTCGCCCGACGAAATTCGGTCGGCCGCGCTCAAGCCGCCGTCGAGATAGATCGCCGCGATCACCGCCTCAAGCACGTCGGCGCGCAGCTCTTCAGGCGCTTACGCGGTCAGTTGCTTGATGTCGTCGCCGGTGCGGATGAATTCCGTGCAAGGCCATGTCATCGGCGATTTCGGCCAAGGTATCGGCGTTGACGGCGGCGTTGAAGCGCAGCGACAATTCGCCTTCCTTGGCGATCGGGAAAGGCGCGGTGGAGAAGATCGGCCACCGCCAGGCCGAGCACGCGGTCGCCGAGAAATTCGAGGCGCTCGTAGTGCAATGCCGCCCTCGCCGGCCCGGCGATGGCTGGCATGAGTCAGCGCCTGTTCGATTTCAGCATGGTCGCCGAAGCGGTAACCGAGGCGCTGCTCCAGACGTTCGAACCGGCCTTTGGCCCGCAGCGCAGCGCCAGTCGAACGTGCGGCGGCGCTCTTTTTCGCCATGCCGGCTTGCCTACAGCACCATGAACATGCGCGACCAGCGCATATGGGCGGCCAGTTCCAGATCGCCAGCGGATGGACGCCGCCGCTGACGGAAAAGAAGATGATCCGTGCCGGCCCGACCAGGTTTTCCGCCGGCACGTAGCCGACGTCAAACCGGCTATCGAGCGAATTGTCGCGGTTGTCGCCCATCATGAAATAATGGCCTGGAGGAACCTCAAATACCTGGGTGTTGTCGCCCTGGCTACGCGGCGACAGGTCGAGGGTGCGATAGGTGACGCCGTTCGGCAGGGTTTCGACGATAGACGGGAATTTCAGGGGCGCCGGGTTCGGCGATCCAGGTTCCGGAAGCTTCGCGTTTGACCGGCTCTCCATTGATGTAAAGCACGCCGTCGGTGACCTGGATGCGGTCGCCGGGCAGGCCGATGAGGCGCTTGATGTAGTCGATGTCCGGATTGCGCGGCAGCTTGAAGACGACGATATCGCCGCGCTTAGGCTCGCCAGCCCAGATGCGTCCAGAGAACAGGTTCGGCGCGAACGGCAGCGAATAGCGCGAATAGCCGTAGGAGTATTTGGAAACGAACAGGTAGTCGCCGACCAGCAGGTTCGGCAGCATCGAGCCGGACGGAATCGTGAATGGCTGGAACAGCAGCGTGCGGACGATTACCGCCAGTAACAACGCCTGGATGATTACGGAAACAGTCTCGGATAGTCCGCCGCTTTTCTTGGTCGTCCCGGCGCTTTCGGCCATGTCTCAGGGTTCCGTTGTGTTGCGATTTTCCGATCGGCGGATTTGGAGCACGCGGACCTGGGCCGGATCAACCGCCCAGCGCAGAAGCCAATCTCGCCTCGATAATCACGAATGCCTGCGCCATGGGAAAATCGTCGGTGATGGTGAGGTGAATGAGGGCTACGTAGCCCTCGGGAAGCAATTCGGCAAGCCTTTTGGCCGCGCCATTGGCAAGCGCCATTGTCGGCTTGCCGCCCGGAAGGTTGACGACTCCCATGTCGCGCCAGAATACACCGCCGCCGATGCCGGTGCCGAGCGCCTTGGCGCAGGCCTCCTTGGCGGCAAAGCGCTTGGCATAGGAAGCGGCGCGATTTCTTCGCCCGTCGGATTTCGCGGCGTTCGATCTCGGTGAAAACGCGCTGGGTGAAGCGCTCGCCGTAGCGCTGCAGCGAGCGGTCGATGCGGCGGATATCGATCAGGTCGCTGCCGAGCCCCAGGATCATCGATCGCTGTCGGCCGCATCCGCCGGCTCGCGGTCGGAACCTTCGCCTGGCGATGCAGGTCGCGCCGCTGCATGCGTGTCATTGTCCGCCTCGCTGACTATGGCGTCCCCAGCTTCGCCTGCACCTTCATTGGCCGCTTCGTCGCTGCTGGACTTCGCCTCGGCAGCGGCGGCCGGTGGCGCGCTTTCACGGGCCGGTGATTTTTCTTCACCCTTGCCGCTTATGGCGCGGCCGACAGACTTGTCGCGGCGCTTTGTCCGCGACCGCGCCTGAGGCTGCGGCTCCGGTTCACGTTGCGGGTCGGCGGCGGCAGCGTCCTTGTCATCCTCGCCCTGCTCCAAGCCGCCAGCGGATGCCTCAGCGGCCTGGTCGGCGACCGCCGCAGCGCCGGTTCCGGCAATCGCGGCGGCTTCGCCAGATTGACCAGTGCCGGCGGGATCGCCTGCGTCCCCTTCGACCTCCTCGGCGGCCATCTCCTCTGCCTGCTCACCAGCAGCTTGCGCGCGCTGTCGCGCCTTGGCCGCCAGGCGGCGTGTGCGGGCGCGGCGGAATGTTACCGCCGCCCAGCGCGTGACGACGTAGGCAATCACACCAACCAGGATGCCGACCGGGACCGATCCTATCGCCATCGGCAAGATGATCGGTTCCCAGATCGAGACGAAGCGATCGAAAATACCGGATATGCCAACCGACCAGAAATCGGCGCCACCGAACTGGTTGAGTTTCTCAATGCCGGCGTTGCTCGGCGGCAGCCGGGAAAAGCCATTCATGATGAACTTGCCGGTGGCGTAGGTTGAGGCCCAGATAAAGGGAAAGGTCACCGGATTTCCGAAGAAGGTTCCAGTGGCCGCCGCCACGAGATTGCCGGCAATGACGTAGGCGACGACGAAGGCAATGATGAAATGAAACCCGATGAACGGCGTGATGGAGGAAAAGACGCCCGCAGCAACGCCGGCCGCGACCGCATGAGGCGACGCGGTCAGGCGCAAAACGCGTTTGGCTAGATAGGAAACTGATCGCGACCAGCTGCGGCGCGGCCACAACGCTACGCGCGTGCGTTCCCTCCAGTCCATGGGTTGACGACGCTTGAACAGCATTTACCCGAAACGATCCCGTCCAGTCTGAAGGCGCATGCCAAACAAAGGCGGCGCGGTTGTGACCTGATTGCCACCTCGCCCGAAGCAAGGTCAATTGCCAAATGGTATTTTGGCAAATCCGCCGCAGTCGCAAGCAAAATCAGAGATTTCTGCTACCGGGCTTGGTTGCGGGAAGAGCCGCCAGGGCGGGCGGCAGACGATCGGCCGGAAAGGCCGGTACCTCGTAACGCGCCAGCGATATCAGCGGAACGCCGACATCGGCCTTGCCGGCGGAGCGATCGACGAGGCACGCGGCGCAGACGACCTGCGCGCCGATTTCGCGCAGCGCGTCGACGGTTTCACGGATCGACAAGCCGGTCGAAACGATATCCTCGATCACCGCGACCCTGGCGCCGGGTTCGATCTCGAAGCGACGCAGGCGGAACTTGCCGGATTCGCGCTCGACCCAGATCGCCGGAACGCCGAGATGGCGCGAGGTTTCGTATGCCGGGATGATGCCTCCCACCGCCGGGCCGACAACATAATCGAGATTGCCAAAGCCTTCCGCCTTGAGTTTGCCCGCCAACGCCTTGCACAGCTTTTCGGTGGCGTCGGCATGCATGAACACCCGCGCTTTTTGCAGAAAGATCGGACTATGCAGACCGGACGAAAGGATGAAATGCCCCTCCAGGATCGCCCCGCGATCGCGGAACACCTGGATGACTTCTTCTGCATTCATGGCGTCAGGATTTCCCGATGATGCGTTCGGCCGAATTGACCACCGATTTTCCGGCCAATTGGCGAATGATGCGGTTGAGGTGGTTCAGGTCCCAGACTTCGAGATCGAACATCATTTCCATGAAATCCGGGCCCGAACGGCTCATGGTCAGGTTCTGGACGTTGGCCTCATTGTTGGCAATGACTTCGGCAATCGTCGCCAGCGTACCCGGTTCGTTGATGGCCATGACCTTGAGGCGCGCCGGAAAGCGTTCGACATTGGAGTCATCGATATCCCAGCGCACGTCGAGCCATTTCGGGCATCGTCGAATTGCGACAGCTCCGGCGACTGGATCGGATAGATGGTAATGCCAGAGCCTGGCGTCAGGATGCCTACGATGCGATCGCCCGGAACGGCACCGCCTTCGGGAGAAAAGCGCACCGGCAGGTCGCCGCCGCCGCGGATGGGAATCGCGTGTTCTTCCGCCTTCTGCTGCTTGCGGCGGTTACGCAGCCCGGGAATGCGAAACAGCATGCCGGACGCAGCCTTCATGCCGAACCAGCCCTCCTCCGGACGAGCAACCGCGCCGGTGGCACGTTCCTCCTTGTAGTCGGGGAAAACCGCGCGGATGACATCGAGCGAAGCCAATTCGCCGCGGCCGACATCGGCCAGCGCGTCGTCGACATGCTCGCGGGCAAGGCGAGGCAAGGCAGAAGCCAGGAGCTCGGAGGTGAAGGTCTTGCCGGCTCGCGCGAAGGCGCGCTCGAGGATGCGCATGCCGAGTCCGGCATATTGACGGCGGATCGCCTCTCGCGTCGCACGCCTAATCGCCGCGCGGGCCTTGCCCGTGACAACCGCTGATTCCCACGCAGCCGGCGGCGTCTGGGCGCCCGAGCGCACCACCTCGACTTCATCGCCGTTCTTCAGTTGCGTCATCAGCGGCATGATCTGGCCGTTGATCTTGGCGCCGACGCAGGAATTGCCGACGTCGGTATGGACGGCGTAGGCGAAATCGATCGGAGTGGCGCCTTTCGGCAAGGCGATGATGCGGCCCTTCGGCGTGAAGCAGAACACCTGGTCGAGGAACAGTTCGAGCTTGGTGTGTTCAAGGAACTCCTCCGGATTCACGCCTTCGGCGAGCTGGGCAATGGTCTTGCGCAGGCTCGTAAACGCATTGCTCTCGCCATTGCCGTTGCCATTGGTACTGTCGGCGGGCTTTATCCCATCCTTGTAGAGCGTGTGGGCAGCAACGCCGAATTCGGCGACGTCGTGCATCTGCTGGGTGCGGATCTGCAGTTCGACGCGCTGGCGCGATGGTCCGATGACGGTGGTGTGTATGGAACGGTAGTCGTTCTGTTTCGGCGTCGAGATGAAGTCCTTGAAGCGCGTCGGCACCATCTGCCAAGTGGTGTGGACGATGCCGAGGGTGCGGTAGCAATCGGCAACCGAATTGACGATGATGCGGAAGCCGAAAATATCGGAAAGCTGTTCGAGGCTGAGCGAGCGGCTTTCCATCTTGCGGAATATCGAAAACGCCCGCTTCTGACGGCTGGTGACTTTCGCCGGAATTCCCTCGCGACGCAATTTGGCGTCGAGCTCGCTCGAAATCGCCGAGACCATTGCGCCGTGAATTTCCGACAAGCCGGCAAGCTTGCTGGTGATCATCGCATAAGCATCGGGATTGATCTGGCGGAACGCCAGTTCCTCCAGCTCCTCGCGCATAGAATGCATGCCAATGCGGCCGGCGAGCGGCGCATAGATCTCCATGGTCTCGGCGGCGATGCGCTTGCGCTTTTCCGGCTCGACATGATCGAGGGTGCGCATGTTGTGCAGGCGGTCGGCGAGCTTAACCAGTAGCACGCGGACGTCATCGGAGATCGCCAGCAACAGGCGGCGCAAGTTTTCGGCCTGTTCGGCTTTTTTCGAGACAAGGTCGAGGCGCTTGAGCTTGGTCAGGCCTTCGACCAGAAAGCCGATGCGCTCGCCGAAAATGCTGTCGATTTCCTTGCGGGTGGCGTCGGTATCCTCAAGGGTGTCGTGCAGCAATGCGGCCGCAATCGTCTCCTCGTCGAGGTGCAATTCCGTAAGGATTGCAGCCACTTCGAGGGGATGGGTGATGTAAGGCTTGCCGTCGGCGCGCTTCTGCTCGCCATGCTTCTGCATGGCGTAGACATAGGCCTTGTTCAGTATGGCTTCATCGGCGTTCGGTTTGTATTGGGTAACCCGCTCGACGAGCTCGTATTGACGCATCATCGCAGGGCACCGGACCGGCTCGGGGTGTTTCTTCTCCTATGCACCCTGACGGCGCACATTGGAAGCGGCAGCCGCCGGCGCGGCCGCGTGTCGTCGCACGAGCGGCGGGAAACGGTCGGCTCAGAATTCCTCGGTCTTTTCCGGCGGCACCAGGCTCTCGATTCCGGCGAGCAACTCTTCTTCCGACATCCGGTCGAAGGTGACTTCCTGGTCCGGCTTGTCTTCCGATTCGGTCATAACCGTCCGCCGGGTGTCAGTAATCGCCGGCTGATCCTCGGCGACGTTTTCGGATTCGTCGACTTCGACTTGTTTTTGCAGCGAATGGATCAGGTCTTCCTTGAGGTCTTCCGGCGATAGCGTAGCATCGGCAATCTCGCGCAGGGCGACAACGGGGTTCTTGTCGCGATCGCGTGCGATTGTCAGTTCTCCGCCCGACGACAATTGCCGCGCCCGGTGGCTGGCTAGCAAGACCAGTTCAAAACGGTTTTCGACCTTTTCGATGCAATCCTCGACGGTCACGCGCGCCATGGCAGGCTCCAATTCAGATGGAATGTGCGGAAATCGGGCGCACGACTAGCCTGATTGGCGAGCGAATTCAAGGCAATTCGACGCCGCGGCGCCTAGCGGCGAGTGTCCCATTGCCTGGGCAACGACATGGAGCTATGGACGCGAAGGCAAGTCACATTGTTGCCAACCGGCAAGACTATCGTTGCATGTTCCTGGATTTTTGGCCTGGATTTTCGGCATTGCCACTTTCAGCAAATGATTTCCGGCTGATAAATTTTCACAAAATGGAAATCACCCAGAGGTATGAATGTTCGACCAACGCGAAAGGGTCGCGCTGTTTATCGACGGCGCCAACCTGTATGCCACTTCAAAAACACTTGGGTTTGACATCGACTATAAAAAACTCCTGAAATATTTCCAAGAAAAAACCTACCTTCTTCGTGCGTACTACTACACCGCGCTGATCGAGGACCAGGAGTATTCGTCGATCCGGCCGCTGATTGATTGGCTCGACTATAACGGCTATCGCGTCGTCACCAAGCCGACCAAGGAATTCACGGATTCCACCGGGCGTCGCAAGATCAAAGGCAACATGGACATCGAACTGGCCGTCGACGCGCTCGAACTCGCAGCAACCGTCGACCACATGGTGCTGTTTTCCGGCGACGGCGACTTCCGCTCCCTGGTCGAGGCGCTGCAGAGGCGCGGGCGCAAGGTCAGCGTAATCTCCACAGTGGCGACACAGCCGCCGATGATCGCCGACGACTTGCGCCGCCAAGCCGACCATTTCATCGATCTCGCCAGCTTGCGCAAGGAAATCGGCCGCGATCCGAACGAACGCCAGGAGCGGCCGGAACGGCCAATGCGTCCGGTGCGGCCGGATGACGATTTCGAGGAAGAATTCGAGTAGTCGCTTGCCGGCGCCTATGCATGAGGCGTGCGAACCGGACATCGACTGTCCGCGATGTCCTCGGCTCATGCAATTTCGCGATAGCCAGCGATTGCTCGAACCGGCTTGGCATAACGGGCCGGTGGCAAGTTTTTCCCCGTCCGAGGATTCATCCGTACGTCTGCTGATCGTCGGCCTTGCGCCCGGGCTGCGTGGGGCAAACCGCACCGGGCGGCCGTTCACCGGCGATTACGCCGGTGATTTGCTCTACGCGACGCTGGCCCAGTTCGGCTTTTGCCGGGGCGCTTACGCCGCTTCGCCCGATGACGGACTCAGCCTGAACAATTGTGCGATCACCAACGCGGTTCGCTGCGTGCCGCCGCAAAACAAGCCGCTGCCAGCGGAAATCGGCAATTGCCGGCCCTTCCTCGCCGCAACGCTGGCGCGCTTCGACGCCTTGGCGGCCATCGTCACGCTCGGCCGCATTGCGCACGATTCAACCCTGCGCGCGCTGGGCGCACGCCCTGCCGAGGCGCCGTTCTGTCATGGCGGCACGAATGACATCGAAGGAAAAAGGATTTTTTCGAGCTATCACTGCTCGCGCTACAACACCAATACCGGCCGGTTGACGACGGGCATGTTCGAAGCCGTATTTGCGGCAGTCCGCGATTATCTCGACACCGGCCGTTGAGGCCCGGCCGCGACTGTGGCATTGAGTGCCGACCGGCACGGGGCGATTTAGTCCGGCGCGACAATTCAAACGGAGCGTTTTCATGTTCGAAGCGATCGCCCGAGCCAAGGCGGCGAAATATCTCGTCGCCGCAACTGCCGTTGCAATCCTTGCCGGCCAGCCGACCGCCGCTTTTGCCAAGACCTACCTGGTCAATGGCATCCTCAGTGCCACGGCGATCGGCTACGGCTTCAAGAATTTGAAGAAGAAAATCCCGAGCGCGTCCCTGTTCCTCATGGTGACGGGGATCGAGGCCGGCTCGATCCGCAAATCGATCGTCGAGGATATTCGCAAGCGGCATGCGTCGGGTTCGGGCGAGGATTTTACGCTTGCCGGCATCTCGGCCGGCGCCGATGTCGTGTTGGAGGTCGCGCGCGATCTCGCGCCGGAGGGCATCCGCATCCATTATATCGGCATCGTCGAAAGCAAGGGCGGTTCGCTACCGGCGAACGTCGACAGCGCCGACAATTTCATCTGCGCCAAGCCAGGGCCGCTGTGCACTATGGCACCGGTCGCCGGCGCCAACACGATCCGCATCGATACCGGCCATATCGACATGGGCAACAACGCGACGGTCCATGCCCGGATCATCGCGAATGCGAGGTAGGGTTCAGAGATCAGAGGTCAGATTTCAGATGTCAGAAGCGGGATCAGTTGAGTTCTCCCGGACTGGAGCTGGGTCGCAATTTCAATTTTATGGTTTCTGACATCTGACTTCTGACATCTGTTTTCGGCCTACCCCTTCTCGCGCAATAACCGCCCCTGCTCGCGTTTCCAGTCGCGTTCCTTCGAAACGGCGCGCTTGTCATGGGCCTTGCGGCCCTTGGCGAGCGCGATCTGCAGTTTGGCCAGGCCGCGGTCGTTGAAATAGAGACGGTTGGGCACGATGGTCATGCCATCGCGCGCCACAGCCTGCATCAGCCGCGCCATTTCCTTGCGATGCAATAACAACTTCCGTCGCCGGCGCGGATTGTGGTTGAAGCGGTTGGCTTCCAGATATTCGGGAATATAGGAGTTGATGAGCCACAGCTCGCCCTGCTCCGGCGTCGCATAGCTCTCCGCTATATTGGCCTTGCCGCCGCGCAGTGCCTTGACCTCGGTGCCGGTCAACTGGATGCCGGCTTCGAGCGTGTCGACAAATTCGTAGGAAAAGCGCGCCTTGCGATTGTCCGCGATCAGGCGGCCGTTCACCGAATCCTTCTTTTTCGCCTTTGGCGCCATCTTGCCGGATCGCGCAATTGGTTAGTTGATGAGACCGGCATGGGTCATCGCGTCGCGGACGATCGATTTGTTGTTCTCCTCGAGCGCTACCATCGGAGAACGCACCGTCTGGTCCATGCGGCCAAGCACCGACAACGCATATTTCGCGCCGGCGGGGTTCGGCTCCAGGAACAACGCCTTGTGCAACGGGGCGAGCGTGTCCTGCAATTTCAACGCCTTGTCGTAGCGGCCGGTAAGGCAGGCTTCCTGGAATTCGGCGCACAGGCGCGGCGCGACATTGGCCGTCACCGAAATGCAGCCGTTGCCGCCATGAGCCATGAAGCCGAGTGCAGTGATGTCTTCGCCGGAAAGCTGAACGAAATCCTCGCCGCAGGCACGGCGCTGCTCGGTCACGCGGGCGAGATTGGCGGTGGCGTCCTTCACACCGACGATGTTTTGGCGGCTATGGCGGAGGTCGGCCATCGTTTCCGGCGTCATGTCGATGACCGAACGCGGCGGAATGTTATAGATGAACAGCGGAATCGAGATGGCGTCGGCAACCGCGCCGAAATGCGCCTTCAGGCCGCGCTGGCTCGGCTTGTTATAGTAGGGAGTCACAACTAGCACCGCGTCGGCACCAGCCTTTTCGGCATGCTTGGCGAGGTCGATCGCCTCGGCGGTGTTGTTGGAGCCGGCGCCTGCGATGACTGGCACCCGGCCGCGCGCGACTTCGATCGTCACCTCGACAACGTGCTTGTGCTCGTCATGGGACAATGTCGGCAATTCGCCGGTTGTGCCGACCGGCACCAGGCCGTTGCTGCCTTCCTCGATCTGCCATTCGACGAAATCGCGGAACGCCTTTTCGTCGAAAGCTCCCGAATCCGTGAATGGCGTGACCAGAGCGGGCATCGACCCGCGAAACTTTTGCATGGCAGACATTGCTAATCCCCGCATTGCCCGCCTCGAAATATCATGAATTTCAGTTGGTTAGGCGCATGCGCCAAACCCGCGCGCAGAACCGAACATACAGGCGCGACAATGGCCCCGCAACATCGCCGATTGTTGAAATTTCTTAAAGTGATTGTTTACCATCGCTTCATGCTTTGACCCGATCATGTCACAATTGACCGGCAAAGAATGGCATACTCAGCGATCACGACGGGTTGGATAATCAGATGATATCACGCCGCCGACGGGAGCAAATGCTCTCGACGATCTTGTCGGTATGCATGCTTGGCTTCGGGTTGGGCAACGCATCTCTTGCGACGGCCGGCGAAGCCGACCCGATCGCACAGCTATTGGGCATCAAAGATGTTCCGGTCCCGGCCAAACGGCCATCGAACCTGCGCGGGTTCAGCGCGGAAGCTGACGACGATGCCCTTGATAACAGCGCCGTCGGCTCGGTCACCAGTCTGGCGCGCAAGGGCGTGCTGGCAAATTCCGGCCCCGTCGCGGTTTCGCGCAATGCAAATGTAGGGGCAAATGCCGCGGCTCTTGGCGGGACGCTCGGTGATGGGCTCGACGCGCTGCAGGATAAGGACGCGACAAAAGCGCTCGGCATTCGCGAAAGCCTGCCCGCGGGCAGCCTTGAGCGGCGGCTGCTTTCCTGGGCGATCGCGCTTTCAGGCCTCTCGGGAATTTCTTCGGGCGAAATCGCAAGGACGGCAAACGAACTCACCGAATGGCCGGGCCAGCAGTCGATGCGGATCAACTCAGAGGTGGCGCTCGCCTCCGAGCACCTGCCGCCGCAGGCAATCATCGCCGCCTTCGTCGGTCGCCAGCCGGAAAGCGTTTCAGGCGCGATAGCGCTCGCCCAAAGTTATCTTTCCGTCGGCGACAAGAACTCGGCCAATTTGGCGCTGCGCCCCTTCTGGCGCGAGAACCGCCTTCTCGCTTCCACCGAGAAACGCATTCTTTCGGAAGCCGGAGATGCGTTGACGCCAGAGGATCATCGCAAGCGCATGCTGATGCTGTTTTACAGCGAGCGCGCCAAGGACGGTTTGCGCATGGCGCCGCTGGCCGGCATGGAGGAAACGGCCAAGGCGTGGACCGCGGTGCTGCGCGACGATGGCAAGGCCGGCGAGCTTCTGGACGCATTGCCGGACGCGCAAAAAGCCGACCCTGCCTATCTGTTCATGCGTGCGAAATTGGCGCGCAAATCCGGTGACCCGCAGGCAGCCGCAAAATTCATCGAAGGCGCGCCACGAGACGCCGATGCGCTCGTCGACCCGGACGAATGGTGGGTTGAGCGACGTCTGGTATCGCGTGCGCTGATCGACGCCGGCGATGCGCAATCCGCATACAACCTTGCCGCCGCCCACAGCGCGGAAAGCGCAGCCGTTGCTGCCGAGGCGGAATTCCATGCTGGCTGGTACGCGTTGCGCTTCCTCAAAGACCCGAAGCTGGCAATTCGTCACTTCGACCGATTGCTGCGCGTCTCCTCGACGCCGATCAGCCAGGCGCGCGGCCACTACTGGAAAGCACAGGCGCTAGGGCCAATTGCCGGGGCGAGAGATCTGGCCTCGGCGGCACACTACCACACGACTTTCTACGGCCAGCTTGCGGTCCAGCAACTCGGCCGGCGCAAGTTGGCGATCAACGATCCGAGGCCGAGCCCAGCGGAGCGGGAGAATTTCGCCGCGCGCGAATTGGTGCGCGCCATCCAGCTGCTCGAAGATTCCGGCCAGGCCTGGCGGGCCGACATCATCTATCGCGATCTGGCCGAGCGTCTGAACTCGCCGGGCGAACTGGCGCTGTTGGCGGCACGCGCCGAAGATCGCGGCGATCGCACGCTTGCCTTGCAGATCGGCAAGATCGCTCACGGCCGCGGCCTCGA
This sequence comes from uncultured Alphaproteobacteria bacterium, assembly GCA_963758355.1. GTDB lineage: Bacteria > Pseudomonadota > Alphaproteobacteria > Rhizobiales > Rhizobiaceae > BOKV01. The sequence goes on along the minus strand of CAVWVG010000001.1, from coordinate 370,320 downwards.
AGTCGACACAGTTTCCTGGCCGCTTGGAGCCATTCCGAAATTCGCCAATGTCAGCAACGCGGGGCGCGCACTTGCCTATGCGGTCGCGCGGCAGGAAAGCGCCTTCAACATCGGCGCGGTTTCGCCGGCCAATGCCCGCGGATTGCTGCAACTGCTGCCCGAGACCGCCAAGGCGATGGCGAAGATGCAGGGCATCAAGTACGACCGCCAGCGATTGACCACCGACCCAGCCTATAACGCCGCGCTTGGATCGGCTTACCTTTCGCATCAACTCGACAGTTTCGACAATTCCTACATCCTGACTTTTGCTGGCTATAATGCTGGTCCGGGGCGGGTAAAGCAGTGGCTGGAAACCTACGGCGATCCGCGCGGCAAGCCGATCAGCGAGGTCGTCGACTGGGTCGAACGGATTCCGTTCACCGAAACCCGCAACTACGTGCAGCGGGTGATGGAGAATTATCAGGTCTATAAAGCCCGCATCGGCGCCGGCGAATTCGACATCATCTCGGATCTGCGCTTCGGCCGGCGCTAAGGTTCGCAACGCCAGCGACCCTTGTCACCTCCGGCAGCGGCACCTACAACTTCGGCATCCTCCGAAGTTCGAAAACCATGAACCAAGACGATTTAACCGGCTGGACCAGGTTCGACTACTCGGCGCCGGACGGGTTGCGGCTGTCGGCGCGCCGATATGGTTGGCAGCACCGCGACCGTCCGGTCGTGGTTTGTCTGGCTGGCCTCAGCCGCAATTCCGCCGACTTCCATGAGCTTGCGCTGCATCTGGCCAGTGATCCGCAAACTCCGCGAGCCACCTTCGCAATCGACTATCGCGGCCGCGGCATGTCGGCCTGGGACAGCAATCCGCAAAATTACAATCCACTGACCGAAGCCGACGATGTGCTGGCGGCCGTGACGGCGGCCGGTATCGGCGAGGCCGCAATTATCGGCACGTCGCGCGGCGGGCTGATTGCAATGATCCTGTCGGCATTGCGTCCGACCTTGCTCAAGGCAGTAGTGCTCAACGATGTCGGACCGAAAATCGGCGCGAAGGGCCTGTTGCGAATTCGCAACCACATCTCCTCCAATCACGATTTCGCCAACTGGTCGAGCGCGGTGCGATTTCTGAAATCCGCCGGTGAAGGACAATTCACCGCTTTCGGCGATGCCGATTGGGAGCGCCAGGCGCACGCAATCTTCGAGGAGCGCGACGGCGGCATCCACCGCCGGTACGATCCGGCGCTGTTGCGCACGCTCGCCAATGTCCACTTCGATCACTCGCTACCGCAAATGTGGCCGCAATTTCGCGGCCTGGTTTCGGTGCCAGTGCTGGTGATCCGCGGCCAAAACAGCGACTTGCTCGAGGAGGCCACCGTTCGTGAGATGGCGCAGATGCACCCGGCCCTCGATGCGGTGACCGTGGAAGGTCAGGGCCATGCGCCCGATCTCGCTACCGGCGGCTTGCCGGCACAAATCGCGGCGTTTCTCAAAAAAACCGATCCGCGCGGAGCGGCGCGCAACGACGGGCGCGGCGACGGTCATTGACTGGTCGGGACGTCGCCACTCTTTACGCGTTTGGAAAACTTGGTGTCGCCACCTTCCGCCAGAACTTTGGCCTGCCCGACCCAGTCCTCGCGCTCGATGCGGCCCGGAAATGCGAGTTTCTCTCCCCATTGCTTCTGATCGCCGGCTGTCCAGCCGGCGATCTGCGAATAACGCGTGATGCCGGCGTCGTTGAGACGTTTCTCGTTCTGCTTGCCGATGCCACGAATGCGCTTCAGGTCATCCTTGCCTGTAGCAGTAGCGACCGGCAGCGGCGCGGCCGCAGGCTCCGGTCGCGCACGTCATGGCCGGCTCGGCGGCGGGCTTTAGCGCAGGCTCCGCCGAACTTTCCAACTTGGCGGGCGCTTCATCAATCTTCTTGTCACCAGCGGCCGGCACTGTGGCGGCGGATGCGGCAAGATATCGGTGCAGCAGGCAGCCGACGACGCAGCCAAGCAGGAAGGCGATTGCCAGCAGCAGCGCGGATTGGAGCAGAAACATGACCATGGCCGCTACTCCTTGGTGCCCGCGGCGCGACCGGAAGTGGTCCAGCCGACAACGACACCGGTAAGGAGCGCGATTGCAAGCAGCCAGGACAGTTGCGTCGCCAAATACCACATGAGCCGAACCTCACTGAATGACGGTGAATTCGATGCGCCGGTTGGCGGCCTTGCCTTCGGCGGTCGCGTTGTCAGCGATCGGCTTGCTCTCGCCATAGCCTTTAGCCTTGAGGCGGCTATAGAGAACGCCGGCGCGCACGAGATAGGTGCTGACCGCTTCGGCGCGCGTCTGGCTCAATTGCATATTCGTGTCGGCATCGCCGTCGGCATCGGTGTGACCACCGATTTCGATCTGCGCTTCCGGACAACGGCGAATTTCATAGGAGAGCCGATCGAGCAGTCCGTAGGACGACGGTTCAATCTCGGACGAGGCCGAAGCAAAGCGGATGCTGGTCCCTGACACAAGGCCAGTGATCTGTTGCTGGCATTGTGGAGCCGCGACAAATTCGGCAGGTTGCTCGTACGGCAATCCTGACCGTGGCGGACCAGCCGGCCGGCAAGGTGCTGGCGAACTGGGCGCGGATCTCGTTGGCCGCTGTTCCCGTAAAAGCCTGGCCACTAAGGCGAACCGCGCTGTTTTCGATGGCGACCGTCGCATCCGCGAGCCGGCTGGCGACCTGGATCGCCGCAGCATAGGCGTCGTTGACACCGGCCGGCGCGCCGGCGCCGAGCTTCTGGGCATCGCGAATTTCGAGCGAGCTCGCAAAGCGGTCACGCGCGTCGGCGATGTTGCGCTGCGCCGTTGCCTTGTCCGGCGCAAAGCCGGCGAGATCGACCGCGCCGCCTTTGGCGCTCAGCGACCAGGTCCACGGCGAAATCAGCGGCTGGCCGATGGCGGCGTTGGCAAGTTTCAAACCGCCGGGCAATTCGGCGGCCAGCGCCTTGCCGATGGCTTCGAACGAATCGGAATCCGCCGCCCTGCCCTCGATCGACAAGTCGGACCCGGAGATGGCGGCGCTGCCGGACGAAAGACCGCCAAGTTCGGCCAGCGCGAACGCGGTGGCGCCGGCCCAGTCGACGCCGTCCGGCACCCCGGCGGCAATGCGTGTGGCATCTTCGATCGCAGATCCGGGATTGGATGATTTTGCGGCTGAGATGACCGCATCGCGAGTTGCCTGATCGGGCATATAGCCTTCGAGCAGGATGCCTTCGGCCTGCTTGCGCGCCTTGAATTCGTATGGGTCAACGATTGCCGGCTCGACCGCCAGCGCCGTCAGCGATCCGCCGGCCGGCAAACCCGCGGACAACGCGCCGGTGATATTTTCATACGCGTCGACCGAACTGGCGCGGCCCGACACCGAAACGGCAAGATCGGAGATCGCAATCTTGCCATCGCCAAGGCCGGCCAGTTGCGCCACCACATAGGAAGCCAGCAAATCGGCATCCTGCGGCGCGCCACGCGCGAGCGTGCGGTTATCCTCGATCTTCGCGCCGGGAACAGCCGCCTGCGCCGCTGACTGCAGGAGTTCGCGCGAGGCTTCGCTGGCATAGTTGCCCGAGATCGCGATCTTGTCTCCGGTGCGCTCGGCATTGAAAATCCACGGCTTGGCAATCGGCGGCAGGGTCGCATTGACAGTGACGCTGTGGACGCCGGGAATATTTTCCACGATCTGGCTGCGCGGCGGTAATTGCCGCCTCGTCCGGCGCCATGCCCGTCGATCGTCACATCGCGGCTGCCGACGGTGACCTGCCCCCAGCCTGCTCGGGCGCGAGCGCGGCGCTGACTCGCTGCTTGAGATTGGCTTCGACCGCGGGCAATTGCCAAAACATCGCAAGGCCGGTGAGGAGCAGAACGGCAACGATGCCGGGCAAGATCCATTTTTGCCAATTGCACATGATTTCCCTCTCCCGCGCAGGAAATCTGCGCAGCGCTACAGCGCCTCCGGTTCCGCCTGGCAAAGCCGGATGATAACGCAATCGGGGATGCAAGCAAACGCGGACGCATGAAGCGCCAACGCGAGGCGTTCGCTGCCGTCGCGAAAAAAAGAGGCCCGGGTTTCCCCGGGCCCCTCGATTTCGATTCCAAGTCGACCCGATCAGAACGAGCGGACGATACGCAGTGAGAAGCGGCCGAAGCCCTGCGCGGCGTTGTTGCCGTTAGACCACTGCTTCAGCCATTCCGGCTGGATCAGCAGACCAGGAACGACGTTCCATGCAACACCGACCGTCGTCGTCTCGAAGCTGGTATCGCCCGAAGCATCGGCCGAGAGCGGGTTGCAGAAGTTGGCGTTCCAAGTAGCCAACGGGCAGTTGTACTCGTCTGCATGCTGGCCATAACCACCGAACAGGACCAGGTTGTCGGTCAGGTTCATCTTGGCGGTTATGCCAAAGTCATGGCCCTTCACGTAATCGGTATCGCCATTGTCGTCCATATACCAGCCGCCAATCGCGAAGCCGTTCGTGCCGAAGTCGTAGTCTGCACGGACCTTCCAGGCGCCAGCACTTGCCGACGAGTTGTAGTAATAGATGCCCGCCAAGTACCAGCCCGAACCCGAATAGGTGACGCCGCCGTAGATATCCGGTGCACCCGCTTCACCCGACTGCGCGCCGTCTTCCAAACCGATCGTGGCGGTCCATCCGTTGCCGGCCCAGGTGTAGTCGAAGAAAAGGCCGTTGCGGAAACTATACGGACCGTCGAAACGGGCCTGATAGAAGCCGTAGGAACCGGCCGTCGCCCAGTAGGAGTCGGCAAAGCCGATGCGGAATCCAGCCAGGCTGATCACCGCCCAGTCAACGTCGGCAGAGCCCGAATACGGACCTTCGGCCTGCGACGTCAGATCCTGGTGCGGAGTAATGGAACCGATTGCATCGGTGGATCCCACACCCCTGAACCGGATACGGCTAGCCAACGTGCCGTATTCGGTTTCGTTGTTGGCGCGCACGTTCAGACGGACGCGGTAGTTGAACTCGTGGGCCGAAGTTTCGTCGGCGGGATCGGTGTGATAGTGCGCGACACCGTATTGTACGCGGACGTCGCCGTCGAACTTCAGGCAGGTTTCGGTTCCGGGAATGTAGAACCAGCCCTTGCCATACGCGTCGCAGATGCGCACGTATTCCACCGGCTCCGGCTCGACGACGATGGCATCGGCTGCGCGGGCAACGCCTTGCGAGCCAATTGCGCCGACGAGAACCGCCGCAGAACCCAGAAGAAGGCTCTTGAGTTTCATTGTCCTGACCTCCAGTCAAAAATCAGTCTTGTTATTGAGGGGCGGGTTATCAGACCACTAGTAAAATCGGAAAACCTGCCCGTGAACCAAAGACGTTGGCCAGAGCCCTCGTCTCACAGGCGACCATAGCGATTGCGATTTGCCACGCAATGAAGAAACCGGTTTCCACAGCCACAGCAAACCAGTTCCATTCCGGCCTGTTGCGAAAATGACACAGAAACCCCTGCCGGCACCGGCATTTACGGAAAATCTGGCAGGAAAAAACCACCTTCGAGCTTCGGCGGTGCAGATTCGAGCCAAACCTGCAGAGGAATCGCTCGCGAAGGACGCCGGGAACTCAACATACTCGCGATGGATCGCTTCCGGTCGGACAAATTCTTGACGGCGGCCCAGGTTTTGGCTCATGAGCCTGAGCGCCCGCAACTTGCTCGCAGGTCACCTCACATGCAGGAACTCAAAGCTGCCGAAATGACGGCGACCCGACGCATGGCCTTGATGAGTCGTGCCGAAGCCGAGTTGAAGCGCAATCCAAAAAACGTCGATGCGATTTTGACCATGGCAAGCCTGGCTGCCGTCGATCGCAGCCCCAGCCAGGCAGTCAGCTACCTGAAAAGCGCGCTGGCGATTCGCAAAAAAGACCCCGAAATCCTGCTTCGACTGATTTCCGGCTGCATGGACGCGCGGCTTTTTGCCGACGCGCGCAAATATGGCCGCAAACTCTGCGAGATTGACCCGCGCAATGCGCAGAATCACCGCATGCTAGGTTTCGTGCTCGAAGAATCGGGACGGCCGAAGGAGGCCCTTGCAGCCTATGAGCGCTGCGTCCGCCTCAGCCCGCCAGACGCCAGCATGCTGCACGATCTCGGCCGGGTGCATTCGATGGCCGGCAACCACGAAACAGCGATCGAATTCTATGAAAAGGCGAGTAACCTCGACCCAAACTACGGAATGGCACTTTATTCGCTGACCACGGCGAAACGCTTCAGGCCAGAAGAAATTGATGGATTCATTGCGCGCTGCAATGTTGCTTTGCAGCACACCACTGACTTGTCGATCGCGGCCAACCTCAACTACGGATGCGGAAAAATCCTCGACGATGTCGGCCGTCATGACGAAGCGTTCCCCTTTTTCGTCGAAGCCAATCGCCTGCGCATGCCTGCGCGCGGTCCCCTGGTTCCGCCGTTCTGGAAGAACTCGGTCGAGGCGTTCCCCAAATCGCTTTTCCTGATGAGGCAGGGAACCGGGCTGCCAACGCGACAGCCGATCTTCGTATTCGGGATGCCCCGCTCCGGCACCACGCTGACCGAAAGCCTGCTTGGCGCCCATTCGAAAATTAGCGCCGGCGACGAGCAGAACTATATGTCCGGGTACTCAGACCATTTCGGCATGAATTCGAACGCAGCCGGCCGTTATGCCGAAAACGTCGCCAGGCTGACGGAGGCCGAAGTCCGCGAGCTTGCCAGTGATTATCTGAAACGCTGCGCGGGAATCATGGGGTCGACCCCGCATTTTACCGACAAGCTGCCGCACAATTTCCAGAGCGTCGGATTCATCCACCTGTTTTTCCCGAATGCGGCAATGATCCATGTGCGCCGCCATCCGCTCGATAACTGCCTATCGCTGTTTTCCAACTCGATGCGCAAATTCCATAATGCGTACAAAACCGATCTGGCCACTCTCGGCCTATACTTCCGCCATTATCTGCAATTGATGGATCATTGGCGCGAAGTGTTGCCAGGCCGGATGCACGAAGTCTATTATGAAGATCTCGTCGCCAACACCGAGTGGAACGCACGCGCGCTGATTGCCCATGTAAGCCTAGACTGGGAAGACCCGGTTTTGGACCGTACGGGGCAGCGCTCTGTCAGGACGCTATCGAATTGGCAAGTGCGCCAGCCGGTTTATTCTTCGTCGATGGGCAAGTGGCGCAACTACGAGAAATTCCTTGGCCCGGTCATCGACGCCCTCGGGCCCTATGTCGAGTCCTATGAGAAGGAACTGGCGGCGCTGGCGACGGAAAAGCCGTCATGATGCCGCGCCGCGCCGTCGCGGCTGCCTTCGCACTACTGGCTTTCGTCTCCGTCGAGCCAGCCCTGGCCCAGCGCGCCCAGGGTCCCGATTCCGACTGGACCTTCGAAAATCACGATCCGGCCTGGGGCACCGGGAAAGGTCCGCTGATCGCGTTCTCGCGCCAACTCAGCGACTTCGTCGCCAACGGTTCGCACGAGCCGCTCGCGCGGCTTGCCCGCAGCGACGGCTTTCAAACCGAGGACATCGACAATGTCGCGCCCAACGCAGCGAAAATCCTCGTTCTCATCAACAACCACCGCCCGGACTGGCGCGATTTCCCGGCGATGGACCCGCCATCGGCGTTCAGCGACGCCGAGATCGCGTCGATCCGGAAGTGGGTAGAAGACGGCGGCGGATTGCTGATTCTCGCCGACCATGCGCCGCTGGGCGGTGGCGCTTCGAAGCTGGCGGCGGCGTTCGGCTTCACGTTTCTCAACGGCCACGTCGCCGAGGCAAAATCGGCCGATGCCGGCTATGCCCATGTGATCCTCGATTTCCGCCCCGGAGCCGGTCTGAACACCGCGCATGCGATTACCGACGGCTCTACCGGCCGACCAAAAATCGATAACTTTCAGGCCTTTGGCGGCCAGGCGTTCATCCCGGCCGACGACGCGACCACCCTGTTGACCATTCCGCAGGGTTGGTCGGCCTTCCTGACCTACGACCTGCAGCGCAACCTCACTTCGGTGCCGCGAATCGATGCCTCCGGCATGGCGCAGGGCGCGGCCATGGAATATCACAAGGGCCGCATCGCCGTTTTCGGAGAGGCAGCCGCTTTCAGCGCGCAGCTGATGCCCGGCGAAGAAGCGGTCGGGTTCAATACCCCGGAGGGCAGGGACAACCCGGAATTCGTACTGGCTCTGCTGCGGTGGCTGGCGCAGTACCAGCCGGCGCAATAGCCTTGCCAGAACCCTGGCAGCCATGTCGCCTCACGCAAATCCGCACAGCAAAATCGGGTTGAGAATTCTGCCGCAAAGGGTTTTTGCTTGAAACCGGGGCGGACGAAAGGCTATCTGCGCCGTGCCGGAGAGGTGGCCGAGTGGTCGAAGGCGCTCCCCTGCTAAGGGAGTAGATGGTGATGAGCCGTCTCGGGGGTTCGAATCCCCCCTTCTCCGCCACTTCAGTCCCTGAGTGGGCACTGCGTTTACGCCCCCATTCGCGACCAGCGTCTGAAGCAGCTGGGACTTTGATCCGATGATGCGGACCTCGCCGTTATCGACCTCGACGCGCTGGGCGAGCGCGCGCAGGTGGCCGCGGCGATAGCCACCTCCTTGCAACCGGATGCGCTTACGGGCCGTCTTGGCTAACTCGCGCAGCATTTCCGGCGTCACCGCCTTCTGGCCTAAGTGATCGAGCATGGCCCGGGCGCGCTCGGCGTCGGTCTTGGCTTGATCGCGGACGGCCTTGAGGCCGTCGATGCGATCCTTGAGCGCCGGATCGTCCAGGTCGGCAACACCCGCCTCGATGGCGTCATAAAGGCGCTTGAGGCGCAACTCCGACTCCGCGGTACGCTTGTTCAACTCGGCGATATGCTCGCGCCGTCGCCCGGCCCGTTCTTCCCGACGATCGAGAATAGCGGCAAGGATCGCCTCCAGCCGCTCGGGCTGGAGCAGGCGGTCCTCCAAGTGGCGGGCGACCAGATCGTCGAGCTTCTCCATCGGCACGGCCATGCCCTCGCAGGCGGTCGGCCCCTGCCGCGCCTTGGTCGAGCAGGCATAGTAGCGGTAGCGCCCGCCTTTTCCGGTGCGGATGGTCATGGCTCCACCGCATTTGGCGCAGTGGATGAGGCCGGTGAGCATGGTCGGACCGCTGACCACGCGGGCGGGCATGACTTTGGGATTGCGGGCTTTCAGCAGCGCCTGCACCGCGTCAAACGTCTCGCGGTCGACGATCGGCGGAACCGGCACGGTGACGACTTCGGTGACCGGCTTCAGTTCCTTGGTCTTGCTCCGCTTGTTAAACTCGTGCTGCCCGACATAGGCGGTTCGCGTCAGGATGCGATGGACCTGGCCGATGCCCCAACGCCCGCCATCGCGAGTAAAAATGCGGTTGCGGTTGAGATAGGAGACTATGTTCTTGATGCCCATCTGCCCGGTCGTACCGTCACCATGCAGGGCAAGCCGGTAAATCAGCCGCACCGTGTCGGCGTGGAACGGGTCGATCTCCAGCTTTTTCTTGACCTTGGCGCCGCGCGTCTCGGCCGCGACGGTGCGATAGCCGATGGGCGGCAGCGAGCCGTTCCAGAAGCCCTGTCGGGCGTTTTCCTTCAAGGCTCGCATCACATGCTTGGCGTTCTCCTTGGACTGATACTCGTCGAACAGCGCCATGATCTGGCGCATCATGACATGCATGGGATCGTCGCCCATCTCCTGGGTGATAGAGACAAGCCGGACGCCGTTCTTGGCGAGCTTCCTGACGTAGAACTCCAACTCGAAGTGGTCGCGGAAGAACCGGCTGAACGAATGGACTATCACGACGTCGAACGGTGCGGGCTTGCTGGTCCCAGCCTCGATCATCCGCTGAAACTCGGGGCGGCGGTCGTTCGTCGCCGATGCGCCGGGTTCCACATAGGTTTCGACGAGCTGATAGCCGCGCGACTTGCAGTAGGCCTCACCCTGCCGCTTCTGGTCGGGAATGGAGACATCATGCTCGGCCTGCCGCGCAGTCGAGACGCGCAGATAGAGGGCGGCGCGTGCCCCCGTGATTTTCTGGGGCCTGGTCATGAGCGTTGCCTCCTTGTCAGTTCACGGTTCTGGTCCGAACAGTTCATCGAAGAGGTCGCCGAACCATCGCTCGAACACGTCCAGCTCGGCTTCCGTGAGCGGAACACCTTCCGGCCAGTCGTCGGTGACGGTCCAGGCAGAGAGGTCGTGCTTCGGCGGTCTGCGGGGGAACGGCCACGGATAGCCCAGCAGTTCTTCGAGCTGCTCGGATGCTGTGGGCTGCCGTAGGCGATTTGAGCGGAACATTGCTCCAGAATTCGACCAACGAGGCCTCTGAAGAAACCGCTTTTTTCTGAGCCGGAGGCCGCTTCGTGCTGTCGCGTGCAAATACTTGCGCACTGCGGCGGACGGCGGGCAGGACGCGATTAGGTTTGGTCTATTCATGCTGATACCAGGCCCATTGCTGTCGACACAGGCAGATAGAGCGTGCGGGGCCGCTCGATCAAAGGCACGAAGCCGAAGGCCGCGTAGAATGATACGGCTTTGTCGTCGATGGCGTCGGCGAAGATAGCGTGCGCCCCGATCGGCGATGTCGCGACGGTCTTGATCGCGTCAAACAGCAGGGCTTCGCCGAGTCCCTGGCCGGCATAGTCGGTGTGCCGGCCAAGCCAACCGATCAGCACCGCCGGAACGGAGGGGTAGCGCGGAAGCTTCTTTGCCAGCGGCTCAGGAACCTCGTTCAGAGGCACGTTGCTCGAAGACAGCGTGTAGAAGCCACCAACCCGATCCGTGGCAATTTCCCTGGCGACGAAGCACGTCGCGTATTTGCGCTTCACATCCTGTGACACAACCTCGCGGAAGTAGCTGTCGATCCGGTCGTTGCCGCAGGCGAAGTCCGTTCGCCTGTGTTCCTTCTCCAGCGGCTCGATGATGAATCGGGCGCTCACCGACGCTCAATCAGTTCGGCATGCCGCTTCGCGGCGCGGGCCAACCGCGTATTTGGTTTGGGCGGATTGATCAGCGCCTCGGCGAAGCGGATTTGATCGGCGCGCGCGAGGCGCATGATCTCGGCGTCCTCGACAACCCGCCGGGCGTCCTCTCCCGCCGTCGCGATGAGATAGCCTGTCAGGGTCATTCCGCGCAGGCGAGCGGCGCGCTGCATCTGGTCATAAACTTGTACCGGGATGCGCGCTTCCAGGCGGGCCGTATCGTTTTCGGCAAGGGGCTTGGGCATGGCTTAACTCCTCCATGCCATATACGGCAAATTGCCGTATCATTCAAGGTCGCAGCCGATCTCGTCGGGCAAAGAAAGCCTCGCTGCGGCCTTGGCGGCGCGGTGGGGATCAGCGGCGATTTCCCCCCTCCCCCTTCACGGCCGCTTCTCCCGTGAGGTGGGATTTTCATTGAAAGGATTGCCAAAAGTGCGAGCACGCACCGCGCGCGATGGCCGCGCACATCGCGAAATGGCCGCGCGAAGCTAGGAAAACCGCCAACCCGACCGAGCCGTACCTCGCGGCCCTTTATCTTGCCGTCCTAATCGGCAGTGCTTAAGATGAACTGTCTTCCATCGTCGTTTCCCCTTCTTTCTACTTCGTAACACGTCGCAGCCTTGCGGCAATACGCTCACCTGCAAATCGGTCGAGTCCCGGTGCGCCGTGCAGTCCTCCGCGCTCGGCGACGGGGTGTTTCGGCTGCACGAGAGCAGCGTTCGAACCGTCGCGGCGCATATCGCCATCGGATTGACGGGGCAGCATCACAGGCATTCGTGCGCGGTCCGCGCGCCGCAAAAAGCGCGCGGCCGCAGGCAAGATAGCGTGCTTCCCGTCGTCCCTGGTCTGCACCAGTCCTCATCCGCCGCAGCGGAGCTCCTTGTTCAGTTCGCGCCCGTCACCTGCCGGTGCGCCGCGCTTTTAATGTCGCTTCTCTGTTCATCGATGGGCGCCCAGGAGCTTGCGGTCCTTGCGCGCCGCGCGCCGGGCGAGCTCGCTGTCGCTGGCCGCCGGATCGCCGGCATAGAAGGTGCCGTCGGTCCACATCGCGTGCATGATTGTCGCCAGCTTGCGCGCAACCGCGACGGTCGCCTTGCGCTGGCACGAGCGTTTGGCGAGGCTCTGACCCCAGGTCTTGACCTTGTCCTTGCCCCTAAAGCGCGTCATCAGGGCGGAAGCCGCCTCGTAGAGCGCGCGCCGCACATCCGGGTCGCCGGCTTTCGAGATGCGCCCCTGGACGTCGATCGAGGTGCCCGACTGCCAGCGCCGCGAGGTCAGCCCGAAGTAGGCCGCGACGTCGCGCGAACGCCGGAATCGCGACGGATCGTCGATCGCCGCGATGAAGCTCAAGGCCGTCACCGGACCGACGCCGGGGATCGCCAGATAGCGCCGCGCCAGCTCGTTGCCGGCGACGAACCGCACCACCAAATCGTGCAGCCGGCAGTACTGCTTCCACAGCACGGCGCGCGCTGTCAGCATCGCGTCCATCAGCTCGCGGGTCAGCGCGTCGCCGGCGACGGCATCGCGCACCGCCTTCTCGAAGCCGCCGCGGCCGGTGCCCTTGATGCGGATGCCGAAGGTTTTCAGCGAGTGGCGGACGGCGTTCTCGATGTCGAGCACCTTGCGTTTGAGATTGCGCCGCTGCGTCAGCAGAAGCCGCATCCGGTAGCACGCCTCCGACTTGATATGGGCATGGCGGAACCAGCCGGTACGCATGATGTGGGCGATGCCGAGCGCATCGGCCTTGTCGGTCTTGTTGCGCTGCGCAGTCATCGCCGCGGTGAGGATGTGGTCGCCACCCTGGAACGGGTATGTTCCCGGATCGGCTATCCGAAGACCATTCGCGTCGATCAGGGCCCGGAGTTCGTCTCGCGTGACATGGACATTTGAGCCTATCAGAACGGTGTGACGCTCGACTTCTCGCGACCGGGCAAGCCCAACCGACAACGCGTTCATCGAAGCGTTCAATGCGAGGCTACGAGCGGAATGTCTGAACGCCCACTGATTAGTGAGCCTTGCGGATGCGGCGGAAAAATTGGAGGTTTGGCGAAGAGACTACAATGAGCAACGACCACACGACGCTATTGGCAACAAGGTCTCGGCAGCGCTCATGAAATCGGCACACGAATACAGTCGGCGCCAGGTGCGGCAAGCCATCTGACCACCGATATGCGAAAAGGTTGCCACATTTGGCAAAGGGGATGAAGGCTTTCAGCCCGGACGGCCAGTGAGAGCAGGCAACTGTCCGTTTCCTTTTAGCGGCTGAACCAATTCCGTCGCCATCTCCCTCCGCCACGAAGGAGGCCGATGATCACCAACAATACCACCGCGCCAACCGTGGCGTTGATAATTGCCACGACAATGCCGCTGCCGAAGTGGATTCCGAGTTGAGGAAGCAGCCAACTGCCGATAAAGGCACCCAGTATGCCGATGATGATATCGCCGACAATTCCGAAACCGACGCCTCTCATGATTTGGCCGGCAAGCCATCCGGCTATCAAGCCGACGAAAAGTATGACCACAAGACTTTGGTTTGACATGTTCATGGCAACCTCCGGTTCCCATGATCGATCGGCAGATCGATTGCGGAAACAATAAGCGCTGGAACTCTTTTTAAGGCCGGGCGAACTGACTTTCCGGCGCCATCAAGCTAGACGAAATGACCACAAAAGGCTGATCAGAATTGCTCACATGGTGCACTCGCGGCATCAACTGATGGAGCGGACGAATGTGGCCGGTTGCCAGTGATCGTCAATACGCTCCCAGCGACCGGAATTCGTTACAGATTGGCGCTTGAGGAAGTAGTAAGGTATTTGAACCCACAGGCGAATTTCCGGTTCGAGATTGTCGAGCACGAAATCACCTTCGTTCGTGCGCACCGTAAGTACAGCATGAAGTTCCGGCAGCATGTTGCCTTCGGCATCAAACTGCCTGACGATGGTGATCAGCAAGTCGCTCGCCGGCCAGCCGTTTTGCATCAATAGCTTTCTTTTCAATAATACATAGTCTTCACAGTCGCCCACATCCTTGGCCACCATCCAGAGGTCATCGACCCCATAGGTCTCCAGGTCCGTTGCTGGCCGGACCGTGTCGTTGACCGATCGATTCACATCCACCAACTCAAACCAGAGATTTGAGGATAAGATCCGCGCACCGGCATTGTCAGAGATCGATGCGCAATCATCGGGATTGATCTTGCAATAGCGCCAATGTCCTACCGGCTGGCTCGCATCTCCTGCGGTCACCATTCGGGCGGTTCTGGTTTCTGCCGCATATGCTGGGATCAAACCCAACATGATGATCGCAGCAGCGCCAATTTGGCAAAGCCATCGGATCACTTTTTTCATTCCTTACAGTCGGGGCCCGTCAGGCAAGCGAGGATCGGAATTCAAATATCGTCGAGTTGGGCCGCTCCGCAGGTAGACGCCGCCTGCTTGCAAGCACGGGTGCCGACCGAAGCGAAGCGACCCTTATGCCGCCCCTCAATGGGGCGTTATCAGGAGTGGCAATCCTGTTCGCAGAAACGTCGCGCAATCCTGTCGTGTCGTCACATCGCCAAAATGCGAGATGACGGGGCTCGCCGCGCGCCGCTTGGCCGCCAATATGAATTCGTAGGCGCGTTCACGAACCGCTCAGACCCGTCGGCGTCGCAAGTCGCGCGTCAAACTGCCTGAGGATCGCCAGTTGACAGGCGGCGAACGCAATATCGCCAGAACGGAAGCGATCTGTTGGTGTCCAAGGCTCGTGTGCCGGGATGGATGCTGCAGAAGCACCAACCGCCCGATAGAATTTGCCGCGCTACGGTCTTTGGCGACTAAAAGGAGCCCATCCGAGTTTGATCAAATTACGCCTCCGGCGACGCGATGGCCGTGCAAAATTGATCATCGTCAGTCTGCGTCCGATCGCATAGGGCGCTCCCCGGAAGGCCTGATGGTCAATTTTGCTCAGATTTTAAATCAGGCGGCGTTGTACGATGAGGTTTCAAAAATGTGCGCCGCCGGCGCACGATACCAAAAACCCGGTTGGTCAAATGACACTTACCTTTCCGAATAGCACCCGCAGCTACGATACGAAGCGACGCGGAGTCCATTTCCAGGGTTACGACGGAATGTTCGAGGTGCCGTTCTTCGTCACCGGCGACGCGCTCTCGGATGAACGTTCGCAGGCGGATGCAGAAGCACAATATCTTGCAGCCTTCAATTCATCGCGCAACACGATCTACGATGTTGCGCGCGAAATCTATTGCAACGGCCGCAAGGGGATCTATGTGCTCACGGCCGCCGATTTTCGGTAGCTTGTTCTGCCAATTCGCATGCTCTCGAAAAGGCGCGCTAGGCGGCAATTGGCGTTTGCTCCGAGATCGATCGCAATTTGCTTACCTCCGCCTCCAGCCGCCGCGTGAGGGCAGTTGCGGTCGGCTTGCCGAAGGGTAATCCGGCAGTCGGGATCAGCGACCCGAATGTAACCTTGATCGTGGGTCGTCGCAGGAGCTGCCCCGCGTGCACACGTGCAGGGCCCTCGATCAGCGTCGGTACCAGTGGGACTCCGGCCCGCATGGCAACAGAGGCCGCGCCACGCTTGAAAGCAACGGATTCGTGGCTTGTCGTACCGCTTGGAAAGATCAGCATGAGCTCGCCACGGCGCAGGATTTCGACCGCGGCCTTGATCGAGCTTGGCGACGGATTCTCGCGATTGATCGCAATGCAGCCGCCGTGTTGCAATACGAGCCTGCCAATCGACGAACCAAACAGTTCATGCTTCGACATGTAACGCAGCTGTCGGGGATAGGCCGCATACGCGATCCACAAACTGTCGAACCAACCGATGTGATTGCAGACAATTACCGCGCCGGCACCGTCAATACGAAAAAGGCTTGGACGGTTGATAATCTCCGGTTTGCCAAACCGCTCGAGCAGGACCTTCAGCAATGGCGAAATGACGGTGAGGACGGTCATTCGTTACCTGTCGGCAGCCGAAGCCGCCCTCTCCGGCAGATCAGGAGCTCAGCGCAGCTGCGCAACTTTCCGCAGTGCGGCCCGTGGCGGAGGTTTGTCCCGGCATCGTCGCCCAGCCGCCTTTTTCCACAAATGTCCTCTTTGCGTAGTTCTCCGGAATGGCCTTCAATTCGACCAGAAGCTCCGCGGAATTTGGGGCCGCCCTAAATCGCTCGACGCAAATCGTCGATGCCAGTTCGTCGCGCGCCGTATCGGCTGCGGTCGACGCCATACCGCGCGAGGTGCCGCCGGTGACCCAGCCACCCCAGCTGAATCCGATGACCATTGTGGCGATGGCGGTCGCGACGCATGCGCCAAAGAGCATCGATTTGGAGGGCTGATAGTTCTCCCAGCCGGGCGCAGGAGTTTGCTTGATATTGCCTTGTGTAGCCATAATGAGAATCCTTTCCAGTTTCTGTTTCCAGTTGAATACGCTGTCTGCTGAGCGGCTCTGTCACGATTCGAATCGCCCCCGACGGGACGGACCGCGCCTTCGTACGACCTGACGTGGATATGTTCCCCGGCACCAGATTACTGGGCGTCGGAGATCAGCAGTGGCGAAATATTGCGAACGGTCACCCGACGATTCTGCGGTTCTGATACCTGCGTCTCAAGTTTCAGGAATTGCTCACCATAGCCTTCGGTGACCAGATTCTCCGGCGGCACACCGAAACCCTCCGATAGGATTCGCGCCACAGTTTCGGCGCGCCGATCCGAAAGCATGAGATTGTAGATTTCCTCGCCCACCGCATCCGTATGGCCTTCGATCAGGAAGACCGCACGGGTGTCTTGATTGATCACGTCGAGCATGCCGCCGGCGATATCACCAAGCAGAGAGACTTGCGATGCGGGAACACTCGCGCTTCCCGGCTCGAACGTGATCGTGTCCAGATCAACTCGGCGAACGATGTCGCGCAAGCGGCGGTTCTCCCGCACTTCGCGCAGCGAGTAGCCCGAATGGATTTCCTCGACAGGCGGTGCCTGGAACACATCGTACAACGAACGCCGGTCTGCCCGGCTGCTGACGACAATGTACACGTCAATCGAAATCACCAGGCGGATCGGCGAGAGCGTTTTGTCGTAGTCGACAAATCGCGGATTCGGTCTCGTCGCGCCAATCGAAAAGCACGATCTCGTCGCCGTTCGGCAAGATTCTGGTGCGTTTGAGCACGTATCCACCCGCATCCCGGAGCGTAACGATCCGCACGCCGTTGGGGCGCGTGATTGTTTCCCGGACCCTGCCACCCGCGAGTCGCTCATACTCCACAGTGTTGGCCCGGTCCCGCAGAAGCGCGCTTTCATCCTTGCGCACAGTCAGTACACCGCTGCGCTCGACAACAAATCTGTCGCCCTCGTCCGCTATAATGCGGCCGCCAATCACCGGAATGACGGCGCCGATCGCGGCTCCTGCGGCGGCCGCACCGATCAGCTCGGCCCGATTTTGTTTTGCTGCAGCGCGGCGCACTTTTTCGGCCGCTTTCAGATTTTCGCGATCGGCACCCGACAAATCATCAGGTACGACTGCCGGAGCCTGTTCCTCAGCTTTCTTGATTTGTACGGCGATAGGCTCGACCGCGAGCACTTTCGGCTCGGGCGCGGCCTCGCTCTCGGCGGCCGCCTTCGTCCGGCTTCGACGACCTGTCTCTTCCTCAGCCGTTACTTTCTCGGTCGCGGGTTCGGACTCCAGCTGCGCTGGCTCCTCGATCTTCTCTTCGACTTGTTTTGGCTTCTTGGACGATTTTTTCTTCGCGCCTTTTTCCGCAGCGGGCTTGCGCTCGACCTTGTTCGAATCGGCTGCTGCCTTCGCCCGCCCTTCGACTACTGTTTCTTCCTCGGCCGCTATTTTCTCGGTGGCGGTTTCGGACTTCCAGCTGCGCCGGCGCCTCGACCTTCTCTTCACCCTGCTTCGCCTTCCCGGCGGAATTTTTCTCGCCAGTTTTTTCCACAGCGGGCTTGCGCTTGATCTTGTCCGCTCGAGCTTTCGCCTTCGTCTGCCCACCCTCCAGCAGCACCGGCCCCTCGACTTCTGCGGCATACGCTGCCACCGGGCCAAACGACCCGGGCGACCCGAGCGCATTTAGCGGTTGCACGGGGAAAAACACCAACGCAACGGCCGTCGATGCGGCAAGCAAATTCTTATCCACGATCAGTCTCCTTTGGGTGTTCGCCCCTGCTGTGCTTGACGATGAAAAAGCCCTGGCCGGTGGGGAACCAGCCAGGGTGCAGAGCCGGACGCCGGGGTTGGCGGGATGACGTCCGGCAAAGAGCGACGGCGACGCAGCCGCGCACCGGCCAAGCCGGTTGCGCCAGCTGGTTGCGCCGGCTAGTTGGTCTGTCGACCGAAGCCACGCGGCCGGCCCATGCCCATGCCTATCGTCGGCAGCACGATCTCGTCGGCGATCTCCTTCTGCTCGGCGGTCAAGACGGCGAAGAGCTTGTCGACCGAGGCATGCACGGCGCGTACCTGTTCGAGGCGAGCTTCCAGATGCGTTTCCTGCGAGGTCAGCCGGTCAGGCAACGGCTTCTTTAGGAATTCGCCGGAGGCATATTCCTCCATCATCGAGCGCATCATGTCGTTGTGCGTCTCGGCGGTGTTGCGCACGGTTGTGGATAATTCGTCCCAGGCTGATTTCTGGTCGTCGGTAATTTTCAGTTCGGTCTTGAGGTAAGCAAGACGGCCGTCGATGCGGTCGAGCATCATGTCGACGCCGAGGCCCATCATCGGCCCGCTCATGCCGCCTGTTCCATAGCGGCCCATCGGGCCTTCGCCCCATTGGCCCATCATCGGCCCGTCGCCCCAGCCGCCCATCATGCGGCCCATGCGACCCCACCAGCCGCTGTCGCTGGCGGCCAGTGACGCCGGCGCCGCGATTATCAATGCGACCATTCCGGCGGCAACCGCCGGCTTCCACGTGAAGTAAGACATAGTGATGTCCTTTCAAAGCCGCCATCAGAACGAAAAATTGCAATTGCCAGCCCGATGTTGCGACGAACAAGGGCTATGGCCGACTTGCAAGAATTTTGCGGTTAGAGGATCAACCTACGCCCGCAACGAGGCGACGGCTGTGCAGAATTGATCACCCGGCGAATAATTGGGGGCTCAGCGCTCGATGTGCGGCTGATCGTGCAGGACTGCATTCAGCAACGAGCTGTGAACCTCGATTCCTGCGTTGTAGGAGATGAAGCCGAGATCGCGGAACCCAGCTGCGTCCGGAGACCGCGTCACGCCGAATTCCAGCACGGTCCGCGACGGCACCAAGACATCGAACCGAAAATTCAAAATTCTGGAGAGGCCGGCCTTAAGAGAAAAAAACCCCAGCACGGGCTTGGGCTGGGGCTTTCCATCTTCAGGAGGTAACGAGACAATACACACGCTACATCGCCGGAAACGGCTCAACCAATTTTAATCTCCGGGGGTTCTTGCCGCGTCAGGACTAAGCAGCCTTCTTCAGTGGAGCGCCCGTCTTGATCTCGATTGTCTTGGTGGTCTTAACGGCCTTAGCGGGCTTCTTGATCCTGAGATACAGTACACCCTTGTCGAAATGAGCGTTGACGGCACCGTCCTCCGGCTCGAAGGGCAGGGACATCGATCGGTAGAACGAGCCGTAGCTCCGTTCCTCGACATGCCAGTCCTTTTCTTCTTTCGAGCTCTCCGCCTTTTT
Organism: uncultured Alphaproteobacteria bacterium; assembly: GCA_963758355.1. GTDB lineage: Bacteria > Pseudomonadota > Alphaproteobacteria > Rhizobiales > Rhizobiaceae > BOKV01. The sequence continues at coordinate 350,679 of CAVWVG010000001.1, read as the reverse complement.
CTCGCCGGAAATGACCAGCTGGTTGTTGTCCAGGCTGACCTTGATATCTTTCTCGTCCACGCCTGGAAGCTCGGCTGTCACTTCAAAGGCATCCTTTGTTTCCGCCACATTGATTGCCGGCGCGCCAGCCCCAATGTCGGAAGAGGGCGATTTCTGATCGAAAGCACGAAATGCGTTTTCCATTTCGCGCCGCATGACTCGGAACGGATCCAGTGTCAGCTCTTGGCTGGTCCATAATCTCGGAAGATTTATCTGTTCACTCCATTGCAAGGTTAGAGAAAATCAAAGGGCGATTTGCCCTTGGATGAGAGGGACGTGCGCCGCAAGCAAAAGTGGCATGCGAAAAATGCTCGTCGCATCCGTACACGAACGTCAATTTTAGCGAGTTGTTATGCCTGCCGACGGCACCGGCGCTGCCAGTTGAAGGAAACGGAAATTTCGGTACATCACCGTTTTTGGGCAGTGCTTGGACAAGTCATGCTTGCCCTATCCTCTTAAATGGGGATCGCCGGCGTAGAGCGCAATAGCGGTTCGAAAAATCAGGCACTGAACACCTGCCCGGCAGCGGACGGATCGTCGCTTTTCACCTGCTTCGCTTTTTCTTCGTCCAGAAGTTTCGCGAGCAGCTTGCGCTTGACGGGATCAGATTTGGATTTGATCTGCTCGATATAGTTCGCGATGTTTTCGCGCTCGACAAACGCTTTCAAGTTTCGATCCATCGCTCTCTCCTGCGCGGTGCGGGAAAACCTCGGCTAGTGGGCGGGGACAGGCGTCCAAGGCGTTAACCTGCGTCCGCAACGAGGCGATGGCTGTGCAGAATTGATCACCCGGCGAATAATTGGGGGCTCAGCGCTCGATGTGCGGCTGATCGTGCAGGACTGCATTCAGCAACGAGCTGTGAACCTCGATTCCGCCGTTGTAGGAGATGAAGCCGAGATCGCGGAACTTGTTCATGAAAAAGCTGACGCGGGAGCGTGTCGTGCCGATCATCTGGGCGAGTGTCTCCTGGCTGATCTTCGCGACAATTGGCTCAGGATCGCTCTCCTTGCCAAAATTTGCGAGAAGAAGAAGGAGCCGGGCAAGCCTCTTCTCGCTGGAATTGAAGAGCTGATCGATCAGGTCCGCCTCTACGCGAACAGCACGTCCCAACAGATGGGCGATGAACACCTCCGAGAACGCAGGCTCGTCATGAAGCAGGCGCAGGATCGTTGGTTTCTCGATCCGCGAAATTACCGAGTTTGCCATGACCACGGCTGTCGAGATGCGCCTCGACTGACCGGCGAGGCCGCCCTCACCAAAAAACTCCTTCGGGCCGAGCATAGCGACGACCGCTTCCCTCCCCTGCTCGGAGACAACCGCAATCTTTACCTTGCCCCTCTGGATGTAGAAGACCGCATCCGCAGTTTCACCCTGCGAAAAAATCACCTGTCCGGCAGCGTGGTTTCCGATGCTCCTGCCGTTGCCGACGCGCGCCAGAAACGCCTTCGAATCGAATTTGGGCCCAGATGGTTTCGCCATAACGGCCGCTCCAGTTCAGATTGGTTTCATGGCAAAAGTCCGGCCGATGGAAACAAATCCCAGCGGATAGGCGATACTTTCTATTCCAGATCAGTCAATCTGTGCAATCGCCGACATCAACACAGACTCGACAACCGTTTGCCTGGGCCTGGTTCTGTCCGGCGCCTCCCTATTTTGCCGCAGGCCGGGAATAAGGCAAGCTGGTGAATGCTGTCCTGGACGATCGGCCGCACATCGAACTTCCGATTATTCTCCGGCGTGGTCAATTCTGATCAGCCGTCGCCGCTGCTGGGGGCATAGGTTGATGGCGCGGGGATAGTTCTCCCTCAGATCCCAAATGCCCTTAGGCGGCCGAGGCCGTCCTGGACGTTTATCCCCGCCGCGCCCGGTGGGAACGAACTTGGGCGCCAATTTGCGGGAGCATCAACATGACTACACTGAATCTGGGCAGGCAGCCTCTCCGCGCCGCTCCGATTTTGATCCACTTGCCCCGGCTACCTCGCCGCGAAAGCGACGCCAGGGACACGTCCGTGTACGAGGCTCGGTGGTTGCTTATTCCAATCCTCACTCTTGTCGTGGCCATTGCGCTTCTTCGAATGCTTGTCGCGACGTAATGCGCCACGCGGCCACACTCACCAATGCCGACGCCGCTGTTGGACGCATCCCGCGCCGAGCGCTGTATCGCAGATTGAACGCACCTCACAGGAGATATTGTCATGGCAATGCTGAACGTGGTCGAGGTCTTGGCCAAACCCAAGCAAACCGCGCCTGAGACGAGCCTGTACGAGCGGCTGGGTGGCGTTTTCGCTATCGCGGCGGTGGTCGATCACTTCAGCGACGCCGTCGTGAAAAACTCCATCGTCGGCGAGAATTCAAAGAACCCGCGGTTGCGGAAATGGCATACCAAGAACCTCGGAAGGCTGCCTGGCCTCAAGTTCATGCGGACGCTTTGGGTCTGCGACGTTTCCGGCGGGCCCTTCCAGTATGAAGCCACCAAACCTGGTGCCACGCAGCTTGGCCTTGAGGAGGCCCATAGGGACCTCAAGATTTCCCCCGCGGAATTCGATGAGGTCGCAGCCGAACTCGGACGGACACTGGACGCCGTCAAGGTCCCAAGCCGCGAGAAGGCCGAAGTTCTGGCGGCCTTCGCTGCCCACAAGGACGAGGTTATATCCGGCTACTCCGGAGCGAAAAGCGGCTGAAGCATCCCTGTCGGCTTGGCCGTTTAGGCGGCCGGCGTCAGCCAGCCGATGCGGTGCGGTGGAGCCAGTGATTGTTTTCCGGGCTGGTCAATTCTGAACAGCTAACCCTGCTGCAGGGGGATAGTGATCCAAAATGCCCTCAAGCGGCCGAGACCGCCTGGGAACGTTATCTCCGCCGCGCCCGGTGGGAACGAGCTTGGGCGCCAATTGCGGGAGCATCGAGATGACAACATTGAATCTGGTCGCTGAGTCGCTTCGGACGATCCCGTTTGTGTTTGAACGGCCGCGATCGTTCCCGGAGATCTCATGCAAGAAGTCAGGGATACGCCACCGAGGGAATGTCGGCGCTGCTTCAGCACAAGGAAACCCTTCTGCGAGAAGTGCATCACCGTGTCGGCAACAGCCTGCAGATCATCGCGAGCATTCTGGCTCTGGATGTGCGCAAGGCGCATTCCGAAGAGGCGCGCCAGCAACTGGAGAATGCCCGTCGACGCATCCTCGCGGTGGCCACCGTGCAGCGGCAACTCCAGACCGCGCGCGAGGACGACGATTTTGAGCTTGCCGCCTATCTGCGCCAGCTATGTGAGAATCTGACGGCTTCGGTCGTCGGCGACGCCGCGGGTATCGCGATCGATGTCCATGCCGATACCGGCACGGTGTCCTCCGCGGTAGCGATGAACATGGGGCTCATCGTCACCGAACTGGTGATTAACGCCCTCAAGCACGCCTTCATGGATAATGCCGCCGCCGGCAGGATCATGGTGACGTATCGCGTCGAAGGACACGGCTGGAGGCTAACCGTTTCGGACAACGGCGTCGGCAAGCCGAATGGCGATCCAACTCGACCGCTACGGGCCTGGGAACGGGCATCGTCGCGGCGCTCGTCAGGCAACTCGACGGCCGCATCGAGACCTCAACCGGCCCGAAAGGTTTAGGAACCTCGGTATCGATCACCGGTCGTCTTTCCAGCCCCAGCCCACAAAACACAGGAGAAGAAGTCATGGACAAGGACCGCATTCTAGGTTCGGCAAAGGAAGTCAAAGGCAAGGTCAAGGAAGCAGTCGGCAAGGCCGTTGGCGACGCCAAGCTGGAAGCTGAAGGCAAGGCCGAAAAGATCGGCGGCAAAGTGCAGAACGCCGTCGGCGGACTGAAAGACGCAATTAAAGGAAACTAGACCTTGCGCTGTGCCCGTCATGAGCCAGCATAGGTCCCTCTCCCAAACCGGGCGTCAATCCCGCCCCCCCGACGTCCGGCTCTGCACCCCGGCTGGTTCCCCGCCGGCCGGGGTCGTTCCTATCGGCGGAAGGGCGGCATTGATCGAGGATATCCAATCATGAATCGCAACCTGCTCTTTCTGATCGGCGGCGCGCTTGGCGTGGCCGTTCTGTTCCTGGGTTACCAGTGGTACCGGGACCAACAAACCTCCGGGATACAGATCGACGTCGGCAAGGACGGCGCTACCGTCGAAACCAAGTAGAATGGCTGTTGGCGAGCCCGTCCGGCCGTGTGGGTCGATCCGAAGCCGCGACGTTCGGCTAGTGCAGCAATCAGGAGATAAATCATGTCGCTCGGACTTATACTCATCATCATTCTCGTCATCTTTCTGCTGGGTGGCTTTACCGGCCGCTTCGGCGGATACGGATACGGCTTTGGGCACGGCGGTATTGGTGTAATTGGTGCAATTCTGCTCATCGTGGTTGTTCTGCTTCTGATGGGGCGTATTTGATGTCACCGTCGGGAATTCGAGATGAGCCGCGTTCACACACACCCTTAGAGTCCACCTGGTCGCGCGTATTGGATGGCTTCGGGCAAAGGTGCTGGAGCCAACGGCGGCATCTTTCGACCGCAAGCTTGATCGTCGGTGTCGCCGCCGTAGGCATCGCGGGGTTGTTCCGCTAACCAGAGCCGACGCCAAGGCTTCGAAAGAGCATTTTGACAGCAAAGCCACCGAGTAATCGCTCCCGCTCAAGCAACATGGAGAATGCAACATGGCCAGCAATCCGAATCCCAAAGAGAGAGCCGACCTGGATATTGGACAGAATTTTGACCAGCTTCGCGCTGATCTCGCGACACTGTCGGAGACGGTGGCACGCTTGGCATCCGAAGGCGCAGCCAGCGCCAAGTCGCAGTTTCGGGCATCGGCGGGCCGGGCGACTCGCGGCGCCAATGCCGCGGGCGAACAACTCTACCAGGACATTTCTGCTCTCGGGCGGGACGCCTCGGACACCGCGCATGCCGCTACAGGTCAAATCGAATCTCAAATCGCCCGCAATCCGATAACGGCGGTACTCGTCGCGCTTGGAATAGGCTTCGCATTCGGCGCTTTGAGCCGTCGCTGAGCATGAACCCGCTGCTTCTTTTTGGGGGACTGGCAGCTGCCAAGAAGAGTGTCGGCGAGACTGTGCGTCGCACTGTTCTCGGCCTTGTGGCATGTGCAGTGATGGTGTGCTTCGGTCTGGTTGCCGTGGGATTTTTCACGGCTGGGTGCTTCCTCTACCTCACCGAAACACGCGGTGCAGTCACAGCCTCCATGATCGTTGCGGCCGCCTACGCCATTGCCGGGAGCATTGGGTTCCTTGGCATAAGATTGGCGCAAAGACGACACGCCTCGCCAGCGGTCCAACCGTTGTCCACTCCGGCCCCTGACATCGCGGCTGCCACCGCAAGCCAGGACATGCCGGCTGGCATAATTTCCTTGGTATTGCTCGCTGCAGCAGGCTATTTCATGGGTCGCTCGATGGCGCGCAAGCGCTGAGCGGTCCAATTTCATGAGTGCCGCACCGCAACAGCCCGGCATCTGGAATCAATCCATGGCGGGTACTGCGCCAAAATCTCAGCCTTCCTTTTGGGTCGCAAAATGCCGCGCGGTGATGACCAGCAGTTGAACACAGAGTTCTGGGCTTTCCCGGGTCCGTCGCAACTCACCAACAGCTATCACGGTTGGCATTACGATTGCCGCTCTGTACCTCGGCCGCGACATATTGGTGCCGCTGGCCATGGCGGTACTTCTCAGTTTCATGTTGGCGCCTGTCGTTGCATGGCTCGAGCGCCTGCACGTGCCGAGAACACCTGCAGTGGTTGGCGCAGTTGCCATGGCGTTCATTGTGATTTCCGGATTTGGGTTTTTGATTGCAGGTCAGCTCGTCCAACTTGCCCAGGAGGTTCCCGGCTACCAGAGCAATCTCCAGGAAAAGATCAAGACGATCAAATTCATCGGCGGCCCGGATGGTCTGATTGGACGAACCGCGGAAATGCTGAAGGAACTGGGCGATGAAGTTGCCCGACGTGCCGAACGCGAAAAAGGTGTCGCGTTGCCTTCGGTTGACGATGCGGAAAAGACCCCCAAACCCTTGTCGGTCCAGATCGAAGAACGCCCGTCAACTTCGTTTGAGATAGTGCAGGAGGTGATCGGGCCGTTGGTCCAACCGCTCGCCACCGCCGGCATCATTGTCGTCTTCGTGATCTTCGTACTTCTCCAAAGGAGGGACATACGAGATCGGTTCATCCGGCTTGCTGGCGCGCGAGACCTGATGCGAACGACCCAAGCGCTTGAAGATGCTGGCGAGCGTGTCGCCCGTTACCTTTTGATGCAGCTCATTGTGAATGTCACCTACGGTGTTCCGATTGGCATCGGGCTTTGGCTGATCGGCGTCCCGTATCCTTTGCTATGGGGAATTATGGCGACCGTTCTTCGCTTCGTCCCCTATATCGGCCCAGTCGTGGCTGCCACATTGCCAATCGCCCTGTCGATCGCAGTGGCGCCAGGCTGGCTAATGCTGCTGTGGACAGCCACGCTGTTCATTGTCCTGGAATTCATCAGCGGGAATATCGTCGAGCCGTGGCTGTATGGGTCGCAGACAGGGCTTTCTCCGATCGCAATCATTCTGGCGGCAATCGTCTGGACCTGGTTGTGGGGGCCGATGGGCCTGCTCCTGTCGACGCCGCTGACGGTCTGCCTCGTCGTGCTGGGTCGCCACGTCCCGCAATTCAATTTCCTCGATGTCCTGCTGGGGAGTGAAGCGGTGTTGACGCCCGAAGAAAGCCTTCATCAGCGGCTGCTTGCGGCCGACGCAGACGAAGCCACTGAGCTGGCCGAAGTCTTCCTGAAGGGCCAATCACTCGAAACATTCTACCAGGACATCGCAGTCCCGACCCTTGTCAGGATTGAACGCGATCGCGCTGCAGGAGTTCCTCGATGATCGCCGTCAGCAGACGGTGGCACAAGCCATGTTCACGTTAGTTGAAAACCTTTCCGACCATGAAGATGTCGTGTCTGCCGAAGGCACGACAGCGGAAGGCGAGGTCTCAAACGAACGACGTTCAAAGCCGGGGGACTTCACTCCGGAATGGGGAGAAGATGCCGTCTTGTGCGTGGGAGCACGGGGAAGCCTCGATGATGTGGCTGCCGTTATCCTTGCTCAACTCCTCCAGCGCAGGGGCATAGGAGCCAAGAGTCTGACCGCGAACGACGTGTTGCCCGAGAGGCTATCGCGGCTCAATACGGCAGGAGTACGCCTCGCCTTGCTCTCCTACATGAACGAAGACTTGATCACTCATGCGAAATACCTGATCCGACGCCTTCGCCGCAGAGCACCAACAATCAAGATTATGGTCGGTTTTTGGTCACTGACCTCAGGCAAGTCAGCCAAGCGCAAGGTGCTGGACACGACACGAGCCGACCTCGTGGCGGTCTCGTTGACGGACGCGCTTGATCAAATCACTGCTGTTGCGGCCACCGAAATCGTCGAGACGCCGGACGACACGGCCACGGCATGAAATTCATTGAAACACTGGAATGTCAGGGAGGTGGGCGGGCAGGCAACGCAGAACTGACTTGCCCCGAGTGCGGCGTGTGCTGAACCGCCGATTATTCGCCGCGATGATCAATTCTGAACAGCCGCCGCGTCTGCGGGGGCATAGGTTGATCAAGCGGGGATAGTTCTCCCTCAGATCCCAAATGCCCTCATGCGGCCGAGGCCGCCCTGGACGTTTATCCCCGCCGCGCCCGGTGGGATCGAACTCGGGCACCAATTTGCGGGAGCACCAAAATGACCACACTCAATTTCGTCAGAGAACCGCTCCGGACGACGCTTTTTGCGACTGGAATGCCGCGGATGTTTCCGCGCGCCGATCAAGCACCTGAGCAGCACGATAGCGAACTGTGGGAACCACAGCGCCGCGTCGATACCAGCCTGCAGACCATGGCAAGCGTTGTGGACCTGGACATGCTCAAAATGCATTTGGAAGATGCGCGCCTGCAGCTTGAGACTGCGCACCGCCATTCGGCGGCGGCAATCGTGCAACAGCAACTCGCGACCTCGCGCGAAGTTGAGGATTTTGAGCTCGCGGCGTATCTGCGACGGTTTTGCGGGAACTTGATCGCATCGGTCATCGGCGACACCACGAGAATCGAAATCGACGTTCATGTCGGTGCCGGCGCAGTTTCGTCCGCGGCAGCCTTGAATGTCGGGCTCATCGTCGCCGAATTCGTTGTCAGTGTTCTCGAGCACGCATTCGTCGCCGATCTCGACAACGGCAATGTCGCCGTGACTTCCCGCGCCGACGCCTACGGTTGGAAGCTTGCGGTTTCAGACAACGGATTGAGCACGCCAAATGGCGATCGGCAGTCGACCGGCTCGGGCTTCGTCGCGGCGCTCGTCAGGCAGCTCGACGCAAGTCTTGAAACATCGACGGGGCCGAGCAGTGCCGGAACGTCTGTTTCGGTCAAAATTGCCGGCCAATTTTGCTTCCCACGAACTCTGAACTGAGGAGAAAAGTCATGGACAAGGACCGCATTGTCGGGTCGGCAAAGGAAATCAAAGGCAAGGTCAAGGAGGCCCTCGGCAAGGCTGTTGGCGACGCCAAGCTGGAAGCTGAAGGCAAGGCCGAAAAAATCACAGGCAAGGTGCAGAACGCAGTCGGCGGCCTGAAAGATGCAATCAAAGGCAACTAGGCTGCACCACTTTTGCAGCCGTGAACCAGAGTTTTCAACAAGGACGGCAACCACCGTCCCATGCCAAACCGGGCGTCATCCCGCCCCCTCGACGCCCGGCTCTGCACCCCGGCTGGCTCCCCGCCGGCCGGGGTCGCTCTTGTCGGCTGGACGGGCGGAATTGATCGAGGACGACCAATCATGAATTGCAACCTGCTCTTTCTGATAGTCGGCGCGCTCAGCGTGGCCGTTCTGGTCCTGGGTTACCAATGGTACCGGGAGCAACAAAAGACCGGGATACAGATCGACGTTGGCAAGGACGGCGTTACCGTCGAAACCAAGTAGTAGCGCGGTTGTTTGCGGGCGCGCTCTGCCATATTGAAATGTCGATCCGGAATCCTCGTCAAGTGTAATTGAAGCAATGTCGGGCGAAGTGCTCGACGGAAAAGGAAGAAAAATCATGTCGCTGGGAACCATTCTCGTCATCGTCCTTGTCATTTTCCTGCTCGGTGGCTTTAGCGGCCGTTTCGGCGGTTACGGCTACGGTTTCGGGAACCGCGGCATTGGTGTGATCGGGGTCATTGTGATCATTTTGGTCGTTCTGGTCCTGACAGGCAGGCTTTGATCTCAAAAGGCGGGTCGTATGCCCCGCCTTCACGCACACCCTGAAAGTCACCTGGTCGCGCGCATCGGGTGGCTACGGGCCGCGGTGCTAGGAGCCAACGACGGCATTGTCTCGACCGCGAGCCTGATTGTCGGCGTCGCGGCCGCGGCGGCAACCCGAAACGACGTGTTGATTGCAGGTGTCGCCGGACTGGTCGCCGGCGCCATGTCGATGGCGGCCGGCGAATACGTATCGGTCAGTTCGCAGGCGGACACGGAACAGGCTGATCTCGCCCGCGAACGCAAGGAACTGAGTGAGAACATAGGATTTGAGCGCAAGGAGCTGGCCGACATCTATGTGAAACGAGGGGTCGATCCGACGCTCGCGACGCAGGTCGCCGATCAGCTGATGGCGAAAGAAGCCTTGATGGCCCACGCTCGCGATGAGCTGGGAATTTCCGAGATCACCACCGCGCGGCCCGTGCAGGCGGCGCTGACTTCGGCCGCGACGTTTGCTGTCGGCGCGGCCATGCCCCTGCTCATGGTGATTGTATCTCCCGCGAGCGCACTTGTGCCTGTCGTATCGATTGCATCTCTGGCCTTCCTTGCACTGCTGGGCGCAATCGGGGCAAAGGCCGGCGGCGCGAATATTCTGCGCGCCACCGCCCGAGTGACATTCTGGGGCGCCTTGGCAATGGCATTGACCGCGGGCATTGGCGCCTTGTTCGGAACCGTGGTCTGAGGCAATGCCGACGGATGGGTCTGTCGCAACGTGCGACAGACGCATTATCCGAGCCTCACCAGAACCTGGTGCGTCGCGCCATCATCAAACAACGGTATGGCAAGTGGACGGTTGGTCGCGGCGATGCCGTCAACGAGTGCCGACACGATGCCGCTCGAGACGCCGTCGGGGTTCTCGACCAGAATTTCGTATCGCGACGACCGGCAGCGAAGGGTAACGCGAAAGCTGGGCCAAGCTTTCGGGATACAAGGATTGAGACGCAAGTGCCCGGCCCGCATCTGCAGCCCGATGATGTTTTCGATTCCGGCGCGGTACATCCAACCAGCTGATCCCGTGTACCAGGTCCAGCCACCCCGTCCGACGTGCGGCGGCATCGAATAGACATCGGCGGCGACCACATAGGGCTCCACTTTGTAGCGATCGACCTCGGTGGGCGTGCGGGCATGGTTGATCGGATTGAGCAGCGAAAACAGCGCCGCCGCCTTGTCACCCTCGCCCAGCTGGGTGAACGCGATAATCGACCACATGGCGGCATGGCTGTACTGGCCGCCATTCTCGCGGACCCCGGGGGGATAGCCCTTGATGTAGCCGGGTTCCAGATCGGTCTTGTCAAAGGGCGGCGTGAACAGCAGGGCCAATCGATCCTCAATATTGATCAGCTGCTTTTCGACTGCCGACATCGCACGTGCGGCGCGCTCCGGATCGGCGGCGCCGGAGATCACCGCCCAGGACTGAGCGATGGAATCGATCCGGCATTCGTCGTTCGCCGCCGAACCGAGAGGCGTGCCATCATCGAACCAGGCGCGCCGGTACCAGTCGCCATCCCAGGCCTCGCGCCCAATGGATGTTTCCAGCCGTGCGGCACGCTTTTGCCATTTCGCCGCGTGTTTGACGTCGCCGCGTGCCTTGGCAATGGACGCGAATGCCTTCAGCGCCACATGAAGCAGCCAGCCGAGCCACACGCTTTCGCCCATGCCTTCCTCGCCGACCCGGTTCATGCCGTCATTCCAGTCACCCGTTCCCATTAGCGGCACTCCGTGACGGCCGTCGCAAGAGACTGGTCCAAGGCGCGCGCGCAATGATCGTACAGGCTAGAGGATTCCTCTGAGATATCGGGCAGAAAGAACCTGTCGTGCTCGCCGGGATCCAGCCCGGGGCCGTGCAGGAAGGGAACCGTTTCATCGAGAATTGCTGTGTCGCCGGTGACGTCGATATAGTGCGCGACAGCGTAAGCGAGCCAGGCACGGTCATCGGAAATGCGGGTGCGCACTCCCTCGCCCGAGTGCGGTAGCCACCAATGCTGCACGTCGCCTTCGACGAACTGACGTGCTGCCGCCCGCAACAGATGCTCGCGGGCGATTTCCGGGCGCGCGAACAGAAGCGCCATCACATCCTGCAGCTGATCCCTGAAGCCATAAGCGCCGCTCGCCTGATAGAATCCAGAGCGAGCCCAAATGCGGCAGGCCAGGGATTGGTATAACAGCCAGCCGTTCAGCATGATGTCCATAGGCCGGTCGGGTGTCGTGACCTGGACGGTACCGAGAATATCCTCCCACTGGGCGCGGACTTCGCGCAGCACGGCGTCCAGATCAGTTGTCCGATATTGACTGACCAAGGCTCGCGCTTCTTCAACGTTCGCAGCTTGCCCAAGGAGGAATACAAGATCGACGGTGCTGCCCGCCCGTAAGTCCACGAACGTTCTGAGCGCCGCGCACGGATCGAGACCTGCGCCGACCTTGTTGGACAGTGGCGCCATGCCGGCAAGCGCCGCCGGGTTTGCCAGCGTGCCGTTGCGGCCGACGAATTCCCGCCGATCGGCGGTCCAATCGGTCGTGTGGCGGCCCAGGTCGGCGAAAGCGATGCGCGTTCCGAATCCCTGGATTCCACGGATTTCGGGCGAACATCGCTCCGGTTTCGGGATCGATTTCTGTAATCACATACGGCAGCGACGCGTCTCGTGCCGGGCCAAGAATCCATTCCGCGTAAGCGGTCAGCGACAATCGCCGGGAACTGCCGGACGTGTTTCGCAATTCGAGGCGCGAAATCTTGATCGGGTCCTCCAAGGCTACATACTGGAGGAGATTGACCGAAATACCATGCGACGCATGTTTGAACCGGCTGTACCCGCGCCCGTGGTGCGCGATATAGGTCGCCTCATTGTCGCGAATGGGATGCGCGGTCGGGCTCCAGACCTCGCCCGTATCTTCATCGCGCAGGTAAAGCGATTCTCCGGGCGGTCGGCGACCGGATCGTTCGACCACGGGGTGAGCTGGTTTTCGCGGCTATTGCCGGCCCAGGTGTAGCCACTGCCCTCGGCCGCAACCTGAAACCCGAATGACTTGTTCGAAATGACGTTGATCCATGGCGCCGGTGTGCGCTGACCCCGACCCATGATCGTCACATACTCGCGGCTATCGTCAGCAAATCCACCGAGGCCGTTAAACAGTTCCAGCTCAGGCTGTGGCAATGTTGTCGGCAATTTTGCTCGTCCTGGGCCTCGCTTCCTCACAGGTCGCGTCAACGCATCGGGGGCGGCTATGCGGTCGAGCTGGTCGGATAAGCGTCCGTGGGCAGCAACGAGGACAACGCGGGCAACCGAGATGAGGAGATTGCGGTCTTCGGCAGAAATAAGGTCGGCTCGGAGGAAGAAAACCTTGCCGGCCGAGTCCTGCATCCCGTTATGCAATCCCGGGTGGATGATGCGGACATGGGTTTCGATGGCAGTCTGCAGATCCTGGACATAGGAGGACGCGCGTTCGTTCAGGATGACGAGATCGGCGCCCAGCATTTTCAAGCGCCAGTATTCCGCGCATTGCAGCAATTGATGCGCCACATTCAAGTGCTCGACTTCCGAGATGCGAAGGAGCACGATCGGCAGATCCCCCGAAATGCCGTGCTTCCAGAGTCCGGATTTTGCTCCGGCGCCGTCGCGGATCCTGTCGGACGACGAACGCATTACAGGCGATGAATAAAGGAGATGTCCGGCAAGACGCTGGAACAGGCTTGCTTCGCTCCGACCGATACCGAGATGGTGCAGTTGCACCCGCGCTTGCGTCCACGCCAGTGTGCTCGCCCGTTCGAAGCACTCGGCGTCCTGATGCTTGTCGACAAGGCTCAGTGCTTCCTGGCGCGATTCCGCGAGCATGGTCCAGAATGCGATTGATGCGGTTGCGCCTGGCGCCACGCGCAGCCGTCGGCGCAATGCGAAAATTGGATCAAGCACCGCCCCGACGGTGCCCGACAGCACGGCGCCGTCGGCCATTGCGGCGGCGGCGCGCAAGCTTCCGCCGCGAGCGAGGAACTTCGCCCTGTCGGTCTCGATCTGGGGTTTGCCAATCGCCTCGCCCTCGACGACGGCGAGGTGGGCGGCCCAGATCCTTTGTTCGTCCGGCTGCCGCGGCCTACGGGTCGCAAGGACGGCGCCGACGTCCTCGATGTACTCGGTTTCGACAAACAACTTGGAAAACGCCGGATGCGCGATATCGGCGGCCTGGGGTGCGAGTGCCAGCTCTGCATAGGAGGTGATTTCGATCTCCCGCGCGACGACGTCGGAATTCGCGATCGTGACACGACGAACTTCGGCATTGTCCTCGGCGGATACGAGCACTTGCAGCGCAGTTGCCAGCTTGCCGTCCTGACGCGCGAATTCCGCCCGGTCTTCACTGAACTCGACATAATAGGCGTCGGGTTCCCGCCCTGCCGGCTGGTAACCCGCCGACCATGTCTCGTCGCTGTGCATATCCCTGACGAATACGTACGAGCCCCAGTCATCGCTGGTGGCGTCCTCACGCCATCGGGTCACACTGGTGTCTTTCCAGCGGCTGTAGCCCGAACCGGCTGCAGTGACCATGACGGCGTAGCGACCGTTGGAGAGCACATGCGTCGCCGGTGTGTCGGTATGCGCTGATGTAAAGCGGCGGCTACCGGCGGTCCCGGTCTCGAGCGTCCGGACCCCGGTTTTCGGCCTACGGTCAACGGCCGGTTGAGAGCAACCTCGCGCGGCGTTCGTTCCTGCAGGAGCAGATCGGTAGACTGAACGATTGCCTCCTCGTGGAACCGTGTCCGCATAGGGCTGTCGAGAAGCGCATTGGCAATGGAAACGATCGTCATGCCCTGATGGTGCGCCATGAAGGCACGTACAATTGCGACCGTCGATCCTGTGGGCACACGCGATGGTGTATAGTCCAGTGCCTCATAGAAACCGTAGCGCCCGCGACCACCGATGGATGCCAACCGCTCAAAATTCATGGCCGCGCAATGGGTATCAATCATCGCGGCTAACCCGGTCGCGTAGGGTGCGATGACGATATTTTCTTCAAGACCGCGCTTCAGCCCCAAGCCTGGAACGCCGAAATTCGAATACTGATAAGTGAATTCGAGGTCTCTGGCATTGTAGGCGGATTCGGAAACGCCCCAGGGCAGCCCCAATTTCGTCGCGTATTCGATCTGGCGATCAACGACCAATTCGTTGGTTCGCTCGATCAGGCTCCCCCTCGGCAACCGCAGGACCAGCGAGGGCATCAGGTATTCGAACATCGACCCGGACCACGAGATCAGCGCGGCGCCATGCCCCACCTGGGTGACACCACGGCCGAGTCGGAACCATTGGATTGTCGGTATGTCCCCCTTGGCGATGGCCATGAAACTCGCGAGGCAAGCTTCGGATGCGAGGAGGTCATAGCAGTTGGGGTCGAGTTTTCCCTCCGGGACGAGATAGCCGATGGACAAAAGATTGCGCTTCTTGTCGAGCAGAAAACCGAAATCCATGCCAAGCGCCATGGCTCTTGCCTGTGCCTCGATGGCAAGAAGCTTTTTCTCAGAGGACGCCGCGGGCGGCGCTTGCTTGTCGAAGATCCCGCAATGTCGACTCGATCGAGGCCCGGACGGCGCCCGTCCAGAACACCAGGTCGGAACCATCGATGCCCTCACGCTCCGTGAGCGAGTGAGCTGCGCTGGCCAATGCATCAGCGTGGAGAGCGAGCGCGGCCAGCCGTTCGGCGATGTCTTCATCCCCGGTCGCAGGCCGCTGCAGCTCCTCCGCAAACCTTGTGCATGCGTCGTCGAAACCCGTCCACGCCGCAATGTCGGGCTGAGCCTTTCGCAACTGCTGTGCCTCGTATTGCGCCAGCTCAAGGGCGTCGCCGATGCCGGCAAACGAACCCGCGCCGATCGTTGACCGCCCACGCCACTCGCCGCAGGCATTGGCCACGGCGATCAGATGTCCCGCCAAATTGCCACTGTCGACGGCGGAAATATAAGGGGGGGAGAGTGGCCGCAGATCGTGTGTATCGTACCAATTATAGAAATGCCCATGAACGCGGGCCAGGCCTTCCATTGATGCAAGCGTCACCTCAAGTCGGTCGACGGCTTCGCTCAGTCCGATCCAGCCGAAGTCTTTCGCGCTCACAAGAGATAGGAGATAGAGGCCAAGATTTGTCGGCGAGGTCCGGTGGGCAACTACCGGCGTGGGGTCCTCCTGGTAATTGTCCGGAGGCAGCATATTGTTTTCTGACGTCACGAACGTCTCGAAAAAGCGCCAGGTCCGGCGCGCGGTCAGGCGCAAGGTGCGGATATCGTCGTCAGTTGCCGCCAACCGGTCCTTGCGAGCCGACGTCTGACTTGACCAGCGCGCGATGGCCGGAGATCCGAGCCAGAGTGCCATAAACGGCAGCGCCACCGGCCAGGTGTCATTGCCGGCAAGCCAAACGACGGCCAGTGCGAGGCAGGCGATGACCGAACCGCCCACCATGCGCCGCTGGTATCCGAGCAAATTCTGACTGACCCGTCTGGATGCCTGCTCGGCCGGAACCCATTCGAGCAGGTGGCGGCGCGTTAAAAACAAACGCACCAGGGTTCTGACGATCGCGTCGCCCATAAGCGTAGCCTGGTGGGCGAGGAAAGTGAAAATCAGAATCAAACGGATCAGGGCCAGCCGGAGGTCTTCGACGAGCGCAAGAAAGTGACTGCGCAGGCGCAGGCCAGGGCGACGCGGCAGGATGCCGGAGACCAGCGGGATCGCCGTCGGCAGCACAACGGTCAGGAAAATAAACGATGTCCAGACGAGGGCGTCATAGAGTGGCAACGTCCAGCCTGCGACCAGTGCCAGGACGGTCATTGGCGCCAAGAGGGTTCGGCGCAAGTTGTCCAACATCTTCCACCGCCCGCTGGCCGGCAAGGGCCTGCGGGTCAAGCCGCCGCCAAGGTTTTGTCCCCAGTTCAGAATCCAGGGCAGAAGTTGCCAGTCGCCACGCGCCCAGCGGTGCGCACGAATAGCCGCGACATCGTAGCGGACCGGAAAATCCTCGACGACCTCCACGTCCGAGACGAGGCCGGCGCGGGCAAATACGCCCTCGAACAGATCATGGCTAAGGATGGCACCTTCCGGCACCCGGCCGGCAAGTGCAGTTTCGAACGCATCCACATCATAGATGCCCTTGCCGGTGTAGGAGCCCTCACCCAATAGATCCTGATAGGCGTCGGAAACCGCCGCGGAATAGGGATCGATACCGCTCGTGCTGGAGAAGACCCGCTGAAACAACGATCCGTCATTGTCGACCGGCATCGCGGCCGTAACCCGCGGCTGCATGATCCCGTAGCCTTCGACAATCCGGCCGGCAGCCGCATCGACGCGTGGACGGTTCAGCGGGTGCGCCATCTTGCCGATCAGTCGGCGCACCGTATCGCGCGGCAACCTGGTGTCGGCGTCAAGCGTGATGACGCAGCGGATTCCCGTGGGGATGTCGGCGAGGCTGACGGTTGTGGGCAAGAATGTCGTGTCGGTGGCGCCGCGAAGCAGGCGGTTTAGCTCCTGGAGCTTGCCACGTTTGCGTTCCCAGCCAATCCATTTTCCTTCGCCCGCACTCCAGACCCGCCGGCGATGCAGCAGCAGGAAGCGGACGCCACCCGGCGCCGGCCCGTGGCGGCGGTTAAGTTCTGCAATGCCGTCCGCCGCCGCCGCCAGCAACCCGTCATCGCCGGGGGCATGCTCGGCATCGGCATCGGTCCAGTCGGACAAGAGGGCAAAATGCAGGTCGCCCTCGCTGCTGGACAAATAGTGTGTCTCCAGACGTTGGATCTGCTCGGGGACGTTCTCCGGCGTGGTCAGCAACGTTGGCACCACGATGAGCGATCGCAGTTCGGGCGGAATACCGTCGCGCAGTTCAAGAGCCGGCAGCACAGTCGCCCCGAGGCTCCGAGTCACAGCAAAATTGACGATTGCGACCGCAACGTCGATGGCAGGAACGATGCCCAGAAAGAAGAACAAAGCCAGCCAGGATCCCGGGGCGCCGGTCGCTTCAAGTTCCATGAGCGGTATGGCAAGGAGCAATGTCGCGAAAACGGCGCCGGCTGCGACGTAGCCTCCGATGCCAAGTCGTCGAATGAAGCGTTGCAGCCTTTCGCGAAACGAAGGCCGATAGCCAATCAATTTTTCGAAGGTGGTGCGGCCGGTTCCGAGCAAATAGTGGCCAGGATCGCCACACCGGCCATCCCTTGCGCCTGCGTCCGAAGCCGCGGCCTTCGCCGCGTTGGCCGACCTTAGCGCGATGTCGATTTCCGAAAGCTTTGAGCCGCGTGCCAGCATTTCGATGGCGCTGCGATACAGGTTGCGGCTCGTAAAATCCATTTCCGCAAACCGGCTATGAGCGGCAAGCGCCACGTCGACCGGACTGACCCGTTCGAACAATTCCTTCCAGTCGACCTGGGAGATCAGGCGCATGCTGGTGATGATGTTGCGCACGGTGACGTTCGCGGAGCCCTGGCGTTGATGCTCTTGTCGAACGACAGCCTCGACATTGTTGCCTTGCGAGGCGAGACGCTCTTCAAGCCAGATCAGCGCCGGCGTGATGCGGGGATCGGTATCGTGGAGCCTGTGCACGAGTTGCACTGCGAAGGCCTCAGCTATCGGCCGGCCCTCATACTCCGCGAGTGTTGCCTCCAGGAGCTCAACGGGTCGGTCGCCGCTTCCCAGCAAACGGTCAGCGAGTTCGTCGGCCTGCCGGCGCGCCGCACTGCTGCGCATGATCTTTTCGCCAAGGCGCCGGAGGTTCTCGATCAGGACGATACGCAGACTGATCGGCACCGCCCACAGTTCACCGATCGTAAGCGCTTGGACTTCCTGATACGCTTGCACCACGTTGCACAGCAGATCGGAATCGAAATGGCTGTCCGTGTGTGCCACGAAAGCCCAAGCCAGGCCAAACACCCGCGGATACCCTTTAAACGGCCCCTCTGCGAGCTTGGGTAGCTGTCGGTAGTAGCCGGGGGGCAGATCGGATCGGATCTCCCGGATCTGCATTTCGACGAGGTGGTAGTTGTCCAACAGCCATTCCGCCGCTGGGGTGATCGCCTGTCCCGCAGCGATCGCGTCCGAAATCGACTGGTAGGCTTCGAATAATACGGCCTCGTTTTCTGCAAGCCGTGCCGCCAGTTTGCGATCTTTGCTGGCACCGGGTGCGACGGCCTGGCTCAGGGCCAGACTGCGTGCATGCTCCTCAAGGCGTTCGACGCCGAAGAGTTCTTGGCGAACGGGTTCTTGATTGTCCCAAGGCGGGGCGGGAGGGCCTCGCCTGAAAAGTCTGCTGGCGAAGCCCGTTAAAAACGTCTTGTTTGAAATGTATTCGCGCGTCTTGCCTCGGCGAGGCAAGACGGGTGGAAATCGGCTCAGATATTCCCTACCATTTTTGGACGGTCTTGATATCGACAATCGGCCCTCAGCGTCCGAACAGCGGCTTGCGTCCCGAAGTAGCGGGTCGTGTTCTCGGGTCTAAAATCGATTTGAGATTTAAGATCGTCTTTAGATCAGGTATTTCCACGCGATCCTCAGCGTCAAACCCGGGAGTATTATTGCCCGCGTGGAGATTCGAGGCTAGCCATTTCTGATCTGCAGTTTCATGGGCGGGCGGTTCATTTCCATGCGTATCTTTGGCCATGACTATCAGCCTTTCTTCACATTCTGTCGAGGTGATCCCCCGGCCGCAACTGTCGGCAGGATCGTGTTGAAGCACCTGTCTTGCCGGCGCGAAGCTGAAACCGCAAAGGTTCAGGCCGTCGCTTCATATGCGCCGCCGAATTTCACGGCCGTGATGGTGTCAGGTCGCTCGTTACGACCGCCGACACCGGGTCGGCGATCAACGAATTCGATCCAACTGCCGTTGGTAACGCCTTCGTCGGGAAATCGTTCCCTGGCATCCGAGCGGCGTACCGGAGGCGCATGGGCAATCTTGAATAGCTAGGAGGCTGCCCGGAGTCTGAGCAAGATTGAACACTCCCGGACGGCCTGACTATATGTAGTCGATTCGGTCATAATGAGGCCGTGGCAGCGGCATTGTTGGCGGACGCTCTCCACACCTGCCTACTGTCTCAAAACAGTGCCCCTGCGCCTTGGGAACAAACTTTGTGTCCGGAATGGACATGAAACGACGAGCGAGCCCGGAAGGATGCGAACCTCTAACCCGATATTTAGAGGTCAAACAGCGGTGGCCAACGTTTGTCGGTGTGGCTGCAGGTCCTCGCGAACCGCTACCTTCATAGTGCAATGGAGTAGACGTAGTGCTCATCTTCATCGTTCGTGGTCCGCCAAAGTGGTGTGCTAAGCGATTGAAATATCTTTAGATATTGAACGATGGCTGTGTGCCCAATCTTACGGCCAACGCTCGGTCGCGCTCGCTTGGGCGGCGATTTGGCGGTTAGAGACTAGGAGAAGTGAACTGTTGCTCAAATGGCAACCAGCCACTAGCTGCGCTATTCGTGGTTGAAATCCGAAAAATATCCTTTTGGGGGCACCAGGACCCGATCGCGAACAATTCGCTCGATGTCCTCTGATCCAACAATCCACCGAGACCCAACTTGCATTGACTGTGAGGGTGGTGCTGACTGCGCTGCTCGATCAGGATCGTTAGCTGAGCCAATTAGCGCGCTCGAGGTCGAAATTGCGACAGCCAAAAACACACACTTCATCGGAAATACCCCATTGAAGTTTTCCGATATTCAGCAAATTCGTGGCTAAAGAACGGTTAATTCTGCCCTCGGTTGACGCTTAGTTCTGGCAGGTATTCTGGCGCTCTTGATGGAGAAATCAGATCGTCGGCTTTTTCAAAAGCGGTCGCACCGACTTTGTCCAACTTTCCAAATTTTGCGTATTTATATACGAGGCAGGAGTTGGTACCCCGCCGCGAGCGATCGAAGGTCACATAGTTGCAACTTTCGCTGCTTGCGCAAAACCTCAGGCAATCATTAATTTTGCTCAGCCGCGCACCTGGCTGATTGAAGGGCAGCGCTACACCCCAATGCGTTTTGTCAGGGTACGCGCGAAATCTGGCTTGAATTTCAGGTGGCGCGCCCGCCGTCTGTTCGTTTCCTCTGACGAAGTAGAATAGCCCGGACTCCGCGCCGTGATAGACGATGGGAATGTCTTGCTCGCGCTTAAAAAAGCAGCGCCCATTCGCGGAGTTGAAGGAAAACATCTTGCACTCCAAATTCGCTCCGCACATGCGCGAGCAAGTATCGGCATCGGCAGAGATTTCGCCTTTCTCAGTCAAATCGCCTCCCCAAAAATCGAGGTTGTCGTACCGTGCTACATACCATCCGCGAATGGCGCGTGCGGGCGGAACGCTTTGCGAATTTTCGTTTTCTCCATTTAGCTGATTGAGTTCACGGTGTGCCTGATCCACAAAAATGCCGGTCGGGCACAGCTGCAAGTATCTGCTCAGCAGTTGAGTGTTTCCGCTGCCATGAACGGCGTTCCAAAACTGGATGTCCAGCGCCGGCGTCCCACAAGCAGATCCGTCGTCTTTCGCGGAGGACGTTCCGCTGTCAGCATGAACCGACGGCGGCACCGGTTTGAATTTGAATCCCTGCGGTAGGAGCGAAGACTGGACCCAAGGAATTTGTGCTCCGCTTGTAAGATTTCGAACACGTTCACCGACACGACGCATCATGATGTCGATATCGACGTCGGTTGCGCGAATATTCTCGAGAATTGCCGCTGTGTATGGGCTATGCAGTCCATCACCATCGCGTGCCTGCTCGCCTGGCGCCGTCGCAAATCCTATGAAGCTTCCATTTCGCGCGGCTCGGGCAGTCAGCGCTGCCAAGCCCGCTGTGACCGCGCCCGTCCCGCGAAGGCCCCGCTCGCGAAACGGATTGTCTCGGCAGGCATCGACGATAAGGATCGAAGTGTCGACTTTACTTGCCATCGAGTTGTAAAGCTCGCTTAGGCGAATTGAGCCAAGGGTTACCTGTCGTTGCAAGTCGGCTTTGATTGACACCGGCAGAAGGTAGTTTTGGCCGTCGATCTGCACCGCATGTCCAGCATAGAAAATCAACGCCACATCAGCGTTGCTGGACCTCCCTTCAAACTGAGCGATGATCTCCACCATCGCGTCGCGATCGAGATTGATGCCTTTCAAAACGTCGAAATTTAGTTCCCGAAGAACATCAGCAATGGCGTCAGCGTCCCGCGTGGGATTGGGCAATTTTTCAACCGACGTATAGTCGCCGTTTCCGATAACCAATGCCACCCGGCGTTCGGCGCGCACATCCGAAATTGAAACCAGACAGGAGATAACCGACAGCGATATTATTTGTAATGGAGTTCGCCAATTCATTTGCCCAGCCTCGGCGACATAACTGGACAACTTGGCGGATAGTCGCCCGTAAGTCTAGTCACATCCCGGCGGGTTTGCTGCTTTGATGCCACGCGGAGATATGGGGCGACAGGTCAACTTAGTGGAGGGTAAGCTCGTGCGGGGCAGGTTACGGCCGCCGTCGGTCCGGCTACCTCAGCAGGAACAGCGTGATCGAGGGAAACAGCACCAGGATCGTCACGCGGATGATGTCGGAGGCGACGAACCAGAAGACTGCCTTGTAGGTGCTGAAAATCGGCGTCTCGCGTTCCATCGAGTTGATGATGAATAGATTCATGCCGACCGGCGGCGTGATCAGCCCGACTTCGACGACGATCAGCACGAGGATGCCGAACCAGATCGCGGTATGCTCCTGGGTCAGGCCGAAATCGAGGTTGGAAATAATCGGAAAGAAGATCGGGATCGTCAGCAGGATCATCGACAGGCTGTCCATGATGCAGCCGAAGACGAGATAGAGGGCGAGGATGATGGTCAGTACCAGCCACGGGCTGTAGCCCTGGCTGACGATGAAGGTGGAGACCTCCTGCGGCACCTGGGTCAGCGCCAGGAAGGAGTTGTAGAAGCCGGCGCCGAGGACGATCATGAAGATCATCGCCGTGCTCGAGGCGGTCCCGAGGATCGCCCGTTGCAGGCTCGAAACCGAGAGCGCGCCGTTCACCCAGGCGATGATGGCGGTGCCTGCGGCGCCGATGGCGGCGGCTTCGGTCGGCGTGAACCAGCCGAGATAGATGCCGCCGACGACGAGGAAGAACACCAGCAGCACCGGCCACACGTCGAGAATGGCGCGGAAGCGTTTGGCGTAGCCGACACGCTCGCGCACGGTGGCGGTGCTCGGAAACAGCCGCATGTAGATCGAGATCGTCACCATGTAGCCGATCGCGGCGAGGATGCCGGGAATGAAGGCGGCCAGGAACAGCTTGGCGATGTTCTGCTCGGCGAGGATGGCATAGATGACGAGGACGACCGAAGGCGGAATGAGAATGCCGAGGGTGCCGCCGGCGGCGAGCGCGGCGGTCGACAACCCGCCGGGATAGCCGTAGCGGCGCAGTTCCGGCAGCGCCACCTGGCCCATCGTCGCCGCCGTTGCCAGCGACGAGCCGCAAATCGCCCCGAACCCGGCGCAGGCGCCGATTGCCGCCATTGCAACGCCGCCACGCCGGTGTCCGAGCCAGCTCTCGGCCGCCTTGAACAGCGCCGTCGACATGCCGCCGAGGGTAGCAAACTGGCCCATCAGCAGAAACAGCGGCACGATCGACAATGAATAACTGGAAAAGGTCGAGTAGGTCTCGGTCTTCATTTTGGCGAGGACGACGAGTGAGCCGCCGGTAATCCATGCGGTGCCCCCGAGCCCGACGGCGAGCATCGCCAGGCCGATCGGCATGCGCAGGAAGATCAGCGCCATCAGCACCGGGAACGACCACAGCCCGATGTCGAAATTGCTCAATGGTCGATCCTCCCGTGCTGCGACGGCAGGAGCCTGCGGCCGCCGAGTTCGGCGAACCGCACCGTAACCATGTAGCCGGCGATCAAGGTGCCGAAGACGGCCAGCACGCCGCACACCGCATAACCCCACCACACTGGAAACTGCAGGAGGAAGGTGGTCTCGCCGTTGTGCATCTTGTCGATCATGCCGACAAACAGGCGCCAGGCGATCACGCCGAAGACAAGGAAGAAGACGATCTCCCAGAGCAGTTCGATCGCCCGATTGGCCACCGCCGGCAGAGCGGTGGTGAATATGTCGACGGTGGCGTGGCCACGAACCATCGAGCACCACGGGAAAAATGCGAATATGGCGATGGCGATGCCGGCTTCGACCAGTTCGAAGTCACCATTGATCGGACCGAAATGGACGAGAAATCTCGCCAGCGCCGGCACATACTGGCTGATCAGCGCGCTGTGGCCGATCGTGTTGGCGGTTCGCCCGGTGATGCTGAGGCAGGTGATGACAACGAGCAGGAGCAGCACGATGCCGCCGAACACGGCAAGCCATCGCGCAATCCGCATCATCCGATCTGCCACGATATCCCCCGGCCCCGCTCACGTGCCGCTCATTCGTGCCCAGCAGATACCGGCGCGGAAGTCGGATTGCAATGTGCGTAGCTCCGCTAGATGGCGGCCGGCGCGATCGCGCCGGCCGGTCGTTTTCAGCGATAGCTATTTCTTCGAGTATTTTTCGATCAGCGCCTGTGCTTCGGCGATCAGCGCCTTGCCGTCATAGCCCTTCGAATCCATGTCGGCGGCCCACTTGTCGTAGACCGGCTGCGCCGCCTTGCGCCACATCTCGGTCTCCTCGGCCGACAGCGTCGTGATCTTGTTGCCGAGCTTGACGGCGATTTCGCGTGCCGGGCCGTCGTAGAATTCCTGGGTCTTGCCGGCGAAGGCGGAAAATTCCATTCCGGAATTGTCGTCGATCGCCTTCCTGGCCTTCGGAGGCAGGCTTTCGTATTTGGCCTTGTTCATCGCCAGCACGAACGTGATCGTATAAAGCGCCTTGCCGGTGAACTCGGTATGGTTATGGACCAGTTCTTGGACTTTCAGTGCCGTCGTCACTTCCCAGGGAATCGTCGCGCCGTCGATGACGCCCTTGGAAAGAGCCTCGGAAACCGCCGGCACCGGCATGCCGATCGGCGTGGCGCCAAGTTCCTCCAGCAGCATGTTGACCGTGCGTGAAGCGCCACGAATCTTCATGCCCTGCAGGTCGGAAGGCTGAAGCACCGGCCTGTTGGCATGGATCAGGCCGGGACCGTGCACCCAGGCGCCGATGATGTGGACGTCCTTGAACTCCTTGTCCTTCATGTCCTTGTCGAACATTTCCCAAAAGGCGCGCGATACCGGCTCGGCGCTGGTCATCATGAACGGCAATTCGAACGCTTCGGTGCGCGGGAAGCGGCCGGGCGTATAGCCGATGACGGTCCAGACGATGTCGGCGACGCCGTCGATGGCCTGGTCGATCAGTTCGGGTGGCTTGCCGCCAAGCTGCATCGAAGGATAATGCTCGATCTTCAGCGTGCCGCCCGAGGCAGCCTCGACATCGGCGATCCACTTGTCGAGGACATATTTCGGAACGTTTGCCTGCCGAGGCAGAAACTGATGTAATTTCAATGTGATGACATCCTGGGCCACGGCCTTGGCCGGCACCAGCCCGGATGCGAGCATTGCCAGCGCAAAGCCGGCGAAGATTGCCAATAAATCCTTCCGACCAGTCATCTCGATCCTCCTTCAGGGGGCGACCAGCGCCTGAATTTTTTCGCGGATCACAGTGGGAATCGCAATCTTGCGGTGCTCGGCGGCGGCGACGAAGACCTCGACGAACTCGCCAGCAAAGCACAGCGTTGCGGCCTGGCGGCCTTCGACGCGGAAGCGCACCGAGCTTTCGCCGAGCCGGATCAGCCTCACTGAACAGATCAGCTTGTGGCGCGGCGTTACCGGCGCGCTGAAATCGAGCGACATGTGGACAAAGGGCGAGCCGATGTCGCGGTCGATGTTCATGACGTACCAGTCTTGCCCGACATGGGCCTGCCACCAGGCATCGATCGCTTCGAGGGCGAAATAGGGGATGCGGCCGGTGAAGGCGATGCGCGCCGGATCGCAGTCGGCCCAGCGCACGGTAATCTCGTGAGTGAAAGCGCCAGTTGTTTCGGCATGGCGGATGCTTTCATCCATCAGTGGGTCTCGCAATGATCGCGGGTGTCCTGGCGCATGGCGTTGCGCGGCAACGCCAGTCTGTGCCGATGTTCGCGGCGATGCAATATGGACGGCTTGAGGCATCCGCGGTTTGGCGTAGGCTATTGCAACGACATGCTGATTCGTCTGCGCGAGAACGCGCCGGCAGGGTCGTGGACGCGGAAATGTTTGCGAGCCTGCCCTTTTACGTGCGGCATTTGCCGGCGCGCGTCGCCGACAGCGCCTACTGGCGGATTTGCCGCCCGCGCCAGGCCGAGCCGCGCTACGACCCGCTGTTTGCCGATGCCGCCTTGCGCGACGCACCGGGCATGCGCATGCGGCTCGATCCCCACGACCACATGCACGGCATCATCGCCTTTACTGGCGTCTATGAGAGGCAATTGAGCCGGATGCTGGCAGAACGCGGAAAGAAAGGCGGGCTGCTGGTCGATGTCGGCGCCAATTGGGGCTACTTCACACTGGTCTGGGCGGCGGCCAACCCGGCAAACCGGGTCATCGCAATCGAGGCGTCGCCGCGTAATACTGCGCCGCTGGTCGAGAATGTCGCGCGCAACGGCCTGGCCGGGCGCGTACAGGTTTTTCCAATTGCTGCCGGTGCCGCCAAAGGCTTCGTCGAGTTCGATCCCGGCCCGGACGGCCAGACCGGGTGGGGCGGCATTTCTGCGAAACACAGCGCCGGGTCGGTGCGCATCGCGGCAGCGCCGCTCGATGAACTATGCGCCGGCGAGGAAAAAATCGCCGTCCTGAAAATCGATGTCGAAGGCGCCGAGGCAATCGTGCTTGCCGGCGCCCGCCGATTGTTGCAGGAACGGCGCATCGGCGAGGTGTTCCTCGAACTGAACGAGAGCCGAATGGCCGAGCTTGGCATAGCGCTCGACGAGCCACGCAAGATCCTGGAAGCGAGTGGCTATCGCTGCACGCCGCGCGGCAGCGACCTGCACGCCGTGGCCGGGTGATGCAGGACGACTGATGCACGACGACAGCGCGCCGCTGCATTCGCCGGTGTACGGCATTGGGCTGAAAATCCTGTCGATTGCGGTGTTCACCGGCATGGCGACCCTCATCAAGGCGACCGCCAGCACTGTGCCGGCGGGCGAGGCGGTATTCTTCCGCTCGTTTTTCGCAATTCCTGCCGTCGTCGGCTGGCTCGCCTGTCGTGGCCAATTGCGTCCCGGATTGACTACGCACAATCCGCTCGGCCATTTCTGGCGCGGCCTTGTCGGCGTCACCGCGATGTTCCTCGGCTTTTCCGCCTTCGGCATGCTGCCGTTTCCGGAAGTTTTCGCCATCGGCTATGCCGCGCCGCTGGTCGCCACCATCCTGGCGGCGATGTTTCTCGGCGAGGCGATCCGCATGTACCGGCTCGGCGCGGTATTTTTCGGTCTTATCGGCGTGCTCATCATCCTGTGGTCGCGCTTCAGCTTCCTGCAAGCCGGCGGGCTCGACAGCGTCCGCGCGTTCGGCGCCCTGGTCGCCTTGCTCGGCGCGATCTTCGCGGCGATGGCGCAGGTGTTCGTGCGCAAGCTGGTGGGGCAGGAACGAACGGCGGCGATCGTCGTCTATTTCTCGATCAGCGCCTCGATCCTGTCGCTGGCGACGCTGCCCTTCGGCTGGGCGGCGCCCGACGGCAAGACCGCGGCGATGCTGGTGATGGCGGGATTCCTTGGCGGCATCGGCCAGATCCTGTTGACTGAAAGCTATCGCTGGGCCGAGACCGCCGTCATCGCCTCGTTCGAATACACCTCGATGTTGATGGCGCTTGCCATCGGCTACTGGCTGTTCGGCGAATCGCCGACGCTCGACATGCTGATCGGCGCCGCCCTCATCGTCGTTGCCGGCCTGTTCATCCTCTATCGCGAGCGCCGCCTCGGCATCGACCGCGCTCGCGCCCGCAAGGTGATGACGCCGCAGGGCTAAGGCCAAGGAGGCCAATATGGACGGCGCGAGCCTGCGCGAGGTGGCGGAAGCGATCTGGCGTGCCGGCGTCGCCGCCGTCGGTGGCTACGCCAGCGTTCGCGCAGCACTGCTGGCCGATCCGCCGCCACGGCCCGAGCGCATCGTCGCTGTCGGCAAGGCGGCGGCGGGCATGGCGCGGGCGGTGCGCGAATATTTCGGCGAGGTCGCCTGCCTGATCGTCACCAAATACGGCCACTACGGTAGCGAACCGTCCGGCCGCGGCGTCCAGGTGATCGAGGCGGGCCATCCGGTGCCCGACGCCAACAGCCTCGCCGGCGGCGCGGCGCTGCTGGCTGCCGTCGCCGGACTGGGACCGGAATTCACGATTGCTGCTTCTGGTCTCCGGCGGCGCTTCGGCGTTGGCCGAGCATCTGCGTGACGGCCTGACGCTAACGGACTTGCGCAAGGAAAACGACCGCATGCTGGCCGGCGGCCTCGATATCCATGCCATTAATACGCGGCGAAGGAGATGTCGGCGATCAAGGGCGGTGGCCTGCTTTCGGCCTTCGCTGGCGAACGCGTCGATTTGCTGGCGATTTCCGATGTCGAGGGCGACGACATCGCCGTGATCGGCTCCGGCATCGGCGCCCGGCCGCCGGGCATGGCCGCCGACCGCTATTTCTGCCGTATCGTCGCCAGCAACGCGATGGCCCGCCAGGCCGCGGCGCAACATGCCTTGCGGCGTGGTCTGAACCTCCTGGTCAACGAAGAAAGCCTATTTGGCGACGTCTTCGCACTGGCTGAAAGGCTCGGCCCGCGCCTGCGGGCGATGGGTCGTGGCGTTGCCATTTTCGGCGGCGAACCGACCGTGCGGCTGCCGGCCAATCCCGGCGAAGGCGGGCGCAACCAGGCATTGGCGTTGGCGGTGGCGCGTGAGATTGCCGGCGTCGAAAATCTGTGCGTGCTGGCGGCCGGCACCGACGGCAGCGACGGCCCGACGCAGGCGGCCGGCGGCTTTGCCGATGGTGCGACCTGGGGCGAGGGCGCGGCCGAAGCGCTGGCGCGGGCCGACAGTGGCGCCTATCTCGGCGCCGGCGGCTGCCGCTTTGCGCCCGGCCCGACCGGCACCAATGTCATGGATCTGCTTGTCGCCGTCCGCGGCTGATCGGCTACAGCCTTACCGACAAAAGCCACAGCAAGTATCGCCTCAAGCGCGTCCGCATCGGCTTGGCGAAACGCATCCGGTTCGTCGGAATCGATATCGAGCACGCCAATCAGGCGGCCCCCGGCAAATACCGGCACGAGGATTTCCGAACGCGTCGTAGCCGAACAGGCGATGTGACCGGGAAATGCTTCGACATCGGGGACGATGATCGGCTTTTGGTCGCGGGCGCAGGCGCCGCAGACGCCGCGCGAAAACGGGATCGACAGGCAGCCGTGGCCGCCCTGGTAAGGCCCGATCCTGAGCATGCCCGGTTCGGTGACGCGATAAAATCCGACCCAGTCGAAGCGGTCGAACGCATGATAAAGCTCGCAGGCGATCGTCGCCATGAGCGCAATTTCGTCGGTCTCGCCGTCGATTAGTGCCGCGATGCGCGCTGCCGCCGCCGGCCATGCGCCGGAATCTTCACTCTGCTGGCGGACCGGCTCAGGCACCGGCGATGGCGTCGAGCGCCGCGAAATAGCCGCGCTGGCCGAGCCCGCAGATCGATGCCTTGGCGATCGCCGAGACATGGGAATGGTGGCGGAAGGTTTCACGCGCGTAGATATTGCTGAGGTGAACCTCGTAGACCGGGATCAACACGCCGGACAAAGCGTCGCGGATCGCCAGTGAGGTGTGCGAATAGGCGCCGGCATTGATGATGATGGCGTCGGTCTTGCCACGCGCTGCGTGGATGGCGTCGATGATCGCGCCCTCGTGGTTCGACTGGAAGCATTTGACCGACAGGCCGAGGCCTTTGGCGTGCTTGGCACAGGCCGCCTCCAGTTCGGCGAGTGTCGTGCGACCGTAGATTTCCGGTTCGCGGGTGCCGAGCAGATTGAGGTTCGGTCCGTTGATGATCAGGACATTCTTGGCCATGCGCTTTGCCCTCAGCTTGCGTTGGCTGGCGCTCTAGACGATTTCCGCGCCAAGCGAAATCCGCGTCGACGCGAAAATCGCGCAGCCTGGTCATCTTGCGCGGAATTGCCGATCCTGTAATTGCCTTAGGCATGGACAAGCAGAGCCAGGTCGAACAGGTGATGCGGGCCGCGCCGGTGATCCCGGTCGTGGTCGTCGAAGAACCCCGGATTGCCGTCGAACTGGCGCGGGCGCTGGTGCGCGGCGGCATTACCGCAATCGAGATCACGCTGCGCACGGCGCGCGCGATCGACTGCTTGGCTGCGGTCGCCGCCGACGTCGAGGGTGCCATTGCCGGGGCTGGCACCGTGCTCAATCCGGCACAGTTTGCCCAGGCGGAAAAGGCCGGGGCAAAATTCATGGTCAGCCCCGGCGCCTCGCCGCGCCTGCTCAAGGCCGCCGCCGAAAGTGCGGTGCCACTGCTGCCGGGGGCGGCGACGGCAAGCGAGATGATGGCACTCGCCGAACAGGGCTATCGACACATGAAATTCTTCCCGGCCGAACAGGCCGGCGGCGCCGGCTACCTGAAAGCCCTGGCCTCACCCTTGCCGCAACTGCGCTTCTGCCCGACCGGCGGCATCACGCCGGAAAGCGCGCCGCGCTACCTGGCGCTCGCAAACGTGCTGTGCGTCGGCAGTTCGTGGCTGGCGCCGGCCGAGCGGATCGCCGCCGCGGATTGGCCGGCGATTACCGCCTTGGCGAGAAATGCCGCCAAATTAGCTACCGGTTGAGCCAAAACGCGAAATTGTGCGATTGTCGGTTGTGCAAACCAGCAGCTATGATCCATGATCGGCTGGATGCAAATCTACAGGGAGGAGAAGACCATGAAAAAAATCATCTATTCGGCTGCGACCGCAGCACTGCTATTTGCCGCGCCGGCCTTTGCATCGGAAGGCTGCGATTCCGGCGAGGTCGTCATCAAATTTTCGCATGACGTCGCCGAGACCCATCCCAAAGGGGTCGCCGCCAAGCAGCTTGCCGAGCGCATCAACAAGGAGATGGACGGCAAGGCCTGTATGGAGGTTTATCCGAACTCGACTTTGTATGACGACGACAAGGTCAAGGAAGCGATGCTGACCGGCGACGTGCAACTGGCGGCGCCTTCGTTGTCGAAGTTCGAGGCCTACACCCACAAATACCGGCTGTTCGACCTGCCGTTCCTGTTCAACGACCTGGCGGCGGCTGGCCGGTTCTTCGATACGGATGCGGCCAAGACGTTGCTTCATACCGTCGACGATGTCGGCTTCACGGGCCTGGATTTCTGGGCATCGGGCATCAAGCAGTTTTCCGCCAAGAAGCCATTGCTGGTGCCGAGTGACGCCAAGGGGCTGAAATTCCGCATCCAGCCCTCCGATGTTGCCCAGGCGATGATCGAGGCGATGGGCGCCTCGGCGCAGAAACTTGCATTCAAGGAAGTCTACGGAGCGCTGCAGACTGGCGTCGTCGACGGCCAGGAGAATTCCTGGTGCAACATCTACACTCAGAAATTCTATGAGGTGCAGGACGGCATTACGGAGACCAACCACGGGCTGCTCGCCTATCTGGTGGTGACCTCCAAGGAGTGGCTCGACGGCCTGAAGCCGGACGTGCGCGACCAGTTCCTGTCGATCCTTGGCGACCTGACCAAGAACTTCAATTCGGGCATTGCCAGCCAGGAGGCCAAATGCCGCCAGCAGATCATCGATGCAGGCGGCAAGATCCGCGAACTGACGCCCGACCAGCGCAAGCAGTGGGTCGCGGCGATGAAGCCGGTGTGGACGCAGTTCGAAAAAGACGTCGGCGCCGACATGATCGAAGCTGCCAGCGCCAGCAACGGATCGTAAATTCGAAAAATTGATCCTCCCGGCCGCCAGGGCGGCTGCCGGGGGGGAGCCGTCACGATTGCGGATGAAGTAAGCGGGCCGAGGGGAGGGGCCGCCATGTCATTCCTGCCTTACGGGCCCTGGGCGGCCCTTGCTCTCTTTGTATTGCTGGCATTTCTGGCCGATTGGCGCTTTCCGGCGGCGATGGCTCGGTTCGAGGAAAACGTGCTGGCGATTTTGCTGGCGGTGGTCACGATCGTCGCCTTCACACAGGTCATCGCCCGTTACGGCTTCAATACCGGCTGGAGCGGCGCACTCGAGTTCCAGCGCATCCTGTTTGCCTGGATGATCCTGTTCGGCATGAGCTATGGCGTGCGTGCCGGCGTCCATCTCGGCGTCGATGCCTTCATCCGGCTGCTTCCAAAACCGCTGTTTCGCGCAATTGCGATCTTCGGCGCGCTCGCCTGCATCGTCTATGCAGCGATCCTGCTCGAAATCGAGCTGGCTGCAGATTTTCGGCACCCATACGAAAGGCGGAGCGGTGCAATACTGGTCGGTTGTCTACCGGACCCGCTCCGGCCTCGACGAGATGCACTACCCGCAATTCATAGTCGATTGGTTCGGCACCAAGGACCGCGTCCAGCGCTGGGTGGCCTATCTGATGCTGCCGGGTGGGCTCGGCCTGTTCGCCTTCCGCTCGCTGCAGGCGCTGATCCAGATCGTCACGGGAAAACGCGAACTGATGATCGCCGGGCATGAAGCCGAGGAACTGGTCGCCGAAAACCGCGGCGTGCTGCAGGAGTAGCCGCCGTGGAAACCGCCATCTTGTTCATTCTCGTGCTCGGGCTGCTGTTTCTCGGCGTACCGGTCGCCGTCAGCCTCGGCCTGTCCTCGATCCTAGTCATCGCCTTCTTTTCGAACAACTCGATGTCGTCGGTGGCGATCCAGATGCTCGACGCCTCGCAGAACTATACCTTGCTCGCAATTCCGTTCTTCATCCTTGCCTCGACCTTCATGTCGACCGGCGGCGTGGCCAAACGCATCATCCGCTTTGCCATCGCCTCGGTCGGTCATTTCCGCGGCGGGCTTGCAATGGCCTCGGTGGTCGCCTGCATGCTGTTTGCTGCGCTATCGGGCTCGTCGCCGGCGACCGTCGTGGCGATCGGCACCATTGCCATCGCCGGGATGCGCCAGGTCGGCTACTCCCGCGATTTTGCCGCCGGCATCATCGCCAATGCCGGCACGCTCGGAATTCTCATCCCGCCGTCGATCGTCATGGTGGTTTATTGCGCGGCGACCAATGTTTCGGTCGGGCGCATGTTTCTGGCCGGCGTCATTCCCGGCATTGTCGCCGGTCTGATGCTGATGGCGGCAATCTATCTGGTCGCGTTGTGGCGCGGGTTGCCGGCCGAAAGATGGAAGGGCTTTGGCGAAATCGTCGAGGGCGGCAAGGAGGCGGGCTTCGGCCTGTTCCTGATCATCATCATCATCGGCGGCATCTACGGCGGCGTCTTCACGCCGACGGAAGCGGCGGCGGTGGCGGCCGTCTATTCCTTTTTCGTGGCGCTGTTCATCTATCGCGACATGGGTCCGATGAAGAATGTGCGCTGGCTGCGCGATAGCGACAGCAAACGCGCGCGCACGGGCTTCAAGGCGCTGGTCTACGCCATATCGCTGCTTTCCGTTTTTCTGATCCTGTCGTTCTTCGCGACCAAGGACACCGGCATCACGCTTACCGGGCGCCTCGAGGTCGGGGTCATCCTGTCACTGATCGTCTTCTTTGCCTATTCGCTGTGGCGCGATCCGCAGACCAGCCTGGCGCGCATTCCCGGTTCGCTCGCCGCGAGCGGCCCGATCTGGAGGCGGAACCTGGCGCTGGTCGGGCGCAATGTATTTTGGTGCTTCTTCCACGAAGACACGCGCAAAGCGCTGGTCGATTCGGCGCGAACGACGATCATGCTGATGTTCATCATCGTCAACGCGCTGATCTTTGCGCATGTGCTGACTTCCGAGCGCATCCCTGAAGCAATTACTGCGCTGATGCTCGGTTACGGCTTCACTTGGTTCACCTTCCTCATCGCCGTCAACCTGTTGCTGCTGCTCGGCGGCCAGTTCATGGAGCCGTCGGGCCTGCTGCTGATTGTCGCGCCAGTGGTGTTTCCGATCGCCATGCAGCTCGGCGTCGATCCGATCCATCTCGGCATCATCATGGTGGTAAACATGGAGATCGGCATGATCACGCCGCCGATCGGGCTCAACCTGTTCGTCACCTCCGGCATCACCGGAATGAGCCTGGTGCAGGTGGTGCGCGCGGCAATGCCGTTCGTGCTGGTGCTGTTCCTGTTCCTGATCATCGTCACCTACGTGCCGGTGCTGTCGACGATCTTGCCCTACGCGCTGATGGGACCGGAAATCGTCGGACGCTGAACCTCGCGGGCTTTATTCCGGCGGGATTTTGCGAAACACTGGCGCGGTCGCAAAACAATTCCGGGAAGGGGTCATCCATGTTCGATGCCAGGAAATTGCTCGACCAGTTTGTCGGCGCGGCCGAACAGGTGGCCGGCAAGGAAAATATCGACAAGGTCCGCGATGCGGTCGCGAAAAATCCAGGGATGACCAAGGCGGCGGGCATCGGCCTTGGCGCGGTTTTGCTCGGCACCCGGGCCGGACGCCGGCTCTCCGGCCGGGCACTGCGGCTCGGCGCGCTCGCGGCAATCGGCGGGATTGCCTACAAGGCCTACCAGGATTGGCAGCAGGGCAAGGCTGGCACCGCGGTTGACGAGCCGCCGGAAGGAAGCCCGTTCCGCCACGAGGGCGCCAGGGAACAGGATCGCGCCAGGGCATTCCTTTCGGCGATGATCGCTTCGGCCAAGGCCGACGGCAGTATCGATAGCGACGAGAAGCAACGCATCTTCGGCAAGCTCAACGAACTGGTCGACGGCGCCGAAGCGAAAGCCTTCCTGCTGGACGAGATGACGGCGCCGTTCGATTTCGAAAAGATCGTCGCGCTCGGTCCGACCCGCGAGGAGGCGGTCGAGATCTACACCGCCTCGGTGATGGCGATCGTCATCGACACGCCGGCCGAGCGGACCTATCTCGACACGCTGGCAACTCATCTCGGGCTTGAAAAGGAATTGGCCGAGAAGGTCGAAATGGCGGTTGAGGAAGAACGGAAGGCTGCTTGAACCTTATGTTCGCAGCGTACGCGACACGATATCGACGATTGCGGCATCGCGCTGCGCGACCGGCAGGGCGGCGAGCCATGTCAGTCGGCCGGAGACCAGCAGGTCGGCAATTCCGTGGGCGATTGCCCATGTGGCAGTGACGTCGCGCATCGCCTCGGGGTCTTGCGAGGCGTTGCGGCCGGTGACCGAGGCAACCATCTTGACCAGCATGTCGAAGGCCGCCGAGGCCGACGCGCCAAGCGAGCGGTTTTCGTAGTCCGGCCGCTGCGAGGAAAAGATCAGGCGGAACAATGCCGGGTTACCAAGCGCGAACTTGACATAGCCGAGGCCGGCAGCGGCCAGTTGTGCCGCGCCGTCGGGCGCGGCTCTTGCCATCTCGCTCTTCTGGCAGTCGATGAACCGGCGGAAGCCGATATCGGCAAGCGCGGTCAGCAGGCCGGCAACCTCGCCGAAATGGTGGGCGGGCGCGGCGTGCGAAACGCCGGCGCGCTTGGCGACACCGCGCAGCGAAAAACCCTCGATGCCTTTCTGCGCCAGCTCGGCCTCGGCGGCGCCGAGCAGAGCCGCGCGCAGATCGCCGTGATGATAGCGACCGGCATTTGCGGCGGATTTTCCAATTCCGGCGGCCATGACGCCTGATACGCAAACATTGGTATCTTTACAATGTCAAATTGCCTTGACAATGTAAAGATCAGGACTTATCTGGCAATCTTGACACTGTCTAAGTGAGGATTTGCGATGACGCCGGATGCATGGTTTCAACCCGATTTGGGGTTCCAGATTGCCAATCCGGTTGCGCTTGCCGGCTGGCTGGTACTTCTCGCCAGCCCGTGGATGCCGAAGTGGTCCGACCGGATCGCCGGCAACGCGATCCCGATCCTGCTTTCGGTCGGCTATTGCGCTCTGATCCTGGCCTTCTGGTCGAGGGCCGAAGGTGGCTTCGACAGCCTCGCCAATGTCGAAAAACTGTTCGAGACACGCCAGCTTCTGCTTGCTGGCTGGGTTCATTACCTGGCCTTCGACCTGTTTATCGGCGCCTGGCAGGTGCGCACCGCGCGTGCGCAGGGCATTTCCTTCCTGCTCGTCATTCCCTGCCTGGCACTGACCTTTCTGTTTGGCCCGATCGGCTTGCTGCTGTTCAGCGCGATCCGTCTCGTGCGCGCCGCGCCGAAATCCGAAACCACATTCGCCTGAAGGAGCCAATCATGACGGTTATGCGACTGCCCCAGCTCCTGTTTCCGCCTACGACCTGGCGCGGCGCCTGGTGCGTTATTGGCGGCGCATGCGTGCCGACGAACCGCGCTTCACCGCCACCGGGCTGCTGGTGGCACTCTGGTCTTGCCGACGTTGTGGCGATGCGGGTCGACGACCGGTTGTTCAACGGAATCAATGTCTGGGACAAGCCGCTGAAGTTCGAAATCGCTATCGCCGTCTATCTGCTGACGCTTGCCTTCTATGCGCGCTTTCTGCCCGCGGCCATGCTGCGCGGTACGCGTCTATCAGAATTTCTTCGCTGGTCGCTGCCAGCCTGATGATCGCCGAATTGGTCTGGATCGGCGGCGCATCGGCGAACGGCGTCGGCTCGCATTTCAATCAGTCGAATGCGGCAATGATCGCAATCTACGCCTTGATGGGCGTTTCCGCGGTGATCTTTACCTGCCGCCAGCTTCTGGTACGGATTGGCGATCCGGGCCAATTCGGAAACCGGTCTTCCGGCCGCCCTGCATCAGGCGTTATGGCTCGGCTTGACCATGACCATGCCGCTGACGCTGCTTGTCGCCGGCTACATGGCGAGCCGGACCGGGCATTGGGTCGGCGGCGATCTCTCGGATGCACAGGGTTCGCCACTCATGGGCTGGGCGCGCGACGGCGGCGACCTGCGTGTCGCGCATTTCTTTGCGACACACGCCATGCACTTCGTCCCGGCATTCGGACTTGCCGCTTCGCTGTCGTTCCGGCAGCGCGCCGCGCGAAATGCGGTGTGGCTGTTTGCGGGAGCCTATGTCGGGCTCGTCGGGTTCGCATTCGCCCAGGCGCTCATGGGCATGCCGTTCCTGCCGTCACTGCTGCCGGCCTTGTGATTGGCCACCCTTGTAATCGTTCCGCCGCTCTGCAATCTGCGCCTGACTGTCGAAGGGAGGCGCAGATGGCTTCAGGAAAAACCGCAATCGTCACCGGGGCGGGCACCGGCATCGGCAAGGCCTCGGCGCTGGCGCTCGCTGCTGCCGGCTGGAACGTGGTGCTGACCGGCCGGCGCCAGGAATTGCTCGACAAGGCTGCTGGCGAGGCCAAAGGCGGCAAGGCGGCCGCCATCGCCTGCGACGTCACCGACGAAAAGCAGGTCGACGACCTCTTCGCGAAAGCTGTCGAAAAATTTCGGGCGCGTCGATCTGCTGTTCAACAATGCCGGCGCCGGCCTGCCCGGCAAACCGATCGACGAGATCACAGTCGCAGACTGGCGTCGCATCGTCGAGGTCAATCTCACCGGATCGTTCCTGTGCGCGCGCGCAGCCTTTCGGCAAATGCGCAAGCAGAACCCGCAGGGCGGCCGCATCGTCAACAACGGTTCGATCTCGGCCTATGCGCCGCGTCCGGGCTCGGTCGCCTATACCGCGACCAAACACGCGATCACCGGCCTGACGCGGACGCTGGCGCTCGACGGGCGGCCATTTTCCATCGCCTGCGGCCAGATCGACATCGGCAACGCGGCAACAGACATGACCGCGCCGAATGTCCAGCGGCGTGCCGCAGGCGAACGGCACGCTGGCGGTGGAGCCGACGATGAACGTCCAGCATGTCGCCGACGCGGTCGTCCACATGGCGAAGCCTGCCGCCCGACGCCAACATCCTGTTCATGACGGTGATGGCGACCAACATGCCGTTTGTCGGGCGGGGATAGGGGCGCGGTCCGCCTGGAGGCCGTCACTTCGCCAGCCCAGGATTTTCCAAAACTGGAGATTTTTCCCTAAGGCGATTTCTGTCAACCCGTCGAACTACTCGATATTCGCCATTCGCTCAGAAATTCTGTCCCCAGCTCTTCCACGGCCTCCTTATCATCGCCCCACTGCCGCCCAGCGCAAACGCCGGACGATGCCAGCGGACGGAGGGCAGCAGCGGCGGAGCGTTCGCGGCCATGGCCCTTTGGTGGGAATGTGTGGGCGACTTACGGAAGGCTCCCCGGTTCGACACGGACTTTCGCCCTCCTGCGTGGAAGTGCGAAGGGACAACGGCCGGGGGCGTCATCCAAGAGGCCCATCCAGGACAGTGTGCCTGAGAAGTCCGGATGGGACATCAAATCTCCGCGCAGGGCGGCGAGGGCCGCACACAGTAGCCAAGCCTAGACGTGAACCGCAGACGCCGCCCCTCGCTCGGCGTCACCCCGTTGCCATGCAAACCGGGGTCTAATGGCGGTTCGGCGCATAGGAGCATCGCGAGTGGAACCGTTACCGGGCTCATTGCGCGGCAGCCTCTGGAGTCGCGCCCGGCAGATGCCAATGGATCCCGGTTTGCATGGCAACCGGGATGACGCCGGAGAGTGGCGCGACGCTGCAACACGCACCGGCTCAGCTGCCTCCCCGCCATGAGTTTCATCGGATGCGGGAAGGCTGGAACCGCGCGGCGCGTGTCTAAGCCGCCTTGGCGCTCGCCAGGAACCCGCCGATGCGGTCGATGGCCTTCGAAATGTTTTCTTCCGAATTGGCATAGGAGAGCCGGAGATATCCCTCGCCGAGGATGCCGAAATCGGGGCCTCCGATCGTGGCGACGCCGGCCTCTTCGAGCAGCGCGGACGCCAGTTTCTTCGCCTTCCAACCGGTCGCCGAAATGTTGGGGAAGGCATAGAAGGCGCCCTTCGGCGTGACGCAAATGATCTTCGGCAGCGCATTGGCGCGCGCTACCACCAACCTGCGGCGCTTGTCGAAGGCGGCCATCATTTCTGCGACCGCGTCCTGCGGCCCGTCGATGGCGGCGATGCCGGCCCATTGCGCCGGGGCGTTGACGCAACTCCAGCAATTGACCGCGAGCTTGCGCATCTTGTCGATCAATCCATTCGGCCAGACCGACCAGCCCATGCGCCAGCCGGTCATCGCCCAGGTCTTCGACCAGCCGTTGAGGAGGATCAGGCGGTCGCGCAGTTCGGGATAGGTCAGCAGCGAAACGTGTCTTTGCCCATCATAGGTCATGGCGTCGTAGATTTCGTCGGACAGCACCGCGGCATGTGGATGGCGCGCGAGGCCGGCGACGAGCTTGTCGATCTCAGCCTTCGGCGTGACGCCGCCGGTCGGATTGGCCGGCGAGTTGACGATCAGCAGCCGCGTCTTCGGCGTGATCAGCGACAGCGTTTCTTCGGCGGAAAAGGCAAAGCCGTTTTTCTCGCGGACCGGCACCGGCACGGGACGCGCGCCGGTGAACTCGATCATCGAGCGATAGATCGGAAATCCGGGATCGGGATAGAGGATGTCGGCGCCGGGCTCGCCGAACATCAGGATGGCGGCAAACATCGTCACCTTGCCGCCCGGCACGATGACGACGTTGTCGGGCGAGACCTCGATTCCAGTCGTTGTCATTGTCCGGCGGACGACCGCCTCGCGCGCGGGCAATATGCCGGTTGCCGGCGTATAGCCGTGATGGCCGTCGCGCAGCGCCTTGATCGCCGCCTCGACGATATGGTCCGGCGTCCTGAAATCGGGTTGTCCGATGCCGAGATTGACAATGTCGCGGCCCTGCGCGGCAAGCGCGGTGGCGCGGGCCAATACGGCGAAGGCGTTTTCCTCGCCGATACGGTCGAAAGCGGCAATGGTGTGGAGCATGCGGGGTGGTCCGTTCTAGAGCGCGGGTCGAATGTCGGTATGGAGAAAATCGTTGCCCGTAAAGAGCAGGGGCAGATCGCGTTGCTTGGCTGCGGCATATGCGAGGCAATCGCCGAAATTGAGTTGTGCCGGATGACCGCTTCCCTTGCCAAAACGCATCGCCGCCTCCATGGCGCCGTTGGCTTCGGGGATCGTCAGCTCGACCAGCCGGAAAGGTGGTCGCGAAATCAGTTCCCGCGCCCACGGAGCAAGGTTTTCGTCAATCCGTCTGAGCAGAGCCAGTTCGACAAGGCAGGTAGCCGGCACGATTGCGGCGGTGATTTCCGCGAGGAAATCGACCAGCGATGCTGCGACAGGTTCTTTCTTGAATATCGCGACGAATGCGGAGGTATCGATGACGACGTCCGTCACAAGCCGGGCCTATCCAAGATCGTCGCCGAAGATGGAATCCATCTCCTTTTCGACCGCCTCCCAAAACATTTTCGGGCCAGTTGGCGGATATTTTTTGCTCAACTCCTCGAACATCGCCAGCCGCCGCTTCACTTCTTCCTCCGGCACTTTTTGAACATTGCGACCGGATGCCTCCGCTGTAACCAAACGCATAATGATTGCGCTCGGGCCTTCGCCGGTGCGCCGGCCGATGGCGCGGATCAGTTCTTCCGTGGTCTTGTTGCGGATGGTAATGGCCATGAAGCAAACCTCGATATGCATGATAGCTGCATATGCAGCCAAAATCAATAATTGGAGTGGCAGATGAGCGACCTCAGCACCTGGAAACCGCGCCCGATGCCGCAGCGCATCGCACTCGAAGGCCGTTTCGTGCGCCTCGAACCGCTCGATGCGGCCCGCCACGGCGACGATCTTTTTGTCGCGGCGACCGAGGGCGATGCCGAGGCGCGCTTCCGCTGGCTTGGCGATACGCCGCCGAAAAGTCGCGCCGAATTCGAGCCGTGGCTGCGGAAAGCCGAGGCGAGCGTCGATCCGCTGTTCTTCAGCGTCATCGATCTGGGGAGCGGCAAGGCGGTCGGCCGCCAGACGCTGATGCGCATCGACGCCGCCAATGGCGTCATCGAAACCGGAAATATCCATTGGGGTCCCGCGATGCAGGCAACGCCGAAATCGACCGAGGCGCTCTTCCTGCATGCGCGCTATGTCTTCGACGATCTGCGCTATCGCCGCTTCGAATGGAAATGCAACAACGACAACGAGCCGTCGAAACGGGCGGCGATCCGTTTCGGATTTTTGTTCGAGGGCGTGTTTCGCCAGCACATGATCGTCAAGGGGAAAAATCGCGACACGGCCTGGTACGCGATGATCGACAAGGACTGGCCGGCGCGGCTTGCCGCGTTCGAAGCCTGGCTTGCTCCCGGCAATTTCGACGCGGTCGGCAGGCAGAAACGTAAATTGCAGGAGATTGCGGCTTCGCTGAAAGTTTAGGATTTCGGCGGCGGGCAGCTCGACTGACGGACGCGCAATTGCGGCAGGATCAGGCCGTTTTCCTCGGGCGACGGCGGCGTGCCGGCAAGAATTTCGAGCATGGCGCGGGCGGCGAGGCGGCCGGCTTCCTGCTGGCCGTTCCACACGGTGGTCAGCGTCGGCGCCGAAATCTCGGCTTCGGCGATGTCGTCATAGCCGGTCACCGCGATGTCGTGGCCTGGTTCGATGCCGAGCGAACGCAGCCCGCTCATCACGCCGATCGCCAGCAGATCGTTGAAGCAGACGATTGCAGTGGCGGGGGTGGTAGCAGGATTTGCGTTGCCGGCAAACAATTCACGCACGACATCGTAGCCGGCCTTGCGGGTGCGTTCGACGCCGGCCTGCAATTCCGGCACCGGCTCGATGCCGGCCTGTTGGAGGGCGGCAAGAAATCCCTCGCGGCGATCTTGTCCGGTCGAGGTGCCGCGCCGGCCGCCGATGAAGGCGATGCGGCGGTGGCCGAGTTCGATCAGGTGGCGCGTGACCATGAAAGCGCCCTTCTTGTCATCGCCGCGATAGACCGGCGCGCGCGAGCCCTTGACCCAGCGGGCGACGAGCACGACCGGCAGGCCGGAATTTTCGATCGCCGAAATCGCCTCCGGGTCGGTGCCGATCGCCGGCGCGAGGATGACGCCGTCGGCGCCGAATTGCAGCAGCGTCTCGACGAAATGCTTCTGCACCGCGATATCGTCGCGGTGGTTGCACAGCAGGAAAGTGTGACGGCTCAGGCCGAGCTCGTTTTCAATGCCGAGGAGGATTTCGGCAAAGAACGGGTTCATGATGTCGGGAACGACGACGCCGATGATGCCGGAGCGCGAAGTCCTGAGGCTGGCGGCGCGGCGATTGTAGATATAGCCGAGATCGGCGGCGCTGTGCTTGATGCGCTGGCGCGTTGCCTCGGCAACCAGCGGGCTGTCGCGCAAGGCCAGCGAAACCGTCGCGGTCGACACGCCGAGATGGTCGGCAATCGTCTGCAGAGTGATCTTGGCGCCGGGCTTCGGCTTGCGCGAACGTGGCGTCGCGGCAGAAACAGGCGGGTCGGATCGTTGCGTCACCATCGTTTTGTCTATGCGTCGTCGGCCGGTTCGCCGGCGCTCGGCACTTTGGTGTTGGGATTGGGGCCGTCGAGATTGGCGCAAACCTTGCGCAGGATCTTCCTCAGCCGGCGAAGTTCCTTGTCCTTGAGGCCGCCGAAGGCTTCCCCGTCGGCCGATTGCCAGGCTTGTTCAACCCGTTCGAGCATTTGGCTACCGGCTTCGGTCAAAAAGACGTGGGCGATGCGGCTGTCGCTTTGCGAAGCGGCGCGCCGAACCAGGCCTTGCGTTTCCATGCGCGCGACCATCTTGGTGATCGTCGGTGGGCGAACGCCGAGCGCGGTTGCGAGCGCGCCCATCGTCTGGCCGTCCTGGCGCGACAATTCGCGCAGCAATGCGTCCTGGCCGGCATATATTCCTTCGCCGAGCAGCCGTTCGGCCCGCGCCGTGCGCAGCAGCCGGGCCGCGTAGATCAGTCTGCCGCTGACGCTCTTGTCCGCGTTCATGGCCAAAACCTAGGATGGTTTGTCGGCAAAAGTCAAAACGGATAAGGATCGCGGCATGAACCTGCCGAAGCGCCAGTTCGCGGTCATGACGCGCGCCGAAATCGCCGGAGCCGATACTTCGTCGTGGATCGCGGTATTGCCGCTCGGGGCAACCGAGCAGCACGGGCCGCATCTGCCGGCCGAGACCGACACGATCATTGCGACCGGCGTCGCCGAGCGGCTGGCTGGGAAAATCCCGCAAGACTTGCCGACGACCTTTCTGGCGACCGAGGCGGTTGGCTATTCGCCCGAACATCTCGATTTTCCGCAAACCCGCTCGCTGGCCTACGGCGAAGCGATCGAGCGCTGGATCGGCATCGGCGCGATGCTCGCCGACCAGGGCATCCGCAAATTGCTGCTTCTCAACGCCCATGGCGGCAATTCGCCCTTGCTGACGATCGTCGCCACCGAATTGCGCCGGCGTCGCGCGATGCTTTGCGTGGCGACCTCGTGGACGCGGCATCTCACCGCCGGACCGGTCGGCGCGCATGAACGCGAGATCGGCATCCACGGCGGACAGATCGAAACTTCGGTGATGCTGGCGCTGCGCCCGGACCTGGTACGCATGGAAAAGGCCGCCGATTTTGCCAGCGCCCAGCGCGAATTCGCCCGCAGTTTCGCGCATTTGCGCGCCTATGGCCCGCATGCCTTTGGCTGGATGATCCAGGACCTCAATGCGGTAGGCGCGGTCGGCAATGCGGCTGGTGCCAGCGCCAGGAAAGGTGAGGCGCTGCTGAACATGGCTGTTAACGGCCTCAGCAGCCTGCTTGCCGACATGCACCGCTTCGATCTTGGCCGACTCGATGCGGCCGATCGCGCCGTCGGCCGCAAAACGCTGTGATTTTCGCCCAGTGATTTTCGCAACGACTGGCCCTATATCGGTGTCTTTCCGGTAATCCGCGCCCACATGGAAGCTCAAATGGAAGCTCAAAATCCGACTGTCCCGGTAACGGTGCTCACCGGCTATCTCGGTGCCGGCAAGACGACGCTGCTGAACCGCATCCTTTCCGGCGACCACGGCAAGAAATATGCGGTGATCGTCAACGAGTTCGGCGAGATCGGCATCGACAACGACCTGATCGTCGGTTCCGACGAGGAAATCTACGAGATGAACAATGGCTGCATCTGCTGCACGGTGCGCGGCGACCTGATCCGCGTGGTGCGCAACCTGATGAAGCGCAAGGGCAGGTTCGACGCGATCATCGTCGAAACCACCGGGCTCGCCGATCCGGCGCCCGTGGCGCAGACCTTCTTCATGGACGACGACGTGCGCGCCGATTCGCGGCTCGACGCGGTGGTTGCGGTGGCCGACGCCAAGCACCTGCCGCTGCGTCTGAAGGACAGCACGGAGGCCGAAGACCAGATCGCCTTTGCCGATGTCGTGCTGCTCAACAAGACCGATCTGGTCAGCCCTGCGGAAGCCGACCGGATCGAAGCGGTCGATCCGCCACATCAATCCGACGGCGCGGGTGCTCAGCACCGAGCGCTCGAAGGTCGAGCTTGACGAAATCCTCGACCGCGGCGCCTTCGACCTGTCGCGCATCCTCGAGAACGATCCGCATTTCCTCGATGCGTCACGACCATGACCACGACCATGCATCACGATCACGATCATGACCACGATCATCATCACAATCATGATGGCCACAAGGGACTCGACGCGGCAACGCACGACACCACCATCGAGACGGTAGCGCTGTCGGGCGGCGAGATGAATTCGAACGCGATTCTTGCAGTGGATCGGCAGAGTGACCCAGATGCAGGGCCCGGACATCCTGCGCCTCAAGGGCATCATCGCGTTCAAGGACGATCCCGAGCGCTACGTCGTTCAGGGCATCCACATGATCGTCGAGGGCGATCACCAGCGGCCTGGAAGGACGACGAAAAGCGCCGCAGCCGGCTGGTGTTCATCGGCCGCGAACTCGACCGCAAGCTGCTGGAACAAAGCTTCGAAGCCTGCGCCGCCTGATGCCGGTCGTCATTCCGATCGACGTCGACACCCACGTCGAATGGGCCGGGTTCCGCGGCGGCGATCCGGTTTTCGCGCTTGCCGACGGAACTGTCGTTTTCGGCGGCCAGAACCGGCAACGCATCGAATTGGTCGGCGGGCTGACG
Organism: uncultured Alphaproteobacteria bacterium; assembly: GCA_963758355.1. Taxonomy (GTDB): domain Bacteria; phylum Pseudomonadota; class Alphaproteobacteria; order Rhizobiales; family Rhizobiaceae; genus BOKV01. The sequence goes on along the minus strand of CAVWVG010000001.1, from coordinate 306,373 downwards.
GCGATTGCAGCCGACGGCGCCAATGGTCTTGTCGCCGGCGGCGAGGATGGCGCGATCCGGCGCCTGGGAGCCGACGGAACGATTGCGGTCATACGCGATAAGACCGGCAAGTGGGTCGATGCTATCGCCTGCGGGCCGGGCGGCGCGGTGGCGGCGTCCTCGGGGCGCAATGTCGAGGTGGTGCAGGCCGGCAAACTATTGCGCCAATACCACTGCGAGCGCAGCGTCGAAGGCATGGCCTTCGCGCCGAAAGGCATGCGCCTGGCGCTCGCCCGCTACAACGGCGCCGAACTGGTGTGGATCAACACCGAGGCGCCACCGCAATTGCTCGAGTGGAAAGGCGCGCATCTGAGCGTGTGTTTCTCGCCCGACGGCAAATATGTCGTCACCACCATGCAGGAGAACGCGCTGCACGGCTGGCGGCTCGCCGATGCCCGTCACATGCGCATGACCGGCTATCCGGCCAAGGTCAATTCGTTGTCGTGGAGCTTCAAGGGCCAATGGCTTGCCAGTTCCGGCGCGCCGGCGGCAATCGTCTGGCCGTTTTCGGGCAAGGACGGGCCGATGGGCAAGGCGCCCAAGGAACTCGGCGCCATGGGACGGACGCTGGTGACGCAGGTCGCCTGCCATCCGCGCGAAGAGGTGGTTGCCATCGGCTATGAAGACGGGATGATTGCGGCGGCGCGCATCGGCCCGTCTTCGCCCGAGAACGGCCAGGTCGCGGTATTGCGCCGCGGCGGCGCCGGGCCGATCACAGCGCTCGGTTGGGAAGCGGCCGGCGGCCGGATCGCCTTCGGTTCGGCCGGGGGCGAAGCCGGCATTGTGGACATGACGGCGTGAACCGCTATCTTCGGCTCTCGTTGGGGCCTTCGCCGGGAGGCGCGCCGCCTTGGACACGCTGACGCGAATGCAGGCATTCCTGGATGTTGTCGATGCCGAAGGCTTTTCGGCGGCGGCGCGCCGCGTCGGCCGTTCCAAGGCGCTGATGTCGAAATATGTGCGCGAACTGGAGGACGAACTCGGCATCCTGCTGCTCAACCGCACGACTCGCCAGTTTTCGCTGACCGAGGCCGGGCAACTCTACTACCACGCGACTTCCGACATCCTGAGCCGGATTGCCGATCTGCAGGACACGGTGCGCGAGACCGGCAGCGGCCTGAAAGGACGATTGCGGATTTCGGCGCCGCGCTCGCTGACCGATCTGGAGATCGGTCTGCCGATCGTCGAATTCGCCGCCGAATATCCCGAAATCCTGCTCGACGTGACCCTCGACGACCGCCTGGTCGATCTGGTCGAGGACGGCTTCGACGTCGCCATCCGGATTTCGCGATTGACCGATTTCGGCATTGATCGCCAAGAAACTTGCCGAATTCTCGCTCGTCCTGTGCGCCTCGCCGTCCTTCATCCAGCATCATGGCAAACCCGAGGGACCGCGCGACCTGATGCGCTTTCCGGCCGTCGTCGACACCAATTTCAAGGGCCGCAACAACTGGCAGATGCTCGACGACGACGGCCGCGAGATTACGGTGGCAGTCAAGCCGAGCTTCGAGGTCAACAGCCCGGAAGTGGCCAAGCGCGCGGCGCTCAACGGGCTGGGATTGACCATGGTTCCGTCGTTTTCGGTGGAAAGGGAACTGGCCGAAGGCCAGCTCGTGGCACTGCTGCCGGAACGACTGTCACTCGGCAGCGGCGTCTACGCCGTTTATCCGCATCGCCGCCATGTACCGGCAAAGGTGCGCGTGTTCGTCGATTTCATGGCAAAATGGTTCCGCCAGCACCACGGGCAAAAATAGCAAGGGTCGGGCCGAATTCCGCCATTTTGGCGGAACGACAAGGCATTGGCAGGGGCAAACGGGCGTGGAATTGATTCGATTGGCCGGGAAACAAGCAAAAACTGCGCTGCGCTATTGGCGCGGCGGCGTTCCTTGCCGCCGCCGGAACTGCGCAGGCGCATCCCCATGTGTTTGTCGAGGCGCATGTTGAATTCGTGCGCGATGCGGCCGGCCGGCTGACCGAATTGCGGCATGTGTGGCGTTTCGACGAGCTGTTTTCCTCGACCGTGCTTCTCGACTACGATGCCAACGGCGACAGCCAGCTCGACAATGACGAACTCGACGCGGTGTCGAAGACGGTGTCGCAGTCGGTCGCCGAATACGGCTATTATACCGACGCCCGCAACGGCGCAACCAAGCTGAAATTCATTGCGCCGGAACGGATCATGGTCGACTATCAGGACGGCCAGATCCTGATGTTCTTCTCGCTGAAATTCGCCGAACCGGTCGATATTACCGGCGGCGAGTTTCGCGTTGCCGTGTCCGATCCGACCTACTTCGTCGCGCTCGACATGCCCGACGAAAACTCCATCGACATCAAGGGCGGCGGCTGCATGGTTGCAATCCTGCGGCCGGATTTCGACGAACTGATCCGCAAGAATGCCAAGGCGATCGGCGAAAAATTCTTCGCTTCGATGGGCAATCAGTCGCTCGGCGACGAGTGGCTGACCTGGGTATCGGTGAAATGCGGTTGATGCACGCCGCCCGGCGCTATCGCGGCGCCAATGTCGAAGCGCGGGTGCTATCTCACAAATCTGTAAGGTTGCCGTCGGATTTCCGCCACCTGATGCTGCGACAAGCGGCGCAAATTCGGGCGAGCGGGCGACGGGTATTGATCCGATATGGCGGGCGTAGCCGACAATGTTGCTGGGTCGCGGGCGCCGTGGCGTTTCTGGCCGCGGCCAACATCGCCGGCGCGCATCCTCATGTGTTCGTCGATGCGAACCTGGAGTTCGTGCGGAATTCCGATGGCGCAATCATCGAATTGCGCAATTTTTGGCGTTTCGACGAACTGTTCTCTTCGACCGTCCTTCTCGACTATGACGCCAATGGCGACAACAAGCTCGACAAGAAAGAGTTGGATGCGGTGTCGAAGACCGTCTCTAGCTCGATTTCCGAGTACAGTTACTATACCGAAATGCGATATAACGGCCAGCCGGTCAAATTCGATGGGCCGGCAAGCATCGCCGTCGACTATCAGGATGGCCAGATCCTGATGTCTTTTTCGCTGAAACCTGAAAGTCCCATCGAAACGCGCTCGGGCAAGTTCAAGGTCGCCGTGGCCGATTCGACCATTTATGTCGCCCTCGAGTTCGCCAGCGAGGCAGCCGTACAGATCAAGGGTGGCGGCACCGCCTGCACGGTGACAATCGACCGTCCGGACTTCGACAAGTTGATAAAGCAAAGCCAACAAACGCTGACCGAGCAATTTTTCAACAATCCCAAAGGCGTGGCGCTCGGCGACGCATGGCTCACCTGGATTACTCCGAGGTGCAAATGAGACGAAACTGGACGCTGGCCGTTGTCGTTTTGCTGGCTGGCATTTTCTGGTGCGATCTTGCCTTCGCGCAGAGCTCGCTCGGCCTTGGCCGCACGGAAACGACGGTTTCGATGTCGGGGCCGTTGGCGCCGCTGCTCTTTTGGCTGAAGGGGCAGCAGACCTGGTTCTACGAACTGATGCGCGGCCAGTTGCTGGCGATGCGAAGCGACGCGACGCGGGTATGGGCGCTGGCCGGGCTGAGTTTTGCCTATGGCATTTTTCATGCGGCCGGGCCGGGTCACGGCAAGGCGGTGATCTCCTCTTACATGATCGCCAATGAAGTGGCGGCGCGGCGCGGCATCGCGCTTTCGTTTGCCTCGGCGCTGGTGCAGGCGCTGTCGGCAGTTGCCCTCGTCGGCGCCCTGACGCTGTTCCTGCGCGGCGCCGGCCTGCGCCAGCAGGACATGACCGGCTGGCTCGAATCGGCGAGCTACGGCGCCATCGCGCTGCTCGGCGCGTGGTTGCTATGGAGCAAAGTCTTCGGCGGTGGTCACGCCCATTCGCATGCGCCGGCGCAACGTCGCGATATTGCCGAAGCACGGCCTCATGTGCAGCTGCACGGCGAGCATGACCACGGTCCCGATTGTGATCATGAACACGAACATGGGCACGATCACGAACACGCGCAAGATCACCACCATCACGACGACGATGATGGCCACAGCCACGCGCCAAACCCGGCGCTGCTGACCGGAAAGGTCGGTCTGCGCCAGGCGTGGACGGCTATCGTTGCCGTTGGTTTGCGGCCGTGCTCCGGCGCGCTGATAGTGCTGACTTTCGCGTTCCTCAACAGTCTCTATCTGGCAGGGCTGGTCTCAGTCTTCGCCATGGCGATCGGCACCGGTGTAACCGTTGCCGCATTGGCTGCACTGGCAGTGTGGGCCAAGGACGTGGCGGTTCGTGTTGGCGGCGCGGCAGAGCGCGGCGCGCTCATCCACCGGGTCGCCGAGATCGCCGGCGCGGCGGTCGTGTTCGTGCTTGGCGTCACCCTGTTCAGCGCCAGCTTGCTGGCCTGAGCAAAGACTTGCCGGACCGACGAGGCGCGGCCGGTGCGTAGTTCTACGCGTTGACATCCATTGAAAGTTCATGCCTTTTCATCTCGGCGGCCGTTTCAGGTATCGCCAGGGGGAGCTTCACTTTTTTCAGCACACGAATTTGGCCACAACGGACATTCGGGAGGATGGCATGTCCGCTGCACTAAGCCTCAGCCGGGCAATCGACCGGCTCACCGAAATCATTGGCAAGGCGGTGATCTGGCTGATCTTCGCGGCAATCATTGTCAGCGCCGGCAACGCGATCTCGCGCAAGCTCTTCAGCCTCTCCTCGAATGCCTGGCTCGAATTGCAGTGGTACCTGTTCGGCGCCGCCTTCATGCTGGCCGCCGCCTATACGCTGAGCCAGAACGAGCACATCCGCATCGACATCGTCTACGGCATGTTCTCGCGAAAGCGCCAGCACTGGATCGACCTGTTCGGCCACGTCTTCTTCCTGATGCCGTTCGTCGTCCTGATGGTCTACTATTTCGTGCCGTATGTCGGCACTGCGTTGCACACCGGGGAACACTCGGCCAATGCCGGCGGCCTGCTGATCTGGCCGGGCAAGCTGATGCTGCTGCTCGGCTTCATACTGCTGGCGCTGCAGGCGATATCGGAAATCATCAAGAAGATCGCGGTGATGCGCGGGGTTATTCCTGACCCGAGTCCGCATCATGCGACACATCCGCCGCTCGAAATTCCGGTCGATCCCGGACAGTTGCAACCAGAAGTCGCGCCGGCGGTCGATGTTCACTCGCGGCCGCGGCGTCGAGAAGCACGATGATTGAGCTCATCGCCGGCAATCTGGCGCCGATCATGTTCGCCAGCCTGGTGGTGTTCCTGCTGCTCGGCTATCCCGTCGCCTTCTCGCTTGCCGCCAACGGCCTGCTGTTCTTCGTCATCGGCGTGGAGCTGGCGCCGCACTCGAACGGCGAGATCAACCTCTCCTGGCCGCTGCTTTACGCGCTGCCCGACCGGTTCTGGGGGGTGATGTCGAACGAGACGCTGCTGGCGATTCCGTTCTTCACCTTCATGGGGCTGATCCTCGAGCGATCCGGCATGGCCGAGGACCTGCTCGACACGATCGGGCAATTGTTCGGCCCGGTGCGCGGCGGCCTCGCCTATGCGGTCGTCCTGGTCGGCGCGCTGCTGGCCGCGACGACCGGCGTCGTCGCCGCCTCGGTCATCGCCATGGGCCTGATCTCGCTGCCGATCATGCTGCGCTACGGCTACGACCGGCGCGTCGCCACCGGCGTCATCGCCGCCTCGGGCACGCTGGCGCAGATCATCCCGCCGTCGCTGGTGCTGATCGTGCTCGCCGACCAGCTCGGCCGCTCGGTCGGCGACATGTATCACGGCGCGATCATGCCGGGCCTGGTGCTGACCGGCCTCTATTTCGGCTACGTGATGCTGGTGGCATTGCTTCGGCCGAAGGCGATGCCGGCGCTGCCGATCGAAGCCCGCCAGCTTGGGCCGGGCGTGATTTCGCTGCTCGTGGCGCTGGTCGCGACCGTGGCGATGGCTTGGGTCGCGGTTCGCTACCTCGACGACCATGCCGGTGCCAATGCCGGCATCTGGGGCGTGGCGCTCGCCATTCTCATCACCTACGTCGCGGCCCTGCTCGACGGCATGCTCGGCATCCACGCGCTGTCGACCCTCGCCCGCCAGGTCGATCATCGTGCTGGTGCCGCCGCTGGCGCTGATCTTTCTGGTGCTCGGCACGATCTTCCTCGGCATCGCGACGCCGACCGAGGGCGGCGCCATGGGCGCGGTCGGCGCGCTGGTGATGGCGCTCGCCAAGCGGCGACTGAGCTTCGACCTGATGCGCCAGGCGCTTACCTCGACGACGCGGCTGTCGTCCTTCGTGCTGTTCATCCTGATCGGCGCGCGCGTGTTCTCGCTGACCTTCTACGGCGTCAACGGCCATCTGTGGGTCGAGCACCTGCTGACGTCGCTGCCGGGCGGCCAGGTCGGCTTCCTGCTCGTCGTCAACCTGCTGGTCTTCCTCCTCGCCTTCTTCCTCGATTTCTTCGAGCTTGCCTTCATCATCGTGCCGCTGCTGGCGCCGGTCGCCGACAAGCTCGGCATCGATCTGATCTGGTTCGGCGTGCTGCTCGGCGTCAACATGCAGACGAGCTTCATGCATCCGCCCTTCGGCTTCGCGCTGTTCTACCTGCGCTCGGTGGCCGCGCGGGTGCCCTATATCGACAAGATCACCGGCAAGCAGGATCGCGCCGGTCACGACCGGCCAGATCTACTGGGGCGCGGTGCCGTTCGTCGTCATCCAGGTCATCATGGTCGGTATCACGTGGCGTTCCCGCAGATGGTGATGCGCTACAAGGACCGCCGCTTCCCGGGGCAGGTCAGGGGATCGAATTGCAGGCTCCTGGCGGCGGGCTTGGCCTGCCGCCGGGCGGTGGCAATTTCGGCCTGCCTCCGATGGGCGGCAGTGATGCCGGCGCGCCGCAAATCGCCCCGCCGCCGATGGGTGGCGGTGATGCCGGCGCGCCGCAGATCGCTCCGCCGCCACAGATCAATCTTTCGGAGCCGCCGAAAATCGGCAACTGAATGCCCATATCGGTCGCATTGGAGCGCAAAGCAAAACCCCCGGAGCATGGCTCTCCGGGGGTTTCGTGCTTGCAGAGGCTGCCGCAGTCGGCTACAGCTTGTTGGCGCGCTGCTGCGTCATCATGAAGGTGTCGTAGCCGATATTCGGAGAATTGCGCCCACAGATAGGCGTCCTTCTTGAACGCCAGCTGCTGGTCGTAGATCTTCTTGAAACCGGCGTTGCTTGCCGAAAGATTCGGCATAGACCTCCAGCGGCCGCCTGGTAGGAGGCGTCCATGATTTCCGTGCGAGAACGGCGCGAGCTTGGCGCCGCCGGCCGCAAGACGGCGCAGCGCCGCGGGGTTCTTGGCGTCGTAGGAGGCCAGCATGTCGGCATTGGCCGCGCGGCAGGCGGCGTCGAACACCGACTTGTAGGCGGCCGGCAGTTCGTCCCACTTGGCCTTGTTGACCAGGCAGTGCAGCACGGAGCCGCCTTCCCACCAGCCGGGATAATAGTAGTTCGGCGCGACCTTGTTGAAGCCAAGCTTCTCGTCGTCATAGGGGCCGACCCATTCGGTGGCGTCGATCGTGCCCTTCTCCAGCGCCTGATAGATCTCGCCGCCGGGGATTGACTGCGGCACGACGCCGAGCTTGGAGATGATCTTGCCGGCGAAACCGCCGATGCGCATCTTCAGGCCGCTGAGGTCGGCGACCGTCTTGATCTCCTTGCGGAACCAGCCGCCCATCTGGGCGCCGGTGTTGCCGCGACTAATGCCGTAGAGGCCCTGCGTCGCGTAAAACTCGTTCATCAGGTCGTTGCCGCCGCCGTAATAGTACCAGGCGTTGTGCTGGCGGGCGTTGAGACCGAACGGGAATGCCGGTGCCGAAGGCGTAAGTCGGGTCGATGCCCCAGAAATAGTAGGACGCCGTATGGCGACCTCGATGGTGCCTGCCGCGGCCGCCTTGGCGTTCTCGAGCGCCGGGACGATTTCGCCCGCCGCGAAGGCCTGGACCTCGAAATTGCCGTCGGTCGATTCCTTGCAGAATTTCGCCACAGTCAGCGCGCCGCCGTAGATCGTGTCGAGCGATTTCGGGAAAGACGATGCCAGGCGCCAGGAGACTTTCGGCATTGACTGGGCGATTGCCGGCGCGGCAAGCGTCGATGCGGCAGCCGCCCCAGCGGTCAGTCCGGCCGATTTCTTGATGAATGAACGACGATCCATGCTGTACTCCTCCCTGTAAATATCCGGATTCCGTTTAATGCCCCCCGCAAGAACGTCGGCGTAAATTGGCATGTTGCGCAGCCGGTTCAAGTTGCATCGGCCCATCCGTATTTTTGCGTATCGGCGGGTTTTTTGGTTAAGTCACGGAATCGTCGGAAAAAATCGAAGGTTGGCGTGCGCACCGCCACTTCCATCTGCTACGAAGCGCCGCGGCGTCGACCAACCAAATCCCGGTGCCTGAATGAGCCCAATTTCGGAAAAATCCCGCAGTGCCCGATCGGGCCGCCGCAAAGCTGCGAAACAGCCGGCGTCCGGGGCCGAATTTCCGCCCGCGGTGGCCATCCGCAGGTCAGATCCGGCAAAATCGGCGTGCTTTTGGTCAATCTCGGCACGCCCGACGGCTCATGGCCGGGCCAACATGCGCAAATACCTGGCGGAATTCCTGACCGACCGGCGGGTGATCGAATGGCCGAGACTGGGTCTGGTACCCGATCCTTTACGGCATCGTGCTCAATACCCGCCCGCAAAAATCGGGCGCCGCTCTATGCGAAGATATGGAACCGCGAGCGCGACGAATCGCCGCTGCGCACGATCACGCGCTCGCAGGCCGAATTGCTGGGCGAAATCGCTCGCCGGCGAAAATGCCGTCATCGTTGACTGGGCGATGCGCTACGGCAACCCGTCGATTGCGAGCCGCATTGCAGCGCTGCACGAACATGGCTGCGATCGCCTTCTGGTCGTGCCGCTCTATCCGCAATATTCGGCGCCGCGACGACGGCGACGGTGAACGACAAGGTGTTCGAGGCGCTGTCGGCGATGCGCTGGATGCCGGCGGTGCGCATCGCGCCGCCATGGCATGACGATCCGGTCTATATCGACGCGCTTGCCAGTTCGATCCGCCGGCAGCTTTCGGCCCTCGATTTCGAGCCGGAGAAGATCATCGCCTCCTATCACGGCATTCCGAAAAGCTATTTCGACAAGGGCGATCCGTATTACTGCCACTGCATGAAGACGAGCCGACTGCTGAGCGAAAAGATGGGCTGGGACGACGGCAAATTGCTGACGACGTTCCAGTCTCGTTTCGGACCGGAGGAATGGCTGCAGCCGTACACGGACCAAACATTCGAAAGGCCTGGCGAAATCGGGGGTCAAGCGATCGCTGTCGTCAATCCCGGCTTTCGTCGCCGACTGCCTCGAGACGCTGGAAGAGATCGCCGAGCAGGGCAGCGAACAATTTCTGCCACGCCGGCGGCGAAAAATTCGCCCATATCGCCTGCCTCAACGACAGCGCCGAAGGCATGGCGGTGATCGAAACCATCGTGCGGCGCGAGCTTTCCGGCTGGCTCTAGGCGTCAATCGGCGCCTAATCGGCCGGCACAATTGCGGATTTCGACCGGTGGCGTCTAAGCTGATACTGCGACGACTGGGACGCCGCAGGCGGAATAGTGGCCGGCGCGCCGGTTGCGGGAGAGATCATGCTGGAATCGTTCGGAATTCTGGATGCGGTCGTTGCCGTGTTCGTCGTCGTCGGCGTGTTTTTCGTCATGCGCGCCATCCGCCAGGTGCCGCAGGGCTTCAACTACACGGTCGAGCGCTTCGGCAAATATGTGCAGCACCTTGCGGCCGGGCCTGAACTTTATCGTGCCGGTCATCGACGGCATCGGCGCCAAGATGAACATGATGGAGCAGGTGCTCGACGTTCCGACGCAGGAAGTCATCACCCGCGACAACGCCTCGGTCAGCGCCGACGGCATCGCCTTCTATCAGGTGCTCGATGCGGCGCGCGCCGCCTATGAAGTGCGCGGACTGGAAAACGCCATCCTCAACCTGACGATTACCAATATCCGCTCGGTCATGGGGTCGATGGACCTCGACGAAGTGCTGTCGAAGCGCGACGACATCAACGAGCGGGTATTGCGCGTCGTCGACGAGGCCGCCATCCGTGTGGGGCGTCAAGATGACCCGCATCGAGATCAAGGACATCGTGCCGCCGGCCGATCTTGTCGAGGCGATGGGCCGCCAGATGAAGGCCGAGCGCGAAAAGCGCGCCTCGATCCTCGAAGCCGAGGGCCTGCGCGCAGGCGGCGATCCTGAAGGCGGAAGGCCAGAAGCAGAGCCAAATTTTGCAAGCCGAGGGCGAGCGCGAAGCGGCGTTTCGCCAGGCGGAAGCGCGCGAGCGGTCTGGCGCAGGCCGAGGCGCAGGCCACCGCCGTGGTGTCGGAGGCGATTGCCAAGGGCGACATCCAGGCGATCAACTATTTCGTCGCGCAAAAATATGTCGAGGCGCTCGGCCAGATCGCCAGCGCCGGCAACCAGAAGGTGATCATGCTGCCGCTGGAGGCGACGTCGCTTCTCGGTTCGCTCGGCGGCATCGGCGAAATTTCGCGCGGTCTGTTCGGCAATGCGGCAGCCGGCGGCGGCGCGGCAGGCAGCGATTCGCGGCGAGCGGCCGGCGGCGGAGAGCTCGACCATGATCGGCGCGGCCTTCCAGCAGCTCGGGCGCGTGGAACTGGTGGATCCTGGCGCTGATCCTGATCGGGCTCGAAATCTTGGCGCCGGGCGCGTTTTTCCTGTGGTTCGGTATTGCCGCCTTCATCATCGGCACGATTTCGCTGGCGGTCGGGTCGGAAACGACGTTCTGGTTCTGGCAAGTGCAGGTCATCAGCTTCGTCGTGCTGTCGCTGATCTCCGCGCTTATCGGCCGCCGCTTCATGACCCGCTATGGCCTCGACGAAGGCGAAACGCCGGACCTCAACGACCGCGCCGGACAGATGATCGGCAAGACCGGCGTGGTGCTCGACGAAATCACCGGCGGCCACGGCCGCATCAAGATCGGCGACGGCACGTGGCGGGTCACCGGGCCGGACCTTGCCGGCGGGAACGAAGGTCAAGGTCGTCGACCAGATGCCCGGCGGCTTGGTGGTCGAGGCGCTGTAAATCGGCGCCGACAAATCCCCGCCGATCGGCGCTCAGGCGACGCCGATGCGCAGCAGGTCGTGCATGTGGATGATGCCGACCGGCTTGTCGGCTTCGGTGACGATCAGCGCGGTGATCGATTTTTCGTTGAGGATGGCGATAGCCGTGCTGGCGAGCGTGTCGGTCGACACCGCCTTCGGCGAACGCGTCATCACCTCGCCAGCGGTAAGCTCCAGCAGGTTGCGGCCGATGTTGCGGCGCAGGTCGCCGTCGGTGATGACGCCGGCCAATGTTCCGTCGGCGCCGGTGACGGCGACGCAGCCGAAGCCCTTGGCCGAGATCACGGCGATGGCCTCGGCATCGGCGTCGCCTCGTCGACGACGGGCAGTCGATCGCCGCCGTGCATGATTTCGTCGACATGGGTGAGGTTGGCGCCGAGCGAGCCGCCGGGATGGAAGGTGTGAAAATCGCGCGCAGAAAAGCCGCGCCGCTCCAGCAGCGCGATCGCCAGCGCGTCGCCGACGACCATCTGCAGCAGGGTCGAAGTCGTTGGCGCCAGCCCGTGCGGGCAGGCTTCCTGCACCTTGGGCAGGACCAGGCAATGATCGGCGGCGCGGCCGAGGGCGGAATTGGCGCTGGCGGTGAGTGCGATCAGCGGAATGCGAAAGCGCCGCGAATAGGCCAAAATCCCCTTCAGTTCGTTGGTCTCGCCCGACCACGACATCGCCACGATGGCATCGTCGCGGGCGATCATGCCGAGGTCGCCGTGGTTGGCCTCGGCGGCGTGAACGAAGAACGCCGGCGTGCCGGTCGAGGCCAGCGTCGCGGCGAGCTTGGCGCCGATATGGCCGCTTTTTCCGACGCCGGTGACGATGACGCGGCCGCGAATTGCCGGCAATTGCGGCGACGGCGCCGGCAAACGCCGCGGCGAAACCGCCCGTGAAGCACTGTTCGAGGGCAATCAGGCCGTTCTTCTCGGTTTCCAGCGTCCGCCGCGCCGAAGCGAGATCGTCCGGTTGCGAGTCCATGGCTGGGACTTGGGCTTGGGCAAGGCTCATCGGCCCGGTCGATACACCAAAATAACCGGCAAGGTAACCGCAATTCGATGCCGATTGCGCCGCGGCACAGACGGCTTCAGGGGGCCTGCGGCAACCATTGGTTAACCATGCCTGTTTACGATTTGTCAGCAATCTGCCTTCGCCAGCGCGAAGAATGAGCGTGTGCATCGCCGGCACCGGGCCAGGACTGGGTATGACAGCAGCGACAGGTTCTATTTCGCTCGCCGCGAGGCTCGGCCGCGGGCGGATCGCGCGGGGCGCGGCGCTTGGCTGCGCCGCGGCGATCGGCTGGGCGCTGTTGCAGGGCGAGGAGGCACGGGCGCAGGAAACCGACGCGGCGAATGCTGCCGCCCAATCCGAGCCCTCCCAAACCGGCTCTTTGCTGTCGGCATCGCATCAAGCATCCGCCCAACAGGGGGCTGCCTCGTCTGCGACCCGGAGAAAGCAACTCTTCGAATTTGATGCCGCCCCGCTGGACGAGGTATTCGAGGATCCGATCAGCGATGATTCCGGCCAGTCCGACGACGGCGAAACCGGGGCCGAAACCGGGAAAGCGGCGCAGACGGATAGTGACGGCAACGGCGCGCCGGCAGCCGGCAGCGATAGTGGCCAGAATATCACTGGTTTGAGCGGCGTCGAAACCGGCCGCCAGCAACGCGAAGCCGCGGAGGGCCCGGTGCCCGATCCCGAAAGCGGCGAGCCGCCGAGGGCGCGATCAAACCTGCGCGCCGATGCGGTTGAGAAAGGAACGGCGAGGCGGGCCGAAACCGATCCGTTTCTGCCGCAGGGGTTCCGCGCCGGATCGTGGCTTGCCTTTTCGAGCCTTGAATCGGCGATCGGCTATGCCACGAATTCGGCGTTTTCCGCCGGCGGCAAGCCGGGCGCGTTCGCGACGACGGACGCGAATTTCCGCCTGCAATCGGACTGGTCGCGCCACCAGGCGCAGGTCGAATTCGGCGGCACGTGGCGCAGGGGCTTTGCCGAAGGAGACACCGAAATTCCGACGGCTAATGCGGCGGGCCAATTGCGCCTCGATTTGATCGATGGATACACCGCAACGCTGCGCGCCGGCTATGATTTTTCCACCGAGGCGGTATCGGCGCCGGAACTAGGCGCCGGCGTCGTCAACCGGCCGGGCGTTCACGGCATCGCCGCCAGCGCCGAACTGGCGCGCACCGGCGGCCGCCTTGAAATGACGCTGCGCGGCAGCTTCGACCGCACCATCCACGACGACGCCGAACTGGCCGGCGGCGGCACGCTGTCGCAGGCCGACCGCAACGACAACCTGTTCGAGGCCAGCGCCCGGCTCGGCTATTCGACCGGCGCGGCGCTGACGCCGTTCGTCCAGGCGGGAATCGGCAGGCGCCTCCACGATCTGGCAACCGACCGCAATGGCAATCGGCGCGACGCGACCGTGCTCGATCTGCGCGCCGGCGTCGAAGTCGATCTCGACGAAAAGCTCAACGGCGAGATGGCGATCGGCTATCTCGCCGAGAGCTATGAGGACGCCCGCCTCGCTACGCTCGATGCCGTCTCGGTCAACGGCGCGCTCGACTGGTCGCCGGAGCGCGACACTACCATCCGGTTCGGCGCCAGCACCAACCTGTCGCAGGCCACCGCTCTTAACCAGAACGGCTATGCCAACTATAGCTTCAGCCTGGAGGCGCGGCGGCGACTGCGTGACAATCTGGCACTCAACGCCCGGGCGGCGGTCGATCTCAGCCGCGCCGATGCCGATGGCGCGCTGGAGCGAACGACGACGCTCAGCACCGGTTTCGAATATTGGCTGAACCGTTTCCTGGCGTTCACCGGCAAGCTCGAATACCAGCGCCTCGACTCGGCGACGGCGGCTAATTCCTTCGAATTCGACCTCGGCGCGCCTCGGCATGGCGTGGCGGCGGTGAGGCTTGCCATCAGTGGGCGGCCAGGTTGATGTTGCCCATGACCCAGATGGCCACAGCCGCAACGAGACCCGCACTGACGAATACTCCCGACACGACTGCCGCGGAAAACAGGATCACTCCCAACGCGTACGCGATCCTGTCAAGTGCCCATCGTATGACCGCGATGAAGCGACCGAACACCCAATAGAATGCGTAGAGCAGGAGCAGGAGCACCAGAACAAGCACTGCAAGCTTAAGGATCGGAGCGCTGCCCAGGTCGGCATCAAGAAGCCGCGAGAGCTGGCTGATGCCCCAGAGGCATCCGAACACGATCACATCGACAAGCCAGCCAAACCCCTGCTTAAGCCAAGCCCCAAACTCCCGAATCAGCTGCTCCATGGCACAGGCCCTCTTGCTCGCACTCCCCCGATCAGTAACGCGTGGCAGCGCTATATGTTTCAAGCGGCTGCGCAGTTATTCAGCAAACAACTCGGCTTTTTCTGCTGGGATAACTGCAATCGATCAGGAGTGGGCAAAGCAAATATCCATATTGCTTCGGGCCAATCGCGGCCGTCGCTGAGCGGGCAATTCCTACGATTTGGCCTCGGCGCGCCTCGGCATGGCTTGGCGGCGGTGAGGTCGAACGATTGCGATGCGTCACGAGCGGACCAAGTGGTCCCGCAAAAGCATCATGTCGGACTAGCTCGTCGGGATCGGCACGCGATAATCAGCATCTTTCCTACCGTGGATTGTTTCGCCGCGCTCGAGCATGGCTACGAATTCCGCAACCTTGCGCGCCCTCGTCTCGGCTTTTTTTACGTTGCCGATCCGGTACAGGATTGCGTAGCGATTTCGACTGTTCAATGTTGCAAAGAATGCGGACGCCTTCGGGTTGTTGTCCAAAGCCTTCTGGAGGTCGATGGGTACTTCGGCCCGACTCGCCGGGCCGTAGGCACGCTCCCATCGACCATCTGCCTTAGCGGCTTCGATTTGCGCGAAGCCTGCAGGTCTCATGCGGCCCTCCTTGATGAGCGTCAGCACTCTGTTGCGGTTCAGCGCCGACCACTTGCTGCGCGATTTCCGTGGCGTGAAGCGAACAAGCCAGTGTTGGTTGTCATACTTTTCCAGCTTTCCATCGATCCATCCGTGACAGAGCGCAGCGTCAATCGCTTCTGCTTTCGTCAGTCTCGCTCCCGTCGCCGCCTTCTTGACGAACTTAATCCAAACGCCAGCCGCATCACCGGGTTGAGCCGCGAGCCATCTTTCGAGCGACCTTTGATCCGCGAAGCCAAGAACCGGCAAGCCTGATCGCGTTTCCGTCATAAAGAGCCCTGCTTCTCTATCGACCGGGACCGATACTGCCCGAATCCGCGCTGAGGTCCACCGCGCAATGTCGTCACCGTCGCTAAACGGTTCCAGACCGCTTCGGGTCAATCGCGGCCGTTCGATGCGGCCCTCGCGAGAACCGGGAACGCCGGGGAGCCGAAATCCGGCTTGAGGGCCTGTGTACCGCCGCCTATTTCGGCCGGATATCGCGGATGAGGCTTTCCAGTTCCGGGCGCAATTGCGCCGCCATGCGCTTGTCCGACATCGCGTAGGCGACGTTGGCCTTGATGAACCCTTCGCGCGAACCGCAATCGAAGGTGCGGCCGGTGAAGGTATAGCCGTAGAACGGCTGGCTGGCGGAGAGTTCGACCATGGCGTCGGTCAATTGGATCTCGCCGCCGGCGCCGGCTTTCTGGCGTGACAGGATGGCGAATATTTCGGGCTGCAGGATATAGCGCCCGGAGATCATCAGGTTCGACGGCGCTGTGCCCTTGGCCGGCTTTTCGACCATTGCGGTGATGGCAAAGCCGCCATCGTGTTCCTCGCCTTTTTCGACGATGCCGTAATTGGGCGTGTCTTCCCAGGCGACTTCCTCGGTCGAGAGCACGTTGCCGCCAACTTGATCGTAGAGGGCGACCATGGCTTTGAGGCACGGCGTCTCGTGCTGCATGATCATGTCGGGCAACAGCAGCGCGAACGGTTCGTCGCCTACGATGTCGCGGGCGCACCACACCGCGTGGCCGAGCCCGAGCGGCGCCTGCTGGCGGGTAAAGCTGGTGCGGCCGGGCTCGGGCAGGGCTGCGGCGAGCGTCGCCAGCGCCTTGGCGCGGCCGCGCTCTTCGAGCGTGCGCTGCAGCTCGACATGCACGTCGAAGTGATCCTCGATCACCGCCTTGTTGCGACCGGTCACAAAGACGAAATGCTCGATGCCGGCGGCGCGTGCCTCTTCGAAGACGTACTGGATCACCGGCTTGTCGACGACCGTCAGCATTTCCTTGGGGATTGCCTTGGTTGCTGGCAGGAACCTCGTGCCGAGGCCAGCAACCGGAAAGACGGCTTTTCGAACCGGACGGTATCTTGCCATCGCGACACTCCCATACCCGTATTGGGCATACCCGCATCGGGCACGCCCGCTTTGGGCCGCTTTGGTTAGCGAGCCTTAAACGATTCGGCGCAAATCCAGGACCAGCGTTTATCCGATCCTAAGCCGTGCCTGCTAGCCTCGTTTTCGAACGTTGGCTGGGGGCGGCTGGGAGCCTGGCGTGGGATTGGCGGCATGAGCGTTCTGGTAACTGGCGGCGCCGGCTATATCGGCAGCCACATGGTCTTAGAACTTGTCGATCATGGCGAGAACGTCGTCGTGCTCGACAATCTGACGACCGGCTTCGATTGGGCCGTGGCGCCGCAGGCGCGGCTGGTCGTCGGCGATGTCGGTGACAGCGATCTCGTCGGCAAGCTGATCCGGCGCGAAAAGGTCAGCGCCATCCTGCATTTTGCCGGCTCCGTCGTGGTGCCGGAATCGGTTGCCGATCCGCTGAAATACTATGCCAACAACACGTCGAATTCGCGCAACCTGATCGCCGCGGCTGTCGCCGGCGGCGTCGACAAGTTCATCTTTTCATCGACCGCCGCCGTCTACGGTGTGCCGACGGTGCAGCGGCCGATCCGCGAAGACGCCATCCTCAATCCGATGTCGCCCTACGGCTCGTCGAAACTGATGACCGAAATCATGATCCGTGACGCGGCACTCGCCCACGGCCTGCGCTACGTCATGCTGCGCTATTTCAATGTCGCCGGCAGCGATCCGAAAAAGCGGACCGGCCAATCGACCCGGGGCGCCACGCACCTCATCAAGGTCGCCTGCGAAGCGGCGCTCGGGCGCCGCTCTCACATGGCGATCTACGGCACCGACTACGGCACGCCGGATGGCACCTGCGTCCGCGATTTCATCCACGTCAGCGACCTCGTCAACGCCCACTATGTGGCGCTGGAATTCCTGCGCAAAGGTGGACGCAAGTTCACCGCCAACTGCGGCTACAGCCGCGGGTTTTCGGTGCGCCATGTGGTCGAGACGGTGCAGCGGCTGTCGGGCAACCCGTTTCCCGTCGTCGAGGAACCGCGTCGACCCGGCGACATCCCGGCGCTGGTCGCCGATGCCCATCGCCTGCAAAGCCGGCTCGGCTGGCGGCCGAGGCACGATGGCCTCGACCACATCGTCGAAACGGCCTTGGCCTGGGAAAGAGAACTGGAAGAACGCCGCCAAGTCGCCTGAACAAGTCGCCTGCACGCCTCGCCTGAACGCTGGTCTTATTTTCAGCCTTTGGGCCGTGTTAAACCGCGCCAACGATTCGCCCGCGAACGGGCCCAGCGCGGAACCGGCATGCTTCGACTGTCCCGAAATTTTCCGATCCTGATAGCCGTCCTGAGCCTTGTGGCGGCGCTCGCGGTGGCGCCTGGCCGGGCGATTGCGGCCGACGCGAATTTCGTTTCCTGGATCGCCGCGTTCCGCCAGACGGCACTCCAGGCCAATGTGCATGCGGCGGTCTTTGACGCCGTATTTGCCGGCATCGACGAGCCCGATCCGGACGTGATTGCGGCTGCCAACTATCAGCCCGAGTTCACCGACAAGATCTGGGAATACATGGACAACCGCATCTCCGAATCGATCGTCGCCAAGGGTCGCGAGCTGCGCCAGCAAAACAAGGCCTGGCTCGACCAGGTCGAGCGACGCTTCGGCGTCGACCGCGACATCTTGCTGGCGATCTGGTCGATGGAAACCTCCTACGGCGATGCGCTCGCGACCGGCAAGGGCATCCGCAAGGTCGCCCGCTCGCTGGCGACGCTCGGCTACGCCGATTCCACCCGGGCGAAATTCGCCAGGACACAACTTATTGCCGCGCTGAAGATCGTCCAGAATGGCGATGTCACGGCGACCGGACTGACCGGTTCCTGGGCCGGCGCGATGGGCCACACGCAGTTTATCCCGACCAGCTATCTGACTTGGGCAGTCGATTTCGACGGCGACGGCAAGCGCAACATCTGGACTTCGGTCGAGGATGCGCTTGCTTCCAGCGCCAACTTGCTAGCCAAGAACGGCTGGCGGGCCAGCAAGACCTGGGGTTACGAGGTCGAACTTGCCGATCCCGGCCTGGCCCGGCTCGAAGGCGGCACCATGACGCTGTCGCAATGGCGCGCCAAAGGCATCAAGCGCGTGCGCGGCGCCGGCTATCCGAGCGGCGGCGACAAGGCGGTGCTGATGCTCCCGGCCGGCGATGATGGGCCGGCATTCCTGATGCTGCGCAACTTCTATGTATTGAAGCGCTACAACAACGCCGACAAATACGCCCTTGCAGTGGGCCTGCTTGCCGACGAGATCGCCGGCGCACCCGGGCTTGCCAGGGATTGGCCGCGTGGCTACGTTCTGCTCAGCGAAGACGAACGCATGGAGGCGCAGCGCGCGCTTCTGCGTCTCGGTCTTTATGACGGCGAAATCGACGGCAAGTTCGGGCCCGGCACCAAGAAGGCGGCCATGGCGTTCCAGTCGTCCAAGGGAATCGCGATCGATGGCTACCCATCCAGGACGCTGCTCGACTTCCTGCGCGGCAACTGAGGCGATGCGTCGCGCCGCACGCATCCTGCTAGTGGCGCTGGTGGCGACGGCCTTTGTCGCGGCGCTCGACGTCGCCGGTGTCGGTGGACATCGCGGCTATGCGGTGGCCCAGCAGAACGGGCAGAAACGAGTCAACCTCTTCGACCTGCTGTTCGGCGGCGCCTTGAAGCGCTTGCCGCAAATCCAGCGCCAGCAGCAACAGCGCCTGCAGGAGTTGCAGCAGCGCGCCCGCCGGGTGATCGCTCCGGACAGCAATACCGAGTTCGCCGGCGGCCAGACCGCCGCCAAGACGGTGCTGACCAAGAACGAGGATGCGCTGCGCGTGCTCGTCGTCGGCGATTTCATGGCGAGCGGACTTTATTGGGGTCTCGACCAGGCATTTGCAGAAAATCCCGGTGTTGAGATCGTCGACCAGAGCGCTGGCCTGTCGGGGTTCACCCGCGACGATGTTGTCAACTGGCCGGAAAAGCTCGGCCAGCTGCTGCTGGAACAGAAGCCGGTCGCCGTCGTCATCCTGATCGGCATGAACGACCGCCAGAACATCCGCCTCGGTCAGCAGCGCTTCGACAAGCTGACGCCAGAATGGCGGGAAACCTACACGGCGCGGGCGCTGGCAGCGGCGCGAGCGGTGCAGGCGGCGTCGGCGGCGCTGATCTGGGTCGGTCTGCCGCCGGTCAAATCGGCGCAGATGAATACCGATCTGGTGGCGTTCAATGAAATCTACCGCAGCGTCACCGAGATCGCCGGTGGCCAGTATGTCGATCTATGGGATGGGTTTACCGGTACCGACGGCGAGTTCATCAGCGCCGGGCCGGATATCGATGGCCAGATCGTGCGGTTGAGAAACTCCGACGGCATCAACATGACGAAGCCGGGAAAGCGCAAGATGGCGTTTTATGCCGAGCGCGAATTGCGCAAGGTGCGCGGGCTTGGCTTCGACGCGCAGCCCGATGGCGGCCTTGCCCCCGAGGCGATCGCGCCGATCCAGGTTCCGGGCTACGATCCGGCCTTGACCGGACGCACGGTCGCCATGAGCCTCAACAACCCGGCTTTCGACGGTTTCGAGAAGCTGGAGGGCGACGGCGATTTCCTCGCATCGGCAGAGGCCGGCTCGACCAGCCGCGAACTGGTCGAAAAGGGCCTCGCCGGCAATGCGCCGCCTGGCCGCGTCGATGCCGGCTGGGGCGCGGCCAAGCCGGTGAAAATCGAGCCGCTGCCCGAGAACTTTCTGCTCGGGCCGCCCGGCGGAACGTGAGAACAAGCCCGCAGAATTATCGCGGCAGGCGGGTCGAACCCATCAAGTCGAGATCGATAGCGCGCGCTGCCTGGCGGCCTTCGCGGATCGCCCAGACGACCAGCGATTGTCCACGGCGGGCGTCGCCGGCGGCGTAAATCTTGGGCACCGACGCGCGATAATCATTCTGGTTGGCGGCGATATTGCCGCGATTGTCGAGGCCAATGCCGAGATCGGCGACCAGGCCTTCGTGCACCGGGCTGACGAAGCCCATGGCCAAGAGCACGAGATCGGCCTTCAACTCGAATTCGGACCCCGGCGATCGGCTTCATCTTTTCGTCGACATGCGTGCAGTGCAATTTGCGCACGGCGCCGTTTTCACCGGTAAAGCGAGAGGTCATCACCGAGAATTCGCGCTCGGCGCCTTCCTGGTGGCTCGAGGATGTGCGCAGTTTCAGCGGCCAGTTCGGCCAGGTCAGCGCCTTGTCTTCCATCTCCGGCGGGCGCGGCATGATTTCGAGCTGCGTTACCGACAGCGCGCCGTGGCGGATCGATGTGCCGATGCAGTCGGAACCGGTATCGCCGCCGCCGATGACGACGACGTGCTTGCCGTTTGCCAGGATCGGATGATTGTCGGCCGGCGGCTCGCGCGAAACGCGACGGTTCTGCTGCGGCAGAAAATCCATGGCGAAGTGAATGCCGGCAAGATCGCGGCCTTCGATCGGCAGATCGCGCGCCTTTTCGGCGCCGGCGGCAATCAGCACGGCGTCGTGGCCGGCGAGCGATCTCGGCCATGGGTGACATCGCGGCCGACATGCTGGCTGCAATGGAATTCGACGCCCTCGGCGCGCATCTGCTCGATGCGCCGGTCGATCAGGTGCTTCTCCATCTTGAAATCGGGAATGCCGTAGCGCAGCAGCCCGCCGGGCTTGGCATTCTTCTCGTAGACATTGACGACATGGCCGGCGCGAGCCAGTTGCTGGGCGGCGGCAAGGCCGGCCGGGCCGGAGCCGATGACGGCGACGCGCTTGCCGGTTTTCTTGACCGGCGGCTCGGGCACGATCCAGCCTTCCTGCCAGGCGCGATCGACAATGGCGCATTCGATCGTCTTAATCGTCACCGGAACGTCCTCGATGTTGAGCGTGCAGGAAGCCTCGCACGGCGCCGGACAGATGCGGCCGGTGAATTCGGGGAAATTGTTGGTCGAGTGCAGGTTGCGCGAGGCTTCGGCCCAGTTGCCCTGGTAGACGAGGTCGTTCCAGTCCGGGATCTGGTTGTTGACCGGACAGCCGTTGTGGCAATACGGGATGCCGCAATCCATGCAGCGCGCGGCCTGGTCGCGGGTGCCCTCCTCGCCGAGCGGAATGACGAATTCGCGCCAATTACGAATCCGGTCGGCGGCCGGCTTGTACTTGCGGTCGCGCCGGTCGATTTCGAGAAATCCGGTTACCTTGCCCATCGTCACTCCGAACCGTCGGCCGCCCGTGGCGGCCGTTCCGCCCACAATGCATATTGCAAGGGGCGGTGAACCTCTCCTGTCAGCGCTTGGCCAGCGCCCTGGCGCAGCGATCGAGCGCGCCGGCGATCGCAATGTCGAACGTCGTATTGTGGAAGGCGAAGCGCTCGTCAATGCCGGCGGCGGCAATACGCCATTGTGTGTTCCAGTAGCCGGCCGGCGTCATCTCCATGATGCCTTCGAGCCGCGCCGGCGCGGCCGGGCTTTCGGCGATGGCGCCGTCCGCGGCCTTCGGAAGCGCGATCGGCAGCGCCAGCGCTTTTGCCGTGGCGTCCAGCGCAAGGCGCTGGCCATAGCCCTTCTCCGATACCCGCGTCAGCACGTATTCGGAGTTGGTGTCATTGATCGAAAGCAGGACAGCAATCCGCGGACGCGGATCCTTCCACGGCGTTCCACCCAGTTCGGCGATCAGGGTGTCGATGCGGGCAGGGGCGAAGCGAATCGTGAGTTCGAAGCTGCGTTCGCGCGTCCCCTGTTCGTCGGAAATCTGGATGTCTTCCTTGCGGTCGAGGTAATCGAAACGTTCGACCATGGAATCGGCAAATTCGCCGAGCCCGTTCGCCGCAGCCTTGCGGCCGAGCGCGGCATCGGCGGCAACCTTGGCCAAAACCAGCGGCAGGGCCTCGCGGACGCCGCGCTGGCGCTCGGTGAGATTGTCGCGGCCAGTGACGATCACGGTTGCCGCATAGAGATCGGCCGGGCCGGGCACATCGGCGGCACCTGCCGGGCCGGCAAACAAAAGCGGCGCGGCAAGGGTGACGCCGGCGCAGAAGTGCCGATGCGACACGCGCCGCGTTGTTCCGCTTGCCGCAGCCCAGACCATGAATGTTACTCCGCCGCGACGGCGGTCTGCGCCATCTCGATTTCCTGCAGCGCGCGGCGGTATTCGACCGGCATGACCTTGAGGAATCTCGGCAGGTAGTCGGCCCAGTTGTCGAGGATTTCGCGCGCCTTGGGCGAACCGGTCAAGTCGCGATGGTTGACCAGCAATTGCAGCAGGCGCTCGTCATCGTGGCCGGTCATGTCGGCCGAGACGTCGACGCGGCCCTTGTATTCGAGGTCGCCGCCATGGTGGTGCAGCTTCTCCATCATGTCGTCCTCTTCCGGCACCGGCTCGAGCTCGACCATGGCCATGTTGCCGCGGCGGGCGAAATCGCCGACCTCGTCGAGGACATAGGCGACGCCGCCCGACATGCCGGCGGCGAAATTGCGGCCGGTCGTGCCGATGACGACGACGATGCCGCCGGTCATGTATTCGCAGCCGTGATCGCCGACGCCCTCGACGACGGCGATGGCGCCGGAATTGCGCACGGCGAAGCGCTCGCCGGCGACGCCGCGGAAGTAGCACTCGCCCTCGATGGCGCCGTAGAGCACGGTGTTGCCGACGATGATCGCCTGCGAATCGGGAACGCGCGCGGCCGGCGACGGGCGGATGATGATGCGGCCGCCGGACAGACCCTTGCCGACATAGTCGTTGGCCGTCGCCGACCAGATCGAAAGTGACGCCGCGGGCCAGGAAGGCGCCGAACGACTGGCCGGCGGTGCCGGTCAGGCGAACCGGATCGTGTCGTTCGGCAGGCCCTTGTGGCCATAGCGCTTGGCAACCTCGCCCGACAGCATGGCGCCGGCGGTACGGTCGACATTGCGGATGGCGATATCTCGACGCAGACCGGCTCGCCCTGTTCGAGCGCCGGTCTGGCGAGTTCGATCAGCTTGCGGTCGAGAATGTCGGCGATCGGGTGGTTCTGGCTTTCGTTGTGGTAGCGCGCCTTCGGCGTCGGCTTGCGGCTTGAAGAACAGGCCGGAGAAGTCGAGCCCCTGCGCCTTCCAGTGGTCGATCAGTTCCTCGCGGGTCGAGCAGATCGGTGTGGCCGATCGCTTCGTCCAGGCGGGTGAAGCCCAGCGCGGCCAGCCATTCGCGCAACTCCTCGGCGATGTAGAAGAAGAAGTTGATGACGTGCTCGGGCGTGCCCTTGAAGCGCTTGCGCAGTACCGGGTCCTGCGTGGCGACGCCGACCGGGCAGGTGTTCAAATGGCACTTGCGCATCATGATGCAGCCGGCCGAAATCAGCGGCGCGGTAGAGAAGCCGAACTCGTCGGCGCCGAGCAGCGCGCCGATGAAGACATCGCGGCCGGTTCTGAGGCCGCCGTCGACCTGCAGCGCGACGCGGCTGCGCAGGCCGTTCATGCACCAGCGTCTGGTGCGTCTCGGCAAGGCCCATCTCCCAGGGCGAACCGGCATGCTTGATCGAGGTCAGCGGCGAAGCGCCGGTGCCGCCTTCGTAGCCGGAAATGGTGATGTGGTCGGCGCGCGCCTTGGCGACGCCGGCCGCGACGGTGCCGACGCCGACCTCGGAAACGAGCTTGACCGAAACCTTGCCGTCGGGGTTGACGTTCTTCAGATCGTAGATGAGCTGCGCCAGATCCTCGATCGAATAGATGTCGTGATGCGGCGGCGGCGAGATCAGGCCGACGCCGGGGGTCGAATGGCGCACCTTGGCGATGGTGGCGTCGACCTTGTGGCCGGGCAACTGCCCGCCCTCGCCGGGCTTGGCGCCCTGCGCCATCTTGATCTGCATCATGTCGGAATTGACGAGGTATTCGGCCGTTACGCCGAAGCGGCCGGAGGCGACCTGCTTGATCGCCGAGCGCTCGGGATTCTTCCCGCCGTCGGGCAGCGGCTGGTAGCGGTCGGCTTCCTCGCCGCCCTCGCCGGTGTTCGACTTGCCGCCGATGGCGTTCATGGCGCGCGCCAGCGTCGTGTGGGCCTCGCGACTGATCGAGCCGAACGACATCGCGCCGGTCGAGAAGCGCTTGACGATGTCGCCGGCCGGCTCGACCTTCTTCAGATCGACCGGCTTGCGGCCGATCTCTTCGGCCGACTTGATGCGGAACAGGCCGCGGATCGTCTTGGCGCGGGCCGTGGCGCTGTTAACCATCTCGGTATACTCGTCGGAACGTGTCGCATGAACCCTTGCGCACGGCATGCTGCAGGGTCGAGACCGTCTCCGGCGACCAGATATGGGCCTCGCCGCGCATGCGGAACAGGTAGTCGCCGCCGACCTCGAGCGCGGTCTTCAAGCACCGGATCGTTGGAGAAAGCGGCGCCGTGGCGACGCACCGTCTCTTCCGCGATCTCCGGCAGGCCGGCGCCGTCGATGCGGCGTCGCGGTGCCGGTGAAATACTTGCCGACGAATTCCTCGGACAGCCCGACGGCGTCGAAAATCTGCGCGCCGCAATAGGACTGGTAGGTCGAGATGCCCATCTTCGACATGACCTTGAGGATGCCCTTGCCGATCGACTTGATGTAGCGCTAGACCACTTCGCCGGCGTCGACCTCGCTCGGAAATTCGCCGCGGTGATGCATGTCGAGCAGCGTTTCGAAGGCGAGCCAGGGATTGATCGCCTCGGCGCCGTAGCCGGCGAGGCAGCAGAAATGATGCACCTCGCGCGGCTCGCCCGATTCGACGACGAGGCCGACCGCGGTGCGCAGGCCCTTGCGGATCAGGTGGTGGTGCACCGCGGCGGTCGCCAGCAGCATCGGGATCGCGATGCGGTCCGGCCCGACCTGGCGATCCGAGAGGACGATGATGTTGTAGCCGCCGGCGACGGCGGCTTCGGCCCGCTCGCACAGCCGCTCGAGCGCGCCGGCCATGCCGGCGGCGCCGTGATCCGCGGCGTAGGTGACATCGAGGGTCTTGGTGTCGAAGCGATCCTCGACGTGGCCGATCGAGCGGATCTTCTCGAGATCGGCATTGGTCAGGATCGGCTGGCGCACTTCGAGGCGCTTGCGGCGCGAGGCGCCGATGAGGTCGAAGATGTTGGGGCGCGGGCCGATGAAGGAGACCAGGCTCATCACCAGTTCCTCGCGGATCGGGTCGATCGGCGGGTTGGTGACCTGGGCGAAATTCTGCTTGAAATAGGTGTAGAGCAGCTTCGACTTGTCCGACATCGCCGAGATCGGCGTGTCGGTGCCCATCGAGCCGACCGCTTCCTGGCCGGTCGTCGCCATCGGCGACATCAGGATGCGGGTATCCTCCTGCGAATAGCCGAAGGCCTGCTGGCGATCGAGCAGGGTGACGTCCTTGCGCAGCGCGCGCGGCTCGACGGCGTCGAGGTCCTCGAGGATCAACTGGGTGTTCTCCAGCCACTTCCGATAGGGGTGGCTGCGTGGCGATCTCCGCCTTGATCTCCTCGTCGGAGACGATGCGGCCCTTTTCGAGGTCGATCAGCAGCATCTTGCCGGGCTGCAGGCGCCACTTGGCGACGATCTTTTCCTCCGGCACCGGCAGCACGCCGGCTTCGGAGGCCATGATGACGCGGTCGTCGTCGGTGACGATGTAGCGGGCCGGTCTGAGACCGTTGCGATCGAGCGTGGCGCCGATCTGGCGGCCGTCGGTAAAGGCGACCGCGGCCGGACCGTCCCATGGCTCCATCAAGGCCGCATGGTATTCGTAGAAGGCCTTGCGGTCGGCATCCATCAGCTTGTTGCCGGCCCAGGCTTCCGGGATCAGCATCATCACTGGCATGGGCGAGCGAATAGCCGCCCATCTCGAGAAATTCGAGCGCATTGTCGAAGCAGGCGGTGTCGGACTGGCCCTCGTAGGAAATCGGCCACAATTTCTCGATGTCGTTGCCGAACAGCTCCGAATCGACCGAAGCCTGGCGCGCCGCCATCCAGTTGACGTTGCCGCGCAGCGTGTTGATCTCGCCGTTGTGGGCGACCATGCGGTAGGGGTGCGCCAGCTTCCACGACGGGAAGGTGTTGGTCGAAAAGCGCTGGTGGACCAGCGCCAGCGCCGATTCGAAGCGCTTGTCGGTCAGGTCCCTGTAGTAGCGCGCCGCACTGGTAGGCGAGGAACATGCCCTTGTAGACGATCGTGCGCGCCGACATCGAAACGATATAGAAGCCGTTGTCGCGGCCGCCGGTTTCGGCAAACATCCGTCCCGAAATCACCTTGCGCAGGATATAGAGCCGGCGCTCGTAGTCCTGCGTCGGCCATGTCGCGGCGGGACGGCCGAAGAACACCTGGCGATGGAACGGTTCGGAAGCGGCGATCTCGGCCGAGCGCGACAGGCTGGAATTGTCGACCGGCACGTCGCGAAGGCCGAGCAGCTCGATGCCTTCGGCCTTGGCCGATTCGGCGATGATGTCCATGACAGTGGGCGCGGGCTGGTTCGTCGCGCGGCATGAACACAGCTGGCCGACGCCGTATTGGCCCGCGGCGGCAGTTCGACGCCCAGCTTCGCCATTTCCTCGCGGAACAAGCGGTCGGGAATCTGCACCAGCACGCCGGCGCCATCGCCGACCAGCGGATCGGCGCCGACCGCGCCGCGATGGGTCAGGTTTTCAAGCATGCGCAGGCCGTCGGCGATGATCTCGTGCGAGCGCACGCCCTTCATGTTGACGATGAAGCCGACGCCGCACGCATCGTGCTCGTAGCGCGGGTCGTAGAGACCCTGGCGCTGTGGCAAGCCGCCGGCCTGCGAAAAAAAGGCATTCTGCGTTGACGCGCTCATGTGCCACCTCTCCCGTTCGATCCCGCAGCCCGCGCTGCGAAACGTGGCCTGTCGTCGAAGGCGGAATTCTGACAAACCCGGCCGCGTTTCCCCAATTCACGCGACGAACGACGGCAGGATAGGACAGTATTGCTGTCCTATTTAACAGAAATTGACAGAATGCGCAATCGGCCGCAACGGCGGCGGCTGCATGTCCGGCATCCGCTCCCATCCGCTCCCAGCGAAACTTGCTTCGGCCCTGCCCGGCGTGGTTTATCGGGCGGAAAATAGGCGTTGCAATTGGGGAACAGGCGGTGGGAAACAGCCGATGAATTTTGCCAGCGATAACTGCGCCGGCGCGGCGCCGCAGATCGTCGAGGCGCTGAAGCACCATTCGACCGGCTTTGCCGCTTCCTACGGCGCTAGCGAAATCGACCATGCGGTGACCCGCCGGTTTTGCGAGATTTTCGAGCGCGAGGTCGCCGTGCTGTTCGTGGCGACCGGAACGGCGGCGAATTCGCTGGCGATTGCCTGCGCGATGAAGCCCGGCGGCATAGCGATTGCCCATCGCGGCGCCCATCTTGTCGAAGATGAATGCGGTGCTGCCGAGTTCTTCTCGGGCGGCCGCCTCGAAACCGTCGATGGCGCTGCGGGCAAGATCGATCCGGCGGCATTGTCCCAGCTTCTCAAGCGCTACGACCCACCGTTCCTGCACCACGGCCGCGCGGTAGCGCTGTCGCTGACGCAGGCGACCGAAGCCGGCACGGTCTACGACATCGAGGAAATCCGCAACCTTTCAGCGCAGGCACACCGCCTTGGCATGCTCGTCCACATGGACGGAGCACGGTTTGCCAACGCGCTGGTGCGGCTTGGAGCCAGTCCGGCGGAAATGACCTGGAAGGCGGGGATCGACCTGCTGTCGTTCGGGGCGACCAAGAACGGCTGTTGGTGCGCCGAAGCGCTGGTGCTGTTCGATCCGCAACTGGCCGAGACGGCCCAATATCTGCGCAAGCGTGCGGGGCAATTGTTTTCTAAGTCGCGCTTCGTGGCGGCCCAGTTTCAAGTCTATTTCGCCGACGATTTGTGGCTCAATCTCGCCCGCCACGCCAATTCGATGGCCGAGCAGTTGCGCCGGTCGATCGAACGGTCGGCGGCGGCGCGAATCGCCTGGCCGAGCCATGCCAACGAAGTGTTCTTCGTAGCCTCGCGAGCGACCGAGAAAAAGCTCGTTGCCGCAGGCGTCCAGTTCCACGAATGGCAGGTGCCACGTGATCTGGCCGCGAGCCTTGCCGCGGACGAGGCGGTGTTCCGCCTGGTCGCCAGCTATGCGACGCAGGAGACAGAGATTCCGGCGTTCGGGCGGCTGTTGTCATAACGGCGCCGAAATCGGCTGCAAGGAGTGACGAATCGGTATGGGGCGGCGCCTGGGTAGCGCGGGCCACCTGACACGTTTGTGATTTCCAATTGTCGCAAGGCCTGCCATTTTTGCCGGGTTTCGCGTTCGCAGGCGCGGCCGCAGATCCGCGTTTGCACGGAAAATCGGAACAACGAGGGAAAAGTGACATGAAGACAACCACCGCTGCCGGCGCCGCCTTGGTGGCGAGCGCCCTTGCCGCCGCGCTTTCGATGCAGGCTGCTCCTGCCAATGCCGCCAAGCTGAAATGTTTCGGCGTGGCGCTTGCCGGCCAGAACGACTGCGCCGCCGGCGCCGGAACGACCTGTGCCGGCACCTCGAAAGTCGACTACCAGGGCAATTCCTGGAAATATGTCGAAGCCAACAGTTGCGAGGAAATCGTTATCGACGCCAATCGCCACGGTTCGGACAAGGCACTGGAACGCGATCTGCCGTCGTAACGCGATCGACGGATCGAGCGGTCGCCTCGGCACGGTCACGTCTGCGTCAGCGAAAAATGATAAAGCATCGCGCGGCGTTGATTTCCAAGTGAAGCCTGCTTCTGGAAGGTTCGCGACGTCGGTCCACACCGGCCCGAATTCAACCAGAGGAGAATGTGATGTCGACGAAATCGATCCTGAGTGCCGCCGGTCTCGCCGGGGCGGTCGCCACCGCGCTGGCAACCTATGCTTATGCCGGCCCGTTGACCGATGCCGAAGGAAAAGCGGCAATGGCCGCGGGCAAGGAAAAATGCTATGGCGTTTCGCTCGCCCACATGAACGATTGCGCCGCGGGACCGGGCACGAGCTGCCAGGGCACGTCGACCATCGATTTCCAGGGCAACGCCTGGGCATTCGTCGCCGGTGGCACCTGCGCCAAGATTAAGGTTCCAGGCGGCCGCAGCGGCTCGACCGAACCGCTGAAGCGCGACCTGCCGGCGTAACACCGTACTGCGTGGAATTCGGGAGACGGAGCGCGACATGACGATCGCAGGAAAACCGGCGAAAGCTAGCGCGCCGCGTCTCCCGAATCACCGCCCGG
The DNA here is from genome assembly GCA_963758355.1 of uncultured Alphaproteobacteria bacterium. Lineage (GTDB taxonomy): Bacteria > Pseudomonadota > Alphaproteobacteria > Rhizobiales > Rhizobiaceae > BOKV01. The sequence continues at coordinate 276,720 of CAVWVG010000001.1, read as the reverse complement.
ATGGCCGGGCCGGAGCCAGCTTCAAGCCCAAGCATCTCGACGCAATTCTCGCGGACACCGATCCGGTCGGTTTCCTCGAGGTGCATGCGGAAAACTACATGGGCGCCGGCGGCCTGCCGCACGCTAATTTCGAACGTATCCGCCGCGATTTTGCCGTGTCGCTGCACGGCGTATGCATGTCGATCGGCGCACCGGCGGGCATCGATCCGTCGCACCTTTCGCGGTTTGCGGCTCTGGTGGCGCGCTACGAGCCGGCGCTGGTCTCCGAGCATCTCGCCTGGTCGACGCACAACGACGTCTACTACAACGACCTGCTGCCGCTGCCCTATACCGAGGCGACGCTGGCGACGGTGTGCGAACACATCGACCGGGTGCAGGAAGCAATCGGGCGGCCGATCCTGATGGAAAACCCATCAACCTACGTGGCTTCCGCCGAATCGACCTATGCCGAAACCGATTTCATCCGCACCATGTCGGACCGCACCGGTTGCGGCCTGCTGCTCGACGTCAACAACGTCTTCGTCTCGGCGACCAACCACCAGTATTCGGCGCAGCAATATCTCGCCAATTTTCCGCTCGAACGCGTCGGCGAAATTCATCTGGCCGGTCATGATACCCAGGCTGATGACAAGGGGCTGCCGCTGCTGATCGATTCGCATGACCGCGCCGTCGCCGATCCGGTGTGGGAGCTCTACGAAACCGTCATCGCCCGGCGCGGCCCGGTTGCCACGCTGATCGAATGGGACAGCGAGATTCCCGACTGGCCGGTGCTGAAGCGCGAGGCACAGGCAGCCCAACGTATCCTTGACGGCCAAGCGCCTGCGGCAAAGCCGGCAAAACGCCATGTCGCCCATGCCTGAGGCGGCCGCCGTGGAGGCCAAGACCCAGCCGCCGCTTTCCTATTCCGGCGCCCTGGCGCGGGCGTTGCTCGATCCGCATGCGCCGGCGCCGGCCTGTGTCGCCGGGCCGGGCAAACAACCCGCCGGGCGGCGCTTCGATGTCTACCGCAACAATGTCACGTTCAGCCTCGTCAATGCGCTCGCCGAAACCTATCCTGCGGTGCAGCGCCTTGTCGGCAAGGATTTTTTTGCGGCCATGGCGCGCCTGCACGTGCGCGCCTCACCGCCGACGTCGCCACTTCTTTTCGAATATGGCCGTGATTTCCCGGCGTTCATCGACGAATTCGAGCCGGCTCGGCAATTGCCGTGGCTCGGCGATGTCGCCCGCGTCGAACGGGGCTGGCTGGATGCCTACCATGCCGCCGATGCGGCGAAACTGACGCCGCAGCAATTGTCCAGCCTGTCGCCGGAGGCGCTGGAGGCGGCGCGGTTCGTTGCCCATCCGGCAACGCGGATCGTGCGCTCGGCCTATCCTGCGGTTTCGATCTTTGCCGCCAACCGCGACGAGACCGGCGACGGCTCGGTCGAAGCCGAAGGCGCCGAAGACGCATTGATCACCCGGCCGGAACTTGCGGTCATGGTGCGCTGGCTGCCGGCGGGAGGCGCCGAATTCCTGCAATACCTGGTCGCCGGCGGAACGCTTGGCGAGGCGGCGCAAGCCGCGGGCCAGGTCAAGGACTTCGACCTGGCGGTCAATATCGAAGGGCTGCTGTCGTCGGGCGCATTCAGCGCCGTAATTGCCTGAAGCGCGCGAAAAAGCGCAAGAGACACAACATGAGTCAAATCGAAGCAACCACTACCAGTGACGGCATCGCCGGCTTGATCGCAAGGCTTGCGCGACTGATCGAGGCGATTGCCGTCCGGTCGGTGACGCAATTGGCGCTGCGGTTCGGCCTGGCCGTGCCGTTCTGGATGTCGGGCATCAAGAAATGGGACGGCTTTGCCCAGCTGAACGATGTCGCCGTGCTGCTGTTCAGCGACGAATTCAAGCTGCATCTGCCCGGCGGTCCCTATGATTTTCCAATGCCGGCAGTCACGGCGTTTCTTGCCGGTTCGGGCGAGGTGATGTTCCCGATCCTGCTCGTCCTCGGACTCGGCACGCGCTTTGCCGCGTTCGGGCTGCTGTTCATGACATTGGTCGTACAGTTAACGGTGCCGACCGGCTGGTCGATTCATATTACCTGGGCGGCGATGGCCTTGGCGATCATGGCCGGCGGCGCCGGCCCGATCTCGCTCGACGCGATCCTGGCGCGGCTGTCGCGCAGATAGCAAAAGGGCGCCCTTAAGGGCGCCCTTCACGCAACCGGAGAAGAAACGGTCAGGCCTCGATTTGCTTGACCTTGCCGTTGGTCTTGGCCCCATTCGCCTGGGCGATGGCGATCTTGCGCGGTTTCATCGCCTCGGGAATTTCGCGGACCAAGTCGATATGGAGCAGGCCATTTTCGAGTTTGGCGCTCTTAACCTCGACATGGTCGGCGAGCTGGAACCGGCGCTCGAAGGTGCGTGCGGCGATGCCGCGGAACAGCACCTCGGCTTCCTCGCTTTCCTTTTCGGCTTTTTCACCGCGAACCGTCAGGGTGTTGGCCTGGGCTTCGATGGAAATGTCTTTTTCGCCGAAACCGGCGACCGCCATCGAGATGCGGTAAGCGTTCTCGCCGAGGCGCTCGATATTGTAGGGCGGATAGGACGGGGCCGCTTCGGGCTGGCCGAGATTGTCCAGCATCGAAAACAGGCGGTCGAAACCGACGGTGGAGCGATAGAGGGGGGCAAAATCGATCGTGCGCATGAGAGTCCTCCTTTGAGCGACAATGCGATTAAATGCTTGCGGCATACGGGCTTCCACCCGTTAGGCCGGAAGCGGTTTCGCGGACCCGTTCTGGCGTCCGCGAAGCTCATATGGGAGGAGGCCGCAATCGATTCAAGATCGGCAACGGGACGCGATGGCCTTGAAAAACCACGCAATCGCGGCGGCTGACGATTGCCTTGGACGGCGAAAACGGCGATGACCTTGGCCGGACGGCCAGGCACCAGGCAAAAGGTGCCGGCAATCGGTGGCGGTTGCATGGTGCTTTTCGAAAGCAAGGACAATCCCTGTCCCGAAGACGCGGTCAGCGGCAAGGTCAAGACCCCGGACGGGGTGGCGCTGCGCTATGCGCGCTGGCGCACCGACCATCCGCCGTTCCGCGGCACCGCGGTGCTGTTGCAGGGGCGCGGCGAATACATCGAGAAATACTACGAAACGATCGGCGACCTGCGCGCCGCCGGTTATGACGTACTGACCTTCGACTGGCGCGGCCAGGGCGGTTCCGACCGCCTGCTGACTGATCCGCGGCGCGGCTATGTCGACAGTTTCGAACAATATGTCGCCGACTTCGACACCATCCTGAAGGAAGTGGCGCTGCCCGACTGTCGCGCGCCGCTCTACGTGCTGGCGCATTCGACCGGCTCGCTGATCGCGCTATTGAGTGCGCCGGGGCTGGCCAACCGGGTCGAACGCCTGTTGCTGGCCTCGCCGTTGATCAAGTTCGCCACGACGCCGATCCCGCAATCCTGGCTCAAGATGATCACCGGCGTGTTCAGCGCCATCGGTCTTGGCGCTGCCTATCTGCAACCGCGCCGGGCGCCGGAGACGGTCAGTGCCTTTCCCGAAAATCTCCTGACTTCCGACATGCGCCGGTTCACCCGCAATGCCGAGTTCGGCGCCGCCTTTCCGCAATTGACGATCGACAGTCCGACGACGGCTTGGCTCTATGCCGCATGCCAGGCCATGGACCAGATCGACGATTCCGATTTCCTCGGACTGATCACGATCCCGATCCTGCTGGTATGCGCTGGCAACGACGGCATCGTCGCCAACCGCCCGGCCGAGGAAATCGGCAGGCGGCTGCGATCGGGCCGGACGCTGGCAATTGCCGGCGCCCGCCACGAGATGCCGCAGGAGCGCGACCGCTTCCGCGAACAATTGCTTGCGGCATTCCGCGCCTTTACCGGCGGCGAGGCCGAATAATTCGGGCCAAGATCAAGCGCGAAGCACGGCCATGGCCTGGCGATGCAGCGCAGAATTAGCCGCGGCAAGGATTCGGCCTCACCGGGCAAGGCGTTGTTGCCGGTCCAGTCGGTGATCGTGCCGCCGGCCTGTTCGATGATCGCGATCAGAGCGGCGACGTCATAGGATTTCAGACCGCTTTCGACGACGAGATCGATATGGCCGGAGGCGAGCATCGCATAGGCGTAGCAATCGAAGCCGTAGCGGGTCATGCGGCAGCGCTTCTCGAGTTCGCGATAGCGCGGAATATCCGGGTCGGAAAAGAGATAGGGCGAAGTCGTCATCATCAGGGCCGACGACAATTGCCCGGTCGCGCGGGACTTGAGGCGCTGGCTTTTTCCGGCGCGGAAAAGCCAGGCGCCATCGCCGGCAGCAAGGTAGCGCTCGCCGGTAAACGGCTGCGCCATTACGCCGGCAATGACGGCGCCATTGCGCGCCAGGCCGATGAGTGTGCCCCAGGTCGGCAGGCCGCAGATGAAGGCGCGCGTGCCGTCGACAGGGTCGATGTGCCAGACATATTCGGCGTCGGGATTCGAGCTGCCGGCCTCTTCGCCGACGATGCCGTGATCGGGAAAATGGTCGACAAGCCATTGGCGGATGGCGGTCTCGGCGGCGCGGTCGGCCTCCGTGACCGGATCGAATGCGCCGGAGCCTTGTTGTCGACGCCGATGCCGAGGCGGAAGCGCGGCATCGTCTCGCGGTCGGCCGAGGTCGGCTGAGTTGGTGAAGAATTTCGGTCAATTGCGGCGGCGCAAGTTTGCCGCCGGCCGATTGCGCCGCGCCGGTCATTCGGCGGCGAGCGGCGAAGCGATGTCGAAGCAGGTTTCCGGCAATGCCGATCAACCGCTCGACGAAGGCGCGCAGCAAGTTCGGCGGAGCGGGCGAAGCTGGCGTTTTTTTCCAAGCCGAGCCTCGTCCATGTAGAGGCTGCGACTGATCTCGATCTGGAGCGCGTGCAGACCGTCGCGCGGCCGGCCATAATGCTCGGCGATGAAGCCGCCGGCATAGGGCTTGTTGATGTCGACGCGGAAGCCGAGGTCCTTGAGGATGATCGCGCGGCCTCGACGATCGCCGGCGCGCAACTGGTGCCGTAGCGGTCGCCGAGGACGATATCGGCGCGCTTGGCCGCGTCGCGGCTCGACGGCATCGAATGGCAATCGACCAGGACGGCACGGCCGAAACGGGCGCGGGTGTCGGCGAGCAGGCGCCCGAGCGCGGCGTGATAGGGCTTGTAGAGCGTCTCGACGCGCTCGACGGCTTCGGCGAAGCTGAGCTTGCGGGCATAGATTTCCTCGCGCTCGGCGACGACGCGGGCAATGGTGCCGAGCCCGCCCGCGACCCGGGCCGAGCGGGTGTTGCAGCCCGGCGGCAGCGGTTCGCAGAACATGCGCGGGTCGAGTTCCCAAGCCTCGCGGTTGACGTCGAGAAGGCGCGGGGAAAATTGGCCGACAGGATCGGGCAGCCGAGCGCCGACGACGCCGCCGAACAGTTCGTCGACACGGAAATCCTCGGAACGGCGGATCGCGCGACGGTTGAGGCGGACGCTGGCCGAGAAACTGTGGCGGGTAGTTGCGCCCGGAATGCGGCGAATCGAACACGAACGGGGCGCGCTGGTGGGCCGGGACGACCAGCGAAAACGGCGGATTGAGATGCGATTCAAAACCTGTCGGCATTCTTATTTACCCCGAGGACTGGTATCCCGCTGGTCGATGGCCATAATGTTGCACAACACCCGGCGCTGTCCACGCCTATCACGCCGCTTTGGCCTGCAAATCGGCATTTTTTCACCTCGCGTTTACCATATGCGTGGCTTAGTCGTTTTGCACCCGCTGTCACGGCGTTGCCAAAATGGCCTGCTGAAACGGGTCACGAATCAGGCGGAAAAATTCAATGAAGAAGATCCTGCTTGCCGAAGACGACAACGATATGCGCCGGTTCCTGGAAAAGGCGCTGGCCAAGGCCGGTTACAGCGTCGTCGCCTTCGACAACGGCGCCAGCGCCTATGACCGGTTGCGCGAGGAGCCGTTTTCGCTGCTGCTGACCGATATCGTCATGCCGGAAATGGACGGCATCGAACTGGCGCGGCGCGCCACCGAAATCGATCCCGACATGAAGGTGATGTTCATCACCGGCTTCGCCGCCGTGGCGCTGAGGCCCGATTCGAACGCGCCCAAGGACGCCAAGGTGCTGTCGAAACCCTTCCACCTGCGCGACCTCGTCGACGAGGTCGAGAAGATGCTCGCAGCCTGAGCGCGCCCTCGAGGCCAGCGCGGCGCGACACCAAATAGCGGTTGACGATCCAAGCGGATTCATGGTTCATCCGCCGCGTCGAAATGGGCGTGTAGCTCAGCGGGAGAGCACTACGTTGACATCGTAGGGGTCACAGGTTCAATCCCTGTCACGCCCACCATTTGTTCTTACCTACCAGACCGCAAACACTTGCGAATTGCCGTTCCGCGCGAGCTGGCTTAAGCCGTTGCCTCCATACTGCGGTGGCCGATCACGGGTCCACAACCGAGAGGGGCGCGGGCAATGCCACGCTGTCCGGTTCGCGGTCGCCTAGTTGCTGGCGAGCTTGCGCGGCTTGGTCAACGCCATGACCTGGCTGATGGCGCGGTTCTGCAGCGCCGGACTCTTTTCGATCGTGCGTATGGCTGACATCCATGCGCGTGACATTGACGTTGTCGAGCGTGCCGGTGAAGCCCGCACCGCGATACAGGCGATTGTTGTCGTTGGGCAGGTAGTAGTTGACGACCTTGCCGATGTTCTTGCCGAGGCGACCCGGTTCGGTCGGATCGAAGGTCGCGACATAAGAGATCTTGACGCCATGTTCGCCGAGATAAGTCGCCATTTTCGGCGCATCGTTGCCGCCGAGCGAGTGACCCATGATGATGACCGGATAGGAAACCTGGCCGCGGGCATCGCGGGCGACGATCTCGTCCGCGATTTCATGCCAATTGGAATAGCTGGTCGACAGGGCATAGACGCCGGCGCGATTGAGCTTGGCGGCCATTTCGTCCATGCCGCGCGAGAAAATGTCCATCAGGCCGCGCAGCAGATAGACCTCGCCGGTGCGCGAAGAGCCGGAAATCTCGGAGGCGCTGGTAAACCGTTCGACCTTGTGGATCGAATCGTCGGAACGCGACTTTGTCTCCGCGCGCGGATCCGGCTTTACGTTTCGCCCACCGCGGTGCTGGTCGAGGAACCGCTCGACGTGCAGCCGCCGAGCGCCAGTGCAGCGCAGGCTGCAAGGGCGAAAAGCAAACGCGACCTGGAACGGAATTCGGGCATGAACCACCTGCGTCTGGGACGCTTCTATCCGGCGACACGAAGCACCGGAAGTCCCGCAGTTTATGAGCAAACGATGGTTAATTCGCAATTGCACAACGCTGCAAACCAGCAGGTTGGAACGGGAATTCAGACTATTCCGAAAGTACTGTTGCAAAACCGCCGCAGTTGTTGCCCAGGCGTTAGGCATGTGCATCGACGCACCCGTCGGGTGGCGACGCCACCCGCCCGGCAGGCAAGTCCGGGGGGCGGTCAGAAATATGCCGGGAACCAACCGTTTAGTCCGCGCCCGGTAGTCCCGGTACTCTTGGCCGAATCGCTCTTCCATCATGGCCTCTTCCTGGCCGACGCGCAGAAAGAACAGCGTGCCGAACCCGACACGCCGGCCAATGCCGCCAGCCAATTGGAAAGCAGCAGCGTCTGGGCCAGCGCCCATAGCCAGAAGGCGGTATACATCGGGTGGCGGACCTTCTCGTAGATGCCGGTCGTGACCAACCGGTGGTCCTTCCGAGGTCTAGGCTGTGCGACCACATGGCGCCGAGCGCCTTGTGGGTGATGCGGAACATGCGCAGCGAGCGCAAAAAGGATGGCGCCGGCAACGACACCAACGGCTGCGGCGAAAAATCGAGAACGCCGCCGGCCAGCCCGAAAACACCCAGATCGCCGGCACGATGCCAAGGCCCGCCGACGACATGCCATGAAAAGCGCTCCGAAGGCGTGCGGCTGGTCCGGGCGATGGCGACATGGCGCGACCGCCGGTTCGGCACCCAGCGAATCACGGCCCAAGCCACAAGACAGATAAGCCAGATCGCCTTGCCGATCAGCGTCCAGTCGAGGTCCATCACGCGCTCCGTTGGTTGCTTCTTCGGCGAGCCCGCTCGGCGCATCGATCTCGCTGACCCGCCGCGGGTGCAGCGCGAGTTCGCGGGCAGACACGGGCGCAAAAAAACGCAATAGGCTGTCGGAGGCGACGCGCTTGTCGGTAAAGAATGTACTGGCGGTGGGTGCGATAAAACGACTTGCGCATCGCGCGGTAGCGCTTGCGTTCCATCGCTTCGCTGAAGCGGACGCGGTCAATCTTCATTTGCGCTTTCAATCCGGTGATGCCGAGCGCGGCAAAGGGTCGGCCTTGTAGAAGGCGATCAGGTCATCCTTGGTCTGTATCTCGTGCCAGAACAGGTCCGGCTCGGCGACGATGCTGGCCATCCAGTCGCGCATGAATTGCGCCTTCGGGGCAAACGCGATCTTCAACAGGCTTGAGCCAAGCGCCAGGAACGTGACGTTGCGGCCGGCCAGCAAATCCGGTTGGCGTTCGAGGGCAAGCGCCAGCGCCGCCGCCGCCCAGACTGCGCCGAAGGAATGGCCGGCGATGACGATCTCGTCATGGTCGCTGTTCGCGATTTCGGCAGCGAGAGTCTCGGCATATTCGGCATAGCGCCGCTCGATGACGGGATTGGAGCGGTTGACCATGTCGCGGGCAAACCCCCAGTCGTTGACGGTCAGCAGCAGATAGGCGCGCTCGCCCGGCCATTTGCAGAGCACCAGCGTCAGGATCGCGGACAGTGCCAACGACGCGATCCATTTGCCGGCACCGGCCAAACCCAGCCAGCCGAGGAAATAGAGCGAGCCGACAAGCGTAACCGCGACGAACAAGCCGATCAGCAGCAACGGAAAGATGGTGAAACCCCAGTAGCGCATGGCGTGGCGGAAATAGCGGCCCGACCGTTCCATCGGCGAAGAAAGCGAGGAATTTCGGAAAATTGGCGAAAAAGGCCTGGGGGTGCGGAGCGTTCTCATAGCTGGCGATGATGTCGTGCCAGGCGAATTGGACGAGACGGGTATCGAGGCGCCAGTTGTCGCCCTGCGTCCGCCACATCGAAACCGCATGGATGCTGTGCGGCGACGGTTTGAGCGAAAGGCGGCGAGCGGCAAACTCCCAGACGCGAACCGGTCTTGGCGGCGCTGTGGGCGATGCGGTCGAGTTGGTGGACGGCATCGGTCTTCTCGAAGCCCGGGAAGTTGAGCACGAGTCGCGAACGGATCATGTTGTGGCTCGACTTCACGGAATCGGCTGGTCTTCGTTTCATTGCAATTCCGGACGGAAAAGTGGTGTCCACTTTTCCTGGAATTGCTTTAGGCCGATTTAGCCGCGTCGACGAGGTTTTGCCACACATAATCGGCGAAGGATCGCCAGCATTCGACGTGGAATGAGTCGGCTCCGGTGCGGATCAGCACGATTTCCGCCTTGGCGAGGATCGTGCGAGTCGCCCGGCCGGCGGGAAAGCTCTCTTGGAGAGATCGAGTGGGCAGCCGGAATTCAGCGCCAGCGCCGCCTTCGGTCCGGACACGCGGATCGCGACATTTCGATGGGAAATGTCGACGGCGCTGACGGCAAGTCCCGCCAGATTTTCGACCACGCCGGCGACGCCGCTGCCCGGCTCGCCGACCAGCAACCATTCGTCCGGGCCGAGCCAGATCGCGGTGTCTCATCGGAAGCGGTCGCCGCGCCCGGCTTTGCGCGGCAATTCGAGATGCCGAGTCGCTCCTCGACGACTCGGAGATATCGGCGCCGGCGCGCAGGCTGACGCGCTCGAATTGGCCGAGCGGTTCGAGGCGAACGCCGTTGCCGGCAAACATACGGCCGTCGAGCGGCGGGATCGCGACGATCTCAGCATGTCTCAGCCATTGGCGCGCTCGCCCTTCTCGTCGAAGAACACCGTGCCGGTCACCTCGACCGCGATATTGCCGTTCGGCATCGGCACATGCAGCGTCTCGCCCATGCGGTTGCGGCCGTCCTCGAGCAGCGCCAGCGCGATCGAGCGGCCGAGATTTTGCCGACCAGTAGCGACGAGGTGACGAAGCCGAGCATCTTCATCGGGATCGGCTGGTTGCGGATCGGCGACGATCTGGGCGCCTTCCTCCAGCACGATCTTCGGCTCCTTGGTCTTCAGGCCGACGAGCTGTCGCGGCCCTCGGCGACGAGGTCGGGCCGCTTCAGGCCGGCGAATGCCGACGAAATCCTTTTTCGCCTTGCAGACCGCCCAGCCGAGCCCGGCATCGTACGGCGTCACGGTGCCGTCGGTATCCTGGCCGACGATGATGTAGCCTTTCTCGGCGCGCAGCACGTGCATGGTTTCGGTGCCGTAAGGGGTTAGGCCCATCGGCGCGCCGCGCTGCCCAGATCGCCTCCCAGACGCTGCGGCCGTAGTGGGCCGGCACGTTGATCTCGAAGCCGGTCTCGCCGGTGAACGAGACGCGCATCAGCCGGGTCGGCACGCCGCAGAATTTGCCTTCGCGCAATCGACATGTGCGGCATGGCGTCGAGGTCGATGCCCTCGACGAGCGGCGCGATGATCTCGCGCGCCTTCGGTCCCTGCACGGCGATGACCGCCCACTGCTCGGTGACCGAGGTCAGCCAGACCTTCCAGTGCTGGAAATTCGGTCTGGAGATAGTCCTCCATCATGTGGAGGACGCGCGGCGCGCCGCCGGTCGTCGTCGTGACATGGAAGCGATCCTCGGCGAGGCGGCCGACGACGCCATCGTCGTAGATGAAGCCGTCCTCGCGGCACATGATGCCGTAGCGGCAGCGGCCGGCTTCGAGCTTGTCCCAGGCGTTGGTGTACATCAGGTTCATGAACTTCACCGCATCGGGACCGACGACCTCGATCTTGCCGAGGGTGGTGGCGTCGAAGATGCCGGCGGTAGTGCGCACGGCGACGCATTCGCGGTTGACGGCCGCGGCCATGTCCTCGCCGGCGCGCGGGAAATACCAGGCGCGCTTCCAGTTGCCGACATCCTCGAAGACGGCGCCGTGGTCCGCCGCCCAGTCGTGCATCGGCGTACGCCGCGTGATGTCGAAGAGATCGCCCTTCGCGTGATTGGCGATGGTGCCGAAGGTCACTGGCGTATAGGGCGCGCGGAAGGTGGTGAGGCCGAGCCGGTCGAGCGGCTTGCCGAGCGCGGCGGCGGCAACCGCCAGGCCGTGCATGTTGGAGGTCTTGCCCTGGTCGGTCGCCATGCCGTTGGTGGTGTAGCGCTTGACGTGCTCGATCGAGCGCATGCCCTCGCGCACCGCCAGGCGGATGTCCTTGGCGGTGACGTCGTTCTGGAAGTCGACGAAGGCCTTGACGAAGTCGTGCTCGCCGGCGCCCTTGGCGGCTCCGAGCAGGAAGCCGCCCAATCGAGGCGGCCTCCTCGGCTTTCGGCGCATCGCCGCCGACGGCGCTCGGCAGCTTGGTGCAAGGCGGCATCGATCGTTCGTCGCGCCATTGCAGGCGCCGACGCAGACGCAATTCTCCGCATATTTGTCCGGGCAGGAAGCGGCCGCCGGCTTCGTCCCAGGCGAGGCCGCCGCGCGACTGCGAGAACAGGTGCACCGACGGCGTCCAGCCGCCCGACATCAGCAGGCAGTCGATCTCGAATTTTTCCTGGCGCGTGCCGTTGACCGGTTCGACGGTGATGGAGCGAACGCGCAGCCGGCCGCTCGCGGCGGTGACGGCGTGGCCGATGCGGGTCGCGATGCCGAGATCGTTGGCGCGCGCCAGCAATTGCGAATCGACCGTGTCGCGGCAATCGACGATGGCGACGATTTCGACGCCGGCCTGCTGCAAGTCGAAGGCGGCCGCCCAGGCCGAATCGCAGGCCGTGTAGACCGCCGAGCTTGCGGCCAGGCGTGACGCCGTAGTGGTTGAAGAAGTTCCGCGCCGCGCCGGCCAGCATGATGCCCGGCCGGTCGTTGTCGGCGAACACCAGCTGCCGCTCGATGGCGCCGGTCGCCAGCACGACCTTGCTTCGGCGCGCACCTGCCACAGCCGCTCGCGCGGGAGGTCGGGGTCGGGACGGGCGAGATGGTCGGTGACGCGCTCGGCCAGCGCCACCATGTTGTGCGAATAATAGCCGAAGGCGGTGGTGCGCGGCAGGACGGTGACATTCGGCAACGCAGCCAATTCGCGGACGATCGTCTTGCGCCCAGTCGAAGCCCGGCTTGCCGTCGACGGCGACATCGACGCATTCGAGCAGCGAACCGCCGAACGTCAGCGTTCTCGTCGGCAAGGATCACCGACTTGCCTTGTCTTGCCGCTTCGCGGCGCGGCGAGCAGCCCGGCCGGGCCGCCGCCAACGACCAGCACGTCGCAATGGGCGAAGCGGTTGGCGTAGCGCTCGGGATCGGCTTCCGTCGGCGCGACGACCGAGACCGGCGGCGCGGCGGATGATCGGTTCGTAGACGTGTTTCCAGAACGCCGCCGGCCACATGAAGGTCTTGTAGTAGAAGCCGGCGGGGAAGAAGCGGCCGAGGAAATCGTTGGCGGCGCCGATGTCGAAGGCGAGCGACGGCCAGCGGTTCTGGCTCGTTGCCGCCAGGCCGTCGAAGACCTCCTGCACGGTGGCGCGGACATTCGGCGTGACGCGCGCCGCGTCGCGGGCGATTTCGACCAGCGCGTTCGGCTCCTCGGCGCCGGCGGCAATCACGCCGCGCGGGCGGTGGTACTTGAACGAGCGGCCGATGAGATGGATGCCGTTGGCAAGCAGCGCCGAGGCAAGCGTATCGCCCTCGAGGCCGGTCAGGCGGCGACCGTCGAAGGTGAACGACACCGTGCGCGCCGGCGACAGCCGGCCCTTGCCGGCTATGCGGTTCAGGCCGGAGTGCGTAGGCGATCATTTCCGGCCTGCCTTGTCGTCAGATCCAGCCGCCGCATTCGCGGGCGTCGGCTTGGCGACCGGCGCGGCGGCGTCGACTTGCTCGGCCGTCAGGTCAGGCTTCGGCTCGCCGGCCTTGTAGGTCAGGATGAACTTGTCGGAGACCGTGTGGCGGGCGGCGTTGAAGAAGCGGGCGCAGCCGTGGATGTGGCGCCAGCGCTCGAAGATGACGCCCTTGGGGTTGGCGCGGATGAAGAAATAGTCCTCGAATTCCTCGGCCGACAATTCGGCCATGTTGGCCGGCCGGGCGATATGCGCCTCGCCGGCGTGGCGGAATTCGAGTTCCGGCCGGTCTTCCTCGCAATAGGGGCAATGGATGAGGAGCATCAGATTTTCGTCTTCACGGCGGCGGTGGCCGGATCGCCGGTGTTGGGCGTACCGGCTGGCTCGATGAGGAGGATGTGGGTTTCCTCCTCGGCTACGGGACAATGCTCGACGCCTTTCGGTACGACGTAGAGTTCACCAGGGCCGAGCGTGACGTCGCCCTCGCGCATGCGGATCGTGAGCTTGCCCTTTAGTACAAGGAAAAAGTCATCGGTCTCGGGATGCGAGCGCCAGACGAATTCGCCTTTGACCTTCACCACGATGAAGTCGTTGCCGTTGTACGAACCGGCGATCTTCGGCGACCAATGCTCGGTGAAGAGCGACAGCTTTTCGGCGAGGTTGATTGATTTGGTAGACATGCGGCTTTCCCTCAATGCGCGACGGCCGCTGCCGCCGCTTCGTCGATCAGGCGGCCGGTGCGGAAGCGTTCGAGCGTGAAGCCGGCATTGATCGGGTGCGGCTCGTCGCGGGCGATGGTGTGGGCGAAGACATGGCCCGAGCCCGGCGTCGCCTTGAAGCCACCGGTGCCCCAGCCGCAATTGACGTAGAGCCCTTTGACCGGGGTTTTCGCCAGGATCGGCGAGCGGTCGGGGGTGACATCGACGATGCCGCCCCACGAGCGCAGCATCTTCATGCGGCGGAACATCGGGAACATCTCGCAGATCGCTTCGAGCGTGTGCGAGAGGATATGCAGGCCGCCGGTCTGCGAATAGGATGGGTATTGGTCGGTGCCGGCGCCGATCACCAGTTCGCCCTTGTCGGACTGCGAGATATAGGCGTGCACGGTGTTCGACATGACGACGCAGGGGAAGACCGGCTTGACCGGTTCCGACACCAGCGCCTGCAGCGGATAGCTTTCGAGCGGCATGCGCACGCCGGCCATCTGCATGACCACCGAGGAATGGCCGGCGGCGACCACGCCGACCTTCTTGGCGCCGATGAAGCCGCGCGTGGTCTCGACGCCGGTCACCGCGCCGTCCGAACCGCGCGTAATGCCGGTGACCTCGCAGTTCTGGATGATGTGGACGCCGCGGTCGGATGCCGCCCGCGCGTAGCCCCAGGCGACGGCGTCGTGGCGGGCGATGCCGCCGCGCCGCTGCAACGCCGCGCCCATCACCGGATAGCGCGCGGTTTTCGAGATATTGAGCGGCGGGCAGAATGCCTTTGCCTGCTTCCGGCGTCAGCCATTCGTTGTCGACGCCGTTGAGCCGGTTGGCATGGATATGGCGCTTGACCACCTGCATGTCGTGGACGTTGTGGGCGAGCATCATGACGCCGCGGGCCGAGTACATGACGTTGTAGTTGAGGTCCTGGCTCAGCCCTTCCCACAGCTTGAGCGCATGGTCGTAGATGCCGGCCGACTCGTCGTAGAGATAGTTGGAGCGGATGATGGTGGTGTTGCGGCCGGTATTGCCGCCGCCGAGCCAGCCCTTTTCCAGCACCGCGACATTGGTGATGCCGTGCTCCTTGGCCAGATAGTAGGCGGTCGCCAGGCCATGGCCGCCGGCGCCGACGATGATGACATCGTAGCTGGCGCGCGGCTCGGGGTTCGGCCACTGTTCGGTCCAGCCGGAATGGCCGCGCATCGCCTCGCGGGCGAGAGCAAAGACGGAGAATTGGCGCATCGGGTTTCCGGTCTATTGGCGGGACTGGCTTCGTCCTATCACTAGCGATCCTGCCTGCAAGGCCTTGCGGATTTGCGACAGCGTTTATCCGGATTGAGAACGGCCTCACCGAACCCGTCAGCGGGTCGAGTTCAGCGGGCGAGGGAAGCGGGAAGGCGGTCGTGTCTCAGTTTAAGATTTGGCTGTGGAGTTGGAAGGCCGCCCTTCACATCGGATTTCCTGCTAATACTGAAAGCGGCGTCCTGATAATGGTTCAGCTGTCCCTTCTGATAGCCGAAGTAGATCACCAATGCATTCCGCGAAACCTTCGCTGACGACGACCCCGTCACCGTCTGGGCAGGCAATAATGGGCCGAGAGTTGTGCGTGCTATAGGCCAGTAGGTCCGTCAGGTAGCTCTGCTTTGCCTTCAAATGAGGGAAGAACTCAAACGGTACGAGATCGAGTGCCTCTCCCTCCTTCACGCCTTCAGGACGGCCGCCGCTGAACAGCGCATCCACGGCAATCGTCGGGGTCATCAAAATAGCGCCGGCACTTGTGCCGATCAGAAGCCCCCCTTTGAGTGCCCAGCCCCTTAGTTTCCTCAGCATGCCAGTGCGCTTCAAGCGGATAAGGAAGGCAGCGGTATCTCCTCCTGACAAATGGATCGCATCGCAAGCCAGCAGAGCGTCTATTTCGGTGACGCTGTGCTCTTGGTCCAGATCGTAGAAGACGTCGAGAGTGAAGCCTCGCCGGGCATAGTAGGTTTGCTTTTCAGTGTAGAACCTGAAGTTGGGATCTGGCCCCGAAGGGACATACCCGATGCGAGGACCCCGCCCCTTCATCAATTCCACTAAGCGGACGTCGACTTTGTCGTTCGCCGGAATAACTTGGTCACTATAGAGAACTGCGTTGATCATGATCGGATCGCTATACCAATGAACCGCGTCTGCAACATGTGTGCTCAGGATCGCGAGCCGAAATTAAAACTGAGACTCTACCGGGAGGGTGGTTTCCTTGACAGCAGCCGCCGGCCTCGGCTAGAGACTGCTGCGAAAACGCGCGCGGCCGGCAACGGCGGCGCGCAATCGTTTTGCCGGGCGGAATTTCCTCGACCGGCCACCGGAAATGAGACGGCGCCATGAAAATCCGCAACTCGTTGAAGCAGCTCAAGAAGCGCCATCGCGACAACCGCCTGGTGCGCCGCAAGGGCCGCGTCTATATCATCAACAAGACCAATCCGCGCTACAAGGCCCGCCAAGGCTAAGGCTCGCCTTTCGCGCAAGCCGGCGCGCGAGGTTCCTGACCCGCGCCTCACGCCAAATTGCATTTGACGGCCGCGCGCTGCCGGCTAGTCTATGGCCATGCGGTCGCTGATTTTTTCCCTGTTATCCGTGCCATTGTTGCTACTTGGGGCAGGCCCCGAACCGGCGCTTGCGCAAGGCCAGCCGGTGATCGGCGGCGAATCCTCGGGAAGCGGGGAAGACCAGGGCGAGGCGCGCCAGGCCGCCACCCTCGACGATCTTTTTGCCGAACTTCAACGCCAGACTTCCGGGGCCGGCGCCAACCGGATCGCCCGCCAGATCTGGGCGAAATGGAGCGAATCCGGTTCCGCCTCGATCGATCTGCTCATGCAGTGGGCCGCCGAAGCAATGCGCGAAAAGAAATATGCGATCGCCGAGGACCTGCTGACGCAGGTCACGGTGCTGGCGCCGGATTTTGCCGAGGGCTGGAACCGGCGCGCGACGATGTATTATCTGGAATCCGATTTCAGCAAATCGATTGCTGACATTGAGCGCACGCTGCAACTGGAGCCGCGCCATTTCGGCGCATTGTCGGGCCTCGGCGTAATCCTGCAGCGCACCGGCGCGCGTGAAAAAGCGCTGGCGACCTGGTATCGGGTGCTGGCGATTTATCCCGCCAACGATTCGGCACAAAAGGCGGTCATCGAACTCGAAGAAGAACTCGCCGGCCAGTCGCTTTGACCCGTTTCGCCATTTTCTGCCTCGTGGCGTTTGCAGCGGTCGGCGTGCCGGCGTTGCTGGCATGGCTGACGGTTCGGGAGGCGCAACAGGTCGAAGCGCGCTTTCCGGCGATCGGGAAATTCGCCGACGTCGACGGCCTTCGCCTGCACTATCTCGAAGTCCCGGCAGGCGCCGACGCCGATCTGGCGCCGATGCTGTTCATCCACGGCGCCAGCGGCAATGCCCGCGACCTGTTCGGCGCCTTTGGCGAGCCTTTGGCCGGCCGTGCCCGAATGATTTTCGTCGACCGGCCCGGCGCCGGCTATTCTCAGCGCCTTAGCGCCGGCGACGCACGGATCGAGACGCAGGCGCATTATCTTGCCGGCCTGCTCGATCGCCTCGGTATCGAGCGCGCCGTTATCGTTGGCCATTCGCTCGGCGCGGCAGTGTCGCTGGCGATGGCGGTCAAGGAACCGTCCCGTGTCGCCGGGCTGGTGCTGGTCTCGCCGGTCTCCCATCCGTGGCCCGGCCGGGCAACGAGCTGGTATTATTCGCTGACCAACATGCCGGTCATCGGGCAAGCGTTTGCGCGCACGATCGCGGTGCCGGCGGGCAATCTGCGCTATGATTTGGCCGTGCGCTCGGTGTTTGCGCCCGATGCGGTCGCCGCTGGCTACGAGAACCGCTCCGCGTACCCGCCTGGTGCTGCGGCCGGACAATTTCATCGCCAATGCCGAGGATGTCGGCGCGGTCTATGACGGCGTCTGCCGCCTGTCGCCGCAATACGGCGAGATCCGCGTGCCGACGACGGTGATCACCGGCGACCGCGATTCGACCGTACGCGCCGACATTCATTCGCAAGGCTTGGCGCGCGACATCGCCGGCGCCCGGCTCGTCATCGTGCCGAACACCGGCCACATGCCGACCTATACGGCAACCGGGCAGATCATTGCGGAAATCGAACTGCTCAACCGTAGAATAGCGGCCGCTGCCGCAGACTAAATGCCGGAACGGCCGTCGCTGGCAATATAGGCGATGCGCAGCATGTTGGTCGAGCCAGGCGTTCGCAGCGGCACGCCGGCAGTGATGATGATGCGGTCGCCGGGTCCGGCAAAGCCTTCACTGGCAGGCGATGCGGCAGGCACGGTCGACCATGTCGTCGAGATCGCGGGCGTCTTCGGTGACGACGCAATGCAGGCCCCAGGCGAGCGCCAGGCGTCGCGCCGTGCGATGATCGGCGACAGCGCCATGATCGGCACGCGACGGCCGCTCGCGCGCAGCGCGCAGGCCGGTGGTGCCGGACGCCGTATAGGTGACGATCGCGGAAAGGTTCAGCGTCTCGGCGATCTCGCGGGCGGCGAGCGAAATCGCGTCGGCGCCGGTCTCTTCCGGCTCGGTGCGCTGGGCAGTGATGATGCCGCGATAGTTCGGGTCGCTCTCGACCGTCTCGGCAATCGAGTTCATCAGTGCGCACCGCCTCGACCGGATATTGGCCGGCGGCCGATTCGGCCGAAAGCATCACCGCGTCGGCGCCTTCGAAGACGGCGGTCGCGACGTCGGAGACTTCGGCGCGGGTCGGCACCGGCGCGGAAATCATCGATTCGAGCATCTGGGTGGCGACGACCACCGGCTTGCCGGCGCGCCG
Organism: uncultured Alphaproteobacteria bacterium; assembly: GCA_963758355.1. Classification (GTDB taxonomy): domain Bacteria; phylum Pseudomonadota; class Alphaproteobacteria; order Rhizobiales; family Rhizobiaceae; genus BOKV01. The sequence continues at coordinate 258,254 of CAVWVG010000001.1, read as the reverse complement.
GCAGGCGCGCGTGATCTGCTTCTGGATGCCGGGCACCGCTTCCAGCGGCATCTCGACGCCGAGATCGCCGCGGGCGACCATGATGCGCGTCGGCAAGTTCGATGATCTCATCGAGCCGCGCGACCGCCTGCGGCTTTTCGATCTTGGCAAGGATGCCGGCGCGGCCGCGCGCGATCTTGCGCACGTCGGCGAGATCTTCGCCGCGCTGGACGAAGGACAGCGCCACCCAGTCGACATCGGCGGCAAGCACTGCGTCGAGATCCGCGCGGTCCTTGTCGGTCATGGCGCTGGTGGCATCTCGGTATCGGGCAGGCTGACGCCCTTGCGGTCCGACAGCATGGTGCCGGAAACGACCTCTGCGGTGACAGACTTCGGACTTGCCGAAACCGCCTTCAGCCGAACGCGGCCGTCGTCGAGCAGGAGGCGGTCGCCGGGCTTGATCGCCGATAGAATCTCCGGATGCGGCAGGCAGACCCGGGCGGCATTGCCCGGGGCCGGATCGCTGTCGAAGGTGATCCGCGCTCCGGCCTGCAATTCGATCTTGCCGGCGGCGAATTTGCCGATGCGCTGCTTCGGCCCCTGCAGGTCGGCGAGGATGCCGATCGGCCGGCCGAACTCGCTTTTCGACGGCGCGGATGTGGCGACCAGGCTTCGCAACGTCGCGTGGTCGGTGTGGCTCATGTTGATGCGGAAGACGTCGGCGCCGGCGCGGAACAATTCGGCGATGACTTCGCGCGTGCTCGAAGCAGGGCCGAGTGTGGCCAGAATCTTGACCCGGCGGTTGCGGCGCATGAGAGTTGTTCCTGTCAGCGAGATTCGCCAGTTTGACCGGATTCGGTCAGCCGCACCATCCAGCTATCCTTTTCGCTGGTGTCGACTTCGAAAAACCCGGTACGCTGGTAGCCCCTGGCGAAACAATTCTCAACGCCATCGACCCGGAACTGGTGTTCGGAGGTGCACATGAAGATGTCGCCGCGCCATTGCCCGCCGCGGTCGGCATCCTCGGCATAAAGATAGTAAAAGCGCGAATTGAGGTTGCCCTCGATCAGGGTGGCGCAGGTCTCGCCCGGCACCTGCCACCAGCCCTCGGTGATCCAGTTGCCCTTCTCGCGATAGCCGAGCGCGACGCCGACGAGATTGCGCGTGTCGTTGCAAATGCGGAAATCGGCATTTGCCGGCGCCTGCAATGCGGATAGCCACAAGAGCAGCAACCCGCCGGCAGTCGCCCGGACGAAGGCGACAAGTCCTTGTCGACGCTTGCTGTTCCCCGTCTTCATGGCGAAGCTGTGTGTCCGACCCGTAGCGCTGTGTCAACGCGGCGCGCCGCCGCTATCGGCGGGGCGGGCGACGATGATGCCAGCCAGAATCGCAACCGCGCCGGCGATTTGCAATGGCGTGAGGCTTTCGTCGAACAGCAGCCAGCCGAAGAGGGCGGCGGCGACTGCCTCGATGAAGATGACAAGCGAGGAAAACGCCGCCGAAAGCGAGCCGAGCGCCACCGCCAGCAGGCCCTGGCCGCCGGCATGGCTGATGAGGCCAAGCGCGCCGAGAGCGGCATAACCCTTCGTCGAAACCGGCAGCAGGTCATTGCCGGAAACGAGCGCGACACCGAACAGGATGACGGCTGTCACCAACGACGACATCAGCGTCAGTTCGCCGCCTGCCATCGTGCGGCGGCCGAAGCGGACGGCAAGAAAATAAAGGCCGAAAAACAGCGAGGTGACGAGGCCGTAGAAATCGCCGATCAGTCGTGACGGATCGAGGCGATAGCTCGATCCGACCAGCAGCGCGGCGCCGGCAAGGCAGATCGCCAGGCCTGCGAACGAGCGCGGAGCAACCTTTTCGCCGATGACGAGGCCGGAAAGGAACAATACCCACACCGGGGCGAGACAGGCCATCAGCGTGGCATTGGCCATGGTCGTGTTCAAAATTGCCAAATGCCAGAAAGCGAGGTCGCCGGCAAAGAAAGCACCCGACCAAAGAATCGGGCCGGGCAGGCGCAGCGACAGGCTGCGGCCGTCGCGGCGGGCTTCGACCGCGGCCCAGGCGAGACAGCGACCGGCAATGCGGTTGCGACGCGCCAGAACGCGCTGGCGAACGGACCGACTTCGGCATGGCGAACGAAAACCGGCGAGGCGCCCATGGCGATGGCGCCGACAGCGAGCGCGCCGAAAGCAACCGGAAAGATAAGGCTTGGCGGCCGGGCGGTGAGTTCGGCGTCGGTCGACATCAAATCCGTGACTTTACGCGCGCGTGTGTTGCTGGTTTGGCGGTCGGCGAGCATTGATCGGTTTTTGACGATCGTGACAAGAGCATGCGCCTGAAGGCTACCCGCGGCACGACTGACGATGACGACGCATTTTGAACCCGTTGAAGAAATCGCTGGCGACGACAGGGGTGGTCTGCTCCTGATCTGCGACCATGCCCGCAACGCCCTGCCGGCCGAGTACGGCCGCCTCGGCCTGCCCGAATCTGCGTTTGCCCGCCATATCGCCTACGATATCGGAGCGCGCGAAGTTACGCTTGGCCTTGCGCGCAACCTGGCGGCGCCGGCCGTGCTGTCGACCTGGTCGCGGTTGCTGATCGATCCCAATCGTGGCGAGGACGATCCGACATTGGTGATGCGCATTTCTGATGGCGCCATCATCGCCAGCAATCATCCGATCGCCGCCGCGGAGATCGAGCGCCGCCTCGAACGCTTGCATCGACCCTATCATCGCGCCGTGTCGGCAAAGATCGATGCGATGCTGGCAACCGGCAGGCCGCCAGCCATTTTTTCAGTGCACAGTTTCACGCCGGCGTGGAAGGGTGTGTCGCGGCCGTGGCACGTCACGCTGCTGTGGGACAGCGATCCGCGCATGACCACGGCGCTCCTCGCCGAACTGCGCGCCGTTGCCGGCCTCGTCGTCGGCGACAACGAGCCCTATGACGGGGCGCTCCGAAACGACACGATGTTTCGCCACGCGACCTGTCGCGGATTGGCCCATGGCCTGATCGAAATCCGGCAGGACCTGATCGGTGACAATACCGGCGTCGCGCGTTGGGTCGACCTGCTGACTCCGATGCTGCGACGCGTCAATGCCCTTGCACAAATGCATGAGGTGCGCCATTTCGGTTCGCGTACCGGGCCGATCGCAAGCATGCGGCCGACGGAGGCGCAATCATGAACGACAAAACCCGCATCGAACTGGAAGCGGCGGCATTTCGCCGGCTGGTCGAACATCTGCGCCAGCGCAGCGATGTCCAGAATATCGACCTGATGAATCTTGCAGGCTTCTGTCGCAACTGCCTGGCAAACTGGTATCAGGAAGCGGCGCAGGCCGCCGGCATCGCCATGGAAAAGCCGCAGGCACGCGAAATCGTCTACGGCATGCCATATGACGAATGGCGCGCCAGATACCAGAACGAGGCCGATGCCGAAAAGCGCCGCGCCTTCGAAAAGAACCGCCCTGCGCACTAAGGCGCGGGCCGAACGATGTCAAGTATGGCGACACCAAGAACTCGGAGCTTGTGATGGCCGACCCGCAGATCGCCCGCGACCAGCTTCGCTCGATTGTCGAAAGGATCGAGCGCCTGGAAGAAGAAAAGAAGGCGATTGCCGACGACATTCGCGATGTCTACGGCGAAGCCAAGGCCAACGGCTACGATACCAAGGTGTTGCGCCAGGTGGTCAAGCTGCGCAAGCAGGACAAGGCCGAACGTGCTGAACATGAAGCGCTTCTTGACACTTATCTGCTGGCACTCGGCATGATCGGCGAAGAAGCGCGCTCGGCGGCGGAATAGATCCGACGATCGCCGCCGTTTCGCCGGGTCAACGCCTGAGATATGTGTACGAACTGAGCCTTGCCAGGCCGGCGCCGTATCGAATTTCGCCGAGACGATCTCGGTCAGCACCGGTATTGAACCCCGGCCTTGAGGACCTCGGCTGGTCCGGCGCGGAACGCGCCCATGCCGAATGCCGGTGCGCGGAACTCGCCATCCTGATGGATTGCTTGTTGGCCAGCGCCCAGTCGGCGATGGTGAATCGGGCCGAACGCTTGGCATTGACAGAGCGGATCGACCCGGTCTGGCCGCCGTCGGCCTCGATCAGTGCGCGGATCGCGTCGGCGGCGGCGCTCTGGTTTTCTTCCGTCGGCGCCAGCGCCAGTTCCAGCGTACGGTTTGCGGCGGCGGGCGGCGGCCGGCGCGCCGGATTCTTTTTCGGTATGGCGATTTCGGATCCGTTTGCCTGCGCGCCGGAGCGTTCGACATGCTGCGGCTGTGGCGCACTGTTCAGGCGGGCAAGGATGACCTCGGTTTCGCCCTCGGCCGCGCTCTGCTCAGCGCCGAGCGGCGCCGGTGGTTTCAGGCCAGCGGCGAGGCGCTCTTCGACCGAGCTTTGCGCCCGAGCTGCCGGTACTGCCGTGCGCCGCAGGTTTTCGATGTCGTCAGCCGAGAGCGCGGCAACCGAGAACGAGCCGTCGGAAAGCTTCGCCGTGAGTTTGCCGGCGCGATCGAGCGCGGTGATCGCCTGGTCGGCGCGCGATCCGGCGTTTGCCGCAACCAGCGCCAGCGCATCGCCGGCAAACCGGCGCGGCGAGCGCTGCGGCACCGGCAGGCTTTCCTGCGCGATCTCGAATTGCGTTTGCTGCAGGGATACGCCATCGGATTTGCCGATCTTGGCGCCGCTCTCCTGCGCCCCGGCAATTTCGACACCCGGCAAGCTGTTGCCCTTGGCGCTTGCTCCGCCTGCGAGGACAACTGGATTTGTCTCGGCCGGCTCCTCGCTGGTCTTGACCATGTTTATGCCGGGCAGCGAATTGGCGTCCTCGTCGTCCTGCTGGTCCTGCTTGACCGATTGGGCCCAGCGCTGGAAGAAATTCAACTTCTTGGCCGAAGGCTCGGCCTGGGCAACCTCGACCGCCTTGCCGCCGCGGCGCGCTTCATAGGCGGCGATCGCCTGCTCATAGCCGGGCAGGGGCTTGCCATCGGCAGGAATATGGAGGGTCTTCCCATCCGGGAAAACCCTGGCCAGTTCCTGGCGCGACATGCGCGGCCAGTGGCGGACATTGCCGGTATCCATGTGGACGAAGGGCGAGCCGGAGGTCGGGTAATAGCCGACGCCGCCGTTCTGCATTTTCAGGCCGATTTCGCGCAACGTTGCCAATTTCACGTCGGGCAAAAAGAAGTCCATCGCCTTGCCGAGCATGTGCTGGCTGAATTTGGCAACGCCGCGGCCGCGATGGCGCAACATGTTGTTGGTGGCGGGCGAACGGTAGCCGCAAACTACATGGATATAATCCTTTGAACCCGACTGCTGGTAGACTTCCCAGATCAGGTCGAGCAGGTGCGGGTCCATCTTGGTAGGCTCGTCGCGTCGCCAGTCACGCAGCAGCATGTTGGCCTGGGCGAGGCCGGAATCTATGTACTTGCCGTCTTTCTTGTAGGTGATTTCGGCCTTTTCGCCGGTGTGGAGGTAGTAGAGCTTGAGGGTGCGGGTCTCGGCGTTGGCGGCGTCGAGGGTAAATGCGTCGCGACTGAGAAGACCGAGAAAGCAATTGCCGCGGGCCGGACGAACCCGCTCATTGCGCGCAATAGCTGCGTGGTGAGAAAACCGAACCGCACCGTCTAGACGCCCGCCTGAAGTTCCCCTTGGTCCCGATTAAGGGTGGCCCATTTAAGGACCATTATCGTTAATAAATGCTGTTGCCAGCCGATTTCCACAAAAAAGACAGGCGATTGCGGTTATTGCATGGCGCGGCAAAGCGGCGCGACGCGAAAGTGTGACAGCCGGCGGCTATTGTTAACAGATGGTTAACAGGCTCGGCGAAGGCGCCGTTTAATTGGGCGCGGCAGGCTCACGCATCGGCATCGATGCCGTAGTCCTTGAGCTTGCGGTAGAGCGTCGAGCGGCCGATGCCGAGGCGGCGGGCGACCTGGGTCATGCGGCCGCGATAAAGTTCGATGGCGAAGCGGATCATTTCCTCCTCGACCGAGGCGATGGAACGCACATCGCCCTGCGGATCGAGCAATTGCAGCGAAGCAGTCGGCCCGGCAGATGTCGCGGCAACCGACCCCGCCCCCTGCGGGGCGATCGGCCCTTGCGGTTCGGCAAAGATCGGCGGCGCAATCTCGCCCGGCCCTGCCGGTTCCGGCTCGGGAAGCTGAAAGCCGGGCATCTGCGCTGCAATCTGCGGGAAATCGGCGAGACCGAGCACCGGCGAATCGGCAAGGACTGCAGCGCGGAAGATGGCGTTTTCCAGTTCCCGAATGTTTCCGGGCCAATCGTATCCGCTCAGCACCGCCTCGGCCTCCGGAGCGATCGCGGTGACCTGGCTCTGCTGATGGGCGCGCAGGCGTTCGATGAAATGGCGCACCAGCAAGGGAATATCGGCGCGACGCGCGCGCAGCGGCGGCAGCAGGATCGGCAGCACGCTCAGGCGGTAGTAGAGGTCCTCGCGGAAGCGGCCGGCCTTGACCTCGTCGAGCAGATTGCGGTTGGTCGCCGAAATCAGGCGGATGTCGACTTTGACGGGATGGCGGGCGCCGACGCGGTCGATCTCGCCCTCCTGGAGCGCGCGCAACAGCTTGACCTGGATGTCGGCTGGCAGTTCGCCGATCTCGTCGAGAAACAGCGTGCCGCCGCTCGCCTCCTCGAACTTGCCGACATGCTGCTCGCTGGCGCCGGTAAAGGCGCCCTTCTCGTGGCCGAACAGGATGCTTTCGGCGAGATTTGCCGGCAACGCCCCGCAGTTGACGGTAACGAACGGCTTGCGGCGGCGATCGGAAGAGCCCTGGATGGCGCGGGCGACCAGTTCTTTGCCGACGCCGGATTCGCCTTCGATCAGAACCGGAATCGAGGATCGGCTGGCCTTTTCGGCGACCCGCATCACCCGTTCCATGGCCGGGCTGGCGCTGACGATGTCGCGGAAGGAAAACTGGCCGGCGGCGGCCGGGCCCGAACGGCGGGCGCGGTTGCGGATCGCATCGACCTTGAGGGCATTTTCAAGCGCCAGACGCAAGCGCTCGGGCGACGCCGGCTTGACGACGAAATCGAAAGCGCCAGCGCGCATGGCGTTGACGACGACATCGATGCCGCCCTGGGCTGTCTGGACGATGACGGGGATCGGCCGTTCCAGTTCGCGCAGGTGCGCCAGTACGCTGAGGCCGTCCATGCCGTCCATGATCAGATCGAGGATGACGGCGTCGAAGCCGGGCGCCGGCGCTGCGGCCACAGCGGCCAACGCTTCCTCGCCGCTGGCGGCGGCCACTACGGCGTGACCGAGCCGTCCGACCGCGGCATTGAGCAGGCGACGCTGTACGGGATCGTCGTCGACGATCAGGATATTGGCGGCCATGTTTTCTCCAGTCGCCTCCGCCCGGGATTGAAGCAGCGCAATCGCGCCGCCCGCCCGGTTGTCTCGTTTCTGGACTGTATAGGGCCGCTCGCCTAAACATGGTCCTAACCAACAAGCTGAAGAAATGGTTTGCGGGATCGGAAGCCTTGTCGCAAATGCGGCAGGCAGCGAAGGGAATCGCGATGAACGAAAAGCCAGTCCCGCGCGAAAAAGCCGATCCGTCCGGCGATGCCTTGGCGGCGCTGCCGCGATGGAACCTCGGCGATCTCTATGCGGCGATGGACAGCCCGGCCTTACGGCAACGATGTCGACTGGGTACGCCAACAGGCGGCAGCTTTCGAAGCGAACCATCGTGGCAAACTTGCTGGATTACTGGCGAGCGACCCGGCCGCGCTCGGCGGCGTAATTGCCGAATTCGAGGCGATCGACGAACGGATCGGCAGGATCATGGCTTACGCCGGCCTGCTGCACGCGGCCGACAGCGACGATCCGGCTATCGGCAAGTTTCTCGGCGATGCCCAGGACCGCATGACGGCGGCGAGTTCGCATCTGTTGTTCCTGCAACTCGAATTGAACCAGCTTTCCGCCGATGCGCTGGAAAAGGCCTATGAAATGGCGCCCGGCCTGGCCCACTATCAGCCGTGGCTCGACGATCTGCGCAAGGAAAAGCCGCATCAGCTCGACGAGCGCAGCGAGCGGCTGTTTCACGAAAAATCGGTGACCGGCGCTTCGGCGTGGATACGCCTGTTCGACGACACCATGGCGGCGCTTCGCTTTACCTGCGACGGCGAGGAACTGACGCTGGAGCCGGCGCTGAACCTGCTGCAAAACTCCGACCGGGCGAAGCGCAAATCGGCGGCCGGCGAAATCAGCCGCGTGCTCGGCGTCAACCAGCGTCTGTTCACGCTGCTTTCCAATACGCTGGCCAAGGACAAGCAGATTAGCGACGACTGGCGCAACTTCGCCACGCCCGCTTCAGCCCGCCACCTTTCCAACCGCGTCGAACCGGAAGTCGTCGACGCTCTGGTCGAGGCAGTGCGCCGGGCCTATCCGCGCACTTCGCATCGCTATTATCGATTGAAAGCGAAGTGGCTCGGCCTCGACCGGCTACGGTATTACGACCGCAACGCGCCGCTGCCGCAGACGAGCGAGACTCCGGTTTCGTGGAGCCAAGCGCAACGAATCGTGCTCGATGCCTATGCCGGATTTTCGCCGCAGATGGCCGAAATCGCCGGGCAATTCTTCGAGCGCAGCTGGATCGATGCGCCGGCGCGGCCGGGCAAGGCCCCGGGCGCATTTGCCCATCCGACGGTGCCGAGCGTCCACCCTTACGTGCTGGTCAATTTCCTCGGCAAGCCGCGCGACGTGATGACGCTCGCCCATGAACTCGGCCACGGCGTACACCAGGTGCTTGCCGCCGCCCAGGGGCCGCTGATGAGCCAGACGCCACTGACACTCGCCGAAACCGCGAGCGTTTTCGGCGAGATGTTGACCTTCCGAGCAATGCTGGCGGCGACACGCGAGCCGCGCGAGCGCAAGGCGATGCTGGCGCGCAAGATCGAGGACATGATCAACACGGTGGTGCGCCAGATCGCCTTCTTCACCTTTGAGGAGGCTGTCCATCGCGAGCGCCGGGACGGCGAATTGACGGCCGACAGGCTCGGTCAGATCTGGATGGAAATTCAGCGCGAGAGCCTGGGTCCGGCGTTCGACCTGGAAGACGAATACAAGGCATGGTGGAGTTACATTCCCCACTTCGTCCATTCGCCGTTTTATGTCTATGCATATGCCTTCGGCGATTGCCTTGTGAATTCCCTATTTGCCGTCTACCAGTCGGCGACCGATAGGTTTCAGGAAAAATATTTCGACATGCTGCGGGCCGGCGGTACCCGGCATCACAAGGAGCTGCTGGCGCCTTTCGGCCTCGATGCGAGCGATCCGTCCTTCTGGCAGCACGGGCTTTCGCTGGTGAGCGATCTGATCGACGAGGCCGAGGCGCTTTGATTGAAGAGAGGAGGAAGGGCGATGAAGCAACCAAGGCACACCGCAATTCTTCTGGCGGCAGGTTTGGCCCTTGCCGGTTGTTCTCAAACCGGCAAGATCGATCCGCTCGCCGGAGGCGGCGGACTGACCGGCAACTGGGCGCCCGACGGCGGCGGCTATGCGGCACTGTTTGCCAACGGCATTTTCCGCACCACCGCGGCCGACACCGGCAACGTAATCTCGGAGGGCAATTATGTCGCCTTGTCGGCAAACCAGGTCGAATTGCGCTGGCAAAGCAAGATCACCGGGGCTGCCAACCTGGCACAATGCCAGCGGCCCGATCCCAATGTGTTGAACTGTACCGACTCGGCCGGAAAGCCGTTCGTGCTGCGGCGGCTTTCGAGCTAGTTCAAAATTCGGCTGATTTGAGCGGCGCTGGCGCCGCGAACGGTTGCGGGCGAATTTGGCATTGTGTATGGGTCCATGCGCGGGGGCGGGCCGGAAGGACAGGCCCGGCAGCCGATCTGGACCGAAATCCTGCCTCCCAACGATGTCGAAGATGCATTAGCCGTCGCACGCAAGCGCGCGGCGGCGAGCGATGAATTTGCGGAGCGATGATGGCCAAGGCGGCAAAGAAAACCGAATCCGCCAGTCCGATGGACTATGCGGAGCATGAACGGACTTTCAGCAATTTCCTGTGGTTGACGCGATGGCTGGTCGCCATCGTGGCGGCTGTGCTGATTGCCATGGCATTCGGCTTTTTCGGCGGCTTCGGCCTGTTCGGCGGCATCCTGATCTTTGCGATCCTGATCGGGATCGCATATTTGGCGCTTTAGGGTCGCGGTTCCGAAATTCGGCGAACTGGCCCGGCGGCTGGTGAAATTGCCGTCCTGAGCGCCGGCGGTTTGGGGAAATCACTTATGCTGCTGTTTGTTGCGCGCGAATCGGACCCGACCGAAACCCGGGTCGCGGCCTCTCCGGAAACGGCCAAGAAATATCTGGCCCTCGGTTTCGACGTCGTCGTTGAAGCGGGTGCCGGGCTGAAATCGCGTATTCCCGACGAGGCCTTCGTCGCTGCAGGCGCCAAAATCGGCAAAGCCGCCGACGCCGGCAAGGCCGACCTGGTCTTGCGGGTCAGGCGTCCGTCGAGCGACGAAATCAAGTCGATGAAATCGGGCGCCGCCGTCATTGCTATCCAGGATCCTTACGGCAACGACGCGGCCATTGCGGAGATGGCCAAGGCCGGTGTCTCGGCCTTCGCCATGGAACTGATGCCGCGCATCACCCGCGCCCAGGTCATGGACGTGTTGTCGAGCCAGGCCAATCTCGCCGGCTACCAGGCGGTGATCGAGGCAGCGGCCGTCTACGATCGCGGATTTCCAATGATGATGACGGCGGCCGGCACCGTGCCGGCGGCAAGGGTATTCGTCATGGGCACGGGCGTTGCCGGCCTGCAGGCGGTGGCGACGGCGCGCCGGCTCGGAGCCGTCGTCACGGCGACCGATGTGCGCCCCGCGGCAAAAGAACAGGTCGCCTCGCTCGGCGCAAAATTCATCGCGGTCGAGGACGAGGAATTCAAGGCGGCCGAAACCGCCGCCGGTTACGCCAAGGAAATGAGTAAGGAATACCAGGCCAAGCAGGCGGCGCTGGTTGCCTCCCATATCGCCAAGCAGGACATCGTCATTACCACGGCGCTGATCCCAGGACGGCCGGCGCCGCGACTGGTTTCGGCCGAAATGGTCAAGTCGATGGCGCCGGGATCGGTGATCGTCGATCTGGCGGTCGAGCGTGGCGGCAATGTCGAGGGCGCGGTCGCCGGCAAGATCGTCGAGGCCGGGCCGGCGCGGATCGTCGGCTACGTCAACATGGCCGGCCGCATCGCGGCGACCGCCTCGCTGCTTTACGCGCGCAACCTCTATGCCTTCGTCGAAACGCTGGTCGACAAGGAAAAGAAGGCGATTGCCATCAATCCCGAAGACGAACTGGTCAAGGCAACGATGCTCACGCGTGGCGGCAGCATCGTGCATCCGGCTTTTTCCGGCGGCGCATCCGTCAAGGCTGGCGCGGTGCAGAAACCGGCCGTGAAGGCGACGGCGAAGTCGGATAACGGCAAGTCGGGCAACGGCAAATCCGGCAACGGCAAGACTGGCAACGGTAAGCCCGCCAACGGCACGGCGCGGGGAGGTAGCAAATGAACCTGGCGAAACTGATTTCGCGTCCGATTTCGCGATTGCGGCCGGCTGCCGCAATTGGCGCGGCGATCATCGCCGCTGGCGCCGGATCGCCGGCGCTTGCCGCCGGTGGCGATGGCGTCGATCCGTTCGTCTTCGAGTTTGCGATCTTCGTGCTGGCGATCTTCGTCGGCTATTACGTCGTCTGGTCGGTCACGCCCGCGCTGCATACGCCGCTGATGAGCGTCACCAACGCGATTTCCTCGGTGATTGTTGTCGGCGCGCTATTGGCGGTCGGCGTGACCGCACTTAGCGGGGTAGCGACGATTTTCGGCTTCATCGCGCTGACCCTTGCGGCAGTGAACATCTTCGGCGGCTTCCTCGTCACCCAGCGAATGCTTTCGATGTACAAGAAAAAGCAGAAATAGGAGCGCGGCATGCGCGACGTCACCGCACTCCTTTATCTCGCCTCCGGCGTCCTGTTCATCCTGGCGTTGCGCGGGCTGTCGCACCCGGAATCGTCGCGCCGCGGCAATTATTTCGGCATGACCGGCATGGCGATTGCCATTGCCACGACGCTGTTCCTGGCGGCTCCGTCGGCAACGAGCTTCGGCCTGATCGTGCTCGGCCTTGCCATCGGCGGCTCGTTCGGCGCGGTGGTGGCGCGGCGCATCGCGATGACGGCGATGCCGCAGCTCGTCGCCGCCTTCCACTCTCTCGTCGGCTTTGCCGCTGTGATGGTCGCCGCCGCCGCGCTCTATGCGCCGCAGGCCTTCGGCATCGGCGAAGTCGGCAACATTCACACCCAGAGTCTCATCGAAATGTCGCTCGGGGTCGCCATCGGCGCGGTTACGTTTTCCGGCTCGATCATCGCCTTCCTGAAACTCGACGGGCGCATGTCGGGGGCGCCGATCCTGCTGCCGGGCCGTCACGCCATCAACCTGGCGCTCGCCGTGGCAATCATCGTCTTCATCGTCGCCTTGAGCATGACCGGCAGCCCATTTGCGTTCTGGGCGGTCGCCCTGCTGTCGTTCGTTCTCGGTTTCCTTATCATCGTCCCGATCGGCGGCGCCGACATGCCGGTAGTGATCTCGATGCTCAATTCCTATTCGGGGTGGGCGGCGGCTGGCATCGGATTTACGCTCGGCAATCTTGCCCTGATCGTCACCGGAGCGCTGGTCGGCTCGTCGGGCGCGATCCTCAGCTACATCATGTGCAAGGGCATGAACCGCTCGTTCATCTCCGTCATTCTCGGCGGCTTCGGCGGCGAGACCGCGGCAGTGGCCGGGCAATTGGAGGATCGCACCGTCAAGCAGGGTTCGGCCGAAGACGCCGCCTTCCTGATGAAGAACGCATCCAAGGTCATCATCGTGCCCGGCTACGGCATGGCGGTGGCGCAGGCCCAGCATGCGTTGCGGGAGATGGCCGACAAGCTCAAGGAACATGGCGTCGAGGTTAAATACGCCATTCATCCGGTGGCCGGCCGCATGCCCGGCCACATGAACGTATTGCTCGCCGAAGCCAACGTTCCCTATGACGAGGTCTTCGAACTGGAAGACATCAATTCCGAATTCGCCCAGGCCGATGTCGCCTTCGTCATCGGCGCCAATGACGTCACCAATCCGGCCGCCCGCGACGACAAGTCGTCGCCGATCTTCGGCATGCCGATCCTCGATGTCGACAAGGCCAAGACCTGCCTGTTCGTCAAGCGCTCACTCGCCTCCGGCTATGCCGGCATCGACAACACGCTGTTCTACAAGCCGAACACGATGATGCTCTTCGGCGACGCCAAGAAGATGACCGAAAATATCGTCAAGGCGATGGATTGAGAATAGTGAATAGTGAATAGTGAATAGGCAACCATTCACCATTCACCTCTTCAACCCCGCGTCCGTGCCATCCCGTCGGTCGCGGTACGCAGCGATGAATTGAGATTTGCCGCTCGCGCATACGATTTGAAGGCGCGCTTCTTGTCGCCCTTCTGTTCGTAGGCCAGGCCCTGGTTGGCCCATGCCTCGGCATATTTGTCGTTCAGGCGCAGCGCCCGGTTGATGTCCTCGAGCGCATTGTCGTAATCGCCGAGCGCCAGATAGGAGACGCCGCGGCTGTTATAGGGTTCTGGCGCGTCGGCCTGGAGCGAGATGGCGGTGGCGAAATCCTCGATCGCTTGGGCGTGGTTGCCGCGCGCCTGGTAGATCAGGCCGCGCGAATGATAGGCGCGCGGGTTGGTGGTGCCGAGTTGGATGGCGCGCTCGAAATCACGGAAGGCCTGTTCGTCCTTGCCGGCGAGGCGGTAGACATTGCCGCGACCGATATAGGCTTCGTCATATTGCGGATTGATCTGGATCGCCTTGGCGTAATCCTTGATCGCCGATACCGGATCGTTCAGCGCCCGATAGACCAAAGCGCGGTTGGCATAGGCCTTGTAGAAGCGCGGATTGAGTTCGATCGCCTTGGTGAAATCGGCGAGAGCCTCACGGTGCTTTCCGGCAAGCCCGAAGGCGGTGCCTCGTACATTATAGGCTTCCGGCGACCCCGGGTTCTTGTCGATCACCTCGTTGAGCGAGGCGATGTTGGATTCGGAGCCCTGGGCCGGGTCGACCTGGATCGCGTCCACGCTCGCCGTGGAGGTGCAGGCGCCGAGCAACAATGCGACGGCAATGACGGCCGCGTTTGGCAACGGCCAACCAGAGGACGAAATCGGAAGCGGAAAATAACCGCAGGTCGAAAGCCGCATCGTTTTGCCCGTATCCGGCAAACCGGGCGAAATGACGACCCCCGGCCTGAGTTTGCCGGCGCTACCTGCTAGTGCGTGGCTTGGCCGGCTTCATCGGAATGAGGCCCTCGCGCTGGGCGCGCTTGCGGGCGAGCTTGCGGGCGCGGCGGATGGCTTCCGCCTTTTCGCGTGCGCGCTTTTCCGACGGTTTCTCGTAATGGCCGCGCAACTTCATCTCGCGGAACACGCCCTCGCGCTGCAATTTCTTCTTCAGGGCGCGGAGCGCCTGATCGACGTTGTTGTCGCGTACCAGTACCTGCACGTTTATCCTCGAATGCGTTGTCGTTGCGGGTTCGCTTCCAGCGCTTCAGGCCTGCGATCGCAAAACCGCGGCAGCGCAAGAACGGTCTTTCATGAAACAAACAATACCGTGCTGGCGACGAAGCCGCCGCAAGGCAACGAGCGAATAGCAAAATCACGGTTCAATGTCCACCACCAGCGGTTCGTCAGGGTTCGTCAGAACTGGGCCGAGGGCGAGGCTCGTCCGGTCAACCGTGTGAAATGGCCCATCTTGCGACCGGGACGGATTTCGCGCTTGCCATAGTGATGGACGATGCAGTCGGCCTGCGTCAGCAATTCGGGCAATCTGGCGATCTCCTCGCCGATCAGGTTTTCCATGACGCAGTCGCCGTGGCGAGTGGTGGCGCCGAGGGGCAGGCCGGCTATGGCGCGAATATGCTGCTCGAACTGCGAAACGGCGCAGGCTGCTTCCGTCCAGTGGCCGGAATTGTGGACACGGGGGGCGAATTCGTTTGCCAGCAAACGATTATTCGCGGTGACGAAAAATTCGATGCCGGCGACGCCGATATAGTCGAGCGCGTCCAGTAAGGTTTGCGCCGCCGCGATTGCCGCGGCGGCGGTGTCGGCGCCAACACGCGCCGGCACGGACGATGTGCGCAGGATGCCGTCGCGATGAACGTTTTCGGGCGGATCGTAGGCGGCGAAACTGCGGTCAAGGCCGCGTGCGGCGATCACTGAAATCTCGCGCGAAAAATCGATGCGGGCTTCAAGGACGGACGGCGCTTTTCCAAGCGAGGCAAATGCGCCGGCGAGCGCTTGCGGCGAATCGACCTCAGCCTGGCCCTTGCCGTCATAGCCGAAACGGCGGGTCTTCAGGATCGCCGGGGTTCCGGTGACGCGGAGCGCGGTGGCAAAATCATCGGCGCCGGCAATCGGCGCGAACGGCGCGGTGGCAATGCCGAGGCGGTTGAGAAATTGCTTTTCGACGACCCGGTCTTGCGATGTTTCGAGTGCCTGCGAACTGGGATGTACCGGGCAGTGGCCGGCGGCAATGCGGGCGGTGGCGACCGGCACGTTTTCGAATTCGTAGGTGATCACGGCGCAAGAGGCCGCGAATTCGACAATCGCGGCTTCGTCGCCATAATCGGCGGCAATATGGCGGTTCGCCACCTGCGCGGCCGGGCAGTCGCGGTCGGGATCGAAAATGACGGTGCGGTAGCCGAGCCGCGCGGCGGCCATCGCCAGCATGCGGCCGAGTTGGCCGCCGCCGAGGATGCCGATGCGCTCACCGGCGTTCAGCCGGCCGGCCGCCGCCATCGATCAGGCCGCGTCCGTTGGCGACTTGGCGATGGATTGCGTGCGGGCGGCGCGCCATTTGGCGAGACGTTCGGCCAGCGCCGGATCTGTGAGCGCGAGGATCGCCGCCGCATGCAGGGCGGCGTTGCGGGCGCCGGCTTCGCCGATCGCCATCGTCGCTACCGGCACTCCGGCCGGCATCTGGACGATCGACAACAGGGCATCTTGGCCGGCAAGCGGGGTCGAGGCGATCGGTACGCCGATTACCGGCAGATGGGTCAGCGACGCGGTCATGCCGGGCAGATGCGCGGCGCCGCCGGCGCCGGCAATGACGACGCGGAAACCTTCCTGCGCCGCCCCGCGCGCGAAGTCGAACATGCGCTGCGGCGTGCGGTGCGCCGAGACGATGCGCGCCACATGCGCAACCTGCAATTCGTCGAGGATTGCCGCGGCATGGCGCATCACCGTCCAGTCCGACTGGCTGCCCATGATGATCGCCACGGGCGGTTTGGTTTTCCGCCATTTTTCGGCTGCCTTTGCTGGCAAATCGAGTTGGCCTACGCCCGCGGGCGGGGCGCGGAGTGTCTTCACGCCATGCACTACTGAAAATTCGTCGCCAAGGAAACCGGGGTCAAAGAAACCGGGGTCAGGGAAACCGGCGCGCTCAGGCGATGATGTCGGGGATCAGGCGATTGCGCAGTTGGGCCAGTTCGTCCTTGAGCGCCAGTTTCTTTTTCTTGAAGCGCTGGATACGCAGGGCGTCCAGCCCCTGGGCGGTCATTGCCGCAATGGCGTGATCGAGGTCCTCGTGGTCCATTTCCAGGCGGGCGATGCGCACGCGCAGTTCGGCCTGTTCCTGATCTGACATGGCGCGCTCGTCTCCCGGGCAAAGCTACCGAGACTGCAAATCGTGACACAATCCGGATGGCAAAATAGCAGGATTCGCGACTTTTCGCCGCCGGATTCGACAGGCCGGAAAAAACATGTTGTCATCGAACTGTCATAACCCTGATTCGACGAGAACGGAGGTTTTCTTGACAGCAGATCCCCATATTGCCCAGTTGGAAATACGCCACAAGGAACTGGAAGCCCGCCTTCACGATGCCCGATTGCATCCGAGCGTCACCGATACGGAAATCGCCGAAATCAAGCGGCAGAAGCTCCACATCAAGGACCGAATCGCCGAATTGCGCAGCAGCCGGTTCATTGATCCGGCGGCACATCAGCGCCGGCAGCGAATCGTAGATCAGCTTCAGACCGATCGCGAACAGTCCTGCATAGGTGATGTTGTAAAACCAGCGCTGCGAGATGCGGCGCACCAGCCAGATGCCGGCGACCACGCCAGCGATGGCGATCGGCACCAGCGTAGCCGAAAGCCGCAGATTTTGCGCATCGAATTGGCCGAGCGCGAAATAAGGCACCAGTTTCACCGAATTGACCGTGAAGAAGAAGACGACATTGGTGCCGGCGACCAGTTCCTTTTGCAGTTTCAACGGCAAGACATAGGCTTGAAACGGCGGCCCGCCGGCATGCGCAACGAACGAAGTATAGCCGGCTACCGAAGCCCATGCCGATGCCCGCAGCCGGCTTTCCTTGCGCGGTGGCGCGGAATTGAAATCGGCGAAAAACTGCACCAACGCGAAGCTGACGGCGATGATGCCGACCAGCAGGCGCACGAAGCCATCGCTGACCCAGGCCGCGGTCACCCAGCCGAGGCCGATGCCGAACAGCGCACCGGGCAGCATCGAAGCAACGATGCTCCATTTGACATGGGCGCGCCAGGAGGTAATGGCGATCACGTCCATGATCACCAGCACCGGCAATAGCACGGCAGCGGCGCGGACTGGCGGCATGGATAGGGCAAAATCGGCGTGCCCAGCATGCCGAGGGCGCCGGCAAAGCCGCCCTTGGAAAGGCCAACGACCAGCACGGCCACGATCGCGGCGAGGTAGATTTGCGGATCGGTCGGCAAGGATGCTCCGCCGGAGAGGGTTTGAGGGATAGAACGGCGACGCTCTGACGCAAGCGGGCAGGGCTGGCGAGACGGAGCCGCAAGTTTGCCGCCTCGTCAATGCGGCGAATGGCGACAATCGGCGGACTGTCGCATTCGTGCCCGGATGGGTATGGAATAGGGCTGGTGATCGATTTGCGACACCGTGAACCGCGCGAGCAGGCGCAACGCATTTCCACGGATGGCAATGGACGGCTCGACAAGCAGACCCGGACAGCCGGCGCGACTGGTGCTGATCGCGCCGGCCAAGCACAGGCACCCGGCTGACTGAAGCGATGGCCGGCGGCGACATCGCCGCCGTTATTCTGTCGCACGAAGATCGCGACGAACTTGCCTATCCGGCGTTCTGCGCCACGGCGGTGCCAATCATCCAGGCGGCCGGCGCGGCGGCGCTCGTCTGCGACGACAGCCGCCTCATCGGTCGCTGCGGCGCAGACGGAGTGTATTTTACCAAACCGGAGCAGGAATTAGCGCTGCCGGCTGGCGATAAAGTCAGGCCGGCCGATTGTCGGAATCGGCGGACTTGGGAGCCGACACGCGGCGATGGCCGCCGGCGAGCGCAATCCAGATTTCGTGCTATTTGGGCGCATGGATGGCGACAGCCATCCCGAGCCGCATCGAAAGAATCTCGATCTGGCCGAATGGTGGGCGGAGTTGATCGAGATCCCCTGCGTCGTCATGGCCGGAAACGAGATCGACCAGCGTTGCGGCTTGCGCCGCCAGTGGCGCCGAATTCGTCGCGGTGCGCGACGCAATCTGGCAGGCGCCGGGCGGCCCGGCGGCGGCCGTAGCCGAAGCCAATCGATTGCTACAGGCGGCGGCGATGGAAAGCGAACAGGCCTGAGATGGGCAAACGGCGCGGAGCATGGCTCATCCCGCTGGCGCTTATATGGGCGCTTGGTGTTGCGGGCGCGGCGTCTGCAGCCGAGGACGCCGAAACGCCGAAGAAGTCGCTCAGCCTTTCGGATATTGCCGCATTCGACCCGCGCCAGGATCTCGCCTATGGCGCCTACCAGCGCGGCGAATATCTGACCGCCTTCGCGCTCGCCCTCGACCGTGCCAAGGCGGGCGATGCAGCGGCACAGACGCTGATCGCGCGCATCTACGACCAGGGCCTCGGCATCAAGCGCGACACAAAGGAAGCGGCGATGTGGTACAAGCTTGCCGCCGACGCCGGCAACAACGAGGCGCGCTTTGCCTATGCCATGAAGCTGGTTGAAGGCGCTGATGTTGCGCCGGACCGGGCCGAGGCCAAGCGCCTGCTGGCTGTCGCGGCGCAAGCCGGCCAGTCGCTTGCCGCCTATAATTTGGCGCAGTTGCTGATCGAGGAAGACTGCAACTTCCGCAGGCTTTGGCGCGGCGCGGCCTTTGTTCGAACAATCGGCCGCCGCAGGCGTCGCCGACGCACAATATGCGCTGGCGCAAATCTACGCCAACGGCCACGGTGCGCCGCGCGACGATGCCAAAGCACGGGAACCTATATGGAGATGGCGGCCAAGGGCGGTCACAGCACGGCGCAAGTCGAACTGGCGATCTGGATGGCCAACGGCCGCGGCGGCGCCAAGGACGAAAAGACCGCATTCGCATGGATGCAGCGGGCGGCGCGGGCGGGACAAGTGATTGCGCGCAATCGTCTGGCCAAGATGCTTGCGCTCGGCATCGGCACGCCGGTACGATAAGGTGGCCGCGGCAACTTGGCACATCCTGGCGCGCCGTGAAGGGCTGAAGGACGATTTCCTAGACGCATCGTCAGCAGCCTACCCGAGGAACTGAGCTCTATGGGCCGCCGCCGACGGCCAACGCCTATCCGGCGCCGCTGCGCCTGCGCTGAGGCCGTCGCGGTCTTGTTTCGCCAACCGAATTGTGGTCAAGAAACGCCGCCCGGCCCGATGGCGCCGGTTGGAACCCCTCCTGAGGAGCGGATCGTGTCGGCTCCCGCCGATTGCGGCGGAGTTGCCGGCGCCGGATTCGCGCTGATCTGCGATGAAAATCAACGGCAACGAAATCAGGCCCGGCATGGTCATCGAGCACCAGGGCGGGCTGTGGGCGGCGGTCAAGTCCCATGCGGTCAAGCCCGGCAAGGGCGGCGCCTACAACCAGGTCGAACTGAAGAACCTGATCAACGGCACCAAGCTCAACGAGCGCTTCCGCTCGTCCGAAACGGTCGAGCGTGTCCGCCTCGAACAGAAGGACTTCCCGTTCCTCTACGAGCAGGGCGACAGCCTGGTGTTCATGGATACCGAAAGCTACGAGCAGCTCGAACTGCAGAAGGATTTCGTCGGCGACCGCGCCGCCTTCCTGCAGGACGGCATGATGGTGACGGTCGAGCTGCTACGAGGAACGGCCGATCGGCATCTCGCTGCCCGACCAGGTGACGCTGACCATCGCCGAGGCCGACCCGGTGGTCAAGGGCCAGACGGCGGCTTCGTCCTACAAGCCGGCGATGCTGGAAAACGGCGTCCGCGTGATGGTGCCGCCGTTCATCGGCGCCGGCGAGCGCATCATCGTCGACACCAACGAAATCACCTATCTGCGCCGCGCGGACTGACGCGCAGACGTCGTCCGTCGCAGCGTTGGCCGACATCGGTCGAATACGCGCTACGATACTGCGACTGCAGCACAGGAAGCAGCAATGGCGCGTTCCGCAATTCTCAATGTCATGGTCCAGGCCGCGATGAAGGCCGGCCGCTCGCTGGCGCGCGATTTCGGCGAAGTCCAGAACCTGCAGGTTTCGATGAAGGGGCCGGGCGACTTTGTCAGCCAGGCCGACCGCAAGGCCGAGGAGATCATCCGCACCGAACTGCCGAAGGCGCGGCCGCGCTATGCCTTCCTGATGGAGGAGAGCGGCGCGGTCGCGGGCGCCGACGGCCAGCACCGCTGGATCGTCGATCCGCTCGACGGCACCACCAATTTCCTGCACGGCATCCCGCTCTTCGCCATCTCGATCGCGCTGGAGCGCCAGGGCGAGACTCGTCGCCGGCGTCATCTACAATCCGGCGATGGACGAGCTCTACACCGCCGAGCGCGGCGGCGGCGCCTTTCTCAACGACCGCCGCCTGCGCGTCGCCGGCCGAGCGCAGCTTTACCGACTGCGTCATCGGCTGCCGGCGTGCCGCATCTCGGGCGCGGCCATCATGGCAATTTCCTCGTCGAGCTGCGCAATGTCATGGCCGAGGTCTCCGGCATGCGCCGGCTCGGCGCCGCCGCGCTCGACCTCGCCTATGTCGCCGCCGGCCGCCTCGACGGCTTCTGGGAACGCGGCCTTTCGCCGTGGGATATGGCGGCCGGCATCTTGATGATCCGCGAAGCCGGCGGCTTCGTCACTGACACGAACGGCGGCGCCAAAATTTTCGAAATCGGGTTCGATCTGTGCCGGCAACGAGGCGATCCATTCCCTGCTGTTGTCTCGGCTCGACCGCGGCGCCACGGCAAAGTCATGAAGGCGGTGCAAACCACGATCGGTTGGGGCAGATACTGCAATGGCCGCGGAAATTAGGCGGTTTTCAATGGCGAAAGCGGCGTGTAGCTTGGCGCTCAATGACGGACTGACGGGAGTTTGAACTTGGCGAGAAGCTTCGATCCTCACCGGCTGTCGAGCCCGCGTGTCTTCCTGCTGACGATGTTCATCTTCCTGCTGCTGTTCGGGTTCATCATCTCGGCCCTGTACCGGCAAATCCAGACGGCGTTTGCGACCAATCCGGGCCTCAACGGCCTGATCCTGTTCGTGCTTGGATCAGGCGTCCTGCTGGCTTTTATCCAGGTCATCCGCCTGATGCCGGAAGTCGCCTGGGTCAATTCGTTCCGCCAGGGCAATGCCGATCTCGACATCAGCCGCGAACCGGTATTGCTGGCGCCGATGAAGGCGCTATTCGGCGCCAGCGGCCGCAACATGAGCCTGTCGACCAATTCGATGCGCTCAATCCTCGATTCGATTGCCACCCGCCTCGACGAAATCGCGCGAGTTTCTGCGCTACATGATCGGGCTGCTGGTGTTTCTCGGCCTGCTTGGCACCTTCTGGGGGCTGCTGCGGACGATCGGCTCGATCGGCGACACCATCCAGTCGCTCGATCCGCGCACCGGAGATGCCAATGACGTGCTTGATGCCCTAAAAAGCGGCCTGCAGGCGCCGCTTGCCGGCATGGGCACGGCCTTTTCGTCGTCGCTGTTCGGCCTGTCCGGTTCGCTGGTACTGGGCTTCCTCGACCTGCAGGCCGGCCGCGCACAGAACCGGTTCTATATCGAGCTGGAAAACTGGCTGTCGTCGGTCACCGACATGAATTTCGACCTCGCCATCGCAGGCCAGCCGATGGGCGGTTCGGCCGAAGCGATCCGCGGCCAGATCGAAGCGTTGACCCGCAGCCTGCAGGATGGCGGCGGCGGCGCGATGCGCACATCGGCGGCGATGGCGACGCTCGCCGAAGGCATATCAAGGGCTGGTTCAGCACATGCGTAACGACCAGCAGATCCTGCGCGACCAGCTCTCGCGCCAGGGCGAACAGCAGGCGCAATTGTCGGATACGCTGAAGCGCCTGAACGCCTTTTTCGACAAGGCGGCCAAGAGGTAGACCATGGCAGTAGGCCGCATCCGCAGAGGAAGCGCACGGGTCGATTACTGGCCGGGCTTCGTCGACGCGCTGTCGACGCTGCTGCTGGCGATCATGTTCCTGCTCAGCGTGTTCGTGCTGGCGCAGTTCCTGCTCAGCCAGGAGATCACCGGCAAGGATACCGTGCTCAACCGCCTCAACGCGCAAATCGACGAACTGACCTCGCTGCTGGCGCTGGAGCGCACCGGCAAGCAGGATCTCGAGGACAGCGTCTCGAGCCTTCAGGCGTCGCTTACGGCCTCCGAACAGGAGCAGTCGCGTCTGCAGAAGCTGCTGACCGAGGGCAGCGGCGAGACCAGCGAGCAGCAGCAGCGCCTCGGCGCGCTCAGCGCCAAGCTTGCCGAGGAACAGCAACTATCGGCGCGGGCGATGAGCCAGGTCGAACTGCTCAACCAGCAGATCAGCGCGCTGCGCCGCCAGATCGCGGCGCTCGAGGATGCGCTCAACGCCTCCGAAAGCCGTGATCGCGAAAGCCAGACCAAGATCGCCGATCTCGGCAAGCGCCTCAATGTCGCGCTGGCGCAGCGGGTGCAGGAACTGAACCGCTACCGTTCCGACTTCTTCGGACGCCTGCGTGAAATTCTCGCCGATCGGCCCAATATCCGCATTGTCGGCGACCGCTTCGTATTCCAGTCGGAGGTGTTGTTCGCTTCCGGTTCGGCCGATCTCAACCCTGGCGGCATCGAGCAGATGCAGAAGGTCGCCGAGGCGCTGCTGCAGATTGCCGGCGAGATTCCCGAGGACATCCAGTGGGTATTGCGCGTCGACGGGCACACCGACGATGTGGCGTTGTCGGGCAGCGGCCAATTCAAGGACAACTGGGAATTGAGCCAGGGACGCGCGCTTTCGGTGGTGAAATACTTCATCAGCCAGGGCGTGCCGGCGAACCGACTAGTGGCGGCCGGGTTCGGCGAATTCCAGCCGATCGAGGTCGGCGAAAGCGACGAAGCGCGCTCCAAGAACCGGCGCATCGAATTGAAGCTGACCGAACGCTAGGGCGATTGCGCGGAGGAGCATGGCGTTGCAATCGCAGGCCGATGTCATCGTCGTCGGGGCCGGCCTTGCGGGCATGGTTGCGGCTTGCGAGATCGCCGAAGCCGGCAAGCGGGTCCTGATCCTCGACCAGGAGGGCGAACAGAACCTCGGCGGCCAGGCATTCTGGTCGCTCGGAGGGCTGTTTCTGGTCGATACGCCGGAGCAGCGGCGTCTGCGCATCCGCGACAGCCGCGATCTCGCCTGGCAGGACTGGCTCGGCTCGGCACAGTTCGACCGGTCGGAGGATCACTGGCCGCGCAAGTGGGCGCAGGCCTACGTCGATTTTGCTGCCGGACCCATGCGATCCTGGTTGCATGGCTTAGGCCTGCGCTGGTTTCCGGTCGTCGGCTGGGCCGAGCGCGGCGGCGGGCTGGCGCATGGCCATGGCAATTCGGTACCGCGCTTCCATCTGACTTGGGGCACCGGCCCGGGCGTGCTGGAACCTTTCGTCAACCGGGCGCGCGAAGCGGAGAAGGCCGGCCGGATCGCTTTCAAATTCCGGCATCGGGTGACGAAACTGGCGACCGTCAATGGCGCCGTCACCGGCGTCGAGGGCGAAATCCTCGCGCCGACGCAAGTGGAGCGCGGGCAGAAAAGCTCGCGCGAAATCATCGGCGATTTCGCTTATTCGGCGTCGGCAACCATCGTGACGACCGGCGGCATCGGCGGCAATTTCGATCTTGTGAGTGAAAAGTGGCCGGTCGAACGCCTCGGTCAGCCGCCCAAACGGATGGTCGCCGGCGTGCCGCACCATGTCGATGGCCTGATGCTCGACATCGCGCGCCAGGCCGGCGCTTCGCTCATCAACGAAGACCGGATGTGGCACTATACCGAGGGCGTGCGCAACTTCGCGCCGATCTGGCCCGAGCACGGCATCCGCATCCTGCCCGGGCCATCGTCGTTGTGGTTCGATGCGTTTGGCAATCGTCTGCCGGCGCCGTGCCTGCCGGGTTTCGACACGATCTCGACGCTGCGCCATATCCTTGCGACCGGGCGCGACTGGTCGTGGTTCGTGCTGACACAGAAGATCATCAAGAAGGAATTCGCGCTTTCGGGTTCAGAACAAAACCCGGATTTCACCTCGAAAAGCCTGCTTGCGGTGCTGCGCAACCGGCGCGGCGCATCGGCACCGCCGCCGGTCGAGGCGTTCAAGCAAAAGGGCGAGGATTTCATCGTCGCCGGCAATCTCGAGGAACTGGTAGGGCGCATGAACGACCTTGCCGGCGGGGCACTGATCGACGGCGCGCGCATACGTGCGCAGATCGAAGCCCGCGACCGCGAGATCGACAACCCGTTTTCCAAGGACGCCCAGGTGACGGCCATCCGCGGCGCCAGAGCCTATCTCGGCGACCGCCTGATCCGTACCGCCAAGCCGCACAAGATCCTCGACCCGGCCAACGGCCCGCTGATCGCGGTGCGGCTCAACATCCTCACCCGCAAGACGCTCGGTGGCATCGAGACCGACCTGAATTCGCAAGTGCTGCGCGCCGGCGGCGAGTCGATCTCAGGCTTATATGCGGCCGGCGAGGTCGCCGGTTTCGGGGGCGGCGGCTATCATGGCTACAACGCGCTGGAGGGCACCTTCCTCGGCGGCTGCATCTTTTCCGGCCGGGCCGCCGGTCGCCACGCCGCGACGAATTCCTGATCCCGCAAGAAAGAAGGTCCGATGTCGTTTGCCAAGCTCGACGAACTGTGCCGCGTCCACTCGGCGCTCGATCACGCCCAGGCGATCCTCGGCGCCGATGAGGCTACCCAGATGGCGGCCGGTGGTGGCGATGACCGTGCGGAAGCCATGGGGCAACTCGCGGCAATGTCGCATGCAATGCTGACGGCACCGCATGTCGGCGAGTTGATTGGCGCCGCCCAGGCGGAATCACTGGACGCCGAACAGCAGGCGGCGGTGCGCGAATTCGCCCGCGTACATGCCAACATGACCGCATTGACGACAGCCTTCGTCGAGCGTCAGACGGCGGCGCGCATGCGCTGCGAGCAATTGTGGCGCAAGCTGCGGCCGATCGGCGACTGGAAGTCGTTCGAGCCGGCGCTCGGCGAGCTGGTCAAACTGGCGCGCGAGGAAGCAGCGCTGCGAGGGGCGGCGCTAAAGCTCGATCCCTACGATGCTCTTATCGAGCAGCACGATCCCGGCACGCGCGCCGACCAAGTCGCGGCGATCTTCGCGGAGTTGAAAAGCTTCTTGCTCGATTTCATCCCCGAGGCGCTGATCGCCCAGAAACAACGTCGGATCGGTGACGGCGTTGGCGAATTCCCAATCGAGGCGCAACGACGGCTCGCGGTGAAACTGATGGAGGCGGTCGGTTTCGATTTCGAGCACGGCAGCCTTTCGGTCTCGGTGCATCCGTTCTGCGGCGGCGTGCCGACCGACGTGCGCATCACGACGCGCTACCGCAATGACGATTTCCTGTCGTCGCTGATGGGTGTTTTGCATGAGACCGGACACGCGCTCTACGAGCAGAACCTGCCGCGCAAATGGTCGCACTGGCCGTTCGGCAAGGCGCGCGGCATGGCGATGCACGAAAGCCAGAGCCTGTTCGTCGAAAAGCAGATCGGCCGCAATCCCGCCTTCTGGCGCTTGGCGATGCCGATCGTACGAGAAGCACCTCGGCGAATGCCGTGGTCGAGCGACGAAGTCCTGGCGCATGTGCTGAAGGTTCGGCGCGGCCTGATCCGCGTCGATGCCGACGAAGCGACCTATCCGCTGCATGTCATCCTGCGCTACGAACTAGAGCAGGAACTGATCGGCGGCCGGCTTGAGGTCGGCGACATTCCCGAGGCCTGGAACGCCAAGATGCGAGACTATTTCGGCCTATCGACCCTCGACGATCCCAAGGACGGGCCGATGCAGGACGTGCACTGGCCGGCCGGCATTTTCGGCTATTTCCCATCCTACACGCTTGGCGCGATTGCTGGCGGCGCAGCAATGGCAGGCTGTGGCCAAGGCAATTCCCGACGTCGAGGACGACATGGCCAATGGTCGTTTCGAGCGGATCAACGCATGGCGGCGCGACAACATCTGGTCGAAGGCCTCGCTTCATTCCGCCAGCGAAATCATCGAGACCGCAACCGGCGCGCCGCTCAGCGCCGAACCGTTCATAGAGCATCTGAAGCGGCGATACCTCCAAGCGTAAGACGGGTCTTGTCATACGAAATTTTCATACTACTATGTATGAAAAGGAAGTGTGAAAATGGCAGGAACGAGGGAACGTCTGACGATCACGATCGCGCCCGAGGTACGCGCCCGACTGGAGGCGGCCGTGCCGAAAAGCGAGCGCTCGAAATTCGTGGAATTTGCGCTTGGGAAAGCACTCGAGTCCGCTGCGCGAAAAAAAGCCATCGAGACGATACACGATTTTCCGAGCGTTACAATCGACGGGGAGAATTCGACGGAGATCGTACGCAGGATACGGGCGGAACGTGCAGCGTATCTGCTTTCACGCCATGACATTTACAAGAAATGATCGTCGTCGACGCTTCGGTTTTTGCCAAGCTCCTGATTGAGGAACCGGACAGTCATCTGGTCCGCTCACGGATCAGCGCCGCAATCGAGGCCCGTGAAAACCTGCTCGCGCCGACACTGTTGATCCAGGAGGCGCTGCTGGTCGCCCTGCGTTGGTCGGTATCGACATTGGCCACACTCGACATGGTCGAGGCACTGAAGGCCGCCGGCTTCGCCTTCGAAGAGCCGAAACGCCGGGAATACGAACTCGCGTGCGACATCGCTCGCCATGGCAATCCGAAATCGGGCTATCCGCAGCTGCAGGATGCAATCTATCATGCCATGGCGATCGCGCGCGGCGGTGTGCTGGTGACAGCAGATCGGCGTCATATCGCCAAGGCGGCATCCTTCGGATCGCTGAAGCTGCTCGCCGATTGGGCCGCTGACTGAGCCTACTCGGCTGCGCGCGGCAGCGCGGGCCGGCCGGTATCGAACTGCAATTTGGCAAGTCGGGCATAGAGGCCCTTGGCGCGCATCAGCATGGAATGGCTGCCTTCCTCGACGATGCGGCCCTCGTCCATGACGAGGATGCGGTCGGCCTTGCGCACCGTCGCCAGGCGGTGGGCGATGACCAGCGTCGTGCGGCCCGCCATCAGCCGGTTGAGCGCATCCTGCACCAGGCGCTCGCTTTCGGCGTCGAGCGATGAGGTTGCCTCGTCGAGCAGGAGGATCGGCGCATCCTTGAGGATGGCGCGGGCAATGGCGATGCGCTGGCGCTGGCCGCCGGACAGCATGACGCCGCGCTCGCCGAGCGGACGTGTCGTAGCCTTGTGGCAGGGCGCGAGGAAGCCGTCGGCATGCGCCGCTTTGGCGGCGGCAATCGCTTCGTCGCGCGTTGCCTCGCGGCCGGCCGAACAGGATGTTGTCGAGGGCGCTGGCGGCAAAGACCACAGTATCCTGCGGCACCAGCGCGATCTGGCGGCGCAGGTCGGCCGGATCGAAGCGGTCGATATCGACGCCGCCGAGGCGGACCTTGCCGCGCGTCGGATCGTAGTAGCGCAGGATCATGGCAAACAGCGTGCTCTTTCCCGCGCCCGACGGACCGACGACGGCGACCGTCTCGCCGGGCTCGACCTTCAGGCGCAGCGAATCGAGCACGGTGACCTGCGGCCGGGCAGGATAGGCGAAGCTGACGCGATCGAATTCGAGCCGGCCGGTGTCGACGCCCGCGATTGGTACCGGGTTCGGCGGCGCGCTGATCGCCGGCTTTTCGGCGAGCAGTTCGGCGATGCGCTCCGCTGCGCCCGCGGCTTGCGAAAGTTCGCCCCAGACCTCCGACAGCGCGCCAAGCGCGCCGGCGGCAAATACCGCATAGAGCATGAATTGGCCGAGCGTGCCCGGCGTCATCGTTCCGCCGAGCACGCTGTGGGCGCCGTACCACAACACCCCGACGACGCTGGAAAACACCGTGAAAATGGCAAAGGCGGTCAGCAATGCGCGCGTGCGAACAGCGAGGCGGGCGGCCTCGTAAGCATATTCGGCGGCAGCATCGAAGCGGGCCGTGACCAGCGGTTCGTTGACATAAGCCTGCAGCACGCGCACCGCGCCGATCGCTTCGGAGGCAAAGGCGGTTGCCTCGGCGAGCTTGTCCTGCGCATCGCGGGAGCGGCGGCGCACCGCGCGGCCGAAGGCGACGATCGGCAGCACGATCACGGGGATGGCGGCGATGACGATCGCCGACAGTTTCGGCGAGGTCGCCGCCATCATGACGACGGCGCCGATGCCGAGCAGCGTGTTGCGCAGCGCCATCGAGGCAGTAGCGCCGACGGTCGACTTGATCTGCGTCGTATCGGCGGTCAGCCGCGAAACGATCTCGCCCGACTGGGCGAGGTCGAAAAACGCCGGCGACAGCCGGGTGACATGGGCGAAGACTTTTCGCCGCAGGTCGGCGACGACGCGCTCGCCGATCGAAATCACGAAATAGTAGCGGCAGGCGCTGGAGATGGCGAGAACGACGGCGATCACCACCAGCATGCCGAAATAGTTGTTGATGAACTGGGCATCGTTGGCCGAAAAGCCCTTGTCGATCATGCGCCGCACGGCGACCGGCAGGCTCAGGGTTGTCGCGGTGGCGAGCAGCAGGAAAAAAAGCGCGGCAGCGACCTGGGGGCGGTAGCGCAGGATCATCGGAACCAGCGTTGCCAGCGGGCGCAGGCTGCGCCGATCGGGCATCATCGCATCGTTCGCTTTGTCGTCCTGCGTCATTTCAATTTCAACGAACCCTGTTTCAAGCAGGCAGATTTCGGCTCTTGTTCGGCGCCGGACCCTGCTGTATAGGCGGGCGCGAACAAAGCAAAGCGGCGCGCGCGCCTTTGGCGCAGAATTGATGCCTCGCTTTAAACAGCGCCGGCCGAAGCCAGACGGAATCGACCGATGAAAGAGAAAATCCATCCCGAGTACCACCAGATCAAGGTCGTCATGACCGACGGGACCGAATATGTCACCCGTTCGACCTGGGGCAAGGAGGGCGACACCCTCAACCTCGATATTGATCCCAAGTCACATCCGGCCTGGACGGGCGGCAACCAGCAGCTGGTCGACCGTGGCGGCCGGCTGTCGCGCTTCAAGAAGAAGTACGAAGGGCTCGGCATGTAGTTGCCGCGGTCCGCAGCGCGGACCGGTTGGGTTCAGGATTTGCGCATCGCGCCAAGCGCCGTCGACAGCAGATTGATCTGCTGGTCGACCGGATTGTCCGACACCGGCTGCACGGCGCGGCCGTAGATTTCCGTATCCAGTTTCAACACCCGCTTTTGCAGCGCCAGCGAGCGTTCGATCAAACGGGTGAACTCGGCCGGCAGGTTCGTCCATTCCGGACCGGCCATCGGCTCGGGAAGCGTCTCCATGCGGACCTTCTTGCGTTCTTCGAGCAATTGGCCGCGGTCCATTTCGCCGCTGTTGGCGGCACGCTGCAGCAACAGCCAGGACGCAAGCTGCATCAGCCGCGTCGTCAGGCGCATCAATTCGGTGCCGTAAACCAGGGAAGTTTCGCGGCCCATGCCCTTGGCGGCGCCGCGGCCGGGCCCGTCGAGATACGCAGCGCTTTCCTCGACCAGCCCCATGCCTTCCTGAAAGAGGCGGCGAAATCCCCCGGAAGCGGTAAAGCGCTCGGCCAATCGGATCGTGTTGTTCGCGCCGTCCTTGCCAGCCATGCTCCACCCGTTACCGCATTTGCTGCTTGTCGCCGCAGGGCGTTTTCATACCCGGCGCCCAGACTTCGGTAAAGCTCCAGATGCGAGCAAAACGGGCAAAAAGCAGCGACAAAAAAAAGAGCCGCGAAACGCGGCTCTGAAGGTCAAACAGGGAGGCGTCAAACAGGGTGGACAGGGGCCACCCGGTATAAATCCAGACAGACTGGATGTTTTTCTTAATAGCCCATAAAGCTTACCAAACCGTTAACGCCCGTCGATTTCGGCCGCGCCCGGCGGTGCGAGCCATCAAGTTTTTCGAAACAGGCCTTGTGCGGCATCGATTGCGCCGGCCTTGGCATTGCGGGCAGCTTCCAGGCGAGCGATTTCGGCACGAAGGCGTTCGATCGTCTCGGTCAACTCATCGACCGACAGCGTATCGAGCGGTTGGCCGAGCAAATATTCGCGCTTGGGCCTCGGGGCATCTTCCTCGAACATCGCCGTCTCCCGGTTGCCAAAGGCGATGAGTAGCGCCAAATGCGATCAGGTTGAAGCAGGGGGAACCGTCCATGACCAAGCCGTCAATTTTGCCCACTGCGATGACTGCCATCGAGATCACCCGTCCGGGCGGGCCGGAAGTGCTGGTCGCGGCGCAACGGCCGATGCCGAAGCCCGGCGAGGGCGAGGTGCTGGTCGCGGTCGAAGCGGCCGGCGTCAACCGGCCCGACTGCCTGCAGCGCCAGGGCCTTTATGCGCCGCCGCCGGGGGTTTCCGACATTCCGGGACTGGAAATTGCCGGAACGATCGTCGCCCACGGCACCGGCGTTGACAACAGCCTGATCGGCACTTCGGTTACCGCGCTTGTCGCCGGCGGCGGCTATGCGCAATATTGCGTCGCCAATGCCGGGCACATCCTGCCGATCCCGGCCGGGTTTTCCATGATCGAGGCAGCGGCGCTGCCGGAAACCTTCTTTACCGTCTGGCACAATGCCTTTCAGCGCGGCCGCCTGACGAAAGGCGAGACGTTTCTCATCCATGGCGGCGCCAGCGGCATCGGCACCACGGCGATCCAGTTGGCCAAGGCGTTCGGAGCCAGCGTCATTGCCACTGCCGGTTCCGACGCAAAATGCCAGGCGTGCGAAAAGCTCGGCTGCGATCTGGCGATCAACTACAAGACACAGGATTTCGTTGCCGAAACCCGCAAACATACCGGTGGCAAAGGCGCCGATGTCATCCTCGACATGGTCGGTGGCGACTATGTCGAGCGCAACTATCAGGCTGCGGCCGAGGATGGCCGCATCGTCCAGATCGCATTTCTGCGCGGGGCCAAGGCGGAAGCAAATTTCGCGCTGTTGATGACGAAGCGGCTGACCCATACCGGTTCGACCCTGCGGCCGCGGCCGATGGCCTTCAAGGCGGCGCTCGCCACGGAATTGGCCGAGAAGGTCTGGCCGCTGCTCGGACACAGAAAAATAGCCCCGGTGATCGATGCGACGTTTGCGCTGGAAAAAGCCGCCGAGGCGCACCGGCGCATCGAAGCCGGCGAGCATTTCGGTAAGATCGTTCTCAAGATCGGCTGAAAGCCCGGCAATTTCGCTTAGGCGCCATTGGGGCGTAATTGGCGGCTTGCAAACGGTTGCTTCCCGGCGCGGCTGCGATTATAGCAGTGCCATTCCCGAAACACGGAAGCGTTCCTGCGGCTGATGCCGGGGAACCCCGCCCGGAACTCCGGACGGCAGGCAAGAAAACACGTCCCAAGAAAACACGTCCGAGGAAACCCACTATGGCCGATGCCCCGCTGATGCCGAAAGCCACCGCCGTCTGGCTGCTCGACAACACCACGCTGACCTTCGATCAGATCGCCGAGTTCTGCAGACTGCATCCGCTCGAGGTCAAGGCGATCGCCGACGGCGAAAGTGCCCAGGGCATCAAGGGCATGGACCCGATCGTCTCCGGCCAGCTGACGCGCGAGGAACTGGATCAGGCAATCGCCGAGCCGGCCCACCGCCTACGACTGGTCGATACGCGCTTCCGCGCCCAGGTCGGCAAAGCGGCGCGGACCGCGCTATACGCCGGTATCGAAGCGCCAGGACCGGCCGAACGCGATCCGCTGGCTGATCCGCAACCATCCTGAATTGAAGGACGCCCAGATCATCCGCCTGGTCGGCACGACCAAATCGACCATCGAGGCGATCCGCGAAGGCACGCACTGGAACGCGCAGAATCTGAGCCCGGTCGATCCGGTAACGCTCGGGCTATGCACCCAGATCGCGCTCGACATGGAAGTGCAAAAGGCCAACAAGGGCCGCCAGAGCGAGCCGGAGGAGGCGCCCGGCGACACGCTGATCCCTGCGGCCGAATCGGCAGCACCTGCGGCCGAAGCCGCCGGAAGAAGAAAAAGAGAAGGAAGCCGAACGTCTCGGCCAACTCGGTGTTTGCGAAGTTTTCCAATCTCGGCCGCTAGCCTGCTCGGTCGGTTCAGACAACCGACTGCGGCAGCGCCCGCCATTCCGGCATGCTGGCGAAAAAATCGTCGAGGCTGCGGCCGGCATCGAGTTGAAAAATCTCGCCGGGAATTTCCAGGCTGGCGATGCGGTCGACGCGGAACATGCGGAAATCGGTGCGCAAGCGGCACCAGGCGATCGCCGTCCACACCTTGCCCCAATAGAGCAGGCAAAGCGGCTCGATCTCGCGCGTCGTCGGCTTCGCCGCTGGCATCGGCATAGCCGATGCGCAACACCTGGCGGTTCTCGATTGCGAGGTTCACCGCATCGAGCGTCTGGCGGACGGAATTGGTGATGCTGGCATCGAAGGCGTGGATTTGCACGGCGGCGGCGCGGCGGCGTTCCTTTTCCGGCAGCACGACCTCGATCTTCTCCATGGCGCTTCGCGCCGCCGCCGCCATCTGCGTTCCGCCCCAGGCGCGAACGATGCGCGCGCCGGCAACGAGAGCAGTAATTTCCTCGCGACTGAACATGAGCGGCGGCAGGTCGTAGCCCTCGCGCATCAGATAACCGACCCCGGCTTCGCCATCGATCGGCACGCCGGAGATTGCAGATCGGCGATGTCGCGATAGACGGTGCGCTCGGATACTTCGAGACGCTCGGCCAATTTCTGCGCGGTCAGGAGCCGGCCGGCCCTGAGATACTGAACGATCTGGAATAGCCGGTCGGCCCTGCGCATTGGTTCAGCGGCTGAATATGCCGAATGAATTGCCGTCGGGATCGACGCAATAGGCAAAGCGCCCGGCGGGGATTTCAATCGCCGGCGAAACCACCTTGCCGCCGGCATCCCAGACGCGCTGCATGCCGGCCTCGAGGCTGTCGGGCAGCGGGAAATGGATCAGCGGCCCGGTGCCTTCGGCCGCCGGCTTGCCGGGAAAGATATGACCGGAGACGGCTTCCTTGTCGCCGGAATAGGCGAACACCGCCATCGGATTGGGGCCGGCGGTCGTCGTCGCGGAAATGCGTCGCCAGCACCTGGGCGTAGAACGCCTTGGAGCGTCCCATGTCGCTGGTCGGAATCTCGAACCAAACGGCGGCTTGTTTCGGCGGCGCGAATGTCTTGGCATGCACGGTCATGTTGGTCTCCCTCGGTTGAGCAGAGCCTGTTATTGCATACCCCTCCTGACAGCATTCTGTCAGGAGCCTTGTCGCGGCCGCAGCCGCCTCATTCCGCCACCGGAACCGTGTAATTCAATGGCAGGCGGCCGCCATCGGCATAGATCGTCTGACCGGTTATGTAGCTGGCATCGTCGCTCGCCAGAAACGCGACGACAGCGGCGATCTCGGCCGGATCGCCGATGCGGCCCATCGGCGTACGCGACAACACCCGGCGCATCGCCGCCTTGTCGTCGACGACGGCTGCGCAGAAGATCGGTCATGATCGATCCCGGCCCGATGGCGTTGACGCGGATGCCGAAACTCGCCAGCGACAGCGCCATGACCTTGGTGAGCTGGGCGATGCCGCCCTTGGAAACCGAGTACCCGACCTGGTTGGGCAGCGCGAAGACGGCGTTGACCGAACTCAGATTGATGATCGAGCCGGGCGCGCGCCCGGCTTTGACCTGGGCGACCATCTGGCGGGCAGCGGCCTGGCCGCACAGGAAGGCGCCTTTCAGATTGATCGCCAGCACGCGATCGAAATCCTCTTCCTTGACATCGAGAAAATCGGCCGCCGCGACGATGCCGGCATTGTTGACGAGGATATCGACGGCGCCATAGGCATCGAGGGTCGAGGCCATCATGTTGTGGACGTCGAGCTTCTCGGCGACATTGCAGTGGCGATACCGGGCGCTGCCGAGTTTTGCCAGACGGCTGGCCTGGGCTTCGCCGGCCTCGTCGTCAATGTCAGCAAGGACGACCTTGGCGCCGTCGCGTACGAAGCGTTCGGCGATCGCCGCGCCGATTCCCTTGGCGGCGCCGGTGACGATCGCCACGCGATCCTGCAATCTGCCTTTTTCCGCCATTTTTTCCTCTGACGCGGTGCACAAACTGCGCGCCAAACTGCATGGATCGGCGGAGGCGGTCAACCTATCGCAGCGGCGCGCGCCGGATATCGGCGGCGCCGCGGAAGCAGCCGATCGTGTAAGGATATTCGGCGGTGAAATGGTAGTGATAGATTTCGCGGTTCTCGCCATCCCAATCGACGACGTGGCTGTGGCCGTGGCAGACGTCGAGGTCGGCATTGGTCAGCAGACCCTGCCGCCTTCGCCGTATTTGCCGAAGATACCAAATCCGTCGAGCGCATAGCCGAGAAGGTCGGAATGGCCGCCCGGCTGGCCGCGCTTGTCGGCAAGGCAATCCG
Source organism: uncultured Alphaproteobacteria bacterium (assembly GCA_963758355.1). GTDB lineage: Bacteria > Pseudomonadota > Alphaproteobacteria > Rhizobiales > Rhizobiaceae > BOKV01. Next base: position 223,355 of record CAVWVG010000001.1, on the reverse strand, counting down.
AAAGATTGTGATAGTGATATTGGCCGTTGTGTTCGGGATGGCCCTCGCAGCGATCCTGAATTTCGTGGGCGCCGGCGCATCCTGGCCGCGGGCGTCGAGCGCGTTGTAGATGGCGACGCCGGAAAGCGCGAAGCCGATCATGCCCATCGGCACGCATGACGGCTCGCCCGCCGGTTCGGGCAAAGCCTTGAGCTTGAGCAGGATTTTCTGCGCGGCGATCCGGTTCGGGTTGCGGTCGTAGCGGTAGGCATCGTCACTGCGGCCGATACCGGAAAGATCGCCGGTCTTGTGCTTGCGGCAGATTGTTGGCGCTGACGATCCGCCATTCGCCGTCGCGGCTTATTTCGATCCGCGAATTGGGCCAGTCGACGGCGCCGTCGACCGTCGGCTTCAGCGCCGGCGTCCAGCGGCCGCCGGCGATCCAGTTGCCGGCCCGCTGCGCGCCTGGCGCATTCGGGTTGAAGCGTTGCTGGCAGGAAAACACGTAGCCGATGCGCGGCGCATTCGACACCTTGCCGTCACCGAGCGGCAAGAAGTCCCGCGCCGGGGCCGGCACAGCCTGGGCCAAAGCGAAAGTGAGGCCGGCCGCAATGGTTCGGGCAGCAAAGTGGCAAGAAGTTCATTCGATCTGTCCCTTGACGCCGGCCAACAGCCAATGGCCCCTGGCGTTGAGATTGGCAAACAGTGCGCGCCGGTTCAAATAAAAATGCCGTAACGTTTTGAGCATTGCCGATGTGGCGGTTCGATGCGTTAGTGCCCGCTCTTGCAACTTTGCGGGAGAAGGAAATGGGCAAGCGCATCGTTTTCACCGGCGGCTCGGGCAAGGCCGGGCGTCATGTCGTGCCCTATCTGACCGGCAAGGGCCACACGGTTTTCAATATCGATCTCGCTCCGCTCGATTGCCCCGGCGTCAACACGCTCAATGCCGACATCGCCGACAGCGGCCAGATGTTCGATGCGCTGTCGATGCATTTCGGGTTCGAAGGATTACGAGACCGGCAAGGGCCCGGCACCGGTCGATGCGGTGGTGCATTTCGCCGCCGTGCCGCGCGTACTGATGAAGCCCGACAACGAGACCTTCCGCATCAACACGATCGGCACCTACAATGTCATCGAGGCGGCGGTGAAGCTCGGCATCCGCAAGATCGTCATCGCTTCCAGCGAAACCACCTACGGCGTCTGCTTTGCCGAGGGCGAAAAGGACTTCCATTCCTTCCCGCTCGAAGAGGATTACGACATCGACCCGATGGACAGCTACGGCCTGTCGAAGCTGCTCAACGAAAAGACCGCGCGGGCGTTCGCGATGCGAACCGGCGCCGACATCTACGCGCTGAGGATCGGCAACGTCATCGAGCCGCACGAATACGACCGCTTCCCCGGCTTTCTCGCCGATCCGATGTCGCGCAAGCGCAATGCCTGGAGTTATATCGACGCGCGCGATCTCGGCCAGATCGTCGATCTGTGCGTGAAAAAGGATGGACTCGGGTTCCAGGTGTTCAACGCGGTCAACGACACGATCACGTTGGAGGAGCCGACGGAAACGTTTCTGAAGAAGCACTGTCCCAACACGCCGATCACGCGGAAGATGGGTGAGTTCGAGGCGCCGCTTTCGAACCGCAAAATACGCGAAGTGCTCGGCTTTCGCGAGGAGCACAACTGGCGCAAGTATGTGAAGGCGAAATAGGCGCAAACGCCCGGATTCCCCTCCCCCCTTGAGGGGAGGGGTTAGGGGTGGGGGTCGCGAGCAAAAGCGAGCCAATATTGACCGCTCTACCGAAGGGCTAACGCGGTCACCTCCCCACCGGCTCAACCGGCGCGGAGCCTGTTCTCGGGCTTGCCGAAGGCAAGACCCGCGGGCTTGGTTTCGCCCGCCTCCCCTCAAGGGGGAGGCAATTAGTCATCTGCGCTTCAACGCGCGTGCGATCTCGTCGAGGATCGCCGGGTCGTCGATGGTCGCCGGAGTTTTCCACGGCAGGCCGTCGGCGATCTTCTGCATTGTGCCGCGCAAGATCTTGCCCGAACGCGTCTTCGGCAGGCGGTTGACCGCCATCACCGTCTTGAACGCGGCGACCGGGCCGATCCGGTCGCGGACCATGGCGACGATCTCCCGTTCGATATCCTTGATGTCGCGCGAAACGCCGGATTTCAGGATGACAAAGCCCGCCGGGATCTGTCCCTTCATCGGCTCGGCGATGCCGATGACCGCGCATTCGGCGACGTCGGGATGGGAAGCGACGACCTCCTCCATGCCGCCGGTCGAAAGCCGGTGGCCGGCGACGTTGATGATGTCGTCGGTGCGCGCCATGATGTAGAGGTAGCCGTCATCATCGACATAGCCGGCGTCGGCCGTCTTGTAGTAGCCGGGGAACTCGGACAAGGTAGGATTCGCGGAAGCGCTCGTCCGCATTCCACAGCGTCGGCAGGCAGGCGGGCGGCAACGGCAGTTTGACGACGATGTTGCCGAGCGTGCCGGCTTTGACGGGATGGCCGGCATCGTCGAGCACCTGCACGTCGTAGCCCGGCATCGCCACGGTCGGCGAACCGTATTTGACCGGCAGTGCGCCGAGCCCGACCGGATTGGCGGCGATCGCCCAGCCGGTCTCGGTCTGCCACCAGTGGTCGATCACCGGAACGCTCGAGATGCTGCTCCGCCCATTGGATGGTGTCGGGATCGGCGCGCTCGCCGGCCAGGAACAGGGTGCGGAATTTCGACAGGTCGTATTTGGCGATGAACTTGCCGTCCGGGTCTTCCTTCTTGATGGCGCGGAAGGCGGTCGGCGCGGTGAACAGGGCCGCGACCTTGTGCTCGGAGATCACCCGCCAGAAGGCGCCGGCATCGGGCGTGCCGACCGGCTTGCCCTCGTAGAGGATCGTGGTGCAGCCGGCGAGCAGCGGCGCGTAGACGATATAGGAATGGCCGACGACCCAGCCGACATCGGAGGCGGCCCAATACACCTCGCCCGGCTTGACGCCGTAGACAGCGTGCATCGACCAGTTCAGCGCGACCATGTGGCCGCCATTGTCGCGCACGACGCCCTTGGGCTGGCCGGTCGTGCCCGAGGTATAGAGGATATAGAGCGGATCGGTGGCGGCAACCGGCACGCAATCGGCCTTGGCGCCGGCCTTTTTGGCTGCAGCGACCTCGGCGGCATAGTCGAGGTCGCGGCCGGCGATCAAGGTCGCAGCGCTGCTGGTCGCGCTGCAGGATCAACGTGCGGGCGACCTTGTGGGAGGCCAGTTCGATCGCCTTGTCGAGCAGCGGCTTGTAGGCAACGACGCGGCCCGGCTCGATGCCGCAGGAGGCCGAGACGATCAGTTTCGGCCTGGCGTCGTCGATGCGGGTGGCGAGTTCGTTGGCGGCAAAGCCGCCGAAGACGACCGAATGGATGGCGCCGAGGCGGGCGCAGGCGAGCATGGCGATCGCCGCTTCCGGCACCATCGGCATATAGATGATGACGCGGTCGCCTTTGCTGATGCCCTGCGCCGCGAGCACGTGGGCGAGCGCGTTGACCTCGGCGAGCAGATCGCCATAGGTGATCGTGCGCTTCGTTCCGGTGATCGGGCTGTCATAGATGATCGCCGCCTGGTCGCCGCGGCCGTTTTCGACATGGCGGTCGACGCAGTTGTGGCAGGTGTTGCACAGCGCGCCGTCGAACCAGCGGCCGTAGACGCCCTTTTCGGCGGCGAAGATGCGGTCGGCGGGCTTGATCCAGTCGATTGCCTCGGCCGCCTCGCGCCCAGAACGCAAGCGGGTCGCGTTTCCAGCTTTCGTAAGCCGCGCGATACTGCGACGCCATGACTTGTCCCTCCCCGAAAAGCCGGCCCCAACCGCGCAATATCCGGCCCGCAGACCAGAAGTCCATGCAACCAAAGGCTGCGGCTATTTGCCCCCGTTTTCCAAACTCAGGATGTAGGCGGCGAGCCGCTCGGCCCATTCGCGATAGCCGGCGGCGCTGGCGTGAAAGCCATCGGCGGAAAAATTCTCGGCGATGATGCGCCATTCGGGCTCCGGCGCCAACGCGCCGCGCTCGCGGCACAGGCGCTTGCCGCTGGTGTCCATCAGCCGGGCGCGAACGCCGAGGATGCGGTTGAGCGGAAACGGCAGCGCCGGCACGTGGGAGAGATCGAGGACGCCGGCCCAGATGATGGTGGCGGCAGGAAATCGGGTCCGCAGGGCATAAAGTAAGGTGCCGAACTCGGCGCAAAAGCGTTTGCGGCTGTGAAAGTTCTTGGCGTCGTTGGTGCCGATGTTGAGCGCGACATAGTCGAAATCGCGCGGCTCGATATGCGGCACGACGTGATCGCGGAGCTGGCCGGATGTTGCCGAATTCATCCCGGCAACCAGCGTCGCCACCGGCCGGCCGGAGCGCTGGTTGAGGAAACGCGGCAATTGGCCGGCGAAACTCTGTGCCAGGGTCTCGACGCCGACGCCGGCAGCCGATAAATCGCCAATGACGAGCAATCGCATGGGCCGGCCACTGCCGGGAATTTCCTGCCAGCCGGGATTGGGCGGCGGCGACATACGGTGGGTGCGACGACGCACGCCGAGGCCCTGCCAGACATAGAACGGCAGGCCAAGCCAGGAGAGCGCGATTTCGCCAAATGACGGCTTTTGCGGCATCGCGCTCTCTATAGGATGGCCATGCCGCGATTGCCTAGATGGATTTGGCGTAGTCGGGCAGGTCGATATCGTCGCGCAGGTCAGTCCCGATGAACTTGTCGGCGAAATAGGGGATTGCCATCAATCGCGTTGCGAGATTGCGCAGAACGATGCCCCAGTTGCGTCTGCGGCGCGAAGGAGGAGGCGAATTTGCGCGCCGATTCCTGCTTGCGCAGGACGAAATTGCCGAGGCGATCGCGATAGGCGCCGAAGGCGCGGACGTGGTTGGCGTTGGCACGGGCAAGTTCGCCGGCGAGCACATAGGCCTCCGCCATGGCGAGGCCGGTGCCCTCGCCCGCCAGCAGCGAAACGCAGGCCGCGGCGTCGCCGATCAGCGCGATGCGGCCCTTGCTCCAGTTCCCGCATGCGGATCTGGCTGACGCGATCGAAATAGATTTCGCCGACGTCCTCCATCGCCGTCGAGAACCTGTCGGCATTCCCAGCCGTCGTTGCCGAAAATCTCGCGCAGCACTGCCTGCGCCCGGCATCGTCGGCCGGCATGTCGGCGGCGCCGGCACTCGTCGCGGAAGACGAACAGGAACAGCGTCTTGTCGTCGCGCATCGAAAAGCGCGCGACCTGGCGGCCCGGCTGCGGTGTGGCTGAGATAGACCAGTTCGTCGCGCGGCCGATAGCCGGCCACTTCGAAGGCGGCGACCTTGTAGCCGAGGAATACCTCGAAATCGGATTCGGGCCCGAAGACCAGTTCGCGCACGCGCGAATGCAGGCCATCGGCGCCGATGACAAGGTCGAATTCGCGCTCGCGGCCGCTGTCGAATCGAACCGCGGCGCCGCCGTCATGCTCGGCGATGGCGGCAACCGAATCGCCGAAGACGGTTTCGACGTCGTTCTTGACGGCGCCGTAAAGTGTCGCCGACAGATCGCTTCGCCGCAGGCTGGTGAAGCGGCCGTTGGTCATGCGCGCGAAGACATCCGTGGCAAAGCCGCCGTTCTTGCGCCCGGCGTCATTGACGAAGCGGACTTCGCTCAACCTGATAGCCGAGCTCGCGGATGCGGGGGATCAGCCCCATCTTCTCGGCGATGTCATAGCCCAGCCCCCAGAAGTCGGTGACGTATCCGCCCGTGCGCAATTGCGCGGCCTGCTCGATCAGCACTGGCTTCATGGCCGTGCGCGTCAGCCAGTATGCAAGCGTCGGCCCGGCAACGCCGGTGCCGTTGATGGCGATCTTCATGGACTTGCTCCTTCTCTGGCACGTAACGCACTAATCTGCGGCCGGTAAGCGGGCCAGCACGTGCGTTCGCGAACAATCGTCGCAGGCAATATTCTGGATCGACCTCCCGCCGGCAAGGCCCGGTTGACGGCTGCAGTTCGAATATGCAGTTCTTGGCGCAGCCGACCGCAAGGAATTCCGCGGATGCGAGAAGCTCGGCCTTGGCTATCCTGTTGTCTGTTGTCGCTCGGCGCCTATCTGGCGTTCTGGCCGGTGGGGATCGAGCCGGTCGCCTGGCAAGCGCCGAAAAATGCTGGATATGTCGGCGCGTTCACGGCAAATGATCGGCTCGCCGGCGCGCTGTTTCTCGATCTTGGCGGCCATGGGGGCCGGAAGACGCAGCGCTCGGGCCGGACGGCAAGATCTATGTCTCGACCCGCGATGGCGCGATCGTGCGATTGTTGCCCGACGGCGCGAAACTGGAAGTCTTCGCCAATACCGGCGGCCGCCCGCTCGGTCTGGAATTCGGCCTCGACGGCACGCTGTTATGTCGCCGACGCCTATCGCGGGCTTCTTGCAGTCGACCGCGATGGCAACGGTGCGGCTGCTGGCCGACAAGGCTTCCGACGGTTCGCCGATCCTCTATGCCGACGACCTCGATGTCGCTTTCGACGGGACGGTCTATTTTTCCGACGCCTCGACTCGGTTCAGCGCCAAGGCAATCGGCGAATTCGCTAGCAGCATCGATCCTCGACCTGATGGAGCATTCCGGCAGTGGCCGCATCCTGAGATACGGGCCGGTCGGGCGCCAGGCCGTCGTGGTCGCCAAAGGCCTCAACTTCCCCAACGGCGTGGCGCTGGCGCCGGACGAGAGCTACCTGATCGTGGTCGAGACCGGCAGCTACCGGATTCTCAAATTCGCGCTTCGCCCGGGACTTTCGGCCGAGCCGCAGGTGATTCTCGACAACCTGCCCGGTTTTCCCGACAACGCCAATCCCGCCCCCGACGGCACCTTCTGGACCGGGCTTACCAGCCAGCGCAACGCCATCGTCGATCGCGCTTTCCGGCTACCCGCTCCTGCGCAAAATGATCATGCGGCTTCCGGATTTCTTCAAGCCGAAACCGACGCGCTATGGCTTCGTCCTGCGCTACGATGCCGATGGCAAGATTGTCGAGACTTTGCAGGACCCTTCCGGCGGCTACGCGCTGACGACCGGAGCGGTGAGCCTGCCGGACGGATCGGTTGCCATCACCAGCCTCGGCGAAGCGAGGCTGGCGATTGTGCCCAAGTAGCGCTCACGCCGCCTTTTCGAGATCCTTCTGCCATTTGCCGAGCGCGGCCATGCCATTCATCTTGGCGCGGTGGGTGAAGGCGCGCTGGCCAGCGGCGACGTTTTCCTTCTTGCCGCCCCAGGCCTTGATGGCGGCGGCCTGCAGGGCGCGGCCGTAGGAGAAGGTCAGCTTCCACGGCAGCGTGAACATCGCATTCATCGCCGACAGATGCGCGGTTGCATCTTCGTCCGACTGGCCGCCGGAGAGGAAAGCGACGCCGGGAACCGAAGCCGGCACACATGCCTTCAGCACGTGAACGGTGCGTTCGGCGACTTCCTCGACGCTGGCCTTCTGGCCGGATTTCTGGCCGGGCACGACCATGTTGGGTTTCAGCACCATGCCCTCGAGTTCGACGCCGGCATGATAGAGCTCGCGGAACTGCTCCTTCAGCATCCATTCGGTGACTTCGTAGCAGCGGGCGATCGAATGTTTGGAATGCGGGCCGTCCATCAACACTTCCGGCTCGACGATCGGGACGATATTGGCCTCCTGGCACAGCGCCGCATAGCGGGCGAGCGCATGGGCGTTGGCGTGGATGCCGTTATAGGTCGGGGCGCCATCGCCGATGGCGATGACGGCGCGCCATTTGGCGAAGCGGGCGCCGGCCTCGTAATATTTCTTCAGGCGCTCACGCAAGCCGTCGAGACCCTCGGTCATGGTCTCGATCTCGGAACCGGGAATGAGCTTGGCGCCCTGGTCGACCTTGATGCCGGGAACGCGCGCCTGCCTTGCGGATCAGTTCGACGAACGGCGTGCCATCCGCCGCCTTCTGGAACAGGGTCTCCTCGAACAGAATGACGCCGGAAACGTAGTTGTTCATGGCCTCGGTGGAACGGAACAGCATCTCGCGATAGTCGCGACGATTGGTTTCTGTATTCTCTGCGTTGATGGAGTTGAAACGCTTCTGGATGGTGGCGGTCGATTCGTCGGCGGCAAGAATTCCCTGGCCTTCCGCCACCATGGCAATGGCGATGTCTTCGATGCGCTGGGTCGTGGGCTCGTCATGCGGCGGCTCCCTGATGCGGCATGGCATGGTTGATCGGGGAGAGCAGATAGCAGATGGCCGCGCGGCCGGAAACAGGATTACGTGCGGTTTTCCGGCTTTCCGGGCGGCATAGACGAAACTAGCTTCCGACGCGCAGCAGGAAGGCCTGGGCGGCGCGCGTCAGGCGCTCGGGGTCTTCCCGGTGAAGCCGAGCGAACCGGTGAGGTGTGCGGAGCCAGCCAAAGATTTTTCTTTGAAGGCTGACGGCCGATGATATCTCGGGCATTTGAGGCCTCCTTGCAGGCTTCCAAATCGGAATGATCCGACCTGAACGATGCGGACGCCGGATGCGTCGGAGCGTTGGCGTCCGTTCAGGAATTCGGCTTTCCGTGATGGCTGTTTCCTTCTCCGCCGATGTGGTACTCGCATGTCACGCGCGGGTTGAACTGAGCGAATATGCCGTTGGGATTCTCGCGGTAGAGCCAGATGTGACGGTCATGATGCGGCTCAAAATTGTGAGCCTCGTCCAACTTGGTTGCTGGATTGTCCGCCATCGTGTCGTAAGACACGCCGTGAAATGAAGGTGGCGCATCATTGCCTGCCGCCTTCCAAGCCGTTGCGAATACGAGATTCTCGACCGCGATCAGCACGAGCGAACCATCTGCCTGCGGTTCATAGATGAGCACGCCCGGCTCGACGAAATCGGTGTGCGTACCCGTACCATCGACCCGAGGATTAGGGGGAGCGGAAATACCGAGCAAGTCGGGGCGGAAATAGTATACGCCCATGCCGCCGAGCGACTTCGGCAAGCCCTTCATCTCGGCGGTTTCGCACATGTTCGCGGGATCGCGGATATAGCCTTCGGCGAGCGCGACCTTGATGTCGCGGAAACGCACGGTTGCGAGGCGGATTTCGGCGAGGCTACGCTCACCTGGGATCGGCGAGGACGACGCGTCGATCCTCGCCATTTCGTCGGCGCCCAGATCATGAGCAAGGGCAGCCGAAGTCGCCAGCATCGCCGCGGCGGGTATGGCTAAGAGTTTGGATTTGCATGACATTTCTATTATTCTCCGGTAGCGGTAATGTTATTGCGGCTTCTTGCCTGAGGTCTTCGGAATTGCATCCTCGACCTGGATCGAAATACGATCGGCGGCTCGCGAATTGAAATTGAATGATCGTATAAGGGTTATCTGCCGCATGAATTTCGCCGCGCTGGATCTCAATCTGCTTCGCGTCTTCGACGCGATGATGATGGAGTTGAACACTACACGCACAGGCGACCGCGTGGGGCTCAGCCAGCCGGCGGTCAGTTCGGCGCTGGGACGTTTGCGCCATATCATCGGTGATGAACTCTTCGTGCGAGAAGGCAATCGCATGGTGCCGACAGAACGCTCTCTGTCGTTGCGTGAGCCGATCCGCGATGCGCTCCGCCGGATGGAGGATGCATTGTCTGCTGTCGCCCGCTTCGATCCGGCGGTAGCCACACAGACATTTCGTATCAGCGGGTCGGATTATTTCTCGACACTCCTCATGCCGCGCCTTGCTGCAAGGATCGCGCCGAGGCGCCCGAGGTAACGCTGCAAATGCTTGATCACCCCAGCAGCGAGGCGGTGGGGCTCTTGGCCGACGAGGCGATAGACATGGCGCTTGTCCCCGTCGACTGTCGCGCGGGGGAGCCCGCGCTTGTCGACGCGCGTTATGAGGTGCCTGACTGGGTGTGCAGCCGCAACCTTCTCCGGTCATTCACCGTTTCTGTGGCGCCAAAGCGCCATCCAAAGCTCGTCGAAGCGGGAGTACAGCCGGGCCATCGCATCCCGGTCGAGGTGTTTTGCGCCATCCCGCAAGTGCTCATGTCAATGGACGGAAGCAAGTTGGGCACGATCGATCCCGTCCTTGCCGATCATGGTCTGCACCGCCGTGTCGTCATGACGGTACCGCATTTCCAGGCGGCCGCGCTGGCAATCGCCGAAGCCGGCCTTCTCGGCAATCTGCCTGTTCATTTTGCGCGGGCGGCCGCCAAGCTTCTCGATCTCGAGTTCTATCTCCCGCCATTCGACCCGCCTGTCACAGATGTCATGCTCTTCTGGCACCGCCGGGTTGACGGGAACGCCGCAAACGCCTGGCTCAGGGAGCACATTGTCAAGGCGCTGGATTTCGGACCTCTCCAGATGACCGTTCCCCTCACTCTCTAACACCCGCCGCGACGTCGTTTCCTCGGCGAGAATCGATAGGAGCAGAATAGTCGCGAAGCCCATCAAGACCGAGGCGCTACAGGGCGGAACCTTTCATCCTCGCTCGGCGCCCGAAGACACAGCCGACTGCTTGCCTCGGCTTTGTCTCCTTGGCGAAAGTCGTCGGGGCCTGGTCGATCAGCTCCCGACGCGCAGCAGGAAGGCCTGGGCGGCACGAGTCAGGCGCTCTGGATTTTCCCTGTACGGCGATGCCGACAGCGGCCCGGCGGTTGGCAGAATTTCGCGGTAGCCGCTGATGGGCGCGGGAGGCCGGAAGCGCAGCGCGACGCAGGCGGGTTGCAAATCGAACGGTTCGTAATTCAGACAGGCGGACATATTTTCCTCCAACGACAATCTTCGAATTTCCATGGTCGCAATATAGCGCACCCCTCCTGACAGCTACCTGTCAGGAGCCTTCAGCAGGCAATGAATTTTTTTCGAAAGATTTTTCTCGCCGCCGCAGAAGCGACAGATAGGGCGGGGTCAGGCTTTTTCCAGCACCGCCACGCCGGGCAATTGCTTGCCCTCCATCCATTCGAGGAAAGCGCCGCCGGCAGTCGAAACATAGGTGAAATCGCCGGCGACGCCGGCGTGGTTCAAGGCCGAGACCGTGTCGCCGCCACCGGCAACCGAAATCAGATTGCCCGCCTTGGTGCGGGCCGCCGCGTGGCGGGCGGCGGCGACCGTCGCCCGGTCGAACGGCTCGATCTCGAAGGCGCCGAGCGGGCCGTTCCACACGAGGGTCTTGGCTTCGCCGATCGCCTGTTCGACCACCGACAGCGATTTCGGCCCGATGTCGAGGATCATCGCGTCGGCCGGGATCGCGTCGACGGAAACGATCTCGCTTGGCGTGCCGGCCTTGAACTCGTGCGCCACGCGCCCGTCGACTGGCAGGATCACCTTGCAGTTGGCCGCCTTGGCCTTGGCGAGGATGTCGCGGGCGGTGTCGCCGAGGTCGTGTTCGCACAGCGACTTGCCGACATTTTTGCCTTGGGCGGCGAGGAAGGTGTTGGCCATGCCGCCGCCGATGACCAGGATGTCGACTTTGTCGACCAGATTGGCGAGCAGGTCGAGCTTGGTCGAGATCTTGGCGCCGCCGACAATGGCGGCCACCGGCCGCGCCGGATTGCCGAGGCCGGCGGCGAGCGCCTCAAGTTCAGCCTGCATGGCGCGCCCGGCAAAGGCGGGCAGCAAATGCGCCAGGCCCTCGGTCGAGGCGTGGGCGCGGTGGGCGGCGGAAAACGCGTCGTTGACGTAAATATCACCGTTGGCGGCAAGCGCCTTGGCGAAGGCCGGATCGTTATCCTCTTCGCCCTTGTGAAAGCGGGTATTTTCCATCAGCACCACGTCGCCGTTCTGCATCGCGCCGACCGCGGCGGTCGCCATCGGGCCAATGCAGTCCGTCGAAAACGCTACTGGGAGACCGAGAATCTTGGCGACGGTCGATGTTACCTGGGCCAGCGACATCGACGGTACGACCTTGCCTTTCGGCCGGTCGAAATGGGCAAGCAGGATGACCTTGCCGCCCTTCTTGGCGATCTCGCGGATGGTAGGCACGACACGCTCGATGCGGGTCGCGTCGGAAACGACCTTGCCGTTTGGACCGTCTTCCATCGGCACGTTGAGGTCGACGCGCACCAGCACGCGCTTGCCGTTCACTACGGCTTCGTCGAGCGTCTTGAATTTCATCCGAATGATCCCCTTATCGCGAGCCTAGGCGCCTTGTGGGAGGCGTTTTACCATCAGCACCCATTCCTGTCCGCGCGTTTGCCAATCTTCCTTCAAGATCAGCCGCCGAGCGGCTTCACGGTAGCCGGCGCGTTCATACAGCCGGCGGGCGTCGCGATTTGCGTCCTTGACGATCAGGCTCATCGCATTCAGGTTTTCGCTTTGCGCTATCGCCTCGGCGGTATCGAGCAATTGCTTGCCGAAACCCCGCCGGCGGTAATCGGGCATGGTCGCAATCACATTCACATGCCAGGTCAACGGGGCAAGATTTTCAAGCTCCTGAAGCGGCCGGAATATTGCCGGCATCTCGTCAGGAATCGGTCCCGGTTGTTCCGGGATTGCGTAACCGGTCAGCGCGGCGACCGCGCGCCCGCCGGATTCGATGGCGACGATCTGCCCGGATTGTGCCCGTTTGGCCTGTCGTTGCCGTCCGATCTCCCAGGGGTCCTTGCCCGCCGAGGCCAATTTCTTCCACACGTGGAGCGGCAAGCCCTCGCCAGCATAGTTGACGAGTTCGGCAAGCTCGAGCGCATCGTCCGGGTGGGCCATGCGCATGGGTGGGCTGAGCTCAATCATATCGGGCGCGGAAAATACAGAAACGCCTGCGCTCTTCAAGCCGGTGGTACGCTGCCCTTGCTGCCGGGACGTACCCGGGTCACAAACGTGCGCAGCCTCGCGACTGCCTCGCGCGCCGTCGGCAGCGTCGGCAAATATCGCTGCGGTTCGGGCTCGAGCGATATGCCGATTGCGATGACGCGGCCGGCGTCATCGACGTCGCGTACGATCAGGTCGATCGGGCCGAGCGCGACACGATCGGCATATTCGGCATGGCCGAGGCGGGCGGCGATCAGCTCGCCAATCGTCAGACTTTCCTCGCCTGGTTGCAGCCGCGCGCCGTAAGCCGCGTTCAGTTCGGAGGCGCGCCGGTCGGCCTCGACCGCGAAGGCGCCAAAGAAATCGGGATCGTCGGCGCCGACTTCGACCGGACTGGCAAACAAACGGTCGAGCAACCGCGGATAGCGGTCGGCAACGAAAATGTAGACGTTGTCGCCGGCATGCAGCTGGCCGGCGTCCTGCAATTTCATCGAGCGGCCGTTGCGCACGACGAGCGAAGGGCGGGCCCAGCGCGGGATGCGTGCGCCGCGCTCGACCGGACTGCCGGCGACGACGGTATAGGTCAGCAATTCGTGGTGGGCGGAGCGGGGCAATTCGAGTTCGACTTTTTGCAAAGGTCCGATGCGGGCGGGTATCGCCAGGCCAAGCCGCCGCGCCAGCGGGCCAATGGTCCAACCCTGGATCAGAAGCGACACGAGCACGATGATGAAGGCGATATTGAAGATGCTGCGGCCGTTCTCCAGACCGCCAAGCAATGGCGTGATCGCGAGCAAGATCGACACGGCGCCTCGCAAGCCGACCCAGGAAACGAACGTGGTCTCGGCGCGGCTGAAGCGGAAAGGCGCCAGGCAAAGCCAAACGGCGATGGGCCGTGCGACAAAGACCAGGACCAGGCCGAGAGCGATGCGACCGGCAGCAGGCGGGGGAACTGGGAGGGCGTCGCAAACAGGCCGAGGACCAGGAACATGACGATCTGGGCGAGCCAGGACATGCCCGCCTGGAAGCGCTGCAGCGATGCGCCGGCCGACAGCCTGGCATTGCCGGCGATCAGTCCGGCGAGATAGACGGCGAGAAAACCGGAGCCGCCGATTGCGCCCGTCGCGGCGAAGACCAGCAGCGAAAGCGCCAGCACGAAGATCGGCACCAGGCCGGCGTCGAGGTGAAGGCTGCGCACGAAGCGGACGATTGCCATCCCGCCAAGTATGCCGGCAACCGCACCCAATCCCATCTGGACGAGAAACCCGATGGCAATGTTGGTAGCGAGCGTTATCGCGTCAGGAGTTGTCTTAATCGCGATCGCTTCGACAAGGGTCAGGGTGAGGAAGATGGCAATCGGATCGTTGGTACCGGATTCGATTTCGAGCGTCGAACGCACGCGGTCGCGCAGATGCAGGTTGCCGGCGCGCAGCAGGAAGAACACCGCGGCTGCATCGGTCGATCCGACGGCGGCGCCGAGCAAGAAGGATTCGAGCGGATCAAAACCGGTCAGATAATGCGCCGCCACGCCGAAAACCATCGAGGTCAGCACGACACCAGCCGTTGACAGCACCAGGGCCGGCCAGGCAGCCATGCGCAGCGAATTCAATTGCGTGCCGAAACCCGATTCGAACAGGATGACCGCCAGCGCAATTGAGCCGACGAAATAGGCAACTGGAGCATTATCGAATTCAATGCCAAGCCCGTCGGTACCGGTGATCAGGCCGATCGCCAGGAACAGCAGGAGCAGCGGGGCGCCGAAGCGAAGGGCGATCAGGCTGGAGAAGGCGGCGGCGAGCACGAGGGCGGTGCCGACAAGGGTGATGAGATAGACTGACTGCCCCATCCTGCGGGGACTCCCGGGCCGCAACCGCCACGCGGCTTTTCGCGCGGCGTCGCCTGCACGATGTCCGATTTGCCAGCAAAAGGCGATATGCCAGTGCACGCAATCGGCAGCGATCAATCGGCGTGGTGGCCGCCGTGGTTGCCGTCGTGGTGGCTGGCTTCCCTGACGCCGACCCATGTCGCGGCGGCCTTGCCGTCGCGCTGCGAGGCATTGGCGTCGTGGCGGCCGAAGCGATCGCGACGCGGCCTTCTGCCTTCGACCAGCGCGGTCAGTGCGATCGCGGCGATCGCGATCACGAGACCGGCAACAAGAGCGATAAAGGCACCGGGCTCCAGCGTGCGCATTGGCCCCCTGCTTGCGGCCCTCAGATCACCGCGGCGAAAGCCGCAGTGGTGTCGGCCATGCGGTTGGAGAAACCCCACTCGTTGTCATACCAACTCAGCACCCGGCACAGCGTTCCTTCGATGACCTTGGTCTGGTCGAGATGGAAAACGGAGGAATGCGGGTCGTGGTTGAAATCGACGGAGACGTTCGGGATCGGCGGTGAAGCCGAGAATGCCGTTGAGATGGCCTTGGGCGGCGGCCATCACCGCGTCGTTGATTTCTTCCTTCGAAGTGGCGCGCTTGGCGACGAACTTGAAGTCGATGACCGAGACGTTCGGCGTCGGCACGCGGATGGAAACGCCGTCGAGCTTGCCCTTCAATTCCGGCAGCACCAGGCCGACGGCCTTGGCGGCGCCGGTCGAGGTCGGGATCAGCGACAAGGCCGCGGCGCGGGCGCGGTAGAGATCCTTGTGCATGGTATCGAGCGTCGGCTGGTCGCCGGTATAGGAATGGATCGTGGTCATGAAGCCCTTGTCGATGCCGATGGCATCGTTGAGGACCTTGGCGACCGGCGCCAGGCAGTTGGTCGTGCACGACGCGTTGGAAATGACCATGTGGTCCTTGGAGAGCTTGTCGTGATTGACGCCGAAGACGACGGTCAGGTCGGCGCCGTCGGAAGGAGCCGACACGATGACCCGCTTGGCGCCGGCGGCTCAGATGGGCGGCGGCCTTTTCGCGCGAGGTGAAGATGCCGGTGCATTCGAGCGCGATGTCGATGTCCATGTTCTTCCACGGCAATTTCGACGGATCCCGCTCGGCCAGCACCTTGAAGGATTCGCTGCCGATACCGATGCTGTCGCCGTTGACGGTGACGGTGTGGGGAAAGCGGCCGTGGACCGAATCGTAGCGCAGCAGATGCGCATTGGTCTCGACCGGGCCGAGATCGTTGACGGCGACGACATCGATGTCCTTGCGGCCGGATTTGTAGATGGCGCGCACGATGTTGCGCCCGATCCGCCCGAAGCCGTTGATTGCGACCCGCACCTTCCTAGCCATGACTACCTCTCCTTGCGGCCCGGCACGCGCGCCGGCCGATATTGCTGCTAAATTGCCTTCAGACGCGCCTTGGCGGCCTTGACGACCGCTGCCGCGGTGATGCCGAAATGCTTGTAGAGAACTTCATAGGGCGCCGAGGCGCCGAAACCAGTCATGCCGACGAAGGCGCCGTCCTCGCCGATGAAGCGCTCCCAGCCCTGGCCGACCGCTGCCTCGACCGCGACGCGACCGGCGCGCGACCGATCACCGATTTGCGGTATTGCGCGCTCTGGCGCGCGAACAGTTCGAAACTCGGCACCGACACGACGCGGGTGGCGTAGTCGCTTTCCTCGAGCAGGCGCTGGGCGGCAAGGGCGATCTCGACCTCCGAACCGGTGGCGAAGATCGTCACCTCGGCATCGTCGCTGGCCGGGCTCAGTTCATAGGCGCCGCGGGCGCAGAGATTGTCCCTGGAATATTCGGTGCGCACCGCCGGCAGGTTCTGGCGGGTCAGCGCCAAAATCGTCGGGCCGGTGCGGTGGCCAAGCGCGATCTGCCAGCATTCGGCCGTCTCCATGGCGTCGGCCGGGCGCAAGACGAGCAGATTCGGAATGGCGCGCAAAGCCGCCAGATGTTCGACCGGCTGGTGGGTCGGCCCGTCCTCGCCAAGGCCGATCGAATCGTGCGTCATGACGTGGATGACGCGGATGCCCATCAGTGCGGCAAGGCGGATCGCCGGGCGGCATAATCGGAGAACGTCAGGAACGTGCCGGAATAGGGGATCAGGCCGCCATGCAACGCCATGCCGTTCATGGCGGCGGCCATGGCGTGTTCGCGCACGCCATAATGGATATAGCGGCCGGAAAATTCTCCCGGCTTGATCGGCGCCGTCTGGCTGGTGCGGGTGTTGTTGGAGCCGGTCAGGTCGGCCGAGCCGCCGATGGTTTCCGGCACGACGGCGTTGATCACTTCGAGCGCGTTCTCGGAGGATTTGCGCGTTGCGAGCTTTCGGCTGTTCTTCGGCGAGCTTGTGTGCGATAGGCATCGAGCGCTTCGTCGAAGCCGGCGGGCAGATCGCCGCGCATGCGCCGCTCGAACTGGCCGCGGATCTCGGCGTCGAGCGCCTCGAAACGGCGGTTCCAGTCCTTGCGCTTCTGGGCCGAGCGCAGGCCGCACACGCGCCAGGCGTCGAGGATTTCGCTCGGCACCTTGAAGGGCGGGTAGTTCCAGTCGAGTTTTTCGCGCGCGCCCTTGATCTCGTCGGCGCCGAGCGGAGAGCCGTGCGCCTTGGCGGTGCCGGCCTTGGTCGGCGCGCCGTAGCCGATGGTGGTGCGCGCGGCGATCAAGGTCGGCCGGTCGCTGGCTGTTGCCGCGGTCATCGCCTCGGCGATCTCGGCCGGGTTCTGGCCGTCGGCATGGACGACATTCCAGTTGCATGCCTTGAAGCGCGCCGCCTGGTCGGTGGAATCGGCAAGCGACACCGGGCCGTCGATGGAGATGCGGTTGTCGTCCCAGATGATCGTCAGCTTCTTGAGGCGCAAATGGCCGGCCAGCGCGATCGCCTCCTGGCTGATGCCTTCCATCAGGCAACCGTCGCCGGCCAAACACCAGGTGCGGTGGTTGACGATATCGGCGCCGAACTCGGCGGCAAGGTGCGCTTCGGCGATCGCCATGCCGACCGAATTGGCGATGCCCTGGCCCAGCGGCCCGGTCGTCGTCTCGATGCCGGCGCCGTGGCCGTATTCGGGATGGCCGGGGGTATGCGAGCCGAGCTGACGGAACTGCTTCAGTTGCTCGATGTCGAAGTCGTCGTAGCCGAGCAGATAGAGCAGCGAATAAAGCAGCATCGAGCCATGGCCGGCCGAAAGCACGAAACGGTCGCGGTCCGGCCATTTCGGATCCTTCGGATCGAAGACCATGAAATCGAGTGAACAACACCGTGGCGATGTCGGCGCACCCCATCGGCAGGCCGGGGTGGCCGGAATTCGCCTTCTCGACGGCGTCCATTGAGAGAAATCGGATGGCGTTGGCCATCTCGGCATGATTGGTGCTGGCTGTCATCCGCGTGCGCCCGACCTGGCGAATGCCTGAATTGGCGATGAATTGTGGATTTCGGCAACCGGCACCGGCAATGCTTGCGACTGCCCGATTTCGGTGCACACCGGCTCCGGACGCAAACTTAAGCCCGGGGCGGGCTCCTTCTATCAGGCCGACCCGTCCAGTCAATGCAAGCAAATTGATGCAAGCGATGCGGGAGCCAATATCTGCCGACGAAATTGGCAATCCAGCCACAACCAAACACGAATATTACAGATTTGCGAAAAGTCGCTGTCAATAATGGCGATGGGCGGTTGACGGGGATTTCGCGCGGGTTCTAATGTTTTGCGGCTAAGCGATTGGCGGGATGGCACATCGCTTGGCTTTTGGGATCTGCAGGCGCGGACGAAACCAGGGGGGCCGTGGCGTCGATCGGGCAGGTTGGCGCGGCAATCTTTGCCGTGACAGCTTGGGGACAAAGGACCGGGGCTAGGACAGGTGACCTCCGAATCCTCGCGTATGGCGGGAAAGAGTGGATCGCGTGCGGCGCGTATCGAGCCGAAACAGTCAACGGCGGCAACCGACTTGTCGTCTGTGCTGAACCAACTCGATTCAGCCGTCGACCTGCTTGCGGCCGCAGTTGACGGGCGGCTCGAGCGGGAAGCCGGGCTTGCCGACGCGGAAGCGGAATTGCAACGCATGGGCGGTGATCGCACCAGGCTGGCGGAAGCGCTCGACGGCGCCGAGGCGCGCTCGCGGCGCTTGGAAAATACCAATCGTGAAGTGTCGCGGCGTCTGGTTGACGCCATGGAGGCCATACGCATCGTGCTGGATCGTCAGCCGCAATAAAATGCGGCGCAGTCAGGTTTTTTCCGGCGGTAGGGAGGGTGCATGCCGCATGTCAGCGTAACGATCAACGGCAAATCCTACCGGATGGCCTGCGAGGAGGGCGAGCAAAACCACCTCATCAGCCTTGCCGAACAATTCGATGCCTATGTCGCCAAGCTCAAGGGAGCTTTCGGCGAGATCGGCGACCAGCGGCTGACGGTGATGGCGGCAATCATGGTGACCGACGAATTGCGCGAGGCGAGCCGCAAGCTGGGCGTTGCCGAAGACGAACTGGGAATTGCGCGCGCCAGCCGCGACGAGGCGCAGGGCCGTGTGTCTTCGGCCGAAAGCCAGACGGCGGCGCGTATCGGCATGGCCGCCGAGCGGATCGCTCAGCTGGCGGAGCGATTGACGCTGCCGCGCATCGGTACGTAAGCAGCGGTACATTCGCTCGATGGCGGGCGTTTGCGGGCGCTGGCGCATGTCCAGCGCCGCGCCTATATAGGCACGGCGGGCTGCGTGGTGCGTCGGGCATATTATCCCCGGGGCCTTATCGATCCTGAAGGGAGCTGTCCCTGGCCGGACCCGTGGGTCCGGACATATGGCGCCCACCTACCTAGTAGGTTCCCGGGATCAAACGCCGGACGGCCAAGGCGGCTCGCACCATTCTACAGATTGCAGGCGCGAACAGGAGCGGATTGACGATGAGCGAAATCGGCAATCGCTCCGCAACGATCGCGCGAAAGGCGGAATTACGGACTGCCGCGCTGGCCCGGCGCGATTCGCTTTCCGCCAAAGACCGGGCGGACAAGAGCCTCATGGCGGCCGAGTTCGGGCGCCAAATTCCTGAACATCCCCCGGGGAACGGTCGTCTCGGCTTTCCTGCCGATCCGCAGCGAAATCGATGCGCGACCGCTGATGGCGCATCTGGCGTCAATCGGGGCAAGGCTTTGCCTACCGGTGGTGCTCGATCGCCAGACCATCGTCTTTCGCGAACTGGTTCGCGGCGCCGCGCTGATCGCAACCGGCTTCGGCACCAGCGGGCCGGACGTCTCAGCCACAGTGCTCGATCCACAATGGATGGTCATGCCGCTCGCCGGCTTCGATCGAAACGGCAACCGCCTTGGCTACGGCGCCGGCCATTACGACCGCGCTATCGCGCGCCTGCGCGCGAAGGGCATCGAGCCGGTACGAATCGGCCTTGCCTTCGCAGTGCAGGAGGTGGATGCGTTTGCCGCCACCGAACATGACGTTGCGCTTCATGCCGTGATAACAGAAACTGGGATGCGTCAATTCGGCAAATTTCCAGGCGTGTGAGCATGCGATTGCTGTTTCTGGGCGACATGGTCGGGCGAACCGGCCGCGAGGCGGTGTTTGCCGCGCTGCCCGGCTTCATTGCTGACTGGAAGCTCGATTTCGTCATCGTCAACGGCGAGAATGCCGCGGGCGGATTTGGCATCACCGAGGCAATTTTCCAGGCAACGCTGGCCGCCGGTGCCGACGTGGTGACGACCGGCAACCATGTCTTCGACCAGAAGGAAGCGCTGACCTTTGCCGACCGCGAGCAGCGCTTCTTGCGGCCGGCGAATTTTCCTTCCGGCACGCCCGGTCGCGGCGCCAATATCTACGAGGCGCGCAACGGCGCGCGCGTTCTTGTCGCCAACATCATGGGCCGCCTGTTCATGCATCCCGATCTCGACGATCCATTCCGCGCCGCCGAGGCGCTGTTGGATGGTGCCGGGCTCGGCCGCACCGCCGACGCCATCGTCATCGACTTCCATGCGGAGGCGACGTCGGAAAAATACTGCCTGGCGCATTTTCTCGACGGCCGCGTCAGCGCGGTCATCGGTACGCACACCCACACGCCGACGGCCGATGCGCAAATCCTGGCGGCCGGCACCGCCTATGTCAGTGATGCCGGCATGTGCGGTGACTACAACTCTTCGATCGGCATGCAGTTCGACGAGCCGATGACGCGGTTCCTGAGCAAGATCCCGAAGGGCCGGTTTGAACCGGCCGAAGGGCCGGCAACGATCTGCGGCGTCGGCATCGAAGTCAATGACAATACCGGCCTTGCGGCGCGCATCGCGCCGCTCCGGCTCGGGCCGCGATTGGAGAACACGCGGCCGTGGTAGGTTAGCGCTTCGTCCCGACCGCATGCCGCCAAGCGGTTTCCAGCGCGGCGTGCAGTTCGCGACGATCGACCTTGGAGAGACTGATCGTCGTCCAGCCCTTGCGGCCCCAGGCATTGTCGATCGGCGCGAAGGCGTCGGGATTGGTCAGGCAGCGCAGTTCCTGCTCGTCGGGCGAAAAATTCAGGTTGGCGGATTTACCGTCGGCGGCGAGCGTTGCGTAGATGCGCTTTACCTTGAACGCCGTGCGGTCGAAATGCGGCGAGCGCGTGGTGCCGTCGAGAGCCATGGCAATGGCAACAAAATCGTTTGCCTTAGCCATCACTAGACCGGGCCATCAGAACGCTCGCGTGAGCTTGGTCGGCGACCGTTTGAACACTTCTTCGGGCACGAAGAAATCTGCGGCCAACGTCTTGGCCTGCGGATGCTGGTATTTCGAAAAATCGCTGACCCCCTCGGCGCGCAGCACTTCCTCGTCGATGAAGAAATTGCCGGTGCATTTTTTCGGCGTCGCGCATCAGGATGGCATGGGCGGCATCGGCCATGATTTCGGGAAGCCTGCTCATGCTGGCGACCGCTTCGCCGCCGAGCAGATTCCGGACCGCAGCCGTGTCGATCGCCGTCAGCGGCCACAGCGCGTTGACGCCGATGCCCGTGCTTGGCGAATTCGGCCGCCATGCCCGAGCATGCACAGGCTCATGCCGAACTTGGCCATGGTGTAGGCGACATGCGGGGCAAACCATTTGGCCTGCATGTCGAGCGGCGGCGAAATGTTGAGGATGTGCGGCGTACGACGATTTCTTCAGGTGCGGGATCGCCATCTTCGACATCAGGAAGGTGCCGCGCGTGTTGATCTGGTGCATCAGGTCGAAGCGCTTCATGTCGGTTGCCAGCGTGCCGGTCAGTTGGATGGCGCTGGCATTGTTGATGCAGATGTCGATGCCGCCGAATTTTTCGACCGTCGCGTCGACGGCATCGGCGACCTGCTCCTCCGCGCGGATGTCGCAGGCGACCGCCAATGCCTTTGCGCCGGCATGGCCGCCGGCCGCCTCGATCTCGGCGGCGGCCGTGTGGATGGTGCCTTCGAGCTTGGGGTGCGGATCGACGGTCTTGGCGCAAATGGCATATTGGCGCCGTCGGCGGCGAGCCGCTTGGCGATGGCAAGGCCGATGCCACGGCTGCCGCCGGACATGATGACGGTCTTCCCCTTCAACGACATCGATCCCCTCCCGGTATGATTTTGCAGTGCCTTTTCCGGCCGTTGGTTCTACGCGATTCGCGCTCAGCGCCCTGCGGGAGCTTAGCAGGCTGCAGCAAAAGTCTCAGGCGGTTTCCTGAAAGCACGGCTCGAAACCGAGATCGAATTGTTGCAGGGGTCCTTGGCGTTTGCGAACACATAGCCATCTGCCCGGTGAATGGTTCCGAATTCCAGTCCCTCTTTCGCGCGGCCAGTACAAAAGGCTTCGACATCCTCCATGTCAAAGACGAGCTTGACAGCCGATTGGCCACTTCGCTGTCCCCTGGCGGCTTTGTGGATCATCAAGTTTGCGCCGCCATCCTGGCTGAGGAGTTCAACAATTCTGTCGCCGGCCTGTCTGGACGCGTGAAAACCGAAGTGTCGTTCGTAAAAGCGAACCGTCTCCTCAACGTCGCGTGCATAGAGCAGGATGCGGTTTATCGGCAATGTATCCCCCTGTGAACGTCCGGCCGGATTATCCGGTCGTTTCATCAATGCATTTGTCGATGGGCGGAATTGCAGGCGTTCGGTTTCGTACGTATATGCCAACCTACCACCGTTACGGAAACAGAAAGGACGTGCCGTGGATGTGCGTGTCGACAAGCCGGATGGCAGAGCATCCGCCGAGGATGGCCGGCCGAATGCCGTGCGCGTGCGCGGCCTGGTCAAGCGCTACAAGCAGATTGAGGCGGTCCGCGGCATCGACCTGACGGTCAAGGCCGGCGAGACCTTCGGCTTTCTCGGGCCGAACGGGGCGGGCAAGTCGACGACGATCAAAATCCTGTGCACGCTGATCGATGCAGACGAGGGTAGCGCCGAGGTCGCCGGCCTCGATGTCGCCAGGGAGCGCGATGCGGTTCGCCGCAACATTGGCCTGGTGTTTCAGGAGCCGACGCTCGACGGTTATCTCAGCGCCCAGCAGAACTTGCGCTTCCATGCCCAGCTCTACGGCGTCGACCGCGCTACCTTCGCGCGGCGCAGCCGCGAAGTCCTGGAAATGGTCGGGCTGTACGAACGCCGCGACGATCTGGTCAACACCTTTTCCGGCGGCATGCGGCGGCGGCTCGAAATCGCGCGCGGCCTGCTGCATTCGCCGCGCGTATTGTTCCTCGATGAGCCGACGATCGGGCTCGACCCGCAGACGCGCGCCTCGATCTGGACCTATATCGGCCAGTTGCATCAGCGCGCCGACATCACCGTCTTCGTCACCACGCATTATATGGACGAGGCCGAACATTGCGACCGCATCGCCATCATGAATGAGGGCCGCATCGTCGCGCTCGGCACGCCGGCAGCGCTGAAGGCGGAAATCGGCAAGGATCGAGTGCAGATATCGACCGCCGATGACCAGCAGGCCATGGCGGCGCTGAAGAAGAAATTTTCCCTCGACGCCCGGGTCCATGACGGGCTCGTCACCATTGCGGTGGCGGATGGCGCCGCATTCGTGCCGCGGCTGTTCGAGGGGCTCGGTATCGCCATCCACTCGGTGACGGTGCAGCGGCCGAGCCTCGACGACGTCTTTCTTGCCCATACCGGCACGACGCTGCGCGATGCCGAGAGCCGCGAGAAATTCAATCCCATGATTGCGAGTTTCCGCAGCCGCCATTGAAGGAACCAACCCATGAACTCGATTTCCGTTGCTGCCGTTTCGGTTACGAAGGGCGGGTTGCTTCACGAAGCGCGCGCGGCGCTGACGGTGTGGGAACGCGAGATGATCCGCTTCCGGCGCGACCCGATCCGCGTCATCGCCTCGTTTGGACAACCGCTGCTGTTTCTCTTCGTCCTCGGCGCCGGCCTCGGTTCGCTGATCCAGACCGGCAACGCCACGGTCGATTTCAAGACCTTCCTGTTTCCCGGCGTGCTCGCCATGTCGGTGTTGTTCACCGCCGCCTTCGCCGGCATTTCGATGGTGTGGGACCGCGAATTCGGCTTCCTGCGCGAAATGCTGGTGGCACCGGTCTCGACCGCGGCGATCATGACCGGCAAATGCCTCGGCGGCGCAACCGTTGCAACGCTGCAGAGCGTCGTCGTACTTCTGCTCGCAGGTCTTGTCGGCGTGCCCTACGACCCGCTGATGATGCTCGAGATTTTGGCGTTCCTGTTCCTGATGAGCTTCATGATCACGGCGCTCGGCCTTATCCTGGCGGCGCGGGTCAAGCAGGTGCAGACAGCGATGCCGCTGGTGCAGCTCATCATCACGCCACTGATGTTCCTGTCGGGAGCCCTGTTTCCGCTGTCGCGCCTTCCCGACTGGCTCTACTGGTTCACGCATCTGAACCCGATGACCTACGCCGTCGAGCCGGTACGCACGGTGGTTTTCGATCGCCTCGCCGTCGATCCCGGCCTTCGGGCGGTCCTCGATCCCGGCATCTGGTGGGGCAGCTACCAGGTGCCGATCGGCGTGCAATTGCTGGTCGTCGTGTTCAGTTCGCTGGCGCTGCTGGTCGCGGCGATCCAGCTCTTTGCCCGCACCGAATAGCGGCGCTGCCGGCTATTCGTTTTGCTGGTAGCATGGTGTCTGGACGGCGCCATGGCGCTTTGACTATAAGCGCCATCGCCCAACACCAGTCGACGGAAACGCAGCGATGGCCGGCCATTCGCAGTTCAAGAACATCATGCACCGCAAGGGCCGCCAGGACGCGGCCAAATCGAAGGTGTTCTCCAAGCTGGCGCGCGAGATCACGGTGGCGGCCAAGCTTGGCACGCCCGACCCGGCGATGAATGCCCGCCTGCGCCTGGCGATCCAGAATGCCAAGGCGCAATCGATGCCGAAGGACAACATCCAGCGCGCCATCAACAAGGCGATCGGTGGCGAGGGCGAAAACTATTCCGAGGTCCGCTACGAGGGCTACGGTCCGGGCGGCGTCGCCGTGATCGTCGAGGCGCTGACCGATAACCGCAACCGCACCGCGTCAAACGTGCGTGCCGCTTTTACCAAGGCCGGCGGCGCGATGGGGGAAACCGGCTCGGTTTCGTTCCTGTTTGATCGCGCCGGCGAAATCGTCTACCCGGCCGAAGCCGGCAGCGAGGAAAAGGTGCTTGAGGCCGCGATTGAGGCCGGTGCCGAGGACGTCCAATCGGACGCCGACGGCCACGTCATCGTCTGCGCCTTTGGCGATATCGGTGAAGTCTCGAAGGCGCTCGAAGCCGCCCTCGGCGAGGCCAGTTCGGTCAAGACGGTGTGGCGGCCGCAAGCCATGGCGCCGGTCGACGAAGACCGGGCGCAATCGATGATGAAACTGGTAGCAGCGCTCGAAGACGACGACGACGTCCAGAACGTCTATTCGAATTTCGAGGTCTCCGACGAGATCATGGCCCGGCTTTCGGCCTGAGCCGGTTTACAGCACCTTCTCGAACCAGTGGTCGGCATAGGGATTGGCGTTGTAGCGCGCGATCTCGCGATAGCCCATGTTACGGTACATCGCCTGTGCTTCCGAAAGCGCGCGGTTGGTGTCGAGGCGAATGCGCGTCATGGCACGTTGCCGGGCATGGGCTTCGAGCGCCGCCATGATGCGCCGCGCAATGCCGAGACCGCGCGCCGCGTGTGCCGTCCAGACGCGCTTGATTTCACCGGTTTGCTCATCGAGCCGTTTCAGGCCGCCGCAGCCGACGACCTCGCCATCCAGGCGGGCGATCAGAAAGCAGCCTTGCGGTAAGGCCATTTCGAGATCGCCCGCCGGATCATGGGCAGACGGATCGAAGCCTTCCTTGAAACGTTCGGCCAGTTCGGCGAAATAGGCGTTGCGGGCGAAGGCGCCATCGGCCGAATCCGGCCGGGCGGTTTCGATCGCCACGGCGCCGGCGCGCAGCAGATTGGTGACTTCCGCCATCGCCGTGACCATTCTGGCGCGGCGCGCTTCATCGAGGCCGGCGAGCATCGATTGCGCCAATTCGTCGGATAAAGCGTCATAGGCGGCGCGCTCGGCGGCGCCCTTGGGGGTCAGCCTGGCGATGCGACGGCGACCGTCTTCCAATGTAGCGGCAACGCGGACGAGGCGCTGCGCTTCGAGCGAGCGCAGCAGGCGGCTCAGGTAGCCCGAATCGAGGCGGAGCCGGTGGCGAAGGGTCGAAACTTCGGCGCCTTTGCCGATCTCGAATATCAGCCGCGCCTGCCCGAGCGGCCGGCCGCGCGCCAGGTAGCTGTCGCTGAGCGCGCCGACGCTGCGCGTCACCTGGCGATTGAAAGCACGAACGGCTGCAATTTGCGTCTTTTCCATTATCGGACTTTAGTCAGGTAAAATTGCGCGGGCAAGCCGAAGCGGACATGGACTTAGCCGCGGCCGAGGACGGAATCGAGGATCGGCAGGCTGATGATCGCCGCCAGCGCGATCAGGACGAAGGCGAAGCGGCGAAAGCCGATGTCGCTGGCAAAGCGAAAGCCTCTTGCACCGGCGATGATTGCCAGCCCGTAGACCGGCGCAAGAACCAGGCCGCTGGCCAAGCGCTCCGGTGTGAACAGGCCGCCGACGGCAAAACTGATGCCGGAAAAGACGGTGCCGAGGGCGAAGAAGACGATGACGTTGGCGCGCACCCGCCAGTGACGGTCGGGGCCGCCAAGCCAATAGGCGAGCACCGGCGGGCCGGCGAGTTGGGTGGCGCCGCCAAAAAAGCCGGAAACGGCGCCGACGCCGACCCCGATTGCAGGTCGCGGCTCGCCAGCGTAGCGCCAGCCGCTGATCAGCAATGCCAGCAGGGCGGCAACCAGTGCCGCCATGAACCAGCGCAACGGCAGCGGATCAGCATGGGCGAGCAGCCATGCCCCGCCGGGAACGGCGAGGGCATAGCCGGCCGCCACCGGCGCAACCTGGCGCCAACTGCACTTGCGCAGCGCCGGCAAGACGATCGGCAGGGTCGGCAAGGTATCCGCCAGCCAAAGTGTGATGACGGCGGTCTTCGGGCCGGCAAAGGCACTTGCCAGCGGCACGAAGACGAGTGCCGCACCAAAGCCGGCAAAGCCGCGCACGAGGCCGGCGATGGCACCGGCGGCCAGAATGTAGAACAGAGCCGGACTGGCCAGAATTTCGCTTATGCTGTCCACGCTGCCCCCTCGATTGGCCGCGGCGGTAGCAGAAGGCGCGCTCGCGCGCTACCAGCAAGGCCCATGACACGCGTTCCGATTCGCATCCTCGGCATCGACCCCGGCCTGCAGCGCACCGGCTGGGGCCTGATCGAAGTTGCCGGCAGCGCTTTGACTTTCGTTGCGGCCGGTACGGTGGCGTCCTCGCCGCGCGCCGATCTCGCCGAACGGCTGTGCCAGTTGCACGACGGTCTGGCGGCGCTGTTGAGCCAACATCGGCCGGCCGAGGCGGCGGTCGAAGCGACCTTTGTCAGCCACGACGGAGCGGCAACACTGAAGCTCGGGCAGGCGCGCGGCGTGGCGGTGCTGACCGTCGCCAAATCCGGAGTCCCGGTTGCCGAATATGCGCCGAACGCGGTCAAGAAATCGGTGACCGGAGTTGGCCATGCCGACAAGAACCAGATCCAGATGATGGTTCGCATGTTGCTGCCGCGGGCGGTTTTCGATAGCGCCGATGCAGCCGACGCGCTGGCGGTGGCCATCTGCCATGCCCACCACCGCGGCATGGCGCGGCGCATTGCAGGGACCTGAGTTGATGGCGAGGCGCGGCGGTTTCGCCCACACGCCGTGGGACGGCAGCGATCCGGCCTTCCGCATCGGCCTCAAGCCACTCGACCTCGGAGACTGGCTCGAGGTCGACGACCAGCTCGAATTCTATCTCGGCGAAAAGGCGCGGCTCATCGCCGAGCATGGTGACGGCGTTTTTCTCGCCGAGCTCGGCAGCGAAGCGGCGCAGGCCGAGGTGCTGGCCCTGATTTCGGCATATCTGCCGTTTCGATATCCCGGCGTCTATCGCCGCGATGATGGGGTGATGCGCATCGGGCCGCGACGCAGCGTCCGGCTCGATGCGCCGGGATCGCCAGCGCTCGCAATCGCCGCGTCGCTGGTGCAGGAGGATCTGGTGCTGATGCGGCGCGGCGAAGACGGCTGGCGGCTTTGCGCCGCCTCGCTGTGCTTTCCGAGTTCGTGGTCGCTGAAAGCGAAATTCGGCAAGCGCCTCGACGAAATCCACCGGCCCGTGCCCGGCTTTGGACCGGGCAGTCGCAATGCGTCGTTGATGGCGCGTATCTTCGACAACCTGTCCGCCGACCGGCCGGTGTTCCGGCTGAATTGGTCGGTCTATGAAGACGGCGCGCTCTATCACGGCGAACGGACGAGCGAGGGCCGGGCGCTGTGGTCGCCGGAGATTGCCGCTCGTGCTTTCGTTCGGGTCGAGTACCAGACGTTGCGGCGTTTGCCGGTGTCGCAAGCTATCCTGTTCACGATCCGCATCCACCGCGACCCGATTGCCGTGATCGCTGCTCAACCCGACCGCGAACGCCTGCTGACCGGACTGGTTGCCTCGGTCGCCTCGCTCGATGCCGAACAGCTTGCCTACAAGGGCATGACCAGTGGCCGCGATTTGCTGGTGCGGCACATCGAATCGTTGCTGGCGGCAGAACCTAACTCACCGACGCGTTGACGGCGATTTTCGGCGGATTGCGCAGGGTCTGGTAGACGACGCAATACCGCTCGGTGAGTTTCATCAGCGTATCGCGCTGCTCAGCAGTCAGGTCCCCGTCGATGTCGAAGTCGAGGCGGATGTCGGTGAAACCGATTGGCGCATCCTTGGCGACACCGAGTGTGCCGCGAAAATCGAGATCGCCCTCGGCACGCACCTTTGCGTCGCGGACGGCGAGGCCAAGCGCGGTTGCCACTGCATTGAGCGTTACCCCGGCACAGGCGACGAGGGCCTGTAATAGCATGTCGCCGGAACAGGCGCTGATGCCGGTGCCGCCGGTTGCCGGATGTAGGCCTGCCTCGACCAGGGCGCGCCCGGTCTCGACCGAACAGGTGACGCCATCGCCGATGCGGCCCTCGGCCTTGAGCGTGATTTTTGCCGCCGACGGCTCGTCGCGGTAGCGCTCCTTCAGTGGCGCTTGCAGGTTTTTCAGATCGGCGGCTTCCATATGCGGTCTCCATAGTCAGGTCATGGGGCAACTTAGCGCGGGCGACCCGTGGCTGACAGGGCCGGAGGCAGGGGCGCAGGCAATCGGTTTTTCACAAGCTGTGGCCTGCCGCGCTAGTCGCCCAAAAAGCGACCAATCCTGGTGTACAAACGGTGAAACGCGGTCGATTTGCGACGAACGGACAAGAAGGCGATGGGTGCCGCATGATCGGCAAATTGAAAGGCGTGCTTGACGCGGTCGGCGAGGATCATGTCATCCTCGATGTCGGCGGCGTCGGGTATGTCGTGCATTGTTCGACACGCACGCTCGCCAAACTGCCCGGCATCGGCGAAGCGATGATGCTGGCGATCGAAACGCAGGTGCGCGACGATTCGATCCGACTGTTCGGCTTCACCTCCGACCTCGAACGCGACTGGTTTCGCCTGCTGCAGACGGTGCAGGGCGTCGGCGCGCGCGTAGCACTTGCGGTGCTGTCGACCTTGAGGCCCGGCGAACTGGCTTCGGCAATTGCGCTGCAGGACAGGGCGATGGTGGCGCGCTCGCCGGGTGTCGGGCCGAAGGTGGCGCAGCGCATCGTCACGGAGTTGCGCGACAAGGCACCGGCCTATTCCGGAGCGGCGGCGGCCGAGATCGGCCTGCAGGCCGAAATCGGCGCCGGCGTCGCCACCACCGCGGTGACCGATGCTGTCTCGGCGCTGACGCATCTTGGCTATTCGGGCCAGCAAGCGTCGGTCGCCGTGGCCAAGGCATTGAAAAAGCTCGGCGAAGCGGCCGACAGTGCGCAGCTGATCCGACAGGGATTGAAGGAAATGGCGGGATAGTGCTTGATTTGCAGATTTTTCCGACTATTCTTCGTATGTCGGAAGGAGTAATAAAATGGGGAAATTTTTGACAATGTCAGTTAAAGGACAAATCACGCTCCCCAAGGAGATGAGAGAACAGCTTGGTTTGAAGCCGGGCGATGAGGTGGTTTGGAGCATCATCGGAAGGGACATCCTGATCACGCCAAAGAGCGTCGACTTCAATGAGCTTGCCGGTTTCCTGGGGGCTCCTCCGAATGGTCCAGCGACACTGGAACAAATCGACGAGGCCGTAGCGAAGGCGGGCGGTAGCGTGGCAGCCGAATCCATTGCCCGCAAGATCGACAGCGATGCCGCATGAGGCGGCTGGGCATCGATACGAATGTGCTGCTTCGCCTGATCGTTGATGACGATCAGGCACAACGCAAAATCGTCACGGATTTCGGCTCGAAGCTCAATCGCGAATATCGAGGCGTTGTGACGCTGGTCAGCCTGCTTGAGATGGATTGGGCGTTGCGCAGCCAATACGGATACGACAGGAGGCAGAGTATCGCGGCAATTCGAAAGATCATGCAAATTCGAGGCGTCGAGGTGGAATGTCATGACATTGTGGCGCGAGCTCTCCTGCTCGTTGAAAATGAAAACGCAGATTTTGCCGATGGTTTGATATCCGGCCGGGCGGCCGATCTGGGTTGCGAGAGTACCGTGACGTTGGACCAAAAGGCGGCAAAGAAGATACCCGCAATGGAGCTTCTCGCATGAATCCGGGTCGGATCTCGTACCCAATCGGCAAGAGACCGACTGTTACGTTTTCGCGGTCGTCACTGCACGATCGGCCGAAGCGGCAATGAACGATCCGGCGCGCATCGTGTCGGGCGAACAGCGCGGCGAGGATGCCGATCCGTCGCTGCGGCCGCAATCGCTGGCCGAGTTCGTTGGACAGGCGCAAGTGCGTGCCAACCTGAAAGTGTTTGTCGATGCAGCCAAGAAGCGCGGCGAAGCGCTTGACCACGTGCTGTTCGTAGGCCCGCCCGGTCTTGGCAAGACGACCCTCGCCCAGATCATGGCGCGCGAACTCGGCGTCAATTTCCGCGCCACCTCCGGCCCGGTGATCGCCAAGGCCGGCGACCTCGCGGCGCTGCTCACCAACCTCGAAGAAAACGACGTGCTGTTCATCGACGAGGTGCATCGCCTCAGCCCCGCCGTCGAGGAAATCCTCTATCCGGCCATGGAGGACTACCGCCTCGACTTGATCATCGGCGAAGGGCCAGCAGCGCGCTCGGTCAAGATCGAACTGGCGCGCTTCACCCTGATTGCCGCCACCACAAGGCTCGGCCTGCTGACGACGCCTTTGCGCGACCGCTTCGGCATCCCGATCCGCCTGAACTTCTACAGCGTCGAGGAACTGGAGCAAATCGTGCGGCGCGGCGCGCGCATCCTAGCGCTGCCGCTCTCAGACGACGGGGCGCTTGAGATCGCGCGACGCGCGCGCGGCACGCCGCGCATTGCCGGGCGGCTGTTGCGGCGGGTCCGCGACTTTGCCGACGTTGCCGGCGCAAAAACCGTCGATGCGAAAACGGCGGACGCGGCGCTGACACGCCTCGAGGTCGACAGCCTTGGTCTCGATCAGCTCGACAAGCGCTACCTCAACCAGATCGCACGCAATTTCGGCGGCGGTCCGGTCGGGATCGAGACGCTGGCCGCGGCGCTGTCGGAGCCGCGTGACGGCATCGAGGACATCATCGAGCCGTTCCTGATCCAGCAGGGCTTCATCCAGCGCACGCCGCGCGGCCGCGTACTGACCGCGCGGGCGTGGAAGCATCTCGGGCTCGAAGCGCCACCCGATCTTGCGGTCGTGCAGGGACGGCTGTTCGAAGAGGAGTGAGCGCCGGATCAAGCACCGACGCCGATATCCTTCGGACCGACCTGGCTCTTCAGCGGGCTATGCCGCCGGTTTCGGTTGTTAGGCCGGCTTCGACCCAGTCCTGCTTGCCTCCGGCGTAGACCCGCACATTGCCATAGCCCATGCGCTCCAGTTGGGCGGCGGTGATATGGGAATTGCGGCAGGTGGCCGAGGCGCAATAGACAACGATGGCGCTATCGCGTTCCGGCGCGACCGCGGCGGCGAGTTCGGCCGTGCGGTCATGCGGCATGTGGACGGCACCAGGCAGGTGGCTGTCGAGATAGTAGCGGGCCGGGAGGGCCTCGATGAGGATCGGCTTGTGGCCATTGGACAGGAGGGATTGCAACTCCTGACGGGCGATTTCCTTGGATTGGGACATGGCTTTACTTCCTTGCGAGTGAGTGGTATAATTGTTTCATGGATGATTGCATACGCGATCATTCCAGCTGCAACTACATAGATGAACATAGCTGCCACCGCAAATCACGAAAACGAGATCGGCATGGGTGACAGCGTGGAATCGATGGCAGGTGGTGAACGGGGGACGGCAGCGGAAAAATCGGCTTGGCCGAGCTTTCTCGCCGCCCACGAGGCGCTTCTCGCCAAGATCGAGGCGCGGCTAGCGGCTGCCGGTCTGCCGGAGCTCGCCTGGTACGACGTATTGTGGTCGCTGGAGCGCGCGCCAGACAACCGTCTCCGCATGGCGGAATTGGCCAATGCGGCAATCATTGCCCGCAGCAACCTGACCCGGCTGGTCGACCGACTGGAGAAGTCCGGTCTGGTGATGCGTGAACGGGTCGAGGGCGACCGGCGCGGTGCCTATGCCGTCCTGACCCCCGATGGCCATGAGATGCGAAAGCGCATGTGGGCGGTCTATGGTCCGGCGATCGAGGAGTGCTTCGGGCAGCATCTGACCGCGGAAGAGAATGCGTACCTGCGCCAAATTTTTCTGCGCCTTATCGCCGCCGCGCGCGCATCCACTTCGTGACGGTCCCCGATCTCAATCGCATCTGCTTGCCCAAGTTGGCGCGCGTAGCTACGAACAACCGATGAGCCGCGACAACACGACCCTCGCCAATCGCCTGATCCCGAACGGCCACGAGATGGAGGTCCGCGTTTATTACGAGGACACGGATTTTTCCGGTGTCGTCTACCATTCCAATTACCTGAAATACATGGAACGCTCGCGCACCGAATGGCTGCGCCACCTGCGGATTTTCCATACCGATCTGGAAAAGGACGACAGCGCCTTTGCGATCCATCGTATGACGCTCAAATTCGGCCCGCCGGCCAAGATCGACGATCTTTTGACCGTGCGCACGATCCTGCAAAAACTGACCGGGGCACGCTCGTTCCTACGCCAGGAGGTCTGGCGCACGGAAGCCGACGGTACCGAAACCATGATTTGCGGCGCCGATGTCGAAGTCGCCTTCATCAATCACGGTGGAGGGGCGAAACGCTTTCCCGACGATTTGCGCGAGAAACTGACCGGCTCGCGCGACTGATCATTGCACGCCCATCAGGCGTAGCTGACTACCTCGAACTCGACGCCGTCCTCGTCGTCGAAATAGAAGCGGCGGCCGGGCTCATAGTTGGCATGCGAATGCGGCTTGTAGCCGGCCTCTTTCACCCGCTCCTCGGCGGCGTCGAGATCGTCTACGACGACGCCGATGTGATTCATGCCGCCGACCGTATCGTAGCTCGTCTCCGCTGGTGCCGCCGCCGGCTTGCGCGGGCCGTAGACCGCAAGATAGGCGTCGTCGGTGCCGACATGGACGGTGCGGCCTCCGTTCATCGCCGCGCCCTGCCAGCGGATTTCCCAGCCAAACAGCTTGCACAGCCGTGCCGCCGTCTTGTCGGGATCGCTGACGGTGAGATTGATGTGTTCGAGAGACGCGCTGCGCATTATCTGCTCCCTGCGATGGACATTTCGAATGGCCGCGACGCTACGATCTCAAGTTTACTTGAGGTCAAGGGGCAGCAGGCGCGGGACTCTTCCGACGGCCAGCAGTGTCGCAAGTCTTAACCGTTCGTTAACCCCCTAACTCTTCCTTAACCCTAAGGATGCATTACAAGGCACTGCGCGTGCCGGGTGACTCGGCGCCTTGCTTTGAACAAGTTTGTCCCGCTTGAACCGGAAAATTGGCGGGCAAATCGTCGACACCAGGTCTTGCGCCCGGCCGGCAATTTTCACGGAATTCCATGCGGCACCTTGCGACACCGGCACTGCTTGCAACGTTAATCCTGACGGCCGTCGGCGGGCCTGCTATCGCGCAGGTCCAGATCGAATCGCTGGGGTCGGCCGATGGATTGTCGGTGTTTGCCCTGTTTGCCCAGGCGGGATGGATCGTCAAATCGGTGATGATCGGGCTGCTGGCGGCATCGATCTGGAGTTGGGCGATCATTATCGACAAGTGGTTTGCCGTGGCGCGCATGCGGCTGGCACTTTCCCGCTTCGAGAAGGTATTCTGGTCCGGCCAGAGCCTGGAAGAGCTTTATCGCTCGCTTTCCGAGCGCAGTTCCATCGGCATGGGCGCGCTGTTCGTGGCGGCCATGAACGAATGGAAGAAAAGCTTCAAGGCTGGGGCCAATTCGCCGATCGGCCTGCAGATGCGCATCGAAAAGGCGCTCGATGTCGCCACGTCCCGCGAGGTGGAACGGCTCGAATCGCGTCTCGGATTCCTCGCCACCGTCGGTTCCGCCGGTCCGTTCATCGGCCTGTTCGGCACGGTCGTCGGCATCATGACCTCGTTCCAGGCGATCGCCGGTTCGAAGTCGACCAACCTGGCCGTGGTCGCCCCCGGCATCGCCGAGGCGCTGCTGGCGACGGCGCTCGGCCTGCTTGCGGCGATACCTGCCGTAATCGCCTATAACAAGTTTACCACCGATATCGGGCGGATCGGATCGCGGCTCGAAGGCTTTGCCGACGAGTTCTCCGTCATACTTTCGCGCCAGATCGATGAGAAAACCCGCAGCAGCGACGCCTGAGGCAAGATCGGGACAACAAAAATGGCATTGGCGGTTCAAGCAGCGGGCGGCGGCGGTCGGCGCCATCGCCGTCGGCGCCACAAGCCGGTCAGCGAAATCAACGTCACGCCGTTCGTCGACGTAATCCTGGTGCTGCTGATCATTTTCATGGTCACGGCTCCGCTGCTGACTGTCGGCGTGCCGCTGGAAATGCCCAAGACGGCGGCCGGCGCGGTCAATGCCGATACGCAGCCGATCACGATTTCGGTCGATGCGAAGGGCCGCGTATTCCTGCAGGAAAACCAGATCGACATCTCTGAAGTCGCTGCCAAGCTCAAGGCGATTGCTGCCAACAAGACCGGCGAGGACACCCGCGTTTTCGTTCGCGGCGACAAGGCGGTGGCCTATGATGCGATCGCCCGCGTGCTGGCGGACATCTCGAGCGCCGGCTTCAAGAAAATCACGCTTTCGAGCTTGCCCCGGGATGGGCAGTAGGGCCGGGTGCATGAAGCTCGGCGTCACGCTTTCCACTTCCCTGCACACGGCGCTGATCGCCTGGAGCCTTTTGCATTTGTCGGCGCCGGCACCGCTGGTGACGTTGCAGGACGAAGGCGTCGAGGTCGATTTTGCCGCGCTCGAGCCGGCCAAGACCGCCAAGGGCGAGAAGCGGGCGGAAGCCGATCCGGTGCCGGCGCCGGAGCAGACCAAGCGCCCGGAAAAAATTCGTGATGCGAAGAATATCGGCGATGCTAATGCCGATGAAAAGAGCCGCAAGGGCGAATTGACCTACAAGCCGCTCGACACCGTCAAGGCGCAGGCGGCGCCGGAGGCGGAACGTCAGATCAATGCGCCCGAAGCAAAGACCGATCCGGCGCTCGATGCGCAGAAGCAGGAAGCGCCGGTGGCATCCACCGAGGTTGCCAATCTCAACCAGTCGAAGATCAGCATCGACGATCCGCCGCTCATCGATCAAAGCCAGCAGTCGGCATCCGTCGATGAAAACAATCTGAAGCTGCCGGACAAGCCGCCTGTACCGGTTGGCGCGCCGCGACCCAAGCCGAAGCAGGCCGAAACCAAGGAGCGCAAGAAGGTCGACGAGCAAAAAGTCGCCCAGACCGCGGCTTCTACCGAGAAGGTCGAGAAGCTCAACGATCAGATCGCCGACCTGTTGAACAAGCAGAAGGATACCGAAAGCGGCGCAAAGCGAGAAACCAAGGTCGCTTCGATCGGCAACGAGACCGGGCAGGCTGCGCCGAAACTCACGAAGGGTGAATATGACGCGCTCAAGGGTCGCGTTTCCCAGTGCTGGTCGATTCCAGCCTATGTCGATCAGGAAAACCTGCAGATCAGCCTGCTGATGCGCATGGGCCGGGATGGCACCATGGCCAAGATCGTGAGCATGGATGTGACCGGCGTTGCCCGGCCCGAACATGTGCAGGCGATCGAATCCGGGTTGGCGCGCAATCTCGATGCGAGAAACTGCTCGTTTGCCGACGTGCTGCCGGCGGAAAAATACGAAACCTGGCGGGAGGTGCGGGTCAATTTCGAACCGGGGGACTTTTGACCGGACGGCCCGCGCCGGCTTATAGAGCCTGCGGGCCGGGGAATTGTTGATTGAATGAGATTTCGATGACGGGATTATTGCGAATGAATTGATTCGGTGAGGCGATGCGCGCCCGTACCACTGTTGTGATAGTCGGGCTGGTGGCGCTGCTGCTATTTGCTCGGCCGGGTCATGCGCTCGTCGAAATCGACCTGTCGAAAGCCAATCGCGAGCCTTTGCCGATCGCGATCACCGACTTTGCCGGCGAGCAGGTTGCCCGCGACATTTCCGCCGTGGTCGAGGGGGACCTGAAGAATTCCGGCCTGTTCCGGCCCATCGAAAAGGCGGCGTTCATCGACCGCATCTCGGGTACCGATGCCAGGCCGCGTTTCGAAGACTGGCGCCAGATCAATGCCCAGGCACTGGTTACCGGCCAGGTGACGCAGCAATCCGATGGCCGGCTGAAGGCCGAGTTCCGGTTGTGGGACGTTGTGGCGGCCGACCAGATCGTCGGCCAGCAGTTCTTCACCCAGCCGCAGAACTGGCGCCGGGTGGCGCATATCATTGCCGACGCGATCTATTCGAAACTCACCGGGGAAAAGGGTTATTTCGACACCCGCATCGTCTATATCGACGAGACCGGGCCGAAAGTTAAGCGCGTCAAGCGTCTGGCGATCATGGACCAGGACGGCGCCGGGCTGCGCTATCTCACGCGTGGCGATGACCTTGTCGTCACGCCGCGGTTTTCGCCGACGCGACAGGAAATTACCTACATGTCCTATGCGGGCGGCAATCCGCGCGTCTATCTCTACCAGATCGAGACTGGCCAGCGTGAACTCGTTTCCAACTTGCCGAACATGAGCTTCAGCCCACGGTTTTCGCCCGACGGCCAGAAAATCATCATGAGCCTGAACGAGGGCGCCAATTCCAACATCTTCGTGATGGACCTGCGTTCGCGGCGGATGACGCGGCTGACGACAACGGCGGCCATAGATACGGCGCCGTCCTATTCACCGGACGGTTCGCGCATCGCCTTCGAAAGCGACCGCGGCGGCCACCAGCAGATTTACGTCATGAATGCCGACGGCTCCAACCAGCAGCGCATTTCCTTCGGCAACGGCAACTACGGTACGCCGGTCTGGTCGCCGCGCGGCGACTATATAGCATTCACCAAACAGTCGAGCGGCCAGTTTGCCATCGGGGTAATGAAACCGGACGGCAGCGGCGAGCGCATCCTGACTGAGGGCTATCACAATGAAGGGCCCACCTGGGCGCCCAATGGCAGAGTCTTGATGTTCTTTCGCGATGCGGGCGGCGAAAACGGCGGACCGTCGATATTTTCGATCGATCTGACCGGCTACAACGAGCGCCGCATCGGCACGCCGTCGTTCGGCTCCGACCCCGCCTGGTCGCCGCTGCTCGACTAAATCTCGGGCGGCAACGGCCGGGGCCGCCGCGTTTTCGACATACTGGGGTGGTCAACAGCGGTGGGAAACGCGCTCGGGGCGGCTCCGGCGTTCGAACCCCATTAACCCTGTTTCTTGCGTATCCCTTAACCGGCACTATGGTTATTGGAACCTTGCCCGATTGCTTCAAGGAGTATGGAATGTTTGCCGCAGTCACGCGCCCGTTCGCCAAGATGCCGGTCGCCCTTGCCATTGCCGCCGGCCTGGCGCTTGCCGGCTGCGCCAACAACAAATTGCCGGACAATGCCGGCGGCCTCGGCATTAACCAGGCGGTGCCCGGTTCCGCCCAGGATTTCACCGTCAATGTCGGTGACCGGGTATTCTTCGAGACCGATTCGTCGGTGCTGACGGCGCAGTCGCGGGCGACGCTCGATCGCCAGGCGCAATGGCTGGCGCGGTATCTCAATTATCCGATCACGGTTGAAGGCCATGCCGACGAGCGCGGCACGCGCGAATACAATATCGCGCTCGGCGCCCGTCGTGCGGCGGCAACCCGCGACTATCTGGCATCGAAGGGAATTCAAGCCAAGCGCATTCGAACCATATCCTACGGCAAGGAACGGCCCGTGGCGGTGTGCAACGATATCTCGTGCTGGTCGCAGAACCGGCGCGCGGTCACGGTGCTCACGGCGCCGAGTGGTTGAGCGCGCCAGGCCGAACGGGCCAAACCTGCGGCGCCCGAAAAGCGCCGCCTTCCTGTTGCCTAGGCTTGGCGCTATCTTGCGCCGCAAGAAAATCTTGGCTTCGGGATAAACGAAAATGAAACGGATGCTGGCAGCCCTGGCCCTGATGGCAGTTGCGACATGGCCCGCGAATGGCGCTACGACGCGCGACGATGTCGGGTTCGGTTGGATCGCCCCGTTAGCGAAAGCACCGAAGGCGATGCAACTTGCGCAGGCGGCGGACGCGGCGGTTCGCATCAATCAGCTCGACGAGGAAGTCAGGTCGCTCAACGGCAAGATCGAGGACCTCAACTTCACCATCCTGCAATTGCAGGAACAGATGCGTAAAATGCAGGAAGACAACGAATTCCGGTTCCAGGAAATCGAAAAAAAGCGCGGCGCGTTGGGCAAGCGCGATGATTCTTCCGTTGCCGCACGCAGGCAGCAAGGCGAAAGCGTCGAACGCCAGGACGAGCAGACGGCGGCGATCGGCCAGAACAACGCCCAGAACAACGACGGCGCCCAAAATAACGACACTGCCCAGAGCAACGACAGCGCGCTGAATGGCGCGGCGTCGGCAGATGCCGGCCAAAGCACCATTCGCACGATCGACGGCGTCGAAATCTTCGACGGCACGCAAGGCCAGGCCGGCGCCCCTCAACCGCTCGGAAAGCTAATCTTTGATGCCAATGGCAATCTGGTCGACACGGCGATCGAAAAGCCGGTCGACCTGACGAAACCGCCGGTCCGCCAGGACGAGCAGCAGCAGGGCGGCGGTAGCCAGCAACAGGGCGTCGAAAATCAGCAGCAGGCCGCCTTGCCACCGGATCCGGCCAAGGCCGCAGACCAGGTCTACGATCTCGGCTATACCTATGTGCAGGCCGGCGACTATCGCCACGCGGCGAAAAGCTTCGGCGAATTCGTGCGCGACTATCCTCGTCACGCAAAAATCGCGGAAGCGAACTTTTGGCTCGGCGAAAGTCTGCTGGCGATGAAGGATTATGAGGGCGCCGCCAAGGTTTTCCTTGACGCCCACAAGAAATACCCGAGCGCCAAGCTGGCGCCACAGACGCTGCTGAAGCTCGGTGTGTCGCTTGCCGGCATGAACCAGCGCGAGCTCGCATGCGCTACGTTTGCCGAGGTCGGCAAGCAATATCCCAAGGCGTCCGATTCGGTGCGCGCCAAGGTCGCCTCCGAACAAAAGGCGGCGAGCTGCACGGCCGGCTGAGTTGTCGCTTGCGCCCCAGCACCTGTTTGCCGGAATCGCGCCCAAGGGAATTGCGATTGTGGCGGTATCGGGCGGCGGCGATTCGATGGCCCTGCTGCTGCTCGCCCAGGCCTGGGCGCAAGCGCAGGGGCACGACCTGCACGCAGTGACGATCGATCACGGGCTGCGGCCCGAGGCGGCGGCCGAAGCGGCGTTTGTCGCGGCGGTTTGCGCCCGGCTCGGTATCGATCACACGACCATCGCCTGGCACGGCCGCAAGCCGGATTCGGGCCTGCCGCAAGCGGCGCGCGAGGCGCGCTATCGCCTGCTTGAACGTCACGCCAAGGCGATCGGTGCAGACGTTATCCTTGCTGCCCATTCCGCCGACGACCAGGCCGAAACGGTGGCGATGCGCCTGGCGCGCGGCGGCGGTTCGGGGCGCGGCACTGCCGGCATGGCGCGCCGGACGCTTCTGCCAGATGGCACGGTCTTGGCGCGGCCGTTGCTGGCGACCAGCCGGGCAGAACTGCGTCACTATCTTGCCTCGGTCGGTCAGGGCTGGATCGAGGACCCGACCAATCGCGACGAGGCCTACGAGCGTGTGCGGGTGCGCCGGGCGTTGGCCGCCGCCCCGCAACGACGGGAGGCCCTGCTGCAGTTGGCTTTGGCCGCGGGCCGCTGGCGCGCAGTCGTGGCGCGTGATGCGGCCGGGCTACTCGACCGCTGCGTCACCCGGCTGCCGGGCCTGGTGCTCGAACTCGACTTTGTCGCGGCAAGCCGGGCGCCGGAACCGGTGCTGGTCGCAGCGTTGCAGTCGCTGATCGCGGCAGCCGGCGGTAGCCGCCATTTCGTCTCGCCTGCAAGCCTCGCCCCGATTTTGTCGGGGGTGGGTCGGCGTTCGGCGACGACGCTGGGAGGCGCGCTGATCGAATGCGGGCCCAAGCGCTTGCGGTTCTGGCGCGAACGTCGAAATCTTGCGCGCGCGGCCATCGCTGCCGGCGAGAGCCTGCTGTGGGATGGAAGGCTTGAAATCGCCAATCGCTCGCAGCAACCGATCCGCATCGGCCCGCCTGACATCGGCACCCTCGACCGCATCGCCGCGGCGCGTCGCCAGCGCGGCCTGACCGCGCCGCACCGGGCGCTGGCGTCGGCACCGGTCATCGCCGATGCAGCATCGCGATATTTCGCGTTCGAAGGCTGCTACGAGCAAGCCGGCCTGCTGGTTGCCGGCCAGCCGCCGGCGGGCATCGCATTGCGCCGGGTC
The DNA here is from genome assembly GCA_963758355.1 of uncultured Alphaproteobacteria bacterium. Taxonomy (GTDB): domain Bacteria; phylum Pseudomonadota; class Alphaproteobacteria; order Rhizobiales; family Rhizobiaceae; genus BOKV01. Next base: position 182,381 of record CAVWVG010000001.1, on the reverse strand, counting down.
GTGCCGGCAATCGAGTTCTTCTGTCCGCAAAGCGACGAACCGCTGTTTAACTGGGCGCGGCAACTGGGCGGTCGGCAGGATTTCCGCCCGGCCCGCGAAGCCGGGCGCAGCGGGGAACCGTAGAAGCTCTGCGCTCCGTACTTTGCCTAAGCGCGTTTGCCGGGTTGAGCGGTCTTGCGCAGATAAGGCAGTACCCGGGTGAAGCCGCCGAAGCGCTTCTCGGCATCGGCATCGGAAACCGCCGCGGTGACGATGACGTCCTCGCCCTGCTTCCAGTTGGCCGGTGTCGCCACTTGGTGCTCGGCCGTCAATTTGATGCTGTCGAGCGCCCGCAAGATTTCGTCGAAATTGCGCCCGGTGGTCATCGGATAGGTCAGCGTCAATTTGACCTTCTTGTCGGGGCCGATGACGAAAACGGAGCGCACTGTCTGGTTGTCGGCAGGGGTGCGACCTTCCGAACTGTTGCCGGCGCTGCCAGGCAACATGTCGTAAAGCTTGGCGATCTTCAGTTCGGGATCGCCAATCAGCGGATAGTCGACCTTGTTGCCGGTCGCCTTCTCGATATCGGCCTTCCATTTGTTGTGGCTGTCGACCGGATCGACGGAAATGCCGATGATTTTGGCGCCGCGCTTGGAAAATTCGCCGATGAGGCCACCCATATAGCCGAGTTCGGTGGTGCAGACTGGCGTGAAATCCTTGGGGTGGCTGAACAGCACGGCATAGCCGTTGCCGATCCAGTCGTGGAACTTGATCGGTCCGTGGGTCGTCTCGGCGGTGAAATCTGGGGCGATATCGTTGATACGCAGCGACATGGCGGTTTCTCCTTGATGGTCGGCGAGCGTCCCGACATATGGGACGCGGTTCGCGGCCGGCACGAAATTGCATGGCAGATTAATGCGCGGCTTGCCGATATTGAAGCCAAATTCGGCCAATATCATGCGCCAGAGGACAAGCTTGTCGCGCGGATTCAAACAAAGGCAACAATTTCGCGCGATGCTGGGCTCAATCGCCCGCGCTGCGCTTGGCAGGCGCCGGTTTCAAACCTATGTATTGTCAACTGCCTACGTGCAAAAGTAACCCGGCGACTGGCCGCCCCGCGGCGAGGTGGCGCCAGTGAGGAAGAACCAATGAATCCGAACCTGCGCAACCTCGCCTTGTGGGCCATCATTGCGGTCTTGCTGGTTGCGCTGTTCAATCTGTTCCAGCGGCCGACGCAACACGCCGGGGAAACCGAGGTTCCCTATTCGAAATTCCTCCAGGACGTGGCCAGCGGCAGCGTCCGCTCGGTGTCGATTGCCGGCCAGACAATCAGCGGCGTCTACAACGACAAGGGCGGCCGTTTCGAAACCTATGCGCCGTCCGATCCCGGCCTGATCTCCAAGCTTGAGGACAAGAACGTCATCATCGAGGCGCGGCCACCGACCGACGGCTCGGCGCTCGGATCGTTCCTGTTCACCTGGCTGCCGATGTTCGTCATTCTCGGCGTGTGGATATTTTTCATGCGCCAGATGCAGGGCACTTCCGGCAAGGCCATGGGCTTCGGCAAGTCGAAAGCGAAACTGCTGACCGAAACCCAAGGCCGCATCACTTTCGAGGACGTCGCAGGCGTCGATGAGGCCAAGGTCGATCTCGAGGAGATCGTCGAGTTCCTGCGCAATCCGCAGAAGTTCCAGCGCCTGGGCGGCAAGATTCCGCGCGGCGTATTGCTGGTCGGCCCGCCGGGAACCGGCAAGACATTGTTGGCCCGCGCCATTGCCGGCGAGGCAAATGTGCCGTTCTTCACGATCTCCGGTTCCGACTTCGTCGAGATGTTCGTCGGCGTTGGCGCCAGCCGCGTGCGCGACATGTTCGAGCAGGCCAAGAAGAACGCGCCGTGCATCATCTTCATCGACGAAATCGACGCGGTCGGGCGCCATCGCGGCGCCGGTCTCGGCGGCGGCAATGACGAGCGCGAGCAGACGCTCAACCAGTTGCTGGTCGAGATGGACGGCTTCGAATCGAACGAAGGCATCATCCTGATTGCGGCGACCAACCGGCCCGACGTGCTCGATCCGGCGCTGTTGCGTCCGGGTCGCTTCGACCGCCAGGTGGTCGTGCCCAATCCCGATATCGTCGGCCGCGAAAAGATTCTGAAAGTGCATGTGCGCAAGGTGCCGATGGCGCCGAACGTCGATCTGAAGACGCTGGCACGCGGCACGCCCGGCTTTTCCGGCGCCGATCTTGCCAATCTCGTCAACGAGGCTGCGCTGCTCGCGGCGCGGCGTAACAAGCGCATGGTCACCATGGCCGAGTTCGAGGATGCCAAGGACAAGGTGATGATGGGCGCCGAGCGCCGCTCGACCGCGATGACGCAGGAGGAAAAGGAGCTGACCGCCTATCACGAGGCGGGTCACGCCATCGTCGCACTCAACGTGCCGAAGGCCGATCCGGTGCACAAGGCGACGATTATCCCGCGCGGCCGAGCGCTGGGCATGGTCATGCAGTTGCCGGAAGGCGACCGCTATTCGCTGTCCTATAAATGGATGGTTTCGCGGCTCGGCATCATGATGGGCGGGCGCGTCGCCGAAGAGATCAAGTTCGGCAAGGACAACATTACCTCTGGCGCAGCTTCCGATATCGAGCAGGCGACCAAGCTCGCCCGCGCCATGGTCACACAATGGGGCTTTTCCGACGAACTCGGCCAGGTCTCCTATGGCGAGAACCAGCAGGAGGTTTTCCTCGGCCACTCGGTGACGCAGCAGAAGAACGTTTCCGAATCGACCGCCCAAAAGATCGACCTCGAGGTGCGTCGGCTGATCGACGAGGCCTACGACGTGGCGACCAAAATCCTGACCAAGAAGAAGAAGGATTGGGAAGCGCTGGCGCAAGGGCTGCTCGAATATGAAACGCTTTCCGGCAGCGAAATCGCCGACATCATTGCGGGACGCAAACCTGCACGCGACCTTGGCGACGACACGCCGCCATCGCGCGGATCGGCGGTGCCGGCGGCAGGAGCTGCCAAGAAGAAGCGCGGCGGCGAACCCGGCCCCGGGACGATGGAGCCGCAGCCGCAGGGCTGAGCCCCCTTTTCTTAAGAGAAACCCCGCACTCTCTGCGAGGTAGTCTCGTTTTGGAGTGGCATTGATCGACCGGCGCGGGCGCTCAGGCGGTGCCGCGATTGGAGTTGTGCGTGGCCGGCTCGAATGCCGTCCCGAACAGGTGATCCCAGAACGAAGTAATGATGCCGAAATTGCCTTCCTCATTTCGGTAATGATGAAGCGCATGGTGACGGCGCAGCATGTAGAGCCAGGTGCCCGTTCTCGGCTTCCAGTGATGGGACGCGTGGTGGACCAGCATATAGCCCATGTAACCCAGGAACAGGCCCGAAGTGATCCCGCTCGCGATCGCGAAATTGGAAGCGAGCAGCGCCAGATAGCCCATGGCGAGGACCAGGGAGATTCCGACGAGTGGCGGGGCGCCAATAAGTTCCTCGGGTTCGGCGTGGTGCGCGTCGTGCAGCGCATCGAAGATCGGAACCCGGTGATAGATGAAGCGGTGAACCGCGTATTCGAGCAGTGACCAGACCACCAGGCCGGTGATTGCCGATGCGATCCAGATCGGGACCTCCAATGCACTTCCGACCTTGAGTGCAAGAATAGCGTTGCCGGCAAACAGCGCCAGAATGATTGCGCCGCTGATGAAGAAATCGGCGTAGTAGGCAACCGCGTTAAGACGCATTTCGGAGTCGCTCGTCGATGGCTAGCGCTCGCAAGCACACAACGCCAGTACAATACATCTTGAATTTTTGCAGTGCCACCGTGGAGTTGCGGCACTTTGACCCTGTGATAGTAGGCCAAAGCCCCCTTACAGCCGCGACAGGGCGAACAGGCATGGGCTTCCAGCCCGATCCTTTGGCGGCGCAGGCCGAAACAATGCGGTCGACCGCCGTGTCACAAGGTCGGCCATGGATTTGAATCTTTTGACATTTAGGTGCAGGTTGCGCGGCGAACCGGCAGGCGCCGGAACCCGTTTGCGTGAAGGTATTGCCATGCGCCGCAGCGCCCAGACCCTGCTGTCCTTGTCGATCGCGGTGTTGGCTGCCCCAGCCTTCGGCGCCGACATTTCGGTGGCACCGGGGGCGGACGCCCAGGAGCGGCTCGCTACGGCGCTGATCGAGGCCAAGCCCGGCGACACCATCTGGCTCGGCATCGGCCGTTTCGAACTGAGCGAAGGGCTGTCGCTCGATGTTGACAACGTTTCGATCCGCGGCATCGGACCGGACAACTCGATCCTTTCCTTTGCCGGCCAGACCGGCGGCGGCGAAGGCCTGCTGGTGACCTCCAACGGCGTCGTGCTCGACGGTTTCGCTGTCGAGAATTCCAAGGGCGACGGCATCAAATCGAAAGGCTCGGACCGGATCACCTTCTCCAATCTGCGGGTCGAATGGATCGGCGGCCCGAACGAGAAGAATGGCGCTTATGGTGTCTATCCGGTGTCCTCGAAGAACGTGTCTGATCGACGGCGTCACTGTGCGCGGCGCATCGGATGCCGGGATCTATGTCGGCCAGAGCCAGGACATTGTCGTTCGCAACTGCCTTGCCGAAAAAAATGTCGCCGGCATCGAGATCGAGAATTCCTGGCGCGCCGATGTCCATGACAATATTTCGCGCCACAATACCGGCGGCATTCTCGTCTTCGACCTGCCGAACCTGCCGCAGCAGGGCGGGCGCGATGTCCGCGTTTTCGCCAATACCGTGGCCGACAACGACACCGACAACTTCGCTCCGAAAGGCAATACCGTGGCGATGGTGCCGCGCGGCCTCGGCATCATGGTGATGGCCAACCGCAACGTCCATGTCTTCGGCAACAAGTTGTCGGGCAATGCGACGACGCATGTGCTGATTGCCGCATATCCGAATGACTACGACGACAAGAACTACCTGTTCGTGCCGCGCGGCGTATATGTGCACGACAACGAATACGGCGACGGCGGCGACGACCCGAATGGCGAAGTCGGCGACACGATCTCGAAAATCTCCGGAGTTCCGGTGCCCGATGTCGTCTGGGACGGGGTCACCCGCATTCCGGAATGGCTGAGTTGGGTGGCTGCGGAAAACCGGATCTATGTCTCGGAATCAGCGGACACCACCTTCATCAATCTCAAGATGATCTCGCAAATGCTGCTGCCGTGGTCGACGGCGCCGGACCGCCAGATTTCCGGCTATGGCGGGAGCCTGTCCGAGCCGCCGCCGGTGAAACTGCCGCAGGACCAGGGCAGTTGAAATCGCCGGCCTGGCTAGCCGGCCTGGCGCTCGGCAGCCTCATCATGACACTGCCGGCTTCGGTCGCCGCCGCCGAGAAGTTTGCGGCGATCCTTGCCGATCCGCCGGCGAAGTTTCTGAGCGAATACGGGTTTTTCCCCAATGGCCCGCTGGCGCCGGCGGCCAAAGGCGTGGTCGCCTACGATCTGACGACGCCGCTGTTTTCTGACCGGGCGCTGAAATTCCGTGCCGTTTATGTGCCTCCGGGAAAGTCGGCGGCCTATGTCGCGCATGAAGCTTTCGAATTTCCGGTCGGAAGCGCGTTGATCAAGACCTTCGCCTATCCGGCCGATTTTCGCTCGCCCGGCCAAAACATTCGCCTGATCGAAACGCGACTGCTGTTGCGTCGGCCCGATGGATGGTTGGCACTCGCGTATTTGTGGAACACAGAGCAAAGCGATGCCGAGCTGAAGATCGCGGGCAAGCGCGTGCCAGTGTCGTTCATCGACCGTGATGCAACATCGGTGCAATTCGACTATTCGGTGCCGAACCGGAACCAGTGCAAAGGCTGTCACGGGCTGAACGGCGAACTGGTTCCGCTCGGCGTCAAGGCACGCAATCTCAACCGGACCATGCCCGCGCCAGGTGAACAGGGCGATGCCATCAACCAGCTGGCGGACTGGGAGAATCGCGGCATTCTTTCGGGGCTGCCGGAAATCGACAAAGTCGAGAGCGCCGCCGATTGGCGCGACGCTTTCGCGCCGATGGAAAGTCGCGCCCGAACCTGGCTCGACGTCAATTGCGGACATTGCCATCGCGAAGGCGGGGCGGCGTCGAATTCGGGCCTTTTTCTCGATGCCGGCCAACATGAGCCGGTTGCCCTCGGCATTGCAAAGCGTCCGGCGGCGGCCGGTCGTGGCGCCGGTGACCGCGATTTCGATATCGTCGCCGGCGAACCCGACCGCTCGATCCTGCTCTATCGCATTGAAAGCACCGAACCAGGCGCGATGATGCCGGAACTCGGCCGGCATCTTGCGGACCCCGACGGCGCGGCGCTGATCCGTGAGTGGATATCGTCGCTGCGTTAACGCTGCCCGCAGGCAGCCGAAAAATCGAAAGCTTTTTGTAACGCGGGCGAATATAATTTGAACGCCACGATCCGGCGGAATATGGCATTGGATGGGCCGGGGAACGTTCAGGCAAAATTTGATGGCGCGCAGATATTTCGGCACCGATGGCATCCGCGGCACTGCCAATGCGGCGCCGATGACGGCGGAAGTGGCGATGAAGGTCGGCATGGCGGCGGGGGTTGCATTCCGCCGCGGCAACTACCGCCACCGCGCCGTCATCGGCAAGGATACGCGCCGCTCGGGCTACATGCTGGAAAATGCGCTGGTAGCGGGGTTCACCGCGGCGGGAATGGATGTCTTCCAGCTCGGCCCGGTGCCGACACCGGCGGTTGCCATGCTGACGCGCTCGCTCAGGGCCGATATTGGCGTAATGATCTCGGCCTCGCATAATCCTTACGAGGATAACGGCATCAAATTGTTCGGACCGGATGGCTATAAGCTTTCCGACGAGATCGAACAGCAAATCGAGGTGTTGATCGACCGCGATCTTTCGCGCCAGTTGGCCGTGCCACGCAATATCGGGAGGTCGACCCGCATCGACGGCGTGCGCGACCGCTATGTCGAATTTGTCAAGCGTACGCTGCCGCGCGAAATGAGCCTGGAAGGCATGCGCGTGGTCGTCGATTGCGCCAACGGCGCCGCCTACAAGGTTGCGCCGGACGCGTTGTGGGAACTGGGCGCCGAAGTCATCGCCATTGGCAATGAACCGGACGGCTACAACATCAACCTGGACTGCGGCTCCACCGACACGGCGGCGCTGTGTCGCAAGGTCCACGAAACCCGGGCCGATATCGGTATCGCGCTGGACGGCGATGCCGACCGGGTCATCATTGTCGATGAAAATGCCAGGGTCATCGACGGCGACCAGATCATGGCGGTGATCTCGGAATACTGGCAGTCGTCTGCACGGCTGGCCGGAGGCGGCGTTGTCGCGACGGTCATGTCGAATCTCGGATTCGAGCGCTTCCTGCAATCGCGCGGGCTGGTGCTGGAACGAACCCAGGTCGGCGACCGCTATGTCGTCGAACATATGCGCTCGAAGGGCTTCAACGTCGGCGGCGAACAGTCCGGCCATGTCGTGCTGTCGGACTTCTCGACCACCGGCGACGGTCTGGTGGCGGCGCTGCAAGTTCTGTCGGTGGTGCGCAGTGCCCACCGTTCGGTGTCGGAAATCTGCCGCAAGTTCGATCCGGTGCCGCAAGTCCTCAAAAACGTGCGCTATTCCGGCGGGGCGCCGCTCGAGCATAGCAAGGTAGTCGAGGCGATCGACCACGGGCGCCAGCGCCTTGGCAAGGATGGGCGGCTGGTCATCCGCGCCTCGGGCACAGAGCCGATGATCCGCATCATGGCGCAAGGCGATGACGAGAAGCTGATCACCAGCGTTGTCGAGGAAATCGCCGGCGCCGTCTCTCAGATTGCGGCCTGACCGCATTCCTATTCATTTGCGCCTGACCATATAGGCGGATTTGCCGGATCCGCCGGCGATATCCGCGCGTTCGTCTTTGGCTAACCATTTTCCACAAGGTTAAGGTTTACAGTTAATCCGGCCTTAACCTTTCGCCGCGATTATTCCCCCCAATCGTTGGATGTCTGCCCGCCGAGCCGGGCGAATTGGGAAGGGAATCACCATGCGTCTTCGGCGAATCGTTTCGACTTCGGCCATTGGTCTTGCAATCGCGCTCGGCGCGCAGTGCGGTATTGCGGCGGCAGCGGACATCATCGAACCGCCGGTCTACGAGGCTCCGGAAGTCGTGCCGGCACCAGTCGGCGGGTGGTATCTGCGCGGCGATATCGGCATGAGCAGCCAGCAATTGCATGGCGGTCTGTCGAACGCGCTGTTCGCCGATACCGATGCGTTTGATTTTCTCGATTCGGGAACGTTTTCTTCGGCACCGACATTCCGCGCAGGCATCGGCTACCAGTTCAACCCGTGGTTCCGGGCCGACGCGACGGTGGAATATCGCGGCAAGGCGAATTTCAGCGCTCTCGACCGCTATTCATGCGCCGGGCCGGTACCGGGCTGCGCGGATGCCGATCCGACCACTTTCGATGGCTCCAACCAGTACACGGCTAACAAGCGCGAATGGGTGATCATGGGCAATGCCTATGTCGATCTCGGCAGCTGGCGGGGGATCACGCCTTACGTCGGCGCCGGCATCGGAGCATCGCAGAACACGATTTCGAGCTTCCAGGACATCAACACGCCGAATCTGGGCGTCGCCTATGGCAACTCGGCTTCGGAATGGAACCTCGCCTGGGCGCTGCATGCCGGTCTCGGCATTCAAGTCAACGATCGCCTGACGCTCGATCTCGGCTACAGCTATCTCCATCTCGGCGATGCGCACAGCGGCGACCTCATCACTTATACCGGCACCAACACCGTCAACAACCCGATGGTATTCAACGACCTGACGTCGCACGACTTCAAGTTCGGCCTTCGCTACGCGCTGCGCTAGGCGTCCGCCGACCCGCCCGCGGCGGCGCGCGCCAAGTGCACGAAGATTTGGGCCGGCAAAGCCGGCCGAGCTGAGAATGAGGCTAGGGGACTGTCATCGTGATCCGCCGCCTGACCACCGCTCGAACGATCCTGTTGGCCGCCGCGGCGCTCGCCGCCCCGAGCTTGGCATCATCCGCTGATCTCGACAACGAAGTCCGCAAGGAAGCCGGGATTACGCCGGTGGAATATGCCAGCGGCTGGTACCTGCGCGGCGACATCGGCACCTATCATGGTGCTGGCACCGTTGGCTTTGCACTCGGCGGCAATCAGGAATTTGTGGACGCACCGTTCTTCGACAACGTCGCAATTGACGTTGGCGTCGGCTATATTTTCAATGACAATCTGCGTGCCGATTTCACGATCTCGCATTTCGGCGACTTTTTGCTCGGCGGGCTATCGGACCTTGGCGGCTGCGGCGCCGGCTATACCGGCGAGTGTTTGCACAACACCAGTGCCACGGCAGACGTCACCGATTTTTCGCTGAACGGCTATTGGAGCCTCGGGTCCTGGAGCGGCGTTACGCCTTACCTCGGCAGTGGTGTGGGCTTGGCACTGGTGCGCTGGGGCGACTACGATTCGCAATTGTATTGCGTGCTCGATCCCGGCGAAACTTGCGCAGGCGCTACCCACAGCGGCGGGCCCGGCCGCGAAATCCTGCCCGCCGGGGCGGAAATCACCAATCATTTCCGTTCGACAGCCGTCAGTTTCTCACTGATGGCAGGAGCCGACTATCGCCTGACGGACAGCCTGACGCTCGATTTCGGCTACCGGTTTACCCGGCTGATCGATGTCGGGCTCAACGACGGCGGCACCGATGTTGGCGAGATCAACGACCTCAACGTCCATCAGATCAGCGCCGGGTTGCGCTACGAAATCTGGTAGCCCTGACCTCCAATCGGAAAGCCAGTATCCGGAAATCGGAAGCCTGAACTCAGGTTTCCGATTTCTGTTTTCCAGTTTGCATCTTGACGGAATCCGGACGCTCGCCTAATGGCGACGGCGGGACACCCCTCCCCAACGAGGGGCAGCTATCTGGAAGGATAGACCGCCATGACGCAGCTTGCGAAGCCGGACCGTCGTCCGGCAAATCCCAATTTTTCCTCAGGTCCTTGTGCCAAACGCCCCGGCTGGTCGCCGGAAGCGCTGTCCGACGCCGCGCTCGGCCGCTCGCATCGCGCCAAAATCGGCAAGGACAAGCTCGCCCGCGCGATCAGCCTGACACGCGAAGTGCTGGAAGTGCCGGCTGATTACCGCATCGGCATCGTGCCGGCTTCCGATACCGGCGCCGTCGAGATGGCGCTGTGGTCGCTGCTCGGCGCCCGCGGCGTCGATGTGCTCGCCTGGGAAAGCTTCGGCGCCGGCTGGGTCACCGATGTCGTCAAGCAATTGAAGCTGAACGATGTGCGCACGTTCGAGGCGAGTTACGGCGAATTGCCCGACCTGGCGCAAGATCGATTTCTCCCGCGATGTGGTCTTCACCTGGAACGGCACGACTTCGGGCGTGCGCGTGCCGAACGGCGATTTCATTCCCGCCGACCGCGAGGGCCTGACGATCTGCGACGCCACCTCGGCGGCCTTCGCCCAGCGCCTCGATTTCGCCAAGCTCGATGTCGTCACCTTCTCCTGGCAGAAGGTGCTGGGCGGCGAGGCCGCGCACGGCATGCTGATCCTGTCGCCGCGCGCGGTCGCGCGGCTGGAGAGCTACCAGCCGGCCTGGCCGCTGCCGAAGATCTTCCGCCTGACCTCGAAGGGAAAGCTGATCGAGGGCATCTTTTCGGGCGAAACCATCAACACGCCGTCGATGCTGTGCGTCGAGGACTATCTCGATGCGCTCAACTGGGCCAAGTCGGTCGGCGGATTGCCTGGCCTGATCGGCCGCGCCGACGCCAATTTTGCCGTGATCGAGCGCTTCGTCACGCAATCAGATTGGCTGCAATTCCTCGCCAAACGAGCCGGACAACGCGCTCCAACACTTCCGTCTGCCTGTCGATCGTCGATCCGCAAGTCGCGGCGCTGACGGCGGACGCGCAGGCCGCCTTCGTCAAGACGATGACCGGGGCGTTGGAAAAGGAAGGCGTTGCCTTTGACATCGCCGGCTATCGCGATGCGCCGCCTGGGCTGCGGATCTGGGCCGGCGCAACGGTCGAAACCTCCGACCTCGAAGCGCTGATGCCATGGCTCGAATGGGCTTTTCGCGCACGCTGTAGTCTGGCCTCAAGCGCGCCGCCTGACGACTCGGCGTCCGGCTTCGGCCGGACGCATTCCCAATCACCCCAATCTGAAGGAGGCCGTCATGGCCGCGCAATCCGCTCCCAAAGTGCTGGTGTCCGACGCATTGTCGGAAACCGCCGTGGAGATCTTCCGGCGCAACGGCGTCGACGTCGACTACCAGCCCGATCTCGGCAAGGACAAGGACAAGCTCGCCGAAATTATCGGCAACTATGACGGGCTGGCGATCCGTTCGGCGACGAAAGTCACCGAAAAACTGTTGGCGAGGGCCGACCGGCTCAAGGTCATCGGCCGGGCCGGCATCGGCGTCGACAATGTCGATATCCCGGCGGCGAGCCGCAAGGGCATCATCGTCATGAACACGCCGTTCGGCAATTCGATCACCACGGCCGAGCATGCCATCGCCATGATGTTCGCCGTCGCCCGGCAATTGCCGCAGGCCGACGCCTCGACCCAGGCCGGCAAATGGGAAAAATCGAAATTCATGGGCGTCGAGATCACCGGCAAGACGCTCGGCCTGATCGGCTGCGGCAATATCGGCTCGATCGTCGCGGCGCGCGCCCATGGTCTGAAGATGAAGGTGCTCGCCTACGATCCGTTCCTCGGCCAGGAGCGGGCCGACGAACTCGGCGTCGAAAAGCTCGAGCTCGACGAATTGCTTGCGCGCTCCGATTTCATCTCGCTGCATGTGCCGCTGACCGACAAGACGCGGGCGATCATCGACGCGGCGGCGATCGCCAAAATGAAGGACGGCGTGCGCATCATCAACTGCGCCCGCGGCGGCCTGGTCGTCGAGGCCGATCTGGCGGCGGCTATCAAGGCCGGCAAGGTTGCCGGCGCCGGCTTCGACGTGTTCGAGACCGAGCCGGCGAAGGATAGCCCGCTGTTCGGCCTGCCGAATGTCGTATGCACGCCGCATCTTGGCGCCTCGACGACCGAAGCGCAGGAAAATGTCGCGCTGCAGGTCGCCGAACAGATGTGCGACTATCTGATCCAGGGCGCGGTCTCCAACGCGCTCAACATGCCGTCGATTACCGCCGAAGAGGCGCCGAGTCCTGAAGCCGTTCGTGCGGCTTGCCGACGTTCTCGGCGCCTTTGTCGGACAGGTGACCGAGGAACCGATCACGAAGATCGAGATCATCTATGACGGCGCGGTGGCGGCGATGAACACCAAGGCGCTGACCAGCGCCGCGATTGCCGGCCTGATCCGCCCGCAGGTCTCCGAGGTCAACATGGTGTCGGCGCCGATGATGGCGAGCGAGCGCGGCATCATCTGTCGGAGACGACGCAGAGCCAGTCGGGCGTGTTCGACTCCTACATCAAGCTGACCGTCCACACCGACCGTCAGATCCGCTCGGTTGCCGGCACCGTGCTTTTCCGACGGCAAGCCGCGCTTCATCCAGATCAAGGGCATCAATCTCGAAGCCGAGATCGGCCGCTACATGATCTACACGACCAATGACGACATTCCCGGCATCATTGGCACGCTCGGCATGGTGTTCGGCGAGGCCGGCGTCAACATCGCCAATTTCCAGCTCGGCCGCGACATGCCGGGCGGCAACGCGATCGCGCTGCTTTATCTCGATCAGCCAGTCGATCCGAAGGTGCTGAAAACGCTGATGGCAAGCGGCAAGTTCAAACAGGCCAAGCCGCTGGTGTTCGATGTGGGGTGAGCCCGGCGGTTTTCGGCAGGCAAGCCCAGCCACAGGCAGACAAGGCCGCCGGCGTTCGTCGTGCGATAGCTCATTTCTTATCGTGAGGCGCTCGATGTGCTATAGTCCATGACGATGGAGTGAGCGTATGAAAATCGTCGTACGTGCATTTTGGGACGATGAAGCCGAGGTTTGGGCCGCCCAAGCTGACGGGAAACTTGGCCTCTTTGCCGAAGCGAATACTGTCGAGCAATTGCGCCGAAAATTGCCGATCATGGCTCGTGATTTGTTGGAAGGCGAATATTCTGGCGAAATCGATATCGAGCTGATTACAACTAGCCATGATATCGTGGCCGCCGAATGAAACCGCCCCGTTCGCACGGCGGCAGGGGCTTCGGGCCGCTTGGTTGAGAAGCTTGCGCCGAAGTTGCGCAGATTGTTGGCCGCCTCCGGCTGGCGGCTTCTGCGCCAAGGTTAGGGCGATCACGAAATTTGGCATAATCCACAGACGGGTCAGAAGATCACGATCGACGCGGGGTCCCGTTCTCGCCATCTGGCGAATCGGCTGTTGAAAGAGGCCGGCCTGCCGAAGGCGTTCTGATCAGGCTGCTGACCGCCGCTGGCTGAGCCACACGCCGCCGAAAACCAGCGCCATCGCCACGCCGTGGTAGACATGGAAGCTCTCGCCGAGCAACGCCACCGCGAGGACTGAGGCAAAGATCGGCTGAACGTTAATGAACACGCCGCCACGGTTGGAGCCGATGATTTCAAGGCCGCGCGCCCAGCATAGCTGGGCAACGATCGCCGGACCGACGGCGGTAAACAGCGTGACCGCCCAGCCCGGCAGGTCGGGATAGATCACGCTGCCAGCGGCGATTTCCCAGGCGGCAAACGGCAACGAGGCGATCGACGCGCCGAGCGAAGCGCCGGTCAGAAACGACAGCCAGTGCATTTGCGGCTTCTTGGCCAGCCATACCGAATAGGCGCCATAGATGCTGATGGCGATGACCATCAAGACGTCGCCGAGATTGAGATCCATGGCGCCGAGCGCCAGCAGGTCGCCGCGCGTCGCGATCACGATCACGCCGATGAGGGTTAATCCGAAGCCGGCGATCTGCATGGGCGTGGCGCGAATCGCATGGAAAGCAAAATTGAGCCCGAACACCGCAAGCGGCATCGACGACTGCAGGATCGCGACATTGATCGCCGAGGTATAGGTCAGCGCCAGGTAGAACATGTCGTTGAAGATGGCGAAGCCGAGCGCGCCCATGGCGAACAGATAGGCAGCGTGGCGGCGCATGGCCGCCAAGTCGCGGCGCAAATGCGGGGCGGCCCAGACTGCCAGAATGGCGGTGGCGATGATCCAACGCAGGCTGGTCAGCAGGAACGGCGAAACATGTCCGACAGCAAACTTGCCGGCGATGGCGTTGCCTGCCCACATCAGCGCAGTAATGACGAGCAGGCCGTAGGCCACGGCCGAACTGGTTTTGACCTGAGACATGGGTTTGTGGGTTCTTGCTGCGGCTTTGCCTTGCTGTTTGTCGGTTTTTTTGCATAAGAACAAGCCGCCGGCGGCAGACCGGCGCAATTCCCGGGATTTTCGATGGCGAATGTGGTGGTGATCGGCTCCCAGTGGGGGGACGAGGGCAAGGGCAAGATTGTCGATTGGCTGTCGGAGCGGGCCGATGTCGTGGTGCGTTTCCAGGGCGGCCACAATGCCGGGCACACCTTGGTCGTCGACGGCAAGACCTACAAATTGAGCCTGCTGCCGTCGGGTGTCGTGCGCGAGGGCAAATTCTCGGTCATCGGTAATGGTGTCGTGTTCGATCCTTATGCATTTATCGCAGAGGTGAAGCGGCTGGCCGAACTGGGTGTTGAGGTCGGTCCGGATCGCCTGCGCGTCGCCGAGAACGCCGTACTGATCCTGGCGCTGCATCGCGAACTCGATGCCATCCGCGAGGACGCGGCGGCAGCCTCCAACTCCGGCGCCAAGATCGGCACGACGCGGCGCGGCATCGGGCCTGCCTATGAGGACAAGGTCGGCCGCCGCGCCATCCGTGTAATGGACCTTGCCGACATGGACGCCCTGCCGGCCAAGGTCGACCGGCTGCTCACCCACCACAACGCGCTGCGGCGCGGGCTCGGCCAGCCGGAGGTCAGCCATGAAGCGGTGATGGCCGAACTGCGTCCGGCCGCCGATGCGGTATTGCCATTCATGGACAATGTCTGGAAGCTGCTCGACGACCGTCGCCGGCGCGGCGAGCGGATCCTTTTCGAAGGGGCGCAGGGAACCCTGCTCGACATCGACCATGGCACCTATCCCTTCGTCACCTCGTCGAACACGGTTTCGGGGCAGGCGGCGACGGGTTCGGGCATGGGCCCGGGCAGCATCAACTACGTGCTCGGCATCACCAAGGCCTATACGACGCGGGTCGGCGAGGGGCCATTTCCGACCGAACAGGATAATGCGACCGGAGAGTTTCTCGGAGCGCGCGGTCACGAATTTGGAACGGTCACGGGCCGCAAGCGCCGCTGCGGCTGGTTCGATGCAGTACTGGTGCGTCAGGCAGTTGCGCTCAATGGCATTAGCGGCATCGCGCTTACCAAACTGGATGTGCTCGACGGACTGAAAGAGATCAAGTTGTGCGTCGGCTATCGCCTCGGCGAGCGAATGCTCGACTATTTGCCGGCAAGCCAAGGTGCACAAGCCAGCGTCGAACCGGTCTATGAGACGCTGGAGGGTTGGGACGGTTCAACCGCCGGGGCGCGAAGCTGGGCACAATTGCCGGCCCAGGCAATCAAATATGTGCGCCTGGTCGAGGAACGGATCGGCGCGCCGGTGGCCCTGCTGTCGACAAGCCCGGAGCGCGAGGACACGATACTTGTTCACGATCCCTTTCAAGACTAAAGATAGGGCCGGACCGGAAAAAAAGCCTAGGCCGGTCAATGTGCTGCACGTTCGTCAGGAAAATGCCGCGGACGCGCGGCAGCATCCGACGGACCGACGGAAATCGAGTGAATGGCCGACTATTTTTCGATCCTGAACAAGACCATTTCCGGGCTGCCGAGCAATACGGCGGAGACTCGGGCTTTCGTCTATGCCAAGGCGCGCCAGGCTATCGAAAGCCGCCTTAAGGCGATTTCGCCGCCGCCGGGCAAGGAGGCGATTGCCAAGCAGATGCAGACCCTCGAGGAGGCGGTGCGTCGCATCGAGGCCGAGCAGGTTCTGCAGGAACTGATGGCGCCTCCGGAAATCGACAGCGCTCCGGTGGTTCAAGTCCAGCCGCAAGCAGCCCCGAAGCCGCAGCCGCAACCGCAATCCAACCGGGAAGTGATGCAGCCGGAGTTGCGCAGTCCGGTTCCGGCGAAATCGCCGCCGCCCGTGGGCCGCAACGGCAATGGCGCGGGGAGCGCCGGCAAGGCCACGGCGCGTGAGACACCGCCGCTGCGTGTCGGGCCGCCGGCCTATGACTCTTCGCTCGATTCGATCGATACACTTGACCGTGCCAGCGGACGGCCGGGAAAAGTGCGCCGCGCGGAGGCACCGGGAAAACGGCGCTCCGGCGGTGGCTGGCTCGGCGCACTGCTGTCGTTCTTGATGCTGGCGCTGCTAGCGGCAGGCTATGGCTTGTGGCTCAACAAGGAGCCGCTGATGGCGGCGCTCGGCATCGAAAAGCGTTTCGGCCTTGGCGAATCGGCCCGGCCGAAGCCGCAGCAGCAGGCGGAACCAAACAAGCAGCAGCAGGAAGGGCAATCGGGGACGCTGACCGCGCGCGAGTCCGGCGACAGTTCAAAGTCCAAGGAGGATGTTCGGCTAGACGAATCGGGTCGGTCGGTTCCCGGCAAGCAAACCGACGCGGGCCAGAGTGGGCAGAACGCGGCCTCCGCCGATCAGGGCGGAACCGGCCAGCAGGCGCAGACCGGCGAGGTCAATCCGGTCAACGAGGGACAACAGAACGCCAACGAGCAGAGCAGCGGTGATCAAGCAGGCACTGGGCAGGCCGGAACCGGGCAGGCGGGAACCGGGACGGCCGCGGCTCCGGCGATTGGCCAGAAGGCGTTCCTCTATGAGGAAGGTTCGGCCGGCGCCGGCGCTACCCGCGACAATGCCGCGGTGGTGTGGAGCGTCGCGCAAGAACCGCCGGCGGAAGGGCAACCGCCGGAAGCGGTTATCCACGGCCAGCTCGAAGTGCCGGGGCGCGGACTGACCCTGCAACTGTCGATCAAGCGCAATACCGACGAGGCGTTGCCGGCGAGCCACGTTATCGAACTTCTGTTTACGGTTCCGAGCGATTTCTCTGGAGGCAATATCGACAACGTCGCCCGCTTCGTCATGAAGGCGAACGAGCAGGCGCGGGGTGAAGGGCTGGTGGCGGTGCCGGCACGCATCGATGCCGGCTATTTCCTGATCGCGCTCAACAACCTCCCGCAAGCTGTCGAAACCAACCGCAAGCTCCTGCTCGAGTCGAGTTGGATCGATATTCCGCTTGGCTATACGTCCGGACGCCGCGCGCTGGTGGCGCTGGAAAAGGGGGCGGTCGGTGACAAGGTATTCCGCGACGCATTTGCCGATTGGGACAAGCGCTGAGTTCGGGAGGGCGCGGGTCGTTTACCCGGCCGCAGGCATGCCCGACATCGCCTGCCATGCCGTCCAAAGAATATAGCCGATGCCCATCAGAAGGGTGATGAAAGTGCCGGTGGCGCCAAGCGCGCGGATCGGCGACTTGTTGTTGTCGTGAATGATGCCGAACGGGTGAATGAGGCGTGAGACCAGCAGGATCACACCCATGATGTGCAAATAGGTCGATCCTGCGCCCTGGCTCTCGGCGATGCCCATGAGGATGATCGCCATCGGCAGGTTCTCGGTCAGGTTCGCGTGCTTGCGGATGCGCTCCGCCAATTCAGTGTTGTCGCCGTGCATGATCGAGATGCCGACCTTGGCGCGCAATATGCTGACGCGCGCGCTCAGAACTATCATCAACAAAGTCAGCAGCGATGCGTAGATTCCGGTAATGGCAAAACTCATCGAAACCTCCCCGAGTCATGTGAAAGCCGGCGCGGCAGCCCGCGCCGGCATCTTCATTACTAGCAGGAACGTTATTATTTAACCAGAGCGCGAATTAACCGGCGATAGTGTCAGCCCGCCTGGTGCTCCAGCGCCTTGGCGCCGCCCTTGGCCTGTTCGCGGGCGGCGGCCTTGACGGCCTTCTGCACCTTCTCGAAAGCGCGCACTTCGATCTGGCGCACGCGCTCGCGCGAAATGTTGAATTCCTGGCTCAGGTCTTCGAGCGTCACTGGATCTTCCTCGAGCCTGCGGGCGAGGAACACGCGCCTCTCGCGGTCGCTCAGCGTCTTCAGCGCGTCCTTGAGCATGTCGCGGCGACTGGCAAGTTCGTCCTCGCGCACCATCACCTGCTCGGCATTGTCGTGATCGTCGACGAGCCAATCCTGCCATTCGCCGCTTTCGCCTTCGCTGGCGCGGATCGGTGCGTTGAGCGAGGCGTCGCCGCCGAGGCGGCGGTTCATCGAAACCACGTCTTCCTCGCTGACGCCGAGCTGCGTGGCGATCTGCCTGACCTGGTCGGGCCGCAAGTCGCCGTCATCGAGTGCCTGGATGCGGCTCTTGGCCTTGCGCAGGTTGAAGAACAGCCGCTTCTGGCTGGCCGTGGTGCCCATCTTCACCAGGCTCCACGAGCGCAGCACGTATTCCTGGATCGCTGCCTTGATCCACCACATTGCGTAGGTCGCGAGGCGAAAGCCCTTTTCGGGCTCGAACTTCTTGACCGCCTGCATCAGTCCGACATTGCCTTCCGAGATGACCTCGCCGATTGGCAGGCCGTAGCCGCGATAGCCCATGGCAATCTTGGCGACGAGACGCAGGTGGCTGGTCACCAATTTGTGGGCAGCGCCGCGGTCGCCATGTTCGGCATAGCGCTTGGCGAGCATGTATTCCTCGTCCGGCTCCAGCATCGGGAACCGACGGATTTCTTCCATGTAGCGCACCAGTCCGGTGTCGCCGGCAGTGATGGCAGGCAGGGATTGGGCCATTCGAGCACCCTCCGAAGCTTCGCGCGACCCCCGAAAGGGCGATCGCCCCCCGGCGGACACACGAATCCGTCATCCGCCAGCAGCACCAGAATATAGCGGAAACTGCGACAATTACATGAAATTTGCGTAAGGCGGCGGAGCGTGCCAGCCCCCGCTTGCCGCCAGATGATCGCGCAAATCGCGGAAATCGGCCGGCGGCGCGGAGAAAAATTCCAGGATTTGGCCCGATTGTGGATGAGTGAAGACGAGCGACCAGGCATGCAGTGCCTGACGGGCAAAACGTCGCACGAAGCTTGCGGCCGGTTCGGGCAGACGCGCGGCCTTGGTCATCATCGCGGCGCCATAATCGCGATCGCCGATCACGGGGTGGCCGATGTGCGCCATGTGAACGCGAATCTGATGGGTGCGCCCGGTCTTCAATCGGCATTCGACCATTGCCGCGATCGCCGCGCCGCCGGGACCGGCGCGATAGCTTTCGATGAGTTCGACCTCGGTTGCGGCGTGCCTGGCGTCGGGCGCGTCCGGTCTGACGACAGCGCGCTTCAGCCGGTTGGCGGGCGAGCGGCCGAGCGGCGCCTCGACCAGCAGTCGCTTGCGCGACAGAACGCCCCAGACGATCGCCAGATAGGCGCGGCGCAACGAGCCGGTGCGGCCGTGATCGGCGAACTGCGCGGCAAGCGAGGCCATCGCCGCCTCGGTCTTGGCTGCAACCATGACGCCGGAAGTATCCTTGTCGAGGCGCTGAACGATTCCCGGCCGGCGAACGCCACCGATGCCGGTCAAGCTTGCGCCGCAATGGTGGATGAGGGCATTGACCAACGTGCCGGAAGCATGTCCGGGCGCTGGATGGACCACCATGCCCGGCGGCTTGTCGATGACGATCAGGTCGTCGTCCTCATAGAGAATGGAAAGTTGCAGGTCTTCGCCCGCGGGCGCAGGATCGCATGCGGCAGGCAGGTCGATGGCGACGCGTTGGCCGGTCGAAACGGTCCGTGCCGGATCGCGGCATGGTGTGCCGTCGATCGCGACCGCGCCGTCCTCGATCAGCGCCTTCAGTCGGGTTCGCGAAAGGCCAATCTCGGGGTCGGCGGCGAGCACCGCGTCGAGGCGGCCTGTTGTTGCAACGCGAAGGCGCACGAGCCGGGCTTTCGCGGGGCCCGCATCCGCGTTAGGAAGCTGTCGCATTAGGCACCCTTCGGCCCCGCTTTGGCCCGACGGCAAGTTTCGCGATGGCCAGCACGATGAACGCGCCCGCCCAGATTCGCAATGATGAGGAGGAGCGCGCGCTCGATCCGGCGATCGAGCGCGTACGGCGCAAGATGATGCGCCTGATGATGGTCTCGGTGGCGATCATGATGATCGGGCTTATCGCGGTGATCGGTGCGATTGTCTACAAGCTCTCGGCGCGCGGCACTTCCGCCGCAGCCGGCACGCTCGAAACCCATATCCAGCTGCCGCAGGGCGCAAAAATCGTCGCCGCGACGCCGAACGGCGGCGATATCCTGTTCACCATCGATCCGGGCGACGGCGGCCGACAGCAATACTGGATTTATCGCTTCGGCGAGGACCGGATCGTTGCCAAGGTTTCGATTGATTGAGCGCCTGATTGAGCGCCGGGGGATCCGGGCTGCGGCAATCGCACTGGTTTTGACAACCTGCCCGGCGAATGCGGCGCTGCTTGCCGGCGACGCGGAACGTTCGCTGCGCGCCGTCGAGGAATTACGCGATGCGCTGGCCGATGCCGAAACCCAGAGCGGAGCGCCGCGGATTGCCAATCCAGAACTGGTCCAACTGTTCGACGCGGCGCTGCCGGCCGCGGCGCTCGATGGCGCGGCGCCTGCCGGCGGCGAGATTGAATTGCTGCTTGGCGCCTCGCGGCGTGCGCAATCGCTGGCACAGGAATATCTGCTGATCGGCGTCGGCAGCGAGGCCATCGCCACGCAACAGGGCCGCGAGCGTGCGGCGCGAAACTTTATCGTTTTCCTGCCCGAGATCGCCCGCATCTATGACTTTCGCGTTGGCGTTCACGCGCGGCTGTCGCTCGGCGCGGCGAGCATGCATGCAGCGATGGCACCGGGACTGCGCGAAGACCCGCGCATCGTGCGCGGCTTCGGCGTGATTGTATCCGAGACCCGTTCAGTGATCGACGCGACGCTTGCCGCTGGCGCCGACGTCAATATCGATCCAGCGTGGCGCATCGCGCGCCTGTCGGTGCTGCTGCGCGCGGCGCCGGCCTTCGCCGCACTGTTCGACGTCAAGACCGGGCAGGCGATCGCCGACCGTGCGCTGGCGCTGGCGATCAGCGAAAACGACGCGACGGTGGCGCTGCTGATGAAGAATTTCGCGCTTGCGATTCTGCGCTGAGGCGTTGGTACAGAAAAAGCCCCGCCAAGGGATTTCCTGGGGCGAGGCTTTCGGTTCGGATCGGCGGAACCAGGAAACTGTCAGGCGATTTCGCGCGCTTCGTTCGGGTCCGGCTCGCGCAGCACGTAGCCGCGGCCCCACACCGTCTCGATGTAATTGAGGCCGCCGGCAGCAGCGGCGAGCTTCTTGCGCAATTTGCAGATGAAGACGTCGATGATCTTCAGCTCGGGCTCGTCCATGCCGCCATAAAGATGATTGAGGAACATCTCCTTGGTCAGCGTCGTGCCTTTGCGCAGCGAGAGCAATTCCAGCATCTGATATTCCTTGCCGGTCAGGTGCACGCGCTGGCCGGCGATCTCGACGGTCTTGGCGTCGAGATTGACGATCAGGTCGCCGGTATGGATGACCGACTGGGCATGGCCTTTGGAGCGTCGCACCACGGCATGGATGCGGGCGACCAGTTCGTCCTTGTGGAACGGCTTGGTCATGTAGTCGTCGGCGCCGAAGCCGAGACCGCGCACCTTGTCCTCGATGCCGGACAGGCCAGAAAGGATCAGGATCGGCGTCTTGACCTTGGAGAGGCGCAGCGTGCGCAGCACCTCGTAACCCGACATGTCGGGCAAGATTCAGGTCGAGCAGGATGATGTCGTAATCGTAGATCTTGCCGAGGTCGACACCTTCCTCGCCCAAGTCGGTTGTATAGACGTTAAAGCTTTCCGACTTCAGCATCAGCTCGATGCTCTGGGCGGTAGCGCTGTCGTCCTCAATCAGCAGAACTCGCATGCCTCGTCCCCTTTGGCCGCCGCCGCAAATGCCACGCGGCCGGACCGTTGCTGCCCCAAGCATCCGGCGCTGAACCCAGCCGGAATCGAATCCCAAGCGTGACCCAGAATGGTTAACAAATTACTTTTCACGATGGCAAGCCCTCTCGCCGAGAATCAGCGTTCAT
Organism: uncultured Alphaproteobacteria bacterium; assembly: GCA_963758355.1. Classification (GTDB taxonomy): domain Bacteria; phylum Pseudomonadota; class Alphaproteobacteria; order Rhizobiales; family Rhizobiaceae; genus BOKV01. Next base: position 160,272 of record CAVWVG010000001.1, on the reverse strand, counting down.
ACTTAACCATTTGATATAGCGTTACTATTCGCATTCTGGTCACTTCAGGCCGTGGTTTAAGAGTCGCGGACAACCGAATCAGCCCCCGACGGTTGGAACCCAGCCTGCCAAATCTGCGTCAGGCCCGGTTTCGATTTACCGGCTCTTAAGCCATGGCCGGTATCATTAAGCAGAGACGTAAACGAAAGGTTAGCAAAAGGGGCAAATCGGCTTTCCGACGCTGTCTGTTGCGGCGTTGCCCAGTTTCGCCGGGTGTGGGTCCGGTGGGGTGGCCAGTTACCAAGTTTCCGGTTTCAAGGAGTATTGCGTATGAAATCGCGTGAGAATTTGCTGCGGCTCAAGCACTTCCAGGTCGAAGACAAGACCCGCCAGCTTACCCAGATCGAACTGATGGTTCAGGAACTCGGCCGCATGGCCGACGAACTCGGCGCGCAAATTCGCATCGAGGAGGAAAAATCCGGGATCGCCGATCCGAGTCATTTCGCCTACCCGACCTTCGCCAAGGCAGCGCGTCTGCGCCGTGACAATCTGCAGGGTTCGATCCGGGATCTCAACACACGTCGCGAAGCCGCCGCTGGCGCCCTTGCCGAAGCCGAAGAGGAACTGAAAAAGGCGATGCTGATCGACAGCCGTGATGCCAATTCCGTCGCCGGCGAGGCTGCGGTCGATGCGCGAACCGAATCGCGGGCGATGATCGGCTGAGGCCGGGCGCCGGCCGGCTGCTCGGGGCAGGTCTGATCTAAAGCATTGAAATTGAACCGAAAATGCGTTGCCGAGCCGGCACGGCCGGCTGACTGCACGCCTATTGCCTCGATATGTCTAGTATTAATCCGCTTTGACTCGATATATAGACCACGCGCATGGCAACAACGGCGTTTCGCGACATCAAGGCCGACATGCTCGTCCGAATCGTTGCCGGCGAGTGGAAGCCCGGCAGCCTGCTGCCGAACGAACTGGAGCTTGCGGCGGCCTACGATTGCGCGCGGGCGACGGTCAACCGGGCGATGCGCGAACTGGCCGAGGAAGGTATTCTCGAGCGCAAGCGCAAGGCCGGAACGCGCGTGCGCATGTCGCCGGCGCGCCAGGCGCGCTTCGATATCCCGATCGTGCGCCGCGAGATCGAGGCGCGCGGCCAAGTCTACCGCTATGCGCTAATCGGCGCCGAGGCGGGCCCTGCACCCGACTGGCTCCGGGCCCGGCTCGGCCTCGAAGGAGGCGCGGAAGCGCTGCACCTCGTCTGCCTGCATATGGGCGATGGCAGTCCCTACCAGTTCGAGGACCGCTGGATCAGCCTTTCAATTCTGCCGCAAGCGCGGACGGTCGATTTCAGCCGGAATGTTCCGACCGAATGGCTGATCGCGACAATTCCGTTTTCGACCGCGGAAATCAGTTTTTCGGCGACCTCGGCCGACCGGGCGCTGGCGGAGCATCTCGGTTGTGCCGTCGGCGATGCGCTGTTCCAGACCGAGCGATCGACCTGGTGGCAGGGGCAGGCGGTCACCTATGTGCGGCTGGTGTTCCAGCGAGGCCACCGCATGACGGCGCGGCACTGAAACAGCAAGGCGAGGGGTGCTACAGCCCGGCGCGTAAACTGGCGACCGCCTTGCGGTAGGCGGAGGTGATTTCGTCCCGACGGATATGACGGCCATCGCGCACCAGGTGGCGGCCGGCCGACCAGACATCGGCGACCATGTCGGTGCTCGCCGGCGAAAATGAAGGTGTCTAGCGCGGTGTCGCCCGATAGACCGGCAAGATCGACATGGTCGGCATCGAGCGCCAGCAGGTCAGCCCATTGCCCGACCGCAATCTTGCCGCCGCCGCGGCCGGCCGCCTGCGCGCCGCCGATCGCCGCGGCTTCGAGCAGGCGGCGGCCGGTCGATTGCTGCGCCGTTGCCAGCAGGGCGCGGCCATGATCGCGCAGGCGCTGGCTGGTTTCGAGCTGGCGCAATTCCTCTGCAAGCGAAATGCGGATGTTGCTGTCGGAGCCGATGGCGAACCTGCCGCCGGCGTCGAACCAGCGCACGCCATCGAAAATGCCGTCGCCGAGGCTCGCTTCGGTCAGCGGGCAAAGCCCGGCGACCGCTCCGGTGGCGGCGAGCGCCTCGGTTTCGTGCGGAAGCATCTGCGTGCAATGGATCAGGCACCAGTGCGCATCGAGACCGAGATTGGCAAGCGCCCATTCGACCGGCCGGGCGCCATAGGCGGCCTTGACCTCGTCGACCTCGGCGATCTGCTCGGCGAGATGCATGTGCACCGGTCCGCCGGCGGCAAGCGGCTGCAGTCGTGGCGATGTCGCCGGCGGCCACCGCGCGCAGCGAATGGGCGGCAACGCCGAGCACGCAATCGTCCGGCAAATGCGCCAGGCTCGTGCGCGCGTCCTCGAAAAGCCGGGCGAAGCGGTCGGGATCATTGCCGAAGCGGATCTGGCCTTGCGCCAGCGGCCGCCGGTCGCAGCCGCCGAACTGGTAATGTACCGGCAGCAGGGTCAGGCCGATGCCGCTGGTTGCGGCGGCGGCGGCGATGCGCTCGCACATTTCGCCGAGCCGGGCATAGGGCGCGCCACCGGGCTGGTGGTGCAGATAGTGGAATTCGACATTGGCGGCGAATCCGGCTTCGAGCATTTCCATCTGCACGAAGGCGGCGATCGCCTCGACCTGGTCGGGATCGATGCGGTCGAGAAAGCGGAACATCCGCTCGCGCCAGGTCCAGAAGCTGTCGGCTGGTCGGTCCGCGCTGCTCGGTCATCCCGGCCATGGCGCGCTGGAAGGCGTGCGAATGGCAGATTGGCCGGCGCCGGCAGCAGAATGCCAGCCGACGCGCGTGCCTGCGGCTGTACGCTGCCGGTGGAGATGGCGGCGATGCGCCCATCACCGCCGATTTCAATAACGACATCGCGAGCCCAGCCACCGGCGAGCAGCGCCATCCCTGCGGCAATCGTCGTCATCGCGTCGACTCCGCTTGACAACTGGATTATGTCCATACATATTACATTAATGCGCATATGAAACAAGGCATATGACGCGGCCGGCATGCTACTGCGCAATGCCAGAATTGCCACTCTTGCGCGAAGATGCCAGCGCTCAAAGGCATCTGCCGTTCCGGTGCCGCGTTCCTCGGTCTGATCGAAAATGGCGCCATCGCGATTGCCGGAGAGCGTATCGCCTGGGTCGGGCGCGAGGCCGACCTGCCGGCGCAATTTGCCGGCGACGAAGCGCGCGATCTCGACAGGCCGCCTGGTCACGCCGGCGCTGATCGACTGCCACACCCATATCGTCTTCGGCGGCAACCGGGCCGCGCGAGTTCGAGATGCGGCTTGAAGGCGCCAGCTATGAGGAAATCGCGCGGGCCGGCGGCGGCATCGTCTCGACGGTCAAGGCGACGCGGGCGGCGAGCGAGGACGAACCTGCTCGCCGATGCGCTGACCCGCGTCGACTGCCTGATCGCCGAGGGCGTCGCCACGATCGAGATCAAGTCGGGCTACGGGCTCGACCACGAGACCGAACTGAAGATGCTGCGCGTCGCGCGCGCGCATCGGCCGGCGCATCGTCCGGTGCGCATCGTCACCAGCTTCCTCGGCGCCCATGCGGTGCCGGCCGAATATGCCGGCCGGCCGGCGCCTATCTCGACAAAGTCTGCATGCCCGCGCTCTGCGCGCCGCACATGCCGCGGGCCTGGTCGATGCCGTCGACGGTTTCTGCGAGGGCATCGCGTTTTCGCCGCGCAGATCGCCCGCGTTTTCAAGGAGGCGCGTGCGCTCGGCCTGCCGGTCAAACTGCACGCCGAGCAGCTGTCCGATCTCGGCGGCGCCGCGCTGGCGGCGCGGCGCGGCGCGCTGTCGGCCGACCATCTCGAATACACCAGCGAAGCAGGCGTCGCGGCGATGGCCGAGGCCGGCACCGTCGCCGTCCTGCTGCCGGGCGCGTTCTACACCCTGCGCGAAACGCCAGACTGCCGCCGGTCGATGCCGTTGCGCGCCGCACGGCGTGCCGATGGCGGTCGCCACCGACTGCAACCCCGGCTCCTCGCCGCTGACCTCGCTGCTGCTGGCGATGAACATGGCCTGCACGCTGTTCCGCCTGACGCCGGAGGAGGCGCTTGCCGGCGTCACCCGCAACGCCGCCCGGGCGCTCGGCCTTGCCGACTGCGGAACGATCGCAGCCGGGCAGCGCGCCGATCTGGCGGTCTGGGACGTCGCCGACCCGGCCGAGCTCGCCTATCGCATCGGCTTCAACCCGCTGCATGCGCGCTATTTCGGAGGCGTCGACCATGACCCTGACCCTGAACCCCGGCGCAGGCGACCCTCGCCGAGCTCGAGACGATCTGGCGCGGCAGGCAGCCGGTCCGCCTCGACCGACCGCCGCCCGGCCGGCGATCGAGGCCGCCGCCGCGCATCGTCGCGCAGGCCGCGCCGGGCGACGGCGGCGGTCTATGGCGTCAACACCGGCTTCGGCAAGCTCGCCTGCGTCAGGATCGCCGCCGGCGACACCGCCAGCCTTGCAGCGCAACCTGATCCTGTCGCCATTGCTGCCGGCGTCGGCGAGCCGCTCGACCGCCGCCGCGACCCGGCTGATGATGGCGCTGAAGCTGCTGTCGCTCGGCCGCGGCGCCTCGGGCGTCGCGCTGGCAGCATGGTCGCGCTGATCGAGGCGATGCTGGCGCGCGGCGTGACTGCCGGTCATTCCCGGCCAGGGCTCGGTCGGCGCCTCCGGCGATCTGGCGCCGCTCGCGCATATGGCGGCGGTGATGATCGGCGAGGGCGAGGCCGATGTATGCCGGCGGAGCGCATGCCGGGCGGCGCGGCGCTGGCGGCTGCCGGGCTCGACGCCGATCGTGCTCGGCGCCAAGGAAGGGCTGGCGCTGATCAACGGCACGCAGTTCTCGACCGCCTGCGCGCTGGCCGGCCTGTTCGATGCCTGGGCGCAACGCGCGGCGCGGCGATCGTTACCTGCGGCGCTGTCGACCGACGCGATCATGGGCTCGACGGCGCCGCTCATCGACGCCGAATCCACGCGCTGCGCGGCCATCGCGGCCAGATCGAGGTGGCGGCGGCGCATGCGGGCGCTGATGGCCGGCAGCGAAATCCGCGAAAGCCATCGCCAGGGCGACAGCCCGCGTGCAGGACCCCTATTGCATCCGCTGCCAGCCGCAGGTGACCGGCGCGGCGATCGATCTGCTGCGCCTGGCCGGCGGCAACGCTGGAGATCGAGGCCAACGCCGCCACCGACAACCCGCTGGTGCTCGTCGCGGAGGGCGCGATCGTCTCGGGCGGCAATTTCCACGGCGAGCCGGTGGCCTTCGCCGCCGACCAGATCGCGCTTGCCATCGCCGAGATCGGCGCCATCGCCCAGCGCCGCGTCGCGCTGATGGTCGACCCGACGCTGAGCTTCGACCTGCCGCCGTTCCTGACCGCCCGATCCCGGCCTCAATTCCGGGCTGATGATCGCCGAGGTGACCACCGCGGCGCTGATGAGCGAGAACAAGCACCTCGCCATGCCGTGCTCGACCGATTCGACGCCGACTTCGGCCAACCAGGAGGACCACGTCAGCATGGCGGCGCATGCGGCGCGGCGGCTGCACCGCATGAACCGCAACCTCGACGTCATCCTCGGCGTCGAGGCGCATCTGCGCCGCGCAGGGCATCGAATTCCGCGCGCCGCTGAAGACCAGCGCCAGCCTGCAGGCAATCGCTCGCGGCGGCTGCGCGCGGTCGTTCCGGCCATTGGCGAAGACCGCTATCTGGCGCCGGATCTCGAACGCCGCGGCCGCGACTGATCGCGCGACGGCGCGGCTTGCCGCCGGCTGCCCGCTGCCGGAGCTCGCCGCATGAACGCCGGTCGAGGTCATCGCGCGGCGACGGGCCGGTGGTCCTGGGCATGCCGCATACCGGCACCTGGCTGCCCGGACGACGTTGCGCGAGCGCGCTCAACGAGCGCGGCCAGGCGCTCGCCGACACCGACTGGCATGTCGACCGGCTCTATGACGGGCTCTTGCCCGACGCGACGGTGGTGCGCGCCACCTTCCACCGCTACCTCATCGACGCCAACCGCGGCCCCGGACGACGCCAGCCTCTATCCCGGCCAGAACACCACCGGCCTGTGCCCGGTCACCGATTTCGACGGCGAGCCGATCTACCGGCCGGGCGCCGAGCCTGCGCGCGACAGAAATCGCGCGCCGCCGCGCCGAGTTCCACGCGCCCTACCATGCGGCGCTCGCCGCGCGAGATCGCAGCGGGTCCGCGCCCGCCACGGCGTCGCCATCCTCTACGACTGCCACTCGATCCGCTCGCGCGATTCCGTTCCTGTTCGAGGGCACGCTGCCCGATTTCAACATCGGCACCGCCGACGGGACGAGCTGCGATCCGCGCGATCGAGGACGCAGTCATGCGACAATCTGCGCGGCGAGCGGCCGGTCACGACTGGCGTGTCAACGGCCGCTTCAAGGGCGGCTGGACGACGCGTCACTACGGCCGTCCGGCCGACGGCGTTCACGCCATCCAGATGGAACTGGCGCAGTCGACGCTACCTGACGACCGAAGCGCCGCCCTTTGACCTACGACGAGGCCAAAGCGCGCGACGCTGCGTCCGGTGCTCGCGCGAAATCCTCCAAGCGCTGGCCGAATTGGCCCCGACCCTGCGAGACCGACCATGACCGTCAACTCCGCGCCACAACATCCGCGACGTCTATCCGCCGACCGGCCCGGAGATCACCGCCAAGAGCTGGCTGACCGAGGCGCCGATGCGCATGCTGATGAACAACCTGCATCCCGATGTCGCCGAGAACCCGCACGAACTGGTCGTCTATGGCGGCATCGGCCGGGCGGCGCGGACCTGGGCCGATTTCGACCGCATCGTCGCGACGCTGAAGGACCTCGAGGCCGACGAGACGCTGCTGGTGCAGTCCGGCAAGCCGGTCGGCGGTCTTCCGACCCATGCCGACGCCCCGCGCGTGCTGATCGCCAACTCCAACCTGGTGCCGCATTGGGCGACCTGGGAGCACTTCAACGAGCTCGATCGCAAGGGCCTGATGATGTACGGCCAGATGACGGCCGGCTCGTGGATCTATATCGGCACGCAGGGCATCGTGCAGGGCACCTACGAGACCTTCGCCGAGGCCGGCCGCCAGCACTACGGCGGCAATCTCAAGGGCAGCTGGATCCTGACCGCCGGGCTCGGCGGCATGGGCGGGGCCCAGCCGCTGGCGGCGGTCATGGCCGGCGCCTGCTGCCTCGCCGTGGAGTGCGACGAGGCGCGCATCGATTTCCGCATCCGCACCCGCTATCTGCGACGAGAAGGCGCGATACGCTCGACGAGGCGCTGGCGATGATCGCGCGCTGGACCCAGGCGGGCGAGGCGAAATCGGTCGGCCTGCTCGGCAACGCCGCCGAGATCTTTCCCGCAGCTTGTCGCGCGCATGAAGGCGGGCGGTCCGCGCCCCGACATCGTCACCGACCAGACCAGCGCGCACGACCCCCTGCACGGCTACCTGCCGCTCGGCTGGACGATCGCCGAGTGGCGCGCAAAGCAGGAAACCGATCCCAAGGCGGTCGAAAAGGCGGCGCGCGCCTCGATGAAAATCCATGTCGCCGCCATGGTCGATTTCTGGAACGCCGGCGTGCCGACGCTCGACTACGGCAACAACATCCGCCAGGTCGCGAGGGAGGAGGGGCTCGAAAACGCCTTCGCCTTTCCGGGCTTCGTGCCGGCCTATATCCGGCCGCTGTTCTGCCGCGGCATCGGCCCGTTCCGCTGGTGCGCACTGTCGGGCGATCCGGAGGACATCTACGCAACCGACGCGGCGATGAAGCAGCTGTTCCCGGACAACGCGCATCTGCACCGTTGGCTCGACATGGCCCGCGAGCGCATCGCGTTCCAGGGCCTGCCGGCGCGCATCTGCTGGATCGGCCTCGGCGATCGCCACCGCGCCGGGCTGATGTTCAACGAGATGGTCGCCTCCGGCGAACTGAAGGCGCCGGTCGTCATCGGCCGCGACCATCTCGACGCCGGGTCGGTCGCTAGCCCCAACCGCGAGACCGAGGCGATGAAGGACGGCTCCGACGCGGTGTCAGACTGGCCGCTGCTGAACGCGCTGCTCAACACCGCGTCGGGCGCGACCTGGGTCTCGCTGCACCACGGCGGCGGCGTCGGCATGGGGTTTTCCCAGCACGCCGGCATGGTCATCGTCGCCGACGGCACGCCGGCAGCAGCCAAACGGCTGGAGCGGGTGCTGTGGAACGACCCAGCCTCCGGGGTCTGGCGCCATGCCGACGCCGGCTATGACGAGGCGGTCGAATGCGCCCGCGACAACGGCCTGCGCCTGCCGGCAATCCTCGGCAACTGAGGGGCTGCGGACTCATGCGGCCACCGGCTGCGCGCAGCAGCCCTTAACCCGATATTAGCGCAATTAATGCATGCTGCCGGCGGGAAAATCCGGGTGGGCTGCGGCCGCTTGCGCTTTGACGCGGGCGGCCGAGAGCGCGTTCCGGCAAAAAACTCCGGGGAAATCTCCGGCACATTTCGGGCAAAATGCCCGACGGGATGGAAACGACATGACGCAGTTGCTGCATCCGCTCAATCTGTTGATCGACTGGTTTGTGCCAGCACATATGCGCCGCGACATTGCTGTCGAAAAGCGCGTCCGGATGTTCCTGATCAGCCATCTGCTCGGTCCATTTTCGGGCTATCCGATCGTGCTGTTTCTGCTGCTTGCGGACCCGCGTCCCTATCCGCACGTCCACATCCTCGGCGTCTCGATCATGGCGTTTTGGCTGTTTCCGTTCCTGCTGAAACTGTTTCCGAGGCATTACTCGCTGCTGGCGATGCTGTCGGTGCAGAACCTTTCCTTCGCCATCTTGTGGGGTTCCTACCACTATGGCGGCGCGCAATCGCCGTTCCTGATGTGGTATCTGGTACTGCCGCTCCTCGCCTTCTTCTACCTGGGCTCGGGATTTCGCATCAGCGCGGCGATTTTCAGCACAATCACACTCAGCTTGGCGGTATTTGCCGGCGTCTACTATTTCGGCGGCAGCTTTCCGGCCCACATCGCGCTCGCCGACATGGGTAATGCAGCGATCATCTCGACGTTCTGCGCTTCGATCTACATCTTCTTCATGGCTGCCTACTACGCCACGGTGGTCGATTCGCAATCGCAGTTCCTCAAGGAAATTGCCCGCCATCAAGAGACCATGAAACAGTTGACCATCGCCAAAGACGAGGCCGAACGCGCCAACGGCGCCAAGTCGGAATTCCTGGCCAAGATGAGCCACGAATTGCGCACGCCGCTCAACGCCGTGCTCGGCTACAGCGAAATCCTTCTTGAAGACGCCGAACTTGACGGTCGCGGCGAGCAGATCTCCGACCTGCAGAAGATCAGCGCTGCTGGAAAACACCTGCTGTCGATGGTCAACGACATCCTCGACATCTCCAAGATCGAAGCCGGGAAAATGGAGGTGTATCCCGACGACATCGACCTCGACGTTCTGATCAACGAGATCGAGGCGACCAGCCGGCCGCTGGCGGCAAAGAACACCAACAAGTTCGTCGTCGAACGCCCCGAGAAACTCGGTATCATTCATCAGGACAACACTAAACTGCGGCAAGCCGTCTACAACATGCTGTCGAATGCCGCCAAATTCACCCAGAATGGCGAAATCCGACTTTCGGTACGCCGTTATGAGGCCGACGGCCTGGAGCGCGTTGCCATTGCCGTTTCCGACACCGGCGTCGGCATTTCGAAGGAGAGCCTGAAGCAGCTCTTTTCCAATTTTTCACAGGCAAGCCCGGCGATCACCATCAAATTCGGCGGAACTGGCCTTGGACTTTCGCTGAGCCAGAACCTGTGCCGCATGATGGGTGGCGGGATTCGCGTCGAGAGCGAGGAGGGAGGTCGGTTCGTGCTTCACGATCGACGTGCCCGCCGACTATCGCAAGTATAACCGCGCAGTGTCTCTGACTGGCAGGCCGGGAGAAACTGGCGACGAACCGGAGGCAGCCGAAATCGAGTCGGCAATCAGCGACCTCAAGCGTATCGCCGACGGCTATGCCGGAATTTCGTCCGGCGACAACCGGCGCAAGGCCAAGGGCACAATTCTCGTCGTCGACGACGACCGTGCTTTCCTGGAAGTGGCCGAAAGATTGCTGGCCAAGGAAAACTATCGTGCGATCATCACCGACGAACCGCAATCGGTCGGCCATTTTGCCCGCACCATCCAGCCGGCAGCGATCCTGCTCGACGTGCTGATGCCCGGGTTCGATGGCTGGGACGTCATGACGATGCTGAAAGCCGACGCCTCTACCAAGGACATTCCGGTATTCATGATCAGCATCGTCAACGACAAGGCCAAGGCCAAGGGGCACGACGCCGACGGTTTCGTCTCCAAGCCGCTCGATGCGCCAAAACTCGCCAAGATCCTGCGCGAGCTGGAAAAGCTCGGCAGCGTAGACAAGAAGAAGATTGCCTGAAGCATCGGCGCGATTGCGCCGCCGGCACCGCCCGGCACAGCGGAGGAAAATGCAGTGGCCAAAATCCTGGTAGTCGAAGACAATCCGGTAAACCGTGACGTTTTGGGTCGGAGGCTCGAACGCCGTGGCTTCACCGTTCGCTTCGCCGCAGACGGGCCTTCCGGCATCGAACAGGCCAGGACGCAGCCGCCGCCGGACGTCATCCTCATGGATATCGGGCTCGGCGAAATGGACGGCTGCGAGGCAACGCGTCGCCTCAAGCAGGACCCGGCAACCGAGGCAATCCCGGTCATCGCCCTGACCGCGAGCGTCTTCGAGACGGACCGCATGAATGCGTTGGACGCAGGCTGCTGCGATTTCGATACCAAGCCCGTCGATCTCGCCAGGTTGCTGGGCAAGATTCACACTGCCCTGACCGCGAAGGCCGCTTGAAGAGGCCTTTCCCTTAGTCCAGGGCCCGTGATCCCGAGAATTTGCCGGTCGATACTGGCCTGTCTTCCTCGCGCTTGCCTTCCCGGCTATTTCCCGGTCGGGCAGATTCGATCAGGCAGCCTTGGTGGTGGTCAGCACCTCCCGCAAGGCACGCATGTCGAGCGGTTTCTGCACGACGGTCCTGACCTTGACGCCAATCGCCTCGGCGTAGGATCTGGTGGCGTTGAGCACCGCGCTTTCCTGGCCACTGACGATCATCACCTCGCCGCGATAGCCGGCGGCCAAAAGCAGCTTGAACAATTCGCAAGCATCGACGTTCGGCATGCAGATGTCGACGGAGATCAGGGTCGGCTTGAGCGCGCTGGCGAGATTGACGACACCGCGCGAATCGGAAGTCGCAAAGCTCTCATAACCGCAGCGTTCGGCGACTCGGGCGATCAGTTCGGCCGAACTGACGTCGTCGTCAACGGCGAGCAGTTTGGGTGTGGGGTTAGCCATCAATCGTGCCTTTCGGTTTTCCGGCAAAGACGCGCTCGGAAACATGGTGCTCGCGCAATCGTCTTTGCAATCCATCTTGGTGCCATCGATACCCGTAGCGGCATTGCAATTTCATGCCGCGTCGGCCTGCATTTCGGTTGCAACCCCGACAGGCAGATGATCGCGATGGTCTAGGGCACCGGTTTCGCGAAGGCCGGCGAAGATCTGCTGGGCACTGACCATTGACTGGGCCATCAGCTTGACGAGACGGTCGATATCCTCGCGGCTATGATCGGCCATGACCTGGACGCGATAGCGCGCGCCGCCCTGGGGCACGGCCGGATATTCGACCAGATTTGCGATGGCGCCGAGCCGCGAGAGTTCGCGCGAGGCGATGCGCGCCAGGCCTTCAGCGCCGACGCGGATTGGGACAATCGGCGAAGGATCGCCAAGCGTTTCAAGGCCTGCCGCCGTCATTTCGGCGCGCAGGTAGAGAATGTTGTCCATCAGCTTCTGACGGCGCTCGCGGCCTTCAGCCGATTCGACAACGTCGAAAGCGGCCACGACCGCGGCCGCCTGCACCGGCGACAGCGCGTTGGAGAATGTCTGGGTCGCGCTGAAATATTTCAGATATTCGGCGGCGGCGCGCGTCTTGACGGCGATAAAGCCGCCATTGGAGGCAAAGGTCTTGGAAAAGCTGCCGATCACAATGTCGACATTCTCGAGCATCTTCTGCAACCCGATATGGCCAAGCCCGTCTTCGCCGATGCAGCCGAAATCGTGGGCGCAGTCGACCAGCAAAGTTGCGCCGTATTCCCTGCAAGCCTGGTAAATGGCGGCGATATCTGGTGTGTCGGCGTGCATCGAGAACAAGCTCTCGGTGACGACGAGAATGGCCGAATCTGTGCTGTCGGCGCGGATGCGCTGCAGGCGCCGGGTCAGACCGCTGACGTTAAGGTGACCATGAAAGTGAATGTTGCTGGTGGCTGCACGAGCGCCCTCCTGCAAGCAGGAATGCGCGAGCACATCCATGACGACATGGTCGTCGGGACGAATGAATCCTTGGACAGCGGCAAATCCGGCTGACCAACCCGTGGGGTAGAGAACAATTTCACGGTCACCGAGGAAGCGGGAGATGCGGTCCTCCAGGACAAGTGACAGTCGCGTATTGCCGAGCAGGGCGGCCGAACCGGCACTGTGGACGCCGTATTCTTCGACGGCGCGTTTCGCGGCATCCTTGACGTGGGGGTGGGAGGACAGCGAAAGGTAATCCTGCGAGGCGAAATTGACCCCCTCGATCGGGGTGCCGTTATCGCAACGGGCCGAGCAGCGCGTTTTCGGTGCGGTTTCCGTAGAGCGCGCGTAGGGCCAAAGACCGAACGACCGACGACGGTCCTGCCACTGGAAAAACGCATCGGCGCGGCCGATGAGATCGCCTCCGCCCGGGGCACGATAGTCGCGCAGACTGCCGAGCAGCGTGTCCGCTGGCACCGCGTTATCGATCGTGTTCGCGTTGGTCATGATGGCCCCCCGGCTGATGCTGCTTTGAAAATGCACGCGGCATAGTTGCGTGGCGTCGATGAAGCTTGGATTAACGGTGACCAATCCGCACTATCGTATGGTGAGCAGGGTAAATGCCCGGTCACCGCATCGCCGCGCATTTGAATCTTAGGCAGAACTGCCCCATCGCGGGAAACGGCAGTGGCGTCTCAACACGATACTTTAAGGATATGGTATTAGGATCGATACAACCATGCGTAAGTAATGGCGGGGGTTATGGTTGCAGGCTCGGGCGGCGAGCATTCCCTATTGACGGGAAAGCAGCGACGCGAATTGTTGGACGAACAGATCGGCGCGGTGATGCAACTGGTGCCCAGCGCCATCATCGCCTGTGCCTGCATCGTGTTGGTGCTGCTCGTATGGGGCAGCGCTCGGGGTGGATTGGACACGGCCGCGCTGGTGGTGCTTTTTGCGCTGCATTCGCTGCCGCTGTTGCTGACAGCGCGCGTACGGGGCGTCGACCTGGGGCTGATGCGCCGCGTTGGCCCGCACCACGCTGGAGCGTTTGGCTCCGTTCTCGGGATTGCCTGCATGGCCAGCGCAGCGACGATCCTGCCCGGTCTTGCGCAAGAAGACCAATTGGTTGTCCTCGGCGCCTTCGGCGGCCTCATATTCATCGATGCAATCGTTTTTTCGCCGCTGCCGGCGGCCTTCGCGGGCTACTTCCTGCCGGCGGTCGCCGGACTGGTAATGGCGATCGCATATTGGCTCGATGCCAATCTGGCGATGATGACGATCCTCTTGATCCTGTCGATGTCGGTGACACTCAGCTTGCTGGCGATACAGCTGGCAAAGAATCTCAGGGAACATGTCGAATCCGAAATCGCCGTGCGCGACCAGAAAAACCTGGTCGGGCTGCTGTTGCGCGAGTTCGAGGAGAACGCCAACGATCTCCTGTGGGAGATCGACAAGGATGGAGGTCTCGGCAGGGTTTCCCCGAAATTCGCCCAGGCGTTTCGCATCGAGTTGTCCAGCGGCGGACAAAATGCGGCGTTCCTCGAAATTCTGCGCGCCAACAGCCACGATCCGATTGTGGTCGATGCCATTGCGGCGGCCGTCGAACAACGCAAGTCCTTCCGCGACGTGGTGCTGCCGATTTCCCTTGACGGAGCGATGGCATGGTGGTGCCTGACCGGAAGGCCGATGATCGGCGCCGACGGCGAATATCTCGGCTATGTCGGTATCGGCTCCGACGTCACGCGCGAGCGCAGTGCCGAGCGCGAAATCACCAAGCTGGCGCACCGCGACAATCTGACCGGTCTGATGAACCGGGCGCGTTTCAACGAGGAAATGAACACCGTTGTCGCGGCGCTCGAATGCGATGGCACTGAATTCTGCGTGCTGTTTCTCGACCTCGACAAGTTCAAGCTGATCAACGATACGCGCGGTCACATGGCCGGCGACATGCTGCTGAAGGAGGCAAGCAGCCGCATCCGTGAAAATATCGGGTCGGCTGATGTCGCGGCGCGTCTCGGCGGCGACGAATTCGCGGTGATCCTGCGCGAAAATGCCAGCGCCGGAAATGCGGCGCGCGTCGCCGACCGGCTGATCAAGGCGGTGAGCACGCCGTATGAAATCGACGGCGAGCGCTACAAGGTCGGTGTCAGCGTCGGCATCGCGCTGGCGCCGATGAACGGCACGAGGCCAACGCAATTGCTGCGCAATGCCGACTTGGCCCTGTACCGGGCCAAGGCGGAAGGGCGTGGCGTGTTCCGCTTCTTCGAGAACCAGATGGATGCCGAGGAGCGCGAAAAGCGCATGCTCGAGCAGGAACTGCGCGACGCCATCGAAGGCGATGATTTCGAACTGGTCTACCAGTTGCAATTCTGTCCGCATACTGGCAGGGCGACCGGCGCGGAGGCGCTGATCCGCTGGAATCACCCGATCCGCGGGATGATTCATCCAGCCGAGTTCATTCCGATCGCCGAGCAATCGTCGATGGTTCAGGAGATCGGCAACTGGGCGATCCGCAAGGCCTGCAATGCAGCCTTGAACTGGCCCGATGATATCGTCGTCGCCGTCAATATTTCCGGCCATCACTTCATCGGCTCCGACATCCTGGCCAACACCAAGCTTGCCTTGGCCGAGACCGGACTCGATGCGCGACGGTTGGAGCTGGAAATCACCGAGAGCCTGCTGATGAACAACACAACCGAGGCGATGCGCACGCTGCGGGCGTTGAAAGCGCTCGGCGTCACCATTGCGCTCGACGATTTCGGCACCGGCTATTCGAGTTTGTCTTATGTGCTCAAGTTTCCGTTCGACAAGATCAAGATCGATCGCTCGTTCGTCAGTTCGGTGGAGAACGATGGTTCGGCGCAAGCGATCTTGCGCATGATCGCCGGGCTCGGCGAGACGTTGAACATCTCGATTACCGCCGAAGGCGTCGAAACGCTTGCCCAGGCGGAATTCCTGCGCACGGTCAACTGCCAGCAGGTCCAGGGTTTCCTCTATGCCAGGCCGATGCGGGTCAGCGAGATTGACGAGTTCTTCGCCGGCAGCGGCCGGATCGGCGCCCTGAGCGGAAAAAGCGGGGCCAGGGCCGTCGCCTGATCGATCGTTGTGCCGGTTGCGGCGGCGTCGGGCTAACCATCCATTAACCATCATTGTTTACCGTCGACCGCCAGATGGCTGGGATGGTGAACGACATGCTTCGATATGTGGTGGCCGGGTTTCTCGCAGGGGCCACACCGGCTGTGGCGGCCGACTACAAGATTATCGAAGCGCCGGAGATCGGACCCTCCGAGGCCGGATTCTCCTGGACCGGCTTCTATTTCGGCGGATCGCTCGGCGCCGCTCATCTTGAAGACGACGATCCGGCGTTTCCGATTTTGCCCGGCGTCACGATTCCGCTGCATTCGGAAGGCGACCACGACACTTGGGGCGTTCACGCCGGGTACATGTATCAGTACGGTAACTGGGTCATCGGCGGCGAATACGAATACGCGAAACTGGACGTCCAGTTCATCGGCGACGGCATCGGTCCGCTGCCGATCTTTGTGGAGGATTCGCACGCGCTCCGGGCGCGACTGGGCGCGGCGCTCGATCGCGTCCAGCCCTATGGCCTGGCGGGCGCTACTTATGCGACGACCAATATCGGTCTTGAAGACTGGACATGGACGGTCGGCGGCGGCATCGACGTCGCTGTCACGGCAAACATCCTTGTCGGCTTCCAGTACAACTACAACTGGTACGACGAGTTCGACGGCAGCCCGATCCAGGGTCACGAAAACTACGTGACGGCGCGGATTTCCTACAAATTCTGATTTTTTGTCGGCAGGTCGGCGGCGAATCGCGGCTGCAAAAATTCGCTTGCGTTTTGTCGCGAAAATGAAATTGTTCCGTGAATTTTCATTTTCGCGGGATTTCGGGTTTGCAATCAGCGGGCGCCGTTGCCGAGTTTCCTGCCGTTGCCGGCGCCTCCGTCGGCGATGACCTGCGCGCGCTGCGCAAGGCGCGTGGGCTGACGCTCAGCCAATTTTCACGTCAAATCGATCGGTCGATCGGCTGGCTGTCGCAAGTCGAGCGCGGCCACAGCGAACCGTCGATCCGCGATCTGCGGCGCATCGCTTCCGCGCTTTCGGTGCCGATCAGCTTCTTTTTTCGCAACGCCGATGCGCCCGCCGCTGAGCGTGGCGTGGTGGTGCGCAAGGCCAACCTTTCGGCACTCGGCACGCGCGAAAGCGGCCTGACCGAGGAATTGCTGTCGCCGGATTTGTCCGGCGAATTCGAGATGATCCGCTCGGTGTTCGAGGCGGGAGCCGAATCCGGCGACGTTGCGGCACGGCCGACCGAGGAAGGCGGCCACATCGTCTCCGGCGAACTCGAACTGTGGATTGGCGGCCGTCACCATCACCTGAAGGCCGGCGACAGCTTTCAGTTCCACTGCGCCAGCTATCGCTGGCGCAATCCGGGCAGCGAGCCGGCGGTGGCGATCTGGATCATTTCGCCGCCGGTTTATTGAGCGGGAGGCGACGGGGAACATGGCCGAACTGCCATCGCATGCCCGGGTGGTGATCATCGGCGGTGGGGCGGTCGGCGTCTCCGAGCCTCTATCATCTCGCGAAAGCCGGCTGGAGCGATTGCGTGCTGCTCGAAAGCAACGAACTGACCTCGGGTTCGACCTGGCACGCTGCCGGCAATGTGCCGACCTTTTCGACCTCCTGGTCGCTGATGAACATGCAGCGCTACTCGACCGAACTTTATCGCGGTCTTGCGGCGGCGGTCGACTATCCGATGAACTACCACGTTACCGGCTCGATCCGGCTGGCGCACACAAGAGAACGCATGCGCGAATTCGAGCGCGCCAAGGGCATGGGCCGCTACCAGGGAATGGCGATCGAGGTGATCGGCGCCGGACGAGATCAAAGCGCGCTATCCGTTCATCGAGACGCACGACCTTCAGGGCGCGCTCTACGATCCCAGTGACGGCGACATCGATCCGGCGCAATTGACGCAGGCGCTGGCCAAGGGCGCGCGCGATCTCGGCGCGAAAATCGTCCGCTTCTGCCCGGTCACGGCGGTTCGCCGCGAGCGCGGCGAGTGGATCGTGACGACGGCGCAAGGGCGAAATCCGTTGCGAAAAGGTCGTCAACGCCGCCGGCTACCGCGCGCGCGAGGTCGGCGCGATGTTCGGCCGCGATGTTCCGATGGTGGCGATGAGCCACCAGTACATCCTGTTCGAGGAGATCGCTGAACTGAAAGCGTGGTCGCAGGAGGCAGGTCGCAAACTGCCGCTGCTGCGCGATGTCGATACGTCCTGGTATCTGCGCCAGGAAAAATACGGCATGAATCTCGGCCCCTATGAGCGCGACTGCCGGGCGCATTGGGCGAGCGACGACGACCCGATGCCGGAGGATTTTTCCTTCCAGCTTTTCCCCGACGATCTCGACCGGCTCGAACCCTATCTGGCCGACGCCGTCGGCCCGGGTGCCGATCCTGGGCACGGCCGGCCTGTCGAAGGTCATCAACGGCCCGATCCCCTATGCGCCGGACGGCAATCCGCTGATCGGGCCGATGCCGGGCGTGCCGAACGCGTTCGAAGCCTGCGTCTTCACCTTCGGCATCGCGCAGGCCGGCGGCGCCGGCAAGGTGCTGGCGGAATGGGTGATGCACGGGGCGACCGAGTGGGACATGTGGTCGTGCGATCCCGCGCCGGTTCACCGCTTTTGCCGCGGCGCCCGACTATGCCCGTCGCCAAGGCCATGGAGGTCTACGGCCACGAATATGCCATCCATTTTCCGCGCCACGCCTGGCCGGCGGCCCGCGACCGCAAGCTCTCGCCGATCCACGAGCGCATCGAAAACGCTCGGCGGCGTCTTCGGCGCCTATAACGGCTGGGAGCGGGCGCTGTGGTATGCGCATCCGGGCGACGACATTTCCGAGGCCTCGACGCAGACCTTCAGCCGCGCCGGACCGTGGCAGCACGCGCATTCGCGATGAGTGCCTGGCGGTGCGCGACGCCGCCGGTATCCTCGACCTGCCCGGCTTCTCGCGATTTCGCCTTCAGGGCAAGGGCGCGCGCGCCTGGCTCGAGGCGCCAGATCACCGGCACCGTGCCGAAACCCGGCCGCATCGGTCTTGCCTATTTCGCCGATGACAAGTGGCCGCATCGTCACCGAAATGTCGATCATGGCGATCGCGGAGGATTTCTATTTCCTGATCACGGCGGCCGCGGCGCAATTGCACGATTTCGAATGGCTGCGGACGCATCTGCCGGCGGGCGTGGCGTTCGAACTTCGCGATGTCACCGAGGAATTCGGTTGCAAGATCCTGAGCCGGGCCGACTTCGCGGAATATCCTCGCCGGCGTCAGCACCGCCGATCTTTCGCTGCCGTGGCTGAGCCACCAGACGACGCAGATTGCCAGTGCCTGGTGCCAATTGGTGCGCGTCTCCTTTGCCGGCGAACTCGGCTGGGAAATCCACTCCAAGATTGCCGATACGGCCGCGATCTTCGATGCCGTGTGGGCGGCGGGCGAAAAGCACGGCCTGAAGCCCTTCGGCATGTTCGCGCTCGACAGCCTGCGGCATCGAAAAAGGCTATCGCGCCTGGAAGCAGCGATCTTTCGACCGACTATTCGGTGCTCGAACGCGGGCTTGAGCGTTTCGTCACATGGGACAAGCCGGACTTCGTCGGCAAGGCGGCGCTAATGGCCGAAAAGCAGCGCGGCGTCGACAAGCGCTTTCGTCACGCTGACGGTCGATGCCGGCGAATGCGACGCTCCCTACATGTCGACAGTCTGGCGGGGCGGCGAGATTGTCGGCGAGACGACGTCCGGCGGCTGGGGTCACCGTGTCGACGCGTCGCTGGCGCTGGCGATGCTGAGAGCGGATTTCGCGGTTCCCGGCGCGAAAGTCGAAGTCGAAATTTTCGGCGAGCGCCGCCCGGCGATCGTGCACGGTGCCGGCGCGATCTACGATCCGACCAATGAGCGGTTAAAGGCATGAGAAAAATCGTGCTGACGGATGGCGGCATGGGCCAGGAGCTGCTCCACCGCTCCGGCATGGCGGCGACGCCGCTATGGTCGGCGCAGATTCTGATGGATCGTCCGGAGTTGGTACGGCAACTACATGAGGATTTCATCCGCGCCGGCGCGCGCGTCATCACCATCAACACCTATTCGGCGACGCCAGAGCGCCTGGAACCGCATGGTGAGGCGAGCCGGTTCGACGAACTGCAGCGACGGGGGTTCGAGCTGGCGCGCCAGGCGCGCCAGGAATGCGGTGAAGCCTCGGTGAAAATCGCCGCCTGCCTGCCGCCGCTGGTGGCAAGCTACCGGCCCGACATTGCGCCGGCCTACGAGACCTGCCTGTCAACCTACCGGCGCATCGCCGACCGCCAGGCGAAAAACTGCGACCTGATGCTGTGCGAGACATTGGCCTCGGTCAAGGAAATCCGCGCCGCGGCGACGGCGGCAAAAGAAACTGGCAAGCTGGTGTGGGTGGCAATGACCGTGGCCGACGATGGTTCGGGCCGGTTGCGCAGTGGCGAGACGATTGCCGAGGCGCATGCGGCGCTCGACGAGATCGGCGTCGATGCACGGTTGCTCAATTGCAGTCGGCCGGAATCGATCGCCGGCGCGTGGCGGCAATTCGTTGCCGGCACAGGACCGCACGGGGCCTATGCTAACGGCTTTTCGAGCGTCGCCAAGCTGGTGCCCGGCGGCACGGTCAAGGAGCTGGAGGCGCGAGAAGATCTCGGACCGGATGCCTATGCCGAGTTCGCACTCGGCCTGGTGCGCGAGGGCGCGGCCGTTATTGGCGGCTGCTGCGAGATCGGGCCGCGCCATATCGCGCGGCTGCGCGAGCGGTTGGTCGACGGAGGCTACCAGATCGTGAGCGATCTCGATGGCTGAACGCACCGCACCGCCCGCGCATGCCCGCGCCGTCATCATCGGCGGCGGTGTCTCCGGCTGCTCGGTCGCCTATCACCTGGCCAAGCTCGGCTGGACCGACATCGTCCTGCTCGAGCGCAAGCAGACTCACCTGCGGCACGACCTGGCACGCCGCCGGGCTGATCGGCCAGTTGCGCGGCGACGCAGCAACATGACGCGGCTCGCCAAATATTCCGCCGACCTCTATGTCAGGCTCGAGGCCGAGACCGGCGTCGCCACCGGCATGCGCCAGGTCGGCTCGATCTCGCGTGGCGCTGACCGAGGAGCGCAAGCGACGAGATTCTACCGCCAGGCGTCGCTGGCCCGCGCCTTCGGCGTCGACGGTCGAGGAGATCTCGCCGGCCGAAGTCAAAGCGCGTATCCGCATCTCGAATATCGCCGATGCCGTCGGCGCGGTGCATCTGCCGCTCGACGGGCAGTGCGACCCGGCCAACATCGCCCATGGCGCTGGCCAAGGGCGCGCGGCAGACGCGGCGCGCGCATCCTCGAAGGCGTCAAGGTCACCGCGGTGCGCGCCGCAGACGGCCGCGTCTCCGGCGTTGCCTGGGCGACGACGGCGACGAGCAGAGGCACGATCGAGCGCGCGACTTCGTCGTCAACTGCGCCGGCATGTGGGCGCGTGAGCTGGGCGCGCAATCGGGCGTCACGCATCCCGCTGCACGCCTGCGAGCATTTCTACATCGTCACCGAGCCGATCGCCGGGCTCGGCCAGCCTGCCGGTGCTGCGCGTGCCCGACGAGTGCGCCTACTACAAGGAGGATGCCGGCAAGATGCTGCTCGGCGCTTTCGAGCCGGTCGCCAAGCCGTGGGGCATGGACGGCATTCCCGGAGGATTTCTGCTTCGACCAGTTGCCGGAGGATATCGAGCATTTCGAGCCGATCCTGGAAATGGCGATCAAGCGCATGCCGATGCTCGGAGACAGCCGGCATCCACACCTTCTTCAACGGCCCGGAGAGCTTCACGCCCGACGACCGCTACTATCTCGGCGAAGCGCCGGAACTCAACGGATACTGCGTTTGCGCCGGCTTCAATTCCATCGGCATCGCAGTCGGCCGGCGGCGCCGGCATGGCGCTGGCGCATTGGATGGAGATGGCGATCCGCCGTTCGACCTGTGGGATGTCGATATCCGCCGCATGCAGCCGTTCCAGGGCAACCGCCGCTTTATCTACGAGCGGGCGAAGGAGACGCTCGGCCTGCTTTATGCCGATCACTTCCCCTACCGCCAGAAGGCGTCGGCGCGCGGCGTGCGGCGCACGCCGTTGCATGAGCAGCTGAAGGCGCGAGGCGCCGTGTTTGGCGAGGTTGCCGGCTGGGAGCGCGCCAACTGGTTTGCCAGGGAAGGGCCAGGAGCGCGAGTACCGCTATTCGTGGAAGCGCCAGAACTGGTTCGACAATGCACCGCGACGAGCACCTGGCGGTTCGCAACGGCGTCGGCCTGTTCGACATGACGTCATTCGGCAAGATCCGCGTCGAGGGCCGGACGCCGAGGACCTTCCTCAACGGATCTGCGGCAACGATGTCGACGGTTGAGGCTGGCCGCATCGTCTACACGCAGATGCCTCAACGAGCGCGGCGGCATCGAAGCCGACCTCACCGTCACCCGCCTTGTCCGAGACGGCTCTATCCTCGTCGTTACCCCGGCGCGACGCTGCATGCGCGACCTGGCCTGGCTGCGGTGGCATCGCGGCGACGACGCCGTCGTCATCACCGACGTCACCGCCGGCGAGGGCGTGCTGTGCGTGATGGGACCGAAGTCGCGCGAACTGCTGACAAGAGTTTCGCCCGCACGACTGGTCGAACGAGAGCCATCCCTTCGGCACGGCGCGGCAGATCGAGATCGGCTTAGGCCTCGCCCGCGCCCACCGCGTCACCTATGTCGGCGAACTCGGCTGGGAGCTCTATGTCTCGACCGACCATGGCGGCGCATGTCTTCGAGACGCTATGGGAAGAGGCGGCAGGATATCGGCCTGAAGCTCTGCGGCCTGCATATGCTGGATTGCTGCCGCATCGAAAAGGCCTTCCGCCATTTCGGCCACGACATCACGACGAGGATCAAGTGCTCGAAGCCGGCCTCGGCTTTGCGGTCAGGACGCAAAAGCCGGACTTCATCGGCCGCGATGCCGTACTGACGCAAGCGCGACGCCGGACTCGATCGCCGGCTGGTGCAGTTCCGGCTGCGCGACGCCGAGCCGCTGCTCTTCCACAACGAGCCGATCGTGCGCGACGGGCAGATCGTCGGGCAGCTCACCGCGGGCAACTACGGCCATTTCCTTGGCGGGGCGATCGGCATGGGCTACGTGCCGTGCCGAAGCGAGAGCGCTGAACAGGTACTTGCATCGAAATATGAAATCGAAATCGCCGGAACGCGCGTGGCGGCGCGAGCCGCGCTGAGTCCGCTCTACGATCCGACGGGCAGTCGCATGAAGGCGTAAGGCGCCTTCGGGAGGTGGAAAGTGGGTGAAACCGTTTCGGCCCGGCCGGGGCGATCCGGCGGACGTTTGGCGCGCCACGCCGCCCGCGCCGCGCCGCTTGCCGACGACATCCGCCCGGTTCGCGCCGGGCTGAGCGGTGGCTGGTACAAGCCGCTGACCGAAGATGGCTGCCAGCGCATCCATGAGGCGGCGCTCGAGGCGCTGGAGACGATCGGCTTTGCCGACGCACCGCCCTCCGGCGTTGAAATCCTGACCGGCGCCGGCGCGATCAAGGGCGACGACGGCCGCATCCGCTTCCCCCGCGCCCTCGTCGAGGACATGCTGGCGAAAGCGGCGCGCGATATCACGCTTTTCGCCCGCGACCCGAAACGCGATCTGAAGCTGTCCGGTTCGCGGGTGCACTACGGCACCGCCGGCGCGGCGGTCTACGTCGTCGATGTAGAGAAGAACGAGTACCGCGAATCGACGGCGCAAGACCTTTATGACGCCGCGCGCATCGTCGAAGAACTCGACAACGTCCATTTCTACCAGCGGCCGATGGTGTGCCGCGACATCCCCGACAATCTCGAGATGGACCTCAACACGGTCTACGCCTGCTGCGCCGGCACCGCCAAGCATGTCGGCACCTCGTTCTTCGAATTCGACGCATGTGCCGCCGGCCTTCGAATTGCTGCACATGATCGCCGGCGGCGAAGACAAATGGCGGGCGCGGCCGTTCGTCTCCAATTCCAACTGCTTCGTCGTGCCGCCGATGAAATTCGCCACGGAAAGCTGCAACGTGATGGAGGCCTGCATCCGCGGCGGCATGCCAATGCTGCTGCTGTCGGCGGGGCAGGCCGGCGCGACCTCGCCGGCACCGCTGGCGCTGTCGATTATCCAGGCGGTGGCGGAGTGCCTTGCTGGCCTCGTCTATGTCAACGCCATGGCTCCGGGTTTCCCGGCGATCTTCGGCACTTGGCCGTTCGTCTCCGATCTGCGGTCTGGGGCGATGTCTGGCGGCTCGGGCGAACAGGCGCTGCTGACGGCCGGGTGCGCGCAGATGCACCGTTTCTATGGCTTGCCGGGCGGGGCGGCGGCCGGCATCGCCGACGCCAAGATGCCCGACATGCAGGCCGGCTGGGAGCAGATGTGCTCACAATGTCATGGCCGGGCTTGCCGGGCTCAACCTGGTCTACGAGGCGGTCGGCATGCACGCTTCGCTGCTCGGCTTCTGCCTCGAATCGCTGATCCTCGGCGACGACATGCTCGGCCAGGCGCTGCGCTGCGTGCGCGGCATCGAGGTCAACGAAGATACCGTATCGATCGAGGCGATGCGCGAAGTCTGCCTCGGCGGGCCGGGACATTATCTCGGCCATCGCCAGACGCTGGCGATGATGCAGCGCGAATATGTCTATCCGCATGTCGCCGACCGCCTCTCGCCCAAGGAATGGGCCGAGGTCGGCAAGCCCGGCCTGATTGCCCGCGCCATTGCCCGCAAGCACCAGATCCTCGATGCGCCGAAAAAGCCGATCGTCGATCCAGCGACCGACGCGGCGATCCGGGCGAAGTTCAACATTCACTTCTCCTGAGGCGCCCATGCGCTACGGCTATATCGGGCTCGGCAATCTCGGCGGGCATCTGGCCGCAAGCCTGCTGCGCGGCGGTTTCGATCTGACAGTGCATGACATCGATCCGCGCCTGGCGAAACGGCATCTGGCGATGGGCGGCAAATGGGCGAGCGATCCGGCCGCAGTCGCGGCGCAAAGCGATGCAGTCTTCACTTGCCTGCCGTCACCGAAAATCTCCGCGAGAGTATTGGAGGCGATCCTGCCGGCGATGAAGGCCGGCGCCACCTGGATCGAGAATTCGACCATCGGCCGCGACGACATCGTGCGGCTGGCGCAACGGGCGGCGCAAAGTGGGGTGCGCACACTCGAAGCGCCGGTGACCGGCGGCGTGCATCTGGCGGCGCAAGGCAAGATCACCGTGCTCGCCGGCGGCGATGGCGAATTGTTGGAAATTCATCGGCCGGCCCTGGCGGCGATCGGCGACAAGATTTTTCACATGGGTCCGCTCGGCAGCGCGGCAGTGATCAAGGTGATCACCAACATGCTCGCCTTCATCCACCTTGTCGCCGACGGCGAGGCGTTGATGTTGGCGAAGCGCGCCGGCCTCGATCTTGGCAAGGCGTGGGAAGCGATCCGGGCTTCTTCGGGCAATTCCTTTGTCCACGAAACCGAAGGGCAACTGATCCTCAACGGCAGCTACGACATCGCCTTCACGATGGACCTGGCGCTGAAGGACCTGGGATTCGCGACGGCGTTCGGCCAGGAATTTGGCGTGCCGCTCGATCTCGCCGGCATGACGCAAGCGACCTTCGAGCGCGGCAAGACCGCTTATGGCGGGGCGGCGCAATCGACGCAGATCGTCAAATTGCTGGAAGATGCGCTCGACACCGACTTGCGCTCGCCGGGTTTTCCGTCGCGGCTGGAATGGGAATAGCGCAACGAAAAACCCGGCGGTTGCCCGCCGGGTTTCGCAAATTCGGCTGTGCCCGAGAGGCTTACTTCATCTCAGCATACTTGCCGTCATGCCACTTGTAGAAGACGTAGCCCGGCAGTGAGACGTCGCCCTTCTTGTCGAAGGACAGTTCGCCGAGCACGGTCTTGTACTTGCCGGAGGCGAGCTGCTTGTTGACGTCGTCAAACTTCACGGACTTTGCCGCTCCTGCCGCCTGCGCCCAAGTCTGGATCGCGGCGTAGGTGTAGAGCACGTAGCCTTCCGTCGTCTTGCCGGCGCCTTCGAGCTTCTTGACCACCGCGGCTGCGTCCGGGTTGTTGCGCGGGTCCGGCGAGAAGGTCATCAGGGTGCCCTCGCCTGCATCGCCGGTGATCGCCCAGTACTCGTCGGTGACGAGCGCGTCGCCTGAGACGAGCTGCAGCTTCATGCCCTGCTCCTTGGCCTGGCGGGCCATCAGGCCGGCCTCGGTGTGGTAGCCGCCGACATAGAGCACGTCGATGCCAGCCTGCTTGAGCTTGGAGACCAGCGCCGAATAGTCCTTTTCACCGGCGGTATAGGCTTCCACAAGCGCCGGCTTGCCGCCAGCCTTTTCATAGTTGGCCTGCGTCGCATCGGCGAGGCCCTTGCCGTAGGCGGTCTTGTCGTTGACGAAGGCGACCTTCTTGCCGGCAAAGTTCTTCGCCAGATAGTTGCCGGCGACCTCGCCCTGCTGGTCATCGCGGCCGCAGACGCGGTACGTGCCCGGGCCGGGGCGCTCGTCGGTGTATTTCGGATTGGTCGAGGCCGGCGAAATCTGGATGATCTTTTCCTCGGCGTACACCGCCGAAGCCGGGATCGACGAACCCGAGCAGAAATGTCCGGCAACGAACACGACCTTTTCGCCGGCGAACTGGTTGGCGACAGCCACGGCCTGCTTCGGGTCGCAGGCGTCGTCACCGACCTTCAGGACCAGCTTTTCGCCGTTGACGCCACCGGCGGCGTTGATGTCGGCGACAGCCTGCTCGGCGCCGGTCTTCATCTGTTCGCCGAAAGAGGCGTATTGGCCAGTCATCGGGCCGGCCGTGGCGATGACGATGTCAGCCCACGCCGGAGACGCAAACAACAGGCCCAGCGCGGCGCTGGCCAGCAATACCTTCTTCATGATTACTCCCTTGAAGCGTCCGTCTTTTTGTATGCGACCGGCCGGAAGGACGCGAATTCCCGGTACGGCGATTTTGGGTATTCCCCAATGTGGGCCGCATTCAATCGCAATTTGCGGCTAAAATAAAGCCGTTTCGGGTCCTTATGCGCCCTATGGTTGACGGCGGCGCCAGCCGAACAGGCCGGCCGGTTCGAAAGCGAATGAATATTGGCCGACCATCAATGCCGATCGGTAGTAGCGCCGCGCCGCGGTCGCAAGAGCCAACAAAACCGCGAGATCGACGCAGTAGTACCAGGGCGACAGCAGCGTGCCGTTAAACAGGGCGTAATGAATGAAGCGGACCGCGCAGGCGAGCAGGATCATGTAGAAGGCAAGCTGCCATCCGGATTGCCAGCAACGTGCAATTGCCCGGCCGGTCATCCAGGCGGCACCGCCGCCAAGGACGACGGTGACCAGCATGAACTCGAAAAAGGTGACTTCCCAGAGCAGTCCGTAGTCCTTGTGCATTGCGCGTCCGCGGATGGCTCAGTGCCGGCCGCCCTCCAGATAGGCTGCGCGCACATCCGGCCTGCCGAGCAGTTCCCTGCCGGTGCCCGACATGGTGATAGCGCCGTTGACAATGACATAACCGCGATGAGCGAGCTTTAGTGCGTGAAACGCGTTCTGCTCGACCAGGAACACGGTGATGTGCTGCTTTTCGTTGAGCTCGCGAATGACCTCGAAAATCTGGCGCACGATGATCGGCGCCAGGCCGAGCGACGGTTCGTCGAGCAGCAGCAGGCGCGGCCGACCCATCAGCGCGCGGGCGATCGACAGCATCTGCTGTTCGCCGCCCGACAGCGTGCCGCCGCGCTGGCCGGTTCGCTCCTTCAGGCGCGGGAACAGTTCGAAAACGCGGCGCATGTCGTCCTCAAAATAGGCATCGTCGACCAGCAACGCACCCATCTGCAGATTTTCAAGCACCGTCATGCGCGGAAAGATGCGCCGGCCTTCCGGCGACTGGGCGATACCGAGCGCGATGATCTCGTGCGTCGGCAGATGGGTGATTTCCCTGCCGTCGAATTTGACGCTTCCCTTGCGGGCGCGCGGATTGCCGCAGATCGTCATCATCAGCGTCGATTTGCCGGCGCCGTTGGCGCCGATCAGGGTGACGATCTCGCCATGTTCGACATCGAGGTCGACGCCGCGCAAGGCGATGATGTTGCCGTAATAGGTCTCGACCCCGCGCACCGACAGCATCTTGCCGTTGCTGCCGCTCATCGCTTGCGGCCTCCGCCCTTCGGGCTGCGCTGCGCGGCGGCTGCTTTCGCCGTCGGTCTGCGGCCCGATTTCGCGGATTTTGTCTTGGCCGCCCCGGAAGCCTTGCGCGCCGGCTTTGCAGTCTTGACCTTGGCGAGGTCGCCGCGGACCGTCGCCTCGTCGATTTCGGCCTCGTCCTCGACGCCAAGGTAGGCGGCAATCACCTTGGGGTCGGTGCGCACCTGCTTGGCGGCGCCATCGGAAATCTTGACGCCGTAGTCGAGCACGACGATGTGGTCGGATATCTCCATGACCACGCCCATGTCGTGCTCGATCAGCAGGATCGAGGTGCGGTCATCGTCGCGGATCGACTGCAACAGCGCGTTCAGTTCCGCAGATTCGCGGTGGTTCAGGCCCGCTGCAGGTTCGTCCAGGCAAAGCAGTTTCGGCTGCGTGCACATGGCGCGGGCGATTTCAAGCCGGCGCTGGGCGCCATAGGGCAGGTCGGCGGCAGGATCGTCGGCGCGGTCGATCAGATGCACGCGCTCCAGCCAATGCACCGCCCGGTCGCGCGCGTCGGTTTCGGCGCGCTTGAAATCCGGCAGGCCGAGGACGCCGCCGAAAGTGTAGCCGGAGGCGACCATCAGAGGATTGTGCTGGGCGACCAGCAGGTTCTCGAGCAGGGTCATGCCGCCGAACAGGCGGATATTCTGGAACGTACGGGCAATGCCAGCATGGGCCGCGATCTCGAAATCGGGCATGCGCTCGAGCAGGTGGATGCTGGATTTCCCGTCGTGGTGAAACTTGCGGCTGCCCTCCGTGACCTGCTCGACGAGTTGATCCATGCGGCCTTCGCCGTCGCGCATGACGATCCGGCCGTTGGTCGGCTTGTAGAAGCCGGTGATGCAATTGAACACGGTGGTCTTGCCGGCACCGTTCGGCCCGATCAGCGCGGTAATGTCGCCCCGGCCTGCGTCGAAACTCAAGTCGTTGATGGCGATCAGGCCACCGAAGCGCATGGTCAGATGTTCTACGGTCAATACCGGTTCGCGTTCCCACGATTGCACCGCGGGCGCTTTTGCGTCGGCCGCCGCAATTGCCGCCCCGACCATGGTTCAGTGCCCTTCGCCCTGGGCGACCAGGTCTGCGCCGATCTTCTTACGGTGTTTCAGGATCATCGTTGGTTCGCGCGTCGACACCAGCCCGCGCGGCTTCCACATCATGATCAGGACCATGGCAATGCCGAAAATCAGCATGCGGTATTGCGTCGGCTCGAACTCGGGGCCGAATGCCAGTTTGAGGAAATCGAGTTGTCGCAGCATTTCGATGCCGCCGATCAAGACGACGGCGGCGATCACGACGCCGATCTGCGAGCCGAGACC
Organism: uncultured Alphaproteobacteria bacterium; assembly: GCA_963758355.1. Classification (GTDB taxonomy): domain Bacteria; phylum Pseudomonadota; class Alphaproteobacteria; order Rhizobiales; family Rhizobiaceae; genus BOKV01. The sequence continues at coordinate 131,256 of CAVWVG010000001.1, read as the reverse complement.
GCCGAGGACGACGATCGCCAGGATGGTCGCCGATTCAATGAAGGTGAAGCTTTCTGGCGAGATGAAGCCCTGGCGGGTGGCAAAGAAGGAACCGGCGAAGCCGCCGAACATGGCGCCCATGGCGAATGCGGTGAGCTTGGTGTTGCGCGTGTTGATGCCGAGCGAGCGGCAGGCGATCTCGTCCTCGCGCAGTGCCTCCCAGGCGCGGCCGATCGGCAGGCGGCGCAATCGGATCGTCACCAGGTTGGTAACGATCGCAAGCAGCAGGATGATGTAATAAAGATAGATAAAGCGCTGGATTGGGTCGTATTCAAAGCCGAAAAATGCGGCGAACCCGTTGTCGTCGCTGCTGAATTCGAGGCCGAACAAAGTCGGCTTCGGAATGCGCGACAGGCCGTCAGGGCCTTTGGTCAGGCTGTACCAGTTGAGCAGCACGATGCGGATGATCTCGCCGAAGGCGAGCGTGACGATGGCGAGATAGTCGCCGCGCAGCCGCAAAACCGGAAATCCGAGGATGATGCCCCAGGACGCAGAAAGCGCGCCGGCAAGCGGCAACGCCGTCCAGAAGCCGAGATCGAAATGGCTCGCCAACAGGGCGAAGGAATAGGCACCGACGGCGTAAAAGGCGACATAGCCGAGATCGAGCAGGCCGGCGAGGCCGACGACGATGTTAAGGCCCCAGCCGAGCATGACATAGGTCATGATCAGGATGGCAAGATCGATGTACTGGCGGTCCTGGTCGGGAAAAAATGCGAGCACAAGAAAAGGCAGGATCGAAGGCAAAGGCGAGCAGGATCCAGCCGAGCCAGTTGCCGATATGCGAGACGGCGGTGGATACATGGCGGAAGCGGGGCGGCTGGGCCGGTCTCGCTCTCTGCGGGCGGCGAAAGACGAGAAGGTTGAGGGCCAGTCGCGCGCCAAACACGATCGCGATGGCTATGAAATACAAGGCCCAGCGTGTCGTGATCTCGAGCCCGCCGGTGGCGATATCGGTGCGCAATGCGAGAAAGAAGAATCCGAGGAGGGCCGCGATTCCGGCCGCCGCAACCGCATCGCCGACGGGCGTGGAAAAAAGGCCGGATTTGGCCGGCATTTCGGCGCTGGCCATCAGACTTTCTCGATTTCCGGTTTGCCGAGCAGGCCGGAGGGCAGGAAGATGAGGACGATCGCCAGGATCGAGAAGGCGGCGACGTCCTTGTATTCGGGCCCGTGTGGCGCATAGCCCGACCACATCACCTCGATGAGGCCGATCAGGAGCCCGCCGAGCATAGCGCCCGGCAACGAACCGATGCCGCCGAGGACGGCGGCGGTGAACGCCTTCACGCCGGCGACGAAGCCGATGTAGAAATCGATGACGCCGTAAAGCAAAAGGAACATGAAGCCGGCGACGGCGGCGAGCGCGGCGCCCATGACGAAGGTCAGCGAGATGGTGCGGTCGACGTTGACGCCGAGGAGCGCCGCCATCTTCTGGTCCTGCTCGCAGGCGCGCTGTGCGCGACCGAGCGGCGTGCGCGCGATCAGAAGCGAGAAGCCGACCATCAGCGCGAAGGTCGTGGCGATGATGATCATCTGCATGTAGGACAGCTGCACGACGATCGGTCCATTCTCGGTCATTCCCTGGATCACCGTGATGCCGCCGGGAATTTGCGGCGGCAGCGGCTTGACACGGGCGCCTTGGGTGACCTGGACGAAATTCTGCAGGACGATCGACATGCCGATCGCCGTTATCAGCGGCGCCAGGCGGAAGGATCCGCGCAACGGTCGGTAGGCGATACGTTCGACTGTCCAGCCCCAGGCGGAAGTGAACAGCATGGCGACGAGTAGCGCCAGCAACAGGATCAGCGGCAGCGCGGTAAAGCCGATGGCGATGAGCCCGAGGAATGTCGCGAGCGCGATGAACGAGCCGATCATGAAAATGTCGCCATGGGCGAAATTGATCATGCCGATGATGCCGTAGACCATCGTGTAACCGATGGCGATGAGGCCGTAGATCGAGCCGAGCGTAATGCCGTTGATCAGTTGCTGGACGAAATATTCCATCCGCAGTCCCCTCTGACGCCTCTTCTTCCGGCCGCTTGTTGTGTCCGCGGCCTTGATGTCAGCTTACCGGTTTTTTGAGCATGCACAACTGTCGGCCGGGGATGACGGTAGCAGGCCCACATGCCAGCCGTTATTGGCCCGGCCGGCGGTTTCGCCTAATATTCCGAATCGGCTCGGGCGAAGAGGCGGGGGATCGCTGTGGGACGGATTCAGGCCATTTTGCGCCGGATTGTCGCCGGGGCCGTCCTGCTTGCCGGCGTGCTGGCGCCCGGCGCCGCAGCCGCCGGCGATTTTGCCATCAATTGGGGAACCGCGCCCTACACTTGGACGGCCAACGGACTCGGTCCCTACACCTACGCGCTGACTGACCAATACGGCTTTCAACTCGACGCGCGCCTGTCGATCACGCGCTTCGGCGGCTCTGGCGTATCCGGCTATCCCAACGACCTTTCCGGTTTCGGCACGAACACATCGGTCTGGGTCGTCTACGATTCGGCCAACGGCAAAAGCGGCATCGGGGAATCGACCAACACGGCGACGCTGGAATTCCTCAGCGGCGGTTCGGCGTTCGCGGTCGACGCGCTGTCGTTCCAGATCACGGATATCGATCCGGTCGACAATAATTCCGGTACCGACCGCTGCGATTTCGTCACCGTCACGGGCGATGCGGGAAACCCGGCACTGACTTATGTCCATCCGGTTGCTTCGCAGCGCTCCGTCATCATCGGCCCCGGTTCCGGCTCGGGGTCGACCGGCGCGATTGCGGCCAACCAGGCACAATGCATCTACAACACCGGCTTCACCGGATCGAACACGTCGAACGGCGACGACTACGGGTCAATCCTCGCCACGTTTCCGGCCGGCACCAGCGTGGCGACGGTCGCCTATGACGAATTGATCGAGAACGTCTATGGCAGCACGAGCCGCAATGCTTCGGCGCGCGGTGTCGGCGTGTGGGGCGCCAACGCGATTACCGTCAACAATTCCATCTCGCTGACGAAATCGACGCCGACCGTCTACTACACCGCCGCAGGGCAGGTGATCACCTACACCTATGTCGTCACCAACAACGGTCCGCTACCGTTCAACACCGGCCAGAACATCTGGATCCAGGACAGCCTGATCGGTACGTTCACCTGCGGCACGATCTCGGCGAGCGTGCCTTCCGGCGGCACGGTTTCCTGTAACGCCAACTACAACGTGACCGCCGGCGACATGTCGGCGAACGATGTCACCAACACCGCCACCGCCGGGATCGGCACCGGTTCGCAGTCCTTTGCGACGCGCCTGCAATCGAATTCCGATCAGGCAACCGTGCTGCGCTACATGCCATCGGTTGCAATCGCGAAATCCGTTGACCAGTCGAATATCGCGACGTTGACGACACTCAATTGGACGATCGTCGTCACCAATACCGGCAACGCCATTCTCACCTCGCCAAATCTCACCGACCAGTTGCTGCAGGGCGTCGCCAGCCGCACGCTGACGAGCGGGCCGAGCTATGTTTCCGGAGACACCAACAGCGACGGGATCATCGATGTCGGCGAGGCGTGGACCTATTCGGCGACCTATGCGGTGGCGCAGGCCGATCTCGACGACGGCGCCGATCTCGCCAACACCGCGACAATCGATACCACCGAGGTCGCGGATGAATCCGACGATGCGGTGACAACCATCACGCAATCGCCGTCACTGGCGATTTCCAAGACCGCCGACGACACCACCGATGTCGCCGCAGGGCAAGTTGTCACCTACACCTACGTCGTCACCAACAACGGCAACATCACCATCGACAATGTCAACTTGTCGGAAGTGCATGGCGGCTCAGGGCCGCCGCCGCTGCCCGGCAGCGAGACATTGACGAACGACGTCGCGCCGCTGTCCGATTCCACCGATGCGACCGGCAATAACGGCATCTGGAGCACGCTCGCGCCAGGCGATAGCGTAACGTTTACAGCTACTTATACCGTTACTCAGAACGATATCGATACCTTGTAGGCCATGCCGGCGCTGGTCTCTGGCGCCTGCTGACGCAGGGGTCCATGATCGCGCGTATCCCGATTCGTTGCGGGGATAACCTCAGGCGGCGGTTGGGCCAATGCAATCGGAGTTCGTTTCGCCGCAGCCGCGCCAGTGAAGCGGAAAGACACGGAAAACTTTTGCGAGGGCGGAAAAATCCAGCTGCAAACCAGCACAACGTTTGCGTTAGTCGCATTGCGCGGCCGGCTGCTTTTCGCCCTGGCATTGATCCTCCTGATCGTTGCGCCGGCGGCAACACGGGCGCAGGTTGTCAACGGCGATTTCAGCGCTGGCTCGACCGGGTGGACGACGACGGCTCCTTCCAACAGCACGCTTACCTACACCGGCGGACGTCTTACCGCCGTCAGCGACGACAATGGCGGCACCAACTCGCGCACCTTTGCGTCGCAGACGATCACGGTGCCCGAATACGGCTACATGACCTGGCTGCTGGTCTCGTACACGTCCGCCGACCGAGATCTTGGACCTTATGACTATCCGATGGTCCGGGTCGGGGCGACCTACTACTGGATCACGACAGCAGGCGCGCTGACGACGACGGCGTCGGCCGGCATCGATAACGACGATACGGGCATAACCAACGTCACGGCTCGCACAACGCTGACTGCGGGAAGCTATGTCATCGGCGCGGGCGTGACCTCGACCGACAGCCAACTCGGCCCCGGCACGGCAATCTGGGACGATATCCAGTTCCAGCAACTGACGCAGACGCCCGGGGCGCAGACGACCCCAGAGGACACCAATCTCGTTTTCTCTTCCGGCAACGGCAACCGGATATCTGTCGCGACGAATTCCGGTCTCTCCTCGATGACGGTGACGGTCAGCGTCACCAACGGCACGCTGATGCTCGCCTCGACCGCCGGCATCACGATCACGGCGGGCGCCAATGGCAGCGCGACGATGACGTTCAACGGATCGCCGACCAATATCAACACGGCGCTGAATGGGCTGATCTATGCGCCGACGGCGGATTTCTTCGGATCCTCGACGCTGACCTTCATCGTCAACGACGGCACCACGTCGGATACCGACACCGTCGCCATCACGGTCACCTCGGTTCCCGACTACCTGTTCACCATTTCCAAGACACGCAGCCTCGCCAACGTCTCGTCGCTGCCAGCGACGATCAACTACACGATCACGGTGACCAATACCGGCGATACGGCGATGACCGAAATCGTCGTCTCCGATCTGCTGACGCAGGGCGCAAGCTCGCAGGCGCTGTCGCTGTCGGGGCCCTCTGGCGACAATGCGCCGGTCGGGACCTTCGGGGTCGGCGAGGTGTGGGTCTATACCGCGAGCTACGCGGTGACGCAGACGAACATGGACAATGGCGCCAACCTGGTGAACACGGTGACGTATTCCACGACCCAGGCTTCGGCGAAAAACGCTTCGGCGACGACAACGATCACGCAGACACCGCAATTGTCGGTCGTCAAGACGGCCGACAAGACCGTCAATGTCGCCGTGGGCGAGGTGATCACCTACACCTATGTCGTCACCAATTCCGGCAATATCACCATCGACAATGTCAGCGTCGCCGAGGCTCACGGCGGTTTCGGCCCGGCGCCCGTGCCGGCGGGGGAGGCGCTAACGAATGATGCTGCCCCACTTGGCAATTCTACCGACGCAACTGGCAACAATGGCGTGTGGAGCGTTCTGGCGCCGGGTGACAGTGTGACGTTCACCGGCACTTACTCTGTCATTCAGGCCGACATCGATTCCCTTTAGCTTGGCTTCGATTCAGACAGGCAAGTGGCTTTGCGGGCGTCGATTTTCAGCCCGACTTCATTTTGGTTTCGCCAGACGACTTCGCAGGCGTAAGTGCGGCGCGGATGAGAGATAATTAGCGTCACTTGCGGTGGCAGTCTGTGGGGCGTCTCGATATGGAGGCGAAAGCCTTCGGTCGATGTGTCGGTTACCAGACAGGCTACCGGTGCGTAACGCTCGGACAGCACAAGGTCGGCGGCCAGAAATGCCTGCTTCCGCTCATCCTTGCGCTTGAACGGCGCGGCGAAAGAACTGCTTGCCGATTCCGGCGCCGATTGCTGGTTCTCAAGCTTTGTCATGAAGGTGAATATGTTCAATGTCCCCCGTCCAATCATGCGCCGATCTGTTTAAGCATATCTAAATACTGATTCAATTTTCCTCGGTTGTTAACGCGTTGATATTTTTGCCGAAATTTCATGCCGCAGTTCGACGCCGTGGTCTTTCTATCTGCAGTGGCAATTGAATGAGAATTCAATCTGAATTACCGCGGCCGGTGATTTTTTAACGTGGGCTCGACACGAAACGAATTATTTCCAGCCATCGGGTAGCATCGTTTTTGCGAACAGAACGATCGTGGCAATGGCAAGGAGGGCCAGTATTCGGGCGCAGGAAAAATGAGCACAGACGTAGTCGCAGTTGGTGAAAAGATCCATGTGATCACGCGGCGCGCGTTCAAGGAGGATATCCGGCGTCACTTTGCCGGTGTCGTTGCGGCAGTTTCGGATTCCCTTGTTCGCGCGGAGGGGCGCTCCTTCATCGTCAGCGCAGTTGGGAGCGAGGTTCGGCGATTGCCCGGAATCCGTACGCGCATCTTCGGATTGTCCGACAGCAGTCACGTCACGAACATCCTGCCACAGGATATTGCCGTCACCGATCTGCAGTACGCGAGCATAAATGGAAATCTGGTAATCAGCGACGGCAAGAAATTTTCCATGGAAGTGAACGAGTAGTTATTTCAGTACTAAATTTCTTCTACCCGGTTCAGAACTTTATATTGCTTGCCAATATCGAATATTTCGGCGTTGGCGAGGTGATCGGCCACCCGATGGCGAAGCGGCAATGACAGCCCCAAATGTCAGCAGGCCCGGATAACGTTTTAAATCGGTGACTGACGAACTGCGAATGCGTCCAGAGTCATTCGCTCAAACCACCAAAATCAATTACCAATTCCCTACCGGCCAGCAGCCAGCTCGAAAGGAGTTGCGCCTGGAACCTGGGGGGGTACGGCGGTGCTATCGAGCGCCCGCGACTGGCTCTGCGCGCCTGCGCAAACCGGAACGGGCTTGCTTTGCCAAAATCCGGGGTGCGCAAACAGCAGTTAAATCCAGTTCTTGCGGCGTTTTCCGAGGTCTGATTGCGGGCCTCCCCGCAATGTTCCTGGCTGTCCTGGCGATGGCGGCGCCGGCGCACGCGACCATGGACAACACGGCCACGGTCACGGGCACACCGCGCGGCGGCACCCTGGCGCCGGCGAGCGATTCAAATCCGTTGATCTCCAGGACCGGGCGCCAGCGCTGACGGTCGTCAAGAACGCTGACAAAGCCTCGGTGAGCACGATCGGCGAGGCGATCGTCTACTCGGTAACGGTCAGCAACTCCGGCAACACGACGATCACCGGCATCACGGTCACGGACACGTTGGTCTCGCTGACCTGCCCGACCAGCGGTACCAACACGATCGCCACGCTTGCGCCGGGCGTGAGCGAAGTCTGCACCGGCACCTACAACGTGACGATTACCGACTTCGATTCGAACGGCGGCAGCGACGGCGACATCGACAACACCGCGACCGCCGACGGGACCGGCGCTGGCGGTTCCGGCCCGGTCAGCGCCAATGGCAGCGCCGCGGTTACGCTCAACATCATCAACCAGCTTTCGATCGCCAAGAGCTTCGTCATTTCCACCGACAACGGCACGCCCGGCTTCGCCGATGTCGGCGATGTCGTCACCTACACCTATGCCGTCACCAACAGCGGCAACGTCACGCTCGCCAATATCTTCGTCAACGACGCCCATGGCGGTTCCGGCAGTCTCTCGGCGATCGCCAACGAGACGCTGACGAACGACGCCGCGCCGCTCGGCAATTCAACCGACGCAGTTCCCAACAACGCCGCCTGGTCGACCATCGCGCCGGGCGACACCGTCACCTTCACGGCGACCTACACCGTGACCCAAACCGATGTGGACAACCAATGAGCAAAGGAGCCTCGACCATGTCCAGAAACGCAAATCCGAAACGCCTCGCCATCGCCAAGCGATTGTTAGCCAGGCCGGGCCGAACGCCCCGCCGCGGAGGCACCGCCGCCTGGCTCGAGGACTGGCACCGCACGATCCTGTCCTTCTCCCAGCGCATGAAGGATCCGCCGCACGATTTTCCGCCGGGCGACCGACCGCCCGGAACTCGACGAAGTCCGGCGCAGGCCGGAGCTATCGCCGAACCCACGACTTCATCACTTCAAACGAACCGGAATTCCAAAATGAGACCTGAAACCAACAACACCAACCAACCAATCCAAACCCACAACGCAACCGTTCGCCAAGGGGGCACGAACATGCACAACCGCTTCACCACCACGGCCTTGGGCCGTTTGGCCGTTTCATCCGTCGCGCTGCTTTCAGTGCTCGGCTTTGTCAGCCCGGCCTATGCGACCATCGACAATACCGCCACCGCGGTCGGTACCTACACGGTGGTCGATGACACGAACTCGGCGCCGGATACCCAAAATGTCCCGGTGGCAGCGCCGTCTGGCGTTCTGACGGTTGCAAAATCGGCCGACAAGGCATCGGTCAGCACGATCGGCGAAGCGATTGCCTATTCCGTACTGGTCACCAACAACGGCAACGTAACGATCAATGCCATCACGGTGACCGATACGCTCGTCTCGCTGGTCTGCCCGACCAGCGGCACGAACACGATCGCGACCCTGGCGCCAAGTGCGAGCGAGACCTGCACGGCGACCTACAATGTGACGGCGGCGGATTTCAGCGGCAATGGCGGTGGCGATGGTGACATCGACAATACCGCCAACGCGGATGGTACGGCCGCCGGGGGCGTTGGAGCGGTCAACGGCAACGATAGCGTTGCTGTAACGCTGAACCTCACCAACTCGCTGTCGATCGCCAAGAACTACGTCATCTCCACCGATAACGGCTCGGCGGGCGAGGCGGATGTCGGTGACGTTATCACCTACACCTACACGATCATAAATACGGGTAACGTGGCGCTGACCAATGTTGCGGTCAACGACTCGCATGAAGGGTCGCCGGTTGCGCTCGGCGCCGGCGGCATCACCAACGATACGCTGGTGAGCGATCCAAATGGCGGCTCCGATATCGGTACGGTCAACGACGGCGTGGTCGATACGCTGACGGCAGGTGCAACGATTACCTTCACCTACGTCCACACTGTGAGCCAGACGGAGTTCGACAACCAGTAAGGCAAGCGAACCCACTGCGATTTCGGTGTGACCATGCCAGGCGCATGGCCTGAACGGGCCTGCCGGCACGCGCTGGTATCCGGTTCCCGGCCTTTCGGCCAGGTCCGGACGGCGTGCGCCTGCGCATGCGCTCCGCCGGCAATCGCTCCTCCCGAAACACGGCTCTCGCTTGGGCAATGGCCGCCGGGATCGGGAGGTTCTCCATGATCGGCTGGCGCCGGAACAACGGCTGGACGGGCTTGGCCCGCTGGCGACGCAAGTCGCCGGCGACGGTCGCGCTCGCCCTGCTGCTGGCGCTGGCGCAGGTGCAGACGGCGGCTGCCGCGATCGTCAACACCGCGGTGGCGACCGCCGGCTCGATCAATGGGCCGGTGACTTCCAACATCGCCGGCCAGTCGGTCAACGTGGCGGCAGCGGCGCCGGCAATGACGGTGACCAAGACCGGCGTGCTCAACGATGACGACGGCACGCCCGGCCTCACGGCCGGCGATACGATTTCCTACACGGTCACGATTGCCAATACCGGCAACGTGTCGCTGACCGGAATCGGTGTCTCCGATCCGCTGACTGCGCTGACCTACCAATCCGGCGACACGGATACGGATTCACAGATCGATCCGGGGGAGACGTGGACCTATACGGGCAGCTACGCGCTGATCCAGAACGATCTTGACACCAACGGCGGCGGCGACGGCGACATCGACAACACGGTGACCGTGACCTCGGCGCAAATGCCGCCGCAAATCGCATCGACGGCAGTGGCGATCAACCCGGCGCCAGGTTTGACGGTGACCAAGACCGTTGCGACGGTCAAGCAACTCTTCGCAAAAATCTACGAAGTCGAATATGTCCTGACCGCCACCAACACCGGCAACGTCACGCTCACCAACCTGCGGATGAGCGACGACCTTGCCGCGGCGTTCGCCCCTGCCAATGTAGCCAGTACCCCGTCGGTGAGCCTCACCGGATTCTCCGGCACCGGCGGTCCAAACCCGGGATATAACGGCATCGGCAATACCCAACTGCTCACGGGTGATGTGCAGCTCGTTGCCGGCCAGTTTGGGGAAATCCGGGTTGTAGCTCGCCTTGCGCAACCCGGCGCCTCGGCGACCAACCAGGCATTCGGTTCGAGCGACCAGCTCGGCGTGCCGATTGCATCCGATGATGCGACGGTGACGCCGGGCAATTCCGCCGACATCAACCCGACCGTTACGACCTTCGGCGACAGCGACAACGATGGCGCCCCGGACGGCATGGAATCGGCGACCAACGATCGCGACGGCGATGGTATACCGGACGATATCGACTACGATCCGACGGGCTACTTCTACTGCCAGAGCGACGGCCGCATCATGCCCGGCGGCCTGATCACGGTGACCAACCTGACCGGAGGCGGGTCGCAGTCCGGCATCGGCAGCAACGGCAACATCACGATCGTGCGCGACGGCGGCACGGGCCAGTACGAGTTCCAGGTCAACGCGGACGGAACCTACCGGCTGAGCTACACTCTGCCTCCCGGCGGCATAGCCAGCACGTCGCGACTCGCTCTTCCGGTGCTTGACGTCACCAGCCTGTTGCCGGCCAATCCTGGCGTGCTCGGATCCGGCGAGTTCGGATCGACGGGTGTGCTGGCCGACTTCTCGGCGGCGGCAAATCCGTTCCATCTCGATTTCGCCATCGAGTCCGGAGATCCGGAAGTCTTCAACAACAACGTCCCGCTGCAGTTCTGCGGCACGCCGCAACTCGGCATCGCCAAGCAGGTAACGGCGGGCCCGACCATCCAGGGCGACGGCCGGTCGCTGGTGACGTGGCGCATCAGCGTTACCAATACCGGCGATGAACCGGTCAACCAGGTCCAGGTCACCGACAATCTTACGGCCGCATTCGGTGCTTCCGGCTATCAAATCGTATCGAGCGTGCTGGCAACGGCGCCGCCCGCCTTTGGCGCGACCGCCGATCCATTCTTTGATGGCAACGCCGGCGCCGCCTTGTTGACGGCTGGCGGCAGCCTGCAACCCGGCGAGCGCATCGATGTCGACCTGACGATCCTGGCGAGCGTGGCGACGGGAACCTATGTCAACACCGCGGTTGCGAACGGGGCTTCGCCGCTCGATGGCAGTCCGATCGCGCCGGCGTCGGCCAGTTCCAGCGTCGACCTGATCGCATCCGCCCAGGAAGTCGGCATTGTCGTCACGAAAACCGCAGGCATTTCTACCGCCCGGCTCGGCGATCGCGTGCCGTACACGATCGTGTTCGAAAATCCGAAGACGATCGACTACTACACCATCGTGCTTGTCGACCAGATGCCGCCTGGCTTTACCTATGTGCCGGGCTCGGCGACGCTGAATGGCACTGCGTTGGAGCCGACGATCTCGGGCAAGGAACTGACATGGACCGCCGCGGAAATCGAAGCGGGAACGACCTTGACGGTGCGATTGAGCCTTGCGGTCGGCGCGGCGGCGGGCGATAGCGAATTCGTCAACTACGCGTATGCGCGCGCGCAAAACAATGGCGCGACGCTATCCAACGTCGCCAAGGCCGTCGTGCGGCGCACGATCGAACCGGTCTTCGATTGCGCCGATGTGCTCGGGCGGGTGTTCGAGGACAGGAACCGCGACGGCTATTTCACCGAGGCGGAACCGGGCGTGCCGGGCGTGCGCATCGCCACGGTGCGCGGACTTCTGGTGACGACCGACGCCAATGGCCTGTTCCATATCACCTGCCCGATGATCCCGGCTTCCGCGATCGGCTCGAATTTCATTCTCAAGCTCGACGAGCGCAGTCTGCCGCAGGCCTGGCGGGTGACCAGCGAAAATCCGCGGACGATCCGCCTGACACGCGGCAAGACAGCGAAGCTGAATTTTGCCGTCGCGCCGCTGCGCATCGTCCGCCTGGAGCTGGCCGACGGCTCATTCGAGGCCGGCTCGATGCGACTGAACGCTGCGGCGCTGCGATCGGTCGCCGGCATGCTCGGGCGCCTCGAAACCGAGCCGTCGCTGTTGCGAATCACCTATGGGTCGACGGGCGATGCTGCGCTTGCGAAGGCGCGCCTGGCGACGGTCCGGGAACTGATCGACCAAGCGTGGCGGGCGAAAATCCGCCCCTATGAGCTGAAAATCGAGACGGCTGCCGAGCGATAGGGCCTAAGCGATTGAAAAATAGTCGCTAGTTCACCTCGCATTAACCATAAAAAAAGAACTTCCGGCCGATTTTCAGGGAATGGTAATCCTTTTCCCGCCCTGGGGGGCCGGGAACGGCTGCGCGCGATCGGCGCACGTCCTTTCCAAGGTTCTTGCAGGCATCCTTGCGCTTGCGCCGGTTCTGGCCTTCGCCGGACCGGATTGCAGCCATGCGCGCGGCTGTTCCAGCCAGCTCGAAGAGCTGCTGGCGGCGGAGGCAAAGGCCAGCCAGGAGGCGGTCAAGGCGGCGCCGAAAGCGGCCGAGGAACAGGGCAGCGATCAGATTGAAATGTTGCCGGCGGGGCAGGCCGGCACCGCCGATTTGCGGCGGACGGGCATTCGGATTTCCTATGACGGTGAAAATCTGCGCGGGCCGGGTGGAAACCCGCTCGAAGACGTCGACGTCCAAGTCAAATTCGACGGGCTCGACGATGCCCGGCAACTGAATGTCTCGACGGTTCCCGAACGGCGGCTGTTTCTGCCGGGCGAAGCCATCGCCTTTTATGCGTCGTGGAACTACGCGACCTTCATCGAGCGCGCGGAGGTGCGCATCTATCGCGCCGCAGACAAACCGCAGGCGGCCTCGATCGCGACGCCGCGATTCGTTCTGCCGGTCGGCGGCGATGGCTATGCGTTGTGGAACGACACCGCCGGACTTGGTGGGGAAGCCTTCGTCTATTCGCTGCGCGTCTACGACCAGCAGGGGCGGTTCGACGAAACTGTGCCGCTGGCGCTGAAGCTCAGCGATCGCGCCAACGAGATCGGCGACGTGACGGCTGGAGATCGCGGCCGTGAAGATGATTCGGCGCTGCCTGGCCAGGGCGACGATCGCACCATGGTCGCCAACATCCCGATCATCGGCGGCAAGGTCACTGCCTATGGCGCCAATGTGCCGCCGGGCTACGACGTCGTCGTCGACGGCGCCCCGGTTGCCATCGGCGACGACGGCAAATTCGTCGCGGCGACCATACTGAACGCCGGCGAGCACAAGGTGACGATCGGCATTATCGCGCGCGACGGCAGTCACCGGCTCGATCTCGAGCGCAATATCGTCGTGCCGGCGAGCGAGTTCTTCTATGTCGGCATCGCCGATCTGACGCTCGGCAAGCACTTCGGCTCCGGCAGCGCCGAACTGGTCGATGCCGCGCCCGGCGAATTCAAGCCGATCTATCGACGTGGCCGCGCCGCCTTCTACCTGAAAGGCAAGATGCTCGGGCGCTATGTCCTGACGGCGGCGCTCGATACCGGCGAGGACGACCTCGACCGGCTGTTTACCCATCTCGACGAAAAAGACCCGCGCCAGTTGCTGCGCCGGCTCGATCCTGACGACTACTATCCGGTCTATGGCGACGAATCGACGACGGTCGAAGACGCGCCGACCTCGGGTCATTTCTATGTCCGCCTCGAAGACGGGCGCAGCCATGTCATGTGGGGCAATTTCAAGATCCGCCTCGACGGCGCCGAACTGACCCGCGTCGAGCGTGGCCTCTATGGGGCCAATGCGGAATTGCGCAGCCAGGCGGTCACCGCCTATGGCGAACCGGTCGGCAGCATCAGCGCCCTTGCCGCCCAGCCCGGCACGCTGCCGCAGCGCGACGAATTCCTCGGTACCGGCGGCTCGGCCTATTTCCTCAAGCACCAGGATATCACGCTCGGCTCCGAGCAGGTGACGGTCGAGCAGCGGGAAGAAACCAGCGGCATCACTGTCTCACGCAAGGTGCTGCACCAGAACGAGGACTACACGATCGACTACATCCAGGGCGTCGTACTGCTCAACCGTCCGCTGGCCTCGAGCGCCGGCGACGATGCGGCGGTCAAGTCGTCGGGTCTTTCGGGCAACCGCAACTGGCTGGTGGTTTCCTATGAATACACGCCACTTTCGACCTCGGTAGAAGGCTACGCCTATGGCGGGCGGGCACAGGCCTGGCTCGGCGACCATTTGCGCGTCGGCACGACTGCATTTTCCGACACGACCGGGCTTTCCGACTACCTGCTGTTCGGCGCCGATACCATGCTGCGCTTTTCGGAAAACTCATGGCTCGAACTGGAATGGGCCCGTTCGAACGGCACCGGGCCGCCATCGCTGGCATCGAGCGATGGCGGCTTTGCGTTTTCCAATGCGACCAATTCGAGTTCGAACAGTGGCGGTGACGCGCGGCGCGCGACCCTGTCGCTAGACCTGGGCGAAGCCGGAGGTCCGTCCGGCAAGGCGGGCGGATATTACGAAGACCGCCAGGCCGGTTTTTCGGCGCCGGCGAGAAGTGCCCGAAACGACGAGCGCCTGTGGGGCGCTTTCGTCGATTTGGGCGACGCCGACGGCGCGGGTGGCGCGCGGCTGAAGGGCAAATACGATCACGTCGACCAATCCGGCGGCCTGCGCCGGGACGTGGGCAGCGGGGAACTGGCTTTCCCCGTCGGCCCTCGCCACATCGTCGCTCTCGGCGTCGAGCAGTCGGATGTTGCCGGCAATTCCGGCGGCGACGGCAATGGCGCGCGCACCGATGCCGGCCTCAAGCTGACAAGGGAAATCGACGATAGCCACAAGGCCTGGGTGTTCGGGCAAACGACAGTGGCGCGCGAATCGAGCCGGCGGCGCAACGATCGCGTCGGGGTCGGCGCCTCGGTCGACCTCAGCGATGCGCTAACCGCATCCGGCGAAGTCTCGTGGGGCACAAGCGGTATCGGCCTGCTTGCCGATCTCGCCTGGCACTCGACGGCGAGCGAGCGCTACCATATCGGCTACCGGCTGTCGCCCGACGGCATTGCTGGCGATCTTGCCGGCTACGATCCGTTCGGGCGCGACTACGGTGCCGTCGTCTTCGGCTTCGACCGCGCCTACGGCGACAGCCTCAGCCTGTTTGGCGAAGAAAACTACGATTTCCTCGGCACGCAACGGTCGCTGACGCACGGCTATGGCGTCAAGTTCACGCCGACGAGCGAATGGGTGTTGTCTGCCGGTGTCGAGGCCGGCGAGGTGACCGACTCGCTGCAGGGCGATTTCGATCGCTTCGCAGTATCGGGCGGCGCGCAATACCGCAGCGACGACGTCAATGCCGGCCTGAAACTAGAATCGCGGCTGGAAGAATTGGTCAGCGGCACCGGCCATGATCGCGACACGTATCTCGCCAAGGCCAATTTCGCCTACAAGGTTTCGCCGGACTGGCGCTTGCTCGCCAGGGCCGACGCGGTGATCTCGCAGTCCGACCAGTCGGCCGTGCTGAATGGCGACTATGTCGAGGCGAGCGTCGGCTTCGCCTATCGGCCGCTCGAAATCGACCGCTGGAACGCATTGCTCAAATACACCTGGCTCTACGACCTGCCCGGCCCGCAGCAGGTCAATGCCAATGGCTTTATCGACGGGCCGCGCCAGCGCAGTCATGTCGTCTCCGCCGACCTCCTCTACGATGTCAACCAGTGGCTTTCGCTCGGCGGCAAATACGGCGTGCGTTTCGGCGAAGTCGACTGGAACCCGCCGTCGGGCGATTTCCATCCGTCGACGGCGCAACTCGGTATCGTGCGTGCCGACCTGCATATCGTCCGTCAGTGGGATCTGATGCTCGAAGGCCGGGGGCTGTGGCTGAGCGAGTTGCAACAGGTGCAGTGGGGTGCGGTCGCCGGCATCTACCGCCAGGTCGGCGACAACCTGAAGATCGGGGTCGGCTACAATTTCGGCCGCTTCTCCGACAGCCTCACCGACCTGACGCTCGACGACCAGGGCGTGTTCTTCAACATCATCGGGCAGTTCTGACGCCGCCGCCGGCGGTTGTCAGCACTCGCCAAGAGTAGTGCCAACTACCTGTTTTCATGAAGTTTTTACCGCTCGTGTGGCAGCTTTGCACTTGCGCAAGCGGGGAAACCGACCAGGATTTTAAGAGGAAAGATCGGGAGAAATCAGCGGAGGAAAAGGCAAAGGAGCGCGAGATGGTAACAAAGCTGGCCAACATGGAAACGAGCAGGCAATTCCAGTTGCAGATGGCGGGTTACGGCCTGACCACCGCGGAAATCCACTACCACATGCCGGACCACCCCGGCCTGCTGCAGCTTTTCATCTGGCAGGAATATGACCTCGCCCCGCAATTCCCCGGGCTCAAGGGCTTCCTCGACTACTGGACGCGCGAACTCGACGGCCCGCTGCATTCGGTGCGCGTCGCGCATCAACGCCTGATCAAGCCGTCGGAGTGGAAAGCGGTTAACGGCATCATCACAATTCACTGACGCCGCGCCGTTCCCGCGTTTTTGAGGCGCTATCTTGTCCTGTCGCCGTGGCCGGCGAACCGGCTCAGCGAATTCGGCACAAGGCGCTCGGCGAATCCGGAAATGAACCCCCAGATGATCGCCTTGGCATAGTCGACGGAAGTGGTGGGCCCCCAGCAGTCGATCAGTCCGCGAATATTGCCGCAATCGGCGGCTTGCCTGGCGTTGAACTCGGGGAAAACGGGACTGGAGAGCAGCCCGCTCGCCATGACCAGGAACAGCACGACCGCCGCGATCGCGCCGACGACGATGGGTACCAGCGAATAGGTGAGGAGAAACAGGTTTTTCAATCCGCTCAGTTCGCTTCGGGCAAGGGCCGAGGGGACCTCCTCGATTTCGTAGAAGCGGACGAGCGAACTGAACACGGCGCCGAGTGCGCCGGCGATAATGACGACAATGATGATCGACGACGTCGCGCCGGGCATCAGGAAAAATCCGAATGCGAGGATCGCCAGGAATCCGATCGAACTGATGAAAATCGTCGACAGCAATTGTCGATAGATCGGGACGACCTTCGGATTGAGAGTGGCGCGCGCCGCGCTTCTGGCTTTCCTAGGCGCGCTACTTCTTTGTGATAGCCCCCTCGGTTGAACGCCCCTCGGTTCAACGCCCATCTCCTCCCTGATTTCCGACATGATTCACCGTCCCGCCTGTGTTGAGTTTTCCTCCCCAGCGAATCCCCGGCGAAAAGGCGCACTTCAATTTGGCGAAAGCTTGCGTTCGATGTGGCAGGAAGATGTTGGCAAATAAGAAACGGAAGATTTAGACGGAGCTGCGTCTTCCATACAACCGGATCCGTCCGCTATGCCCGCGGATAATATGTTCGGGCAGTTCCTCCCAGCCGGAGCCGTCACGCCTTGCCTGTTCGACCAGCAGCTGGTGCGACAGCAACACGTCGTAGCTGGTCTCGCGGGTCAGCGTTTCGAGCCGCGAGGCAATGTTGACCGTGTCGCCGAGCACGGTGAATTCGAGACGGTTCTCGTCGCCGATCGCGCCGCAGAAGACGCGGCCCCAATGGGCGCCGATGCCGACGGCGACTGGCGGTTTGCTTTCGTGCTGGCGCGCGCGGTTCCATTTGGCGAGCGCCGCCAGGATCGCCACCGAACAATCAACGGCGTTGGCGGCGTCGTTGCCGTGGCTTTCCAGCGCGCCGAACACCGCCATCACCGAATTGCCGATGAATTTGTCGACGATGCCGTGATGGGCGTTGACCTCGGCGGCGACGACGGTGCGGAACTCGCCGAGGAAACCGCCGAGGTCGGCCGGGTCCATACCTTCGGCCATTTCGGTGAAGCCGCGGATATCGACGAACATCACGGCGGCGTCCTGCTCGGCGCCGCGCCGCAGGCGATCCTCGTCGAAGCGGGCGATGCGATCGCCGACCTGCGGCGGCAGGTATCGGCTGAGATGGCGGCGCTGCAAGGTCTGGTCGATGGCGCGACGCAACAACGCGCGCGTACGCGTTGTGAGGTAGACCATCGTCAACCCGCCGAGCACAAGGACGGATATGCGAATGAGGTTCAGCGGCACCTGGAAGAACATCGGGTCGGCGCCGGTCAATGCCGGCGATTGGCCGGGACCATCCGGTGCAACGGCCGCAAGGCCGATCAGCGCAATGGCAACGAAAGCGGTCGAATAGGCGGCGAGCCAGGGATTATTGCGCAGGCTGGCAAGCGCGAGCAGGGCAAGGATGACGACCGTGGGCGGCGCGGCGACGAAATATCCGGCAGGCACGGAATAGTTGAAGACGGCCGAAGCCATCAGCACCAGCCAGAAGACGAGGTCGGACGTGTTGAACAGCCAGGTCATCCAAGGCCGGTAGCGGCCCTTGCGGGCAATCACGAAGGACACAACGCCGACGGCAATGAAGCCCAGCGCGTAGGCCATGATGTAGGGGATTTCGCGGTGGATCGGATCGCTGACCGACCGCTGCGGGGCGACAATGCCGAAGAACAGGAGCAGGGTTGCAACTCCGACGATCATTCGCACGAGCGCCACGGTGCGTTCGGCCTCGATTTCTGCCCGCAACAGCAGTTTGCGCGTTTCGGCGATCCGTGCGCTGGGCGGGGTCTGCGGGTCCCTTTGCGATCGCGCCAGCGGCAGCACGAACTGGCTTGTCATGTAGTTCCTCCCCCCGGCCGGCACCTTCAGCTAATCATATATGTAGGCTCTTGCGCAGGCTTTTGCGCCTTGCATTCGGCTTCGCAGCGGCTAGTTTGACGCCGTTTCGACGGTCCGGGTCCCTTCTTGCAGCCGCAATCCGATGAATCCCGGTCCGAAGGCCGATTTGCCGCCTTCGGCCACCGTTCTTTCCTCGCCTACTGGCTGGCGCGGTTTGCGACGACCTTTGCCACCAACGTCGTGTCGGTTGCCGTCGGCTGGCAGGTCTATGACCTGACGCGCGACCCGTTCGATCTCGGCCTCGTCGGCCTTGTCCAGTTCTTCCCGGCGCTGGCGCTGGTGCTGGTCACCGGCACGGTTGCCGACCGCTTCGGCCGGCGCACGATCATGGGCATCACCTCGATCATCGAAGCCGGCTGCGCCGTCGCGCTGGTGTGGCTCTCATGGAACGGCCTTACCTCCGTCGTCGCGATCTTCGCCCTGCTGTTCGTTTTCGGCATCGCGCGCGCATTCTTCTGGCCGGCTTCGGCTTCGCTGGTCGCCAACCTGGTGCCGGCAAAGGACTTCGCCAACGCGGTGGCGTGGAACTCGTCGGCCTGGCAGACCGCCTCGATCGTCGGGCCGGCTGCCGGCGGCCTGCTCTACGGCATTTCGGCCGAGGCCGCCTACGGCAGCGCCGCGGTCGGCATGCTCGCCGCCGGCCTGCTGGTGCTGACGATCCCGAAGCCGGCGCAGCGTTCGAGCGCGCAGCGGGCGAACTGGGCCGATGTACTTGGCGGGTTCGGCTATATCTGGCGCGAGAAGGTCGTGCTCGGGGCGATCTCGCTCGATCTCTTCGTCGTCCTGCTCGGCGGCGTCGTCGCGCTGTTGCCGGTCTTTGCTCGCGACATTCTCGTGCTCGGCCCGTGGGGCCTCGGGCTGTTGCGCGCGGCGCCGGGCGTTGGCGCGCTTACCGTGGCGTTGTGGCTGTCGGGTGGGCCGGTTCGCGACCGCGCCGGCATGGTGATGTTTACCTGCGTGGCGCTGTTCGGCGGGTTCAATCTCGTCTTCGGCCTGTCGGGCCTCGTCTGGCTGTCGATTGCAATGCTGGCGCTTGCTGGTGCCGCCGACATGGTCAGCGTCTATGTGCGCGAGACGCTCATCCAGATCTGGACGCCGGACGAGTTGCGCGGCCGGGTCAATGCCGTCAACATGGTGTTCGTCGGCGCCTCCAACGAACTCGGCGAATTTCGCGCCGGCACGATGGCGGCGCTGATCGGCACGGTTCCGGCCGTTGTCTTCGGTGGCGCCGGGTCGATTGCCATCGCCGGGCTGTGGATTGTGCTGTTTCCGCAGCTGGCGCGTGTGCGACGGCTGGATCGCAAGGCCTGAAGCAGGGCTTTTGGGAGAGGGGAAAATGGCGGAAGCGGAAGTGTCGATATTGTGCGATATCGCCTGCGAACTCGGCGAGGGGCCGACCTACGACGCGGCGACCGACACGCTGTGGTGGTTCGACATCCGCAACCGCAAGCTCTTCGAAATGCCGATGAAACCGAAGCGCGTCGCGGTTCACGATCTTCCGGAGATGGCAAGCGGGCTGGCGCGCATCGACGACAAGCGGCAATTGCTGGTCACTGAGACTGGTACTTATGTCCGCGACGCGGCGACCGGCAAGCTGACGCAGCATGTCGGCATCGAGGCCGACAACAAGGCGACGCGGTCGAATGACGTGCGCGTCCACCCGTGCGGCGCCTTCTGGATCGGCACCATGGCGAAAAACCACGACAAGGGCGCCGGTGCGATCTACTGGCTGAAGGGCTCCGAGTTGCGTCTGCTGTATCCGAACGTCTCGATCCCGAACGCCATCTGTTTTTCGCCGGATGGCAAAACCGCCTATTTCACCGATTCGCTCGACAACCGGCTGATGCGCGTTGCCTGCGACGCCAAGACCGGGTTGCCGGCCGGCGAACCTGAGGTTTGGCTCGACGGGCGCAAGGACTTTGGCGTGTTCGACGGGTCGATCTGCGATGGCGACGGCAATGTCTGGAACGCGCACTGGGGCGCGGCCCGTCTCGACTGCTTTGCGCCTGACGGAAAGCGCATCCGCTCGTTGCCGGTTCCGGCCAAGCAGTCGAGTTGCCCGGCCTTTGTCGGCGGCGGTGGCATCGCGGTCACCTCCGCCTGGCAGGGCATGGACGCCGCCGCCCGCGCCGCCGATCCGAAGGCAGGGTTCACGTTCCTGGTTGCTGCCGGCGCCAAGGCGCAATTCGAGCCGGATTTCAGGTTGTAGGCCTATCCGACGAAAAAGTTCCGGAACTGCCAGGGGTCGCGCTTGTCGATGTCTTCCGGGAACAGGCCCGGCCGGCCGGCGAGCGGCGTCCAGTCGGTGTAATAGCCGCGGACCGGGCCGAGATAGGGCAACTGGACTTCAAGACAGCGGCGATAATCCATCTCGTCGGCCTCGACGATACCGGCGGTCGGGTTTTCCAACGCCCACACCATGCCGGCGAGCACGGCGGAAGTCACCTGCAGGCCGGTGGCGTTCTGGTAGGGGGCGAGCTTGCGGGTCTCCTCCAGCGACAGTTGCGACCCGTACCAGTAGGCGCCACGCCGGTGGCCGTAGAGCAGCACGCCCAATTCGTCGATGCCTTCTTCCAGTTCGTCCTCGTTGAGCACGTGCAATTTGTCCTGGTGCTTGCCGGCGGCGCCGAACAGTTCGTGCAGGCTCAGCACTGCGTCGTTGCACGGATGATAGGCGTAGTGGCACGTCGGCCGGTAGGTGACCTCGCCGCCACGGTCGCGCACCGTGAAATAGTCGGCAATCGAGATCGATTCGTTGTGCGTGACGAGGAAGCCGAATTGGGCGCCTGGCGTCGGACACCACGATCGCACCCGCGTCGCCGCGCCGGGTTGCTCAAGATAGATCGCAGCCTTGCAGCCTTGTCTGTGCTTGCGGGCGTTTTTCGGCATCCATTTTTCGTGCGTGCCCCAGCCGAGTTCGGCCGGCTGCATGCCTTCCGACAGGAAGCCCTCGACCGACCAGGTATTCCAGAATATATTGAGGGGCTTGGGATGCTTGGTACGCTGCGTGTCGCGTTCGGCGATGTGGACGCCCCTGACGCCAAGCTTCTTCATCAGCTTGGCCCAACCCCGCTGATCGTCGGGCCCGGGCTCCTCGAAATCCAGGCCGAAATCGATGGCAAGGTTGACGAGGGCCTGCTTGACGAACCATGAGACCATGCCGGGATTGGCGCCGCAGCAGGAAACCGCCGTGGTGCCGCCGGGGTTCTTTGCCTTCTCGGCGCGCACGGTTTCGCGCAACGCGTAGTTGGAGCGGGCTTCGATGCCGGCCTTTGCGTCCCAGTAGAAGCCGGGCCACGGTTCGATGACGGTATCGACATAGAGCACGCCAATCGAACGACAGAATTTCATCAGGTCGAGCGAAGAAGTATCGACGGAGAGATTGACGCAGATGCCCTGGCCGTCGCCAGCCGTCAGCAGCGGTTTCAGCAATTCCTTGTAGTTCTGTCGGGTTACGGCCTGCTGGATGAAATGTACGCCATGCTGTCGCAGGATCACGGCGTCGTCGTCACGCGGATCGATGACGGCGAAACGGCTCTTATCGTATTTGAAATGGCGCTCGATCAGCGGCAATGTGCCGCGACCGATCGAACCGAATCCGATCATGACAATCGGGCCGGTTATGGTGGCGTATTTGGTCCGTTTCGATTCGGCCATGCAACATCCCCCAAGTCGATCAAGCAATTTCGACTGGCTATGCCACGATTCCCGCGCGCTGCAAAAGGCGTACGATCGCGCCCAATCGCGCCATTGAAAAAGCCGCGACGAAGTGCCACTCAGAAGAGCCGCTGGGGGCGGCAGCGCGGAAACGGCAAGCGGAATCTGGCGATGAAACCGATTTTCCTGCAGATCAAGACCGAACCGGGCATGGCCTACGAGGTCGCCGCGGCGCTGGCCGATACCGAGATCGCCTCGGAAATCTACTCGACCTCGGGCCAGTACGACCTGCTGGCGAAAATCTATGTGGAGCCCGAGGACGATATCGGCCGGCTGATCGCCGATCTCGCGGTCAAGCTGAAGCACATCCGCGACACCTACACGATCATCACACACAAGGCATTCTGATAAGTGGCGGGGCCGCCCCAGCCCGAGGCGGGACGGCCAATTTCGCCAATAGTATTGGCCTTGGGCTTCGATCTACTGCTTGACTACGGTCGCTTCCGCGCCATTGGCCGGCTCGGCCGCCGGCTTGCCGGGCGACCACTGCCATTACTTCGGCGATGATATGCGATCTGCACGATCGGGTCCTTGTCGATGCCGACATGATCGACGGTCGAACCGAGATCGCGGATGCTGACATTGCGGATCGTGCCCTGGAAGCCCGGCGCGGCCTTATAGGGATTGCCGCGGGCGCTGTGGGGGATCCAGAAATCGACAACCGACGGCGAGCCGACATGGAATGGCGGCGGCGGCGCGAAGCCGGGATCGACGCCGATGACAAGCGCCACCGGAATGCCGGCTTGCCAGAGCTTGTCGGAAAATCGTGGCGCTTCCTGGCCGCCAACCGAGTGGCCGGCAACCACAATCGGATAGGATACGCTGGCCGGTCTTGGCGCGCTTGATGATATCGTTGGCAATTCCGCCCCACTGGCCGTTGGACAGCCCCCTGGCGTTGACGCCGCGCGCGCGCAACTGAGACACCATCTGATTCATGCCTTGCGAGAAGACATCGAATGCACCGCGGATGAAATAGACTTCGGCCGCCTGGGCCGGATTGGCGAACACGGCACCGCAGGCAGCGGCGAATGCAATGAGCTTGAGCGTGGTCTTGCGCATGGAATGCGAATCTCCGGATGTTGCTACGAAGGGAAAGCGCCTACTTGCCAACTGCGGCAGCAATGCGGGCAATGACCCTGGCCTGAACGGCGCGGTCCTTGTCGATGCCGACGTGGTCGGTGGAGGTGAAGCCGGCGACGTTCACGTCGGCAATCGAGCCGGAAAAGCCGGCGCCGCCGCGGTAGTGGTGGCCCGACGGAATGCGGTAGTCGATCACCGACTGGACGCCGGGCCCGAAAGCGTCGGGCTCGGCGAAGCCCGGATCGAGGCCAATGGCGAGTTTCACCGATACGCCGGCCTTGCCGAGCGCATTGGCGAATTCGGGGACCTCGACGCCGCCGACCGAATGGCCGGCAATGACGATCGGGTAGGAGACTTTGCCCTGCTTGGCACGGGCGATGATGTTGGAGGCGAGCGATGGCCATTCGCCGTTGGAATGGACCGAAGCATGAATGCCGCGGGCGCGCAGCGCCCGGCCCATCTGGTTCATGCCGTCGGAAAAGATGTTCATGAAACCGCGGATCAGATAGACCTCCTCGGCGCCAGCCTGTGACGGCAGCGCCGTCATGGCCGCGGACGCACAAAGACATGCCGCAATCAGGGCACGCAGTGACAATTTCTGGAAATGCGGCATCGGCCTTGCTCTTGAACGTTGAGTTTGCAGTTTTCTGTTTCAGCCCGGTGGCGACTCATCGCGCAATCGCCGGTTAACCGGGCGGAATAAAGGCCATTCGGCGCGGCTGATTCAAGTGCCGGACCTGCGGTTTGTCGGCGCACGCGGCTTGCGCCGGCAACCTAAGCCGAAAGGCCGCCGTCGACGGACAGCGCCTGGCCGTTGAAGAAGCTGTTGGCCGGCGACACGGCGAACAACATCGCTTCGACGATTTCGGAAACCTCGCCGAGGCGTTGCATCGGGTTGGACGCCACCATGTTGGCCTCAGCCTTGGCGGCACCCTTGGGATCGGATTGCAGCGGCCGAAGCACCATGTCGGTTTTGGTGAAGGCCGGGCAGATGCAATTTACGCGGATGCCCTTGCGGCCATATTCCATTGCTGCCGACCGGGTCAGCCCGACGACGCCGTGCTTGGCGGCGGAGTAGGCGGCGATCATCGGCGCGCCCATGACGCCGGCTGCCGAAGACACGTTCAGGATGGAACCGGTCCTGCCGGTTTCGGCGGCGGTCTTCAGCATCAGAGGAATCTGATGCTTCATCGCGTAGAACACGCCCATCAGATCGACGGCGACGACGCGCGCCGCCTCGGCGCTGTCGGTTTCGTGCAGGCGCATCTGCTTGTGGGCGATGCCGGCATTGTTGATGGCGATGTCGAGGCGGCCGTGCGTCTTGGCGATGTGTTCGGCCAGTTTCTGCGAGGTTTTCTCGTCGGCGATGTCGCCCGACAGACCGCTGATTGCCGTCTTGCCCTTCAGTGCGGCGATGGTGCCGTTGACGAGATCGTCGCCGTAGTCGGTGACGACGAGCGCCGCGCCAGCGTCGGCCAGCCGTTCGCACACCGCCCGGCCGAAGCCGCGCCCGGCGCCGCTGACGAAAACGACGAGGCCGTTAAATCCGCCATCCTGCAATGCCTTCTCCTCCCGCGCGACCGAAGCCTTGCACTCAAGAGCAATTCACTAGTATCGGCAACCCGGCTACCCACGCATCTTTTCGCCTTTCGCGTCGAACAGCGGCGTCGGCTGCAGGGTCGCGGCGCACATTTCGCCGAGAATCTCGATCTGCCAGCCACTGGCCCGGTCGGCGACTTCCTTCGGCACATAGCCGATCGCCATCGATTTTTGCTGCGCATGGGCATAGCCACCGGAGGTGACCCAGCCGACGACCTTGCCGTCGAGCCAGATCGGCTCATCGCCGATCGCCTCGGCATCGCTGGCGTCGACGATGAAAGCGATCAGGCGCAGCTTGCCGCCCATGGCCTTTTCCTTGCGCGCCGCGGCGCGGCCGACGAAATTGACGTTCTTGTCGTAGGCGACGAAGCGCGACAGGCCGGCTTCGAGCGGGCCGTAGATCGGGCGATAGTCGCGGCCCCAGCTTGCCCAGTTCTTTTCAAGGCGAAGCGCGTTGAGCGCGCGCATGCCGAACGGGCGGATCGAGAATTGCCCGCCTTCGCGGACCAGCAGGTCCCAGACGTAACGCAGGTAATCCGGCTTGACCCAGATCTCGTAGCCGAGATCGCCGGTATAGGTGACGCGGCCGACCAGCGCCGGGGCGTGGCCGATTTCCATCGCCCGGATATCCATGAAACGAAAAGCCTTTGCCGAGACGTCGGTCGAGACGACTTTCTCGATCAAGGCGCGGGCCTTCGGCCCGGCAATCGAGACGCCGCACAAAGCGAGGCCGAGGCTATCGACCTTGACCGAGCCGTTCTTTCTCAGGTCGGCCTCGAAATAGCGCATGTAGAAATCGTCGGCGATGCCGGAGCCGGTGAGGAGATAGCGGTCGCCATTTCCGTCCGAAAGATTGGCCACTGTGAGGTCGCCGATGATGCGACCGCTGGCGTTCAGCATCGGCGCGAGCGTCATGCGGCCAGGTGCCGGCAATTTGCAGGCGAGCAGCTTGTC
Organism: uncultured Alphaproteobacteria bacterium; assembly: GCA_963758355.1. Taxonomy (GTDB): domain Bacteria; phylum Pseudomonadota; class Alphaproteobacteria; order Rhizobiales; family Rhizobiaceae; genus BOKV01. Next base: position 105,006 of record CAVWVG010000001.1, on the reverse strand, counting down.
GAGGAAAGCGCGGGCGCCTTTTCCCGTCGCCTCGAATTTGCCGAAGCCGGAAATCTCCATGATGCCGACCGAATTGCGTACGGCTCTTGCTTCGGCGCCGACGTGTTCGAAATCGGTCGACCGGGTCCAGGAAAAGACCTCGCCAACGCCAGCCGGCGCGTACCAAAGCGGTACTTCGAGGCCGAAGGAGACGCCCATCTGGCCGCCGAGGGCAAGATGGCGCTCGTAGAGCGGCGTCGTGCGCAATGGCCGGGCGGCCGGCAATTCCTCGTTGGGGAAGCGGATCGAGAAACGGCGGGCGTAGTTCTCCCGCACCTTCTCGTTGGTGAAGCTCATCGTCGCCCAGTTGCCGAAGCGGGCGTTGTCCATCGCCCAGACATCGAAGCCGGGTTCGCCGTCGACCATCCAGTTCGACAGAGCGAGGCCGACGCCGCCGCCCTGGCAGAAGCCGGCCATGACGCCGCAGGCGAGCCAGTAGTTGGTCAGGCCGCGCACCGGGCCGATGAGCGGGTTGCCGTCGGGGGCGAAGGTGAACGGCCCGTTGATGACGTTCTTGATCCCGGTCTTTTCCAGCGCCGGGAAATGGCGAAACGCAACTTCGAGGCGCGGCGCGATGCGGTCGAGATTGGGTGCCAGCAATTCGTGGGAAAAATCCCACGGCGTCGATTTCGGCGACCAAGGAGTTGCGGCGCGTTCGTAGGTGCCGAGCAGGATGCCGTCACGCTCCTGGCGCGTGTAGATCTCACCCTCGAAGTCGATGATGTGGATGATCTCCTTGCCGTTATCGCGCTTGTAGGCGGCGACTTCGGGGATCGCCTCGGTGATGAGATAGTGGTGCTCCATGGCAAGCACCGGCAGTTCGAGGCCGACCATGCGGCCGACGTCGCGGGCCCACAGGCCGCCGGCATTGATGACGTGTTCGCAGGTGTATTCGCCCTGCGTCGTCTGCAGGGCCCAGACGCCGTCGGCGCGCTGGGCCATGTCGGTGATGCGGCATTTTTCGACAATTTTCGCGCCGCCCTTGCGCGCCGATTTCGCGTAAGCCTGCGTCGTGCCGGCGGGATCGAGATGGCCTTCGACCGGGTCCCACAGACCGGCGAGGAACTGCGTGTCGTCGAGGATCGGAAAGAGCTTCTTCGTCTCCTGCGGACTGACCATGTGCAGGTCCATGCCGAGATAGCGGCCGCGGGCGACCGACGTCTTCAGCGAGGCGACACGCTCCTTGTTGCCGGCAAGCTGCACGCCGCCGGTCATGGTGAGCCCGCAGGATTGGCCGGAAATCTCCTCGATCTCCTTGTAGAGTTGAATCGTGTATTGCTGCATCTTGGCGACGTTCGGATCGCCGTTCAGCGTGTGGACGCCGCCGGCGGCGTGCCAGGTCGAGCCCGAGGTCAGCACATCGCGCTCGAGCAGGCAGACATCCTTCCAGCCCCGCTTGGTCAGGTGGTAGGCGACCGAGCAGCCGACGACGCCACCGCCGATGACGATCACGCGAAAATGGTTGGGCATCGAAATTCTTCCTCTCGGGCGCCTTGCCGGCGGATTTCAGGTTTCCGGCAAGGATACGGCCCCGCGCCCGGCGAAAGAATGAAAAAACGACAGGCGGGAGACCAAGGCGCGGCGGTCTTGAGTCAGGTCGAAAGCGACGGCCTGCGCCAGAATTGAAACCCGACGGTCACGACAACCAATATCTTCTCTGTCCCGTCGCGGCTTCGTACCATTGCGCCAGCGTCTCGCGCTCCGCGGCAGAAATCTCGCTGACATTGCCGGGCGGCATCGCCCGGAGTGGCGTTCATGTAGGCGCGCTACAGGCACGCACTTCGTTTCAAATCAAGGTTTTCGCTGCGTCTACGACTCGTACGATTGGAGTCCCTATCATAAACCCGCTGTTCGGACGTACGAAGTAATCCGCAACTTCCGCCAAGTCACCTTTCTCAGTTCTCTGGTATACGGGGGCCGGTGCATCAAATTTGTACCCGCTTACAATGCCAACGACGCTCAATTTTCCGGCCTCTCGCTTGATGATGGGTCCGCCACTGAACCCACGATTGTTGGTGTCGAAGTAGAAATCGTAGCCTCCGCCCGGCCGTTCCATCGCTCCACTGAAGATGGCGCTTTTGACAAAACCTTTGGGCCAACCTAGGGCACCAGGCAGCCCATAGACCTCGAGTTCAAGAGGAAAGCCGCAGTACGCTACCTCTTCTCCAATGGCGATTCCGCCGGTTAGTTGCTCCTCGTGCAAACCCTCTCCCCATTGAGTGCGGGTTCGAATCGCACACACGTCTGTACCTAGCTCACCCCATGCAACGCCGGTAACATCGACCATCACCCAATCTGCTTTGAATCGAACACCTATGCGATCCCCCGCGATCAGTCCTCGCACCACATGTGCGGCAGTAATCACCATGCACACGCCGGCTAGTTGAATGTATAGCGCGCTGCCACACTGCTCTCCGTACCTGATGCGCAGAGTTCTATCTAGGATGGCAAGGTCAACGATCACGCTCATGGGCTCCTCACCCCCGCTCACATCTTTTCATAGAACAAAGGCTCGCCTGTTTCACCTAAGCGGCGAGCCGACCCTCGTCGATTTTGGCGTCCTCGTGAAGTTGAGGAGGCGCACTCACCTCGCCGGGAGGAAGAGTGCCGTCCAAAAAGAAGACATGCTTTGTTCTACCACCACCAATGCCTTTGCTGCCCGGTCGCCTGTTCGTACCATTGCGCCAGCGTCTCCCGGTCGGCTGCTGAAATGTCGGTGACATTGCCGGGTGGCATGGCGTTCGAGCGCGCCGCCTGCGCGTAGATCTGCTCGGCGTGGCGGGCGATTTCATCGTCGCTTTCCAGGCGGACGTTCTTCGGTGGCTTCGCCACGCCTTCCCACACCGGCTCGGCGGCATGGCACATCGAACAGCGGCCCGAGACGATGTCGCGAACTTCGCCGAAATGCGCTTCGCCGATCAACGCAGCGATGCGCGCCGAAGGCTTTGCCGCCGCCTGTTCGCCGTATTGCGCCGGCCCGGCCTGCGACAGCCACATCGCGATGACGAAAAGGATCGCGGTCACCGCCCAGGTCCACCACGGATAACCCTTGCCGGCATGCATGGTGTTGAAAAAATGGCGGATGGTGACGCCCATACCGAGCACCAGCGCGACGATGATCCAGTTGAACTGCGTCGCAAACGACAGCGGGTAGTGGTTCGACAGCATCAGGAACACGACCGGCAGCGTCAGGTAGTTGTTGTGGGTCGAACGCTGCTTGGCCTGCAGGCCCCAGGCCGGATCGGGCGTTTGCCCGGCGATCAGCGCCGCCACCGTCTTGCGCTGGTTGGGGATGATGATGTGGGCGACGTTAGCGGTCATCATCGTCGCGACCAGCGCGCCGATGTGGATGAAAGCGCCGCGCCCGGAAAAGACGAAGGTCAGCGCCCAGGTCAGGACGACGATGAAGACGAACAGCACGGCGTAGAGCAGCCAGTCATTGCGGCCGACCGGTGATTTGCACAGCAGGTCGTAGGCCGTGTAGCCGACGAAGATGCAGCCGATCCCGATCGCCACCGCCTGCCACGGCGCGAGATCGGCGACCGTACGGTCGATGAGGAACAGTTCCGGCGAGGCGTAATAGAAGACGCATAGCAGGAAGAAGCCGGAGATCCAGGTCGAATAGCTCTCCCAGATGAACCAGGTCAGCTTCTCCGGCATCTTCGCCGGCGCCACCGTGTATTTCATCATGTGGTAGAAGCCGCCGCCATGCACCTGCCAGGTGTCACCGGAAACGCCCTTCGGCAGGCCGTCGCGCTTCTTCAGGCTCAAGTCGAGTGCGATGAAATAGAACGACGAACCGATCCAGGCGATCGCGGTGACGATGTGCACCCAGCGCACGGCAAAGTTCAGCCATTCCCAAAGCAGGTCGATCATGGATCAGCTTCCGCGATAGGTCGAATAGCCGTAGGGCGAGAGCAATAGCGGCACGTGATAATGCGCATCGGCATCGGCGATGCCGAAGCGGATCGGCACCACATCGAGGAACGCCAGCTTCGGCAAATCGGCGCCCTGGCGACGCAAATATTCGCCGGCCGAAAACTGCAGTTCGTAGACGCCCTTGCGCATGTCCTTGCCGGAAAGCAATGGCGCGTCGCAACGGCCGTCTTTGTTGGTTTTCACGGCTTTCAGCTTGCTCAGCTTGCCGCCGGCAATGCGGTACAGTGCTATGTTCAAGCCCGCCGCCGGCCGGCCGCTCGCCGTATCGAGCACATGCGTCGTCAGTCTGCCCTTGCCCATCCCGCCGGCTGCCCTTCAAAGCCGTCATGCCAGCGAAGGCTGGCATCCAGCTTTGCCCGAACAACGAAGCTGGACCCCAGCCTTCGCTGGGGTGACGGTGGAATAATTAACCGGTATTGAGAAACCGGTTTTTCCGCATTTGGCAAGGCGGTCAACACCTTGCGCACATTTGACGAAGGCAGATGAAGTCGCTTTCCCCCAACTATTATCCGCGTAACCTGATCGGCTACGGCGCCAGCCCGCCCGATCCGCAATGGCCGGGCAGGGCGCGCGTCGCCGTCCAGTTCGTCGTCAACTATGAGGAAGGCGGCGAGAACTGCGTCCTGCATGGCGATGCCGCTTCCGAAGCCTTCCTGTCGGAAATCACCGCGGCGCAACCGTGGCCGGGCAAGCGCCACTGGAACATGGAGTCGATCTACGAATATGGCGCGCGGGCGGGCTTCTGGCGCGTACTGCGGCTGCTCGAAAAATCCGGCATCCGCCCGACCTGCTTTGGCGTCGCCACGGCGCTGATGCGCTCGCCCGAACAGGTTGCCGCCATGGCCGAGGCGAAATGGGAGATCGCCAGCCACGGCCTGAAATGGATCGACTATCGCGACCATTCGCGCGAGGCGGAAGCCGCCGACATCGACGAGGCGGTCCGCGTCCACGCGCAAGCTACCGGCGCAATGCCGACCGGCTGGTATACCGGACGCTGCTCGGTCAACACCGTCGATCTTGTGGCGCGCAAGGGCGGATTCGAGTGGTGCGCGGATACCTATGACGACGACCTGCCATACTGGTACGACGCCCATCTCGACGGCACGCCCGGCGAGCAGCCGCTGCTCATCGTGCCGTACACGCTCGATGCCAATGACATGCGATTTGCCATCCCCGCCGGCTACGACCACGGCGAACCGTTTTTTGCCTATCTGCGCGACGCCTTTGACGCGCTTTATGCCGAAGGGGAGAATCAGCCGGCGAAGATGATGAGCATCGGCCTGCATTGCCGACTCGTCGGCCGGCCCGGCCGCATCGGCGCGCTCGCCCGCTTCATCGATCACGTCCAGCGTCACGAGCGCGTCTGGATTCCGACGCGCGGCGAGATCGCCGCGCACTGGCGTAAGGTTCATCCGTGGCGCGGCCACGAACATCCGAGCCGCATGGCGCGCGAGGATTTCGTCGCGAAATTCGGTGGCGTGTTCGAGCATTCGCCGTGGATCGCCGAGCGCGCTTTCGACCACGGCCTCGGCCCGGCCAACGACACGGCGGCAGGATTACACGGCGCCATGGTGCAAGTGTTTCGCGGGGCTTCGCCTGACGAACGCTTCAAGGTGCTGGCTGCCCATCCCGACCTCGCCGGCAAGTTGGCGCGTGCAAGGCGCTTGACCGCTGAATCGACGGCCGAACAGGCTTCCGCCGGACTCGACGTACTGACCGATGCCGAGCGCGCCGAGTTCACGAAATTGAATACCGAATACGCGAAGAAATTCGGCTTCCCCTTCATCATCGCGGTGCGCGACCACACCAAGGCTTCGATCCTGCACGCCTTCAAAATCCGCTTCGGCAACAACCTCAAGAACGAAATCGCGGCCGCTTGCGGTGAGGTCGAGCGCATCGCCCGCTTGCGTCTCGACGACCTGCTGGCGCAGAAGTGACAACGATGAAAACGCCGACCTATTTCAACACACCCGGCGGCCGTCCGCCGCAAACCGATCTGCTCACTGGCCGCGCCGTCTTCACCACCGCCTATGCGGTGATCCCGCGCGGCGTCATGCGCGATATCGTCACGAGCTATCTGCCGCATTGGCAAAAGACTCGAGCGTGGATTTTGGCGCGCCCGCTGTCGGGCTTTGCCGAAACCTTCTCGCAATATCTCATGGAGGTTTCGCCAGGTGGCGGCAGCGAAACCCCCGAACCCGATGCCGGCGCCGAAGCGGTGCTGTTCGTTACCGGCGGGCAACTCGAATTGACGCTTGCCGGCAAGCGCCACGATTTGAAGCCCGGCGGTTATGCCTTTCTGCCTCCCGGCGTCAAATGGAGCGCGCGCAACAAGGCGAAGAAGCTGGCGCTGTTCCACTGGATTCGAAAAGCTTACCGCAAGGTCGAGGGTGTAGATCCACCGGAATCCTTTGTCGTTAACGAGGCCGACATCGCGCCCGAACCGATGCCCGGCACCGAAGGTCGCTGGGCGACGACGCGCTTCGTCGACCCAGGCGAGCTCAGCCACGACATGCACGTCAACATCGTCACGTTCGAACCCGGCGCGGTCATTCCGTTTGCCGAAACCCATGTCATGGAGCACGGCATCTACATTCTCGAGGGCAAGGCGGTCTATCGCCTCAACGGCGACTGGGTAGAGGTCGAGGCTGGCGATTTCCTTTGGCTGCGCGCCTTCTGCCCGCAGGCCTGCTACGCCGGCGGACCGGGAAAATTCCGCTACCTGCTCTACAAGGACGTGAACCGGCATGCGGAGCTGCGGCTGGGTTAAGCTGCCTTGTTTGGCAGCTTTTTTGCTGGAACCAGTTCTATTTTTACGCCCAGCGCATGCAACACGGCGTTGACCGTTTCAAATCGCGGATGAGCGCCGCCCGCAAACGCCTTGTACAGGCTCTCGCGTCCGAGTCCTGCTTCCTTGGCAATCTGCGTCATGCCCTTCGCCTTCGCAACGTCGCCAAGCGCCGCGAGGAACACGTCCGGATTGGGGTCTTCCGCAGCGGCGGAAAGGTATTCGGCGATGAGCTCGTCGCTATCGAGATAGGCCGACGCATCGAAATGCGCGTATGTCGTTTTCATCGGTCTTTATCCTTCCATTCTATTGCCATGCGCTTCGCCCGCTCGATGTCCCTTCGCTGCGAGGATTTGTCGCCGCCGTTCAACAGAACGATGAGCCGCTGGCCAGCCCGGATGAAATAGACTCGATATCCCGGACCCACATCCACGCGCATTTCCGAAACGCCTTCTCCGACGGGCCTGCAATCACCCAGGTTGCCCAATCCGGCGCTTGTGAGTCGCGCTAGAATCCGTGCCTTGGCACGATGATCGGCGAGCCTGCCAAGCCAGGCATCGAATACGGATGACCGGACGACCTGATACATTCTGATGAATGTATCCAATCGGATACGGTATGTAAATCGGCATCGCCGTCACGCCCCCCGCAGATCCGTCGGCTTCAACACATACGCCTTGCCGAAGCCGCCGTTGAGGTGGGCGCGTTCGACCGTCATCTTCCAGAAGAAGAAATCGGCAAAATCAACATACAGCTGCGCCTTCGGGTGCTTCTGCAGCCAGAATTCTCGCCGGCGCATCCTGTCCTTGTCTTCGCGCGGCAATTTGACGATGCGCCCGATGACTGTGACGCGCGGATAGGCGAGCGGATCGCCTTTGCCCGGCGGCTCGCCGAACAGCAGCGAGGCACGGGCGTCGAGCGCCAGCGCGCGCGAGTGAAGGGCGATGTCGGAGGCCAGCAGAAAGGGTGAGCCGTCGGCTTCGACGGCAACCGCGACCCGGCTGACCAGCGGCACGCCGGTTTGCGGCTCGATCACGCCGAGGGAGGCAAAATCAGCATCCAGCATCAATCGCCGCGCCAGGGCGCGGGCCTCATCGTCTGTCGGCCGGATCGGATCGACCTTCTTGTCGTTCATGAATTGCCTCCGTGGCCGCCTGCCGGACGCGACCTGCCGGCCACATCGGCGGGCCGCAAATGCCGATTGCAACTCGCCCGCCGGCAGTTACTATCGCCGCAAAATTCCTGGGGAGGAACCGCATGCTTGGCTTGATGATGGATCGGGAGCTGGTGATTCCGGCAATTCTCGACCATGCCGCGCTCTACCACGGCGACACCGAAATCGTCTCGGTCAATACCGACCTGACCCAGCACCGACAAAGCTATGCGCAAACCCGCGCCCGCGCGCTGAAGATGGCTTCGGCGCTCGAAAAACGCGGCATGAAGCGTTCCGACCGCCTCGCCACCATTGCCTGGAACAACCATCGCCATTTCGAACTCTACTACGCGATTTCGGGCAGCGGCATGGTGCTGCACACTGTCAATCCGCGCCTGTTTGCAGAGCAGATGGTCTATGTCATCACCCACGCCGGCGACCGCATGGTGTTCTTTGACAAGACTTTCCTGCCGATCATCGAAGGGCTGCGCGACAAGCTGAAAACGGTCGAAGCCTTCGTCCTGCTCGAAAAGCGCGATGCCGAACTCGCCAAGCGCTTGCCGTGGCTGGAATTCTACGAGGATATCATCGCCACGGGCAGCGACAATCATGCCTGGCCGGACGATCTCGACGAGAAATCGGCTTCAAGCCTTTGCTACACATCCGGCACTACAGGTCATCCGAAGGGCGTGCTCTATTCGCACCGTTCGACGTTGATCCACGCGATGATGTCGATCTCGCCGGACGTGATGAATTTTTCGGCGCGCGATTGCCTGTTGCCGGTGGTGCCGATGTTCCACGTCAACGCCTGGGGCATGGCCTATGCCGCGCCGATGACCGGTGCCAAGCTCGTGCTTCCCGGGCCGGGCCTCGACGGCAAGAGCCTGGTCAATCTTTTCAATACCGAGAAGGTGACAATGTCGGCCGGCGTGCCGACGATCTGGGCCGGACTGCTTGCGCATCTGGAAGCCTCCGGGGAAAAACTGGCCTCGCTGAAGCGCACGATTGTCGGCGGCTCGGCTTGCCCGCCGTCGATCATCGCCAAATTCCGCGAAGGGTTTGGCGTCGAAGTCCTGCACGCATGGGGCATGACCGAATTGTCGCCGCTCGGCAGCGTCAACAATCTCAAGAACAAGCATTTCCTGATGTCGGAGGAGGAACAGAACAAGCAGCGGCTGTGCCAGGGTCGACCACCGTTCGGTATCGAGCTCGCCATCTTCGACGACGACGACAAGCAGTTGCCCAATGACGGCAAGTCGCAGGGCAATCTTTACTGCCGCGGCTTCTGGGTGCTTCAGGATTATTATCATTCCGACGGCAAGTCGCCGTTGCATGACGGCTGGTTTCCGACCGGCGATGTCGCCACCCTTGACCGCGATGGCTACCTGCTCATCCGCGACCGCTCCAAGGACATCATCAAATCGGGTGGCGAGTGGATCTCTTCCGTCGACATCGAATTGATCATCGTCGGCCATCCCGACGTCAAGGATGCCGCCGTCATCGCCGCGCGCCACGAAAAATGGGACGAGCGGCCGATTCTGCTGGTCGTGCCCAAGGACGGCAAGTCCGTTTCGCAGCAGGAAATGCTCAAGTTCCTCGAAGGCAAGATCGCCAAATGGTGGATGCCGGACGCGGTCAAGACCGTCGCCGAAATCCCGCGCAATGCCACCGGAAAAATCCGCAAGAATATCCTGCGCGAGCAGTTCGGCGACATGTTGGTGAAGGCAAGTGCCTGACATCGCCATTTCATTTGCCTCGATCAAGATGCACCGTTGTGACGCGGATTTGGTTGCTTGTCGGCAGCTTACGTATTAGTAAGCCGCAAACCCGATTTTCCCATTTGCGAGGACAAAATGACCATCGAATCATCCACTGAAGCCGTGCGCGCCAAAGTCGGCACCAATTCCGGGCTTGGCGCCACGGTCAAATTCGACTGCGGCGACGAGGGCGTCATTTTCGTCGATGGTGCTTCGAGCCCGAATTCCGTCAGCAACGAGAACAAGGAGGCCGATTGCACGGTTTCCTGCACGCTCGAAACGCTGGAAGCGCTGATCGGCGGCGATCTCGATCCGACCGCCGCCTTCATGCAGGGCAAGATCAAGGTCGGCGGCGACATGGGCGTCGCCATGCGCCTGTCGTCCGTGCTGTAGCATTTTGCGACAGATTTTGCGTCCGGGCCCGGCCATTGCGCCGGGCCTTTTGCTTGGCCAACGCTGCTTTCCTTGCCCAATCTGTGCCATTGGCATAGAGTTGGTATAGAATTGCCGATCGAATTTGCCGGGGGGCGCGAGACCGAAGGGCAAGTCTTTATGCCTTCCGAAAAAACTGGCGAAAAAGAACGCCTGATCATTCTGGTTCACGGCATCCGCGATCCGGGTTTTTGGCAGGACGACCTCAAGGCCCATTTCGAACACCATCCCATCCACCAGCGTCGTCACCGCCAAGACCGACGTCGTCGACCTGTTCCGCTTCCTTTCGCCGATCGTCTCGATGCGCGAGCGACCGGTGGCGCGTATCAAATCGGTGATCGAAAATGCGATCGCCGCCAACAAGAACGCCGAGGTCACGATCATCGCCCACAGCTTCGGCACCTGGATGGTCTCCAGAATCCTGCACGACGACACCAATATTGCCATCGACCGGCTGATCCTGTGCGGCGCGATCGTGCCCAGCGATTTCCGCTGGGACCGAGTGCTGAAAATCAACCTGGGCGGACGCAAGAACGCGATCGTCAACGAGTACAGCCCGCTCGATGTGTGGCCGCTGACCGCCAAGGTGATGACCTATGGCTACGGCAATTGTCGGCTCTCGCGGCATCGGCGATTCGGGGATTGCCGATCGCCGCCACTCGATTCCGCATTCCGGGCTATCTCAACATCGAGTTCGCAAGAAAATTCTGGGACCCGTTCATCTTCCAGGGCAAAATCGTCGATGCCGACACCCAGCCAGTGACGCGCGCCGTGGTACTTTGTCCTGACGCGGGTGCCGGTCAACTACATGACGGTGGCGCTCGTCGCCGGCGCCATCTTCCTGTCGGCCATCGGCTATTATTGGCTCAACAATGTCGGCAATCTCGATATTGCGCTTCTGACCTACCGCGAGGCGCCGATTCCGCTTGGCGACGGACGAACCGAAACCCGCTTTCCAGAATTCAAGTTCACCAACAGCGACTACCTGGAAATCTTCCAGCATCTCGACCTCCTCAACGGTCGCCGGCTGAAGGCCCATTCGCTGGCGGGCGCCAGCAATTTCGAAATCGAGGTTTCCAACCGCCCGCCGATCCGCTGCGACGACGACGATTCGGAAATCGCCTGGACCGACCACCGGACGACCTATGAAATCGCCTATCGGCGGCCAGCCCTGGTGGCGCAACATCGCTCGCAGCTCAATTGGACCGGGACCGTCCGCTTCGTACTCGACTACGACCCTGGCAAGCCAAACGATGGCAAACCCGACCTGTTTACAATCACTTCGGCAAAAGGAGTGGCGCCGGGCACCCGCATCACGGTCAAGCCGAGCCACAATCCCGACAATTGCCTCGACGCCGACCTTCGCGACAAGATGTACAGCGTGCCGACCGAATTTGCGGCTGTGACGCCCAGCAGCGTGCAGTCGTGGTTTTCCTGGATATCGGTTGCCAACGCGGCCGACAAAGTCGGCGAGGCGGTCAAGAACCTGCTGAATTCGCGCGACCGCACCTCGCGCTCGATTGCCGTCCAAAGCATCCAGCGCAATCCGGAAATTGTTCGTGACGAGTTTGCCGACCTCGCCGATCCGTCGGCCAACGTCAACCAGATCAGCGACGTCTTGACCGGACTGGTGAAGTCGGGCGATCCGTCGGTGATCTTTTCGCCGCAAATTCTCGAACCGGTCTTCGAATTGACGTGGAACGACGATGCGGGAAAACGCGCGGTGGCACGCCGGTTCCTGTCGACCGAATTCGTTGCGCGCACCAATGTGATGCCGCGCTTCCAGCAGTCGATCAAGGATCATTGGGACGAGCTCGTCGGCCACTATGTGCGCGACGGCGACGACCCGTTCAGCGAAAAGCGCTATCTGGCGCTGATCGCGCTGCGCGACGTTTATTACAATGGCGCGCTTTTCCGTTTCGACCAGGTCATCGATCTCGGTGCCGCGGGTCAGATCGACGAGACCATCGATTCGGTGGTCAAGATCCTGGCCGAAGGCGAGCAGATTGCCGACAAGGCCGATCCGCGCACGCGCTATGCCTTCGCCAAGAACACCTACGGCCGGGCCCTTTCGCTCTTCCGCTATGCCCGCGTCAAGCTGGCGTTGGCGGAGGGCGCGGCGGCCAAGGACCCGTCGGCGGAGGCGATCCGCAGCGACCTCGTCCGGTTCGAAAGCGAAAACCGGCCGATGCCGCTCGATCGCTTCCGCGCCGGGGAGGCCCGTGACGCCTTCGCCACGTTCCTGAAGGAAGTCGCCGGCAACGAAGCGCGCTACACCTGGCCGCATCACATCGCCCAGGCCAAGGCCTGCACGGCGTTGCCCGACGCCTTGCCGGCCGATTGCCTGAACGCCGCCGAGTAGTGGCGAATGTGCGAATAGATTGCAGCGTCGGCCGGCGCCTGCTTTGATCGAAAGATGCATGCCGGCCTTTCCCGACTGGTCGCCGAAGCGGCCAATATATGCGTGCTGACCGGCGCAGGGATTTCTACCGAGTCGGGCATTCCCGATTTCCGCTCTCCGGGCGGCATCTGGTCGAAATACCGGATCATCGAATACCCGGAATTCATGGCCTCGGAAGCGGCGCGGCTCGAGGACTGGCGCCGTCGCTTCGATATGCGAGATGCGCTCGGTGTCGTGCGACCCAATCGCGGGCATTTATGGATTGCCGGTCTCGTCGCTTCCGGCAAATGCCCGGCCGTCGTCACCCAGAACGTCGACGGCCTGCATCAGGAATCGGGAATTGCCGACGATCGCGTGATCGAGGTCCACGGCAATGCCCGCCACGCGATCTGCACCGCCTGCGGCCTGCGCCATGAGATCGCCCAATGCCGAGCCATGCTCGAACAAACCGGCAGCGCACCTGCCTGCGAAAATGCGGCGGCATCGTCAAATCCGCCGTCGTCATGTTCGGCGAGGCGATGCCGCGCGACGTATTCGCCCGCGCCGTCGACTTGGCGCGGGCTTGTGACCTTTTGCTTGCGATCGGCACTTCGCTTGTCGTCCATCCGGCCGCGATGCTGCCGATCCACGCGCTAAGCGCCGGCGCGCAATTTGCCATCCTCAACCGCGATGCGACCGAACTCGATTCGCTCGCCGACCTTGTCATCCACGACGAGATCGGCAAGGCGCTCGCAGATTAGCCGCCGTTGCTTCGGGCACGCTTCCTCGCTTTCGCCATTTTCAGGTCGGCGGCGACGTGGCGTTGCCCGCGCCGCTTTGCCAGTTCGACCTGCTTCGCGCGTTCCGTCAGCGCCGCGCGTTTTTGCGGCGCGATCTTGCCATGGCAATGCGGGCAGGAAACTTCCGGCACATAGAGAGCGGAAGCCTTGTCTTGCGCCGTGATCGGCATGCGGCAGGCATGGCAAAGATCGTACGGCCCGGGCTTCAATCCGTGTCCGACCGAAACCCGGTCGTCGAAGACGAAGCATTCGCCCTGCCACAGGCTTTGCTCTTCCGGCAGCTCTTCGAGATATTTCAGGATGCCGCCCTTCAGGTGGAAAACGTCGCGATAGCCGAGCTTCTTCAGCCAGGCCGTCGCCTTCTCGCAGCGAATGCCGCCGGTGCAGAACATGGCGAATTTCGGCGAATTGCCGAAGCGGCCGCGGTTCTGTTCGAACCACGCGGGAAAGTCGCGAAAATTCGTCGTGCCCGGTTCGACCGCGCCGGCGAATGTGCCGATCGCGGTTTCGTAGTCGTTGCGCGTGTCGATGACGACGACGTCAGGGCGCGAGATCAATTCGTTCCATGCCGCCGGTTCGACATGGGTGCCCGCGTTGCGCGCCGCGTCGAGCTTGCCAACGCCGAGCGTGACGATTTCCTTTTTCAACCGCACCTTCAGGCGCGGAAACGGATTTTCGTCGGCATGCGAGAATTTCGTCTCGAGCCCGGCGAAGCGGGGATCGGCGCGCAGGAATCCAAGCAGCGCCGCAATCGCTTCGGCAGAACCCGCGACCGTGCCGTTGACGCCTTCGGTTGCAATCAGCAGCGTGCCCCTGATTTCATGGCGGGCGCAAAAGCCGCGCAATTTCGCCTGCAGGGCGGCAAGATCGGCCAGCGGCACGAAACGATAGAGCGCGGCGATGGTGAATTCGGTTTTCATGGTCGAGGGGAAGTTCGGCCGGTTCACGGGATTGCGAAAATCCGGACCTCGGTGGCGATGCCGCGCAGCGCCACCTCGTGCGGCATCGGCGTCAGGCCGCGCTCAGCCAAAAGGCCGGACGTCTGCTTGTCGCCGAGGATCGCTTCGGTTGCCATGATCTCGCGCGGGTTCGCCAGGTGCTGGACGCGCGAGGCGATGTTGACGGTCTGGCCGAAATAGTCCTGCCGCTCGTTGAGGTTGACGGCGATGCACGGGCCTTCGTGGATGCCGATCTTCAGCAGCAAATCCTCGCTGCCGTGCGCGCGGTTCAGGTCGCGCATCGCCTCGCGCATGCGCATGGCGGCGGCAACCGCCCGGTCGGGCGTCGGAAACGTCGCCATCACCGCATCGCCAATCGTCTTGACCACGGCGCCGGCTTCAGCGGCAACGATCTCGCCGAGCACGCCGAAATGTTTTTGCACAAGGTCGAAGGCGGCAAGATCGCCGACGCGCTCGTAAAGTTCGGTCGAGCCGCGCAGGTCGGTGAACAGGAAGGTCAGGCTGGTGATCTTCAGGCGCTGGTCGATGTCGAGGGTGTCGGCGCGGTAGATGTCGCGGAAGGTCTGGTTCGATAGCAGCCGCTTGGCGGTCAGGAACGGCCGGCGCTTGCCGAGCAGGTTATGCAAGGCATCGTTGGCGACGCACACCGACGGCAGCGTGCGCACCTCGACGTGGTTTTCGAGCGAGATGCGCAGCGGCCCAGGCCGCAATTGCATGGTTTCCTGGTGGCGATGCGCCCGGTCGAAGACCATTGCGATCGACTGGCGCTCTTTCGTCGGCTCGCCCTTGACGTCGATGAACTGGGCGGCGTGGGTGACCGGCTCGAAAACGATGATGAAGCCTTCCGGCAATTGCAGCGAGATGACGCCCTTTTCTCCTGGCGGCAGTTCGAGGGCCTCGAGGACGAAGGTATCGACATGGGCGCCGAAATTGTCTTCCGGCAAATCGACGCCCGAGCCCCAGTAGATCTGGCGGAAATATTCGGCCGGGCTCAGCGAATGCGGGATCGTGCGCTTCGATACGGCGCACGCGCGGGCTGACCGTGAAGGTGACCTCGACCATTTCGTCGAGCGTCGGTTCGTAGCCCGCGGCGCACAGCGCGCAGGTATATTCGTCGCTTTCGACCGTCTTCAGCGAGGTGTTGGCGTCGAGCACGCCGCCGCACCCCGGACACAGCACGTTCCACGACAAGTCGAACAGGCCGAGGCGGGCCGCATGCAGGAATCCGGCGATCGCCTCTTCTTCGCCAAGGCCATGGCGCGCGGCAAAAGCCAGCGCGTTGACGCGGTTCAACATACAGGTCCGGTGCCTCGCGCACCAGAGTTTCAATTGCATCCGCCGCCTTCGGCGTTGCCGACTGGCGCAGTACGCCGAACAGGGTATCTGTCTCGCTCATGGCGCAGACTTATACGCCGGAACGGCGCAGGCGCGGTAGCCCGTCACTGCGTCATCCTCGGGCCGACAGGGGCGCAGCGCCGGCCAAGCCCGACGATGATGGGCGGTGAGAGTTAATCGTTGCCGTGGCCGTGATCGTTGGCCGGGTTGGGCCGCGAGTCCTGATCGGTACGGGCGTCGTTCAGGCCGTCCGGGATGTGGCTGCGGCCTTCGTTCGGGTCGTTGGCAATATCGCCAAGGCCGCCGTTGGTATGGGCAAAGTCGCTGAGGAACTTGCCGAGACCACCCGGATTGTTCGGGGCGCCGGCATATGCCGCGGTGCCGAGAGTTGCGGCTGCCAAGGTGGCGAGCGCGATCATGGTCCGTGTCATCGCATTCTCCTGGGTTGGCCCGCAGCCCACGTCGATTCCATCGTGATAAATGTGTCGAAAGTTGCGGCGGACGCGCCCAATGTCTTAATCGGATGTTAATCGCGACCTCGCAAATTCGGCGCCGGACAAACCGGAACGATTCGCGATGGACCCGTGGAGCATGACCAAGAGGGGCGTGATGACCCTCTGGTACTGGTATGTGCGCAAGCTCAACGCCGCCTGGCCATACCGCACCGTCGATGGCGAGCGCTTTGCGGTACTGCCCGGCGTCTACAAGCCGCTCGAAAACGAGCACTCTTGCGCCCAATATTGCCGCGACGGCGATCGCGTTCTCGATCTCGGTTGCGGCTGCGGCATTGGCGCCATCTATTGCGCCGAAAAGGCCGAGAGCGTCCTGGCAGTTGATATCTCGGCAGCAGCGGTGGCCAACACCATCGAGAATTGCGACAGCCATTGCGTGACCAATGTCGAGGTTCGCCAAAGCGACATGTTCTCCAATGTGACGGGAAAGTTCGATCTGGTCCTTGCCAACCCGCCCTATATCGCGGCCGATTTCGCCGATGAGGAGGAGCAGTTCGCGACCTCCGTGCGCTACCTGCCGCTGTTGTTTGCCGGCATTCACGAGCATCTGGCCGAAGGCGGCCGCCTGCTGGTGCAATATCCGATGTGGTATCGTTTCGGCCTCGAAAAGATCGCCCGCGCCCACGGCATGAAACTGAAGTCGGTAAAGCGCATGCCGGCGAAATCGCTCGGCCTCGGCGTGCTGAGTTTCGTCTACATGCAGGTCGGTTTTATCTCGACGCATTATCTGTTCGAACGAGCCGTGGCGGTCCAGTCGCGGCCGGCCAAAGAGGCTTCCGACCAGGTTCTGCTCGCCGCGGAATAGTCTGGCGAAACAATCAGGCGGCCGGGCCGGGCGCCCGGCGCTTGACATCGAAGGCATCTTTGCCGGCGTCGATTCGGATTACTTCACCTTCTCGATATCCATGATCTCGGCAAATTTTTCGGCTGCCCGGCGCTCGCCGTGGCTGCGCTTGGCGGTCCTGAGGTAGCCGGCGCGCCAGCGGTCCTCTTCCACTTTCGTGACGACCGCCTCGGTGCGGCAGAAGGGCAGGCCGGCAAGCCGGCGCAAGGTGCCGCGCGGGCCGCCGCAGCATTGGCGCCGGCGCTTGCATTCCTGGCGCGGGCAATCGCCCGGCGCGCCTTCGCTGTTGGCCATCGCGCACAGAAAGGCGAAGCGCTTGACCGACTCGGGCACCGGCCTGCGCGGTTTGATCCGGCGCGGCTTGACGCGGCGAACCTGCGGAAAGTCGTTCATTGCGAATGGCGACATGGGCGCGCCTTCTCGTTCACGCGACGGGTTTCCGTCCGTGGCTTGTTTTATTCGATGCGCAAACCGCAGGGCGACGCGCGCCTTAGGCTTGGCTACTGTGTGCGGCCCTCGCCGCCCTGCGCGGAGATTTGATGTCCCGGTCCGGACTTCTCAGGCACACTGTCCGGACGGGCCTCTTGGATAGCGCCCCCGGCCGTTGGCCTTCGCACGCCGTAACGGGCGCCTCGGCCGTGTCGAACCGGGGAGCCTTCCGTAAGTCGCCCACACATTCCCATCAAAGGGCTATGGACGCGACCGCTCCGCCGCTGTCGTCCTCCGAAATGACGGCGATCACCCGGCGTTTGCGCTGAACGACAGTGGGGGGATTATGAGGGAAGAAAAAGTGGTGGGGATAGATTTTTTTAGGCCAACGAGCCGAAGCGGGTTTGCGCGGCGAACTGTCCTTGGATAGTCTGCGTGATGACGAAAATGCTCGAAAAAGCATTCGACGAAGCCCGCACCCTTCCAGACGACCGGCAGGACGAGGTCGCCCAATGGATCCGTGATTTTGTCGAACAGGAGCGCGCACCGCTGACACTGAGCGCGCCGCAGCGCGAGGAAGTGCGCAAACGCCTCGCCGAACCGCAACCCGTGTTCGCGACCGACGAACAGGTCGAGGCGCTGCTCACCAAATTTCCTGCCTGATGCGAGTCGTCTACCGGCTCGAGGCCCTTGCCGATCTCGACGATCACCTGGCTTACATCGCGATGGACAATCCGGCTGCTGCGCGGCGCGGCGGCGATCGCATCCGCGACGCGGTTCGCCGCCTGGAATGTTTCCGCTTTCGGGTCGCCGGGGCAGCGTCGAAGGGACGTACGAACTCGTTGTCCCTCGGCTGCCCTATATCGCCGTCTACCGCATCACTGCCTTTGTCGAAATTGTCGCGATTTTTCATGCGGCGCAGGATCGCAGCGAAGAGAGTCTCGGCTGACGCGGGGGTCTGCGATTACTACGGCTTAGGCCGGCCAATTCTGCATAAAGCACCTCTGGCTCGCCAGCCCGGCGGCGACGGCCCAATCATCAATATCGTTGGATGCTCGGGGCAAGCCTGGGCGAACTCGAGGATGACGAGTGGGTTGTCCAGCGCCTTCCCATTTGCCCTTTCACCCCTGCCAATGCCATTCTGCCGCCACCCAGGAGAACCGTCTCATGCGCGTGCAACTGATCCGCAACGCTACCCTGAAGCTCGAATATGCCGGGCGCACGGTGCTGATCGATCCCAGTTTCGCGCCGCGTCACAGCCTGCCGTCCTTTGCCGGCAAATCACCCAATCCTACGGTCGAATTGCCGCTCCCCATTGACGACATCCTTGCCGGCGTCGAGCTGGTCATCGTCTCGCACCTGCATTCGGATCATTTCGACGGCGTTGCCAAGGAGCGCGTGCCCAAGCACCTGCCGATCCTGTGCCAGCCGGGCGATGCGGAGCAAATCCGCAAGGCCGGCTTTGCCGATGTGACCGAGCTTGCCGGCACCGCGGTGTGGCACGGCCTGACGCTGACGCGGCGCGAGGGCAGCCACGGCATCGGCAAGGTGTTGAACGCGATGGGCCGGGTCATGGGCTTCAGCCTCGAGGCGCAAGGTGAGCCGTCACTCTACTGGGCGGGCGACACTGTGCTTTATGCGCCAGTCGAGGAGACGATCCGGGAGACCAAACCCGACTTCATCGTCACCCATTCCTGCGGCGCGCGTTGGGACGGCGACCGCATCGTCATGGACGCTGCGGAAACTGTTGCGGTGAGCAAACTCGCCAGCTCCGCCACGGTCGTCGCCACGCACATGGAGGCGTTCGACCACGCGACGGTCAGCCGGGCGGACCTTCGCGATGCCGCCGATGCCGCCGGCATCGCCGCGTCGCGGCTACTGATCCCGGCAGACGGCGAGGTGTTGGAACTGGATCGGGAAAAAAATAAGTGAGCCGGCAGCAGGGGGTATGTTGTGCCGGCTCACTCGATTGCAGCACTAGCGGGCGCCGGAGTCGGCTGGGCGGTATGCCTGGGGGGCCCCAGCCGACTCCGTTTTTCCGACCGAAAATTGCAGGGATAGCGGCCGGTAAACTGAATAGAAGCGCCAATAATCTGCTGTCTGCGCGATGGCCACCGAAACACGGCCCGGCTCGCGCCGGCGCTGGCAAATGCGATAAGGCCGATCGCCAAGAATTGATCGCCGCATGCGGCGATCGAAGCTCAGTGCTGGGAGGATGATGCCCGACACTCTATATTTGCCCCTGCCAGTTGGTTCGCGCAAATACAATCTGTGTGCAATAGGTATCGCCACTGGCGCTGCCGCTCAATTCCAAGATAAAGCTATGAAAATTCACCATTGCTGAAAAGTAGATTATTAACTATCTTTCTGCGTCCCGACGCGAATCAGTTCCCGGTTCCGGCGTACGCGGCTGTGCCCGCGGCAACATGGGCTTCGGGCGATCCTAAAATTCGTGATTCCGATTGGCTGCGGTCGCGCTCGCCGGCTAGCCCGCAAATATTGTTTCCTGTGTTTAAAGGACCGCCCGATTTCACTTTGGTCCGAAGCGATAATAACTTTTCACTACTTGAAATTCGTGATGTATGGTTGCGCGCATGGGTGGGGCTGATTCGCGGTATCCCAAGCTGGGAAACGAGGAAGGCCGCAATGTCAATTGTGCAGAAACGGGCGGAGACTGCGACTTTCTACCACGGAGACGCATTGAAGATCGAAGAATGCCGTACCCAGTATGACATTTTCCGATACATGAGATCTGCGTCCGGTTATTTTGGGTATGAATATTTCACCATAGCCGATATTTCCTCGACTAAGGGCAAAACGCTGGAACAAATCATGCGGCTGACAAACTGGCCGCGCGAAATGATCCATGAATACGACGCCGGCCGTCTTCTGGACCACAGCCCCATGGTCGAATGGGCCATGGCGCATGCGACACCTTGGGTCTATGATGTGGCGAAGTTGGATGGTCCGAACGTCACCACGAGAAGCGCGCGGGGGGCCAAATTGTTCACCGCGTTCCATATGACACGGGGCACTTATCAGCCGGTGCACAATCCTGCATTCGGATCGATGGCGCTCGGCATGCAGGGCAGACGCCCCGGGCTGTCTGAAGACATGTTGCGGGAATTTTCCTGGATCGCCCAGTTTGTGTGCGCCCGGATGGCGGAAATCGACCGGATTGTTCCGCCGCCCCAGATACAATTGACCGACCGAGAGCGCGAATGTCTGAATTGGACGGCCGCGGGCAAAACCTCATCGGATATCGGCACGATCATCGGATTATCCACCCACACGGTCGACCATCACCTGAATTCAGCCGCCCAGAAGCTGAACGCGTCCAACCGGGCGCATGCGGTGGCGACCGCCATCCGGTTGAAAATCATCAGCTAAGGCATGAGGGATGCCAAATTCCCCAATGTTTTTCCCACCAAAGATCGAAATGTTCAGGGAGCTTCGCACAATACAGGATATCGAAGGGTTCATGGTGAGCGGGGCCGATCTGCTCGGCATTCTGTCGATGTTCGATCCCTATGGCTTGTGGCGCCTGGAGATTCAAACCGGCCTTGTCTACTGGACGCGGGACATCTTCGAAATGCACGAGATCGAGCCCAGCCCCGGCCCGATCAACCTCGTCCAGGCATTGAGCTACTACCATCCCGAAGACCGGGATCGATTCGCCGCCGCAATTTCCGATGTGATCGTGCGCAAGAGCGGCTACCGGGCGATCTTGCGGTTTTCCAGCCGCAATGGCGGCTACCGGTTTTTCAAGTCAATCGGCCGATATCGCGTCGACGCGAATGGTCGCGAGGAAATCATCGGCGCCTACACATTTCTTATGGACCACGAGCCGGCGATCGCACTGATCGAATGAGCCGCCGTCAAAGTTAACGTACCCTTTCGCCGGCATGCCGGAAATTTCCTAGGAATACTGCCGATTGTGCCGCCCGTGCCTATGCGGGAAAATGGGCGGTCATGCACGACAAAGCGAAGTTTCGCTTGGCGGATCGCGTCTGCGAGCGCCGCCTGTCACCGCGGCGCACGATTCGCTTGCCTGCCCGAATACGCCTGGACCGGCGGCCAGTCTGGCTGCCTTGCGTGATTCACGACCTCAGCGCCACCGGCGCGCGCCTTGTCTTGCCCGATTTTCCGATCGTCCCGGACTGGATTCTGCTCGATATCAAGGGATTGCCGGCACCAATCCAGTGCCGGCTGATATGGACGGATGACGGCACGGCCGGCTTCCGGTTCATCGCCACGGCAGACGGCGATTTATAGGCATTGCTTATGCCGGGCCGCTTTCGCCGGACGTTCATGCAAGGACGCCCCTTGAGAGCGAGGGCAAGCCGCTGTTCACCTGCCATAAGTGTAGGTCATGCTTGCCTTGTCGAGCGTATGGAAGTGCAGGTTGAACCCGAGCACGGCGGCCGATGGGATCTGGTCGGGCGGCAATGCGTCGACGTCGACGGCAAACACGGTAATCACGTAGTGATGTTCCGGATCGCCCTGCGGCGGGCACGGGCCCATATAGGCATTGGCGCCGGCATCGTTGCGGCCCTGCGCCGCACCGGCCGGCAATTTGCCGCCGGCCGAACCGGCGCCTTCGTCGAGTTGCGAAACCGAGGGCGGAATGTTGAACACCAGCCAGTGCCAGAAGCCGCTGCCAGTCGGCGCGTCGGGATCGTAGACCGTCACGGCGAAGCTTTTCGCTGCGGCCGGGGCGCCCTTCCACGAAATCTGCGGCGAGACGTTCTGGCCGCTGCAGCCGAAGAAATTGGCGATGTATTTGGTGTCGAACTTGCCGCTCGAACCGAACGACGAGCTCGATACTTCCATGGCGGCAGCCGAGCCTGCCAAACCGAGCGTGGCAATTGCGAACAGCGTTGAAACCTTGCGCATTTTTTCCTCCCTCTTGGCGTCGATTGGCGATGTTGCGGCTGTCGGACCGTTTTCGCGCCCTGCCCCATCTTGCTTCGGATCGGGCAAAAGCGCCAGATTGAAAGCGATACAGCCGTGACCGGCGGGATAAATGACCTCGCTGCGTCGCAAAATCCCCGCCGATCCGACCGAAATACGCACTGGCGATCCTGCCCATTTGCGCCATATTGGAGAAAACGCGATTCTGAACGCGGTTCTCCGGGAGGGTCCGACCATGGGCGCGCATGCCGATCCGAAACATGCCGGCCTCGCCGCCGTCTCGCTCGACGACAAATACACCGCCACCGAGGGTCAGGTTTTTCTCAACGGCACGCAGGCGCTGGTGCGCCTGCCGCTGGTCCAGATCCGGCGCGACCGCGCCGCCGGGCTGAACACTGGCGCCTTCATCTCGGGCTATCGCGGCTCGCCGGTCGGCGGCTACGATCTCGCGCTGCAGCAGGCGAGGAAGCACCTCGCCGCCCACGATGTCGTCTTCAAGCCCGGCATCAACGAGGAACTGGCGGCGACCGCGGTGTGGGGCTCGCAGCAGGTCGGGCTTTCGCCCGGCGCCCGCAAGGACGGCGTCTTTGGTATATGGTACGGCAAAGGCCCCGGCGTCGATCGCAGCGGCGACGTCTTCAAGCACGCCAATTCCTTCGGCACCTCGAAGCACGGCGGCGTGCTGGCGGTCGCCGGCGACGACCACAACGCCAAATCCTCCACCGTCGCGCACCAGTCCGACCACGCGATGATGGCTGCGATCATGCCGGTGCTGTTTCCGACTTCCGTGCTCGAATTCACCGAACTCGGCCTGCTCGGCATCGCCATGAGCCGCTATTCCGGCCTGTGGGTCGGGTACAAGGTCATTTCCGATACGATCGAGACTACCGGCGTCGTCGATCTTGCCGGCGAAAAACGCAGCTTCGCGCTGCCCAACGATTTCGAACTGCCGCCCGACGGCCTCAACATCCGCTGGCCCGACGACCGCTATGCCCAGGACGAGCGGCTGCAGGAATACAAGGCCTATGCGGCGATCGCCTTTGCCCGCGCCAACAAGGTCGACCAGATCGTCATCGATTCGAGGAAGCCCCGTTTCGGCATTATCTCGTCCGGCAAGGCCTACGAGAACGTCCGCGAGGCGCTGCGCCACCTCGGCATCGACGACAAAACCGCCGACGCCATCGGCCTGCGCGTCATGAAGGTCAGGATGGTGTGGCCGCTCGAGCCCGAGACCGTGCGCCATTTCTCCGAAGGGCTTGAGGAGGTGCTCGTCATCGAGGAGCGCCGCGAGGTCATCGAACACCAGATCAAGCAGCAATTGTTCAACTGGCGCGCCGATGTGCGCCCGCGCATCGTCGGCAAGTTCGACCACCACGACAAGCATATCCTGAGCCTGCATGAGGACATCACCGCCGGCGTTGCGACGCGGGTCATCGCCAGCCGGCTTTTGGCGTTCAAGCTGCCGGAAGGCTTGAAGCAGCGCGTCGAGGAGCGGCTCGCCTACTACGAAGAACGCCACAAGTTGCGCATCGGCCACCAGGCGCCGGTCAACCGTATCGCGCATTTCTGCGCCGGCTGCCCGCACAACACCTCGACCGTCGTGCCGGAAGGGAGCCGCGCCTTTGCCGGCATCGGCTGTCACTTCATGGCGGTGTGGATGAACCGCAACACCGAAACCTACACGCAGATGGGCGGCGAGGGCGTCACCTGGGCCGGCATCGCGCCGTTCACCGACGAGAAGCACGTCTTCGCCAATCTCGGCGACGGCACCTATTTCCACTCCGGTGTCCTGGCCGTGCGCGCCTCCGTTTCTTATGGCGCCAACATCACCTACAAGGTGCTCTATAACGACGCGGTCGCGATGACCGGCGGCCAGAAACTCGACGGCACGCTGACCGTGCCGCAGCTTTCCCACCAGCTCCATGACGAGGGCGTCAAGGAGATCTGGTTGGTCTCCGACGAGCCGGACAAGTATTCGCCGGCCGAAATGGCGCCGGGCACGCAATTCCGCCACCGCGACTATCTCGACGAGGTGCAGCGCCATTTGCGCGAGGTCGAGGGCGCGACCGCCATCATCTACGACCAGACCTGCGCCGCCGAAAAGCGCCGCCGCCGCAAGCGCGGCACCATGGTCGATCCCGACAGGCGCGTCTTCATCAATCCGCTGGTGTGCGAAGGCTGCGGCGACTGCTCGGTGCAGTCGAACTGTATCGCCATCGAACCGCTCGAAACTGAGTTCGGCCGCAAGCGCCAGATCAACCAGTCGTCCTGCAACAAGGATTTTTCCTGCCTCAAGGGCTTCTGTCCTTCGTTCGTCACAATCGAGGGGGCAAGTCTGAAGCGCCGGCCCTTGCCGAAACATTCGGGCGAGGAATTGCCGGCGCCCGAGATCGCCGCACTCGACGACGTCTATAACGTCGCCATCACCGGCGTCGGCGGCACCGGCGTGCTGACCATCGGCGCCATCATCGGCATGGCGGCGCATCTGGAAGGCAAGGCGGCGCTGATCCAGGACTTTTCCGGCCTGGCGCAGAAGGGCGGGGCGGTGCTCTCCCATGTGCGCTTCTCGGCGACGCCGGGCGAAGTCGCGTCGCCGCAAATTCCGTCGGGCGAAGCCGATGTGCTGATCGCGGCCGATACCGTGGTTGCCGCCGGCAAGGACGGCGTCATGGTGTCGAGCCCCGGGCGCACGCGCGCCGTCCTCAACACCCATCTGGCACCGGTGTCGGGCTTCGTCTTCAACCGCGACTTCGATTTCCACGAAGCCGAGATCGTCGAGACCATCGCCAAAAGCATCAAGGGCGCGCCGGACAAGGTCGATTTTGGCCAGGTTGCCGAGATCGTCTGCGGCGATTCGATCGCCACCAACATCATGATGATCGGCTATGCCTGCCAGCGCGGCCTGCTGCCGGTCGGCGTCAATTCGCTGGTTCGCGCCATCGAACTGAACGCCGTGTCGGTTGACGCCAACAAGCGCGCCTTCGATTGGGGCCGGCGGCTTGCCGCCCGGCCGGCAGAAGTCATGGCGCTGGTCGCCGAGGCCATGGGCATGGTCCACGAACCGGAAACGCTTGAACAACTGCTTGAGAAGCGCGTGGCGTTCCTGACCGAATACCAGGACGCCGCTTGGGCGCAGCGCTACCGCGACCTTGTCGGGCGCGTCGAAGCCGCCGAGACGAAGCTTGGCCGCAAACGCGACCTGACCAACGCAGTTACGCGCTACGCCTTCAAGCTGATGAGCTACAAGGACGAATACGAAGTCGCCCGCCTGTTCACCAACGGCGAATTCGACAAGCAGTTGCGCGAGCATTTCGACGGCAAGTTGAAGCTCACCTTCCATCTCGCCCCGCCGCTGCTCGCCGGCGAAAATCTGCCGAACGGCCGGCCGAAAAAGCGCGAGTTCGGGCCGTGGATGATGATGGCCTACCGGGTGCTAGCGAAAATGAAGCGGTTGCGCGGCACGGCCTACGATCCCTTTGGACGCAGCGAGGAGCGGCGCATGGAGCGCAAGCTGATCGCCGACTACGAGGCGATATTCGAAGAGGTCCTCGCGAAACTTTCCGCCGAAAACTACGCGCAGGCGGTGGCGCTGGCGAGCCTGCCGGACGAAATCCGCGGTTTCGGCCCGGTCAAACTCGCGGCGGTGGCGCGCGCCGAAAAGCGCAAGGCGACGTTGCTCGCCGAGTTCCGCAATCCGCCGCCGAAGCAGGAACGTCGACGTAAACCGGCCGAAGCGGCGGAGTAGGGCGAGATCTACTCCGCCGCGGCCCGGAATACCGACAACTGCTCGCGGCGAATTTTCACCCGCCTGAACACCCCGACAATCTCGCGGCGGCCGACGGCAATCGCACCGAGCCTTAAGGCGCGATCGCGCTCGAAGCCGGTGATGTCATAGTGCGGCGCGTTCGTCTTCGGCGGGCCCTGATAGGACAGGCGGTGGATGCCGAGCCGGGCGGCGAAGCGATGCAGTTCGTCGAGGTCGTCGGCCATCAGGTGGCACCATCTGCGCCCCTTCCAGTGCCAGATCGCCTCGTCGACATAGACCGCCATGAGAAGTGCCCGCCTGTGCTGCAATTGTGCAGGTTGGCGCGGCGTTTGTCGACAAGTCCTGTACTCGCGCGGCACCGCTCGTCGCGATTGGCACGGCGTTATCCACTGCGGGTGTCATCGGCAGGTCATGGTGCCGCCATAAGAGCATAACCACCGGGAGAGAATTCCGATGCCCGTCCGGAAATCCGCCTCGTTGAGGTAACGCGTATGCGTGTATTTGGCGGAAACATGCAGGCCGACCATCGGCGAGGACAGCCTTCGCCTTCGCCCCCGCCCTCGCGGCCGCGCCTGGTGCCTGGCGCGACCGGGTTTTCCCCGGTCGCGTTTTTTCCTCGAACAGAGCCGACCGTTCAGATGTCGGAATAAAGTTCGTCGACGATGTGGGCGAATTTGCGCGTGACGAAGGCGCGCCTGACCTTGAGCGTCGGCGTCAATTCGCCACCCACCAGCGAGAAGCGTACCGGCAGGATGGCAAACTTGCGGATCGATTTCGGCGCGCGAATAGCGCGCGTTGATCGCGTCGACGCTCGGCTGGATGGCAGCGGCCAGTTCCGGATCGACAAGTGCGGCGGCCGCCCGCGCCCGCGGTTTGGCAACGCGCGGATCGAGGAGTTCCTGCTTCAGCGTCAATAGCGCCGTCAGGTAGTTGCGGCCTTCCCCGCACACTACCGCGTGCTCGACCTGCGGGATCATCGACAGGTCGTTTTCGAGGTTGGCCGGCGTGATGTTTTTGCCGCCAGAGGTGATGAGGATGTCCTTCTTGCGGCCGACGATGGTCAGAAAGCCTTTCCTGTCGAGGCTGCCGAGATCGCCGGTGCGCATCCAGCCGTCGGTGAAAGCTGCCTTCGTCGCCGCTTCGTCCTTGGCATAGCCGTCGAACAGGCTCGGCGAGCGGATGAGGATTTCGCCGTCGTCGGCAATCCTCACCTCCATGCCGGGGATCGGCTTGCCGACGCTGCCGAGCCGGATCGCGCCCGGCCGGTTGAATGTCGTCGGCCCGCAATCTTCCGACTGGCCGTACACCTCGTAGATGACGATGCCGAGCCCGGCGAAGAATTCCAGGATTTCCTTGGGGATCGGCGCCGCACCCGAAACTGCAAGCTGGCACTGGTCGAGGCCGATCGCCTCACGGATACGGCGCAGGACCAGCCGCTCGGCGATGGCCGCTTGCGCGGCGGTGACCGGATCGGCAAAGCCCCAGTTGAGCCTTTGCAACGCGGCTCTACGGCCGACGCGCAACGCCCAGTTGGCCAGCCGCTGGCGGCCGGTCGGCGCGCTTGCCAACCGCGCAGTCAGCGCCTCGTGAATCTTCTGCCACACCCGCGGCACGCCGAAGAAGATGGTCGGGCGCACTTGCTTCAGGTCGTCGCCGAGACCGTCGAGCGAGCGCACGAATGTCAGCAAATAGCCGCCGAGCGCGTGGTTGTGAATCGAATTGGTGGCTTCGGCGATGTGCGCCATCGGCAGATAGGACAGGACGCGGTGCGAATGATCGTTGCCGAACATCTGGCGCAGCGTCCACGATGTCCATGACAGGGCGCCGTGCGACAGCACCACCGCCTTCGGCGGCCCTGTCGTGCCGGAAGTGTAGATGCGCATGCCACAGTCCTTCGGCACAATTTCGGCGAGGCGGCGCTCGACCTCCTGCTGCAGCCGCTGCTCGCCGAGCGTCAGGAAATCGCGCCAGCCGATCTGCAGCGGATCGGCGGAATGTGCCCCCTGCATCATCACCACTCGTTTCAGGCAGAACAGTTCGGTGGCGTAACGTTTGACGCGGGAAAAATGCTCCGCCGTCTCGGCGACGAGGACCGGCGCCTGTGCGTGGTTGAGGATGTATTCGATCTCCTCGGGCGAGGAGGTGAAGTAGATGCCGGCGGGCGCCGCACCGATCATCATTGCCGCGTGCGCGGCGATCGTCCATTCCGGCCGGTTGAAGCCGAGGATGCACACCGTGTCGCCGGCCGTGACGCCGAGCGCCACCAGCGCCCGGGCCGCCTTGCGAATTTCCTCCAGGTAGGTCGGCCCAGTCGGCTTCGCGCCATTCGCCTTTGGCGAAATAGCGACAGGCCGGTTCCTTCGGATAGGCAAGCGCGGTCGCGATCAGCCGCTTCGGCGTCGGCGTGAAAGCCTCCTCGGGATAGCCCGCTCGCGGCACCGGTATCCGCAACCGCGGCCACTGATGAATCTCGCCCCGCGTCAGCCACGCAACTCGCGCCGCAGGATCTTGCCGACATTGGTCTTCGGCAGTTCGCTGCGGAACTCGACATATTTTGGCCGCTTGTAGTTGGTCAGGTTCTTGGCGCACCATTCCTTGACGTCGTCTTCGGTCAGCGTCGGGGTCGCGCTTGACGATGAACAGCTTGACCGCCTCGCCGGAATGCTCGTCCGGCACGCCGATCGCCGCGGCCTCCAGCACGCCCGGATGGCCGACGCACGACCTCCTCGACCTCGTTGGGATAGACGTTGAAGCCGGAGACCAGGACCATGTCCTTCTTGCGGTCGACGATCTTGGTGTAGCCGTTCTCGTCCATGAAGCCCATGTCGCCGGAGCGGAAGAAGCCGTCCTCGGCCATCACCTTGGCGGTCTCGTCCGGCCGGTTCCAGTAGCCGGCCATCACCTGCGGCCCGCGGATGCAGATTTCGCCGATTTCGCCCGAGCGGCACGTCCTTGCCGTCATCGTCGCGGATGGCGATTTCGGTCGACGGCAGCGGCAGGCCGATGGTGCCGGTGAATTTCGGCTGGTCGAACGTGTTGGCGGTCGCGACCGGCGAGGTCTCCGACAGGCCGTAGCCCTCGGCGATCACCGAACCGGTCACCTGCTGCCAGCGCTCGGCCACCGGCGCTCTGCACCGCCATGCCGCCGCCGACGGTCAGGAGCAGGCCGGATGAAATCGAGCTTGCGGAAATCCTCGTTGTTGCAACAGGCCGTTGAACAGCGTGTTCAGCCCCGGAAACATGACGAACTTGTATTTCTGCCAATTCCTTGACGAAGCCCGGAATGTCGCGCGGGTTGGGGATCAGGATGTTGTTGGCGCCCTGACCATGCCCGTCACGCGCGTTCACCGTCAGCGCGAAGATGTGGTAGAGCGGCAGCGCGCAGACATAGACGATCTCGGCCGGCCGGCCCTTGAGCTTGTAGGCGGCGCGATCCACAGCTGGTTCTGCGTCGCATTCGACATCACGTTGGCGTGCGTCAGCGTGGCGCCCTTCGAAACGCCGGTGGTGCCGCCGGTATATTGCAGGAAGGCGACGTCCTTCGGTCCGACGCTGGCGTCGGCGAGCTTCATGCCCGCGGCTTCGGCCAGCATCGCCTTGAACGGCACATGGCCGGGCAGCGACCAGGCCGGCACCATCTTCTTGACCCGGCGCACGACGAAATTGACGATCGTGCCCTTCAGCGCACCGAGCAGGTCGCCCATCGAGGCGACGACGACATGGCGCACCTCGGTGCGCGCCATCGACCTGCTGCACGGTGTTGGCGAAATTTTCGAGCACGAAGATCGCCTTGGCGCCGCTGTCCTTCAACTGGTGCTCGAGTTCGCGCGGCGTATAGAGCGGATTGACGTTGACGACGGCAAAGCCGGCGCGCAGCACCGCCATCATCGCCACCGGATATTGCAGGATGTTCGGCATCATGATGGCGACGCGATCGCCCTTCTTCAGACCGCGCGACTGCAGCCAGGCGCCGACCTGCAGCCGACAGTTCGGCCAGTTGCGAAAAGCTGATCGACTTGTCCATGCAGGTGAAGGCCGGCTTGCCGCCATGGGTGTTGCAGGCGGCCACCAGCATCTCGCCGAGGCTCGCATGCGCCAGCGGCGGCATCATCTCCGGCATGCCGTCCGGATAGGATTTCAGCCACGGCTTTGCCGTCGCCTTGCCGTTCGCTGCCTTCGTCGCCGCCTTTGCTGCCGGTTTGCCAGCTGTCTTGGTCGCCATCTTTTTCCTCCCGCGGGCTTGCGCCCGTCTTGCCGCTACCTCGCCGGCTCAGCGTCGCGTCCACTCCT
Organism: uncultured Alphaproteobacteria bacterium; assembly: GCA_963758355.1. Taxonomy (GTDB): domain Bacteria; phylum Pseudomonadota; class Alphaproteobacteria; order Rhizobiales; family Rhizobiaceae; genus BOKV01. Next base: position 74,669 of record CAVWVG010000001.1, on the reverse strand, counting down.
CCGTGGAGATGCGGTCGGAACCGGCACAGGTCCAGATCCCTTTCCACACGCCGTCGCCGGTTTCAGCGTAGAACGCCTGGCCGAATGTTCCCGACAGATACCATAACCGATAGAAATCGCCACGTCATCGCCGGCGCGGAGATTGGCCGCGCGCGCATCGGGCAATCTGCAAATCGGCGCCAAATGCATACAGCCGGCAAAAAATCGCGGCGGCGGCCACGGATTTTGCGATTGACACGCAACTTCGCCAAGTTTGGCGGCTTTTACTCGGCAATGGCCGCCACTACGCCGCACACGGCAAGCTGGCGATTGCCGACCGAACTCGGCGATAACCACATGGTTATATAACCAAAGGGGCGAAGGGATGGTCATCCGATCGGCTCGATGCAATCTTTGGCGCGCTCGCCGACCCGACGCGACGGGCCCTGCTGTCGCGCCTGGCATTCGGCGAGGCGACCGTGGCCGAACTGGCCGAACCCTTTTCCATGAGCCAGCCGGCGATCTCAAAACATCTGAAAGTTCTGGAGCAAGCCGGACTGATCATGCGCCTGCGGGAAGGATCGCGGCGGCCGGCGCGCATCGAGGCGCGGCCGCTTGCCGACATCAACGCTTGGCTGGAGGAATTCCGCTGGCTCTGGGAAGGCAAGTTCCGCGAGCTCGACGCCTTGCTCGACCAGATGCGCCAGGTCGCCGAAGCGCCCGGCGAATGCCGGTCGCCGGCCGCGACGCCGCCGCCCGCAAGAGAAAAGAAGTAGCGCGTTTCGCCGCGGTCGCGCAGAAGCGGATCAGCTCAATTCCTTTTCCGCCCGCGCCAGATTTTCGGCCATTCCGGCGATCGCCAGTTTCATCTGGCCTTGCAGATCGACGAGGCGGCGCATCTGTTTGCGCAGCTTGGCGATCGGGGCTGGAGCTTCGTCGCGGTGGCCCTTGCCCGATCCCCTGGATCAGCCAGGCCGGATTGACGTTGAGCATCATCGCCATGCGCATCAGCCGATTGGCGCGGGGCTCGGAGCGGTCGGTTTCCCATGCCGCCAGGGTCTGCTTGCGCACGCCGAGCGCATTGGCGAATTCGGCCGGCGCCAGTCCGGCGGCTTCGCGCGCGCGCGACAGGCGGCCGCCGAGCGTATCGTTGTCAGCACTGACGCAAATTCGGGGTCGGCGCGGCCTTTTGGCCAGCAGTGATTTCGCTCGATCGGTTCATCCTGGTTTCCTTTCGTCGCTCGGCCGCGATGGCCGGGGAGGGGCATGGGCAGAATCATCGGAAGGCACAGCCGCGCGACGTTTCGCCGACGCCTGAAATGCCTTGTTCTTCGGGATGCGGGTTACCTACCGCGTCGGGCGGCGCGGTTCAACCCGCAATCCGGCAAATCGCGCAGAAATCAGCCATTTCCGCATATGCGTTCGTCACGGTTTCAGCGTGACGACGATGTTGACGGCGGCGGCGAGCAGCACAGTATTGAGAAAAAACGACAGGATCGAGTGCAGCAGGGCGAACCGGCGGATTTCGCCGGCGCTGATGCCGACATCGGAGGTCTGCGCCGTCATGCCGATGACGAAAGCGAAATAGACGAAATCCCAGCCGGACACTTGCGAGCCGCCGGGGAATTCGAGGCCGCTGCCGGCGCGCTTGCGATGGCGATGGCCGCCCGCCGCGGTCTTCGCCGGGGCTTTCGTCGCTTTCGACGGCGCGGTCTTCCTGTCCTCTTCGATGCCGAAAAAATACAGGCGGGCATAGTGCAGCGCCGCCATCATGTGCACGGTCGCCCAGCCAAGCGGAATGGCGGCAAGCGCCAGGGCAAGGGCGTGCGAAGGGCCGCCGAAATAGAGCTGGCTGAACAGATAGAGACAGCGCCACTGCAGCGGCCAGCACCGAGGTCAGGAACATCAGGACCGGCGGCGCATCCTCGCTGCGCGCCCAGGCGCGCAGGCTGTCGCCCTGTCGGGTGAGCAACGTCCGGATCGACAAGGCCAGGAAAACAACAAAAAACGTGTCGAGCCCGGCAATGAGCGAGAGCCGCAGCGACGATAGCAATGCCAGCCCGCCGACGGCGACGCCGGCCACCAGGGCCAGATAGAAGCCGTGATGGCGGTGAAAATCGAAGCTCCTCACCGCATCGCTCGCCGCCTGCTCACTTCAATTGGTCGATCGAGGTGATGACCTTGCCGAGCAGGCCGTAGGCGATCGCCTGTTCGGTATTGAGCCAGAAGTCGCGTTGCGTATCGGCGGCGATCTTTTCCGGCTTCTGGCCGGTCGCCGCCGCAAACAGCTTGTCGAAACGCTGGCGCATCTGCGAGATCTGGCCGGCCTGGATCTCGATGTCGGAAGCCGATCCGCCGATGCCGCCGGACGGCTGGTGCAACAGGAAGCGCGTATTGGGCAGGCAGAAGCGGTTCTGCTTTTTGGCGCCGATGAAGATCAGCGCGCCGGCACTTGCCACCCAGCCGCTGCCGATGGTGCGCACGACCGGCCGGATGAACTGGATCATGTCGTGGACCATGTCGCCGGATTCGACATGGCCGCCGGGCGAGGAGATGAACAGGTTGATCGGCGCGTCGCTATCTTCGGCCAGCGCCAGCAGGTGCATCACGGTGCGCTGCGCCAGCTTGTCGTCGATCGTGCCGGCGATAATGACGTTGCGGCTCTTGAAAAACAGCCGGTCCACCTGCGCCGATTCGGGCTGCTTGTCGTTGCCCTTCTTCTCTTCCAGCATCCAGGTCTGCATCGTGCGGTTCCTTCCAATGAGGCAATTTGCCCCTCTATTACACCAAACTGGCGCGCATATGACGCCCCTTGCAAACAATTCGAATTGCCAATGTCTTATGCGGAAATCCGCAATACGCGCAAGGCGTTCAAGATGACTGCGACGTCGATGACTTCCTGCAGCAGCGCGCCTTGCACCGGCGTGATATAGCCAAGCGCCGCGGCGATCATGCCGGCGACAGGAAAGGCCGAGCCCGGCATAGACGCTTTCGAGCGCGATGCGGCGCGAGCCGATTGCAATCGAAATTCCCGGCAGCACCCGGTCAAGCTGGTCGACCAGCAGCACGACATCGGCCGCCTGCGCCGAGGCGGCGCTGCCGCGCGCGCCCATGGCGACGCCGAGATCGGCGGCGGCGAGCGCCGGCGCATCGTTGACGCCGTCGCCGATCATCATCACCGGGCCGAACTTGCGCTCGGCCACAACGACCAGAATTTTCTGGTCGGGCGTCAGTTCCGATCTCACGTCGTCGAACCCGAGCCCGGCGGTCACGGCCTCGGCGACTTCGCGGCGGTCGCCTGTCGCCAGCACGATCCGCTCGACTCCGAATTGGCGCAAACCAGCCAGAAACTTCGCCGTGCCGGCGCGCAACTCGTCGGCGAATACCAGCGTCCCGGCAAACTTGCCGTCGACCGCCATCGCGACCGAAACGGAGCCGGGCGCATGATTTTTCTTGCGCGGCCGATCGGCGGCAGGTCGCAATCTTCGCCGCGACAAACCCATTGCCACCGACAATGACGCGCTGGCCATCGACGCGACCTTCGATCCCTTCACCGGCCGCCTCTGCTGACCCGGCTCGGCACCGACAGGTTCAATCCACGGCTGCGAGCTTCGGCGACGATCGTTTGCGCGATGGTGTGCTTGGAAGCCTGATCGAGCGAAGCGGCGACGCGCAATAGTTCCTGCTCGGTCCATCGGCCGGTGGTCGTGCAGCCGACCAGCGCCGGCCGGCCTTCGGTCAGCGTTCCGGTCTTGTCGATGACCACGGCGCGGGTTTGCGCCAGCTTTTCCAGCGCGCCGCCGCCCTTGATGAGGATGCCATGGCTGGCAGCGCGCGACAGGCCGGAGACCAGCGCCACCGGAACGGCAAGAATTAGCGGACACGGAGTGGCGACCACGAGCACGGCGACTGCGCGGACCGGATCGCCGGTCAGCAACCAGGCCATCGCCGCCAGAGTCAGCGTGGCGGCAAGGAAGGCTAGGGCGTAGCGGTCGGCGAGCCGCGACATCGGCGCCCGCGAGCGCTTGCGCCTGTTCGACCAGGCGCACGATGCCGGCATAGGTGCTCTCGGCCGCGCGCCGGGTGGCGGAAAGGTCGAACGCGTCGCCGACATTGGTGGAGCCGCTCATCACTGGCTGGCCCTTGCGCCGCCGCACCGGCAGCGATTCGCCGGTCAGTGCCGATTCGTCGAGCACGGCGACGCCCTTGGCGATAGTCCCGTCGACCGGCGCGATGTCGCCGCGACGGATCAGCAGCCGGTCGCCAACCGCGACTGCCTCGATGGCGACCTCCTCCAGCCCGCCATCGCGATGACGCATGGCAGTGCGCGGCATGCGCGCCAGCAGCGCCGTCATCTCGCGGCGCGCACGGCCCTCGGCAAACGCTTCGAGGTACTGGCCGCTGGCATACATGAGCGAGACGACCGCCGCCGCGAGATACTCGCCGAAGATCAGCGCCGCCGTCATCGACAGAGCCGCAACGATGTCGAGGCCGACATCGCCGCGCCGCAGGCTGGAGGCGATTTCTACGAAGAGCGCCGCCAGCACTGGCAGCGTCGCGGCGCCCCAGATCCATGCCGCCCAGTCCGGGGCATCGAAGAACTGGGCGGCCAGCCCGCCTGCAAGGCCGCAGGCGGATACCGCCAGGAGATACGGCCGAATTGCCTTATGGAAGTTCTGTGCCGTCATGTTCGCACCATCGCCCAAGCCATCCACGGGGTGGCGGCGGAACGCAAGAGGGGTGAGCCCGGCGGTCCGGCGCGCCGAATTTCGGGGGCGATCAGGCCAGCCGCTCGATATCGCGCGCCACTTCCGACAGGTCATTATCGAGTTGGTGGTCGCGTCCGTTGAGTCGGCGAATCGCCGCATCAGGAATTGCCTTGGCATAGAGGCCAAGGTGGGCGAACGGTGCGGTGTCATCGGTGTCGCCGTGATAGAGATAGACGGGCAAGCCCCGGGGCAATCGCGACCCGAGATCGCTCATGGGCGCGATATCGTCGCTCGGCCAGCCGCCCTCGCCGATGTAGGGCGTGGCGACAAGGAAAACCGCGGCGGGCTTACAGGGCGGTTCTTGTTCCGCCAGCACATTGATCAAAATGGTGCCGCCAATCGAGTGGCCGACGAGAATTGCGCCATCGTCTAGTGCCGCGATCTCCTCCACGAGCGCCTGTTTCCAGCTTGCATAGCTCGGGTCAGCTTCGTCTGGCATGCGCGGGTATCGGATCAAGTATTCGTCGCCCAATTCCCTGGCGAGGCTGTCCACCAGCTTGTTGTCCCATTCGTCGTGGGTGCCTTTGCCGCCGCCCTGCAAGAACAATATCTGCCGGCTCATGGGTCAGCTCCTTTCAGCGGGAAAATTGGGCACCATTTGGCCGCCTCGAGCGTTCAGTGCGAGAATATCAGCCAAGAGGTGAAACCATGACCGTACTGCGCATTGTCGCCAATATCGCGGCAGAATCCGTGCCGAAAATCCGCGAATTCTATTCCGACCTTTTCGGGCTCGATGTCATGATGGATCTCGGGTGGGTGGTCACATTGGGGTTGGACAGGCCGCGGCCACCCAGATGAGCGTCCTCAGCGAGGGCGGTTCGGGCACGCCGGTGCCGGACCTGTCGATCGAGGTCGACGATGTCGACGCGCTATATGCCCGCGCCAAAAAAATGGGCTGCGAATTCGTCCACGAACTGACCGACGAGCCGTGGGGCGTCAGGCGGTTCTTCATCACCGACCCGACCGGCAAGCTGGTCAACGTGCTCTCGCATCTTCGCTAGAAATTGCCTGGCGGATTATTTGAATCCATCGTCAATAGACCACGACCGAGCGGATGCTCTCGCCCTTGTGCATCAGTTCGAAGCCCTTGTTGATCTCCTGCAAGCGGCGAGCGTGTGGGTAATCATCGGATCGATTTCGATCTTGCCGTCCATATACCAGTCGACGATCTTCGGCACGTCGGTGCGGCCCCGCGCGCCGCCGAAGGCGGTGCCCTTCCATACCCGGCCGGTGACCAGCTGGAACGGCCGCGTCGAAATCTCCTGGCCGGCGCCGGCGACGCCGATGATGATCGACTGGCCCCAGCCGCGATGGGACGATTCCAGCGCCTGGCGCATTACCGGCGACATTGCCGGTGCAGTCGAAGGTATAGTCGGCCCCGCCGATCGTGTCGGCGCCGCGCTTTGTCATGTTGACGAGAAACGGCACCAGATCGTCGCCCGCCTGCTTCGGGTTGACGAAATGCGTCATCCCGAATTTCTCGCCCCAGGCCTTCTTGCGTCGTTGATGTCGACGCCGATGATCATGTCGGCGCCGGCGAGCCGCAGCCCCTGGATGACGTTGAGGCCGATGCCGCCGAGCCCGAAGACGATGGCCGTGGCGCCCGGCTCGACCTTCGCCGTGTTCAGTACCGCGCCGATGCCGGTAGTTACCCCGCAGCCGATGTAGCAAATCTTGTCGAAGGGCGCGTCGTCGCGGACTTTGGCGACGGCGATCTCGGGCAGCACGGTGAAATTCGAGAAGGTCGAGCAGCCCATGTAGTGCATGATCTTCTTGCCATCGAGCGAGAAGCGCGACGTGCCGTCCGGCATCACGCCCTGGCCCTGCGTCGCGCGGATCGCCGTGCACAGGTTGGTCTTGCGCGACAGGCAGGACGGGCATTGCCGGCATTCCGGCGTGTAGAGCGGAATGACATGGTCGCCCTTCTTGACGCTTGTCACGCCCTTGCCGACATCGACGACGACGCCGGCACCCTCATGGCCGAGGATCGCCGGAAACAGCCCCTCCGGATCGGCGCCCGACAGCGTGAAATCGTCGGTATGGCAGATGCCGGTCGCCTTGATCTCGACCAGCACCTCGCCGTCGCGCGGCCCTTCGAGGTCCACCTCGCAGATCGTCAGCGGCTTTCCGGCTTCGAAGGCGACGGCGGCGCGGGTTTTCATCGGCTGACCTTCCGTTGCTTGCACGAGGTGCGGCGCAAGCTAACCGACTGACGCGACAAGGCAACCGGCGGATGGGCAAGGCATCGGAACGCAGATTTGCCACTTTGACCGCACTTACTATGGTTGACAGACGACGGAATTGGCGGGCAGGCAAGCCTGCGCTTCAACTGGCGAGGCGTTCCATTGGCGACGCCGGTGGGGACATTCGAAGATTTCACCGGGCTGGAAGCGTTGCGTCCCCATGCACGCACGGTTCGTTTCGAGCCGGGCGATATGCTGCGGCAAAAGGGCCATCACTACGCCGACGCTTATGTGGTTGTATCGGGGTCCGTCGAAGTCGAACTTGGCGAGCGCTCAAACGCGAGAAGGATCGTCCTTGGCGCCGGCGCGCCTGTCGGCGAAATCGCCTTCGTGCGCGGCATTCCCGCCACTGCTACCGTGACCGCCGTATCGCCGGTCGAGGCGCTGTATTTCGATGACGAAACGGTCAACCGCCTGGAAGCGGCCGAGCCGAAACTCGCCGCCTGGCTCCTGCGGCTGCTGGCGACCACTGCCAGCGAGCGCCTAGGCCAGAACCTCAATTTCGAGTTCGATCCCGCAGCGTATCGGCAAGGGCGGCGACATCGAAATCAAGCTGTGCCGCAGCGACGACATGCTGGCGCCAGGTGCAGCGCCTTCGCTACGACGTCTATTGCGGCGAACTCGGGCGAAAATCGCCGAACGCCGATCATGAACGCAAGCTGCTGCGCGACGACCTCGACAAGTTCGCCCATGTCTTCTTCGCCGAGGCCGACGGACAGGCCGTGGCGACCATTCGCGGCAACCGGCCGAGCGAAGGCGACATCGGCATCCTCGGCGAACTCTACGGCATGCAGCATTCGCCGCATTACCCGGATCACAACGCCATCATCACCAAGTTCGTCATCGCCAGGGACTACCGCGGCGGCTCGATGGCACTGCGCATGATCGCCGCGCTGGTGCGCTACGGCGAGAAATACGATATCCGCGAATGCTTCATCGACTGCGTTCCGAGCCTGCTGCCCTATTACCGGGCGATCGGTTTCAAGGTCTGCGGCGAACCCTTCCTGCACCGCGAAAACGGCCTGTCGATTCCCATGCATCTCGATCTCGTGCGCCATGGCGCGCGCCTGGCGCGCGATCCGACGCTGTTCGGCATGCTGCTGCTCTACGCGCAAGGCAAAGCTGCTGAAGAAGCTTGGCGGCATGCAGATTTCGTGTCGCCAAGCCCGTCGTCCTGCCGGCGCCGGCAGAGGCCTCGCCATGACCGCGATGGAATGGATCGTGCTGTTCGTCATCGCCGTGCTCGGTCACGCGATGGCGCTGCTGTGGTATGTGGCGGCAAAGCGCAAATGGAAAATCGCCGAGCGCATGATCTATGACCTGCCGATCGGCGAGCGCCCAGCTGCGCCGCGAACTGATCAATTCGCTGCATACGCCGATCCATGCCGTCTTCCTGTTCGCCTGCCTGTGGCTCGGCATGTTCCAGAACCGGACCTTCCTGTCGTTCGTTGCGACCGGCTTGCTGACGACCGCCTGGGCGGAAATCTGGCACTATTCTTCGCACCGCGCCTTCCACATCAAGGCGTTGCACTGGATCCACGCCGAACACCACAAGAGCCGGCTCAACAGCCCGCTCACCGCGATCTCGTTCTCGTTCCTTGGAAAAGCTGATCTTCGACGCCGGACTGCTGATCGTGCTCGGCGTCATCGATCTGGCGGTGAGCCTGAATTTCTACGGCATCGCCATCTGGTATGTCGGCTATCTGATCATCAATTCGTTCAGCCACGCCAATTTCGAATTCCGGCCGGAAAACTTCAACCGCTTCCTCGGCAGATAGCTGGCGAGCACGACCTACCACTCGCTGCACCACTCGCGCTACACCGGCAATTACGGGCTCGGCACGAGGTTTCTCGATCGCTGCTTCGAGACCGAATGGCCGGACTACGAAGCGGTGTTCGACCGCGATCACGGTAGACAAGAAGCCGCTGGCGCAGTTGCGCGAAAAAGTCGAACCGGTCGCCGAATGACACTCGCCGCTCGATGCACTGCCGGATTCGTGCCGCCGTTTGTGCCGCCGGCGACGAAACCGCTGCCGTTGCCGCTGTTTCTGGCAAGGCTCGTTTCCAACAATCTCGCGATCATCCCGGCGCCGCCTATCGTGAGACGCTGATCACAGCCGGCCCGCCAGCAATGGTGTTCGTCACCGGCGAAGAGGCGGTAAAGACGCTCATCCATACGCGCAGCGCCGAGTTCCCCAAGGGCCGCTTGCAAAACCAGGTGCTCGATCCGCTGTTCGGCAATGCCATGATCTCGTCGGAAGGGGCCGACTGGAAATGGCAGCGCGGCGCCGCCGCGCCGCTGTTCCGCCACGAGGAACTGTTGCGCTACGGCCCGATCATGACTGCAGCGGCGGAGGGCATGGTCGGCATCTGGCAGAACGAACGCGGCGGCCGGCGGGCAATCCATCGCGACATGCTGCGCACCGCCTTCGGCGTCATCTCTCGCACCATGCTGGCCGGCGGCGCCGACGATGTCATCGCCGCAATCGAGAAAGGCCATGCCGACTATTTCCGCTACGTCAATTGGTGGGTCGCCAACCGCCTGCTGCGGCTGCCGGCGTGGCTGCCGCGGCCGGGCGGCAGTACGATGCGCCGTCAGGAGGCCAACATTCGCGACGCGGTGCGAAAGCTGGTCGAATCGCGCACCGACGACGCCGCTGCCGGCGACGACCTGCTCGGCCGCTTGCTGGCGGCAACCGATCCCGAGACCGGCCGCCAGATGGGCGTCAAGCGCCTGGTCAACAACATCATCGCCTTCCTCGTCGCCGGCTACGATACGACGGCGCTGGCGCTGAGCTGGTCGCTCTACCTCATCGCCAAAAGCCCGCGGTGGCAGCAGGCAATCCGCGACGAGGCGCAAGCGGTCGCGGGCGATGGGCCGATCGGCTCGGAGCATTTCGACAAGCTGACGGTGACGCGCCAGGTGCTGAACGAGGCGCTGCGGCTTTATCCGACCGCGCCGATCGTCATCCGCGACATTGTCGAAGACATCGAACTCGAAGGCGTGAAACTGCGCGCCGGCACGATCGGGGTGATCCCGATCTACGCCATCCACCGCCATCGTTCGTACTGGCGCGATCCCGACAGCTTCGACCCGTCGCGCTTCGGACCAGACCAGCCGAAGCCGTCGCGCTACCGCTTCCTGCCGTTCGGCGCCGGCCCGCGCATCTGCCTCGGCGCCTCGTTCGCGATGTTGGAGGCGACGATCCTGCTGGCGACCTTCGTGCGCGCGGCGCGCTTCGAGCCTGTTTCGGGTGTTGAGCCGGAACCCACCGGCCAGATGTTCCTGACCGCGCGCAACGGCATCGAACTCGATGTGACGATGGTAGATTGAGGATCACGCCGCCGGCTTCTGCTTGACCAGTTCGGCGATGAGATCGGGGGCGCCACGGATGGCGCGCAGGTAGGCTTTCGCGGTGGTGTCCGGCTCGCTGCGGTGCTGCTCCCAGTCGCGCAGCGTGCCGAGCGGGATCTGGTAACGCTCGGAAAATTCTTCCTGGGTGAGGCCGAGCGCCCGCCGCATGACAAATATCTGCGGTGTCCGTTTCAACGCCGCGAGGCGCTTTGGTGTCAAAGGCGGATTATCCGGATCTCTGAGCGCGTTGGCGGTAGCTTCTTCGTCTGACATGGAAGCGAGCCGCGCCCAGTCAGTCTTGCCGGTTTTTCGCGTAGATGCGTTGCTCATAGCGGTTTGCCTTTCGGGCCGAAATGATCCTGATCCGCTCTCCACGATAGGTGTACGCTACCGCAAACAGTTCTGCGCCGGCCATACCCAGCAGCAAATTGCGGATTTCATGGCCAATGATTTCGTCGTGGTAGTCGAAACCGTTCAAATCTGCGAACGCGCTTGCCGCATCGTCGAACGAAACGCCATGCTTGCGCAGGTTCCGCTCGGCCTTCTCGTCGTTCCATTCGAACTCCAGCATAGCACGATCGACTACGGGCAGCCAGTAGTCATTTTGCGCTGGCCATGCCGTTAAGCGCCGTTAATATCGCCTCCGGCGTTGCCGGGGCGTCGAGCTGCGGGATGACGCCGGGCTTGATCGAGGCGATGGCGTGGTAAATCGCCGAATAGACCGAGGTCGCCAGCATCAGTGGCGGTTCGCCGACGGCCTTGGATCGATAGATCGTCGGCTCGCGATTGCCTTTTGGCCCAGAACTCGACGCGGAAATCCTCCGGCACGTCGAAAGCGGTCGGGATCTTGTAGGTCGAAGGCGCGTGCGTCTGCAATCGGCCTTCGGCGTCGAACACCAGTTCCTCGGTCGTGAGCCAGCCCATGCCCTGGACGAAGCCGCCCTCGATCTGGCCGATGTCGATCGCCGGATTGAGCGAAGCGCCGACATCGTGGAGAAGGTCGACGCGCGTCACTCGCATCTCGCCGGTCAGCGTGTCGATGACGACTTCGGAGCACGCCGCGCCATAGGCGAAATAGAGGAACGGCCGGCCGGTCGCCGTCTCGCGGTCCCAGGTGATCTTCGGCGTGGCGAAATAGCCGGTCGATGACAACGAAACGCGTTCGAGGAAGCATTTCTTCGCCACCTCAGCGAACTCGACCTCGCGTCCCGCCGACGTGAACCTTGCCGTCGGCGAATCGGACCTTGCCGGTCTCGCCCTGCCACAATCGTGCGGCCACCTCGGCCATGCGCTTGCGGATTTCGCCCGCCGCCTTTTTCGCCGCCATGCCGTTCAAATCGGAGCCGGAGGAAGCCGCCGTCGCCGTCGTATTCGGCACCTTGTCGGTAGAGGTCGCGGTGATGCGCACGCGCGAAATATCGACGCCGAACTCCTCGGCGACGACCTGGGCGACCTTCATGTAGACGCCCTGGCCCATCTCGGTGCCGCCGTGGTTCACTTGGATCGAGCCGTCGGTATAGACGTGCACCAGCGCACCGGCCTGGTTCAGGTGCTTGAGCGTAAAGGCGATGCCGAACTTGACCGGGTTGAGCGCGATGCCGCGCTTCAGGAAGCGGCTGGCCTTGTTGAACTTCGCGACCTCGCGGCGCCGCTTGCGGTATTCGCTGGTCCGCTCCAGTTCGCCGACGAGTTGCTTCAGGATATTGTCCTCGACCGTCATGCCGTAAGGCGTCACGTCGCGGCCGGCCCTGTAAAAATTGCGCTTGCGGATTTCGAGCGGATCGATGCCGAGCTTGACGGCAAGATCGTCCATCATCCGCTCGGCGAAGATCATGCCCTGCGGTCCGCCGAAGCCGCGGAAGGCGGTATTGGAGACGGTATCGGTCTTGACCCGCTTCGACAGGATGCGCACTGCCGGATAGAAATAGGAATTGTCGGCGTGGAACATCGCCCGATCGACAACGCCGAAAGACAGGTCGGCCGAATAACCGCAACGGCCGGCGAGCGTCACGTCGACCGCCTCGACGACGCCGTTGCCGTCATGGGCCGACCTGCCATTCGGCAAGGAAATCGTGGCGCTTGCCGGTGGCGATCATGTCGTCGTCGCGATCGAGCCGTATCTTCGCCGGCCGGCCGGTGACGTGGGCGGCGAGCGTCGCAAGGCAGGCCCACTGCCCGGCCTGGCTTTCCTTGCCGCCGAAGCCGCCGCCCATGCGCCGGCATTCGCAGACGACCAGCGCATCCGGCCGCTTCAGCATGCGCGCGACGAGGTGCTGGACTTCGGACGGGTGCTGCGTCGAGCAGAAAACCTTCATCTCGCCGCCCTCGCCCGGCACGGCGAGCGAAACCTGGCCTTCGAGATAGAAATGCTCCTGGCCGCCGATCTTCAGGCGTCCGGACTGCCGGTGCGCCGCGTCGGCAATCGCCGCGGCCGGATCGCCGCGGACGAACTGATAGTCCGGCAGCACCTTGCCGCCGGACTTGAGCCCGTCGCTCGACGGTAACGTTCGGCCGCTCTCGTCTCGATCTCGATCTTCGCCAGCCGGGCGGCGCGGCGCGCCTGCTCGCGCGTTTCGGCGACGACTGCAAAGATCGGCTGGCCGTGAAACAGCACTTCGCCGATCGGCGAGGATCGGGTCGCCGCCGATCGACGGGCTGCATTCGTTCGGTCCGAGGATATCGGCCGCCGTCAGCACCGCGACGACGCCCGGCGCAGCCTTCACCGCCGAAAGATCGAGCTTCGTGATCTTGCCTTTCGCCTTCGGCGACAATCCGGCGGCGACGTGCAGCGTGCCCTCGGGTTCGCGGATGTCGTCGACATAGGTGGCGGTGCCGGCCACGTGGCGCGCGGCGCTGTCATGCGCCAGCGCCTTGCCGACGGCGATGGTGTCGCCGCGCAATTTCGACGGATCGATGCGGCGGTTCATTGCGCCGGCCTCCGCCGTCTCACGCAACCCGGCAACGCGCGTCGCGCGGCTGTCGCCGGCGGCAATCTCGGTCAGCGCTTTCGCTAGAAGATTGCGCGCCACTTGCAGGCGGTAGCCGGCGCTGGCGCGCATGTCATCGATGGGCTGAAAGTCTTCACCGAGGGCAGCGATCGAATCTTCCATCCCGCTTCGTCCCTGAGCGATACTCCGATGAGCGCGGCCTCGGTTTTCTTCGCGCGCTTCGGCGTCGCCGCCATGCCGCCGAAAGCGATGCGCGCATCGGTGATCAGGCCTTTATCGACCGTGAAGCGGAACGCCGCCAGCACCCCGGAAATATCCTGGTCGAAGCGTTTGGAAATCTTGTAGGCGCGGAAATGCTGGTTGCGCTTCAGCTTCGGCACCGTCACGGCCGCGACCAGTTCGCCGGGCCTGCGGTCCTGCTTGCCATAGGCGAGGAAGAATTTCTCGAGCGCCATCGTCCGCTTCTTCCGGCCGGCGAGCAGTTCGAGTTCGGCGCCGAGCGCGATCAGCAGCGGCGGCGTGTCGCCGATCGGCGAGCCGTTGGCGATGTTGCCGCCGACCGTGCCCGACGCGCGCACCTGCATCGAGCCGAGGCGGCGCAGCACTTCGCCGACATCGGGATCGATTGCCGCAAGCGCGTCGAAGGCGTCTGCATAGGTGGCGCCAGCGCCAATGCGGACCGCGTCGCGTGTGATGCTGACTTCGGCAAAACCCCTGGCTCGGCCGGTCAGGATGACCTTCGGGAGATCGCGCAATTGCTTGGTGATCCACAGACCGACATCGGTTGCGCCGGAAACAATGGTGGCGTCGGGGTGTTTCGCATAGAGTGCCGCCAGCGCCGCGGCTGATGCCGGCGCGGCAACGAAACGGTCCTTCGTGCCGATGAACAGATCCTCGCTGTCGTCGAGCGCCTTCAGTTTCTTTGCCGTCGCCGCCTTGCGTTTGGCCAGCGCGTCGGCCGGCTTGCCGTCGATGGCCGCCAGCGCGGCGTCGGCGATCGGCCGGTAGCCGGTGCAGCGGCACAGATTGCCGGCGAGCCAGTCGTTGACGGTCTGGCGGTCCGGCTTCGCTGCGGCGTGATAGAGGGTGAACAGGCTCATGACGATGCCCGGCGTGCAGAAGCCGCATTGCGAGCCGTGGTACTCGACCATGGCCTGTTGCACCGGGTGCAGCTTGCTATTCTCGGCAAGGTCGTCGACGGTGATGACATCGCAACCATCGATGGAAGCAAGCAGGCGAATGCAGGCATTGACCGGCTCGTAGACGAGCCTGCCGGCGCGCAGCCGGCAGACCGCCACCGTGCAGGCGCCGCAATCGCCCTCGTTGCAGCCTTCCTTGGTGCCGGTCGCCTTCTCGCGCAGGCGCAGATAGTCGAGCAGCATTTCGTTCGGCCCGACCTCGGCGAGTTCGACCGGCTTGCCGTTTCGCAGGAATTTCAAGCGGTTGCGCGCCATCCGCGAGCCTTTGCAAGTTTTACCAATTGGTCAAAGCTAGCGAAGCCGGCGATGCCATGCAATCGTCGCCAGCGCTTCGAAAGGGAAATCGCGGGTGCACGTACTCACCGGCCAGACGTTGAGTTTCACCGACGATCCGCTGATCGCCGGCGCCGAACGCGCGATTGTCCATCACGTGCGCGGCGCGATCGTCATCGACGATGCCGGCAGGATCGCATGGTCGGGCGAAGCCGCCGAATTGCCCACCGAATATGCCGGGCTGTCGCGCACCGATCACCGCGACAAGCTGATCCTGCCGGGCTTCATCGATGCGCATCTGCATTTTCCGCAATACCGCATGATCGCCGCCTATGGGGCCGACCTGCTTGACTGGCTCAACCGCTACACCTTCGTCGAGGAGCAGCGGTACGGTGACGCGGCAATCGCCGCGCACTCTGCCAATGCATTTCTCGACGAACTGATCCGCAACGGCATCACCGCTTGTCTGGCGTTCTCGACCATCCATCCGCAGGCCCTCGACGCATTGTTTTCAGCCGCGCTCGCCCGCGACATGATGGTCATCTCCGGCAAGACCATGATGGACCGCAACGCGCCGAAGCCGCTGACCGACACAGCGCAATCCGGTTACGACCAGTCGAAAGCGCTGATTGAAAAATGGCAGGGCAAGGGGCGGCTCGGCTACGCAATCACGCCGCGCTTCGCCGTCACCTCGTCGAAGGCACAGCTCGAAGCCGCCGGCGCACTCCGCCGGGAGTTTCCAGACCTACTGATGCAGACGCATCTGTCCGAGAACGCCGCCGAGATCGCCGCGGTCGCCCGCGATTTTCCCGAGGCCAAGGACTACACCGACGTCTACGACCGCGCCGGCCTGCTTGGCGCGCGCTCGCTGTTCGCCCACGGCATCCATTTGTCGGAGCGCGAACTGGCGCGGCTTTCGGAAGCGGGCGCGACAATCGTCCACTGCCCGACCTCCAACAATTTCCTCGGCTCAGGCCTGTTCCGTTACCACCACACGCGCAATTCGGCGCGGCCGGTCAGGGTCGGCCTCGGTTGCGACATCGGTGGCGGCACGTCGTTTTCGATGTTCACGACGATGCGCGATGCCTACGTCGTCTCGCAACTGGCCGGCAGCCGCATCTCCGCTTTCGACGCTTTCTACATGGCAACGCTCGGCAATGCCCGCCTGCTGCGCCGCGACGACGAGATCGGTTCGCTGGCGCCGGGCAGCTACGCCGACCTTGTCGTGATCGATGCGCAGGCGACGCCGATCATGGCCGAGCGTGCAAAGCTCAACGACAGCCTGCACGACCTGCTGTTCCAGTTGCTGATTATGGCCGACGATCGGGCCGTGGCAGAGACATGGGTGAAGGGCAAGCGGGTGAAGGGGCAAATGCGGGGACAGTTTACTTAATTCGCTATCGAAGCCATGCCGTGAGGCTGCTGCCGATATCGAATTAAGTAAACTGTCCCCGTATTTCCTACCCCAATATACGTTCCATCGCCGCGCCGGCTTCGAGCAGTATGGGTTCGCTGTCCGGCCCGGCGGCAAGCTGCAATCCGCAGCCGGCCTGCGGTAGCGGCAGCGTCAAAGCTGCGCCGCCGGCCGAATTGATGAATCGGGTGTTGCGCAGCGCCTTCAGGTTGGCAGCGCTGAATTTTTCTTCGTCGGCGAGCAGCACGTCGACCTGCGGCGGCAAGATCGGCACGGTCGGATGAAGCAGGATCGCGTCGCCCGGCAGATGTGCCTCGAACCGCTTGCGCGCCTGCATCATCTGCGCATGCGCCTCGTGATAATGCGCGACATCGACCGACTTTCCCATTTCGAAGCGCTTGCGGATCGGGGGATACATCTTGTCGCCATGACGCGAGATGACGCCGCCCCATTGCGCCCAGGCTTCGTGCGGGTAGAGCTTGCCAGCAAGTCCGGCGAATTCGGCAAACGAGCCTTCGGCGCGTCGTGCGATCCGCGCGCCGTTCTTCGCCAGCCTTGCCAGTGTCGCATCGAAGGCTTCGGCGACGGCGGCATCGAGACCATCGAGCACGATGGTCGTCGGCACGACGAACTCGAAATGGCTGAGATTGGCGCTCGGCTCGAAGGGTAGCGGCCAGCCTTTCAGGATCGAGAACGCCAGCGCCGCATCTTCCACGGTTTTCGCCAGCGGCCCGACCGTGTCGAAGCCGCGACAAAGCGGCACGACGCCGTCGTTCGGCAGCGCGCCATACGTCGTCTTCAGGCCGACGAGGTTGTTCCAGCAGGCAGGAATGCGCACCGAGCCGCCGGTATCCGAGCCGATTGCGAGCGGCGCCAGCCCGAAGGCGAGCGAAGCGGCCGCTCCCGACGATGAGCCGCCGGGACAACCGAACGGGAACCGCCGGTTCGGCGGCGTTGCCGTTACCGGGTTGATGCCGAGCCCGGAAAACGCGAGCTCGGTCATGTGCGTCTTTCCGAGGCAGACGAGGCCGAGGCCGGTCGCCCGCCGCAACACTTCGGCGTCCTTGTCGGGCACCCGGCCGGCGAGCAGTCGTGATCCGGCTTCTGTCGCCGTTCCCGCCGTATCGAACAGGTCTTTCCACGACACCGGCACGCCGTCGAGCAGCGACTTGCGGTTTCCGCTCCGCATCCGCTCGCGCGCCGCCGCCGCTTCCTTGCGCGGGCACGCTCTGCGGTAGTGCGCGCATAAATGTGGAATATCGCGGTCGTCGGCGGCGATTGCCGCGAGGAATTCCTCGGTCAGTTCGACCGGATCGAGCTTGCCGTCGCCGATGGCGCGGCCGAGTTCTGCGGCAGTGGCGGCGCGAACGTCCATGAATGCCCCTTATCGTCCGGTCTCACCAAATCTTAAACGTCAGCCGGTAGCTTCTGCCAGCCGAAATTTGCGGGAAGAGCTAAGGTCGATGCAGGCGAATCGGGACTTCATCCGGTCCTTCAATCTGCCGATGGCGGTGCTGAGCGCGGCCATCGCCTGGTTCGTGCTGCATGGATCGCATTTTGCCAATGGCTATTGGGTCGACGGGCAGGGCTACATTCTCGGCCGCGATTTCGTGAATTTCTGGCATTACGGCCTCGCCGCGTGGACCGGGCAGGGCGCCAGTTTCTACGATCTTGCCAGCTACAACGATGTCCTCGACCGGCTGATCCCCGGCTACGACTATCCCGACCAGAATTTTTCCTATCCGCCGCACTACATGCTGCTGGCGGCGCCGTTCGGCCTGATCGGCTACAACTGGGCGCTGGCGATCTATACAGCGCTCGGCCTGGCGCTCTACTGGTTCGTAGCGGCGCGGCCACTGGCGGACCGCGCCAGCCGGATCGCGCTTTTTGCGATGCCGACGCTGACGGTCTACCTGCTGTGCGGGCAGGTTTCGGCATTTGTCGCCGTGCTGCTGATCGGCATCTATCGCCTGATCGACCGGCGGCCGATGCTGGCCGGCTTCTTGATTGCGCTGCTGACGGTCAAGCCGCAGCTCGGCCTGCTGATCCCGCTGTTCCTGCTGGCTACCGGCCAATATCCGCGTATTCGGCTATGCGGCCGCATTCAGCATCGCCTTCATTGGCGCGTCAGCCGCAATCTTTGGCGTCGATGTCTGGCGCGTCTATCTTGAGACCGGCATCGCCAACCAGTCGACGACGCTGGTCGAATCCAACGCGATCGTGATGGGGTTGATGCCGACGGCGTTCGTCAACACGATCCTGGTCGGCGGCGGCGTGACGGTTGCGAGCGCGGCACAGGCGGTTTCAGCCCTGTTTGCGACCGCGGCGATGCTGCTGATCGTGTGCAGAACCGCCGATCCGATGCTGCGGTTTTGCGGCCTCGTCGGCGCGACGTTTCTCGTCACCCCATACCTGATGTCCTACGACACGCTGGTGCTCGGCTGGCTGGTTGTCACGCTCGCCGGCCGCTTCGAGATGGATGCATTCGACCGCATCGGCTACCGGCTGGTGATGATGATCTGTCCGCTGGGGGTGGCGCTGGCACTGAGCGGATTGCCCGGTGCGCCGCTGGCGCTGGCGATGCTCATGGGCTGGATCATTAAATGCGCTTTGCAGCCGTCGCCAGTGCGAATGCCAGAAGCTGGACCCCAGCCTTCGCTGGGGTGACGGCGAACTGCGAAGTTCAATAGGGCGAGAGCACCAGGATTTTCGGTGTCGTCGGCAGCGAATTGCGCGACAGCAGCACGGTGTCGGCATTTGCCAGCTCGACCGTGAACTTGCCCGACAGTCCGTCAATGAAGCGCTGGAGAGTGGACGACGAAAACCAATGCATCGGGATGAGGATACTGGAGCGTAATTGCTCCGCTGTTTCGGCCATGCCTTGGAGGCTCATGGTGTAGTTGCCATCCACCGGCGCGAACAGGATGTCGATGCGGCCGATGGCGGCAATATGCTCGGGCGTCAGCTTGTGATGCAGATGGCCGAGATGTCCGAGGCACAGGCCGGCGGTCTCGAAAATGAAGATCGAATTGCCGTTCTCCTCGATCAAGACGCCTTCGGCGTAGAGATCGGTGGCGACATTGCGGATCAGCACATCGCCGACTTGCAGGCGGTGCTTGATCGGCCCGAACCCCTTTTCGTTCCAGCCGGGCAAAACATGGGCAATCGCCGGATCGGGGAAGTTGGTGAAGTGCGACGAATGGGCGTGATTCATGGTCACGACATCCGGCGTCGGGCCAAATCCGGCGTTGCCGGCATAGTCGGTGACGATGGTCACGCCCTGCGGCGAGCGGATGCGGAACGATGAGTGGCCGACATAGGTGATCGCCACCTCATCGGCAGCCTGCGTCGACGGGTCGAAGGCGGCAGGGATCGCTTGGCGAGAGGGCAGGCCGGCAATGGCGATGCAGGAACTGGTCAATTCGTCGGCGGCGCGCGCCGCAGTCACCGCGAGGCAAACTAGAAAAAGCGACAAAACCGTCGCCGGGAGATTGCGCATGACTGTCCCATTCCGCCCCGCTGCCAGTCTAAAGCGCGAAGCTGAAAAGCGGAAACCACTTTTCGGAGAGGATCACGCGGGTATCCGTGCCTGATCATCCCCTTAAACACCGCTAACCCCGGCCGCTTGGAGAAGCGGACCGGGGCGGAGCGGAGAAGGAGAGGAATTATGGGCCGCCCGCACCGCCGGACCAAATGCCTCCGGCAGGGGCGTTTCCGGCTTGCGTGGCGCCGGCGGCGGGGCGGCCCGTTGTCCCGAACCCTAAAGGGGCGTTGTCAGGTCCGGGACAATTGGGATGGGTTTCCTTTGCGCAAATCCGGACGGAAAAGTGGGATCACTTTTCCTGGATTTGCTGTGGCTGCGGTTAGCTGCAGACCTGCACGTTCTTGTAGATCGGCTGGCCGTAGGCGTTGTAGTAGCCGGTGAACTGCTGCTTCAGCCAGCAAGTCGGCTGGTAGACCGGCGCGCCATAGACGACCGGGGCGCCATAGACATGCTGGGAAGCGATCACCGAACCGGCGAGGAAGCCGAGCGCGGCAGCGCCCCACAGCTTGCCGCCGGCATGGGCGGTCGACGGGACGGCAAGCGAACCGGCGATCAGGGCGACACCGGCAAGGCCGGCGATCATGGAATTGCGGATGGTCATCTTCGTTCTCCTCAGGGCTCCAGGAAGCAGGAACCTTCCCGCTTCGATGAACAGGAGATGGAGCTCAGACTCCGAGGCCGGTGTGCATTCGCGCACAAGAAATGCACACTTTCGAAATTCGATAGGTATTCCAACGGGAAAGCAGAAACCATGACCTGGATCAAAAGCCGAGGTAGCGGTAAACGCGAAGCATTCGGGCGGGTGAGGAGGCCAAAGTGACGCCGACCCCTCGTTTACCCTGAGTGCGAAAAATCGCCGGCATTCCAAGAAACCAGTCGAACGGAACCGAGGAATTCGCCAAAAGGCGAATTCGCGGAAAAACGGTTTCTCGATCCGCTTTGCCCACGCCGCTATGTGAGCAAACGAGAACCCGGCCACCGGAATCGGCGATTGCGCTGCAAAATGCTGGCGTATAAGCCGTTGCCGCTGGCTCGAAGCAATTCCGCCAGCGAGGCAGCGATGGGCGTCATCGAGATGAATTTGACCAAGGCAATCACGTTTCCGGTGCCGGACGGCGTCTACGCCGTGACGGTGGTCTCGGTGAGCCATTATACCGACCGGCTGTTTGCCTTCCGCACGACACGCCCGGCGGGACTGCGCTTCCGTTCCGGCGAATTCGTCATGATCGGCCTGCCCAACGCTGAACGCCCGGTCTATCGCGCCTATTCGATTGCCAGCCCGGCCTGGGACGAGGAACTGGAATTCTTCTCGATCAAGGTCGCGGGCGGTCCATTGACCGAGCATCTGCAGAAGATCGTTGCCGGCGACACCGTGCTGATCAAGAAGAAGGCGACGGGAACGCTGGTCAACGACGCACTGATTCCCGGCAAGCGCCTCTATATGTTTGCGACCGGAACCGGCATCGCGCCCTTCGCCAGCCTCGTGCGCGATCCGGAAACCTACGAGAAATTCGACGAGCTGATCCTGACCCATACCTGCCGGCTGAAGGCGGAATTGCGCTATGGCGAGGAACTCGTGGCGTCATTGAAGGACGATCCGCTGGTCGGCGAGTTTGCCCACCGGTTGACCTACTATCCGTCGACGACGCGCGAGGATTCACCCCGTACGGGCCGTCTCACCACCCTGATCACCAGCGGCAAGCTGTTTTCCGATCTCGGTGTGCCTCCGCTCAATCCGGTCACCGACCGGGTGATGATCTGCGGTTCGATGGCGATGCTGAAGGACGTCCGCGTATTGGCGGAAGAGGCGGGACTGGCGGAAGGCTCGAACGCGGCTCCCGGCTCCTTCGTCGTCGAACGCGCCTTTGTTGGCTGAGCCTATTTCGCGAACGCTTCTTCCAGCCGCTCCAGCGCCTGATCGATCCAATAGCGCGGGGTCGCGAAATTGAAGCGCACGAAGGTTTCGCCGCCGGGCCCGAATTGCGGACCCGGCGAAACGCCGATGCGGGCGCGCTCGGTGATGCGCTCCATGTAGTCGTCGAACGCCAGCCCGGTTCCGGTGAAATCGACCCAACTTAGATACGTCGCCTCCAGGTTCATGACGCGCGTGCCAGGAATGGCGCGCACGATTGCCGAGGCGAAGTGGTCGCGGTTGGCAGCAAGATAGGGCAACAGGGCATCGAGCCATTCATCGCCGCCGCGCAGTGCCGCCTCCGTGGCAATCATCCCGAACAGGTTGTAGGAGGGAAGACCGGCCGCGCCGATGCGCGCGTCGATCTTTTTCTTCAGCTCCGGATTGGCGGTGATCAGGGCGCCGACATGGGCGCCGGCCAGGTTGAAGGTCTTGGTCGCGGCGACGCAGGTAATGAGCCGATCCATGATCTCGGGAGTGGTGACCGCGGTCGGCACGTGCTTCGAACCCTCATAGACCAGGTCGCAATGGATCTCGTCGGATATCAGGATGAGGTTGCGTTCGCGACACAGATCGGCGACCGCCCGAATCTCGTCGGGTTCCCAGACGCGGCCGCCGGGATTGTGCGGCGAACAAAAAAGCACCGCGCGCCCGCGCGACGGAAAGTTGCGGGCCAACCGCTCGAAATCCATGCGGTAGCGGCCCTGTTCCTCGACCATCGGGACATTGTGGATGACGCGGTTGTTCGCCTCGATGATGAAGCGGAAGGCGTGATAGGCCGGCGAGAATACGATGATCTCGTCGCCCGGCTCGGTCAGCGCCTGGAGAATGAGGCCGATACCGGAGACGATGCCTGGCACGGTCGAAAGCCAGTTCGGGTCGGGCCGCCAGCCATGCCGGCGTTCGAGCCAGTCGCACTGGGCGATGCGCCAGGATTCATTGGTGTCGTAATAGCCGTGCGTTCCGCGTTCGACCTCTCGCCGCAGCGTTTCGGTCACCGCGGGCGGCGCCATGAAATCCATGTCGGCGACCCACATCGGGATGGGGTCGCGTGCTGACGGCCCGGCCGGCTTGCGATCCGCCTTCCACAGTGTGCCGCCTTCGATGCGGTCCCATTTGGCCGAGTGCGTATTGCGCCTGTCGATAACCTTGTCGAAATCGAATTTCATGAGCCTGCCACTATGAACCGATCAGGGTTCGCGCATGTAACGCGATCCGATCGCGTTGGAAATGGCCATCTGCCAACGGAGAAGCTCAGGCGTCGACGCCACCCCAGATCGCCTCGGCGGTCTTGACCACCAATTCGAGTTTGCGGCGCTGGTCGTCGTAGGTGATGTTGTTGCCTTCCTCGGTCGAGGCAAAGCCGCATTGCGGGGCGATGCCGAGTTGGCCGATATCAGCGTATTTGGAGGCTTCCTCGAATTTCTTCTTCAAGTCGTCGATTTTCTCCAGTTCGCCAGTCTTGGTGGTGATGAATCCGGGCAGCACGCGCTTCTTGCCCTTCGGCAGCAGGCGCAGCGGTTCAAGGCCGCCGGCGCGCTCGCTGTCGTATTCCATGAAATAGATGTCGACGCCGGTCTTGTTGAAGATGGCGTCGGCGGCCGGATCGTAGGCGCCTTCGGCCGCGTAGGTGGAGCGGAAATTGCCACGGCACATGTGCATGCCGATGACCATGTCGTCGGGCCGGTCGGCGATCGCCTCATGCATCATCCAGGCATAGCGGTCGATCAGCCAGTCGGGGTCGTCGCCCTCGGCTTTTTTGGCGGCGCGGTGCTTGGGGTCGCACAGATAGGCAAAGAAGATATCGTCCATCTGCAGATAGCGGCAGCCGGCGTCGTAGAATGCCTTTACCGCCTTGCGATAGGTGGCAGCGAGATCGTTGAACATCGCCTGCGGATCGGCCTGGTACTGCTTCGGCGCGATATCGGCCTTGGCGACGCGGAAATGGCAGCAGCTCGGGCCGGGAATGGAGATTTTGGGCGTTACCTTGGTGTTGGCAGCGACGAACTTGAAGTGTTCGAGCATCGGGTGGTCGGCGGGGAAGTCGAGCTTGCCGGTAATAACCGGCACCTTCGCCTTGGTCGTGGTACCGTGGAATTGGATGCCGCCGCCCTCGCGCTCGATGATGTCGAGACCGGTCAGCATGCCCATGAAATCGAAATGCCACCACGAGCGGCGGGTTTCGCCGTCGGTGACGCATTTCAGCCCGACTTCTTCCTGCATGCGAATTTCGGCGCGGATCGCCTCGTCCTCGACCGCCTTCAATTCGTTGGCGGATATCGATTTTTCCTCGTAGAATTTCTTGCGCGCCGCCTTGACCTTTTCGGGGCGCAGCAGGCTGCCGACGTGATCGGCTCGATATGGTGGTTTGGAGCTTTTCATTATTCCTCGCGGTTCGCTTTTAACGTTCTTCGAATTGGATGCGGTCGCCGTCTTTGCGATCAATCTGCGATAATGTATACAGGCCCGGGATCGGCCAACAATATGCCAATCAAAATCGGAGGAGAGAAATTCAAATATGAAGAAGCTGCTTTATCTGCTCGCGGGCACGATCGCGGTGGCGATCTCCCTTTCCGCGCCGGCAATGGCGCAGGAAATCACGCTGAAATTGCACCAGATGTTGCCGCCGCAGGCAACGATCCCGGCCAAGGCGCTGGGACCTTGGGCAAAGAAGGTCGAAGCCGAATCCAAGGGCCGCATCAAGGTCGTCGAATATGACGCCATGGCGCTCGGCGGCAAACCGCCGGAACTGTACGACCAGGCCAAGGACGGCGTTGCCGAAATCATCTGGACCGTCATTGGCTATACGCCGGGCCGCTTCCCGGCCACCGAGGCGTTCGAACTGCCGTTCATGATGACCAACGGCGAGGCGACCTCGAAGGCGTTTCAGGAATATTGCGAAATCTACTGCAAGGACGAGTTCAAGGATGTGAAGGTTATCGCCTGGCACACCCATGGCCCGGGCCTGATCCATTCCAAGAACCCGGTCAACAAGCTCGAGGACATGAACGGGCTGAAGATCCGCGGCGGCTCGCGCGTCATCAACGAGATGCTCGTAAAGCTCGGTGCGACGCCGGTCGGCATGCCAGTACCGCAGGTCTCCGAGGCGCTGTCGAAGGGCGTGATCGACGCCACCACGATCCCGTGGGAAGTGACGCCGGCGCTGAAGGTCTCCGAACTGGTCCACAACCACACCGGCTTTTCCGGCAAGAACGGCTTGTATACGCAGACCTTCGTCGTCGCCATGAACAAGGCCGCCTACGACAAGCTGCCACCTGACCTGAAGAAGGTGATCGACGACAATTCCGGCATCGAGACCGCAGCCATGTTCGGCCGTGCGATGGACGGCGGCGATGTTGTCGGCCTCGGCATCGCCAAGAAAAACGGCAACAACATTATCACGCTCGACGAGAAAGAAACCCAACGCTGGAAGGACGCAGCAGAACCGCTGATTGCGGCCTGGGAAAAGGAAATGGACGGCAAGGGCCTCAAGGGCGAGGAAATGGTCAAGAAGGCGCGCGAACTGATCGCCAAGTATAGCGGCAGCTGATCGTCGCCCTTAAGATGACATCTGAGGAGAGCCCGACACTCGATGCCGGGCTCTTTTCTAATCCGAAGAAGCTTGCGCCGGTGGTCGCGCAAACGATGAAACCAAGCCAGACCGCAAGCAAGCAGGCCGGCAAGTCCGGCGAGATCGCCCTTCGCCCCGTGCATATGGGACGCATGGCGGCAGAACGGATCGACCGGCCGGACGGCTCGATCCTTGTGCGGTCGACGGAACCGCTCGGCGCCTATCCGAAACGATTGTCGAGCGACTGCGCCATTACGCGCGTCGAGACACCGGAACGTATCTTTCTGGCCGACCGGGTCGATGGCGGGCAATGGCGCCACCTGAGCTATGGCGATGCCTGGCGCCAGGCGCGGGCCTTGGCGGCGCACCTGCTCGGCATCGACGCTTCGGCCGAGCGTCCCGGTCGTCATTTTGTCGGGCAACAGCATCGAGCACGGCATCGTCGCGCTCGGATGCTTCATTGCCGGCGTTCCCTATGCGCCGATCTCGCCGCCCTACAGTCTGGTGTCGCGCGATTTCGGCAAGCTGCGCCACATTGTTTCGCTGCTGACGCCGCGGCTGTTTTTCGTCGCCGATGCGGCTGCGTTTGCTCCGGCGCTTAATGCGGTGATGAAGGACGATGCCGAATTGCTCGTCGCCCGCAACGCTCCCGCCGGGCGTCGCGCAGTGCTTTTCGAAGATGCGCTGAAGGCTGACAGATTCAAGTGCCGTCGATGGCGCGCTTGCCGCCCTTGGCGGCGATACGGTGGCGAAATTCCTGTTTACTTCTGGATCGACCGGGCTGCCGAAGGCAGTCATCAACACGCACCGCATGCTGTCGGCCAACCAGGAAATGATTGCCTCGGCGCTGGCGTTCCTTCGTGACGAGCCGCCGGTGATGGTCGACTGGCTGCCATGGAACCATACCGCCGGCGGCAACCACAATTTTGGCATCACGCTCTATCAACGGCGGCTCGCTCTACATCGACGATGGCGCGCCGACACCCGGCGGCATCGCCCGCACCGTGCGCAACCTCGCCGAGGTCGCCCCGACGCTCTATTTCAATGTGCCGAAGGGCTACGAAATGCTGGCGACGCGGCTGGCGGCCGACCCGGCGCTGAACAAGAATTTCTTTTCGCGGGTGAAACTGCTGCAATATGCCGGGGCAGGGCTGTCGCAGCACGTCTTCGACGAACTCGAGCGCCTGTCGATTGCCGGATGCGGCGAGCGCGTGCGGATCATCACCGGCTACGGTTCGACCGAAACGGCGCCGTTCGCGGCGACGACGACATGGCCGGTCGAGCGGCCCGGCGAGATCGGGCTGCCGGCGCGCGGCCTGGAATTCAAGCTGGTGGCGAACAGCGAAAAACTGGAACTGCGCCTGCGCGGACCGACGATCACGCCGGGCTATTGGCGCGATCCGCAGAAGACTCGCGAGGCATTCGACGAGGAAGGGTTTTATTGCATCGGCGATGCGCTGAAATTCGTCGATCCGGACGATCTTGGCCGCGGCCTGCAGTTCGACGGCCGCATCTCGGAGGATTTCAAGCTGGCGACCGGCACCTGGGTGAATTTTGCCGCGCTCGGGCGGCAATTGTGCGCGGTTTCGCGCCCTATGTGCGCGACGCGGTGCTGACCGGCCTCGACCGCGACTTTGTCGGCGCTCTGCTGATCCTCGATGTCGACGCCTGCCTCGCCATCGCCGATGACCTTGTCCATCCGGACCTGGCGCAACTGGCCGCCGACCGTCGTGTGCTTGCGCTGTTCCAGGACCGGCTCGACCGCCTTGCTGCCGACCGCCACCGGCAGTTCGACTTTCGTGGCGCGTGCGGTGATCCTGGCGACGCCGTTGTCGATCGATGCCAATGAAATCACCGATAAAGGCTCGACCAACCAGCGCGCCGTCATGGCGGCGCGCGCCGACTCGGTCGAGGCGATCTATCGCGACCCGCCGCCGCCGTTCGTTATTGTTGCCAAACGCGGCTGAAGCGACCCGCCCGGCCACGTCTACTTTTCTCTGGCAAGGCTTCGGTCAGATCGGCTAGGACTTTGGGCCGACGGCAAAATGCGCTGCTTGAGGAGACTGGCATGGACTTGCAAGGTGAGCAGCACTTGTCGCTCGGACGCGAGCGGGTGTGGGAACTGCTCAACGATCCGGAAATCCTGCGCCAGTGCATTCCCGGTTGCCAGGAACTGGAGGCCAACCGGCAAGGACGGCTTTTCGGCCAAGGTCGTGCTCAAGATCGGGCCGGTCAAGGCGACTTTTGCCGGTGAAGTGAAGTTGCGCGACAAGGTCTATCCGGAGAGCTACGCGATCGTCGGCGAGGGCAAGGGTGGCATCGCCGGCTTCGCCAAAGGCGGCGCCAAGGTGAAGCTGACGCCGGAAGACGACGGCACGTTGCTGACCTACGATGTCGATGCGCAGGTTGGCGGCAAGATCGCCCAGCTCGGCAGCCGGCTGATCGCCTCAACGTCGCGCAAGCTCGCCGACCAGTTTTTCAAGAAATTCGCCGACGTGGCGGCCGAGCAGGCTGCTAGCTCGCCGCCCGCCCGCGGCCGCAGGATTTTGCAGCGAGCGTTCAGGCGGCGATCGCGCCCGGGCCGGGGATGCGGCCTTGGGCGGGCACTTGCCGAGGATGATCATGCCGAGCACTTCGTCCTTGGTCGACATCGTCCGTGTCGGGCGGTGCCGACGACCTGGCCGTTCTTCATCACGCAGACCGGTCGGCAAGATCGAACACGTCGTGGATGTCGTGGCTGATCAGGAAGATGCCGATGCCCTCGGCCTTGAGCTGCTTGATCAGTTCGCCGACCTGGGCGGTCTCCTGCGGCCCGAGCGCCGCCGTCGGCTCGTCCATGATCAGGATGCGGGCGTTGAAGTGGATGGCGCGGGCGATGGCGACCGACTGGCGCTGGCCGCCCGACAGCGACTTCACCGGCTCCTTGAAGCGGCGGAAATTCGGGTTGAGCCGGCCCATCACCTTGCGCGCCTCGGCCTCCATGGCGACGTCGTCGAGCGTGCCCCAGCGGGTGCGCAGTTCGCGGCCGAGAAAGAGGTTGGCGGCGGCATCGACATTGTCGGCCAGCGCCAGCGTCTGGTAGATCGTCTCGATGCCGTAGCCCTTGGCGTCGCGCGGATTGTCGATTTCGGCCTCCTCGCCGTTGATCGAAGATCTCGCCGGGGTCGCGCTCGATAGGCGCCCGACAGCATCTTGATCAGCGTCGACTTGCCGGCGCCGTTGTGGCCGAGCAGGCCGACGACCTCGCCGGGATAAAGATCGACGCTGGCGTGGTCGACGGCCTTGATGCCGCCGAAGGCGATCGAGATATCGCGCATTTCGACCAGCGGCGTGCCGATTTCCATTCGCCGGTGCTGCGCGCGGGCTTTGCCTTCGGTTGGCGGCTTCGCCTGGCGAGCTTGTTTCTGGTTGCCGTTGCCATGCTCCCTCACTTGACGCGGCGGCGGTAGAGCTGGTCGACGAACACCGCGAGGACCAGCACCGTGCCGACGACGATGTTCTGGAACGCCGACTCGGCAGGTTCAGCAGCGCCATGCCCGACTGCAGCGACTGCATCAGCAGCGCGCCGAGCATGGCGCCGTAGATCGTGCCGATACCGCCGGCCAGCGAAGTGCCGCCGATCACCGCCGCGGCGATGACGTAGAGTTCGTTGAGCTGGCCGAGCGCATTGGTGGCGGCATCGAGACGGGCCGAGGCGATGATCGCCGAGATCGCCGACGAGAACGCCCATCAGCGCGAACACCTTGACGGTCAGCGCCTTGGTGTTGATGCCGGCGAGTTCGGCGGCTTCCGGATTGCCGCCGATGGCGTAGACATAGCGGCCGAATGCGCGTGCGCGCTGGCGATGAAGGTCATCACCGCGCCGACCGCCAGCGCGATCAGCACCGGAATCGGCATAGCCGGTGTAGTAGATCAGGCCTTCGGTGCAGCGCACCACCTTGTCGGCGGCCATGCAGATCGCATCGCCGTCGCGGTCCTCGACACCGGGCGGAATGGTCACGTTGTTGTGCTTCCGCGTATTGCTCGGATCGAGTCGGAACGGCCACGGATAGGAGTTGACCACCCAGGTGGCGCCGAGCACGGCGGCGCTGCCGATCGCAGCGAGAGCCGCCTCGGCCCAGACCGGGCGCAGCGGGAAGCCGAAGCGTTTGCGCTGCCGGCGGCCATTCATGATGGCGAACACGATGCAGCGCGCAGGCAGCCAGCGCAAGCGCCCAGCTCCAGAATGGCCCGAGCCAGGATTCGGGCACGCCGCCGCCGATGATCTTGAAGGTCTTGTCCATCGGCGCGACGGTCTCGCCCTTGGCGAGCAGGAAGGCGATGCCGCTGTAGGCGATCAGGCCGCCCAGCGTGACGATGAAAGACGGGTATCTGGGCATAGGCGGTCAGATACGCCGTTGAGCAGCCCCGATCAGCGGTCCGAGTGCCGAGGCAGAGCGATAATCGCGACGATCCAGATGACCGGATGGCCGACGCCAAGGGCTGGACCGAGTTGGTAGACCTGCAGGACCGCGCCGGCGACCGCGATCATGCTCAGCATCGAGCCGACCGAAAGATCGATGTTGCGCATGACGATGATGAGCACCATGCCGGTCGTCATCACGGCGATGGACGAAGTCTGGACGAGAAGGGTCCACAAGTTGCGCGGCGTCAGGAACGAGCCGCCGAGCAGGCCGCGTGTTCGGCCGCAGAATGCCGCTGTAGATGTCGAACGCGCACCAGATGGCGAACAGCGCGGCCACCATGCCGAGCATGCGCGTGTCGATTTCGGTTGCGCGCAGAAAACGGCTGACGAGCCCCGGCCGGTTCGCATCGGCCTGACCACGCTGATTTGCGTGGACATCTCCCCTCCCAGTCAGATGCAAGGCAAACGCCGAAACTGCCAGCGGTCAATAGCTAGCACGCCTGTTGCACCGAAAACAAACCGCGCCATTTGGATAAATGGCGCGGTCGATATTCGCTGACGCTTATGCGTCCGATGCGTCACGCATGCTCTAGTTGCAGGCTTTGACCGTGCCCTTCGGCGACGCCGGCGCAGGCCTCCGCCTTGGAGATCCAGCCGGCCGTGATGACGTCGTTCAGGTTGTCGCTGGTGATCGGGTTCGGCGCGAGCAGGATCGAGTTCATCGTCACGCCCTTCTTGCCGCCGGAGAACTTGGCGACGCCCTTCAGCTTGTCGATCGCCGTGCCGTTGGCGATGGCAACGGCGGCTTCGGCCGCTGCCTTGCCGAGCGCGCGCGAGTCCTTCCAGACCGACACGAGCTGGGTGCCGAGCGCGACGCGGTTCAAGCGCCGCCTTGTCGCCGTCCTGGCCGGTAACCGGAACCGTGCCGGCAAGACCCTGGGCTTCGAGCGCAGCGACGGCGCCGGAGGCCATGCCGTCGTTTTCAGAAATCACGGCATCGATCTTGTTGTTGTTGGCAGTCAGGCACTGCTCCATTTCCTTCTGGGCATTGTCCGGCTTCCAGCCGTCGGTGAAGGTCTCGCAGACATTCTTGATCTTGCCGGCGTCCATCTGGGCCTTCAGCACTTCGGTAATGCCCTGGAACAGGAAGGTGGCGTTCGGATCGCCCTTGTCGCCCTTGATGAAGGCGAAGTTGCCTTCCTTCTTGCCCTTCTCGAGCATGGTCTTGGCCATCAGGCGGCCGACGCCGACGTTGTCGAAGGTGATGTAGAGGGCGTTCGGATCCTCGAACTGCACGTCATAGGCGATCGCCTTGATGCCGGCATCGTTGATCGCCTTGGATCGACGGCAGGATCGCGTCGCTGTCGAAGGCAACGACGAGGATGACGTCGACCTTCTGCGAGATCAGGCTCTCGATATCGGCGGCCTGCTTCTGGGCCGAGCCCTGGGCGTCGGTGGAGATGAACTTGTCGCCGGCCTTCTCGACTACCGCCTTGATTGCGGCTTCGTCGGTCTTCCAGCGCTCTTCCTGGAACGTCTTCCAGGAAACCGCGATCGTCTTGCCCTTGGCGAGCGCCGGGCCCGTGGCAGACAATGCGAATACGGCGCCCAATAGGGCCGCAGCAAGTTTCTTCATTTATTCCTCCCGAAAATTTTCAACGACGCCTGGCTGGCGCCGGACCCATTTATTTCGAGGGTCGAAAAAAATAGTGACTTACTTCATGCCCTGTGTCAATTTGGTTTTTGGGTCTGAAATCGCAGGCTCGGCAACGCAAAAACCGCGGCTAGCGCCGACGATTCCGGGAGGAATCCAGGATTGATCGGCGCTACGGCTTTAACCAGTCGTTCCGATGACTTGCGCAAACGCAACCGCCCGCCGTGTTGGCAGCGATGCGGCGCGCGGCAACAGTTTCGCGCACCGAATTGACCGGCGACACCGGCCTCAGCCCGGCGACAGTTTCTGCGATCACCGGCGAATTGCTGGCCGAACGCGTGCTGCTGCAGGACAAGCAACTCAATTTGCCGAATGGTCGGCGCGGGCAGGCCGGCGATCTCGCTGGCGTTCAATCCCGAAAACTGCGTCGTTGCCGTTGCCAGTCTGAAAGTCGGCGCCGTCAACGCAGCAATTTACGATTACACGGGAACCCAGATCGCCAGCACGCAGCAACCGATCCGGACCGATAATCCCGATCTCGGCGACATCACGCTGGCGATCGGCGGCCTGTGCGAAGCGATGCTGGCGCAACTGCCGGCCAATCGCCTCGACCTGCGCGCCATCAATGTCAGCGTGCAAGGGATTACCGATATCGCCGAGACGACGATGATCTGGTCGCCGATGACGCGGAAGCGCAATCTGCCGATCGCCAGCGCATTGGCGGCGCGCTTCGGGGTGCCGGTACATGTCGGCCACGACTGCAACCGCATCGTCATGGCGCTGCAGGCGATGGAACGCGACCGGCTCGGCGATCATTTCGCGGCGGTCTTGCTGTCGCATGGCATCGGCATGGGCATCTTCCAGGACGGGCGGCCGTTGCAGGGCGAGCGCTCGTCGGCGATGGAATTCGGACATTTGTCCTATCAGCCCAACGGCGCACTTTGCCGCTGCGGACGGCGCGGCTGCATCGAGGCCTATGCCGGCGATTATGCGATTCTGCGTGCCGCGCGCGGCGAACCCGGCGACGCGGCGCCGGTCGGCATCGTCACGCAGGCCGATTTCGACGAAATCCTCGAGCGGGCGGCGGGCGGCGACCGCTGCGCGCTCGAAGCCTGCGAGCGAGCCGGCGCGGCGATCGGCATTGGTATCGCCAACATGTTCGCCCTGATCGATCCGTTCCCGGTCGCGCTGGTCGGCAAGGGCGCGGCGCTGCTCGAGTTCATGCGACCGTCGATGATGGAAATGATCGGGCGCCGCTCGCTGATGACCGAGCTGGTAGAGCCGCAACTGGTCAGTCACAGCGACGACATCGGGATCATTCTGCAAGGCTGCGCCTGGGCGGCGCTGGAGGAAGTCGATGCGCAAATCGCAAAATCAGTTTGATGGCAAGGCAGTTCGATTTCTGCTGAGCGGCGTGGCGCTGCTCGCTTCGCTGCCATTCCTGGCGGTGACGGCGCAGTCTGCCGAACCGTGGTCGGAGCGCGTTATCCAGAGCCGGCCTGATTTGGCGCTTGGTGGCGTCCTGACCGCCGATCAGCTGAAACAGCTGACCGAATACGGCGAGCACCTGTTCGTCGGCAAGTTCACCGTGGGCGATGGCGTCGGTCGGCCTCTCGCCACGCAGGCCATAGTCCCGACCAAGCGCAAGCGAGCGCCCGAATCGCCTTTCAATCGTCTGGCCGGCATGGATTCCAACGCCTGCGGGAGTTGTCACAGAGAGCCGAAGCCAGGCGGTGCCGGCGATTTCTCGGTCAATGTGTTCGTGTCGGAAGGTTTCACCAATGCCGAATTCGACACATCCGATCCGCAGTTCTCCAACGAGCGCAACACCAACCATGTTTTCGGCAGCGGGCTGATAGAATTGCTCGCCCGCGAAATGACGGTGACCTTGCAGGAGCAGCGCGCCGCGGCGCTGAAGAAGGCGCGCGCCTCCGGCGAACCGGTGACAGCAGAACTTTCCGCCAAGGGCGTCGGTTTCGGCACGATCACGGCCGCGCCGGACGGCATCGCCGATCTGTCGCGGCTGGATGGCGTCGATACCGATTTGGTCATCCGGCCGTTCAGCCAAAAAGGCGTCATCACCTCGCTACGCCAGTTCACCATCAATGCGCTCAATCAGCATCACGGCATCGAGGCCGTCGAACGCTTCGGTGCGCGCTGGACGGGCGAGAACGACTTCGATGGCGATGGCGTGGCAGATGAGGCAAGCCCGGTCGATGTCTCGGCGCTGGTCGCGTGGCAGGCGACCCGGCCGCCGCCGCAGACGCTGGTGCCCGACGATGCCGAATGGAAGCAGATGGCGGCGCGCGGCGATGCGCTGTTCGACACGTTTCAATGCTCGAGCTGCCACATGCGGGCGCTGCCGCTGGAATCGCTGCGCTTCGAGGACCCGGGACCGGTCGACGCGGCAGGCACGCTGCGCGAGGGCGAGAACGGTTCCGGCAACGTCTACGACCTGTCGCAGTTCGACTGGGCAAAGAAATTGCCGCGCGACGCGCAGGGCAATGTCCTGGTGCCGCTGTTCGGCGATCTGAAACGGCATCGCATCGCCGATCCGCAAGTCGCCACGCTCGGCAATGAATTGCTGTCGCAGCGCTTCGTCGATCGCGATGTCTTCCAGACGACCGAGTTGTGGGGCATCGCCTCGACGGCGCCGTACGGCCACCGCGGCGACATGACGACCCTGGACGAGGTGATCCGCGCGCATGGTGGGGAGGGACGGTCGAGCCACGACGCCTACGTCGCCGCCGGCGAAGCCGACCGTGAGGCGCTGATCGCGTTCCTGAAGACCCTGGTGATCCAATGAGAACGCTCATTGCCGCCGCGCTCGCCGCGGCATTCGTTTCGGTCGGCGCATGCCGACGAGCGTATCCTGCCGATAGGCGACGTTCCGCAATTTGTCGAACAGGCCAAGCAAGCCGGTATCGATCACCGTTACACCGGCGGCTGGGAATATTTCGTCGGCGGCGGGGCAGCGGCTTTCGACTGCAACGGCGACCGGATGCCGGACCTGGTGCTGGCCGGCGGGGCATCGCCGGCAGCGTTCTTCGTAAACCGCAGCAAGCCTGGTGGAGCACTGTCCTTCGAGGCAGTCGATACCGGCGTGTCGCCGGACGAACTTTTGGGGGTGACCGGATTCTATCCGCTCGACATCGACAATGACGGGCATATGGACCTCGTTGCGCTTCGAGTCGGCACGAACCTGCTTTTGAAGGGCGGACCGAATTGCAAGTTCGAAAACGCCAGCCGGTTGTTCGCCTTCAATGGCGGATCGGCCTGGACAACCGCTTTCGCCGCCTCTTTCGAAGCGGGCGCGACCTTCCCGACGCTGGCTTTCGGCAATTATGTCGACCGCGCCGCGCCTGGTTCGCCGTGGGGCACTTGCCACGACAACGTGTTGATGCGACCGCGGCCCGACGACGAGGGACCGCGCTATGACGAGCCCATAGCGCTAACGCCCGGCTATTGCGCATTGTCGATGTTGTTCACCGATTGGGACCGTTCGGGCACGCCGGCCCTGCGGATTACCGACGATCGGCAGTATTATCGTGGCGGCGAGGAACAGCTCTGGCGCGTCGACGCCGGCAAGCCGCCGCGGCTCTACCGCACCGCTGATGGCTGGCGGAAGCTCAACATCTGGGGAATGGGAATCGCCGAGGGCGACATCGACGCCGACGGGTATCCCGAATACGCCTTGACCTCGATGGGCGACACCAAGCTGCAGAAGCTCGATACCGAGGAAGAGCCCGGCCGGCCGGTCTATCGCGACATCGCCTGGGACCGGCACGCGACCGCGCATCGGCCCTATCGCGGCCAGGACCTGCGGCCGTCGACCGGTTGGCACTCGGAATTTGCCGATTTCAACAATGACGGGCGACTGGACCTCTACATCGCCAAGGGTAATGTCCAGCAGATGCCGGATTTTGCCGCCGACGATCCCGACAACCTGCTGCTCGGCCAGCAGGACGGTACGTTTGCCGAGGCGGGCGATCTTGCCGGCATCGACCTCCCGACGCGCGGACGCGGCGCGGTCGTCGAGGATTTCAATGCCGATGGCAAGCTCGACCTGCTGGTGGTCAATCGCGAAGCGCCGGCAAGCCTGTTCCGCAATCTCGGCGCCCGCTCGCCGAACGGGCCGATGCCGACCGGCAACTGGCTGGAGATCGAATTGCGCCAGAACGGTGCCAACCGCGATGCCGTCGGCGCCGAAGTCCAGGTGAAAAGCGGTACGCACACGGTGATCCGCAAGATCCAGGTCGGCGGCGGCCATGCCTCCGGCCATCTCGGATTCGTCCATGTCGGGCTCGGCGTTGCCGAACGCGCTGAAATCCGCGTCCACTGGCCGGATGGCGAATGGAGCGCGCCCTATCGCGTGTTCGCGGACAACTTCGTCTCCATCGAGCGTAACGCCGAAGCGGCGCGCTACTGGTATCCGCCGGAATAATCTGCGAACCGTCAGCGGGCGCGATTGCGCCGCGCTTCGAGGGCGATGGCGAGCAGGGCATTGCCGGCCTCAGCGGCGGCGAGAGCCGGTTGGGCGCGGGCAGCAAGCGAAGCTTGCCCGAGGCGGCCGCAGGCGCGGGCAATCGCCGGGCCGTTCCAGATCGACAGTGCGCGGGCAAAGGCGTCGCGGCGGGAAAAATGCGGCGGTGGACGCATCTGCGCGACCACGGCGGTTGCCGCCATGCGCTCGGCGTCGACGCGATGGCGGGCGAGCTGGAGGCTTTGGAACTGGCGCAATGCACCGAGCAGCGCCATGTCGAAGGCGCCACCATTGGCCTCGAACCTGTCGAGCAGGCGCGCGGCGCGGCCATGATCGCCGACCATGGTCGCATCGATGAGGTCATCGGAAGTCATGGTCGAAACATCGCCGACGACGGCGGCGACATCTACCAAAGTGACCGTGGCGGCTCCATCGCAATACAGCGCCAGTTTGGCGATTTCGTTGCGCGAGGCGCCGCGATCGCCGCCGAGCATGGCCCTTAGCGCCAAGCGCGCATCGGCGTCGATCCTCAAGCCGGCGGCCGCCAGCTCGGTTTCGATCAGTCGGTCGAGCGCGGCGTCATTGTCGGGGTAGCAAGGGATTGCCATCGCCGATCGCGCCGTTTCCACCGCCTTGCGCAGCGGCGAATCGCGACGCAGGTCGCCAGCCTCGACAACGAGGTGGCAATCCGGCGGCGGCTGATCGAGCAGCGGCTTCAGCGCCGGCAGCAGGTTGCGCCGCGTCGCTCCCGAGATGCGGATGAGGCGCTGGCCGCCGAACATCGACACAGTATAGGCCTCTTCGACGATGCGGTTGGTGTCGGCTGCGGCGGTATCGGCGTCGAGGCGGATATAGGCAAAGGCGTCGGCACGATCGATGCCTGTGGCTGCGCTGATCGCATCGGCGCATTCCGCCACCAGGCCGGTATCGGGGCCGTAGACCAGAAATGTCGAATAGGCGAGATCGGGCCTTTGGGCGAAACGGTCGGTATCGCTGGCCTTGATCGAGGCCACTTCGGATCTTACCTCGCCTGCATGCGCGAAAGGTCGGCGGCGAGCGCCAGGCGCAATTCCTCGGCGACCTCATGGGAGGCGCGATTTTCCGCATCGCGCAGCGCCCGGTCATTGGCGAAGTTCTGCGTCGTGCGATCGTAGGACGAGGA
Source organism: uncultured Alphaproteobacteria bacterium (assembly GCA_963758355.1). Classification (GTDB taxonomy): domain Bacteria; phylum Pseudomonadota; class Alphaproteobacteria; order Rhizobiales; family Rhizobiaceae; genus BOKV01. The sequence continues at coordinate 37,758 of CAVWVG010000001.1, read as the reverse complement.
GGCTGTGCGCGAACCCTTGGCGATCGGCTGGTGAGTGCGATTGTCGATCAAATCGTATCTTGCGGTTACGGTAATCGCGCCTGCGGTATTGTCGCGGAGTTCGCGCGACGCGGCAAATGCCGAATTGACGGCGGTCACACGCAGCAGGAGCTGATAGGCCGATTCGACACCACCGTGGCCACCTTCGAGCAGGAAAATCAGCCTGTTGCGAACCTGCTGGGCGACCCGGGTGTCGACGTCGGGAACATAGATTTGTTGCGGCGCGTAACTGGACGTTTCACCGGACCCTTGCGGCGAATACGAGCCGGCGCCGTAGAGCGGCCGATAAATGCAGCCGGACAAGGCAGTAATTGCCAGAAGCGTGGCCACGCCGAGCGCGCGGCCGGCGCGGGGTGCCGGCGCGTGGGCTGTCGGGTTTGGCGGAAACGGTTTCATACGACGATGTTGACGATTCTTTTCGGCACAACAATGACCTTTTTCGGCTTTGCGCCGGCCAGCGCGTGAATAATCGCTTCGTTGGCCAGTGCAGCTGCGGTGACGTCGGCTTGCGAAGCATCAATGGCAACCATGACGTCGGCACGCTTGCGGCCGTTGACCTGTACGGGAAGCTCGATTTCCTCGTCAACGACCAGTGCGGGGTCGAATTTCGGCCATGGCTCGGCGGCGACCATGGTTTTGCCGCCGAGCGTCGCCCAGCATTCCTCGGCCAAATGGGGCATCATCGGTGCGATGAGCAGGATCAGTGTCTCAGTCGCCTCGCGCAGCGCCGCTTTGGTTGCCGCATCAGCCGCCGTCGCCTTGGCAATCCACGGCGCGAGCGTGTTGACCAACTCGTAGATGCGGGCAACGGCCTTGTTGAAGCCGAAGCGTTCGATGTCCTCGCCGATCGACTTGACGGTCTTGTGGACGGCGCGGGAAATTTCGAGCGCGCCGCCTTCGCGGCCCGAGGCAGGTTTGACGCCGGCTGCGGCGGGCGCCAGCTCGTCGACAAGGCGCCAGACGCGCTGGATGAAACGACGGGCGCCCTCGACGCCGGATTCGGTCCAGATCACGTCGCGCTCGGGCGGCGAATCCGACAGCATGAACCAGCGCGCCGTGTCGGCGCCATAGCTCGCGATGATATCGTCGGGATCGACGACATTCTTGCGCGACTTCGACATCTTCTCGATCGGACCGATCTCGACTTCCGCGCCCGACGACATGAGAAAGGCGCGGCGCCGGCCGTCGCTTTCCTCCAGCCTGATTTCGGCCGGCGTGATCCAGCCCGCCGAACCCTTGTAAGTCTCGTGCACGACCATGCCCTGGGTGAACAGCCCCGCGAACGGCTCTTCGACCGCGTTCAGATGGCCGGTACGTTTCATCGCGCGGGTGAAGAATCGCGAGTAGAGCAGGTGCAGGATGGCATGCTCGATGCCGCCGATATACTGGTCGACCGGCAGCCAGCCCTGCTTGCCGTCCACATATTTCAATGACGTGGGAGCATCGCCGTTCCACGGATCGGTGTAGCGGGCGAAATACCAGGACGAATCGACGAACGTGTCCATCGTGTCGGTGTCGCGCCGCGCGGCGCCGCCGCATTTGGGGCATTTCGTATGCTTCCAGGTCGGATGGCGGTCGAGCGGATTGCCCGGGTTGTCGAAGGTGGCGTCAGTTGGCAGCTCGATCGGCAGCTCGGATTCGGGGGCTGGCATAACGCCGCATTTGTCGCAATGGATTGCCGGGATCGGACTGCCCCAGAAGCGCTGGCGGGAAATCAGCCAGTCGCGCAGGCGATAGTTCAGCTGCCGGCGGCCGATGCCACGCTCCTCCACTGCCCGAATGGCAGCTGCGATGGCCTCATCGATAGGCATGACGCGTTCGGTCGTCCCGGCAACCGGAGCCACGTAGTGGAACACACCTTCGAGCGCGGCTTTTGGCGAGCGGCGGGCAATCTCGGCACGGCGTGCGGCATAGTCGCTAATGTTTTCCGCCGCGATGCGGTCGGCGTAATTTGTGCCATATTTCGCATCGCCACTGATATCGAAAGATTTTTTTCCGATGTGAAACAATTCCAACCACTGGTCGCCTGATCCCGTCTCAAGGATCAGATGCGGGTTGTCATCGAACGCCGATCCGTAAGCGGCGAGCTCCTGCGGCGAGGGATCGAGTGCGCCTACCGGACGCAGCACTTCAATCACCGGCAGACCGTATTTGCGCACGAAGTCCAGGTCGCGCTGGTCGTGCGCCGGGCAGCCGAAAATGGCGCCTGTGCCGTATTCCATCAGGATGAAGTTCGCGACATAGACCGGTAGGGTCCACTCCGGATCGAAGGGATGAACGGCACGGATGCCGGTGTCGAAGCCCATCTTCTCCGCCTTGTCGATGATCTCCTGCGCGGTGCCATGCCGTTTGCACTCGGCGATGAACGACGTGAGGGCAGGATTGTTTGCCGCTGCAGCATGCGCCAAGGGATGATCCGGCGAAATCGCCATGAACGACGCGCCGAACAATGTGTCCGGTCGCGTGGTGAAAATTTCCAGCTCGCTCTCACCGCATGGCGTGGTCGCTTTGTCGAGCGGCCAGCGGATCAACAGGCCTTCCGAGCGGCCGATCCAGTTGGCCTGCATCAACTTGACCTTGTCGGGCCAGCGGTCGAGCGTATCGAGGCTGTCCAGCAGTTCCTGGCTCATCGCGGTGATCTTGAAAAACCACTGCGTCAAGTCGCGCTGCTCGACCTCGGCGCCGGAACGCCAGCCTTTGCCGTCGATCACCTGCTCGTTGGCGAGCACGGTCATGTCGACCGGGTCCCAGTTGACCTTTGCCGATTTGCGCTCGACCAGCCCGGCCTTCCAGAAGTCGAGGAACATCTTCTGCTGGTGTTTGTAATAGGACGGGTCGCAGCTTGCGATCTCGCGCGACCAGTCGATGGAGAGGCCCATCGACATCAGCTGGTCCTTCATCGTCGCGATATTGGCGTAGGTCCAGTCGCGCGGATTGACCTTGTTGTCGCGGGCGGCGTTCTCGGCCGGCAGGCCGAACGCGTCCCATCCCATCGGGTTGAGGACGTTGTAGCCCATGGCGCGTCGGTAGCGCGCCACCACGTCGACCAGCGTGTAGTTGCGGACATGGCCCATGTGGATGCGCCCCGAGGGGTAGGGAAACATCCCGAGGACGTAGTATTTCGGGCGCGGATCGTCGTTGGGAGCCTCGAACAGCTTTGCCTGCGCCCAGGCTTTCTGCCAGCGCGGCTCGACTTCACTTGCGTTGTAGCGCGGGCTTGCCATATGCGGGGAACGGATCGCGGCCTAAGTTGGCCGTGGTCAACCAGAAATCCGGAAGCCGGTCAACTGTTTGGCCGGTAGGGCGGAGCGGGCGAAGAACGCAGATGACCGCTGTACTGCAAGCCTATCGCGATATCCGTGCCCGCATCGAGGCGGCCGAGCGCGAAGCTGGCCGGCCGGTCGGGGCGACGCGGCTGGTGGCGGTGACCAAGACGCACGGCGCGGAAGTCATCCTGCCGGTGCTGGAGGCGGGGCATTGCACCTTTGGCGAAAATCGCGTCCAGGAGGCCAAAGCGAAATGGCCGGCGCTGCGCGAGCGATTTCACGACATCGAACTGCACCTGATCGGGCCGCTACAATCGAACAAGGCGGCCGAAGCAGTTGCGCTGTTCGACGTCATCGAGACGGTCGACCGCGACAAGATCGCCGCCGAGTTGGCACGCCAGATCGCACGCCAGGGCAAGACGCCGAGGCTGTTCGTCCAGGTCAATACAGGCGAGGAGGCGCAGAAGGCGGGCGTCGCGCCACGCGAGACGGTGCGTTTCGTTGCCGATTGCCGCGAGCGTCACGGCCTGGCGATAGCTGGCCTGATGTGCATTCCGCCGGAAGGCGAGAACCCCGGGCCGCATTTCGCACTGTTGCGCAAACTTGCCGGCGAAGCGGGGGTCACTTCCCTGTCGATGGGAATGTCGGCCGATTTCGAGACGGCGGTCGCGCTCGGGGCAACCCATGTGCGGATCGGCAGCTCGATTTTCGGCGCCCGGCCAATCAGCCAACCGTCCGAACCGTCCGGCCAATAGCGCCGAGGCGCAGCAGCCGGCGCATGTCGGCGGGCGTCAGCGCGATGCAGCCAACGGTCGGGCCGCCGTCCGGCCGGCAATGATGCAGGAAGATCGCGCTGCCGCGGTTTCTGGCGCGCGGGAAATAATTCCAATCGAGCACAAGGCAGAAATCGTAGAGGCCGTCGCGGCGATGCATCAATTCGTGGCCGTCGCCGAACGGCAGCCGCACCGGACGATTATAGCGGGGGTCGGCGGGCGCATCGCCCCAGCCGAGATCCGGTGAAATTGGTTGCAAGCCGAAGGCTAGGCGCGAATGCGCGACGCGGTCGCGACGGAAATAGCCGGCGATGATTTTCATGATAGCGATCGGTGTCGCGCCGTCTCCCTCGCGCTTGCTTGCAGTCATTCCCGAGCGGCCGACGCTGCACGGCGCGATCCAATGCCCGAGCTGGAGGAGGGCGCCGTGCGGTCCGCGCCAGCGGGCGCGGCGAACCATAATCGGCGAGCGGCCGGCCAGCGCGGTTCCGGCAATGCCAACCGACTTGCGAGCGGTGGTTGGTGGCAATCTTGTCAGCACGGGGGGTAAAGCCATATTTGCCGCAGCGCGCAAAGTTATATATTGCGACCATCACGGAGTCGAAAGCCGGTTCAGGAAACATGTCGGCAAAGCATATCTTGATCGTGGATGACGATGACGAACTGCGTCAGGCGCTGCGCGAACAGCTGACGCTGTACGAGGAATTCACGCTATCGGCCGAACCGAGCGCGACGCGGGGAGTGCAATCTGCGCGCGCCAACCATGTCGACCTGATGATCATGGATGTCGGCCTGCCCGACATGGACGGGCGCGAGGCCGTCAAGCTGCTGCGCAAGAGCGGTTTCAAGGCGCCGATCATCATGCTGACGGCCAATACCGCCGATTCCGATACCATTCTCGGCCTCGAGGCGGGCGCCAACGATTATGTCACCAAGCCGTTCCGCTTTGCCGTGTTGCTGGCACGCATCCGCGCCCAGTTGCGCGCGCACGAGCAGAGCGAGGACGCCATCTTCGTGGTCGGGCCCTACACGTTCAAGCCGTCGCAAAAGATGCTGGTTGACGGCAATGGCGCCAAGGTGCGCCTGACCGAAAAGGAAACCTCGATCATCAAATACCTCTACCGCGCCGAGCAGCGGATCGTGCGACGCGATGAATTGCTCGAGCAGGTGTGGGGGTACAATTCCGGCGTCACTACGCACACGCTGGAGACGCATATCTATCGCTTGCGCCAGAAGATCGAAAAGGATCCGGGCAATTCGCGTTTGCTGGTGACCGAGGGCGGGGGATACAAGCTCGTTCCCTGACACGGGCGCACGATTTGGCTAATGTTGCGAGTGCCGTTGCGGGCAATTCGCCGCGGGGAGTTCGCTATTGGCGCTTGAAGACGACATCCGGTTCCTGTCCAAGGTCAGCCTGTTTCAGGGCTTTACCCCCGATCAGCTGCGGTTGATCGCTTTCGGCTCGGAACGCCGCCGGCTGGCGCCGGGGGAAATGCTGTTTCGCGAAAGCGAAACCGCCTCCGGCGGATTTGTCGTCACCGGCGGGCAGATCAACCTGGTCACCAGCAAGATGGAGGGGGAAATCATCCTCGACCGCTGTTTCCAGGGCGCGCTGATCGGCGAACTGGCGCTGATTTCGCCTTCCGGCGGGTCGCCGACGCTGTCGCCAGGGTCGATAGCGAAGTGATGGCGATCCCGCGTGCCCTGTTTCGGCGCATGATCGACGAATATCCGCAAACGGCGGCCATGTTGCAGGCCGAAATCACCCAGAATGTGCGCCGCCTGGTGCTGCGGTTGGAAAAGTTGCAGGGCCGGCTCAATGCCATCGGGCCGCTGCGAGCCAGCGCCCGCGGTGGCGAAGACGAAGGTTCCGGACCATCGGGCGCCGGCTGAAGGTGGCGCGGCTTGCGGCAAATGCCTGCGGGCGATGCTTGCGACCGGGGGGCGATTTCGCTATGGAGGCCGCGCTCGCTCCGGGAAACCGGGGCGATTTTGTTTGACTTGTGCCCGTTGTCCCTGCGAAGCCGAAATTCGTGCGGAGCTTGCTGAAAATGATGCGAATTTCGGATGGGGGAGGCTAGCCGGCCATGGCCCGGCTGGTCATGAAATTCGGTGGAACGTCGGTGGCCGACATGGCCCGCATCCGCAACGTTGCCGCCCACGTCAAGCGCGAGGTCGATGCCGGCCACGAGGTTGCGGTCGTCGTCTCGGCGATGGCCGGCAAAACCAACGAACTGGTCGCCTGGACGCGCGAGGCGGCACGCATGCACGATGCGCGCGAATATGACGTGGTAGTCGCTTCGGGCGAACAGGTGACTTCGGGGCTGCTGGCGATTTGCCTGCAGGAAATCGGCGTCGAAGCCCGTTCCTGGCAGGGCTGGCAGATTCCGATCAAGACCAACAATGCCCACGGCGCGGCGCGCATCGAGGAAATCGATGCCGGCAGAATCATCGAGCGCTTCGCCATTGGCCAGGTCGCCGTAATCTCCGGATTTCAGGGCATCGGCCCGGACAACCGGATTTCGACGCTCGGGCGCGGTGGCTCCGACACCAGCGCGGTGGCGATTGCGGCCGCAGTCGGCGCCGACCGCTGCGATATCTACACGGATGTCGACGGGGTCTATACCACCGACCCGCGCATCGAACCGAAGGCGCGGCGGCTGGAGCGGATTGCTTTCGAGGAAATGCTGGAGATGGCCTCGCTCGGCGCCAAGGTGCTGCAGGTGAGATCGGTGGAACTGGCCATGGTCCACCGCGTAAATGTATTCGTGCGCTCGAGTTTCGATGCGCCGAATTCGATTCCCACCGGGCCGAACGCCGTTCCGGTCGGCACACTGATCTGCGACGAGGATGACATCGTGGAAAAGCAGGTTGTTACAGGCATCGCCTATACGCGCGACGAAGCTCAGATTTCGCTGCGCAAGGTTCCCGACAAGCCGGGCGTATCGGCCGCGATTTTCGGACCGCTGGCAGCCGAACACATCAATGTCGACATGATCGTCCAGAACGTTTCCGAGGACGGATCGCGAACCGACATGACTTTCACGCTGCCGGACGGCGATGTCGACAAGGCGTTGCGCGTGCTGGAAGCCAACAAGGACAAGATCGGCTATAACGCGATGCAGAGCGACAAGGGCCTGGTCAAGGTATCGGTGATCGGCATCGGCATGCGCAGCCATGCCGGCGTGGCCGCCACGGCGTTTGCAGCGCTCGCCGCCAAGGGCATCAACATCCGCGCCATCACCACTTCCGAGATCAAGTTTTCGGTGCTGATCGACGCCGACTATGCCGAACTGGCGGTCAGAACCCTGCACGGCGTATACGGTCTCGACCGCGTCTGAGGCGCCAGCCGGCTGTTGCCGGCATATTAGAATTGAGCCGGGAAATTTCCGGCGGGCCAATACGGAGTGCCATGAAAAGCCTGCCCACAGGCCCGCGCGTGCTGCTGCGACGGATTCGCGAAGTCATGGCGGAACCGTTGGGGGCGCAGGCGCGCCTCGACAAGATCGTGCGCCATATCGCCGCCAACATGGTCGCCGAGGTCTGCTCGGTCTATGTCCTGCGCGCCGACGATGTGCTCGAATTGTTCGCTTCCCAGGGCCTCAATCCGAAATCGGTGCACGAAGCCTCGCTGCGCGTCGGCCAGGGCCTTGTCGGCACGATTGCGGCGAGCGCGCGGCCACTCAATCTCGACGATGCGCAAAGCCACCCGGCCTTCGCCTATCTGCCGGAGACCGGCGAAGAGATCTTTCATTCCTTTCTCGGCGTGCCGATCCTGAGGGCGGGTCGCGCCATCGGCGTGCTAGTCGTTCAGAACCAGGCCAAGCGCATTTATCGCGACGACGAATCGGAAGCTCTCGAAACGACGGCGATGGTGATCGCCGAGCTGATCGCCGGCGGCGAGCTGGAAGGCCTGACCAAGACCGGCACGACCCTGGAACTGACGCGCTCGGTGCGGCTCGCCGGAGTGGCGCTGGCCGAGGGCATCGGGCTCGGCTATGTCGTGCTGCACGAGCCGCGCGTCGAAGTCACCAACCTGATCGCCGAGGATGTCGACAAGGAGGCGGCGCGCTTGCGCGAGGCGATTGGGCGGCTGCGCATCTCCATCGACGACCTGCTCGACCGGCGCGAGATCGCCAGCGACGGCGAACACCGCGAGGTGCTCGAAGCATACCGCATGTTTGCCAACGACGCCGGCTGGGCGCGGCGCATGGAGGAGGCGATCGCCAACGGCCTGACGGCGGAGGCGGCGGTCGAAAAGGTCCAGAGCGACAACCGGGCGCGGATGATCCGCCAGCCCGACCCCTACCTGCGCGAACGGCTGCACGATTTCGAGGATCTTGCCTACCGGCTGATGCGCGAACTGACCGGCAAGCGCTCGCCGATGGCCGAAGCCGAGCCGCTGCGCGACCAGGTCGTCGTCGCCCGCCAGATGGGTGCGGCCGAACTGCTCGACTACGACCACAAGAGCCTGCGCGGCCTTGTGCTGGAAGAGGGCTCGCCGACGAGCCACGTCACCATCGTCGCCAAGGCGCTCGGCATTCCCGTCGTCGGCCAGGTGGTCAATGCGGTATCGATCGCCGACGCGGGCAACGCCATCATCGTCGACGGCGATGACGGATTGGTACATCTGCGGCCACTTGCCGATGTCGAAGCCGCCTATGCCGAAAAGGTCCGCCTGCGCGCCCGCAAGCAGGCCAAATATGCCGAATTGCGCAACGAACCGTCTGTGACGCGCGACGGGGTTGCCATCGAAATGCTGATCAATGGCGGCCTCGCCATGGACCTGGCGCAGATCGAGATTGCCGGGGCCGCCGGTATCGGGCTGTTCCGCACTGAACTGCAGTTCATGGTAGCATCGAAGTTTCCGCGGCCGGGCGAACAGGAATCGTTTTATCGCGAAATGCTGCGCGAGGCCGGCGACCACCCGATCACCTTTCGCCTGCTCGATATCGGCGGCGACAAGGTCTTGCCCTATGGCAGACGGTGGCCGAAGAAAATCCGGCGCTCGGCTGGCGCGCCATCCGCCTGACGCTCGACCGGCCGGGGTTGATCCGCGGCCAGGTGCGGGCGCTGCTCAAGGCGGCGGCCGGCCGCGAACTGCGGATCATGGTGCCGATGGTCACCGAACTGCGCGAGATCGGCCGGATCAGGGAGATCATCAACCACGAGATCGAATTGCTGACCCGCTTCGGCCATGAGTTGCCGCGGCGCTTCAAGTTCGGCTCGATGATCGAGGTTCCCTCGATGCTGTGGCAGCTTGACGAATTGCTGCGCGAGGTCGATTTCGTTTCGGTCGGATCCAACGACCTGTTCCAGTTCACCATGGCGACCGACCGCTCCAACGCGCGCCTGGCCAACCGGTTCGATCCGCTGAGCCGCGCCTTCCTGCGGGTGTTGCGTACGATCGTGCTGAAGGCGGACCAGGCCAGCAAGCCGGTGACGCTATGCGGCGAAATCGCCGGCAAGCCGCTCTCGGCGATGGCGCTGATCGCCATCGGCTATCGTTCGATCTCGATGGCGCCGTCGTCGATCGGGCCGGTCAAGTCGATGATCCGCCAGCTGAATGCGGGCCGGTTGGCCGAAATCCTGCTGCCGGAAATCGAGCGCCCGGCCGCCGGGCGCACGCTGCGCGAAATCCTGACCGAATTTGCCGCGCGCAATTCGATCCAATCCTGATGGGCCGGCACGGATCGGCGAATCCAACATGAGCCTTGACGAAAAACTCAATCGGCTGAGCGCCCGCCACCAGAATCTGGAAAGGGACATGGCCGCCAACCCGGACCCGGCAACCTACGGCAAGCTGGCGGCCGAGTATTCCGAGCTGGGGCCGGTGGTTGCCAAGATCGGGCAATTGCGTAGCGCCGAAAAGTCGCTCGCCGGCGTCGACGAATTGCTGAGCGACCGATCGACGGATGCCGAAATGCGCCAGATGGCCGAGAGCGAGCGGCCGGAGCTGGTCGAACGCATCGAGGAATTGCGCCGCGAGATCAGCATGTTGTTGCTGCCGCGCGATGCCGCCGACGAACAAGAACGTGATTCTCGAGGTCAGGGCCGGAACCGGCGGCTCCGAGGCGGCGCTTTTTGCCGGCGACCTATTCCGCATGTATGAGCGCTATGCGGCGGGGCGCCGCTGGAAGGTGGAGGTGCTTTCGGCCAGTGAAGGCGAGGTCGGCGGCTACAAGGAAATCATCGCCATGGTCTCCGGCAAGGGCGCGTTTGCCAAGCTGAAATTCGAGTCCGGCGTCCACCGCGTCCAGCGCATTCCGGCGACCGAAGCGGGTGGTCGCATCCACACTTCGGCGGCGACCGTGGCGGTGCTGCCGGAAGCCGAGGACGTCGACATCGAAGTCCGGCCGGAGGACATCCGCATCGATACGATGCGCTCGTCTGGCGCCGGCGGCCAGCACGTCAACACCACCGATTCCGCGGTGCGCATCACGCACATGCCGACGGGCATCGTCGTCACGTCGTCGGAAAAGTCGCAACACCAAAATCGCGCCAACGCGATGCGCGCTCTGCGGGCGCGGCTCTACGACATGGAGCGCCAGCGCGCCGATACCGAACGGGCGAACGCGCGCAAGGGCCAGATCGGCAGCGGGGACCGGTCGGAGCGCATCCGCACCTACAATTTTCCGCAGGGCAGGGTGACCGACCACCGCATCAACCTGACGCTCTACAAGCTCGATCGGATCATCGAGGGCGACGGTCTCGACGAATTGTTCGATGCACTGATGGCCGAACACCAGGCCAATCTGCTGGCGGCAAGCGAAGCGTGACCTACGGCGAATTGCTCGGCGAGGGCAAGCGGCAACTGGCAACGGCCGGAATCAGTGAGGCCGCGCTCGATGCCAGGCTGCTGCTGGCTCATGCGGCAGGATTGACCGCGGCGCGGCTGATCGCCGTCGCCGGCGACGCTGCCGGCGACGAACTGCATCGCCGGTATCGCGAATTGCTGGCACGGCGCACCCGCCATGAGCCGGTTAGCCGCATCGTCGGCTCGCGCGAGTTCTTCGGCCTAGATTTCGGGCTGAACGCGGCGACGCTCGATCCGCGCCCGGAAACCGAATTGCTAGTCGAACTGGCGATCGCGGATTTCTCGCGGATCGAGGCGCCATTGCGTTTCGTCGACGTCGGAACCGGATCCGGCGCAATCGCGGTGGCTTTGCTGGTGCATCTGCCGAACGCGACCGCGGTCGGCATCGATCTCGACGGGCGGGCGCTGGCCATGGCGCGGGCCAATGCCGTGCGACATGGCGTCGCAAAACGGTTCCTGGCGGTCCATGGCGACGGCCTGACAGCTATGGACGGCGGCCTCGATTTTATCGTCGCCAACCCGCCCTATGTCGCGCGAAACGAGATCGCCGGACTCCAACCGGAAGTCCGGTTGTTCGATCCGGTGCTGGCGCTGGACGGCGGCGAGGACGGCCTCGACACGGTTCGCGCAATTCTGCGTGAAACCGGACGATGTCTGAAGACCGGCGGCCGGCTCTACCTTGAATTCGGCGTCGGGCAATCCGATATGGTTGTCAGAATCGCGCGGTCGTGCGGCTTGCCGGTTTTGGCCCTGAAGGCTGATCTGGCCGGCATCCGTAGAGTTTTGGTTGCCGGTCGCAAATAGCCGAAACTACCGCAATTTTCTGTTTGCCGTGTTTGCAGAAATCGCTTGGAATTGGCTGCGGAAACGGATAGTGATTTGCCGAGCAACCGTGATCGACGAATTGCGAAGAGCCACGGTATCCCCGAATTCGCCAGACTGAATTGGGCAAGCGCCCGCAGCGGCAGACGGGGCCGGGATATGCAAGCTGACCGTTGAATAAGCATTGATCTATCCGCGGCGACGCAGCGTGGCCTGATGCCCCGCCTGCGGCATGCATGACGGATTGGGCGAAGGCCCACCGCCGCGCTCGATCATCGGCGTAAAAACCAAGAGTGTCTGATGAGACCATCACAGCAGAAGAACAGAATGCGGGGACGCGGCGGGCGCAAAATGCCCAATCCCATGAGCCGCAATTACGAGAGCAACGGCCCGGATGTGAAAGTCCGCGGCAATGCTGCCCACATCGCGGAAAAGTATACGACGCTGGCGCGCGACGCTTTTTCGTCCGGCGATACCGTGATGGGCGAGAATTATCTGCAGCATGCCGAACACTATAATCGCATCGTTGCAGCCGCGCAGGCGCAAGCCCAGCCATTTCGCAGTGACGACCAGCCGTCGGGCGGCTTCGGCAATTCGCCGCAGGGCCGCATTCCGCAGCCGGACGGGGGCCCCTATGGCGACGGCGATGAAGACAATGCCGACGGTTTCGGTGCCCAGGATTTCGACAATGGCATCGATGACAATCCGAGATCGGGATACGCCGTAGAAGGCGGTCAGATGACGCAGCCGCAGGGTGGCACCAACCAGGGCAATAACCAAGGCAATGGCCAGGGTGATTTCGGTGGCCGTCATCATCGCAACCGGCGCCGTCCGCGCTTCGGCGACAATGGACGCGACGATCGCGATCGGCAGCCACGCGGCGGCCAGCAGGGCCCGACACAGGCAAACGGCAGCGGCGAGACCGTAAACGCGGAGGGCGGCGACGAACGCCGTTCCAATGCCAACCAAGCCAGTGCAGGCCAGGCCAATGTCGGCCAGTCCAGCGTCAGCCAGTCGAATGTCAGCCCTGACGCCTCAATGCTGCCGCGCAGCATCCTGGGCGGCGCTCCAGCCCCGGAGAACGGCTCCGACGACTGACCGCGCTGACTAACGCGCCCCCGATTGACTGCCGAATGACCGGCTGCCTCTTTTTTCGCGCCTGCGAAATTCCCATATTCTTTTTGAAACGGTTTGCCGCATTGCGGGAGCCGTACCCCAACGCTATTCCCCGATGCCGTCTCGCGGGTCCGGGAAACGAGGAGGCATAGAATGAATATCGAGAAATATTCGGACCGGGTAAAAGGCTTCATCCAGTCCGCCCAAACCCAGGCGCTTTCCGCCGGGCACCAGCAATTCACCCCCGAACATATCCTCAAGGTTCTGCTCGACGATCCCGAAGGCCTGGCGAGTTCGCTGATTTCGCAGGCCGGCGGCAAGCCGAAAGCGGCCCATGATGGTGTCGAGGCAGCGCTTAAAGCGATGCCGTCGGTTTCCGGCGGCAGCGGCCAACTCTACATGGCCCAACCGTTGGCGCGGGTGCTTGATGCCGCCGAAAAGGCGGCGCAGAAGGCCGGCGATTCGTTCGTCACCGTCGAGCGGCTGCTGCTGGCCCTGGCAATCGAGAAATCGGCTGCGACCGCCGCCATCCTCGAAAAGGCCGGGGTCAACGCGAAATCCCTCAACCAGGCCATCGAAGGCCTGCGCAAGGGCCGCACCGCCGACAGCGCCAATGCCGAAGCCGGCTATGACGCGCTGAAGAAATACGCCCGCGACCTGACCCGCGATGCGCGCGAGGGTAAGCTCGACCCGGTCATCGGGCGCGACGAGGAAATCCGCCGCGCCATCCAGGTGCTGAGCCGGCGCACCAAGAACAATCCGGTGCTGATCGGCGAACCGGGCGTCGGCAAGACGGCGATCGCCGAAGGCCTGGCGCTGAGGATTGTCAATGGCGACGTGCCCGAATCACTGAAGGACAAGCGCTTGCTGGCGCTCGACATGGGCGCATTGATTGCCGGGGCGAAATATCGCGGCGAATTCGAGGAGCGCCTGAAGGCGGTGCTGAGCGAAGTCACCTCGGCCGCCGGCAAGATCATCCTGTTCATCGACGAGATGCACACGCTCGTCGGCGCCGGCAAGGCGGAAGGTGCGATGGACGCTTCCAACCTGCTGAAGCCGGCATTGGCGCGCGGCGAATTGCACTGCGTCGGCGCCACCACGCTCGACGAATACCGCAAGCACGTCGAAAAGGACGCGGCGCTGGCGCGGCGCTTCCAGCCGGTTTTCGTGAGCGAGCCGAGCGTCGAGGATACCGTATCGATCCTGCGCGGCATCAAGGAAAAATACGAGCTGCACCACGGCGTGCGCATCACCGATTCGTCGCTGGTGGCGGCGGCCAATCTGTCGAACCGGTATATCACCGACCGCTTCCTGCCCGACAAGGCGATCGACCTGATGGACGAGGCAGCCTCTCGCCTGCGCATGCAGGTCGATTCCAAACCCGAAGAGCTCGACGAACTCGACCGGCGCATCATCCAGCTGAAGATCGAGCGCGAGGCGTTGAAGAAGGAAACCGACAAGGGTTCGCGCGAGCGCTTGTCGACATTGGAATCCGACCTCACCGGGCTTGAAGAAAAAGCCAACGCGCTGACTGCGCGTTGGGAGGCCGAGAAGCGCAAGCTCGCCGGCGCTCGCGACATCAAGGAAAAGCTCGATCATGCCCGCATCGAACTGGAACAGGCACAAAGGCGCGGCGATCTCGGGCGCGCCGGCGAACTTGCCTATGGCGTGATCCCGCAACTGGAGCGCGATCTCGTCGGCGCCGAAGCCGCCGAGGACGGTCGCGAGGCGATGGTCGAAGAGGCGGTGACACCCGATCACGTCGCCCAGATCGTCTCGCGTTGGACCGGAATTCCGGTCGACAAGATGCTGGAGGGTGAAAAGGAAAAGCTGCTGCGCATGGAAGATGAACTCGCCAGGCGGGTCATCGGCCAGGGCGAAGCGGTGCAGGCGGTTTCGCGCGCGGTTCGCCGTGCTCGCGCTGGCCTGCAGGATCCGAACCGGCCGATCGGCTCGTTCATGTTTTTGGGGCCGACCGGCGTCGGCAAGACCGAATTGACCAAGGCGCTCGCCAGCTTCCTGTTCGACGACGACCAGGCGATGGTGCGCGTCGACATGTCGGAATACATGGAGAAGCATTCGGTCGCCCGCCTGATCGGCGCGCCGCCGGGCTATGTTGGTTACGAGGAAGGCGGCTCGCTCACGGAAGCGGTGCGCCGCCGGCCGTACCAGGTCGTGCTGTTCGACGAGATCGAGAAGGCGCACCCCGATGTTTTCAACGTACTGCTGCAGGTGCTCGACGACGGCCGGCTGACCGATGGCCAGGGCCGCACCGTCGACTTCCGCAACACGCTGATCGTCATGACGTCGAATCTCGGCTCCGAATATCTCGTCAGCATGCCGGACGGCGCCGACGTTAGTTCGGTGCGCGACGAGGTGATGGCGGTGGTGCGGGCGAGCTTCCGTCCGGAATTCCTCAACCGCATCGACGATGTGATCCTGTTCCAGCGCCTGCGCGCCGAAGACATGGCCGGCATCGTCAACATCCAGCTCGAGCGGCTCGCCAAGCTGCTGGCCGAACGGCGGATTACGCTTGCGCTCGATGACGAGGCGGTCTCCTGGCTCGCTGCGAAAGGCTACGAGCCAGCCTATGGCGCGCGGCCGCTGAAGCGGGTGATCCAGACGGCGTTGCAAGATCCGCTCGCCGAGAAGATCCTTGCCGGCGAAATCCGCGACGGCATGACGGTCAAGGTCACCGCCGGTTCCGACCGCCTGCTGTTCAAGGCCAAGGCCGGCGGCGCGCCGCGGGCGATCGACAAGGCCAAGGCGGCCTGAGTTGCTTCTGCGAGATCCCCGGCGGTTGCCGGCTTCACAGCTGGCGACGGCCGCCTGCGCTATTGTGACGCGGATTGCCAAACGCTAAGCCTTCGTCGCTGACCCGCCGGGCGGGAC
Source organism: uncultured Alphaproteobacteria bacterium (assembly GCA_963758355.1). Classification (GTDB taxonomy): domain Bacteria; phylum Pseudomonadota; class Alphaproteobacteria; order Rhizobiales; family Rhizobiaceae; genus BOKV01. The sequence continues at coordinate 22,033 of CAVWVG010000001.1, read as the reverse complement.
GGCAATTGCGGAGCGTCGGTGGCCTATCTCGAAATCCTTCTTCTTCTCGTCCTGATCGGGCTCAACGGCGTCTTGGCCATGTCGGAACTGGCGGTCGCTTCGTCGCGCTCGAGCCGATTGAAAGCGCTTGCCGCGCAACAGGTGCGCGGGGCCAATCGTGCGATATTGTTGGCCGCCGATCCGGGCCGGTTCCTCTCGACCGTGCAGTTCGGCATCACGCTCATCGGCATCGTCGCCGGCACGTTTTCGGGAGCGACGTTCGGTCAGCGCCTGGCGAGCTGGTTCGCGGCTCTGGGATTGCCGGAAAATGCCGCCGAGCCGCTCGGCTTCGGGCTGGTCGTCGGCGTCATCACCTATCTGTCGCTGATCATCGGCGAACTCGTCCCCAAGCAGATGGCGCTGCGCAATCCGGAACGCATCGCCTGCCGGATGGCGCCGGCAATGACGTGGCTTGCCCGCATCGCCGCCCCATTCGTGTGGCTGCTCGACCGTTCCGGCCGGCTGGTGCTTGGCCTCATCGGCCAGGGCAAGGTCAGCGACAAGCGCGTGACCGACGCCGAAATCCATGCGCTGATCGCGGAAGCCGAGACGGCGGGCGTGCTGGAGCCTGAGGAGCGCAGCATGATCGCCGGGGTCATGCGTCTCGGCGACCGTCCGGTGCGTACCGTGATGACGCCGCGTCCGGAAGTCGAAATGATCGATGTCGACGAATCGCCCACGAGGATCGGCAAGCGGATTGCAGAGAGCGGACATTCGCGTTTCATCGTCTACGAGGGCAGTGCGGACAACATTGTCGGCGTCATCCAGACGAAGGACCTGGCGGCCGCCTGGCTGAGCAAACGTGCGCCGCGCATCCGGCAACTGATCAGGCAGGCGCCGATCATCCCCGATACGCTCGATGCGCTCGACGTGGTCGCCCGGTTGAAGGAAACCGATGTCCATCTGGGATTGATCTTCGACGAATATGGCCAGTTCGAGGGGATCGTGACCAGTGCCGATATCCTTGAGGCAATTGTCGGCGTCTTTCCCCAGGATGCATCGCCGCCCGAGCCGCATATCATGGAGCGCGACGATGGCTCGCTGCTGGTTTCGGGAGGCGCGCCGATCGATCTACTGGCCGAGCGCGTCGGTATCGCGCTTCCCGAGAAGACCGGTTTTCACACCGTTGCCGGCTTTGTTCTCGATAGGCTCGGCCGCATTCCGCAAGCGGGCGAATCGTTCGTCGAGCGCGGCTGGCGCTTCGAAGTCATCGACGTCGATGGCCGGCGCATCGACAAGGTGCTGGTGGCGCGCGCGGCGAAAACAAAACGCCGCGCGGCGATCTGAGAACGTCGCTGCGATGTCGGGAGCAAATTGCGGGCGCCGATGACCCTGGACGAATACAACCGCTTCTGCGCCTGCCTGCCGCATGTGAGCCACGTTGTCCGATGGGGCGGCGCGCATGTGTGGAAGGTCGCCGGCAAGGTATTCGCCATCGCCGGCCAAGGCGAAGGCGGCGGGGCGGCGATAACCTTCAAGGTTTCCGAAATCAGCTACGATCTGCTCAAGGATCGGCCGGGCCTTCGCCCGGCGCCCTACCTTGGCTCGCGCGGGATGACATGGATCCAGCACATCTCCGGGCAAAGCATGGACGACGCAGCGCTGCGTGACTACCTGGCGGAAAGCCATCGGATTGTGGCGGCGGGATTGTCGAAAAAGACCCGGATCGAACTGGGGTTCGAGCGCCGCTGAACATTCGCCGATCGGCCGGCGTCAGAACTGGGCGAGTTGATCTTCCTTGTCGCGATTGAGCAGCGCGTCGATGCGGTCGCGCTCGGCATTGAAAACCGCCAGTTGGTCCTCCTTCAGCGCCTTGCCCTGCGGCAGGCGGATCCGCATCGGATCGACTTTGGTGCCGTTGACGGCGATCTCGAAATGCAAGTGCGGACCGGTCGACAGCCCGGTAGAGCCGACATAACCGATGATCTGGCCCTGGCGGACGTGGGCGCCCGGCACGATGCCGGGGGCGATCGCATTCTGGTGCGAGTAGGTCG
>CAVWVG010000001.1:0-15000 GCA_963758355.1 uncultured Alphaproteobacteria bacterium | reverse complement strand
GAAAGTCGGGCCATAGCGGGTGACAGCCCCGTACGGGTAAACGCGATGCTTGTCCTTGAGTAAGGCGGGACACGTGAAACCCTGTCTGAACATGGGGGGACCACCCTCCAAGCCTAAGTACTCGTGCATGACCGATAGCGAACAAGTACCGTGAGGGAAAGGTGAAAAGCACCCCGACAAGGGGAGTGAAATAGTACCTGAAACCGGATGCCTACAAACAGTGGGAGCCCGTCCTCCAAATTCCTTGGATGGCGGTCCAAATTCCGAAGCTTTATGCAGAGGAATTTGGAAGCATTAAATTGTCTACCAAATGCCAAGGCATTTGGTGGGCGGGTGACGGCGTACCTTTTGTATAATGGGTCAGCGACTTAGTGTGACGAGCAAGCTTAAGCCGATAGGTGTAGGCGCAGCGAAAGCGAGTCTGAACAGGGCGTTCAGTTCGTCGCATTAGACCCGAAACCGAGTGATCTAGCCATGAGCAGGTTGAAGGTAAGGTAACACTTACTGGAGGACCGAACCCATAACTGTTGCAATAGTTCGGGATGACTTGTGGCTAGGGGTGAAAGGCCAATCAAACTCGGAAATAGCTGGTTCTCCGCGAAATCTATTTAGGTAGAGCGTCGATCGAATACCCCGGGGGGTAGAGCACTGGATGGGCTAGGGGGACTCACCGTCTTACCAAACCTAACCAAACTCCGAATACCCGGAAGTACTATCTGGCAGACACACGGCGGGTGCTAACGTCCGTCGTGAAAAGGGAAACAACCCTGACCTCCAGCTAAGGTCCCCAAGTATGGCTAAGTGGGAAAGGATGTGAAATCCCAAAACAACCAGGATGTTGGCTTAGAAGCAGCCATCATTTAAAGAAAGCGTAACAGCTCACTGGTCTAAATAAGGGTCTTTGCGCCGAAAATGTAACGGGGCTAAAGCCACTCACCGAAGCTGAGGGTGCACAGCAATGTGCGCGGTAGCGGAGCGTTCCGTAAGCCTGCGAAGGCAGACCCGTGAGGGCTGCTGGAGGTATCGGAAGTGCGAATGCTGACATGAGTAACGATAAAGGGGGTGAGAGACCCCCTCGCCGAAAGTCCAAGGGTTCCTGCTTAAAGTTAATCTGAGCAGGGTTAGCCGGCCCCTAAGTCGAGGCGGAAACGCGTAGTCGATGGGAACCACGTTAATATTCGTGGGCCTGGAGGTAGTGACGGATGCTGCAAGTTGTCGATCCTTATCGGATTGGATCGGCTGCGAAGGCGGTTCCAGGAAATAGCTCCTCCATATAGACCGTACCCGAAACCGACACTGGTGGACTGGTAGAGTATACCAAGGCGCTTGAGAGAACTATGTTGAAGGAACTCGGCAAATTGCACGCGTAACTTCGGAAGAAGCGTGACCCCGCATCGGCGCAACCGGTACGGGGTGGCACAGACCAGGGGGTAGCGACTGTTTATCAAAAACACAGGGCTCTGCGAAGTCGCAAGACGACGTATAGGGTCTGACGCCTGCCCGGTGCCGGAAGGTTAAGAGGAGAGGTGCAAGCTTTGAATCGAAGCCCCAGTAAACGGCGGCCGTAACTATAACGGTCCTAAGGTAGCGAAATTCCTTGTCGGGTAAGTTCCGACCTGCACGAATGGCGTAACGACTTCCCCGCTGTCTCCAACGCAGACTCAGTGAAATTGAATTCCCCGTGAAGATGCGGGGTTCCTGCGGTTAGACGGAAAGACCCCGTGCACCTTTACTATAGCTTTACACTGGCATTCGTGACGGCATGTGTAGGATAGGTGGTAGGCTTTGAAGCTTGGGCGCCAGCTCAGGTGGAGCCACCCTTGAAATACCACCCTTATCTCCATGGATGTCTAACCGCGACCCGTTATCCGGGTCCGGGACAGTGTATGGTGGGTAGTTTGACTGGGGCGGTCGCCTCCCAAAGAGTAACGGAGGCGCGCGATGGTGGGCTCAGAGCGGTCGGAAATCGCTCGTCGAGTGCAATGGCATAAGCCAGCCTGACTGCGAGACTGACAAGTCGAGCAGAGACGAAAGTCGGTCATAGTGATCCGGTGGTCCCGCGTGGAAGGGCCATCGCTCAACGGATAAAAGGTACGCCGGGGATAACAGGCTGATGACCCCCAAGAGTCCATATCGACGGGGTTGTTTGGCACCTCGATGTCGACTCATCGCATCCTGGGGCTGGAGCAGGTCCCAAGGGTATGGCTGTTCGCCATTTAAAGCGGTACGTGAGTTGGGTTCAGAACGTCGTGAGACAGTTCGGTCCCTATCTGCCGTGGGTGTAGGAATATTGACAGGATCTGTCCCTAGTACGAGAGGACCGGGATGGACGCACCTCTGGTGGACCTGTTGTGGCGCCAGCCGCATAGCAGGGTAGCTATGTACGGACGGGATAACCGCTGAAGGCATCTAAGCGGGAAACCCACCTGAAAACGAGTTTTCCCTAAGAACCGTGGAAGACGACCACGTTGATAGGCCGGGTGTGGAAGCGCAGCAATGCGTGAAGCTTACCGGTACTAATAGCTCGATTGGCTTGATCGTTCTCATTACCAACGGCCATTGTGCAAGGTCAGATGCTGAATTTAGATACCGATGCTTCGCGACACTCTGGCGAAAGACGCAGCATCGTGAAGACCAGTTAGTCCGGGCATCGTGAAATTGACACTGGCTTCTCGATATTCCGAACACATGCGTTTTGCCGACCTGGTGGTTATGGCGAAGCGGCTGCACCCGATCCCATTCCGAACTCGGCCGTGAAACGCTTCAGCGCTGATGGTACTTCGTCTCAAGGCACGGGAGAGTAGGTCGCTGCCAGGTCTGCCGAATGCATGGTTTTCACGAGAAATCTTCTCTTTGCGAATTCGCCAATATGCGAGGCCGCTCGCCAGACCTCGTCTGCGCCGGCGGCCTTTGTATTTGCGGCAAGCCGTAAGGCCGACAACCAGTGTTGACGCGGGGTGGAGCAGCCCGGTAGCTCGTCAGGCTCATAACCTGAAGGTCACAGGTTCAAATCCTGTCCCCGCAACCACCGATACCGACACTCCCGTGAGCCCCGCTCCGGGAGTGTTCTTTTTGGCAGCCTTGTCAGTACTGAATAGCCCCGAGTTTTCTAGACGCGCTCGGTTCTCATTTCCTGCTGTCGTTCGAACTCGACGGGTGACAGCATCCCGTTTCTCCTATGCTTGCGTTTCGGGTTGTAGAACATGTCGATGTAGTCTGACCTGAGCCCCTGGCGCTGGTCGCCGATACCTCGCTGTCAGGCATCCGCGTCGCCCGCGAACTGGACGCGATCGTCGCCCGGCGTGGCAGGCCGGCGACGATCGTTTCCGACAACGGCACGGAACTGACCAGCATAGCCATCCTCAAATGGTGCCAGGAGACGGGCATCGAATGGCATTACATCGCCGCGGGCAAGCCGACCCAGAACGCCTTTGCCGAGAGTTTCAACGGACGCTTTCGCGATGAGCTCTTGAACGAGACACTGTTCTCGTCACTCGCCGATGCCCGCTCGGCCATTGCCAACTGGAAGGAGGACTACAACACCCACAGACCGCATTCAGCTCTCGGCAACATCCCGCCGGCCGAGTTTGCCATGAAAACCAGGCTGGAAAAGCTGGCCGCGTGAGGCCAAAAATGAAACCCAGGACTCTGCGCTACGCTGGAGGAAAGTCAGGGCTCAGGTCAGGATGTACGCCCAGATGCATCGCGGCCTTATAGAAGCATCCGACGTCAGCGACCGCGACCAGGTATCTGAGGCTTACGATCTCCATGCGCGGTATGCTTCGGAGTGCGAACATGCCCCGACCTCTGTTCCTTTGCGAAGTTGTTCGCATGTTGATCGTCGGTGCGAACACGTTCGATTTCCGCGACCGCTTGCTCAAGCATCGTCGCCATTTGAGCCCGGAGTTCAGGACTTAAGGGCGCTAGTCCAGCTTCAAAATCGTCTGACCGCGCCGCTTCGAACCTGCGTAGGAAAGTACGGGCGTCAGCGCTCAAGGTTATGGACTTGCGACGACGGTCGTCAGGGTCCTCGACGCGATGCAGCAGCCCCTGCTGGACGAGACGGTCGATCATTTGGCTGGCGGCTGGCCCCGATGTGTTTGCGCTCTGAGCCACGTCTGAAAGCGACGCCGACCCCAACTGTTCGATACGGCTGAGCAAAACGATCTGCTGCAGAGTCACGCCAGCGTAATTCATAAGCGCGAATGTCTTCCCAGAGCGATGCGAAACAAGATTGACTAAACGCATGAGCAATCGTCCTGCGCTGTTCGCGTCCTTCCCTACCTCGGTCATGTCAGGCTCTAAGCCGCAGCCAAGCAACAGCCAGGACGACCACTGCGAAACCGGTAAGATTGGCGACGCGGGTCCAATGGGTACGCACGAGCTGGCGAATCAAATCGGGCGTGTTGCCTTCACGTTCGATGCGAAGCTGCAACGGAATCCAGTACGCTAGAGAGGCGAACAACACCGCTTGGAGCGCCAAGCCCAGATCCAGAAGCCAGAGCGGCGCTCCTGTCGGTGGATATAAACGAAGCAATACCGCGCTGACGGCGGAGAGCGCCATGGGCGCGAAGATGACCCGATAGATGCTGCGGAAATGCGCTTGGTGATAGGCGGGAAAATCTTCCGCGCGCACCCTCGACCAGAGCGGGAATAACACCACCTGAAATGTCCAAATGTCCCCTACGCGATAGAGCGCGAATGTAAGGGCGAACAGGAGGATCAGGTCATTGAGGGCTACGTGCAAACGATCCTCTTTCGGCAGCTGGACGTCAATATATCATGCATATTATTAGATAATATACATTACCTAATTTGTCAAGCGCTCTCCAGTGGATGAGACGGATCTGCAAGGAACGAGATCGCGGTACGGCGGCCACGCCGATTGAGATGATGCAGGAGTCGGCAGGGGTCGACGGCGACCGTCGCAACTCGCCTTGAGCTCGCGCATGCTCGCTGGCATCAGACGGCTCCCGATGGAGCCTGCGGCACCCAGCTTCGCTCCGCCCGCTCGCTGGCTTGGCGGGCGACAAGGTGCGGGTCAAGCGATGCTGGCGCGGCTGACTCCGGAGCGGCGGACGATCATCGAACCGCAGCCGCAATCACCGGTGCCCGGCGCAGGGTGAAGCCGAACGACCCAGCAGCAAAAAAAGCGGACTCGCGGGCGGTTCTGGTTTATGCCGACGCCCGTTGCCGGTGCGCCGGCCTAGTAGAAACTGGCCTGTCCGATGAAGCGACAGTCAACGACATCGAGCCTTTTGCGCCGCCTGAACCGGTCGGCCGCAGTGGATCTGATCCGCACCGAAGGGGTGATTTCGCCATCGAGCCTCGCCAAGCGGCTGAACATCAGCCTGCCCACGGTGATGCGCGTGATCGAGGATCTGATCGCCGAGGATCTGGTCGCCTATGACGGCTTCGACGAGACGTCGCGGGGCCGGCCGCCGGCGCGCATCAAGTTCCGCGGCGCGGCGCATGCGATCATCGGCATCGAGGCCGGCAAGGGCGCGTTCTACGGCGCCGTGGCCAATCTCGAAGGCGCCGTGCAGACAGAAATGCACGAGATGGCCGACGATGATGGCGAGCGCAATTTCGAGCCGCCATGCCTCTATGCCCGCGGCGCTTCCTAAATAGGGTTCTCATGCGTTCTATCCTGTCCTTTAACCGCGATTGGTCTTTCGAGGACGGTCACGCGGTCACCTTGCCTCACACAGCGGTCGAACTTCCCTGGGGCTATTTTGACGAGCGCGCCTATCAGCGGAGCTTCACCTACTCCAAACGCTTCACCGCCGAGGCCGGCTGGGCGGGCAAAGAGGTCGGCCTCGTCTTCGACGGGGCCATGGCCAACGCGCAGGTCTTGTTCAACGGCGTCGAGATCGCCGCGCACAAGGATGGCTACACGCCTTTTTCGGCGCGGCTGACGGGTCGGCTCAAGGCGGGCGAGAACGAGATCACTGTCAAAATCGACGGTAGCGAAAGGCCCGATACCCCACCCTTCGGTGGCCGCATCGATTATCTGACTTATGCGGGCATCTATCGCGACGTTTGGCTGAAGCTGACCGATCCGGTGTCGATCGGGCGGGTGAAAATCGAAACACCGGACGTTCTCGCCGCGCGGAAGAGCGTCCGCGCGATGGTCGAGCTCGACAATCCGCAACAGCTGGCAATTGCAGGCGAGCTGACAGCACGGCTTCTCGAGGGCGAGGGCAAACTCGTCGCACAGACCAAAGTCAAAGCCGCCAGCAGCTGCGAACTGAGCTTTGCGGGACTCGCCGATATTGCGCTGTGGGATATCGACAGCCCGACGCTCTACACGCTCGAGCTGAGTTATGGCGGCGACACGCTGGCAACCCGGTTCGGCTTCCGCTCAGCCAAGTTCACGGGCGAGGGTTTCCTGCTCAATGGCCGTAAGCTCAAGCTGCGCGGCCTTAACCGCCATCAGTCCTACCCGTATGCCGGCTATGGGCTGGGGCGGAGCGCACAGGAGCAGGATGCCGAAATCCTCAAGCATCAGCTCCACGTCAACATCGTGCGCACTTCGCACTACCCGCAATCGCCATGGTTCCTCGATCATTGCGACCGCATTGGCCTGCTGGTCTTCGAGGAGATCCCCGGCTGGCAGCATATTGGTGGCGCCGCCTGGAAAGCCGAAGCCGTCGAGAACGTGCGCCGTATGATCCGGCGCGACTGGAACCATCCCTCGATCATCATCTGGGGCGTGCGCATCAACGAGTCGCTGGATGACCACGACTTCTATGTCGAGACCAACCGCGTCGCACACGAACTCGATTCCACTCGGCAGACCGGCGGGGTGCGTTACCTGGCCGAGAGCGAGCTGCTCGAGGACGTCTATACGATGAACGATTTCATCCTGGGCATGGAGGAGCTCGGCGGAAACCGGCCGCGCACGGCGCTGCGGCCGCTGTCGGAGACGACGGGCCTGACGACACCGGTGCCCTATATGATCACCGAGTTCGGCGGCCACATGTATCCGACCAAAATCTACGACCAGGAGCAGCGACAGGCCGAACACGTGCGCCGCCATCTGCAGGTGCTCGACGCGGCTTATGGCAACCCGGGCATATCAGGAGCCATCGGCTGGTGCGCATTCGACTACAACACGCATAAGGACTTCGGCTCGGGCGACCGCATCTGCCATCACGGCGTTATGGACATGTTCCGCGAACCCAAATTCGCCGCCTTCGCCTATGCCAGCCAGTGCGAGCCGTCCGAGGAAGTGATCATGAAGCCGGTGACGTTCTGGGCCCGGGGCGAACGCAATATCGGTGGCGTGCTGCCGCTGATGGTGCTGACCAATTGCGAGGAAGTCGAGCTTCGCTACGCCGACCGCCTGGTCAAGCGGCTCGGACCGGACCGCAGGAGTTTCCCCAACCTGCCGCATCCGCCGGTGGTGTTCGAGCGCAGCGATTTTACCGAGGATGAACTGGGCCAGTGGGGCTCCGAATGGGACAATGCGAGGATCGTCGGCTTTGTCGGGGGCAAGCCGGCGATAACGGTCGGCTTCGCCGCCGATCCGGTGCTCACCAAGCTCGAGGTCGTCGCCGACAGGGATACGCTCGACGCCAGCGAGCGCGACTGCGTCCGCGTCATGGTGCGCGCCCTCGACCAGGCGGGGCAGAAGCTGCCCTTCCTGTTCGAGCCGGTTGAAGTCGAGATCGACGGTCCGGCCGATCTGGTGGGCCCGAAACTGCTTTCGCTGCGGGGTGGCGCCACGGGCTTCTGGATTGCGACAAAGCCCGGCATGATCGGCACGATAGGTCTTACGGTCCGCACTGGCCGGCTGGGCGAACAGCGCCTTTCATTCAGCGCCCGCTGACGATGCCGGCGTTGTTCTCGACCTTGACGACGAGCTGATTGCGGATGCCGATCCACGCCCAAATAGGGTGCATCGAGTTCGAGCCGCCGACAGCTGCGCCAGTCGAGCATTATCTCCTCCGTCCTTGCGAGGCGAGCTGCGCACAACCAAACCGACAAATCAAGAATCACCTGAGCGTTAACGCAGACGCTTTGACTCCAACTCCGCGGACGATCGAACGGTGCTCGAGACCCCCGAAGGAACTCATGATCGTGGACGAACAGCACTCTCTATCCCCCGGCCTCGGCAGCTCCCCATAGCGCAACTCTGCTTCGTCACAGATGATGATCTCGAGGCCACGTTCTCGGACGATCCTCGAACCGCAGCAGCAATCACTGGTGCCCGGCGCGGGGTGAAGCCGAACGACCCAGCAGCAAAAAAAGCGGACTCGCGGGCGGTTCTGGTCTATGCCGACGCTCGTTGCCGGTGCGCCGGCCTAGTAGAAACTGGCCTGTCCGATGAAGCGCCAGTCAACGACATCGAGCCTTTTGCGCCGCCTGAACCGGTCGGCCGCAGTGGATCTGATCCGCACCGAAGGGGTGATTTCGCCATCGAGCCTCGCCGAGCGGCTGAACATCAGCCTGCCGACGGTGATGCGCGTGATCGAGGATCTGATCGCCGAGGATCTGGTCGCCTATGACGGCTTCGACGAGACGTCGCGGGGCCGGCCGCGGGCGCGCATCAAGTTCCGCGGTGCGGCGCATGCGATCATCGGCATCGAGGCCGGCAAGGGCGAGTTCTACGGCGCCGTGGCCAATCTCGAAGGCGTCGTGCAGACAGAAATGCACGAGACGGCCGACGATGATGGCGAGCGCAATTTCGAAAAGCTGGTCGGCCTGATCCGCCGGCTGATGGCGGCCCCCCGCCCGCGCGGCCAGACCATTCGCGGCATCGGCATTGGCCTGCCCTCGATCGTCAGGCAGCCGGAGGGCGAAGTGGTGCTGACGCTCGGGCTCGGCTGGCGCGACATGCCGTTGCGGGCGCGGCTCAGCGAACATTTTCAGATGCCCATCGTCGTCGAGAACGGGCGCAACCTCGCCGCCGTGGGCGAATGGGGATTCGGGGCCGGGCGTGGCGCCGACAGCGTCGTGAGCCTCTCGATCGGGCCCGGCGCCGGCGCGGGCGTCGTCATCGACGGCAAGCTCTATGGCGGGCACTCGCATGCGGCGGGCGAGCTCAGCTGGTATCTCGATGACCCCCTCCTCACCGGGCGGCCGTTCGAACATCTGGGCGACAAGCAATCGCTGCGCTTTTTCGGCATCCCCGAACAGGCGACCAAGATGCTCGAAGAGGCCAACACGCAGTATGCGGCGGGGAAGCTCACCCTGGCTGCCGTCACCGACCGGCAGGCGGGCAAAATCGCGCCAGTTGTCACCGAGCTGCTCGACTATGCGACGATGGCGGTGGGCAGTGTTGCTGCCTTCATGAACCCCGAAATCATCGTACTGGCGGGCCGGGTCGTCGGCGGCGGTGATCTGGTGCTCGATGTGCTGCGGCACCGCCTCAAGGGCAATGTGTATGACCCGCCGCGCCTCGTGATAGGCGCGCTGGGGCACCGCGACATCGTGCTTGGAGCGGTGCGCCTGGTGCTCGATGCGACGACGCTCAACCCTGCCGACAGCCTCGTGATGGCCGACTAAAGATCAATCGATCGCGATTGACAGCGACTGAATCTCGGCATTAAGTTTCTAACTGAAAGAAAAAATGCGCCCTGCATCGTGTGGGAGCGTATCTTTCGTGGGAGGACTTCAATGACGAAGATTTTCAATCCGCTTGGGCGGACGATGCAGCGTCGTGACTTCTTGAAAGTTGCGGGTGCGAGCGTTGCGGTAGCGGCCCTGCCGGCGGCAGTTCGCGCTGCCGATCCCGTCAAGGTGGTTCTGTGGTCGTGGGTGCCGGATCTCCAGCTTCAGGTCGACATGTTCAACGCCGCGCATCCGGGCATCCAGATCGAACTCGTGAATGCCGGCCAGGGGAACCCCGAATATCAGGCGGTCCGTGCGGGCCTGCAGGCGGGCAGCGGCCTGCCCGACGTCGTCCAGATCGAATACCAGCTCCTCGAGACCTTCCGCCAGGTCGACGCCTTCGCCGACATCGGCCAGTACGCCAATGCCCATAAGGGCGAGTTCCCCGAAGGCCTGTGGGCGCAGGTCGCCAAGGGCGATGTGGTCAACGGCATGCCGCAGGATTCCGGTCCGATGGCGATGCTCTATCACAAGGACATCTTCGACAAGCATGGGATCACGCCGCCCACCACCTGGGCCGAGTTTGCCGATGCGGGCAAGAAGATCCATGCGGCCGATCCGAATGTGTTCATCACCGACGCGCCGTTCGGAGCCAATGCCGACTGGGTCTTGGGTCTGTTGTGGCCGATGGGCTGGAAGCCGGTCAGCCGCGATGGCGACAAGCTCGCGATCAACATCAACGACAAGATTTCTAAGGACTTCGCCGCCTATTGGCAGGACCTTATTACCGCGGGTGTCATCGAGACCAAGCCGGGCTTCAACAATGAGTGGTACACCGGCCTCGACTCGGGCCGCTATGCCACCTGGCTCGCTGCGGGCTGGGGTCCGCTGTTCCTGACCTCGGTCGCCAAGACCAGCGTGGGCAAGTGGCGTGCCGCCGATCTGCCGCAGTGGGACGCGAGCAAGTTCGCGACTGGCGCTTGGGGTGGCTCAGCGCTGGCCGTGATGAAAACGACCCAGCATCTGCCCGAGGCCGCCGAAGTCGCGATCTGGCTGAACACGAATCCCGAAGCCACAAAGCTCTACACCACCAAGCAAAACTTCTTCCCCTGCACCAACGCGCTGCTGTCGAGCCCGGAATGGGCGGGCGCAGAAGCCGGATTTCTTCGGCGGCCAGGAGGTGAACAAAGTGTTCGCCAAATCGGCGAGTCGCCGTGGCGCCGTTTGAGTGGAGCCCGTTCCAGGACTTCCTCTACCAGTCGATGGCCGATGAATTCGGCGCCTCGATCAGCGGCAACGGCACGCTGTCGGATGCGTTCGACCGCATCCAGGACGCCGTGGTCACCTACGCGAAGGAACAAGGCTTTACCGTCGCCTAACTCCTCCCGGGCAACGGCCGGGCGCGCTTGATCGGCGCGCCCGATCTCTTCATCTTGCCGGACGGGGGACCATGGCAATGTCGAATTCGCCAGCCGCCGCGACGCGCCCAGCGCGATCGGGCGGTTTTACGTCACGAAAGCTCGCGCCCTATCTGTTCCTGGCGCCCTTCGTGCTGCTGTTTATCGCCTTCATCGTCGCGCCGCTGGTCTATGCGTTCTATATGAGCCTCTACCGCGACACGCTGGTGGGCGGACGGCAATTCGCGGGTGCAGCCAGCTACATCAAGGTCACGGGCGACGCCAAATTCTGGGGCGGCGTGTGGAACCTCGTTCTGTTCGGCATCGTGCAGGTGCCGATCATGCTGGGCCTGGCGCTGTTGTTCGCCATCGTGCTCGATCGTGGCCAGGTCTATGCCAAGAGCGTCTTCCGGCTCGGCTTCTTCCTCCCCTACGCCGTGCCGAGCGTGATCGCGACGATCATCTGGGGTTATCTCTACGGCCCCACCTTCGGCCCGTTCACGCAGATGGCCAAGGCGTTCAACCTGCCGCCGCCGGACTTCCTGTCGCCGGGCGCGATGATCTTCTCATTGGCCAATATCGTGACGTGGGAATATGTCGGCTACAATATGGTGATCTACTACGCCGCGCTGAAGGCGATCCCGTCGGACCTCGCCGAGGCCTCGCGGATCGATGGCGCCTCGCCCTGGCAATTTGCGCGGCTGATCCAGCTGCCGCTGCTGTGGCCGGCGATCCTGCTCACCATCATCTTTTCGATCAACGGCACACTGCAGCTGTTCAATGAGCCGTACTTGATGCGCGCGCTCGCCAGTAACACCATCAATTCGAGCTACACGCCGAACCTCTATGCCTATTCGCTGGCGACTCAGAACCAGCAGTATGGCTATGCGGCCGCCGTCTCGTTCGTGCTTGGCATCGTGATCGCCGGTGCCTCCTACATCTTCACCCTGATCACCAACCGCCGTCGGCCGGAGCAATGATGACTGCGACCACCGACATCGCCACTTTCGACGCTGCCAGGCGCCGGCCCGGCGAACGGCGGCGCTCGCGGATCATCCTCACGCTGCTGCTGTCACTGTTCCTCGTCTACAGCTTCGTGCCGCTGGTCTATCTGGTCCTATCGGCAACGAAGACGAATGGCGACCTGTTCGCCACGTTCGGCTTCGGCTTCGGCACCGAGTTCAACCTCTGGCAGAATCTGAGCGATCTGTTCGCGCGCGACAACGGCATCTTCATGCGCTGGATGTTCAACAGCGTGCTCTATTCGACCGCCGCCGGGCTCGGTGCCGCGATCTTTGCTACCGCGGCAGGCTATGCGTTCGCCAAGTTCAAATTCCGTCGGCCGCAATCTGATCTTTGGGCTCGTGCTGGGCGCGGTGTTTGTCCCGCAGACCGCCCTCGTCGTGCCGATCTTCCTGCTGCTGGCGCTTTCGGGTCTCAGCGACAATCCGCTGGGCGTGATCCTGCCCTCGATGATCTCGCCGATCGGCGTCTATCTGATGCGCGTCTATATCGAGCAGGGCGTCGACGACGAACTGCTCGACGCAGCGCGTATCGATGGCGCCGGCGAGTTCATGATCTTCCGCGCCATCGTGCTGCGGCTGGTGGCGCCGGGCATGGTGACCGTGGCGCTGCTCTCGTTCGTCGGGACCTGGAACAATTACTTCCTGCCGCTCATCGTGCTGCGCTCGCAGGAGTATCAGCCGATCACGGTGGGCCTTGCGACCTGGTATCAGCTCGCGCAGCAGGGCGGTGGCGGCGGACAGGTGCTGTTCTCGATCGTCATCACCGGCGCGCTGGTCAGCATCATCCCGGTCATCGTGGTGTTCCTGCTGCTGCAGCGGTTCTGGCAGGGCGGCCTCACCGCCGGCGCCATCAAATAGACTATCGCCTGGAGTTTTCCGACTATGACGACTGCCTCGAAATCCGCGCCGCTCTCTGTCTGGCGGCCGATCTCGACCGACACTTTCCTCGTCGGCGCCCCGCATTATCCGGAGCATGTCGATGAGAGCTATTGGCAGCGCGACGCCGACCGCATGGCCGCGGCGGGCTTCAACACGGTGCGGCTTGCGGAATTCGCCTGGCACATTCTAGAGCCGCATGAGGGGACGTTCGACTTCGATTTGTTCGACCGCGCCATCGATGTGCTGGGCAAGGCCGGCATCAAGACCATCATGTGCACGCCGACGGCGACGCCGCCGCGCTGGCTGACGGCGCGTTATCCCGAAGTGTTGCGCGTCGATGCCAATGGACGCGCCATGAGCCATGGCTCGCGCCAGCACGCCAACCTTGCGAGCGGAGTGTTCCGCGAGCATTCGAAGCGCATCACTAAAGCGATGGCCGAGCATTATCGCGGCAATTCGCACATCATCGGCTGGCAGACGGACAATGAGCTCAACACCTCTGGATCGCTGTCCTACGGTCCGGTGACGCTGGCCGAGTTCCAGGCCTTCCTCAAGGACAAGTACAAGACCATCGCCGCGCTCAACGATGCGTGGGGCGGGCATTTCTGGGCCACCGCCTACGACGATTTCGATCAAGTGGTGCTGCCCCTCGACTACGCCCCTGCCCCGGTCGGGCCGACCCATGTGGTCGACTATCACCGCTTCCTCGCCTTCGTCACGGCGCGGTTCCAGCACGATCAGGTGCTGATCCTGCGCGCCACCAATCCAGACTGGTTCGTCTTCCACAATCTGGGGCGGATCGACGACATCGACTTCCGCGGCGAGTTCTCGACCGATCTCGATTTTCTCGGCTTCGACATCTACCCGCATCTCTATGACGAGCTGCAGCGGGTCGGCGGCGTCGGCGAGGTGCAGGCGCTGCATCTCGACATCTGCCGCGGCTTCACCGGCAACTTCATCGTGCCCGAGCAGCAATCGGGCTTCGGTGCGCAGCCGAACTTCTCGACGCTGACGCCCGAACCCGGCGAGATGCGCCGCATGGCCTATACGTCAGTGGCGCGCGGCGCCGATGGCGTGATGTTCTTCCGCTGGCGGCCGGCGCATTTCGGCGCCGAGATCTATTGGATGGGCATCATCGATCACGACGACATCCCGCGGCGGCGCTATGACGAGGCCAAGCAGTTTGCGGGTGAGGTCACGGCGCTCAAGGACAAGATCCTCGGCACGCATGTGCGCATGGATTTGGGCATCGCCGGATCAGATTTCGACAATCAGGAGATGCACCGCTCCTACCCCATCGGCATGCCGAGCCCGCAGGACGATGCGACGCTGCTGCACCGCTATTGCTACCGCCACAACATCGCCTGCGGCTTCATCCATCCCGAGGATGATCTCAGCAAGCTCAAGGCGCTCTACGTGCCGCATTGGCTGAAATGGACCGATGCGTGGACGGCGCGGATCGAGGCCTTCGCCAAGGCGGGTGGAACGGTGATCCTGGGCGGCCGCACCGGATCACGCGACGTTAACAACCACGTCATCCGCGACACCTCGCCGGGCAAGACGCTCTCGGCGCTGGCCGGGATCACGGTCGAGGAGTTCGGGTTGCTGACGCCGATCGGCGGCGACGGCCTGTTCGAGCATGGCGGCCGCTTCGGCGCCAACACGGTGCGCAAGAAGCTGCCGGCGACGTCGGCGAGCCGCCAATACGAGCTCAAGATCGGGAATGCGCAGGTGACGGCGGCGCATCTTTATGAGCTGCTTAACGTCGCGCCCGGCACGGAGGTTATCGGCAGCTGGGCCAGCCGCTTCGCCGAGGGCCAAGCCGCGATGACTTCGCGCAAAGTCGGCAAGGGCAATGTGATCTACCTCGGCACGTACCTCAGCGATGCTCTGGTCGAGGTGCTGGCCGATCAGGTGCTGGCGCCCGCCGGTATCGTGCCGCTCATCGCCGACATGCCGGCCGGCGTCGAAGCGACCATCCGCGAGAGCAAGGACCGCCGCCTGCTGTTCATCCTCAACACGCTGGGCGAGCCGGCAGACGTGCCGAATATTCCAAAGGGCACCGATCTGCTCGGCGACGCGCAGGTGAAGGCAGGCCGCATGAGGCTCCCCGCCTATGGCTGCAGCATCATCGAACTGGC